>NZ_CP197234.1:7430000-8160000 GCF_052075995.1 Bradyrhizobium sp. 613_E4_N2_2
TTTCAGTTCCCTGGGTTTGCTTGAAACCTCCTATGTATTCAGAAGTCTCATACCTTCTCTTGATAACCGGAAATCCAAAACCTCTTCGATCGAAATCTAAAGGTCCAGGCATCTCTCATTTCTGATCGAACCCCACACCAATGTCTTTCGACAAAGGTCTTGGAGTTCCGGCTATCGAAGGTGGGTTTCCCCATTCGGAAATCCATGGATCAAAGCTTCTTCGCAGCTCCCCACGGCTTATCGCAGCGTAGCACGTCCTTCATCGCCTCTCAGCGCCAAGGCATCCACCGAACACCCTTAAGGCACTTGATTGCTCTCATTATCAATGTCCACACACTCGGCAGAATGTTGTCTGTAAGAACTGCCTTGCGGCGCGCGTCCTCGATGAACGCTATTCTCACAGCCGGACAATGATTAGAAAGACCAGCTTGCTTCGTAAGATCGTTCCGATAGCGAGGCGGTCAAGCTTCGCTAAAAGGATCATTTACAACTCGCATGTCTCTCAAACGCAGCCTTGTGAGCTACATTGAAAGACGCACGAGCGCCGAAATGATCCGGAGATAATGAAGTATCGCGCAACAATTGCTTGTTGCCCGATCCAACTCGGATCGATCTCCTCTTTACGATGTCAGAAATCACGCAGCTCACTGTCCATCCGGACTAGTAAGTGCGAAGTGATGTTTCGCGGACGATTTAGATGCACGATCAGTCGATGATCAAACCATCTGGTGGAGCCAGACGGGATCGAACCGACGACCTCATGCTTGCAAAGCACGCGCTCTCCCAGCTGAGCTATGGCCCCGTAACCAGAAGACGAATGCTCACTCGATGAGTGTGGTGGGCCTGGGAAGACTTGAACTTCCGACCTCACGCTTATCAAGCGCGCGCTCTAACCAACTGAGCTACAAGCCCCTAACGCATATCCAGTCAAGGACCAGGGATTCTGCAAGCCTGCAGCCCCAGCGCGTGTTCGTCCGCGAAGAAAGAGAAACGAAGACGGCGAAATCCCGCCAATGCAGCTCAACAATCCTGACGATCGTTGGCCACTGATGTTTCTAAAACGGTTCGATAGAAGCAAGCTTCTGAAGAACCATCCTTAGAAAGGAGGTGATCCAGCCGCAGGTTCCCCTACGGCTACCTTGTTACGACTTCACCCCAGTCGCTGACCCTACCGTGGCCGGCTGCCTCCATTGCTGGTTAGCGCACCGTCTTCAGGTAAAACCAACTCCCATGGTGTGACGGGCGGTGTGTACAAGGCCCGGGAACGTATTCACCGTGGCGTGCTGATCCACGATTACTAGCGATTCCAACTTCATGGGCTCGAGTTGCAGAGCCCAATCCGAACTGAGACGGCTTTTTGAGATTTGCGAAGGGTCGCCCCTTAGCATCCCATTGTCACCGCCATTGTAGCACGTGTGTAGCCCAGCCCGTAAGGGCCATGAGGACTTGACGTCATCCCCACCTTCCTCGCGGCTTATCACCGGCAGTCTCCTTAGAGTGCTCAACTAAATGGTAGCAACTAAGGACGGGGGTTGCGCTCGTTGCGGGACTTAACCCAACATCTCACGACACGAGCTGACGACAGCCATGCAGCACCTGTGTTCCAGGCTCCGAAGAGAAGGTCACATCTCTGCGACCGGTCCTGGACATGTCAAGGGCTGGTAAGGTTCTGCGCGTTGCGTCGAATTAAACCACATGCTCCACCGCTTGTGCGGGCCCCCGTCAATTCCTTTGAGTTTTAATCTTGCGACCGTACTCCCCAGGCGGAATGCTTAAAGCGTTAGCTGCGCCACTAGTGAGTAAACCCACTAACGGCTGGCATTCATCGTTTACGGCGTGGACTACCAGGGTATCTAATCCTGTTTGCTCCCCACGCTTTCGTGCCTCAGCGTCAGTATCGGGCCAGTGAGCCGCCTTCGCCACTGGTGTTCTTGCGAATATCTACGAATTTCACCTCTACACTCGCAGTTCCACTCACCTCTCCCGAACTCAAGATCTTCAGTATCAAAGGCAGTTCTGGAGTTGAGCTCCAGGATTTCACCCCTGACTTAAAGACCCGCCTACGCACCCTTTACGCCCAGTGATTCCGAGCAACGCTAGCCCCCTTCGTATTACCGCGGCTGCTGGCACGAAGTTAGCCGGGGCTTATTCTTGCGGTACCGTCATTATCTTCCCGCACAAAAGAGCTTTACAACCCTAGGGCCTTCATCACTCACGCGGCATGGCTGGATCAGGGTTGCCCCCATTGTCCAATATTCCCCACTGCTGCCTCCCGTAGGAGTTTGGGCCGTGTCTCAGTCCCAATGTGGCTGATCATCCTCTCAGACCAGCTACTGATCGTCGCCTTGGTGAGCCATTACCTCACCAACTAGCTAATCAGACGCGGGCCGATCTTTCGGCGATAAATCTTTCCCCGTAAGGGCTTATCCGGTATTAGCACAAGTTTCCCTGTGTTGTTCCGAACCAAAAGGTACGTTCCCACGCGTTACTCACCCGTCTGCCGCTGACGTATTGCTACGCCCGCTCGACTTGCATGTGTTAAGCCTGCCGCCAGCGTTCGCTCTGAGCCAGGATCAAACTCTCAAGTTGGACTTGAACTTTGAACCGGCTGATCACAACGTTTGACGAGGTCCCACCATTATTTCGACAACCGAAGTCGCCGAGCTGCCCGCGATTCACATCGCTGGCAGCGATGGTGTTTCCTTTAAAACGTGTACCGCCGAAGTCTTTCGTCCCCTCTCAGAACTCAAAAGCCGAAGCTCTTCAGTGTCCGAGAGGCGCAAGGACTCCGCCGTCCACGTTTCTCTTTCTTCATCTTCACTTGTCAAACAGCCCGGGACCACGAGGCCCCAACCTTCCAGAGTGGAAGGGTTCCGACACCCTTACCGACGATGAATGAACTCCAATCGACTTACGTCGACTGTTGTGTCACTCAACAAGGTGAGGAGCATCAAGAGCGTGCATGCTTCCCTTGGCATCTAGGCCAAAGAGAGCGCCCGACAGACGAGCAACGCTGGAAAACGCATAGACGCTCACTCACCTGACTTCAAGCAGAAAATGAAAAATTTCCACTTCGCCAATCTTCTCGTATCCGCGTAGCAGAGCAGCAAGCCTGCTCGTCCTGGTTAAGCCCAGACGTTCATCGACTTTCCACCCGGGCACTCAGATAGTCAGGACCTCGGAAGAGACCGCTCTGGCCGTCGAGTTAGGGAACGATGCCTCTGCACGCCCACGCGACGTTTGCAAAGGACCTCGGGCCGTCGGGCCGGCCGGCCTCGTAGGCATCGCGCACGGCGGCGTCGGTGCGCGCTCGCTCCGCAGCGTCGAGCGCTGCCACATACTTGCCGAGCGGCCCTTCGCCAGCGGCAATCGGCGTCCAATAGTCGGCAAAGCTTTTGTAGTCCATGCGGATCATCAGCTCTACTTCCGCAATGCTCACGAGACCCTGTTCGGCAAAAGTCCGTCTCAGTTCGCCCGGCTGCATCATTGGTTGAAAGCAATAGCGACTGCGCAGCTGGCGCCCGCTTTCACCGAGTGCCGCCACCGTGTCGACCATCATGCGCATGCCGGGCATCCCGCCGAGATGATCCCACACCGCTGCCGCGACCACGCCGCCCGGCCGAACGACGCGGCGCATCTCGGCTACTGCCTTACCGGCTTCGGGAACGAAGTGGAGCACGAGAAGCGCCAAAGCGCGATCGAACGTGCCGCCCTCGAAGGGCAGTGCACAGGCATCAGCCTGCCGGACTTTTATTCGCGGGTTTGTGTTGCGCCGGATCACGTCCTCGACAAAGACTGGTGAATAGTCGATCGCGGTAATCTCGGCGAGGTCGGCGGCTCTGGCGAGCGTGAAGGTCAGGCTACCGGTGCCACAGCCGATGTCGAGAATCCTTTCGCCGTCGGAAATCCCTGTGAAGTCGATGAATTTCCGCGCGAGTCTTCGGCTCCAGCGGCCCATGAGCTGCTCATAGCCCGCGGCGTTGTGGACGTTGAATTCTGAGGTCATCGAAGTCTCCGTGCGCTTCCCAGATTTTTAGATCTCCACGAGGTGGCTGCACAGCCGCTAACACAATCGCATTGCGATCGCGGCGAGAACGCCGTGCTGCTTGCTCTGTGGATGCGTATGAGAAGATCCGTCACGGCGAGCTCCTTTTGAGGGCTACCATGCCTCATCGAGGCCGAGTTGCCCAAACACCTCGCGACGAAGCTCAACGAAGTGCGGATCGCCCCGGTGGCGAGGATAGGGCTGGCTGTTGACGACTTCAGCCTTGACCCGTGCAGGCCGGTCGCTCAGCACGATGACACGGCCAGCAAGCAATAGCGCCTCCTCGACATCGTGCGTGACCATCAGCGCCGTGAAGCGCGAGCGCTGCCAAAGTGATACGAGTTCCGCCTGCATCGCGATGCGAGTCAGCGAGTCGAGCTGGCCCAAAGGTTCGTCGAGAATGAGCAGCTTTGGGTCGTTGACAAGCGCACGCGCCAGAGCCGCGCGTTGCGCCATGCCACCGGAAAGCTGGTGCGGGTAGGCATTGGCGAAGCCCGTGAGCCCCACCAGGCGCAAGGCGTCTTCGATACGCCCGCCATGAGTGCGTAGCAACCCGCGGGCTTCCAGACCGAGCGCAACGTTGCTCCGTACCGTCCGCCATGGATAGAGCGTTGGGTCTTGAAAAACGACGACGCGCGACGGATCGGGTGCTTCGATCTCTCTTCCCTCCGCTAGCAGGAAGCCGGCTGTTGGAGTGTCGAGCCCCGCGACCAGCCGCAGCAGGGTCGATTTTCCGCACCCACTCGGCCCCAGGAGAGCGACAAATTCGCCGCGGCCGACCTGAAGGCTGATGCGGTCCAATACCGGCAGGGGCTGCCCTTCGAGATCGAAGCTGTGGCTCACTTCGCGGAGCGTTAGCGTCGATCCACGGACCGCGTGATCGCTTGCGATCGCCGCTACCATCGCACCAGACCTTTCTGCCAGGATAGCAGGCGGTCCCGCAAGCGGAACAGCAGCGTGATCAGCCCTGAGCACAAGAACGCCATGAGCAGCAGCGCGGCGTACATATTGGCATAGGCCGCCCAACCTTGCGCCCATTGCAGGTACCAGCCGAGCCCCGCCTTCACGCCCAGCATCTCGGCTACGACAAGAACCGCAAACGAGTTGCCGAGACCCATGAACAGGCCAACAAAGACATGTGGCATTGCCGCCGGAATGGCAACCTTGAGCACGAGGAAGCGCTGGGTTGCTCCCAATGTCCGCGCAATATCGTAATAGGCGCTCTTCACGCAGGCGACGCCCGACCAGGTCAGCACGGTGACCGGAAACCCGGTGGCGAGCGCAATCAGGAAAATGCTGGCGCTGAAGCTCGACGGGAAAACAAAAAATGCGAGCGGCAGCCAAGCTGTCGCGGGCAGCGGCCCGATGAACCGCAAAACTGGGTGGATCCAATAACCGGCGAGCCGCGACCAGCCGATCGCCACGCCGGTTACGAACCCCACCGCCGCACCGAGAAAGTAACCGGTCGCGAGCAGACGCGCTGAGGCGAAGATGCCTTCAGCCAGCCGCCCCCAATCATCGATTACGACTTCGACAACGGCCTGCGGCGGCGGAAAGAACGGCAACGGCAGCAATCCAAGCTTTGCTGTGACGGCCTCCCAGGCAGCAAAAAACAGCGCGAGCGCAAACAGCCACGGGGAGAGCCACTGGAGACGCTGAAAAGCAACAAAACGAACGCCGGCAAAGGCTGCCAGGGCGAGCGCAAGGGCCAACGCGCCGCAGGCAATCGCGAAGCCGCCGGTGTAGGCCCAATCGCTCTCGGGCTTATCCGGCCAGAGCGCAGTGAGCACGGCGACCATAGACCATGCGGCGGCAACAGACAGTCCGCCGATCAACGACCGAGTGGTCGAACTTTCAAAAAAGCCGAAACCCGATTTCTCTGATGGCCTCGGCACTTCATCGATGACCGAGCTCACTGCGGATCTTCCCAATCGGCTCAGCTTAGAACGTCAAGATAAATCCGCTCGGCGAATTTGGCCGGGTCAGTGCTTCGCTTCATGACGTTCACTGCCTTGAGTTCGTCGGTGTAGAGTAGAAGCTGCTTCTTGAGCGTTGCCCCGACCGGGTGATTGTGGTGAGTATGGCTGCGATACATCGTGGCGAGATCCTCTACGGATCCTCTCCCGCCGTAGCCCGAATAGATTGCTGCGGCATCGGCGGGATCGCTGGCAACTAGGTCTGCCCCCTCCAGTATCGATCGGGTCAGAGCGGCCGCCACCGGCATTTCGCTTCGGGTGAGGCTGCCACGTATCGCGAGAACGCAGCAGGTGCGGTCGGCGAATTCACCCGTCAAGTTCGTCGCGATCTCGTTGAGTTTGCCTTCCTTGAGCCAGAGGTAGGGCAGCGGATCTATCTCGGCCAGCGCCTGCACTTCGCCCTTGTCGACGGCAAGCGCGAGCAGATTGGCCGGGTACTGGCGCCACTCTACCTCTTGGGCCGGATCGATGCCCTTTTTGGCGAGGTAGATCGAAAAGAAGTTCTTCGCTGGGCTCGCTTGATCGCTAATCCCGATAGCCTTGCCGCGCAGGGATTCCAGGCTGTCAATATTCGCAGCCTTGGAGCCGAGGAGCCGGATGCAGCCGCCGTGCACACCGGCGGTGATCCGAACGTCGAAACCTTGCTCCAGCGGTTTGAGCCAGCGCAGGGCCAATCCCAAACCGGCATCCGCCTTGCCAGTTGCAATCGCCTCCAACAACTGGTCGGTCGAACCGCCGAAATTGACGAATTCGACATCGAGGTTGTGCTTGGCGAAGATACCCCGCTCCTTTGCGACTGCCGCAGCGACGGTGCACGCCGCGTTCGCATTCCAGGCGAGTTTGAGTTGGCGGGGTGGGCCCTGCAGCTCTTCACTGCTCGCTGCGGCGCGACAAATAAGAGGCTCGCCGGGAATATAAGACAGCGATCCAGTCCCGGATGCCGTCAGCGCGCGAGCCGCTCCAAACATTCCAAGCGGCGCCGTGGCGCCGAGGGTGCAAACCAACGTCAACACCGAGCGGCGGGAGAAGGCGCCCCGCTTCGCTTCGGACAGACCTTTCGTCAAGCTGTTGCCAATTTCGCGCTTTTCCATGTGTCGCTCCCAAACTCGCGTGTGAATGGAATAGAACTGGGCGGCGCTTTGCGGGGCCTTAGCTCACCTCTCTTTGGGCATCATCCGAGCCCGTCTGCTACACGGGTGTGAAGAGCTTCACATTAACGCAAAAAATTGAAAGGAGATAGCCGCGCGGCGATTAAGGCTCTTGTCAATCGTGTTGACCTACTCACGGCGGCGTCTGTCGCATTTGATCGCGATCGGCGCGAGTAGATGGTCAATATCTGAGTCGACACGCACCAGCATGCATGGAGCCTGCGTTGCGCGAATTGAGCAACGCCCGGACCGAGATCATGCAGGATAGGCTGAACTTCGACGCTAAGTTCAGCATGCTTTGGAATGGTCGGCTTCCCGCTTCGCTAGCTTGATCCCGGGAATGGCATCAATGTTGCGCCGGGGCATACTTACAAGGAGGTCGCATGATTACCGCCGTTGTACGATACACACTGCCGCCGCAGATCGACCACGCCGCGTGTCGCGAGCACTTTCACAAGATCGCCCCCAACTTCCGCGGGGTGACGGGGCTGATCAGCAAGCACTTCATCTGGTCCGAAAGCGGCTGGGCGGGCGGCGTGTACCAGTGGGAGCGTATCGAGGACGCTACGGCGTTCTACACCGGGCCGTGGCTCGAGGGCATCATCCAGCGCTACGGCATGAAGCCGCAGATCGATTTTTACGAGGTTTTTGCGGTAACAGACAACACGCGCGGTAAGGTTGAGCTGTTCGAGGAGGCCGTTGCTCCAAATGACCCCAGCAGATAGCTCTTCTACCGCACTAGCGCGTAGAGGTGGCGTTGTATGAGAGGATAGCTGCGGAATCCTCACGTCATCGTAGGTAGCAAGTCCACGCCGCGACCGAATGCGACGATCACTCTGATCTTGGCTCTTCGGAGACGTGCCGATCAGGGCAAATGTCCGCGTTTCGCCAAGAACTGCCCTCCCCGTTAAGTCGCAGTTTGACCCAACCCGGACATATCTTGCACCGGAGACAAGTAGCCCTTTTGGGCGTCCGGTAAGGCCGCCGCCTCGCCGGACCGATTAAGCTTCGACCGCTTTAGTTGAATGTTTGCAGCCTCAATTTGAGCGATCCGTCGGCTTGGCGTTCGAAGACGTGCGTCGCCAAACCACTGAAGGGAGACGGCTTGCCCTCCTTGTCCTTACCCGTAGCGCTCCACTTGGCTGTGCCGAAGACTACCTTGTCGTCTCCGCCGGCATCGATCATCTCCAACTTGTGATCCGTCACACCGCTCGCGAAGAGTCCGGCAAAGAACTTCTCGATCTCGGCCGGCCCCGACGCGACCTGATGTGTGGGCGGCATCAATTTTGCCGTCGCGACATAGGAGGCGCCGATGGCTTTCTCGTCGTGCTTATTAAATGCGGCATCCCAAGCGGCGTAAGCCTTCTCCACGTCCCCCTTGGCGTCCGCGGCCAACGAAATTCCCGGCGCGCCGAGCAGACAAATGAGTAGTGTTGATGTTTGAGCCAACTTCATAGGATACTCCTCTGTTGGATAACGCCTTTCCCGAATGATTAGATCATCTCTCCGGTCGTCTGCCGCGGCTGCGCTCCCGCCAGCATGACGACACCGTCGCCGGTCGCGCTGTGGCCGGCCATTGTTTCATTACGAAAGAGGTGCAGGCGATGGCAACTTCAACGGCGCCGTTCACCTCGGGAGTCCATATCGCGCGTCATGACATCGCTAATGCATCCGGTCCACGCGCCGAACTTCAACCACCACGACCAGTTTTGCGAAGGCAAATTCAGCTGGTTGCCGGAAGAGTCCATCCAATAGTTCGCGGAACAGCAATTCCGGGCAATTACCGTCAACCACGTTGACAAATGGGAGAGAGCGACGGCGCACACATTGCCTAGACCGGAAATCCCCGAGCTGGTCACGGTGTAATTCGCCTTTTGGCCCTTAGCTGACTTTGCCGCGTTGGAGATCGCGCCGGAAGGGTTTGACCATACTTTCCTCGCCGGATCCGGCTCCGAGGCGGTCGACACCGCCCTTAAGATGGCGCTGGCCTATCACCGGGCGCGCGGCGAAGGCCATCGCCAGCGCCTGATCGGGCGCCAGCGCAGTTACCATGGAATGGGATTCGGCGGACTCTCGGTCTCGGGCATCGGATGGCAGCGGGCGCAGTTCGGCGTCATGCTTCCGGGGGTGTCACACCTTCCTCACACACATGATCTCGCGCGAAATGCGTTCAGCAAGGGCGAGCCCGAGCACGGCGTCGAATTTGCAGATGCGCTGGAAGGTCTCCTGACCGCGGTGGCCCCCTCGACAGTCGCAGCCGTCATCGTCGAACCGATAGCTGGCGCCGGCGGCGTGCTGCCGCCGCCCAAGGGCTATCTCAAGCGGCTGCGCGAGATCACCAGCAAGCACGGCATCCTGCTGATCTTCGATGAGGTCGTCACCGGCTTCGGAAGACTAGGGGCGCCGTTTGCCGCACAGGCTCTAGGCGTCACGCCGGACCTCATGCGCGAATGGGATGAGTAACGGCGCCGTTCCAATGGGAGGCGTGCTGGTTCATCATCATGTGCACGAGGCCATGTCGCAGGGACCGGAGGCCACCGTCGAGCTCGCTCACGGCTACACCTACTCCGGCCACCCGCTTGCCTGCGCCGCCGCGATTGCCACCCTGGATGTCTATCAGGAGGAAGGCATCTTCGAGAAAGTCGCGCGCATCGCCGGGACATGGGAAGCCGCCATTCACGACATCAGGGGCGCCGGCGGCGCGGTCCGCGATATCCGCAACCTCGGGCTACTTGGGGCCGTAGAGATCAAAGCTGCCCCGAACGCTCCTGGTCAACGGGCCCGCGCCGTGGCGAACAATTGTTTCGAAAATGGGATCTTTGTTCGCGCTGTTGGCGATACACTGATCCTGTCGCCGCCTCTTATCATCAACGAGGAGCAGATTGGTCAGATCGCCGATGGCATCAAGAGCGGCATTCGGACATTGTAAGATACTGAGGCGCAAACAGAGGCCGCCGGAGACCGTTACAGGAATTTCTCGCGGCCCTGTGCTTTGATCTCGGTCTCCAGTTGCTGATCGAGCTTGTCGAGGCTTCGCCTCAAAACCTCGATTTCGTGCGGATCGAGCGCGGCCATGAGCTTGCGCTCGACCCGAACAACGAATTTCTCGATATCCTTGTAGACCTTGCGGCCATCGGTCGTGAGGCTCAGGCTGGCGCGGCGGCGGTCCGCTTTATCCACGTCACGATGAATCAGCCCTCGGCGCACCAGCAATTCGATGGAGCGCGCGACCTTGAACGCATCGGACGAGGTCAATGTCGCAAGTTGCGTGGCCGTCAGCGGCTGATGCCTGGCAATGACCGCGAGGCTTCGCCAGGCCGGCATCGTCAGCTCGTAACGATCTTCGTACATGGGGGAGATGAAGCTGCCCAGCCGCGAAGCGATGAGACCGAACCGGTATCCGGTCCAGTTCTCGAGCGGGAGGATCGTGCTGACCTTGTTCATCAAGACAATTTGCTCGCGGTGATGGGAGCAGAACCATAACGAGTTGCACTGCACCGCTCAACCGCTCGCTTTCCGGACGATCGCGTCATTGACGCAGGGGCGAATTACTTGCATAATGCAAATAATAAGCATTCAAAAGAGCTAGGGAGGATCACCATGTCGAAATCGACTGACGGCCAGGATCTGACGCTGGTTGGCCCGGGTACGGTCATGGGCGAGATGATGCGGCAATACTGGATACCCGCCGCCCTCTCTTCGGAACTATCGGTCGACGGCGATCCAATGCGCCTGATGCTGCTTGGTGAGCAGCTCATTGCCTTCCGTGACAGCTCGGGCCGGGTTGGCGTGCTGGATCATCAATGTCCACATCGCTGTGCCTCGCTGTTCCTCGGCCGTAACGAGCAGGACGGCATCCGTTGCGTCTATCACGGCTGGAAGTTCGACGTTGACGGCCGCTGCCTCGAAATGCCGAACGTCCCCCCTCCGCAGGATTTCAAGGAAAAGGTCCGCGCAAAAAGCTACAGGGTTCGCGAGTGCGCGGGCCTCATATGGGTTTACATGGGCGCGCGGGCCGAGGCGCCGCCGATGCCGATGCACGAAGCGCTGTTCGTTCCGGAGCAGGATCTGACCGTCACCATCCTCCAACGCGAAGCCAACTGGCTCCAGGGCCTCGAAGGCGATATCGACACGTCGCATTTCGGCTTCCTGCATGCCGGACACATCAACCCTGATGATTTCGAGGAAGGCCACCCGGCCCGTCACACGGTTTCCAACCGAGCGCCGGAGTACAAGGTCACCGAGACCGACTGGGGCACGATGTACGGCGCGTTTCGGCCGGAAGCGGACGATCGAATGCACTGGCGCATGGCGCATTTCTCACTGCCGTTCTGGACCCAGACCCCGAACGCCGACTTTGCCGACCACGTGGTCGCCAAGGCGTGGGTGCCCATGGACGACACCCACACGATGCTGATCTCGATCTATGGCGGCCGCGCCAAGGGGGCGACTTACTCGAGTTCCAAGCTGAAATCCGGTGGCGGCATCCCCGGGGCCGACGGTCTGGATTATCTGCCCAACACCACGGACTGGTATGGGCGCTGGCGTGCGGTCCAGAACATCGGCAACGACTGGCAGATCGATCGCGAAGCTCAGCGCACCAACAAGATCTACACCGGCATCCGCAACATCGTGATGCAGGACCAAGCCGTCACGGAAAGCATGGGGCCGATCGTCGATCACACCAAGGAACATCTCGCACCGAGCGACGTGATGATCGCGCGGACGAGGCGGCGCCTGCTCAACGCTGCACGGGCATTCGCCAACAGCGGCACCGTGCCGCCCGGCGTCGACGATGCCGAGGTGTTCTGGAACGCGCGCGCAGGCTCCTACTACGCTGACGCGAAGATCGACTGGCTCGAGGCCTATCAGGACAAGTTGAAGACCGCCATTCGCTGGCGTGCCCCGAGCCCGCAAGCCGCGGAGTAGCGACAATGGCCACGCCGGACCGGGAAAAGCGCGCGCGCATCACGCGCCGCGCTACGGTGTTTGGACTGACCGCCTCTTCGATCCTGCCATCGATCATGGCCCCGTCGAGAGCGGAGGGCGAATGGTCCGCGTTGGTCGCAGCCGCAAAGAAGGAAGGCCGCGTGGTGCTCTACAGCGCGTTCGTCGGCCTTGCCGCGCACAAGGAGCTCAAGAAGGAGTTCGAGTCCGCCTACGGAATCACCGTGGACATTCTCGAAGCGCGCGCGAGCGAAGTCCGGGAGCGCATCCGCATCGAGCAGGCCGCGGGCCGCAACGCAGCCGACGTCTCCGAGAACGGGCGGACCACGACCACGCTGCAGATCAAGGAGGAGCGTGTCTTCGAACCTCACGGCCCCCTCCCCAGCCTCGGCCGTCTCAAGGCGGACTTCCCAAGCGACGGCATGCGGCTCCCTGTCTTTGCGATCGTCTACGGCATCCTGGCGAATACCATGCTGGTCAAGCCGGCGGACGAGCCGAAAAGCTGGCTCGACCTGACGGATCCGCGCTGGAAAGGAAAAATCCTCAGCGACGATCTGCGGACGCTCGGCGGCGGCGGCGTGCTCTTCTCGGTCCTGCAGGACCTCTACGGGCGCGCCTTCCACGAGAAGCTTGCCCAGCAGGACCTGAAGTTCAGCCGGGAGATACCCGCAAATGAGCGCCGCGTAGCGCGCGGCGAATACCCGCTCTACATCCCCGACAGTCTGACATCGCTGCTCGAACTCAAGGGCCTCCCGGTCAAGTTCATCGCGCCAAAGGAGGGGCTGCCCTACGTCGGCTACGATCTCGCGCTGCTGAAGAATGCGCCTCACCCAAACGCGGCGCGGCTGCTGATGGAATACTATCTGGGCAAGACGATGCAGCAGAGCCTTGCGAGGCTCGGGCTGCTGCCGACCACGGCGGACGCGCTGACCGGTGTCGATCCCGCGGTGGCACAGATCGAAACAACGAAGCTTCTCGGCACCACCGATCCCGAACGCATGAACGAGATGCTGTCTTTGGCTCAGCAGATCTATCGCTGAGAGGCACCCCCGGCTTAAGGGGCTGCGCCGGCCTGCTCCGGCACTGCCCAAGCTGATTGCTGCGGAACGACGACGGTCACATTGTCTCCGACGGAGAAGCCACCGAACGGCGGCGCATCGACATTGAGGCGGCTATCGTCGGTCTGCACCACGACCGACCGGATCGGGCCGCGGAAGATCGTGTGCGCAATCTGTCCGGACCATCGAAGCTCGTGGTCACTGTGAGCCGCATCCGGCGCCGCGATACGCGCGTCCTCGGGACGAACCATGACGGTCACGGGCCGCCCGGGCCGGATCTCGCTTGCCGACTCGCACGCTCCACGCCAGCCCTTGCCGACGACGTTGAGCCGCACCCGGCGATCGTCGATCCGCGTGCAGGCCTCCACACTGGCCTCCAGCAGGTTCGGTGTTCCGAAGAAGGCCGCCACGATCCGGTTTGCGGGATAGCGATAAATTTCCTCGGGCGCACCGATCTGCTGGATTCGGCCGCGATCCATCACGACCACACGGTCGGACAACGCCATCGCTTCGGCCTGATCATGTGTCACGTACAGGCTCGTCATCCCAAGCCGTCTCTGGATCGAACGGAACTCGTCGCCCATCTGCAGACGGAGCTTTGCGTCGAGATTGCTGAGCGGCTCGTCGAGCAGCAGCACCTTGGGTTCGAAGACGAGGGCCCGCGCGATCGCCACTCGCTGCTGCTGGCCGCCGGACAGCGCCGGTGCCGGCCGCTCGGCGAAATCCTGCATTTCGACGAGGCGGAGTGCCCTGGCGACGAGATCGCGTATCTCGGCCGCGGATTTGCGGCGCACCCGCAGCGGATAGGCGACGTTCTCGAAGACGGTCATGTGCGGCCAGATCGCGTATGACTGGAAGACCATGCCGAGCCGCCGGCGCTCCGACGGAACAAAGACGCCGCGAGCCGCATCGCTGACGACCTCGTTGCCTATGCTGATGCGGCCGCCGGAATTTTGCTCGAGGCCCGCGACCATCCGCAACGTCGTGGTCTTGCCGCACCCCGACGGCCCCAGCAGGGTGACGAATTCACCCTCGCTGACGCGCAGGTCGACGCCGTCGACCGCGACGAAATTACCGAAGCTCCGGCTCACCTTCTCAAGAACGACATTCGACATGGCACGATCCAAGCCTGGTCACATTCCACCGATACGGCTGCTGATGAATTTGAGTTGAACCCAACGGAAGACGATCACGAGAACCATCATGATGAGCCCAATGACACTGACCTGCTCCGCATTGCCGTTCGCCCACAGCTTCAGCAGCACGACAGACAACACCTCGGAGCCGACAGAATAGAGCAGAACGGATGCGCTCAGCTCGCGCATGATGCCGAAGAACACCAGCACCCATCCGACGGCGAAGGAAGGCCAGGCCAGGGCAAGGACGATGCGCCTCATGGTTTGCAGCCAGCTTGCGCCATGCACCCGGGAGCACTCCTCGAGGTCGAACGAAAGCTGCGCATATGCGCTCGACATGGCGCGCACCGAAAGCGGCGTCCCAAGCGAAATATAGGCCAGCAGCAGCGCCCAGATCGTGCCGTAGATCGGAATCGCGTGAGGCAGCAGAGCAAACCCCCAGAGAAACCCGACACCAAGGACGATGCCGGGCATCATCCACGGCAGCCAAGCCATCGAATCGATCAGCAACCGGCCTCGCCACTTCGTTCGGACCGAGACATAGGCGACGGTTGCGCCGAGCAACATCGTCAGCGTGGCGCCGACGAGGCCCAGGAACATCGTGTTGCTGAACCCGCGCCAGAACTCGCTGCTGCCGAACACCGCCTGATAGTGCTCGAGTGTCAGCATGTCCCACTGGTAGAACCCGAAGAACTTGAAGAACGAGCCGATGATGAGTTGCCCGACCGGGAGGACCACCGTCACCACAAAGAACAGAACGCAAAAGGCAAAGGTTGCCCATCGCCATGCACCGAGTTTCATCACCGAAGGTGAATAGCCCTTGCCGGTGATGGTCTGAAAACTCCGGCCGCGCAGCATCCGCCGCTGCAGAAGAACGATCAGGAACAATAGCGCCATGATGACGAAGCTGATCGCGGTTGCATACTGATATTGCGGCGGCGACCGCTGGTTGATCGAGTCGTAGATGTCCGTCGTGATGACCCGAATTCCCGCCGGTGAGCCGAAGAAGAGCGGCGACTCGAAATTCTCGATGCCGCGAATGAAGCTCAGGATGGCCGCACCGGTCAGCGCGGGCAGCATAAGCTGCAGCGTGACAGAGCGAAAAGTTCGCAGGCGTGATGCGCCGCACATGGTCGCCGCCTCCTCGAGACTCGGATCCATCGCTCGGAAGGCGTCCACGATAAGAAGAAACAGGAACGGCACGGAATACTGCATCATGTGCCAGACTACGCCGCCATATGAATAGACGTTGATCGGCGCTGTCTCTGATCCCGTGACCCACTGATAGAGCTGATTGAGCAATCCGACCTGCGGATTGCCGAGCATGCCCCACGCCATTGCGGTCAGGATCGGGGGAATGAAGAATGGCAGCGTGATCAGGACTTCCAGAGCCCCCCGGAATGGCGTGTCGGTTCGCGCCAGTATCCAGGCGAGCAAGACGGCCAGGATTACCGAAGGGATGGTCTTGGCCAGGGATATGCCGACGGTGTTGAGGAGTGTCACCGCGCTTTGCAGCGTGATGACGTCGCGATATCCGTCCAGATTGAAAGTGCCGGCCATTCCCGGCGGCGTCGAATGCAGGCTTCCATAGAGCAGCATCGACAGCGGATAGACGGAAAGGAAGGCGAGAACGACGACGAGCAGAGCGAGCGCCGCAAGGCGGCCTGCCGCAGTCGCCTGCAGCCACCGCCCGATCCCGCTCAGGCCGGTCGTACGCCTCTCGACGAGGTTGTTCACTCCCTCTCCGGCTGAAACGCTCATGGGTCTCTCAGGGGTAAAGCTTCTTGGCGAGATCCATCATCGAGGAGCGCTCAGCCAGCTTGGCGGGACCAATGATCTTGGCGTTCACGAACTGCTGCGCGTCCGGATTGGCGCGCTCGGCGGCCGCGGCGTTCACCGGAAGCATCCATGCGTTCGCGTAGAGCAATTGCGACTCGACGCTGAGGAAGTGGTCGATGAACAAACGCGCAGCGTTGGGATGCGGCGCGTTCTTGAGCACCGCGAGATCCATCTCCGCGAAAGGTGCACCCTCCTTCGGAATCACGACTTTCACCGGCAGCCCCTTCAGATCGGACGTAAAGGCAAAGATCTGCGGGATATAGATGGCGTACTCGCCGCGAGCGACGCGCCGCGCGTCGTTTCGCATATCGCGGCTGAACACGGGCTTTTGCTCGGCGAGCTTCTGGTTGAAGTCGGTGCCCATGGTCTTTTCCAGGATGGCGAACATGGTATTCCCGCTGCCGAGCGGCCGCATGTCGTCCGAGAGGATCTTGCCCTTCCATTTGGGATCGTTGAGATCGTTCCAGCTCGTCGGGATGTCCTGCTCCTTGACCAGCCGCGTGTTGATGAGGATGCCCATCGGCTGCATGAAGGCCGGCACGCTGTATTCATTGGCTTTGAACGGCGGTCGCAAATGGGCGGCATTCGGGATCGGCGGCAGTTTCTGCACGAAATCGCCGTTCTTGAGTTGCTCCTCGATCATGGTCGTCGTGACCATTTCCGCGTCGCCCAGAAAGCGGCCGGCCGCCTGCTCGGTGCGGATGCGCTCGGAGAGCTCACTGGCACGGAGGTCGAGACTCTCGACCGGAATTCCGTACTTCGCTTCGAACGACTTGAGGACAGCCGTGAAGTAGGGAGCGCCCAAGGCCATGTTGTAGACCACGACTTTGCCTTCCTTCTTGGCGGCCTCGACGACCTTGTCCCAAGAACCGTCCTCGGCTTGCGCGGAGCTCAACAGACCCACGAAACAGGCGACAGCCGCCGACATCCCTAGCTTGAACACCACTTACTCCTCCCAATGCGCTTTTATTTGCTTAATTGATTCACTGGTCTTCAGACTTCCAAGACAACATATTGCTTGTCGATCGTGACCTGAAACGTTTCGGCGCGCAGCTCGCCTTCGATCAGCGCGCCTCCGGGCTCGACTTTCAGCTCATAGCTTCGGACCTTGGTGCGATCCGGCTCGCACCATGACCGACCGGTTCGCAGATCGAATTCCCAGCCATGCCACGGGCAGCGCAACAACTCACCACGACGGCTGTATTGATAGTCACCGGGCCCCGTCGCCTCGACGAGCCCGACGATGCGTCCCTTGCACAGGGACGCCCCCTCATGCGGGCAACGATTGCCGACGGCGAAATACTCGCCCTCGACATTGAAGATGCCGATCTCGCGTCCATTGACCTGGACCAGCAGGCGCTGGCCCGGCGGGATCTGATCCACGGTCGCAACCACATGCCGCGCCATCAGTCCAGCCTGTAGAACTTGCGCGCATTCTCGTAGAGAAGCTGCTCGCGCTGGGCCTGTGTGAGGTTGGCACGAAACGCGTAGCGCGGATCGTCGAAATCCCAATGCGGGTAGTCGGTGGAGAACAGCAGCCGATCCCATCCGATCCTGTCGAACAGATCGATCAATTCGGCCGACGTCGCCGGCTCTTCCATCGGCTGCGTGCTGAACCACACCTGCTCGCGCACATATTCCGACGGCGGCTTCTTCACATGAGGAACCTCGCTCCGAAGGCGTGCCCAGTGCTTGTCCATGCGCGCATTGAGCGACGGTACCCAGCCCAAGCCGCCTTCCATGATCACGACGCGCAACTCGGGAAAGCGCGCCAGGACCCCTTCGAAGACAAGGCTCGCCACGACCGCCTGCATGGTCTGGGCGACCGAGTGATGTTCCTCCATGTAATAGGATGTCCATCCGCCGCCGGTCGATGGATGGCCATTGGTGCCACCGACATGAATCGTGATCGGCAGGTTGTTGCGCATGGCCGCCTCATAGATCGGCCAGTAGCGCCGGCGTCCGAGCGGCTCGTCCGTCTTGGGCAGGATCAAGATCTGGGTAAAGTTGGGATCCCCTCCCCTGGAATCGATCTCGGCGACGGAGGCAACCGTGTCTTCCTGGGCGATCAGCACCGAGGCCCTCAAACGCGGCTCCTGCTTCACCCAGCGTTCGACCTGCCAGGTGTTCATCGCGCGGGTCAATGCGACGCCAAGGTCGAGATTTCTCTGACTGCCCGGATTCCAGCGCAGGGGTATCAACATGCCCACCTCGATCCCGTTCGAATCGAGGTGCTGCTTCTTCATCAGGTCAAGGCTCGATCCCGGCGGCCCACCCTCCTCCGGATAGGCATCGATCCGCGCAGCGTCGGGCGACATGCGCGGATGCGACAGCGCCTCGGAGAAGGCGTGGCGCAGGTGGCTGCCATAGACCGTAAGATGCTCGATCCATTGCCTTTCCAGATAAGGATGCACCTCGGTCCAGGACGTCATCGCCGGATGGATGTCGCAATCGATGACTTTCAGCTTGTAGTTCGAGGCCCGTGGCCGTTCCAGTTCAACGGTGCTCATGGCACAACCTCCATGATCTGATCGGCCGTGGCCAATCGCGAGTAAGTGGCGAGCGCATTTTCACTGGCGATCTTGCGGAAAAGCGCATCAGGGAGCCGGCCGGAGAGAACCGCATCCCCGTCGAAATGCCAATGCGGATAGTCCGTCGAGAACAGGAACAGTTCGTCCGACTTGATGTGATCGGCGAGCCGCATGATGGCCTCGCCGTCGTCCGCCGCATCGACCGGCTGGACGGTGAAGCGCACATTGTTACGGATGATCTCCGACGGCGTGCGCGTGACCCACGGAACCTCGGCTCGCACGCCTTTCCATGTCTTGTCGGCGCGCCAGATGAACCCGCTCAGCCACGTCAACCCGGATTCGATTGCAACGACCTTGAGCCCGGGAAACTTCGCGAACACGCCCTCCGATATCAGGCTTTGAAGCTGGCTCTCGAATGCGGCGGATTGCGCCACATAGTCCTCGACATAGTATGACGGCCACCCGACGGCGGTAGGCGCATATCGATAGGCGCTTCCTGCGTGAATTCCGATCGTCAGGCCGAGGCGCTCGGCGCGTTCGTAGATGGGCCAGAGATGTCGCCGGCCCAGCGTAGTTTCACCGGACACCAGCATGAGGACCTGCACGAACCGGAAGTCGTCGGCGCGGCGGTCGATTTCCGCCACGGCGAGTTCCGCGTTGTGCGACGGGATCACGAGCGAGGCGCGGAGGCGCGGATCCCGATTGAGCCAGTGATCCCTGATCCAGTCGTTGGTCGCCCGGCAGAACGCTGCCGCCATATCCTCACTGTGAAGGACCTGCGCGCCGTAGAGGCAGTTCAGAATTCCATAGCGTGGTCGAAACCGATCGAGCACATGGTCTTGCATCGCTTCGAGCGAGGAGCCCGCCTTCGCACCACCCGGGAGAAGCCAGTCCGGACGACAGGATAGTGGCGAGTTCTGCGGGTAGCTGGTCAGGCTCAGATTGAGACGGTCGAGCGCGCGGACGGAGACCATCTCGCGCCAATAATCGTCCAGATAGGGCAGGAGGACGCCCATCCCGGGCACAGCCGGATGAAGGTCGCAATCGATTGCGCCGGCATACGTCCTCGCCTGATCAAGACCGGCGACCAAGCCGTTTCCTTCCATGTCACTCTCGCCACTTTTTTCTTGGAATTGGGAGATTGGACGCTATGTTGATACATCAATAAATGTTTTGTCAAGAAATTTGATCTGGATCAATGCGCTGCAAAATGCGGGACTTGGAACGAAGTCCATTGGAGATCTTCGAAAATGCCGGCGACCAAGAAATTCGAGAGGGAGAAAGCTTCGGACGAACGTTCCCGGAATGCCGGAATGCTGGCCCGTGAACATGTGGCCGTGCTGGTGTCGACCCTCGGCATGCGCCTCAACAGAGGCGCGACTGCGTATTACCGCGCGGCCTGGAACATCGGCATCGTGGAATGGCGTCTTCTCATGACGCTCAAGAGCATCGAATCCCTCAATGTCAGTGAACTTTCCGACGCTGCCGACGTCGACAAGGCTGCAGCAAGTCGCAGTCTCGCCATCCTGGCGGATCGAGGGCTGATCTCGATCGAGCAGACTCGCTCCCGTGGCAGAGCCGCTATCGCCAAGCTTACCCGCGAAGGTAGAGATTTCGCCACTAGAATGGCCGAAGCCTCGCGTAAGCGCGAGGCTCGGCTATTCAAAGATTTCCCAATCGCCGACAAAAAACAATTGTCGCAACTTTTACTTCAGCTTTCTAATGCCTTGGATCATGCTGATTGGGAGCACTAACGGATCAGACAGCAGCGGAAGGATCAAGTGAGCTACGACGCTCAAGTCCACCCCGCAGAACGTTTCTCGATAGGATGTCCCCGTCTCACTCACGGCACGCGCGACGCTCTTGCCCTCCTTAGGGAGACGACCGGCGGTTTCGGATCGCCCCCAAGGTCCTGCTAGATGGCGCATTGTTCTGAAAGTTGTAGCCGTCTCTCGCTTTTCAACCCGGATCGGCCGCAACAATTCGTAGACGTGGCTAGGCTTGATCTCTGGGATCGTGAGTTTCCAATTGTCGGGCCAGCGTACCGTTTGAGCGACGACGGCCATTGACTGCGATGCTTCGTGCTCCAGATCGACCAGTGCTTGCGCATGTAGATTTCGGCGCACAGCTCGAAAGTAGGCAGGGTGACCTTGGTCTCTCCGGCTTTCGCTTCCTCAGGCGCCGCTCGCTTCTCCACACGATGTCGACGCCGGGTGCGCTGCGATCGCCTTTGACACGAAGACGCGCTGCGTCGCGGGCAAGCCGCGCGTCCTTTAGCGACACGTCTTTGAGCGATCCTAGACCGAGCCAGCGCGGCTTACCTTCTTTCCAGTATCGGTAGCACCAGTTCTGGCACTCGCGACGACGAGGTAGAGACCGTCGCCGTTGTTGTTGCTGGCTGAGAAGATGATGACGGCACTGCGAAAATGCGAATAACTTCCGTTGGTCACTTTTGAGGGGCTGTGTAATAGGCCAAGCGGTCTCCCATCCTCAAGCAAGTCGATCTGGTCGGACCACTGTCAAAGTCTTGGCACTGGCCTGTTTCCGGCGACAGTGGCCTAGTTTGAAATGACAACGTGGCCCGTTTTGTTCTGGGCCAACCATACGGTGTATTCACGGGCGGAACACGCCGTCATAGATTGCCGAACTTTCCCGATCTTGGCACGATCTGCAATAGACGCCGCATTCTGACGGGCAATATCATTTCCCGTTTCAGGACTATGGAGGGCGGGCGCGCTTCGCGGGCTAGCTCTTAGTCCGTATTCCTGACCGCCTCAGCTAGTATGGCGTAAAGCTGGCGCTTGCTGAGCTCTTTGGGCTGCCGCTTCTCCAGTGGTTTCGACACCTTCTTACCTACAGTGCGGGCACAAGCGGCGGACAATGCCGCTCTCTTCCGGTCTACCCCTGTGAACGGAAATCGTCAGACTGCACCGGCGTGTATCACGCGGGCCAAAACCGGACTCGTGCACCGCAGAAAATGATGCGCATGATCTACTTATCCTATCGGTTCTGGTATGATCCCTAAGGTGGTTGAAGATCTCGGGAAGCGGATGAGCCCGAATTTTTCGAGCAGGAAGGGCATCTGCGGAACCGAACGTAGCATCAGACGTTCTTCCGGCGTATGAGCAGCGCCGTCGCCCCGGCGCAGCCCGCGCAGAGGCGTCGCGCTGTGCTGGTCGGAGAGAATGCTCATGAGACTCACTCTTTCGGTCATCAAGGCTGACGTTGGCTCAGTCGGCGGGCATACGAAGCCATCTTCACGCATGATGGCAGCTGTCGAGGGCGAGGTCGCGAAGGCGATCTGCAATGGTCTGTTGATCGACGGTTTTGTCTGCCACACCGGCGACGACATTGCGATCATCATGACGCACACACGTGGCGAGGGGAGCTCAGAGATCCATCAACTCGCCTGGAAGGCGTTTCTTACGGCCACTTCGGTTGCAAGGACTTCCGGTCTCTACGGCGCCGGCCAGGATCTTCTCGCAGACGCACCTTCCGGAAACATTCGCGGTGCCGGCCCGGGCGTCGCCGAGCTCAGCTTCGACCACAGCCTCTCGGGGCCGAGACCCGCGGAATCATTCATGGTGTTCGCCGCCGACAAATGCGGCCCCGGCGCCTATAACCTGCCGCTCTACCTCGCCTTCGCTGATCCCATGTATTGCGCCGGGCTGATGCTACCCCCGATGATCAAGGGATTCCGTTTCCATGTCATCGACATGGACCACACGGCGGGCGACAGCGTGATCGAACTCGACGCGCCCGAGGACAACTACCACATTGCCGCGCTGCTCCGCGACAACGAGCGCTTTGGCATTGATCGCATCGTTTCTCAAACATATGGCGAGGTTGCCGCCGCCGTGTCGGCGCAACGTCTTCACGCAATCGCAGGCAAGTACACCGGCAAGGACGATCCGGTCGCAATCATCAGGAACCAGGGAATTTTCCCGGCGCCCGAGGAGATTATCTCGCCCTTCGCCAAGGCACACTTCGTGGGTGGCGATGCGCGCGGCTCGCATGTGATGCCGCTGATGCCCGTGCCGCTCAATACACCGGTCACTGGCATGTACTGCCTGCCGATCGTTTCTTGCGCTGGCTTTTCGGTCGACAAGGACGGCCGCTTTTCCGAGTCCTATACCGATTTCTTCGACAACCCGGCGTGGGACGAGGTGCGCCGGCGCGCGCAACGCAAGGCAATCGAGATGCCCAGCCAGGGCTGGTCCGGCGCTGCGATGCTGCCATATTCTGAGCTGGAATATGGCGGCTTCCGCGACACCGTATCCGCACTCGTGAAGCGATTTCGGCTGCGTGAGGAGCGCAAGCCGGAGGCGGCCGAGTAGCGAAGCTGCGCTGTGCATTATTACGACCTGCCAATGCTGGGAGGTTTGGCTTGGCGAAAAGACGCATCGGCATTCTCACGGGCGGCGGCGACGTCGCCGGCCTCAACGCAGTCATCAAGAGCGTGACTTATCGCGGCAGTGAGAACGACATCGAGGTCGTCGGTCTCCGCCGTGGTTGGGAGGCCCTCACGCACTTGAACCTCGAGGACCCGACCAGCAGGTCTCACTATGTCATCCCGCTCAACCGTGAAAACACTCGCACTATCGACCGGCGCGGCGGCACCGTGCTGCACTCGAGCCGCATCAATCCGTCCAGAATACAAAAGCTGCCCGATCATCTCGTCGGCAGGGACGTTCCAGTCTCCCTGAGTACCAAGGACGGCATCGTAACCAAGACCTGGGACCTCACCGGCCAGGTGCTGGCGAACCTTTCGGGGCTCGGAATCGAACACCTGATCGCCATCGGCGGCGACGACACGCTCAGTTATGCGGCCAAGCTCAACGAACTCGGCGTCAAGATCATCGCCATCCCGAAGACGATGGACAACGACGTCCGCAACACCGAGTACTGCATCGGCTTCTCGACCGCGATCACCCGCGCCAGCGATGCCATCCAGCGACAGCGCACCACTGTCGGCTCGCATGAGCGAATTGGCATTTTCCGCGTCTTTGGCCGCGATGCTGGATTCACAGCGCTCTACGCCGCGTATGCGACCTCGATACGATGCGTCATACCGGAGTACAAGGTCAACCTCGACAAACTGATCCAGCTGCTCCTCGAGGAGAAGCGAGCGAACCCAAGCAACTACGCGCTGATCGTGCTCAGCGAGGGTGCCGAGTGGGAGGGCTTCAACCTGCAGGAATACGGCGAGCCTGACGCCTACGGTCACCGCAAGAAGGCCAACGTGGCGGAATCGCTTGCCGACGAGATCAGGCGGCGCGCCGGCGAGGAGACGATCACCTCCGACCTCACCTACGACCTGCGATCGGGCGATCCGGACTTCATCGACAAGCTTGTGGCCCTGACTTTCGGCAACATGGCCTACGATGCCATCCTGGAAGGCAAGACCGGCCTCATGTCGGCGCTGGTAGAGGGCTGCTACGACCTCGTGCCCATCCCTGACGCCAAGCTCGGCCCGCGCAAATTGGACGTCGCCAGCAGCTACAACACGGAGCGCTATCGCCCCATCTACGGCAACAAGCAGGGGTTGCCGATCTTTCTCAACCGCGCGTCATAGATAGATGGTGACCCAAGCGCCGGCATGACTGGTTGCTGCGGGTGCGTCGCAACCGGCCTTGTCGCCGCAGCGCCACCGAGATCGGGGAGACGGCTCATGAGGACCTTGCTGCTGCTCGTGCTTTCTATGGTGACCGTCGTGCGCGAAGTGACCGCACAGGACGCGCAATGCGTCCTCGAACGCGCCGCCATGGTCGAAACCATCCGGTCTTACGCCCGGTCCCACGTCAGTGTTTTGGGACAGCAGGGGCTGTCGGGGAGAGTCCTTGAGGCCATGGGGCAAACACAACGCCATCTGTTCATCCCTGAGCGATCTTGCTCCATCGCATACGCAGACATGCCGCTTCCGATCGGCGCCGGCCAGACCATATCGCAGCCATTCATCGTGGCCTTGATGACTCAGCTGGCTTACGTCGCGCCCGATGATGTTGTGCTCGAAGTCGGTACGGGTTCGGGCTATCAGGCTGCCATCCTTGCGCACCTGGCGCGAAAGGTCTGCACCATCGAGATCATCCCGCAGTTGGCCGCAGCCGCAGCCAAAACGCTCAAAGACCTCGCGTATGACAATGTGAGCGTTCGGCTTGGCGACGGCTATGCTGGCTGGCCCGATTGCGGTCCTTTTGAAGCAATCATCGTCACCGCAGCGCTCGGGCACGTACCGGCGCCGCTGATTGAGCAGCTCAAATTGGGTGGCCGGCTGGTGATGCCGGTGGGACCTGCCTACACCACTCAGCAACTCACGGTGGTGGAAAAAACCGGCCCGGGCAAGACAACAACGCGCGCCGCCAGCCTCGTGCGGTTTGTACCCTTTACGCGCTCACCAGATTAAAAGCCAATCGACGTTTAATTCTTGAGCAGCACTTGCGCAGTCGCCTCGCTGGCTGGAGCCTTGCGGAAAGCGCCAGCTGTTCGAACCTGTCGGCTTCGGGTCAAAAGCTGCACTGACCGCCGCGAAGTCCAACTTCCGCTCTGCCCCTGTTAACGGACATCGTCAGACGGTCAGTCAGGTCCACCACCAGTTGTAACTCAAAAAGACCCGCGCGCGAAGGGGAACCGAATGCGCTAGGTCGCATTTCTAGACGTACAGGCACACTTGCTACGTCAAGCTGACCCTTTCACGACAACTTCCGAAAGGATGGCGACCATGCCACGGGTGAAGCAAGCTGCGAAGCACGCACGCGCAACCAAAGCCGCCGCCGTGACGGCACTCGGTACGGCCGGACTGGGTCTCTCGCTGGCGGGGAGCGCATCCGCGCACACGATACCCACTGCTCATATCCCGCATTCTGACAACATCTCGCCCAATCAGCGCTTCGTTCTTGGCGAAGAGGAAATGGCCGACGTCAGTCTCGCCACGTTCTATCTCTTCGATAAGGAAAATGCTGGAAGCGACGTGCAGCTAGCCGCTGTTGTTGTTCGCCGAGGTTGCGGTGGTTGCCGTGGCTGCCGTGGTTGCCGAGCTGTGCGTGGTTGCGGTGGCTGCGGGGGTTGCGGCGGCTGCTGCGCACGCTGGGGACGGTGCCGCTGGTGCTAAGTTCCGCGACCTAGCGGATGAACGATAAAACTTAACGAACAATCGTGCGGCATCTCCGCCGCAGGTCGGCGATGATATCCCCCCTGTAGCCTGCTTCTCAGTACATCCGTGAAACCGAAGCGTCGACCGATGTTATAGGGTCTTCAGATTTTCAGCGCTCGTCTTTCCGCGCCTCGGATCGGTCTTCTCCTCGAAGGAGACCTTCTGCCCTTCGGCTAGTCCATGAAGGCCCGCACGCTCGACGGCGCTAATGTGAACAAATACATCCGGCCCACCATTGTCCGGCTGAATAAAGCCAAAGCCCTTCTGGCCGTTGAACCACTTCACGACACCCGTTGCCATTATCCGTCTCCAACAATACCCACGAAAGAGTTCGCTACCCACAATCCGTGTGAGCAAATTCGATCCAGCGATGTCTTGGAAAGGCCCCCTCGGGGCGCGGCCATCAAGTCATTCAATAGGTCGAACCCCTTCACCATACCACCGGTGGCATGGGTTGCCACGGGAATGAGATGAGAGGGCGCCGCGGCTGGCCTCGGGTTCCGCGGCCTTCTCGAAGGGACTGTTCACGGCCCGCAAAACCTTGATTGCAATCAGCGGGCCGGCGGGCTTCTCTGTGCGGCGCACGCGCCCCAAATGCTGTAAGGAACACAATGCCCTACATCTTCTCGATCAACGACGACGTTCATCATCAAGCCCAGCGACCGCAGGGCCGCGCCGACAATGGCGGACGGACCGTCTACACAATTGTTGCATGCCTCCCGATTGAGGCGGACGGACGCATTCGATACCGCATCAAAAGCAAAACCGAGAATTTCGAGCGTGTTGTAACTGAAGATGAACTCAGTCAGTGGCCACAGCAGTAGGCGCGACAGTGGGCCTGTCGGTTGGTTCACAGGGGAGATCCGGCTCGACCTGCTTGCGGTCCACCTCGCTTCTCAGTGGCATTCGTACCGCGAGTGCAAACACCGCCTGTATCGCATCAAGCTCAAGGCCTCTCTTCGTTGCGTGTTCAGCCCGAACTATGCAGCCCCTGTGTTCTCCAATGAGCGCCAAAGGAGCCGCGACGCTAGTGGCCCGTGGCGTGCCGGTTCATTTCCTCCAGAAGCTCGCGCATTGCGTCGAACTGCGTGCCAAAGCCTTTCCAGTCGCCGGACTTCAATCGTTCAACGGCATGATTGTAACGGTCGAGCGCCTCCCGTGCCTGACTTGCCGACGGGCGTGCGACAGGAATTTCCTCCTTCGTGTTCGAGACCGGCCGCACCGCGCCAGGCTCGATAAACAGTGCTGACAAGGCCTCGTCGAGCGTCTCCTTCATCACCACATGTTCACCATAGGCTGCGATCACGCGTTTCAACTCCGGCAGGTGTCCGTGCTCCGCTCGCAAATAGAGCGGCGTTACATAGAGGATCGAGTTCTCGATTGGGATCACAAGCAGGTTCGCACCGCGTATCACCCGCGAGCCCATCTGATTCCACAGCGTGATCTGCTGCGATATATCGGTGCTCTGATTGATCCGCGCTTCGATCTGGAACGGCCCGTAGACGAGCTTCTCCTTGGGAAACTCGTAGACAATCAGCTTGCCGTAGTCGGGTGCGTCGCAACGCGCGGCGAGCCACGCGATCATATTGTCGCGGCGGCTTGGCACCATGGGAAGCATGAGGAAAAACTCGGCCTGCGGCTCGCCGGGCAGTCGCATGATGATGTAATATGGGGCCATCGTCGCAATGCCGCCGCCGCCCGGCTGGCGCGGGAACTGCCAGAGATCCTCGCGGTTATAGAAAACGTCAGCGGCCTCCATGTGATAGCTCTGATAGAGCTGCGCCTGAATCAGGAACAGGTCCTCCGGATAGCGAATGTGCCTCTGCATATCCGCCGGCATGGCCGAGAATGGCTTGAACATGCTCGGAAAGATACGCCTATAGGTCGCTGCAATCGGATCGCCGGTGTCCATCAGGTAAAAGTCGACGGTCCCGTTATAGGCATCGACGATGACCTTCACTGAATTGCGAATGTAGTTGATATCCTCGTCTTGCGCCGGCTGCGCGGAGGGGAAGTAGGAACTCACCGTGTAGGCGTCCTGCATCCAGAACATCCGCCCATTGCTGATGACCAGATAAGGATCGTGATCGAGCCTGAGGAACGGGGCGATCGTTCGTACTCTTTCCCCGATATTGCGCCGGATCATGATACGGCTGTCGGTCGTGATGTAGCTTGAGAGCAGTAGGTTCGGGTCGTTGAAGTAGTAAGCGAACAGGCCTCTCCACACCATCGCTCCTATCGGAACGCCGCCCGTACCGTCATAAGCCGCGTAGACATTGTCCTTTCCCTTCGGATAGTCGAACTCCGGCGTGCTCCCCTTGACGATGACGTAGTTGTCGCTCCGTTCGCCGTAGTAGAGGCGCGGCTCGTGGATTTTGGGGCCTCCATCCGCAACCGGAGGGATATCCCGCAAATAGAGCAGCGGTAGCCCCTCGGTGCTTTTGCGCGTGACCGGGCTCATCACCGCGCCATTGCCGTGAGTAAACAGCACGTGGCGGTTGACCCATGTCTGGGCATTGGGCGGCAGCAGGGAGGGCTGCAATTCGCGAGCCGAGAGCATCACGCTTTGGTAGGAGCCATCGAGCCAGTAGCGATCAACATCAAGATCATGGAATTTGTAGTAAGTGCGGATCTCTTGCAGCTGCGCGTAGGTGTCCGACAAGGGCAGCCAGTCCCACAGCCTGATATTGTCGATTGTCGCCTTGTTGGCGTCGAGCGTCTTGAAGCTAAGCTTCTGTTCCGCCGCAAACGGCTTGGCTGCGATCTGATCGAGATTGTAAGCCTGCCGGGTGAGCGCAATGTTGCGTTCGATATAGGGCCTTTCCAGCTCCAATTCGCTTGGTTTGACGAAGAACTCCCGGAACAGCACGGGAATCACGCTGGACAGCACGAAAGACCCGATCACGACAAGCAGGAACGCGGCGGCAAGAAGCCGGTAGGTGCGCACCCGCAAATTTGCCCACGTGGCGAACGCCGCGATGACCGAAAGTCCGATCATCAACCACAAGGCCGGGAGCCTCACGTGGACATCGGTGTAGCTTGCGCCGACGACCACACCGTTGTCGCCGTAGAGCAGCAGATAGCGATCAAGACCATAGGACCAGGCCTTCACCGCAAAGAAAAGACCGAGCAGCACTGAGCCGTGGGCAATCGCCATCGACGACATTGATCGACGATGAAGGTCGTATTCGATATCGCCGTGCACCCAGTAGATCGCCGCGGCGAAAAGCGCGCTGAGAACGAGCGCGAGCATGATCCAGTTTTTGATGAGGATATAGGCGGGCAGCGAGAAGAGATAGAAGCCGATGTCCTTGTTGTAGAGCGGATCGTCTGCGCCATATGGCACCTGATAGACAAACCGCAGGAAGACACCCCAGTTGCCGACTTCTGCGGCGGCGACGAGCAGAGCGATCAAAGCTGCCCCACCTACGATCAACCGGGACCACGGCAGTCGATCGCGTAAAAGCGCAAGCAAATCTGGCGGCGCGTTGACCGCGAAGTTCCACACCGAAGCGGTGACAAGCTGTGTCGACCGCCGTCGGGCAAAGCGCAGTGCGAACCATCCGTTCAGCCAAAGGATGATGGCGGTTCCGGTCCAGACCGCAAGAAAGATGACGGTTTTCGCACCGATTGTCGTCCAAAAAACCTGCGGATAATTGATCGAGGAAAACCACAGCCAGTCGACGAGGAGGTCGCTCGCGAGCCAGAGAAGGATCAGGCAAACCCCAATGACAGCGGCCGCAATAGTGAGCCCGACCACGGCACTCTGCCTTGGTACCTTCCGTTCGGGTCCGGTGATCCCGATCGTCATGGCTTGATCATAGCGGAAATGAGGGACGCCCGCCGCTCGATTTCGCGGTCGGAATAGCGCCTCAAGGCGGGGGCACGGGTGCTCGAACCTGGGTCGCCAGGATCGCGAAACAGCGCAAAGTGGCGAGGTCGGCCGCGAATTCCCATTCGGCCTCGGTCGGAAGTTCCTTGCCTGCCCACTTGGCAAAAGCCTCGGCGTCGTTGAACGCCACATGCACGACCGGGTGCTCGTCCAGCTCGCGGATCGAGCTGCCCGGTCCGTAAGGCCGCCGCCAGCAGAAAATTTGTCATAATTCAAAGGCGCGCGATGTACCGATCATCGGCGCGACCTAAATGATCTGCGGACAGTTTTCTTCCTGACGGCTCAGCGATTGCGCCAACGAGTCGCGATGATTGCCTATGTTGTTTCGTCAAACTACTGCTCGACAGCTGACTATGGTCGCTCCGTTCTTGTGGTAGATTCGGCGGCGCTATCGTGCCAACCGACCAACCAACGATCGGATTTTGACACGTGCTGATTCAGTTGTCCGCAGGTTGCTCGCTCATATAAACTACCCCCCGATCTCCTGCGGAGCCTTGCCATGAAAGCCTTCTTGCTCGCCTGCGCAGCCGCAATTGTGATCGCGGCGGCCGGTTTTGTCGTCCTTGACCAAATCCAGGAACCCGTCCAACAAGCGTTTGCGACGACGGGCGTGCGGCTCTGACCAAGCGCCTGGCACATTTATGGGCCGCGCGATCCCTACTCCGCCGCGGTGGCCGCCGGCCGGGGCCGTGCATTCGCTTCGGCGCGCGCATTCTGCTCTTCAAGCCAGAGCCCATGGTGCTCCTTGGCCCAGTTGACATCGACAGTGCCGCTGCCCATTGCCTCGAACGCGCCTTCCATACCGATCGTCCCGATATAGATGTGCGCCAGCATCGCCGCGATGAAGAGCATCGCCACGATGGAGTGAACGATCTGCGCGAACTGCATCCCTTCGATACCTGACAGATAGAACGGGAACATCAGCACATATCCGGTGGCCGCCACCAGGCCTCCGCCGATGACCACGATCCAATAGATCGCCTTCTGGCCGGCGTTGAAACGATAGGCCGGTGGATGATCGTGACCTACTATACCGCCACGGCGCTTGATCCAATCGACATCCGCCTTGTTCGGGACGTTGCCAGCGATCCACATCAGGAAGATCAGCACGACTCCGATGGTGAACGGAAAGCTGAGGTAGTTGTGCGCATACTTCGCCCACTGCGACCATTCGGAAAACGCCTCGTGGCCAATCAGCGGCAGGAGCAACGGACGGCCGAAGGTGATGTTCAATCCGGAAATCGCCAGAACGACAAAGCAGGTCGCAGTCATCCAATGCACGAAACGCTCGAATAAGGAAAAGCGCACGATTGTGCGGCCGGATCGTCCGCTTTCCAGACGGACCATGCCGCGCGTCAAATAGAAGATCACGAGAACCGCCAGCATGCCGAGGATGGCAACCCCGCCAATCCAGCGCAGCGCCACGTTGCGGAATTCACGCCACTCGCGGCCAGCCGGCTGCATGAGCACGCTGGAGCGCTGGTCGGGAATGCTGACGCGCCCCTGGATCCGGTCCATTTCCTGGAGCAGCTGCCGCTCGTTAACCGAGCTCGCTGTCGGATTGACCTGCTGGGCCAGTGACGGTGCCGGCGCCGCAATGATCAACAGAAGCAATGCCCACGCGCCGATGGTGACTGGAATGAACCTTCCGGATGACGACATGAACTCCTCCTCGGCATCTGCGCCGCGTGGCCGCGGCCTGCTTCAGGACTCGATCGTCTCGCGATAGGCGGTTTTCCAGCCCCATGCGCCCGAGCCGTAGCCGCGCTTCAGTACGCGCTCTCTGTAGATCTGGGCGATGATCTCGCCATCGCCGGCGAGCAGCGATTTTGTCGAGCACATCTCGGCGCAAAGCGGCAGCTTGCCTTCGGCAAGCCGGTTCGCGCCGTATTTCTCGTATTCCTCCTTGCTGCCGTCGGCTTCGGGACCGCCGGCGCAATAGGTGCATTTGTCCATCTTGCCGCGGGAGCCGAAATTGCCGACCTTCGGATATTGCGGCGCGCCGAACGGACAGGCGTAGAAGCAATAGCCGCAGCCGATGCAGAGGTCCTTGGAGTGCAGCACCACGCCGTCGGCGGTGGTGTAGAAGCAGTTCACCGGACACACCGCAGCGCAGGGCGCATCGGTGCAGTGCATGCAGGCCATCGAGACCGAGCGTTCGCCCGGCTTGCCGTCATTGATGGTGACGACACGACGCCGGTTGATGCCCCAGGGGACCTCGTGCTCGTTCTTGCAAGCCGTCACGCAGGCGTTGCACTCGATGCAACGGTCGGCGTCGCAGAGAAATTTCATACGTGCCATCGTCGTTGCTCCTTATGCCGCCGCGATCTGGCAGAGAGTGACTTTCGTCTCCTGCATGTTCGTCGCGGGATCATACCCGTAGGTGGTGATCGTGTTCGCGCTTTCGCCGAGCACGATCGGATCGGTGCCCTTGGGGTAGTTGCTGCGAAGATCCTTGCCTGCGAGCCAACCGCCGAAGTGGAAAGGCATCCAGGCAACGCCCTTGCCGACACGCTCGGTGACGAGCGCCTTCATCCTGGCCCTCGAATTGTTCTCTGCGCCCGTGACCCAGACCCAGCCACCGTCCGTGACGCCGCGCTCGGCGGCATCGGCTGGATTGATCTCGATGAACATGTCCTGCTGCAATTCGGCGAGCCAGGGGTTGGTGCGCGTCTCCTCGCCGCCGCCCTCATATTCGACCAGACGGCCGGACGACAGGATGAGCGGAAATTGCTTCGCGATCCCCTTCTCGACCGCCGCCTTTTGCACCGAGAAGCCGATATTGGGCACCCGGAACTGCTCGGCGTCGGGCAACGTCGGATATTTCGCGACCAGGTCGACGCGCGGCGTGTAGATCGGCTCCCGGTGTACCGGAATGGGGTCGGGCAAGCCGAACGCATTCATCCGCGCCTTGCCGTTGCCATAGGGCACGCAACCATGCATGAGCGCGACACGCTGGATTCCGCCCGACAGGTCGAGCGACCACGACACCACGTCTGGCTTGGCCGGGTTGATCTTGTTGATAACAGCCATTTCGGCTTCCGTGAGCTCCGTGTCCCAGCCGAGCTTCTTCAGGCTCGCCAGCGTGAATTCCGGATAGCCGTCCTCGATCGCCGAACCCTTCGAGTACGAGCCGTCCGCGAGCAGGCTGACCTTGCGCGTGGTGCCGTCGGGCAGCTTCTCTTCGCGCTCGACGCCAAAGCGCGGACGGAACGTGCCGCCACCGTCCATCACGTGCAGATTGGTGTTGTAGAGCAGCGGCGTGCCCGGATGCTTGACTTCAGGTGATCCCCAGCACGGCCAAGGCAGACCGTAATAGTCGCCGCCGACCTCGGGATCGTCCTTGGGCGCCCGCATCGTCAGCATGTCGAACTTCGCCTGGTTCTTCATATGCGCCTTGAGGCGCTCGGGCGATTGCCCGCAATATCCCGTCGACCAGCTGCCGCGGTTCATCTCACGCAGCACATCCTCCGCCTCGGGCAGATTGTTCTCGACCTTGATGTTCTTGAACATCTTGTCGGCGAAGCCGAACTTCTTCGCCAGGAGATAGATGATCTCGAGGTCGTCCTTCGATTCGAAGATCGGCTTCACGACCTGCTCGCCCCATTGCAACGAGCGGTTCGAGGCAACGCGCGAACCCTTGCACTCGAATTGCGTGGCAACCGGGAGAATGTAGACTCCATCCTTGCGTCCCGCCTCGACCGAGAGCGAGGCCCAGGTCGTCGGATGCGGGTCGGCGATGACGAGCAGCTCGAGCGCCTTCAGGCCATTAAGGGATTCAGGAATGCGGGTGATGCTGTTGCTGGCGTGCCCCTGCACGAACACGGCCCGCACATTGTCCCTCTGCGCGATCCGATCTTTCGGCAGCGTCACCGCTTCGAACCAGCGGGTCAGCGGGATGCCGGGCGTTTCCATGATCTGCTTGGAGTCGAAGCGCGACTTCAGGAACTCATGGTCGACTTCCCAAACCCGCGACCAGTGCTTCCACGCGCCTTCGGCGAGCCCGTAGTAGAACGGCAGCGTGACGATATCGAGCCCGACATCGGTCGCGCCTTGCACGTTGTCATGGCCACGGAAGATGTTGGCGCCCATGCCCGCTCCGCCGACATTGCCGGTCATCAGCAGTGCGATGCAACTGGCCCGCACGTTGGCGGTGCCAACGGTCTTCTGGGTCTGGCCCATGGCCCAGATCAGCGTTGCCGGCTTCTCGGTAGCAAACATCTTGGCGACGCGCTTGAGCTGCTCGCCGGGAATGCCGGTGACACGCTCGACTTCTGCCGGATTCCACTTCTCCACTTCTTTCCGGAGATCATCGAATCCATAGACCCGCTGTCGGATGAACTCCTTGTCTTCCCACCCGTTCTGGAGGATGTGCCACATCATGCCGTACAGCACCGGGATGTCGGTGCCCGGCCGCATCCGAACATATTCGGTCGCGTGTGCCGCGGTTCGCGTCAGGCGCGGGTCGATGACGACAAAGTTGGCCTTTTGAAGCTCCTTGCCCTCAAGCAGATGCTGCAACGATACAGGGTGCGCCTCGGCTGGATTGCCGCCCATGATGACCTGGGTCTTGGCATTGCGGATATCGTTGAAGCTGTTGGTCATCGCGCCGTAGCCCCAGGTGTTGGCCACACCGGTAACGGTCGTTGAATGGCAGATGCGCGCCTGATGATCCGTGTTGTTGGTTCCCCAGAACGCGCCGAGCTTGCGGAACAGATAGGCGCCTTCGTTCGTCATTTTGGCCGAGCCGAGCCAATAGATGGAATCGGGCCCAGATTTCTCGCGGACTTCCAGGAGCTTGTCGCCGATCTCGTTGATCGCCGTATCCCAGGAGACACGCGTCCACTGCCCGCCCACAAGCTTCATCGGATAGCGCAGCCGCCGCTCGCTGTGCACGAGCTCGCGCACAGAAGCGCCCTTGGCACAATGTGATCCGCGATTGATCGGGGACTCCCAGCTCGGCTCCTGGCCGATCCACACCCCATTCAGCACCTCCGCCGTCACGGTGCATCCAACCGAACAATGCGTGCAGACGCTCTTGCGAACGGTTGCTCCCGATGTGAGGGGACCTGCCACTGCTGCTTTCGCCTTGCGGACGCCGCCGACCGGCAGCGTGCTCACTGCAGCGAGAGCGCCGCCACCAAGGCCAGACCGGAGCAGGAAGGTGCGGCGGTCGAGACCATTGGTTTGCCCGGACAAACCTCCCGCGATTGATCCGCGTGAAGCGGATTCGGAACGCTGTTGTGTTCTCCTGATCAGCACGGCCGCCTCCTCTCAACCCGGATAGCGATTGACACGGTAGTACGCCTTCACATGATCGGTCTCCTTGTAGCGCGCCTTGCGTTTCTCATCGTCGGTCTCGCTGTCCGCCTGAGCAGGCGTGATCAAGGGCGTTGCCAGCGTCGCGCCCGCACCGACCGTGCCGATGCCGACCTTGCGAAGGAAATCGCGGCGTCCGACTGTCGTTCTCTGCTCGTCCCTCATCGCATCTCTCCTGGACCAGCGGCGCTGGTCAGTTGACGAACGTGAAAGCCTCGGATTCGATTTCCAGAAAATTTCGTCCAAGTGTTCCGACCGACCGGTAGAATTTGGCGTTTTCCGCCTTCTCCATGTCGGCAAACAAACGTCCCATCCAGCGGGACACATGCTTCTCGAAGAATGTGCGCTGTGCTTCCGTTGGCACTGGGAAGCGTGCCACCGCAAGGCCCGCCATGATCTCGCACAGCGTCGCCGCGTGATCCTCGGGCTCAAAATTGCTCTCGACCCGCTCAATGCCGAGCGCGGCGAGATCGTCGCGCAGGCGCGACAGCGGACGTTCGTGGAGAAACCCCGTCAAGTAATAGGATGCGTAAGGCAGCAACTCGCCGCGACCCAGACCGACGAAGAGGTCAAAATATTCGCGCTCGACCTCGGATACGGCCGCTACCGATGCAGCTTCTGCAATGGTTGCATGGGCGCGTCCAAGCGGCGTCGCATCGCCATGCAGTTGCGCGATCTGCTCGAGCAATGCGGCCGACGGCGCGGACGAGAGCAAGGTTGCAAGCAGCGCGTATTCCTGCGCGCGCGCGGCATCGGTCGGATCAACCGCGTCGTCCGGCGCGGCCGGCTCGCTATAGAGATCGGGACGAAGCACTTCGCGCGACACACCCGTTGCGCCTTCGACCGCAATCACACGTTGCGCGGGCACCCTGTTCCAGTTCGACACCGAGGGCTGGGCAATACCGATTTTTCGGGCAAGCTCGGCAACGCCGCCCGCCGCATCGATGGCTCGTTCAAGGCCCGCATCGCGCATGCCGACCTCCCATCCAGGGGGCCAAGCGCTTGATTGCGTTTGCGTAACAAAGACTAGCCGCGTGTCCGGGAGCGGTCAATTGATAGCCATAGCCTGAGGCTATCGCATTTAGTCGCAGTCTACCGGGGCAACGCCCCGCCATGTGTGCGGTGCCGAAGGGGAGTCTCTTCACTCGCAGCTACGGGTTGCGATGCAGTAGAATTCGACGGCAATTCCGCGGCTGCGAACTCGCCGAGCGGTCGAGGTTCCGTGATCGCCTTCACCGGATTTGATGATTGCTCGAAACCGGCCTCCGCGGGAGCCGATCGCGCGGCGTCTTCGGCAGCCTCGCGCGGATTGGGGCGGCCCTCGGCGGCCTCTACCACGCCCCCGACGACGCGGCGGACGAGAGCGTCAATTTGCTCGGCCGAATAGTCCAGCGGACCGAAGCCAGCCATGGCGTTCGGGTCGTTGAAGTCCCAGGCGTTTTCCGCCAACCCCACGAAATCGCGGATGGTGGGATCGGCGCTCCAGGCGCGACGGAGCGCCGCCCGGCTCAACTCCTGCGGAATGCCTTTGCGCAGGAAAGCCGTGATGTCGGTGGCAGCATCGATCGATTCAATCGGGGGCAATTTCGACAGCTCCGTCTCCGGGGGAGCCGGCTCTGCCGCGGCCCGGTTGGACAGCGCCGGCCCATGCGCCTCAGCGGCTTCTTCAGGGGCTGGTTCAGCGTGACCGGCCTTCGCCTCTTGCTTGCGGCGCGCCCAGCGCGCCAGGAATTGCTCGTCGCTCATTCGTGCTCACCGTCGTGGTGACGCCGCGCAAGCGCCTCAGGATCGGCGCGGCGTCGCTCGCGCTTGACGAATTCCCTCTCGACGTGGTGCTCGGCGATGAAATTTTCAATCGCCTTATGCAGTATCTCAGGCATTGGCACCGCTTCGACCAGATTGGCACCTGCTTCCGTGAATGCCTCGCCTTCCGCTGGATCTGCGGTGACGGCCGAAACGGCATAGGGCCAGGCGCCCTCGGAGGGAGTCAATACGATCCAGATGCGGGGAGCGCCCGTGGCAAGATTGTCGCGGTAGCGCTCGGTTTCCGAGCGATAGAGATCGACCATGGCGTTCCCGGCATAAAAGAGCGTCAATCCCTCCTGCGCCCGTAGGACAGTCCACGGCATCATCTCCGACTCATCCGGCAAGACGCCGATGCCGCGCCAGACAAAATCAATCCATGGGGAATCCGCCTTGCGGCGCTCGACGACAACGCCGACCGGAATGCGCAACAATGGCAGCGCGCCGGGGCTCACGTTGCAGCCTCCAGGTGCTTGATCGGCAACCCCGTCAACAGATTCTGCGGCTTCATCTGCACCAGCTGATCGGAGGTCGTTGCAAGGATCAGGTAGACCGGCTCGCCCCCGACCGCATCAACGACCAGGCTGGAATCTGGAAAAGTGAGCCGGAACAGCGCTAGCACACGACTTGCGGTGCGGTCGTCCAGCGCCTCTCCATGCCAAAGCTGGTCGCCCATCCGGGTGGCTTCAGCATCGAGCCCAACATACCAGGTGAGCTTCGCATCGCGCAGGGCGGTGAGCGGCTCAATTCCGACGGCAAATCCAAGCAAATGAGTAATCCAGCGCCCCATGGCCTCTGCCAGCGCAGCGGGGCCCCGCGTTCCGCCGGTGAAATCGAGCGCAAGATCGAACTGATCGCTGCGCTGCCAGTAGCTGTCGGCATTCCCCTCGCTGAGGACGTCGATCTCCGCGCCGGTTGTTGCCCCCAACATGGACATCAGCGACAACACGGGCGTTTGGCTTGGCCCGCCAATGATTTCCTCGTCGCCCAACAGCAGCAAGTGTTCGTGCGGCACGATACGCTGCGGCCGGAAGAACAGTTCGGCCGCGCGCAGCACGAACGGGTCCTCGCAGCCGTCAAGCGCATTTCGCAGGATCACGTGAACAAGGTGGTTCACAAACAGCGGCGGCAGGTTGACGTGACGTGAGCGAACCAATGCAAGATAGGCCGCTTCCAACGTGGGTTCGCGCAGCAGAAGCTTCCGAAATGCCAGTACGAATTGCCAGTTCTCCCGCGCATCCGCATCGGCGATCGCAGCTACCTCCTCCGCAGCGACTGCCCGGCCCGGGTCAGCGAGCAGCTCCTGGTGCAACCTGCGTTCGACCGCGCAAGCGTCGTTCGGCGGCATCAGTTCGGGACGCACGAAGTAGGCCTTCAGGAACTCATCCGTGACCACGAGCCCGCCGCTCGCATTGTGATCGAGCAGGTGGTGGCCGCAGGCGATCCAGAAATCCCTCATCGGCGCGACGGCTCCTCGCTCATATTCGCAAGATTGAGATCCTTGTCGGGCTCGGTGTCATCCTCCACTTCCATGAACGAGAACGCCTTGCCGTGACGCTGGCCCTCGCGCAGTTGCAATCTGCGGAATGACTCGCGGACCTCGCCATTGCTCGCCGAGCGGTGGACCGCGATCAGCGCGCTGATGGGATGTGTGCAGAGTGATTGCGCAAAGGCGACTTCCTCTTCAGCGGCAAGGCGCGCGGTTGCAAGGTCCGGCGCCCCGAACCGTTCGACCAGTTGTTTCGCAAGGAGCTCCACCAACGTCCGGCGATCGCCTTCAGTCGCGGGGACGATTTGCACCAGTGTCGACCAGCCCCAGGATTGCACGCCGAGGAAACCGCTTCGAAACGCCGAACGGTCCTTACCGCTCAGCTTCGCTGCATCCCGATTACAAAAGCGGAAGGCGCCCGACACCGCCCAATCGCCGGGCTGCGCCGGCACGTCGAACACGAACGTGTCGGATGGATCGAGCGCGATGGTGCGCAAGAGCTTCACAGACGCGGTCCTCCGAGTATTGAATCGAACCATGACGGCGATAGCAAGCCCTTCTTCAGGTCGTGCCGATCGGTCCTGTTTGTCCCAATCCGGCGGGCAATAAGATCACCGTTGTCAGCGATCACATATGTGGTTTGCCGCGCACGCGGCAACCGACTTAGAAACTCGCGTGCGATGCCGTCGAATCCATCGGCTTGCCAGGCGTCGAGAGCGCGCATCAGATGCCGCACAAAGCTCTCCGTCACCTGAATCGCGCCGGCCTCACCAAAACCCTCCTGATCCAGGGCGGAAGCGAGCGGATAAACGCCGGCTTCCCTGTCGCTCATCGCAACCGTTCGGATCATGGCACCGAACACCAGCCAGCGCGGCGGCTCGTCCTCCTTTGCGGACGAAGGCCAGCCGAGCCGCCCGCCACCAACGAGGCCGCCGTCAACACGGATCGCGTCCGGCCAGTCGATCGCGATCTCCTTGTTCGGCGGCGCATACGCGCGCAAGGCGTCGGTCAGCGCCACCATCCCCGCATAGAAAGCGCGGCGCGCGGTACGCAACGGCTCGCCAGGTTCAAGGACGACTGCGAACTCGGCAAGATCGAACCGCCCCACGTAGGTCAGCGTACCTGCCCCACTCTCTTCGGCGATATGCATGGCATGGGCGAAAGAGTCACGACTTTCGCGCAGCCTCACCAGCGTGAATGGCGGAGGCAGATTGATTGGCTCCGTGACCGATGAGTGCCCAGGGGCTGTCGGTGTCAGGCGGACCTCCAGCTTTCTTTTCTTCTCTTGTGAGAATAACTTAATCGACCAGGAGGGGCGACGCGAGTCCGCTCGCCGTCGTTCCCGGACCTCTTCAGGAGGTGAAGGGCTGCGCATGCCTGATCCGCCGAACACGATCCTGATCTGCTCGTGCGAAGACACGATGCGCCTCGATACGGCCGCCGTGAAGCGAGGATGCCGCAAAAGCGAAATCGCCGAGTTCCGCCAGCTCTGCAGGGCCGAGCTCGATCATTTTCGCAACGCGGCGAAGGCGGAAGGACCGCTCATCGTCGGCTGCACCCAGGAGGCCCCACTGTTTGGCGACGAGGCGAAGGGGCGTTCGGGGAAACTGGATTTCATCAACCTTCGCGAGACGGCCGGCTGGTCGGTGGAGGGAACCAAGGCAGGCCCAAAAATGGCAGCACTGCTCGCCGCTGTGTCCGAGGCTGCGCCTGCTTTTCCGTTGGTCACCCTATCGAGCGAAGGGGTGATCCTGATCTATGGCCGCGACGAACTTGCGGTCGAAGCTGGTCGATTGCTTGCCGATCATCTCGACGTGACGATCATGATCACAAAGCCGTCACAGATTATGCCGCCGGCGACGACATCCTTTCCGATCGTCCAAGGAACGATCCGTAACGCCAAGGGCCATTTGGGGGCCTTCGAGTTGACGGTCGACGACTATGCGGCCCCCCGCCCCTCCTCGCGCGATACGCTCGTCTTCGAGGCTCCGTGCGACGGCCTGACTTCGCGCTGCGACATCGTCCTTGATCTCTCCGGCGGGAAACCGCTTTTTCCCGCGCATGACTTGCGCGACGGCTATCTCCGCGCGGATCCGCGGGACCCGGCCGCGATGCTGCGTGCGGTGCTCAGGGCACGCGACCTCGTCGGCAACTTCGACAAGCCGAAATACGTCAATTTCACCGCAGAGATCTGCGTCCATTCGCGCTCGAGGCTGACGGGTTGCCATCGCTGTCTCGATCTCTGCCCGACCGGAGCGATCACGCCACATGGCGATCACGTCAAGATCAACGCCGAGGTCTGCGCCGGATGCGGCCAGTGCGCCACGGCCTGTCCGACGGGTGCAGCAACCTATGCCCTTCCGCCGCCCGATGCGCTGCTGCACAAATTGCGCGCAATGCTTTTGACCTACCGCGAAGCCGGCGGCTCCGGTGCGGTCGTGCTGCTGCACGACACCCAACATGGCAGCACGCTGATCGATGCGCTCGCCCGCCACGGCGACGGGCTTCCCGCCAATGTGCTGCCGTTCGCCGTCAACGAGGTGACACAGGTTGGATTGGAAGCGGTCGTGGCATCCTTCGCCTATGGCGCAGCGGGGATACGCTTTCTCCTCCGCGCAAGACCTTTGCACGACATCTCCGGGCTTTCTCAAACCATAACGATGGCTGATGCCATTGTTTCCGGATTAGGTTTTTCGGGGCGCCGGGTTGCGACTATCGAAACGGACGACCCGGACGTGCTGGGCGAAGTGCTGCGGTCGATTGAACCCGCGCCGGCCGTGGAGCGTCCCGCAACCTTCAAGACGGTAGGCAAGCGGCGCGACCTGCTTCGCTTCGCTCTTCACGAACTGCACCGCGTTGCGCCTGTGCCGACCGACGTCATTGCGCTGTCCCAGGGCGCGCCGCTTGGTACGGTTACCGTCAATACGGACGGATGCACTTTGTGCCTGGCCTGCGTGTCGGCCTGTCCCACCGGGGCTCTCCGCGACGATCCCGAACGTCCCGTGCTTAAATTCGTCGAAGATGCCTGCGTGCAGTGCGGATTATGCCAGAGCACCTGCCCGGAAAAGGTGATCACTCTGAAGCCGCAGATCGATTTCCGGGCCGCAAGGGCTCCGGCACGGATCATCAAGGAGGAGGAGCCGGCGCTTTGCATCCGCTGCAATAAGCCCTTTGGGGTAAAGAGCACGATCGAGAAGATCGCTGCGAAACTCGAGGGCCGACACTGGATGTATCCCGCGGGCGACAAGCGGCTGGACGTGGTCAGAATGTGCGCGGACTGCCGCGTCACCGCCATGAGTGAACAACAGTTCGACCCGTTCGCCGGCGTGCCCGAACGCGCTTCGCCTCGCACGACCGATGATTATCTCCGTGAGCGTGAGACCAAGCGTTAGCTACTTGGCGGTGGCGCGCGCCAGGAAATCCGTAAGCGCCTTGCGATCCTTCGCGGATCCAATCCGCTGCTCCGGCATTTTTGTGCCAGGCGTATAGGCGTTCGGACCGAGTTCGAACAATTTTGACACGGTCTCGGGCGTCCACACGATGTCCATCGCTTTGAGCGCGTCGGAGAAGCGATAACCAGGCAGCGACGCGATCCTGCGGCCGTATAAGCCCGCAAGCGTGGGGCCGGCGCGCTGCGCGTCCTGCTCGGACAGGGTATGACAGGCAACGCACGCCCTGAACACCTCGGCCCCGTGATCTCCCGTATAGGCTGCAAGCGGATCGTGCGGCGTAGCTTGCAACGATGAGCCGATGGGGGCGCCGGTCAGCGCATTCCAGCGCCGGATCCTGCCGTCGACGCCGCCCGTCAGCAATGTTGCGTTGTCCGGCAGGAAAGCGACCGACCACACGGGCGAACCTGTATCGACCAGGCTTCGCGCGATGCCTCGCGCCTTTCGGTCGATGACCGTCACGACACCGCCAATTCCTGCAGCAGCGACCGACGTGCCGTCTGGAGAGATCGACAACGCGACAATCGGCGTCTGGCCAGCTTGCACCTCGCCGCTTTCCCGGCCCTCCGACATCAGAAAGCGTAGCTTGCCATCAGCACCACCCGTTACGATCTCGCCGTCAGGCGCGACTGCCACGGCATTAAGGGGTGAGCCCAGCGTGATGACATTAGGGGTGCCACCCGCCAATGGCCAGATCCTCAGTTCACGATCGTAACCCACGCTCACCAGCGATCGTCCATCCGGCGTGAATGCGACGCCGTTGACGTTCTGCGCATGCCCTTCCAGCACCTGCTGCGCGCCATCGCCGAGCGACCAGATACGAACTGTATGGTCCCAGGAGGCAGAAGCCACTCTTGCGCCATCCGGCGAGACTGCAAGTGAAGCGATCGGCGCGCCATGGCCCTCGAAAACCTGATCCGGCTGCTGCCGGCCAGGCGTCCAGATCGCTACCTTCGCATCCGCTCCGGCAGTCACCATCCGCCCATCCTTCAGGAAGGCCACCGCGTTCACCGCATCGGAGTGAAAGCGAAGGACCTGCTCGGCGGATTCGGTCTTGAGCGACCATCGGATGGCGGCGGTGTCGAAGCTGCCCGACAGAACATTTTTGCCATCACTGGAAATCGCAATCGCCCGCACGGGCCCACCGTGACCTGTCAATTGCGCTGGCGCCGGCGCTGAATGCATCGCCAACAGAGCGGCAACGATGCAGAGACTGGTGCTGAGACGTGGGACCCAATTCATCTGCGGCTTACAGGTCGTTCGGGCATGTCGTCGGTGTTGACACGGCGTACGTGCACTCGCTCGGTCTCGTCAATGATTGAAGCCGTTATCCGGTTTCCATGCTGCACCGCAGGACGGGCATGGCTCCGCTACTCAATGCCGCAACGGCTGTTGTCGGCTTGAACCGGGCATAGCCTGAACCTATGCTTGATCTGACACGTCGAGGACGACGTCATGCAAATACGACCTAAAACGTATCTGCATTTCATTTCGTTGTGGCGATCACTTCGCGATGCGATACCGCCACACCGTGACGATGTGCCCGCTGAAACGTCACCGTTCCTCATCTATACCGCGGCCGTGCTGATGCTTCTCTTGGCCATTCTGGAACTGGACGCTCATCGAGGCGAGCTGGAATTGCTCGGCCTTTTGGGGAACGACTACCCGATTCCGCCCGCTTTCCTGGGCCCGTAGCCCCGCCTCTCGACCACGATTTCGTTCGACCTCGCAGGCTCAAGCGCATCGATTTGCGAGCCCTGGCTGAACGGTCTGCTGCGCGGCCTTCTGCCTAAAGCGCGATGAGATTGGGATGAATCGTCATCGCGCTTTAGGTTGTTGTTTGAGCATGATCTTTTCGGAAAACCGCTGCGCACTTTTTCGGATCATGCCTTAGCGCTTGGAATCCCGCGGAAAGACCAATGACCGATCGTCAAAATCGTCGACCGGCAGCTTGTCTGCGCTTCGACCGCTTTGCATGCCCTGCAATGTCGACGTGCTTGATGTTCCGGCGCGCCCGACCGTTGCGTTCGAGTGTGATCGCGGGATGCCGGTCACAGCAGCAAGCAGACCAACAGCGGCGATGGAACAAATGATCAAAGGCTTCATGCGAAATCTCCTGTCCGCCAGAAATCCCCGCAGCGATCTGATTAGCGCGAAGCCTGACGTGGGGGTGTGAGCCGCCTCACACCTCCCGGGATTCTTGCGCTCAGCGCCTGTCAGGTTCCTAGTTTGGAACCGTCAGAGCCGGCTTCATCCCGGAGCGAGGTTCGTCGACCGCGCGGGGCGGCAAGGCTTGTTGGGCGCGATTTGTTTGGCGCGCTGGTCACGAACAATCTTCGGGAGGCGTTGCGAAACAGCACGTCAGGCACGAAAATCTCAGACCATCTACCGCACCAGTTTCGCACCAGAAACGATCTCACCGGAACACAACGAACACGACCGAACGCAGACCAAAACGCGTCCAGATCAACGAAGCCGACTTCGAAGCGGCCGCATTGGCACGGGGGCGGCTCAGTTTTCGGACAATCACATCTTGATCGCATTCGCGAAGAGCCCGTCACCCCACTCGTACAACGGCCGCATGAAGTCCGATTGGGTGTGGATTGCTCGACCTTTGCGTTCACGCCATTTTCGTCCGTAGGTATCGAACGGAAAGTGTCGCATGTAGTAGTCGCAGGTCTCTTCCCAATGGTCGACCGACAACGATTTGCCGTAGTGCTGGCAATAGAGGCCAGTCGCCACGCGTTCAACGCCACCCGGCTCGCGCGCATGGTGCTCTGCGAAGGTGACCTGCAACCGGTTTCGCCACAACATCAGAATGTCTCGCCTTTCCGGACCAAAGAAACGACGAAAGTCCAACAGTTCGCGATCGGCCTGATAGGGTGCGTGGTCCCCAGGAGTCATATAGGCATCGAACAGTTGAACCCGCACGCCGTCGCATTCGCTAGAATGCGTTCCTTCTATGAATCCGCGTAAATCCCCGGTAACGCGCTCATCCGCATCGAAGCAAAACATCCAGTCGAACTGCAAATGCTCGCGCGCCGTCTGCAACAAGAGGCCGCGATGCCGACCCTCAGCAATCCGGCGCGCCTCGATGTCAGCTTCCCATGAACGATTTGTCACAATCAGAGCGACTTTCGGGTGTTCGCATAGAATCTCCAGCGTACGATCCGTGCTCGCGTCATCATAAGCGACAATCGCATCGACCTGCTTGCCCACGTAATCCAGTGTGTCTCTGAGAATAAGCGCTTCGTTACGAACGCGGGTAGCGCCGATTAGAAGGTGCTTGTCACCCAATAGACCTGTGTTGCAAGCAATAATTCGTTCGCCCTCGCGAAGTAGCCAACCAATGGTGCCCGGCATGATCGACGCCTCCCGACTATAAAAAATTGACACCAACGATGGCGGACGGGCGCGTATCAGCAAGATTAAGAACTCTCGTTGTCGCCGCATCGAGCCGGCGAGCCGCCCCTCTTGACCATCCCTCCCCATACGCGATTTCGTGATATCTTCTCAAAGAGGTTGTTAGATCAGCGAATGCAAGGCCCTGACCGCGGCTTCGCGGGTCTCCACAGGAACGAACAAATTTATCGAATGTGGTGATAGAACGTACTTTTCAACGACAATCCCGTGGGATTGCAGAATTTGCATCGCCTGAAATGGCAAGTCTGAAGAAACGCCGCCGAAGCAAGTGAGGCTCACCGAACTCAAAGTCTCACGCCCTTTGCGCAAGTCCTTGCTCCTTTCCAGCGTGCGCAGCAGAGTGTCGAGCGTTTCCGACTCGCAAGTCATCATGATGCGCGTTTTTCCGGCGGTGAAAGCCGAGACGAGGACTTGCGGCCAAGATAGGCCGTTTTGCTTGAGATGCTGCGCAAATTTCTCAAAACCATGACTGAGATTCGTCGAAGCGATCTCCACATGCTCAATACGAGCCATCGAATTGACGGCCAGAATTTTTCCGGTTTCCATTCCGATAACCTCTTTCATCACTCGCGTGCTGTGTTCGTAATTGCCCCATTTTCGTAAGAACAAAGGGATATTTTGGCTTTGTGCCAGCTCCACGCTGCGAAAATGCAAAACCTTGGCGCCCCAAAAACACATTTCGGATAACGATGCAAAATCCAGCCGGCGCAATGGCTTTGCGCTCGCCACGACGCGCGGATCGGCCGAGCAAATTCCGTCGACCTCTTTGATAATTTCACAGCGCTCGGCCTTTAGCGCCGCAGCCATGGCGACGGCAGTGGTGTCGCTGCCGCCCCTGCCTAGTGTGGTGATCTCTTTGGTTCGCGGATTCACGCCTTGAAAGCCCGCTAAAACCACGATGCGTCCGCGATCGAGTTCTTCGAGCACGCGCGCAGGCCGCACATCTAAAATTCGCGCGGAAGAATGAGATTCGTCTGTCATTACACCGGCCTGACTCCCGGTAAAACTAATGGCTGGCGCACCGAGATCAGACAGGGCCATGCTCATCAACGACATGCTGATGCGCTCACCGGTCGTTAGCAACATATCCAGTTCGCGGCGGTTGGGATGCGGGCTTACTTGATAAGCCGCCTTAATTAATTCGTCGGTCGTCTTACCCATCGCTGAAACGATCGCCACGACGCGATGACCACGGCTGTGCAAATCGGCGAGGCTCCTCGCAACCGCGCGGATTTTTTCCGGGGTTTCTAGACAGACGCCGCCGTATTTTTGCACGATGGTCGGATTGTTGCGCATTTACGTGCGACGGCAGCTGTATGAGCGGTGGCCTGATGTTCGCTTCGCTCCGCCGGATAGTTTCATGCATCTAGCTCCAGAACTGCTTGCGGTCCGCGCAAAGATTGGATCACCCCTATCGAATTTCGCGACGTTTTTTCCGCGCGCCAGCGCGTCTCTGAGGTTCAGAGATTAGGCCAGTGCACGCGGTTGCCCACGTACCTCTCCGCTCATCGCCTTTCACAGCTCTCCAAGTATTCGATACAAGAATCGTTTTTCTTGGCGGAAGATTGGCGGTCACGACAAGATCGGCTGGGTAACGCTAAAGGTTCTGCCGACCCGAAAAATAATCCCTGAATGAAAGTGTCGTACCGGTTTCGCCGGGAAATGGCCACACGCACGTCCTCGGACCAGCGGTGCCGCCGACCCGTCTCCACCGCTTCAAGCCGTTCGACTTGGGCACTGAGCCCATCACCGTCCATCAGGACAGTTCTCAATACCGCGCCTCTTTCGGCAAGGCGGCCCCGCCGGATGTGTCCTAACAGAGTGGCCCGACGTCGTGTTTTCTAGGACGTACCAAGACTTGTCAGCCTTGCACTCCCCAAAGGCCTTGCCCAAGGCAGCTAACGAAAATTTGGGTCCAGATGCTGGACATAATCGATGTGGATCAAATATCATCCACCATTGCGCGCGATTGTTCCAAGCTCCGAGAGCTTGGCGGCCGGACCCTGTCGGCTGAGACAACAACTGACGCCCCCCGAGCCCGTGCCTACTTTCGCTTGGTTGCCCTGAGTTAGTGCGTCGCTACCAGCAGGTTGCGCTATGCTGAAACACTTGCTCATTGAAGTCATTGGTCACGTTTCCGGTCTCAGCGACGCGCAGCTTGAACAAATTGAGCGGTCGTTGCCCGCGACCAAGGCGCTGATCGATCTTCTCAGTAAGGCACATCCGATCATCGAACAGGCGGAAACGCTCTATAATGAGGCGCAGCCGCTAATCGATCAAGCTAGGAGAGAGTGGCAAACGGTCGGCCCTGCAGCGCACATTTTGATTGATGTGATCTCACATCATCTCAACAAAGGCAGTTCGCCGGCGGAGGCCACTGAGGCAGTGCGCGCGGCGCTCGGCGGGTCAATACAGAACGTTGCGCAGGATCGTGGGATGGACCGGGGAATGAACCGCGTGACCGTGTTTGGGGGGACCGGCTTCGTTGGTTGTCGCGTTGTACGCCATTTGAGCGTCTCCAGCGTTACGGTGCGTATAGCCTCACGGCATCCTGCGCGGGCCGAGGGCGACAACGCGGAACAGGTCATCGCTGATGCCCATGACGAGCGCTCTGTAGAGGCCGCCGTTATGGGTGCCGACGGCGTCGTCAACGCGATCAGCCTTTACACCGAGCATGGAGGCGACACATTTCATTCGGTGCACGTCGAAGCGGCCGCCAGGATCGCTGGAGTGGCACGGCGGGCCGGGGTCAAACGGTTTGTGCACCTATCAGGCATAGGCGCTGACCCCACATCGCCGTCGCCCTATATTCGCAATCGCGGCGAGGGCGAGGTGGCTGTGCAAGCGGCGTTCCCTGGCGCAGTCGTTATCCGCCCGGCGGTAATGTTCGCGCCGGACGACGCCTTTCTCACGACAATTCTTGGGCTGCTTCGGACCCTGCCGGCTTATCCGCTATTCGGCGACGGCAGGACGAGGCTTCAGCCGGTGTACGTGGACGACGTCGCCGCGGCGATCGCACAGGTCCTGCGGCAAACACAAAGACCGTTTCCAATCTACGAACTGGCCGGCCCGCGCGTTTACTCATACGGCGAGCTGTTGCGGACCATTGCGCGCACCGCCGGATTGCGGCCAATGCTGGTGCGAATACCCTTTGCTTTCTGGAATGCCGCCGCCGGCCTCGCTGAGATCCTGCCGCACCCGCCGCTCACGCGCAATCAGGTTGAGCTTATGCAGATCGACACGATGGTCTCGGGCAGCCGGCCGGGATTCGGTTCACTCGGAATTTCGCCGCGATCGCTCGAAGAAGAACTCAAAGCGATGCTCAAGCATACAAACGAGGAAACTCAAAACACAAATGAGGGTCGAGCCAGGTAGGGTTGAGACTTCGTTACCGTGTCACGATGTGACTACTGATGTCGGGAAGCGGCTTACCTCCGAGGTCGAGCACTAGGCCCGATAGATCGATGGTCGCAGCTCAGGGGTCAGTTCATCCGCCAAAGTTTTTACAAGAGCCGAAGGGGAATGACCCTCCCGAGTGAACCCTTAGCGTGCGGCCAGCCGCCTGGAGCTGTCCGAATTAGGACAATCGATCTGTCACATTAGGATACCCAACGGAGTGCTCCTTTTGCGCAGTCACCTCTTCACTTTGACCGGGAATAAATTGAGTTGGCCGGCTCGACTCATCCAGCCCAAGTCCGGACGGCAGGCGGCCCTACCACGCGACTCGCGAGGCGGGGTCGTTGCGTGTAGGGCTATCAGATGTGCTACCAGTTGGGCCGCAAGATGGTAGCGGGAAAAGCAGATCATGACTGACGATCAGGTCAATCTCGTGGTTCGGCACCTTTGCGAGCAGTTGCACTTGACGCTCCGATTGAAGGGCAGCGAGGCACATCCACCAAACGCCAAGGATATTGGTTTCGATCCTGCCTCTGTAAGAACTGTGTTGCTGACGTTCGGCGGGCTTCACAATCCACCACGAGGCAATCGGGGCGAGCGAAGAGCCGCCGTGGTCCTAATGAAAAGCCCAGGACAGAGGTCCCGTGCCAAGGTCCGGGTCGTACGCACCGGTCCACCTTTGAGCCGGTGACTTCCGGTCTACTCGCGTGAACGGAATTTGGCAGACCAACGCGACTGGTCGGGCTCGTGCCAATAGACGTCTTTTGCGTCTACTCAATTATTTGAGTCAGCTTGTGCGAGTAGTGTCGTCGGAACTACGAGCTTGAGCGCTTTTGCAGTTCTAACGTTGATCCATAACTCGACCCGCGTCGGCTGTTCGACGGGCAAGTCGCTGGCTCGTGCACCCTCAAGGATTCCTTTGACGTGGTAAGCTGATCGAATAAAATGACGCCGTCTCGACGCACCGTAAGCGAGTAGACCACCTTCCCCGACGAAATCCGGCGATGTTGCGAAGCTCGGAATGCGGTGCATCAACGCCAACGCGGCGATGCGGCTTCGATACGCGAAACGAGGACGACTTCGCGACTCCATCGACCATCGGCCCCGGACCCGGCGAGCGCAAGAGCGCACCCGCGTTAGCATTACTTGGGCCGCTTAACGATACCAGATCGCTTCGCAGATGGCCTCCGGGTGACGATCGTTTCAATACCTTGCAGCGTCCGCGCGAATTCGGACCGCAGGTGCTGCGCGTGTGCTGCATCCTTCGGCTCAGATAAAAATGCAATCTTCACGAAGAAGCGGTTCAATCGCGATGTGACGAGAAGATTGTCAGAGTGTTGCGAGCGTAAGTTCGTGATCTGTCGTCGCATCTCAACGAGATCGAACCGGTCATCGTCGGGCTTATTCGCCAAATGAAGCTCATACCGTTGCGGTAGATAAACGAAGCCGCCGCGCCGAGTATCTTGGCGCGACGACCTCGCCATGGTGAACCCGGACGGGGCAATGTCCGGTGCAGAGAGGTTAGCGCTCCGCAGCTCGGGTGCAATCGAAGACGCGGATTAAGCTTGATGTCGTCGCGGAAGGTTAAATCTGGAACAAGCGCTACTGTGGTCTGCAGCACGCCCGCGCGTCCAGTTAAGCGCTCCTTCTCCAGCGACGTCCCGGCCACGCGATCAAGGTCGGAGCCTAGCGCTTTGGCGCGGGTTACGTCGCGCTCAATCGATCGCTCGGACTTGCCAGATTTTGCCGCCGTGTCCTTAGCGAAACTGTCCATAAGGCCGTCAAGCCGCCTTTCGCTTGGAGATCAGCTTCGCCCGTTGCGCCGACGTCAGGTCGCGGCGGATCAGGTTTTCGTCGATTTCCATATCCAACCAAATTCAACTTCACGAAGCACTCGCCCGGCGAGCGTGGCGACCCCGCGAATTGCCGCTATCGAATGCCGCTAGCGCCGCTATTTGTTGATGTAAGTGACTGAAAAACACTTGCTGGCGCTCCCTAGGGGAATCGATCCCCTGTTTCAGCCTTGAGAGGGCTGAGCAGCAAGAGTGAGTTCGCCGCCGGAGTTGTGGCTAGGATCAAGAGCCGAGCCCCTGGTTCAGGCGGAGTTCCATCCATCAAGGACTAGGTGGTTGGCTCGAGCTTTTGTCAGAATTCGCGGTCTAGTTCACGAGTCGCGACCCGCTAGGCTGCCTTTGACGAGACTTCGACCTACGACATTTAGCGGGCAACGCGAACTCAGAACTCAATATCGAGCGCGCTTCCCCTATCGACTCACGAGTTTTGGCTTTTGGTGAAAATCGACTCATGATTCTTGGGTTTCTCGACTCGCGAATTTTTGGCAGGCCACGATAAATCAATGGGTTAAGCGACTCGCTTTTGATTGGTCCCGACACGCTTCGCGAGCTTCGGCTAGGCAAACCGGTGCCGCAAATGGCAAGCGAAGCGGCGAAGGCTGCCGCGCCGAAGCCCGACGGGCGAAGGCGGGCTGCGAAATCAATGATTTGGGCCTTGACCGAATTTTCCGGTGGACCGGCTGATTTTGTTGGAGCCAGACATGATCAAGATCGCGACACTCCCCGTTGCGACACGCGATGCCCGCGAGCGCATCCAGCGGCGGATGTGTGGCGCCGTTCCTGCCTCTCTCATTCCTGCCTCTCTCATTCCGGGACTGAACATGCGCAAGCTTCTGGCGATTTTGGTGATCTCGTGCTGGGCCACTTCGGCTTACGCACAAACGGCCGACCTCATTGTCACGAACGCAAAGATCGTGACGCTGGATCCTGCATCGACGATCGCGCAGGCGCTCGCCGTCCGCGACGGCAAGATCGTTGCAGTTGGCGGCAACGATGCCATGGAAGGCCTGATCGGGCCCGCGACGCGCCGCGTCGACGCCGGCGGACGCACGATCATTCCGGGATTGATCGATTCCCATATTCACGCCGTGCGCGCCGGCCTCACCTACGCCACCGAGGTCAACTGGATCGGCGCAAAGACCATTGGCGAAGCCATGGAACGCTTGCGCCAGGCGGCCAAAGCGCGCCCGGCGTCCTGGATCATCGTGGCCGGTGGCTGGAGCGACTTGCAATTTGCGGAGAAGCGGCGGCCGACGCTCGCCGAGGTGATGTCGGCCGTTCCCGACAATCCGGCCTACATCCAGCTGTTCTATTCGGCGCTGCTGATGACGCCGAAGGCGCAGCAAGCCCTCGGGATCTCCGCGGATCAGTTGCCGGCCGGGATCACGGCCGAGCGTGCCACATCGGGCGAAACCACGGGCTGGTTCAACGGCTCCATCGTCAGTATCTCCGCGCTGTTCGATCGCCTGCCGAGGCCCAATTTCGAGGACAATGTCGCCGGGACCCGGCAGTTCTTCACGGAGCTCAATCGTCTCGGAATTACCGGGATCGTGGATCCCGGCGGTTTCAGCATTTATCCCAGCCACTACGCCGCCTTGCAAAAGCTCTGGCGTGAAAAATCACTTTCGGTGCGTGTCTCCTACAGCCTGTTCGCCCAGAATGTCGGCGCCGAATTCGAGGAGTACAAGAACCTCACGCCGTTCCTGCCGATGGGATTCGGCGACGACATGCTGCGATTCAACGGAATCGGCGAGCGGATCACCGGCGCCATGTACAACAACAACGCGCCCGACGCGGCGGCGAAGGACAAGTTCCTCGAGATCATTCGCTGGGCGGCAAAACAAGGGCTGACGGTCACCATCCATTGGCAGGAAGACAAATCCGTCCATCACCTCCTCGACCTCTATGAAGAGGTCAACAAGGAGACGCCGATCGCGCCGCTGCGCTGGTCCATCGCCCATCTCGACAACACCTCGCCCGAAACGCTGGCGCGGATGAAGGCCCTTGGTGTGGGCTGGACCATGCAGGACGCCATGTACCTCGGAGGCGACCGTATCGTGGCGCAGGCGGGCGAAGCCGCGCGCAGCATGCCGCCCATCGTCACGGCGTTGCGGACGGGCGTCCATGTCGGGGCCGGCACGGATGCGCATCGGGTCGCATCCTACAATCCGTTCGTGGCGCTGCAATGGATGCTCGACGGCAAGACCGTCGGCGGACTATCGACGCGCGGCCCGGACGAAACACCCAGCCGCGAAGAGGCCTTGCGCCTCTACACCGTGGGAAGCGCCTGGTTCTGCTTCGACGAGACGCGGCGCGGCACGCTCGAAAACGGCAAGCTCGCCGACTTCGCGGTTCTCGATCGGGACTTCATGTCCGTCCCCGTCGAGCAAATTGGCGCCACGGCGTCTCTGCTGACGGTCGTGGGTGGCAAGGTCGTCTACGCAGCGGATGTATTCGCAAACGCAAAATAAGAGCTGGAGGCCCGCCGTGCCGCTCTCGCGAAATCTCGGCCTGTTGTCCAATGCAGCGATATTTGCTCTCGTCTCACACCATGCAGCTCGGGCCGACATACGTTCCAGCCAGTTCCTGGGCGGCGGTCCCTTGGTGGCTGCCCGGCAGCCGCGCTCATTCAACCACCTCGTCGGCGCGTAACAGGAATGACTCCGGTACTTTCAGACCGAGTGCCCTGGCGGTCTTCAGATTGATGACGAGGTCGAACTTGGTCGGCTGTTGGACTGGCAAGTCGGCGGGCTTCGCCCCACGCAAAATCCTGTCGACAAAGGTCGCAGCAAGCCGCCATAGGTGGGTTGCGTCCACGCCGTAGGACATCAGCCCGCCCGCATCGACGAACTCTCGGTATTCAAACATCGTTGGAATTCGCGCGGTCAGCGCTCGGGTCGCAATGGCGAAGGTGAGTGGGACGCCGACGGCATAGAGTGCGTCCGCACGGTCCCTGAGGGCCTCGAAAGCCGATGCAACGTCCTCTGCGCGCCGGATTTCCAATATCGTCGCCTCGAGGCCGAGCGCGGATGCCGCCGCCTGCACCTCATCCATCCTGTTTTTGAAACCGGGGCTATTGGCATTGACCATAACGGACAAGCGGCGGAAACCTGGGACAACCTCGCGCAACAGCTCGAGGCGCTTGCCGGCAAGACTGATGGGGTTGAGCGCCAGGCCGGTCGCATTGCCGTCCGGTCGGGCCAAACTTGCGACGAGGTCGCTGCCAACAGGGTCGCCAGAAATGGAGACAATTGGGATGAGCGATGTCGCGCGTTTTACCGCGAGAGTCGGAGATCCCCCCACCGTGACGATGACATTCACCTTGAGCCGGACGAACTCGGTCGCAATTTCCTTGGAGCGTTCGGTATGTCCCTCCGCAGAGCGATACTCGATCGCAACGGTCCGCCCCGCGATCCAACCGAGTTCGCGCAACTGATCCTCGAAATCTTGGGCCGACCAGGCCGGGCCCAAGAATCCGATGATGGGTAGCTTTTTCGTCTGCTCCGCCCGCGCCGGGCTCGGGCCCATAACCGCGGCAACGCCGACGAGCGTGATGAACTCGCGCCGCCTCATTGAATTACTCGTTTGAAGCGCCCGACTGAGGCATACAGCCTAGCATTTTTCAACCGGGAGCCGAGCGAGAAAAGGGCTGGCAGCCCGCCCTAACCGTGCGACGCAATGTCCGCAACGGGTCAAAAACGGCGCTTGGGAAGTCGGCCGGTCACTTCCGGTCCGCCCCGATAAGCGGACCACTTCGCAGTTCGCTTGCAGTTCGCATTGGGGCCATCAGGAGAAGTAAGCCGTCCTCACTCGATCACTTCGTCGGTGCGGGCGAGGAGCCCTGGCGGTACAGCCACGTCGAGAGCCTTTGCCGTTTTGAGGTTGACTGCCAACCCCGTCCCGATGCACCCAACGACTTCTTTATCCAGCCCGCCGCCATCCCAATGAGGCGTGGCACGTCGCCCAACAGTCGAAGAGCGCCTGCCCTTCGGCGAGACTTGGTAGAACGAAATACGCTGGCGATACGCGAACGCAACACGACCGTCCGCGAGCTTGTTGTCACCGTCCATCGTAAACGGGTGGACGCTTTTGTGCCTCGGCATCACGGCCTTCCTGGAAATCCCTGGTCGTGAGCAGCGCACTATATTGGTCGCCGAGCTTAGCGAGCGCCGTCTGAGAGTCTTCGAGCGCCATATGGGAGGAGGCCAGGGACGTCTTAATCCCGAGAGGGCCGCATGCGGCGATCTTGTTGGCGATCTCGACAGCCTTCGCGAGAGCCGCATCTCGGTTTGGGGCCACTTCCTGAACCGTTCCCATCCGGAGGGCTTCCTTCGCACCCCAATGATCGCCTGTTAGAATGAACCGCATGGCATTTCCCCATCCGGCTTCTCTGGGGAAACGAACCGTTGCACCGCCTCCGGGAAAACGGCCGTGCGTATTCTCATCCTGACCGAACTCCGTGTCTTCCGACGCTACGCGTATGTCCGCTACAAGGAAAAGCTCGTGCGCCATATTCCAGGTGTCGCCATGCACCGCGACAACCAGAGGCTTCGTGAGCGCTGGCCCGGTCCGCCCCAGAGGGTCGATGAAGCCGGGCCCATCCATCATCTTTTTTCCCGACTGAGCGAATGCCTTGTAGGCATCGACATCGACACCTCTGGAGAAGCGGTCGCCATAGCCGAACAGAACCGCCGCACGGAGCGAGGGGTCCCGATCATACTCGTAGTATGCTCTCGCCACGCTTTCTGTCGCATCCGGATCCAGCCGGTTGTCGATGTAAGGCCGATTGATGCCAATCAGTACAATTTGGCCTCTGCGCTCGATGGTGATCTTCGTCTGCTGATCGTACGGGATGTCCGCCATAAGCCTGGACTGCGCGGCCTCGTCGGTTTGTGATGTCATCGACTTGTCTCCCGATTTCTGGGCCTGCAACGCAACCGTCCCGAAAAGAACGGCCACTACTCACCGCTATCGGTGCTGAAAGCTGTGGTGTTGAGCAACGCCAGGCATTGCCCCATAAGCCCTGTTGGCCCCATACCAGGGAGCCGCGCCGCCAGGGAGTTCGAGGCCCATTCTGCCTGCTGGCGTTAACTCGCAGTCGTTCAATATATCCCTATTGGGATATTGCGCCTGAAACGAAGCTGGATTTTGAGTCGCCCACGTCGGGCACTGGGCACTTGCAGAGGTTATCGCGCCAATCGACATCATCGCTGCAATAATGGAAGTCCTGAATCCAATCATAATCGTACTCCGAACGGTTGTTGTTTTCGTGCGGAGCGTTCGCGCTGGCTAGAATCGGCTGCTCTGTTGAAAGCGTTTCCTGCGAATTTTTTTGACAAGGATTAGCTAGGTATGCGCTTGGGAAAAGACACGCAGTGGAAAATCACAGCTGCGCGAACGGCAAATCGGCACGCTCACCATTGCGTGAGCCGCCCCCACATCCACGGATGTCTGACGTCGGGATTGCGGTCCTAGATCATGCGCCGAGGCTGTTGAAAGGAGCCGCCAAAAACCTCCTCCTTTCGCGTTCGGTAGATGGTGACGACCTCCCGGCACGCTTTGACATTCAACCGGTGGAAATCGATCTTCAATTGATCCAGCTCGCCAACGGTTATCCGGTAGTTGGCCGCGCCCAGGAACAGCAGCGCCATTGTGGTGGGCCATGAGAAATCGAGAGACTTGGCCAGGATCAACACCGGCTCGCGATCCTTCTCGATCAATGCCCGTTCCGCGACGTCTATTGGAAGCCCACAGAGCAACGACAGGGCAACGGTGGTCTCGTTGAACTTGAGAGAGTGAGCAAGCTCGAAGACCTTGTCTTCCGTCAATTCGCCTCTCTCGTGCAGTTTTGCCACCGTGCGTTTCGCCGTGAAGTAATCCTTCGACGCCGGGCCAAACCTGGCGTGAATGGCGCCGGTGACATCGACGACGACGCGATGGACCTGATTTTCGATATCCGGACGCTCCCTCTTCAGCTTTTGCCGCACCTCTTCAGAGGCTTTGGCGATCAACTGGTGGAAGAGATGTCGAGGAATATCCTTTCGAAGTCCTACCGATTCAGCGAGGATCGAATCCCCTTCCGACCGCCGCACCAGGTGCAGAAATCCGGATTTGGAGAGGTTCGCCCCGGCATTTGAAGCGACCGAGGTTACGACCTCGGGAGATCCGCGCACCACCAGGACATCGGTGACCGTTTCCGGGACCGTTTGCCGCTTGGAGATTGCAAGCAAATGTTGCTGGCTCTTGTTCTTGGCACACGCAATCAATGTCTCGGTGTCGAGGCGCTCCGACTGACTGAGAACCGGCCATGCGACATCGATGCAGTCGTCGCTTGCCATCTGCCGGGTCAACGCATAGGGCGCGTTTGAGCTGCATGCGAGCTTTCCCGCGAGCTTCGCCCGCGCGCTCGTTTCAATCTCTTGCGCGAGACGACCGATGACCTCACCGAACGTCCAGATCTGCTCCTCGGAATAAGTGCCGGCGATCAGGATGTCCGCCGCATGCCAGAGCGCCCGCAGACAACTCTCGGGATTTCCTCTCGCAACTGCTTCGTCCAACTCGGCCAAGAATGACGTGATAGCAGCCATTGATGCGCTCGCGGTTTGAAAATAATCGAACGACAAAAGCGGATTTCAAACGAATGGGCGATGACACCACTCCAGACCTGAACACGCCGTAAAATCATTCCCGCCGCCTCGGATCGGGCATAAGATTCGCCTAATCAGATCGATCGAATTTTAGGTAGTGCCTGACTTGGAGGAAGCGGACGCCGTCAACACCCGCCCAACGTAGCTGCACCCGCGAGGTCACGCGTTTTGACCAGCAGCAGCCTCCGGCAAGCGAAGGATACCTCGGCTGGGGCAGCAGCACCGCCCACCGAATGGTTCGGCTCACGCTTAAGGGATTACGGCGACAGTGCTACTGCGCGCCGTACTCGAATGGCTGAAATTGTAACTGGAGGCGCGACCGACGTAACTACAATACCAGCAACAGTCCCGAAACCAGCAAGATGCTGAGGATAATTCGCCGGAACAGCGCGTCATCGACGCAGCGAAAGACAAAAATCCCGAGCGCCGTTCCTGCAACGAGCGCCGGGATGCCGACGGCGAAGTCAACCAGGACCTTTGTCGACAGATCTCCTCGGATCAGCATGAGAACAAGTGCGAATATCTGCATGGCGGCGATGAAGGGTTGAACCATTCCGCGCTGTTCGGTTTTCGGCACGCCGTGGATGTCACACCATATGGTCGGTATTGCACCCGGCATTGCCGTCAACCCGCCGACAAAGCCTCCGCCGAAGCCGATCAATGCATTACGTCCCGCATTCATCTGCAGGCGATGAGAAAGCGCCGGCCGGAACAACGTGTAGGCCGCGTAGCAGGCGACGGCGAGACCAAAGCTCTCCCTGAAGATCCGGGCGTCTGCAGCTTGCAGCAACCACACGGCGATCGGAACGCCAAGCAATCCGCCGACGACCAGTCCCGAGCTCTGCTTCCAGCGGATGCTTTTTCTCAAGGCCCAAAGACCCGCGGCTTGCACGGTGATGCTGCAGGCCATCATCAGCGGGACCGCCTCCCGTGGCGGGAGAACGTGAAGGAGAATCGCGCCGGCCACCGCCGAAAAGGCAAAGCCCGCGAGGCCCGAGACGAAAGCGCCGCAAAACACGGCGATGCTGAGCAGGCAAAACGACGCCATGTCGCCCATGAGCTAACCCTTCGTGTCTGTCAAATCCTGGAATAGCGAGCTGGCGATCAGTCCCCGGACGACAGTCCGGGCGGCTCGGGCGGTGCCCCAGCATCGCTCTGGCGGGTCGACGTCAACATCGTGGCTGCAAGAATGTGAAAAATGACAACGCCGATGGCGATCGTTGCGAGCAGCGTATTCTCGCCCGGCGCCGAAATCCGAAGCTTGCGTTCGGACGGCTTTTCACTGACCGGCATTGTCTCGCCCTCCAACATCTGACCGAGAGGCAAACTGGGGCCACGCATTGTCGATCAGGTGGTAGTTCTGCCGAAGGGTGCGCTCTGCCTGCAGCCGTCGCGCATGGTGGAGCGCTTGAAGGAGGCGCCCAAACCAGCCTTCCTTTCGGGAAGACCCCGTGGAGGCGACAAACGAACTCGCTGAAATTGACGCATCGCCTCTGGGTGAAGCTCTGCCGTTAAACAATGGTACGGAGGATGCCACGAGCGACTGAAACATCTTGTGAAGCAACAACCCATAGAACACGCGGGTGAGACGCCGTGCCTTATCTTCCAAGCGCATGACACGAACACCTTGTGTGAGTGACCGGATACGGCTGGAAGTATCGAGCGGGACGCGGGGCCACGCTTTAAGGCGAGCTTAATTTGTTCTTATCGTTTCCTTGATTCTGAAGGGTGTGCTTGCTTTCGGGCCCGCGTACCGGTTGAATATCCGCCTTGCGCACACCTCCGAAGGCATTGTTTTGCTGTACCTATTTGACGAGTTTGTCCTCGACACCGACCGGCGGGAATTGCGCCGTGACGGACGTACGATCCCGTTGCAGCCCCAGGTTTTTGACGTCCTCGAATATCTGATCCGCCACCGCGCCCGGGTGGTGACCAAGGACGATCTGATCAGTGCAATCTGGGGCGGGCGCATCGTCTCGGAGTCGGCGCTCACCACCCGCATCAACGCAGCCCGTACCGGAATAGGCGATTCCGGCGAGGCGCAGCGGCTGATCAAGACTTTGCCGCGCAAAGGCGTCCGCTTTATCGGCACGGTGCGGGAAGCGGCCAGGGAGGTCGAGAACGCGGTCGTACCTCTGAAAACCGAAATCTCCACCCCGGTGGTCGGCCGGACCCCCTCCTTCGAGACGATCGACCAGATGACGCGGCACGTCCTGTCCGGCAAACGGCAGATGGCTTTTGTCACCGGAGAAGCCGGGATCGGCAAGACGGCCTTCATCGCCAAGGCGCTCGAGCAGCTGACGGAACAGGGCTTCGATCAGCTCTATGGGCGCTGCACCGAACGGTTCGGAACCGACGAAGTCTTTCTTCCACTCATCGATGCGCTGGTGAGCCGCTATCGCGCAAACGGCCCGGAACTGATTTCGGCAGTTCGCGCCCACGCACCCACCTGGATCCTGCAATTGCCAGGCGTCATCGACGCATCGGAACGCGCGGCTTTCCAGGACGAAGTGTTCGGCGCGACGCGCGAACGGATGCTGCGCGAATTCTGCGATCTTCTGGAAGCGCTGAGCCTCGACCGCCCCTGGGTTCTTGTTCTCGAAGATCTGCACTGGAGCGACTTCGCGACACTCGACGTCCTGTCTCGGTTCGCACGCGGGAACGGCAACGCGCGCGTGCTGGTCCTCTGCTCCTATCGTCCGGCCGACAGTTCCGTCGGCGGGCATCCCATCCCTCGCCTGCACCGGGACCTCGAGATTCACGGATACTGCAGCGAATTGCGCCTCGATCGGTTGTCGCGTCCGGAGGTCGAGCGTTACCTGGCATTGCGCTTCGGCGACGAGCAGCTTGCCTCCAGCCTGTCAAAGCCGGTATTCGAGCGAACGCTGGGACATCCGTTGTTTGTTGCCACGCTGCTCAAGCACTTGATCGACCAGGAGTCGATCATCGAAATTGACGACGGATGGCGCCTGTCCTCACAGGCGGCATTTGCGCAAGACCGCATTCCGGACAGCCTCGTGAACATGATCGGCCACGAGCTCGATCGCCTCACCGACAACGAGCGGCGTCTGCTCGACGTCGCCAGCGTTGCCGGCGAGGAATTTTCTGCGGCCCTCGTTGCGGCCGGTCTGTCCGACGATGCGATCGACGTCGAAAGGGACATCGAAGCGTCGATCCGGAAGGATCAAATCCTCGCTCGGTCAGGGGTTTCCGAGTGGCCCGATGGCACATATTCGGGCTGCTACGCTTTCCGTCACATTCTCTATCAGAACATCATCTACCAGAATCTGCCGCCGGGGCGCCGCGCACAAACGCACAAGCGCCTGGGCAAGAGGCTGGAGGAGGCCTATGCCGGCCGCACCCCTGAAATAGCGCCTGCGCTCGCACTTCACTTTGAGCAGGGTCGCGACTTTCCGAGCGCGTTGCGTTACCTCCGGGAAGCGGCAAAGAACTCGACGAAACGCCTCGGCCACGCGGAGGCCGCAAGCTATCTCACCCGCGCGCTTGGCATACTCGATCGTTTCGATGCTGCCGACAAATTCTCGACCCGCGTCGCTCTTCTGCGGGAGCGAAGCTGGGCTCTTCGCTCGTGCGGCGACCTCGCCGGCTCCATCCGTGATCTGCGAGACATGATTGCCTGCGCCGAACAAGCGGGCGAGATCAAGCAACAGCTCAACGGCCTTACGGCTGTGAGCAGCCTCTGCTTGCGCGTGGATCGCCACGCCTGCCTTGAGGCCGCTGAAGATGTGCTGTCGCGAAGCCAGGCGCTGGCGGACGACACATTCAAGGCTCTGGTCCAGGGCAGCAGCGCGAGCGTCAACCTGTTCCTCAACGGCTGGCGCAAACAGGACGCCACGCTCTGCGACAGGGCGATCGAGCTGAGCGCGAATGCCACGCATTATGGCATCCTGATCAGGCGCAATGGAATATCCGGTATCGTCGATTGCTGGAGGTCGCGGTACCAGGAGTGCCGCCGCGCCGGCACGGAAGGCAAGCGGTTGGCCCGTCTGGCCGGCGACGTCTACACTTTTGTTCTGTTCAACGTTCTTGAGTCGATCGCGCTTATTCATCTGGGCGAGTGGCGCGAGTTGCGACTTGAAATCACGGCCGGCCTCGAACTGGCCGTCAGGAACGCGAACGGCCCCAGCAGCGCATTGTGCCGGCTGACGCTTGCGTGGTTGCACGTCGAAGCGATGGACTTTGATGGAGCCCGTGAGCTCTGCGAAAGCGTCGACGATAGTCTGCTGGTCGGAGATCAGTCGACCTACTTCCACAAGCGGGCCGTCCTTGCCAAGGCCTATGTCGGGCTGAACGACCCGTCGGGAGCTCGCAGGCAATTTGATGACATCGAGCGCCGCAGGCATGAAGAAGGCATCGATATCGAGTTTACCGCCGCGACGCAGGTGTATCATTGTCTCGGCGAATATTACCTGCAGGTTGACGACTTTACGCAGGCTGAGAGCTGTGCGCGCCAGCTCCACGACTATGTGGCCACGGCTCCGGATCTCAATCACCTGGCCCAGGCCCACGGACTGCTCGCCCGTACTGCGCTTGCCATGGGCAATTCAGCGGAGGCTCAGTTGCAGCTGTCCCGCGCGCTGGAGATCGTCGACAGCGCCGACTTCCCGATTGCTTCCTGGCGGGTGTACCGCACGGCCGCCGAGATCTTCGCGAAGTACGGCGACGTCGACAGAGCGGCGACGTATCGCATGCGATTTGTCGAGACCGTCCGAAGGCTCGCGCAAAATTTCGAACCCGGGGATCGGCTGCACAAGAGCCTGCTCGCCATGTTGGCGACGCGAACAGCGCAACTGGAAGCAATGACCTCTCTGCCTTCGCGGCCCGACAGTGCACGCCATTGACCCGATCCGCCTCGACACGCATGGCGGCCAGGTCTGCAATCTACCGATCGGTCGGCCGAAATGGCGATAAACTGTGCGGCAAGTTGCGATGAAAATGGCCAAGCTACTTTGAGCTTCGCGCCGCGCGCCAATCCTTGCGAACGCCGGCGAGGTCCGCTGCTCAGCATATCATGGGGTTATCCCCGTGGTCGCAAACTCCACCCGGTTGATCCGAGGGCACTGGCGCAAATGCGTGGTAGGCCGGCGCAGCGATCGATCGCTCGAAGCGGGAGCTCGCCCCCACGCCCTGTTCGGTGTGCCGATCGCCAGTGCGGTGCTCACGCGCCTGGAGCGGCGTGCTGAAGATTGCGGTGACGACCAGTCCGGTCAACAACGCCTTGGACAGGACTGATCCGACGAGATTTTTGAATGGTGTCATCGTGGTGGTTCCTTTCGTTTGGGGGATCCCCCGCGAGGCAAGAGATCCGATCCACCACCCTTAGACGTGCGTTGTCGCGCGCTTATTCCCAAGTCACAAAGTAGTTTCCGAGGCGCGTACAATCTTCTCGGACACGAGACAGAGCTCTACGCCAGATTCGGTTGCCTGCATCGAACGTGAATAAAAGTTTAGTTAGCCGAGAGCCGGGCGCGTCCACGCGGTGCGAGGCGAACCTTGTTGAGGCTGTGACGGCGAGACCGAAAACGCGGATGGACCCACGGCGCGTATGAGATCATATTACCCAGGCATCACTTTGTTCGAAGAGCAAAGGATTAATCGAATGTACGCCAACATTCTCTTGAGCACGGACGGATCGGACGTCGCGCGAAAAGGCGTTGAGCATGGCATTGCCCTGGCGAAGGCGTTGAACGCCAGGCTGACGATCATCACTGTGACGGAAGCGCTGCCGGTCGACTATGGGAGCGGACACGCCTCGGGATGGATTCCGACCCAGGAGGAGGTTGACAGCTATGACGCAGCCTGCAAAGCCCGTGCAGGCAAAGTGCTCGATGAAGCGCGCGCCATGTCGGAGCAGATCGGCACGCCTGCGGAACTCCTGCACGTTCCGAATGCGCACCCGGCGACTGCGATCATTGAAACAGCAGAGTCGAGAGGCTGCGACTTGATCGTCATGGCCTCTCATGGGCGTCGCGGCCTCAGGAAGCTGTTTCTGGGCAGCCAGACATCCGAGGTCCTGGTGTACGGAAGCGTGCCGGTGCTGGTCGTGCCAAAACCGGCATAGTGCAGGGCTTACCCGACGCCACTCGGCTGTTCTGCCGGGCGAGCCCAACCGAAACAAGGCGCCAATCGACCGCTCTCACGCGGCAGGAGAATTTTATGGTCAGTGAAAAAGGCCCGAACATCAAAAAGAAGCAGAAATGCAAAAATTGCGAGGGCAAAGGCTTGCTCAAGAAGGGCGAGAAGGTGGTGAAGTGCCAGCGCTGCAAGGGCACGGGGGTGCGGTGATGTTGAGTTGATGACCGCTCTATTCCCGGGGGATTGAGATGACAGTGCACTTCCAAGCAATCGATTTTATTTTTGATCAGCCCGGCTGGATCGGACCGAAGTCACGGCGTCACCGATTCGCCTTAGCGTATTCGTGTTGCGCAACGTGCCGACGCCCTTCAGGCGCCCCGCGCCTAACGCCGAAAGCAAACGCGATCGCGCTGGATCGCCCGTAAAATGGATCCAGAGATCGCCGCCGGCGACGGCTATTCGTTCATCGCTGACATAGCGTGCGAGGGCGTTTTCGCCACCTTTCGGGATTGGACTGCGCATCACGCGAACGGCGACCCTTTGCGGATCAGCGGTCGCTTCGGCACGAAACGGGTTTGCGCGTAGCAGGCGTCGCCACGCGTCAGCGTTGCGAACGATGATTGCGACATGCTTGCCGAACCGCACGTTGAAGGCCGCTTCGAGATTTTCTTCCAACTCGGAAATCGACGCCTTGTCGCTGTCAAACGTCAGATTTCCCGTCGCGCCGATGGTTCTGGGGTCGTGGAGGCCGAGGCCTTGCGCCATGGCACGCAGCTCGGCCATCGCCAATCGCCGGCCGAGCGGGAGAACCACACTGTAAAGCAGGGCCACGTAGGTCGTCATCGTTGGATGGCTCTCGTTCTCGGTCGGCTATCCTGACCAGCTTTATCGTTCACAACGTCAAATATCTTACGGGGTGCAGTCAAGCACTGTCACCGTAGTAGCCCGCACCATGAAGCCACTGGTATTCCGGCCGGCAACATCAAGCTTCGTGCGGTATTCTGGGCGATCCATCACAGAAAGGTCGTGAGCTCATAAGCCAGCACGGCTCCGCCAAGACAGCGCCGCCATGGGTTCACCCCGCGGAAAATCTCGTCGAGGGCCCAAACGATGAGGCCGCCTTTGAACACGATGTCCAGGGCAATAGCGGCATTGCCCGGCGGCTGCCAGATCCAGCGCAGGGCACCGGCCACGATGACGACCCAGAGAACGAGGTTGGGGGCCTGGGCGATCGTGATGTCACCGGTTTCGCGATTCCGAAAGAACCATTGCAGGAACCTGGACATGATCGCGCTCGCCTCTCCGATCGCGAAGATTATCGAGTACTCCGGTCGCCGCGATTCCCGATGTTTGCGATCGAGGGCCGCATCGGGTCTTTCGCGGTTTCGGGAGATGACGACGACAGCGCTGGATTGCTCGCCATCGACGGGCAGCCTATGCGTCCCGACGCATTGCGGCTGCTTCGGTGGAGCAGCCACATCGAACAAGGGCGCCGTCGCCGGCGCCCTTCATCGCTTGCCGCTCAATCCCGGCTGCGATGCAGCACGTGCCGTTGCTGCTGCGGCGCGTAGGCCCGCATCGGGTTGATACCGCAGCTCTCGTTGGTGCCGCTCGCGGTGGCGCGGCACTGCTCATAGGTGGAAAACTCGCAATTGCCGGGGTAGCCCGATTGGCGGCCCTGCAGGCAATAATTGTCTTGCACCTCGGTTGCGGACGCGGCGGTAGAGGATGCCGCGACGGTCAAGGTGGAAACGGCCGCAAGGACGGCGATGGCAAGATGACGATGCATGAGGGAACTCCTGTGTAGCGCTCGCCGGATGCGAGGACTCTCGTAAGCTAACGTTTGAGATCTCGAATACTTCGCAGCCGGAGAGATTAAATCGCTGTTATGTGCCACAGGGGCGGCACGCCCGTGCTCCGCTCTTGCGCCGCGGCGCGCGACCTTACAGTTCAGCTGGCCAGCCCGATCGCTCGGCTCGACGCAAGGACGACTTTACGATCAGGCGATGGAAGGGCGCGATTCCCGCGATATAGGCCCGCCCTCCCAAATGATTGAAGGTCACGACCGTTGTGGCGACAAGTCGGCGGCACAAGGCGGACTCTTCAACCAAAACGGACAAACGGAAGTCGAGATGGCGATCGTCCTCGCCAAGGATAATCTCATGACGACGCCGATCGTAGACCCGAAAGAAATCGATCCTGTCGGTCGCAACGTCATCGCGCAAGTCAGACGATGTCTTAAGACCGAACCCCGCAACCAAAGTGTCCCTTAGAGCCACCAGCCAGCCAACCCACCGCGCCTGACCCATAAGCATATGGGTGGCGAGGCGCTCGGCGTCGCCCGTCGCATGGCTCGGCAGATCGATCGCGAATGCGTCAGCGAAGCCCGCCTTGGCGTAGAGCGGCTTGAGCACCGAACGCTGCGGCAAATCCACTCGAGCAACGCGCGCCATAGATGTTCTGCCCGGACTGAATGGAAGCGAAGAGGCGGTGGAGACCAATAGCACCGGCGGGGCTCTCCAACAAGCGGCGAGGCCCCCGGGCAAGTCGATGCCCCCTCCCCACTCAGCGGTCATTGAAACTGAAGCGCGGACCACGCTGCCGGCCACGCCCACTCACCCTCCATCCACTACGCACTCCGCACCATCGATAACGTAGGCTGCGTGACGAAAATCCCTGATGATGGCGAGCTTGTCGGCGGACCAGTTCAACAGCATGAAATATTTCGCCCGCCCGCTCGGCTCATTCGGATCGAACACCAGGATCGCGGGACGTCCGTCGACCTGCCCCGTCACCAGGTGCCAGTCGCTGATCTTCGAATAATTGCCGAAATAGCGCGACACCTCGGCCTTGCCGTTCAGCCTGGTGCGGTTGATGAGCTCGAGCCTGACGTCATCGGCGATCATGGCGCGGATCGCGTCGAAGTCGCGCGCATTGAAATGGCCGACATAGGCGTTGAGCCGCGTGCGATCGGCCTCCGACAGGCCTGGCTGCGGCACATCGTCAGGCTCCTCGGCGAACTCACGCAGCTGCGTGCGCCCGCGATGCAGCGCGGCCTTCACCGCCGGCAGGCTGAAATCCATGATGTCGCAGACCTCGGCAAGCGAGCAGCCGAGCACGTCCATCAGGATCACGCTGGACCGCTGCGCCACCGGCAGCCGCATGAAGGTGCGCAGGCTGGTCGCAGCGATCTGGCGGCTTTCCACATCATCGAGCTGGTCGGCAATCATCTCCACCTCCTCAGCCGAATGAAGCGCCTCCTGTCGGTTGCGGCGGCGCAGGAAATCCAGCGCGGTGTTGTGCGCGATGCGGAACAGCCAGCCCTCCGTATTGACGACGGGCGTGACCGATTGCAGCGCTCCCATCGCCTTGATCAGCGCATCCTGCAGCACATCCTCACCGTCGATGACCGAGCCGACCATGCGCGCGCAGTAGCGATGCAGCTTCGGCCGCATCTGCGCCAGCAGCGCCTCGATATCGATGGTGGCCAGTGGCTCTGGCGCCATTGTTCCTCCGCCTCGCCTGGTCAGGACTCGTTCAGCATACGGTAGTTGCCGACGATCCTCACATCACGAACCAGCGGCGGCTCGGCGCAGCGGTCGCGGATGCCGTCCTGGAACGCCTGAAACGCCCTGAGTTTCGGGATCGGGCTCGAGCCGTCCTCGGCCGCGGCCTCGACCAGATGGATGAAGGTGTCGTCCTCCAGCCGCAGCGTCAGATAGCGCACGCCGTCCGGCCCGGCCGCCTTCAATTCGGCAAATACCGCCGAAACCAGCTCGGCGTTCCTGTCGGCCAGCTCGGGCTTGGCCTTGTACCTGATCAACGTCCTTTTCATCGCGCTCTCCTTGCTCATCTCGCGACCTGGCTCGCCCATCGCGCGCCATCTTTCCATTTCGGCATGACCCTCCCGGAAAACCGGTGCCCCGCTTTCCGGATCAAGCTCGCGTCAATGGCCGCGTCATCCCCAAGGACGTTTGGCGGCCGGCGAAGGATGCAGCCGGGGAAAAATTATTTCCGGGCGCATCCTTTGCCCCTCCGACCTCGTCTAGCCCACAGAACGCGCCGCGACAGGGTGGCTCGACACACGGAGAGAGGGCGATGCAGACCCCGACCAATCGCGCCGAGAAGAACTGGGTGCTTGGCGTCACCGCGCTGGCATCCTTCATGATGGCGCTGGACGCCATGATCATCACGACGGCATTCGCGACCATCCGCGCCGAATTCGGCAGCCCGGTCGAGACGCTGCAATGGACCGTCAACGCCTTCAACCTGACCTTTGCCGTGCTGCTCCTGACCGGCGCCGCGCTCGGCGACCGCTTCGGTCGCCGCCGCATGTTCGCGGCCGGGATCGCCCTGTTCGTCGTTGCATCGGCGGCCTGTGCGCTCGCCGGCAATGCCACCGCGCTGATCGCCGCCCGCGCGCTGCAGGGCGCCGGCGCCGCTTTGGTGATGCCGCTGGCGATGGCGATCCTGAGCGGCACGTTCGGCCGCGAGGAGCGCGCCCGCGCGCTTGGCATTTTCGCCAGCATCACCGGCTGCGCGCTGATCATCGGCCCCGCCATCGGCGGCTTCATCACCGAACATTTCGGCTGGCGCTGGGTGTTCTGGATCAACCTGCCGATCGGCCTGATCGCGATCGCCCTGGTGCTGGCACGCTTGCGCGAAAGCTTCGGACCGGCTTCCGCATTGGACATCGCCGGACTGGCGCTCGTCGCCCTCGCGGCGCTGGCGCTGGTCTGGAGCCTGTTGCGCGGCAACGCCGTGGGGTGGGCGAGCGCCGAGGTCATGGGCACGCTGATGTCAGGCCTGGTATTCACAGCCGGCTTCGTGCTCTGGGAATTGCGCGCGGCCGCGCCGATGGTGCCGATGCGACTGTTTGCATCGCGCGCCCTCGCCTCCGGCATGTCCGCAAGCGTCCTGTTCTACGCCGCGATGTATGGCGTCTTGTTCCTGCTGCCGCAGTTCCTGCAGACCACGCTGGGCTTCGACGCCTTCGGCGCCGGACTTCGCCTGCTGCCCTGGACCGCGACGCTGTTCGTCACCGCCCCGATCGCCGGCGCGGTCGTCAACAGGTTCGGCGAGCGGCCGCTGGTGGTGACGGGATTGCTGATGCAGGCGATCGGCCTTGGCTGGATCGCGGAGATCGTGAGCCCCACGGTCGCCTACTCCGCCTTGGTCGCGCCGCTGGTGCTGGCCGGCGTCGGCGTCTCGATGGCGATGCCGGCAGCGCAGAACGCGATCCTGAGCTCGGTCGCGGTGGCTGAAATGGGCAAGGCGTCCGGCGTCTTCAACATGGGCCGCTTCCTCGGGGGCATGTTCGGCATCGCTGCGCTGGTGGCGAGCTTCTCGGCCAACGGCGGGGCCTACTCGGCCGCACATTTCGAGAGCGGATTTGCTGCGGCGATGCGCCTCGCCGCAATGCTGTCGTTGGCCGGCGCGATTGCGGGGCTTTTCCTGCCGGCACGGCGACGGACCGCCAGTGCAGCCGCGCCACAGGATGCGTGACGCTGACACAGGCACGGGGCTGCGGTGACGTTGAGGTGGTGACCTCCCTCATGCCAAGGTAAGGGCCGCCAAGCCGTCAGCGGCGGATACCGCACCATTCACTGTTCGCCCCACCCGAACAGTGAAGCCAATTCCAGCGGGATTATCCAGCCAACCTCCCTGCCTATTATCTCCCCATCAAACAGGGAGACCCCACCATGACCACCCAGCACCCACGCACAGCCATCGTCACCGGCAGCTCGAAGGGCATTGGCGCGGCGGTCGCCGAGCGGCTGGCGCGGGACGGCCTCGCCGTCGTCGTCAACTATGCGAGCGGCGCTGCGCCAGCCGAGGCGCTGGTGGCGAAGATCAAGGCCGCCGGTGGAGCGGCGATTGCGGTCAAAGCCGACATCAGCAAGCTGGCTGACGTGCGCGCGCTGTTCGACGCGGCCGAGACGGCGTTCGGCGGCGTCGACGTGCTCGTCAACAATGCCGGGATCATGAAGGTCGCCCCATTGGCCCAGACCACCGACGAGGTGTGGGACCAGACCATCGCGATCAACCTCACGGGCACCTTCTATGCGCTGCGTGAAGCGGCGAAGCGGCTGCGCGAGGGCGGCCGGATCGTGAATTTCTCAACGAGCGTGGTCGGGCTTTATCAGCCGACCTATGCGGCTTACGCCGCGACCAAGGCCGGCATCGAGGCGATCACCCACATCCTCTCGAAGGAGCTGGGCGTGAGGCGGATCACGGTCAACGCGATCGCGCCGGGCCCTGTCAACACCGAGCTATTCCACAACGCCAATCAGCACGACATCTCGCCGATCATCGATCGGACGCCTCTGCATCGTCTCGGCGAACCCGACGACATCGCGCGCGCGATCTCGTTCCTGGTCGGGCCCGACGGCGGCTGGATCAACGGCCAGATCCTGCGCGCCAATGGCGGCATCATCTGAAGCCGCATCGTCTGGAGATCATGACCATGAGCGATGCGATCACGGGCGGGGCCCCACGGCACAGCCCCGCGTCCCTGCTGTTGCCTGGCTTGCGAAATTTCTACGAGATCGCCAATCCCGTTTCCTATGCGTTTCTGCGCGTTGCCTTCGGATTGATCCTGTTCACGCACGGCTTGCCGAAATTGCTCGGCGAGTCCCACGGCGCCATGGCCAATCCGTTCGCGAGCTCCATCAATTTCATCACCAATTCATTGCATTTTCCGGCCCCGGTGGCGTTCGGCTATTTCGTGATGCTGCTGGAAACCATCGGGGCCATCATGCTCGCCGCGGGGCTGTTCACCCGCCTCGTCGCGCCGATGGTCGCCGTGCAGATGGCGATGATCTGCCTTATCCATTACCCCAAATGGGCCTGGATCGATCGCGGCATGGAGTACCCGTTCCTGATGGGCCTCGTTGCCCTGCACATGTCGTTTCGAGGCGGCGGGCGATTCTCGGCGGACCGCTTGATCGGACGGGAGCTTTGAAGGCGCGCCGGAGGGCCCTGCCCGCTCCGGCCGCGCGAGGTCTTCACACCGCCGCCGTTCGATCCCCCCGCACACAACGCCACAGCAGATCGGCGATCTCGGCGCGGCGCTGCGCCCTCGCCTTTGGCGAGGACATGTCGAAGGCGAATTGCGCCTCGAACGTGTGACGGTTGGCGACCGCGAAGAAGCTCAGCGCATTCAGCGTCATATGCAGTTCGACCGGATCGATGCCGGGCCGGATCGCGCCGCAGGCCGCGCCGCGCTCCAGCACCTTGGCAATCTGGCTGATGCTCGGCTGCGTCATCTCCTTGAGCCTGCGGCTGATGGCCATGTGCCGTCCGCGATGGATGTTCTCGATGCTGACGAGGCGGACGAATTGCGGATGGGCCTGGTGGAAATCGAAGGTGAATTCGGCAAGCCGGCGGATCGCGGCCTCCGGCTCCAGCGCCTCGAGATGCAGATCCTCCTCGGCGGCGCGCATCTCCGCATAGGCCATCTCCAGCACCGCGGTGAACAGCTCTTCCTTCGAGTTGAAATAGTAGAAGATCAGCCGCTTGGTGATGTTGGCGCGGGCGGCGATGGCGTCGGTGTTGCCGCCGGACAAGCCGTTCTCGGCGAACTCCTCGAAGGCGATGTCGAGGATCTCCTGCCGCGTCCGCTCGCGGTCGCGCCGCTTGATCGGCACCGGCTTCGCCGCCCGGACGGGCTGCTTCTTCACACCTGGCATCTGGCCCTTCGGTCCTTCACGGCGGCCGGTCGCGGCATCGCCCTCCCTCCATAGCGCAATCGCGGGCCCTTGACATCAATTATCCCATTGGGTAATTATCAATTAACCTATGGATTAATTAAGAGGGAGGAGACACATGCGCCTGACCGGCGACCGCCGCGCCAGCTCCCGACTGCCGCGATTGCCTGTGCGGGCGAGCAGGCCATGACCGCGCTCGGCCTTGCCCATCTCACCGCGTTGGAGCTTGCGCCCACGGCGCTGGTTGCCGAGGCGGCGCGAGCCGGGTTTGCAGCCGTCGCGCTACGCTTCATCCCGGCAACCAGCGACGGGCCGGCCTATCCGACGCAGGTCGGCACCGAGGCCCACCGAGCGCTGAAGCGCGTGCTTGACGGCGAGGGCGTGCGGGTCAGCGACATCGAGCTGGTCCAGCTCAAGCCCGCCATCGACATCTCCTCGCTCGCAGGCTGTATCGAAGCCGGCGCCGATCTCGGCGCCACAGCGATCATCGCTTCGGGCGACGATCCGGATCGGTCCCGGCTCACCGCGCGTTTCGCCGAGCTCTGCCAACTCGCCGCGTCGTTCGGACTGCGCGTCGACCTCGAATTCATGCGCTGGCGCGCGATCGGCAATTTGGCGCAGGCCGCGGCGGTCATCCGCGACGCAGGCCAGACCAACGGCGCCATCCTGGTCGACGCGTTGCACCTGGCGCGCTCCGGCGGCCGCGCCGCCGACCTGATCCCGCTTCCCGACCATTGGCTCCGCGCCGCGCAACTCTGTGATGCCGTCGCCGAAACGCCGGCAACGGACGCGGCCATCATTGCCGAGGCGCGCGCGGGACGGCTGCCGCCCGGCGACGGCGCTCTGCCGCTCGGCGCACTGCTGGAGGCGCTGCCCACTGATGCCGCCCTCAGCGTCGAGATGCCGTTGCCGGCGCTCGACGCGAGAGAGCGGATCGCCACGGCGTTCAACGCGACCAGGAACTTGCTCGAAGGCCAGGCCCGCGGCGCCAGACGCCGCGACTGCCACGGCTGGGCCTAAACCCAACGGAATGCACGAGATGACAAAAATCAGGATTGGCGTGATCGGCGCAGGATTGATCGGGCGCAAACATCTGCGCAAGCTGGCCGAGCATGGCGACTACGAGCTCGCCGGCATCGCCGACGTCAACGCCGAGCAGGTCGCGGCCGAGCAGCCCGGCGCACGCGTCTTCGCGGATTACCGGAAGCTGCTCGACGAGGCGCGGCCCGAGGCCGTGATCATCGCGTCGCCCAATCAGCTCCACGCCGAGAACGGCATCGCATGCGCGCGGGCCGGCATCCATATCCTGATCGAAAAGCCGGTCACCGATACGCTGGAGACCGCCGCCGGCCTGATCGCGGAAGTCCGCAAGGCCGGCATTCGGTCGCTGGTCGGGCATCACCGCCGCCATCATAGGCAGGTGAAGGCGCTCAAGGCGCTGCTTGGCGAGGGCCGTATCGGCGATGTCGTCGGCGTCTCGGCGATCTGGGCCACGCACAAGCCGGCCGACTATTTCAAGGCTGCGCCCTGGCGCTCGCAAGCCGGTGGCGGGCCGATCCTGATCAATCTGATCCACGAGATCGACTTCCTGCGCTTCGCGGTCGGCGAGATCGTCGCCGTGGAGGCCATCGCCGCGAACCGGCAGCGCGGCTTCGCGGTCGAGGATACCGCCGCCGCGCTGCTCGAATTCGAGAACGGCGCGCTCGGCACGTTCTTCCTCAGCGACTGCGCGGTGACGCCCTGGACGATGGAGCAGGGACTCGGCGAGGCGCCGGAGTTTCCGTTCAGCGGACAGAGCAGCTACCGCCTGATGGGCCGCCGCGGCGCGATCGAATTCCCAAGTCTCGATCAATGGACGCAGGAAGGCGGCGCGCAGGACTGGAACAGGCCGATCCAGGCGCAGGCCAATCATGCGGCGTCGACCGATCCTTATGTCGCCCAGCTCGATCATTTCCGCGACGTGGTCCGGGGCGTGACGCCGTCGCTGCAACCGGTCGAGGACGGCGCGCGAAGCCTGCTGGTGACGCTCGCGATCGCAGAGGCCGCGACGGCGCGACGGCGCATCGACCTGCGCGAGCGCTACGCGGGGCTAGGACAAGGCGAGCAGGCAACGACCTAGAGCACGGCTTTCACCGCCGTCGGACAGACGCGAACGGGCCAAGCCACGCCAAGAGGGCGGCCCGGCCACGCCAAGAGGGCGGCCCGGAGGGAGGAGCGAGGTGAACTACAAGTTCGATTTCGGACCCGTGATCGAGGGCCTGCCGGAGCTGCTCTGGGGCTGTGCCGGCACGCTCGGCCTGGCGCTGTCGGGCATGGTGCTGGCGCTGATCATCGGGATCGGCGGCGTGCTGCTGCGCGATTCCCGGCTTGCGTCGCTGCGCTGGCTAGTCATCGCGTTCGTCGAGGCGATCCGCAACACGCCATTCCTCGGCCAGATCTACTTCGTCTTCTTCGCGCTGCCGATGGTCGGCATCCGCCTCGATCCCACGCTGACCGCGATCATCGCGCTCGGCGTCAACGGCGGCGCCTATGCGATCGAGATTATCCGCGGCGGCGTGCAGTCGATCAACAAGGGGCAGGTCGAGGCGGGACTGGCGCTCGGCCTGAGCCGGACCCTGATCTTCCGCCTGATCGTGCTGAAGCCGGCGCTGCGCGCGATTTTCCCGTCGCTGACCAGCCAGTTCATCATGCTTACGCTGACGACGAGCATCGCATCGGCGATCTCGGCCTATGAGCTGACCTCGGTCGGACAGGCGATCGAGACCAATACGTTCCGCAGCTTCGAGGTCTATGGCGTCGTCACGCTGCTCTATCTCGCGATGTCGTGGATGCTGATGCAGATGTTCGCGCGGATCAACGCGCGCTTCCTGCTCTATCCCGTGAAGTGAGGACGGCGCATGGACAAGAACCAGTTCCTGTTCCTGCTCGGCGGCCTGAAATGGACGCTGGCGCTGTCCGCGATCGGCTTCGCGCTCGGCTCGGTCGCCGGCCTCGGCGTCGCACTGGCGCGCACCTCGGGCCGGCGCTGGCTCGAACGTGGCGCGGCCGCCTACATCGCGCTGTTCCAGGGCACGCCGCTGCTGATGCAGCTGTTCGTTGTCTATTACGGCCTCGCGCTCGCCGGGCTGAAGCTCGATCCCTGGGTTTCCGTCTCGATCGGCTTCACCCTGCATGCCGGCGCCTTCCTCGGCGAAATCTGGCGCGGCTCGATCGAGGCCGTGCCGCGCGGCCAGGTCGAGGCCGCCAAGGCGCTCAGCCTCGGCTATCTCGACCGGATGAAGGACGTCGTGCTGCCGCAGGCGATCCGCATTTCGCTGCCCGCGACGATCGGGTTCCTGGTGCAGTTGATCAAGGGCACCTCGCTTGCCGCCATCATCGGCTTCACCGAGCTGATGCGCGCCGGGACCATCGTCTCCAACCAGAACTTCAAGCCGCTGCTCGTGCTCGGCCTGGTCTGCGCGCTCTATTTCGCGCTGTGCTGGCCGCTTTCGCTCTATGGCGCCTGGCTGGAGCGGCGGCTCGTCACCGCGGCACGATGATGAATTCAACACAGAGGAGGGAATGATGACCAAAAAGACAATCCAGTTCAATCGCCGCCACATGCTGGCGCTCGGCGCCGCCGCGATCGCCTCGCCGTTCGTGCTGTCGCGCGCCGCTTACGCGGTGACGCCCGCGGAGATCAAGGCGCGCGGCAAGGTGCTGATCGGGATCCAGGGCGACAATCCGCCCTGGGGGTTCGTCAATTCCTCGGGCAAGCAGGAGGGCCTCGATGCCGACCTCTCCGAGCTGTTCGCAAAAGAGCTCGGCGTCGCCGCGGAATTTACACCGCTGGCCGTCGCCAATCGCATCCCGGCGCTGACGTCGGGACGCGTCGACATCCTGTTTGCGACCATGGCGATGCTGCCGGAGCGCGCCAAGGCGGTGCAGTTCTCAAGGCCCTATGGTGCCAACATCATCACCTTCATCGCGCCGAAGGAGATCGAGATCAAATCGCCGGCCGACATGGGCAAATATGTCATCGGTGTCGCGCGCGGCAGTGTGCAGGACACCGACGTGACCAAGGCGGCGCCTCCCGGCACCACCATCCGCCGCTTCGACGGCGATGCGCCGACCATGCAGGCGCTGCTGTCCGGGCAGGTGCAGGCGGTGGGCGGCAACATCTTCTACGTTCCGCGCCTCAACGAATCCAAACCCGGCACTTACGAGAACAAGCTCGAATTCACCAAACTCTATAACGGCGCCTGCACGCGGCTCGGCGAGAAGGAGATCAACGCCTTCGTCAACGGCTTCATCGACAAGATCATCGCCAGCGGCGAATGGGCCAGGATCTATCCGAAGTGGATCAACAACCCGCTGCCGGCTTTCCCCGACAGCATTCCCGGCATCCCCTTCACCGTCAGCTGAGGGAGAGTGCCATGTCGGTCACAGCCATGTCGGTCGCAGCCATGCCGGTCGCAGCCACGGCGGACACGATGATCGCGATGCGCGGTGTCAACAAATGGTACGGCACCTACCAGGTGCTCACCGACATCAACCTGGCGGTCCGTGCGAGCGAAAAGATCGTTCTGTGCGGGCCGTCCGGATCGGGCAAATCCACCCTGATCCGCTGCATCAATGCGCTCGAGAGCTACCAGAAGGGCGAGATCGTCGTCGACGGCGTCCATCTCGGCAGCCAAGGCAAGGCCGTCGATGCGGTGCGCCGCGAGGTCGGCATGGTGTTCCAGCAATTCAACCTGTTCCCGCACATGACGGTGCTGGAGAACTGCACGCTGGCGCCGATCCGCTCTCGCGGCATTCCGCGCCCGGCGGCCGAGGAGACCGCGCGGCGGCTGCTCGACCGTGTCAAAATCCTCAACCAGGCGGACAAATACCCGGCGCAATTGTCCGGCGGTCAGCAGCAGCGCGCGGCGATCGCGCGGGCGCTGTGCATGGAGCCCAAGGTGATGCTGTTCGACGAGCCGACCTCGGCGCTCGACCCGGAAATGGTCAAGGAGGTGCTCGACACCATGATCGGGCTTGCGACCGACGGCATGACCATGATCTGCGTCACCCATGAAATGGGCTTCGCCCGGCAGGTCGCCGACCGCGTGATCTTCATGGCGGAGGGACGGATCGTCGAGGAGGCGGAGCCGGAAGTCTTCTTCAGGGCCCCGCAGCACGAGCGCACCAAAAAATTCCTCGGCGAGATTCTGCCGCATCATTGAAGCCGTGCCGGCGCGGCGCGAAGGCGGTCCGGTGTCCACCCTTGCCGGACGCCTCACGCCTCCACCCGATACAGCCTCCACCGCTCCGGCACGCCCTTGAGCTGGTGCATGCCGTGATCCCTGAAGCTGATCGTCGATGGTGCCTTCAGCAAATCCTTGACCGCGCTCGAGACCAAGACTTCGCCGGCCCGCGCTTTCGCGGCGACGCGGGTGCCGATGTGGAAGGCGAGACCGACCATTTCGCCGCCGCTGATCGTATACTCGCCCGCATGCAGGCCGACCCTGATCTCTAGCCCCAGCGTGCGCACCGCCTTCTGGATCGCGGTCGCGCAACTGATCCCGGCAGCCGGCGCCTTGAACGTCGCTAGCACGCCGTCGCCCGTCGTCACGACTTCCTTTCCGCGCGAGCTCTTCAGCTCCTTGCGGACGGCTGCGTAATAATGGCCCATCACCTTGGTCCAGCGCGCATCGCCGAGCTTCGCGGCCTTGGCGGTGGAGCCGACGATATCGACGATCAGGATGGTGGCGAGCGCCCGCTTGAGATCGGTGCCGCGCTCGGCGGGGGGGCGCCGGAGCGCGATAGCTCCGGCCAGCGGCTCATAGCGATGGCTGCGGCGCCGCGCGATCGCGGCCTTTGCGTAATCCTGGGCACGCTGCGCCGTGCCGCACCGAACTGTCTTCTCCTGCGGCGAGCGCGTCCAGTAGACCTTGCGCCCGGCACCGGTGCCTTGGACCTCCACGCCGCCCCACTTCAGGAAAACCGCCGAGCCGACGCGCCTGACACACCACGCCTTCGACGTGTATCCCGATACGTTCGACTGATGGACTCCGATGCGAAGGAATTTTGGCATGAACGCGCGGCCAGTCGAAGGAACGTGGGCGGACCTCGGGCCAACGTATTCGCACATGCCTGCATTGGCAACAGGGCTCCTCGCACCTACGCTCCCCGGCGAGCCTCCTGCTTGCCGATCGAGCAGCGCCACGCCGCGAGACGTTCGGCCGGATGCTGCGCCATCCATTCGGCGAGCTGCGGCGCTCCCATCAGACAGGACTGCATCGTCACGTCAGCGAAATCCGAGGTCGTGACGATCTGCTCGTGGCAATCTGTCGGCGACGAGAGGCTGCAGAGCACGGCAATGATCTTGATCATGTCACGAGAGCTCCTTCGACGTACTCGGGCTCTGCGTCGCCGCCCGAGTGGTCGACCGCGGCTCGACGGGCCGCTCGCCGTCGGGATCGGCCCGCGGAAACACGGCGTCATAGTTAGCGCGCGCTTCGCGGATCAGCCGCGCACGCTCGCGCTCGGCTCTTGTGACCAGTCGAACAACTTCGCCCATATCGGCTCCACGGGGTGGCAAGAGAGGAAACTGACCAGACGGCCCTGATTGGGCGACCGGCTCACCGCGCAACCCGCAATCACGGGTACGATTCGTATCGCGTGCCGGCCGAACGCGCCGATGACCTCGCCGCATCGACGCTTGATGCCTTTTCGGCGCGCCGCTGATAGTCATTGGCCAGCATCTCGAGACGGGTCGCGACCACGATGTCCGTCATGGTCCGGGCCGCGCGCAGCAGGCTCTGCGCCGTCTCGAGATATTCCTTTCCTCGTCGTGACATCTGCATGGTCATAGGCGCCTCGCGCGGTTTTCTGAAAACATGTCGACAACCGACGGAAATCGACCGAACCAGTCGCGCTCACCCTGCCGGCGCGTCGCCAAACGTTCGACGCACTTTTTCGAGCAAAGGGGCTTTCGCCAAGAGTAGTAGCGGACTAGGCCAAACTTACCGTCGCACGCGGCACAGCGAGCGGTTCGACTTCCAGAAACTTGGGAACAGTTTGGCATTGTCGTCTCCTCTTGTGGTCGCGTCCGATGTGTCGATCACCTTTTCTGTTGCATCGAGGCAGCCGCATCGACTGTCCTCGACCAAATCTTGCGGCACCGTTCGCAACGCCGCCAGTGAACCCAACCTAGGCGTCCTGCGCGAACATATCTTTCAACAACGCGTCCGATATTGCCCATAAGCACGACTTCCATCGCGCGCAGGGGACGCACCCCGACGATTGCGCGTTTGCGCGATCGCCCGATTCCGGAACTGGATCGACGTCACGGCGACGCACGCATGCACCGTCAATCACGGCACATCGAGGCCATGACGGGCGGCGATGGCGACCGTCGTTCGGAGATGCCGGGGTGTGCGGGACGATGGCAAGCTGGCCGTGGCCGATGAGGATCAGGATTTCTCCGCCACGCCGCGCAATCGGTGGCGCGCGGGTCATCGGCAATCTTGCGTCAGCGAGATTTCAACCGGACGGCTGCGGCGAGCATGCCGCCTCAGCCGTGAAACGCAAACAGCTCGATCGGATCGCTGAAGCCGCGCACCTCGTATTTGCCGACATGCTCGAGCTCGAACTCCCGCTCGACCAGCTCGGCGAAGGCGCGCGAGAGCAGCACCGGTCGTCCGAGCTGCTTGGTCAGGGCTTCGAGACGGGAGGCCATGTTGACGGCGGGACCGATGACAGTGAAGTCGAGCCGGCTGGACGATCCGATATTGCCGTACATGACGTCGCCGACGTGGACGCCGATGCCGTAGTTCAGCGGCGCGCGGCCGGTCCCGTTGTTCCGTTCGTTCAGCGCGGCCATAGCCTGCCGGGCTTCAGTCACGGCGCGCAGCAGGTTTGCGCAGGCGCCGGGCCCGCTGAGCGGGAAAATGGCGAGCAGGCCGTCGCCGATGAATTTCAGGATTTCGCCGCCGTGCCGCGCGATCGGCTCCGACATCGCGTCGAAGTAGTCGTTGAGGAGATCGATGACGTCGTCGCGCGGCCAGTTGTCCGAGATCTTCGTGAAGTCACGGAGGTCGCAGATCATGATCGCGGCACGCACCGTCGTGCCGGTGCCGCGCCGCGTGGCCCCGGCCAGGATGAGCTCGCCGGCATGGGAGCCGACATAGGTCTCGAGCAGCGTTCGCGCCAGGCGGTTCTTGACGCGGATCTCGCTGACCAGCGCCAGCACCGGCAGCACGTTCTTGAGCGCAACCAGATGCGCGTCGTCGAAGCCGCCGGGGCGATCGGTCGCGAAGGTGACGAGATGGCGCTTACCGAGTGTGTGGTGGAGCGGCCAGGCGACGTAGTCGGTCAGACCTTTCGCGCGCATCTCGTCATAGACCGCGTGCCTGCGGCCGAGCGACGGATCGCCTTCGAGGTTCTCGCGGAGTTCGCTCGCACCGTCCAGCATTTCGCTGACAGGGCTGCCGATGAACTCGGATCGCTCGAGCACATCGAAGTCGACCCGCGAGATCTTCGCCTCGCGCATGCCATCCAACCACATGAAGGCGGCGCCGAGCCATTGCGGATGCTGGATCCGGACGTGCATCGTCGACCGCTTGAGCGGAATGCCCGCCTGCTGGAGGCGGATGCACATCTCGGCAAAGATGTTGTCGATGAAGCGCTCGTCGCTCGTGCCGTTGGTCAGCCAGTCGACGACGCCGTCGGATAGCGTGGTGGGGCGATTTTGGTCTGGCGCGGTCATACCCTGCCTGTTCATATCGTGCCTTGCGCGGCGGTCGGCATTGTCGGGGCAGATATCGTGTTCCGGCGCCGCTGCGTCAACCTAGCCAGGTGCATGGATTATGCGCATCCGCCGGGCGGTTGCCATCTAGCCGACGAGCTGAATCGAGCCCAGTACCGCCAGCCCTGAGACGAGTCCCAATCTGGACGCCTCGGTCAGCTCGACCTTCAGCGTGCTGCCGTCGGGAATGACAATATCCTCGCTATTGAGACGAATGCTGCATTCGCCGGAAACCGCGTAAACCAGGTGCGTGCCGGCGGACAAAGGCCGATCGCCGGGTTCCCTGAGTGCCAGCAACTCGATCTCGGCCGCGCCGCGCCGGGCCATCAGGTTGACGACCTCGACGGGACCCGCCTCGAGCGCGGTCACGATCTCCATCTCTCCGGTGAAGCGCACCGTTGTAAAAGGTTCACGCTCGTCAAAATCCTGCGTGGGCGACTTCAGCACCAGCCCACGCCCGCCGACGACCATTTGCAGGCGGTCGATGCCGGGCATGTAGGAGAAGGGCCCGGGCGCCACGATCGGCGTCGAGGCAAAACGCCAGAGCAGGCTGTCCCAATCCTTCGCCGGCGCGTCGGCGCGATGGGCATCCGCGATATCGGTGAAGATGCCGCCGCCGTTCTTCCAGGGCGAGCGGGTGTAGTCTTCGGACTTCAGCAGCGTGGTTTTCATGTCTTGAATTTATCCGGGAAAGCATGTGGCCGAGATCGCCCGCGCATCATGCGCGGGTTGGGCCGGCTTTGCCAACCGGTTTCACCAGCGATGAACTGCCGTCACGCCTTGGCGTCGAGGTTCAGCCTGGTGCTCAGCTCGTTGACGAGCGAATCCACGATCTGGTTCTGATAGGCCGAGATGCCGTTGAAATAGACCGGGCCGCCGGACTGCACCAGCAGGCCGCCGCCGGACACTTCGGCATCCTTGGCACCGCTCTCGGATTGGGTATCGAGCTTGCCCATGGCGTCGTCGAGCTGCGCGGCGGTCTTGTCGTCCATCTCGCCATTGGCTTGAAGCGTGGCGAGCAAGGCCTGGGAGGCACTGCCGAGATCGGCTCCCGTCCCCGTCTCGGCCGTCGCCGAGAACGTGCCGTTGGTCTTGCCGCTGTAGCTCTTGTAGGTCAGCGTCTCCGTGGTGGTGCCGTCGCTGTTGGTTCGATTGTCGAGCAACAGTTCGAACGCGCTGCCATAGGCGCCCGTCGTCAGCATGTTCGGATCGTTCGGATTCTTGTTCTTGCTCGCGCCTGTCTTGTCGGAGCCTGCGGTCCAGTTCGGCGGAACGGTGTAGCTGACGTTGGTCACGGCGCGAATTCCTGTGATCATTGCGCGGAAACATTCAGCAATTTTTGTGCCAGCGAAAGCGCAGTTGATTCCTGTCGGCTTTCCTTGTCGTAGCGCGCGGACTTCGCACAACGCTGCAAAAATTGCCCGGCAGTTTCATCCCGTCGCGCGATTGTGCGGAGCTTGCGCCTCAGTTCGTAGCCCGGATGAAGCGCAACGCAGTGCCGGGGGCAGCTCGCGCGATGAGGCTGTGCTCCCGGATGACGCTTCGCTCCATCCGGCCGCGCACCTCACTCTTTGTCAGGGGCATTGTTGGCCGTCAGCCTTCATGGCCGCACCAAAAGCCTTGCTGTCGAACTTGCCTATCTTCTCGGTGACGGATTTGACGAGATTTGGGGGGACGGATCGCTTCCCCTTGCCCCCGCCGGCGGCAACTTAGGTCAGAAATCTACCCCTTTTGGGTACCTTGCACGAAGCTTGAAGCGCCGCATAATACAGACACTTATCCAAAGGTAACCCGCTCGCGCCTCGGCCAGGCAATTGCGTAACGCGCTCCTCTCAGTGGGAGAATTGCAATGCCCGTGTTGGACTTGCCGTACTGGTTGATCATTGCAGGCTCCGCGTTGGTATTGGGCGGGCTCATTGGCTTAGGGGTCAGCCGCAACAGGCGGGTTGAGAGCGATCCCATTCTGCTCCCGGGCGATTTGACGGCATGGAGAGACGAGGGATCAGAGACCTCGGACCTTGCGGCTATCCGGGATTCGCACAACTGACGGCTTGCGCCCGTGGCCCATTCTGCGGAGCAAACTCTGGAGAGAGACATGACCCTGCACTTTACGCGCGTCGAGACTCCGGTGCATGAACTTGAAATCTGGATGGCGTGCAGCGGCGGATTTTCGTTCGTGATCAGTAACGAAAACCGCACCGGTCCTGGCCTTCACGGAAAGCCGGGCCTGGTTGCCTCATGGCGACCGGTCGAAGAAAACAAGTCCGCGATCAAGCTTGGCGGCTCCCCCTTCAGTACCTTCGCCGAAGCCGAGAAGGCCTGCGAGGCCGTCCTGGAGGCACTTGAGCAGATGAGCGAATCGCAAACGCCGAAGATTGCGTCCTCGCCGCAATGAAGAGAGACTCTGCTCGCCGGGGCATCGAATTCCGCGCCGCCGGATTGTACTGGCGTCTTACATTCCGCTCAGGCCGCTATCCACCGCGAGCGACTGTGCGGTGACGTAGACGCTTTCATCCGACAGAAAGAACAGCACGGCATAGGCGATCTCCCAGGCGGTGGCCTGCCGGCCGAAGGGGACGTGGCCCTTGCCGCGGCTGGGGCGGCCGGCGCCGGCTTCGCGGCCGTTGGGGGTGTCGACGAGGCCGGGATAGACGAGATTGGCGCGGATGCCGCGGCGCGAGCCGAGATGGGCGATGTTGCGCATCAGGCCGCCGAGCGCGGCTTTTGAAGAATCATACGCCGCCATCTGCGATCCCGCTTTCAGCGCGGCGATCGAGGAGATGAAGACGATGGCACCGCCATTGTCGAATTTCGGCATCGCTGCGCGGCAACAGAGCATGGGACCGCGAACGTTGACGTCGTAGATCCTGTTCCACTCCTCGGGGCTGACGGCATCGAGGCCGGTCTTGCCGAAGGTGCCGATGTTCAGCACCATGCCGTCGAGGCCGCCCATGGCGCGATGCGCCTCCTCGATCATGCGCTGGACGTCAGGCTCCGACGTGACGTCGGCAGTGATGGCAAAACCCTCGCCGCCTTCGTCGGTGATGTGCTTGACGGTCTGCTGTGCGGACGTCCGGTTGAGATCTGCCACCGCCACCTTCGCGCCCTCACGTGCGCACAAAATGCTCATGGCGCGGCCATTGCCGATTGGATCGGTGGCGGCGTCGAACACGCGCTGGCCGCCGCCGACGATCAGGATACGGCGTCCCTTCAGGCGTCCCCTGCCCGGCGCTTCGCCCAATGACTCCGCGCTTGGTGGACGGACGTAACGTTCCGGCTTGCTATCGATTTCCGCCATCTCAGCCGCCCTACTTCTTGCCGCCGTCATAGACCTTCATGCCGGCCGCGGGATCGAGATCGGTTTCGGTTGCCTCGGTCAGGCGCGCCATCATCATATAGAAGCCGAGCGCGACGATGGCTTCGACGATCTCCTGATCGCTGAAGTGTCTTCGCGCGGCAGCGAAGGTCGCCTCGGGCACCCGAACATTCTCGACCACCTCGCGGCCGAACTTCAGCAACGCGCGCTCAGCATCGCTTAAGCCGGCGGCATCGTAGTCAGCCCGCTCCACCGCATCGATCTGTCCTTGCGTGCAGCCGACCCCGATCGCGATCGGCACGTGCTGGCGCCATTCATAGGCGCCGCCCTCGAGCTGGGCGGCCTGCAAGATCAAAAGCTCGCGGTTGACGGCTGAGAGCTTCTGCTTGTGCAGGATCGAATTGCCGAGCCGCATCGCCGGGATCATGTTGGCCTCGGCATGGGCCATCATGCGGAAGATGTTGAGCTTGACCGGCATGCGGTCGAACGAGGCGCGGATATCGCCGCTCGTCGTCTCCGGATCAATCAGGGGCAGCCTTGCCACGCGTTTCTCCCTTGGGTTTTCGTTTCTTGTTGTCTTCGCCATTGCCCGCCGCGATCAGCGACAGGAAAAAGGCGAGATAGCGGTCGATCGCCTCGATCACCTTCGGCCGCGGCGAAGGTGCTGCGCCCATCACGTAATGCTCGAGGCGGATGTAGATCAGGCCGGCCGCGAACAGCCGCGCGGTCTCGCGCGGATCGGGTGTCGAGACCAAGCCGGCGAGCGCAAAACCGCGAAAGTAATCCGTCATCATGCTCTGCTCGCGCGCGTAAAAATGGTCGGCGAATTTGGCGCGGATGCCGGGCACGCGGTTACGCTCGGCGGTGATTACTTTCTGGAATTGGTGCTCGCGCGGGTCGGACCATTGCTCGACGAGATCAAGCGCGAACTGACGGCAGAACGCGGCCGGCTGGCGCGCCAGCTGCTTGTAGCGCGGCTCTTCCAACCGGCTCGCCGAACTGGCGGGGCCGTGCTCGGCCACGATCGCTTCGAGGATCGCGGCCTTGCCGGAGAAATGATTGTAGAGGCTGCTTTCGCGAATGCCGACGCGGCGCGCAAGCTCGCGCATCGAGGCGCCGCCATAGCCGCTCTGCGCGAACAGATTGAGCGCTTCGGAGAGGATGCGCTCGCGGGTCGTGGGCGCAGCCGCTTCCGCCGCGCTGGAGGTGTGGACAGCCATTTGGCTTGACTAACGAACGATCGTTCGCTAGTCAACCGTACGAACGATCGTTCGTTTCGCCAGTCTGGCGGCAGCGGTCGCGGCCCCGCAAGTCCGCTTCGGGCGCTGTTCTCGCGTTTCAACTCCGCTCCAATGAGAGGCGGAGAGCAATTTTGGGGAGACGACCTCATGGCGCGCTTTGCCCGCCTTCGCCTTCGTGCGGCCTGCATCCTGTTGCCGCTGCTCGCAGCCAGTGCCGTTCAGGCCCAAAGCGCGAAATACGATCCCGGCGCCGACGACAAGACCATCAAGATCGGCACCACCGCGCCGCTGAGCGGGCCAGTGTCCGCCTTCGCGCAGATCGCGAAATCGGCGGAGGCCTATTTCCGCAAGGTGAACGACGACGGCGGCGTCAACGGCCGGCGCATCCAGATGATCATCGCCGATGATGCCTACAGCCCGCCGAAGACGGTGGAGCAGACCCGGCGGCTGGTCGAGAGCGAGGAGGTGCTGCTGATCTTCGGCGGCGTCGGCACGCCGACCAACAGCGCCGTGCACAAATATCTCAACGACCGCAAGGTGCCGCAGCTCTTCCTGGGCTCTGGCGCCGCGAAATGGGACGATCCCAAGAACTTTCCGTGGACCGTTGGCTGGCAGCCGACCTATCGCGACGAGGCGATCGCCTACGCGAAGTACATCAAGGCGAGCCATGCCAACGCGAAGATCGGCGTGCTCTACCAGAACGACGATCTCGGCAAGGATTATCTGAAGGCGTTGGAGGAAGGGCTCGGCAGCGGCGAGGCCATTGTCGCGCGCGCGGCTTACGAGACCTCGGCGCCGACGGTCGATACGCAAATCCTGCAGCTCAAGACCGCAGGCGCAGAAATCGTGCTGGTGGCGGCAACGCCAAAATTCGCGGCGCAGGCGATCCGCAAGATCGGCGAGATCGGGTGGAAGCCTGTCACCATCATCTCCAATGTCTCGGCCTCGATCAGCGGCGTGCTGGAGCCGGCCGGCAAGGACAATTCCACCGGCGTGATCTCCAGCCAGTACCTGAAGGACGCCACCGATCCCGCATCGAAGGACGATGCCGGCTACAAGGAATGGCTGGCGTTCATGGACAAGTATTTGCCGGATGCCAACAAGAACGACTGGCTCAACGTCTACGGCTACACTATCGCGCAGACGCTGGTGACGGTGCTGAAGGCGTCCGGAAACGACCTCACCCGCGCCAATGTGCTGAAGCAGGCCACGACGCTCAAGGACGTAAAGCTGCCGATGCTGATCAACGGCACCGCGGTGAACAATTCGCCCGAGCACTACACGCCGATGACGAGCCTCCAGCTCATCCGCTTCGACGGCACGCGCTGGGTGCCGTTCGGCGATCTCCTGAAGAACTGAGCCCATGCGGCAGGTCAGGATCGGCAGCATGCGGATCGATCTCGTCAGCGAGATCCCTTCGCTTGCCTTCGAGAAGACCTGGCTGTTCGCCAACGTCACCGACGAGGTGATCGCGGAGAACCGGAGCTGGCTCGATCACCGCTATATCGAACCGGAGACCGGACGCTTCATCCTCAGCCACCACTCCTATCTCGTGCGCACGCCGCGCTGGACCGCCATCGTCGACACCTGCTGCGGCAATCACAAGCCGCGGCCGCGCGTGCCGGCGTGGGACAACCTCAACCGGCCTTACCTCGACAACATGCAGGCGCTGGGCGTTGCCCCTGAAGAGGTCGACTTCGTGATGTGCACGCACCTGCATGTCGATCACGTCGGCTGGAACACGCGGCTCCTCGACGGCCGCTGGGTGCCGACCTTCCCCAACGCACGTTATCTGATGGGACGCGAGGAGTACCGCCACTTCGAGGCCGCGCACAATGCCGCGCCGAAACGCCCGGTCAACCACGGCTCTTTCGAGGACTCCGTGCTGCCGGTCGTCGCCGCCGGCCTCGCCGAGCTGGTCGAGACCGATCATCGCGTGTTCAGCGATCGCGACGCAGGCTTACGCTTTGCGCCAGCGCCGGGCCACACCGCCGGCAACATGCAGATCCACCTCAATGGCGGCCACGATCATGCGGTGATGTCGGGCGACGTCATCCACCATCCCATCCAGTGCGCCGCGCCGTGGCTGTCGAATGCCGCCGACATCGATCCGGCCGCGGCGGTCGCGACGCGGATGGCGCTGCTGGAGGAGCTCGCGGACACGCCGAGCTATCTGCTCACCGGCCATTTTCCGGCGCCGACCGCCGGGCGCGTGATCCGGCACGGCGAGGCCTACAGATTTCATTTCGAGGATTAGGGGAAGCCATCATGATGCTGCGCACCGTCACGCTGTCGTTGCTCGCATTGCTGTCGGCGGCGCTGCCGGCACGCGCCGAGGATCCTGCCGCCTACCCCACCCACAAGATCAAAATGCTTCTGCCCTATGCGGCCGGCGGCGGCGGCGACGTGATCGGCCGCTTGCTCGCCGACAAGATGGGCAAGACGCTAGGACAGGGCGTCTATATCGAGAACCACACGGGTGCTGCCGGCACACTCGGCACGCAGATGGTCGCGGCGTCGCCGAACGACGGCTACACCATCACCGTCGGCGGCATGACCACGCATGTGCTGGCGCCGGCGATCTATCCAAAACTGCCCTACGATTCGATCAAGGATTTTACGACGATCGGACGCATCGGGACGTCCTCGATCATGCTGGTGGCGACCAAAGACTTTGCTGCCAATGACATCAAGGGCCTGATCGCGCTTTCCAAGAAGGGCGAGCCGATCCAGTACGGCAGCTGGGGCGTCGGCTCGACCGGACAATTCTGTGCGGAAATCCTGATGCAGCAGACCGGCATCAAGATGGATCACGTGCCGTTCAACGGCATCGCCAAACTCGCGGGCGACCTGCTTGGCGGCCACATCTCGCTCGCGACGCTCGACATGGCGACCGCGACGCCGCTGGTGAAGGACGGCTCTATCAAGGCGCTGGCCGCCTGCGGCGAGCGCTCGCCGAGCCTGCCTGACGTCGCAACCTACAAGGAACAGGGCGTGCCGTTCGACCGCAGCCTGTCCTGGGCGATGTATGGTCCCGCCGGCCTCGCGCCGCCGATCGCACAGAAATTGTCGGCGGCGTTGAAGGACGCGCTGGGCGATGCCGAGGTGAAGGAGAAGCTTTTGGGGCTCGGCATCACGCCGCAATACGTGCCTGGCGACGAGCAGCGCGACATCAACGCCCGCGACATCGCGGCCTGGAAGCAGGTTGCCAGGGACGCAGGCATCGAAGTCAAGTGACGATCGCGAGCGATCAGAAGGGAGCGCGGGCATGAGCCGCATTTTCGGCGCGGTGCGCCAGAACGGATACGTCGTGCGGGACATCCGGGCCGCGATGAAGCATTGGATCGAGGTGATGGGCGTCGGCCCCTGGTACTACATGGACCGCGTCAAGACCGACTGGTTCCGCCATCGCGGCCAGGACTCCGCGGTCGAGATGAGCATTGCGCTGGCCAATTCCGGCGATCTCCAGATCGAGCTGATCCAGCAGCGCAACGATGCGCCCTCGCTGTACAAGGAATTCCTCGACGCCGGCCACGAGGGCCTCCAGCACATGTCCTACTGGAGCCACGACTATCAGGCGCTCTACGACAAGGCACTCGGGCTCGGCTACAGGATAGGCCATGAAGGCCAGATCGGCGGAGACAAGGGACGCTTTGCCTATTTCGACACGCAGGCCCATCCAGGAACCATCATCGAAATCTCCGACATCAGCGGCACCAAGGGGCCGTTCTTCGAGAAGGTCCGGCAGGCGGCGATGACCTGGGACGGGACGCGGCCGATCCGCGAAGTCGGCGGAGCGAAACCTTAAAATCCGACCGCAGGATTGCGACCGGAAGAGGCCGCAGATGCGGTACGACCGCGATCCATGGTAGCATGAACCTCGTGTCCGAACCTTCAGCGAGGCAAGCATGTCCAACACTGACAAGGTTTTCGCCGGCTCGATTCCGAAAATCTACGACGAGTATCTCGTCCCGCTGATCTTTGCCCACTACGCCGCCGACATCGCGAAGCGTATCGCGGCTCTTTCCCCGTCGACGATACTGGAAACCGCGGCAGGTACCGGCGCCGTTACGCGGGCCGTGACCGCGGCGCTGCCTCCCGGCATCCGTTACGTCGCAACCGATCTCAACGAGCCGATGCTCGCGATCGCGGCGCAGCGCCAGGGTGAGGACCCGCGCATGACATGGCGTCAGGCGGATGCCACCGCCCTGCCCTTTGACGAAGCCGCGTTCGACGCGGTCTGCTGCCAGTTCGGTGTCATGTTCTTTCCCGACCGCGTCAAAGGCTATGCCGAGGCAAAGCGGGTGTTGCGACCGGAAGGCACGTTCGTATTCAACGTCTGGGACCGCATCGAGGAGAACGTGTTCGCTGACGACGCCACCGCCGCGCTCGGAAAAATGTTTCCCGATGATCCGCCCCGTTTCATGGTGCGGACGCCGCATGGCTATCACGACAAGGCCATTATCAGAGCCGATCTGGAACAAGCGGGCTTCCGCCACATCTCGATCCAAACGCTTGCTGCGGTGAGCCGCGCGCCGTCGGCCGAGTATGTCGCGATCGCGCTCTGCCAGGGTACGCCGCTGCGGAGCGAGATCGAGGCCAGGGATGCCAGCAAGCTTCAGGCTGCGACCGACCTCGTCGCCGAGGCACTCCGATCGCGCCATGGGTCCGGAGCGGTCGAAGGCAAGATTCAGGCGATCGTGATCGAGGCTCGGCCGTAGGTGCGGACCCTCAGCGCAGGTTTGCGCGAAGCTCGCGCACGCCGCGTCCGAGCCGTTCCCGCAAGAGCGTCCGGAGCGTCGCGCCGTCCTCATAGCCGACCTCGGCGGCGATCGCATCGACGTCGAGACCGCTGCCATGCAGCAGTGACTGCGCGCGCTCGACTCGCAGATCCTGAAAGTAGGAGAGCGGAGACTTACCGAGCACCGACTCGCACCGGCGCTGCAAGGTGCGTGCGCTCGTCGCGAGCGCACTGGCGGCCTCCTGCAGCGAAAACCGTTGCTTGAGATGTTCGCGCGCCCAGCGCTCGAAACGCTGGATGAGCGGATCGGCCTGCGCGAGGTGATTGGGAATGATGAAGGGCGCCTGCAGGGAGCGCAGGTCGGCGAGCAGATAGCGCGACACGACGGCCGCGAGCTCGGGGCTCGCCTGGCGTATGAACCACAGCGCAAGATCGAGATGCCCCATCGCAGCGCCCGCCGTGACGACGCGGTCCGATGTCACCAGCATGCGTGCCTCATCGAGACGAACATTGGGGTAGCGTTGGCGAAACAAGGGTGACAGCCACCACGTGGTGGTCGCGTCCCGTCCATCGAGCAGCCCCGCCTCCGCCAGCACGAAGGTACCGATGCAGGACGCGGCGATGCGCGCGCCCTCGGCGTACCAGGACTGGAGCTGTTTCACTGCCTCTCTGACATCGCGCCGGTCGAGCGCCGGAATCAGCTGTTCCGGCCGGCTCGTATTCAACGCCGGCACGATGACCCAGTCCGGCTTCAGATCGGATGTTACCGATTTGACGGGGATCGCAAAGCCCTGCCCGGATCGGACCTTCTTCCGCACGCCGACAATTGAGACATCGAAGTGGGGCGCTCCGCCCGTTTGAGCGGCTGCGAAATTGTTGGCGATGGTGAATGCATCGAGCGTCACGGTCAGCCCGGTGTCCCAAAATCCCTCCAGGGCGAGCAATTGAATGCGCATGGCGGAAACGCTCTCAAAGTTGTCGTTTACGACACTACCGTTCGAACGGAAGCAAGCCTAGCTTGCGATGCAACGGCAACCGGAACGAAGGCCTTCATCGCGATCGATAGATAAGAGCAATCATCTGAACAAACAAAGCTATTCCAGATGTTCGCTCGAGGAATCGATGGCGTAAACGCCTCTAAAAATGGCGTTTTTGCCAACATTGCAGGAGGCCCTTGATCCGATGCCGTCCACTGACAAGCAGCAATCCAAAGGAGCCCACATGAAAGTCATCGCCATCGGTAACATCGGCAAGGCACCGACACCCGAGCAGCGGCAGCAGATCATGCCGAGGGAAGTGCCGGCCACGCTCAAGCTCTATCTCGACGGGAAGATCGAGCAGTTCTGGTTTCGCCAGGACAAGCCCGGCGTGATCTTCCTGATGAACGTCGAATCCCTCGAACAGGCCAAGGCGACCGTGGAAGCACTGCCGCTCGTCACCCACGGCTTCGCCACTTACGAGCTGATGCAAGTCGGTCCGCTCGCGCCGCTGGGCATGCTCATCCAGGGCAGGTGACCGCGCGTCAGACCGACGCGACGCTTCCACCAACCTTCCGAACCGGCCCGCATCGCCGCCGTTCCACGGCGGCGATGCAACGTGCGGCAATCGCTGCCGGCGAAGCATGACTAAATGAAGAGCGTAAACCTCGGAACATGGAGGATTTCAAATGAAGCTTACACTCGCTGCCGGTCTCCTGGCATTCGCCCTGTGCCTGACCTCCGCCGTCCCCGGACGAGCGCAATCACCCACGCCACCGACACCGACCACCCGAATTCTCGCGATCGGCACGGTAAACCCCGGCGCCGATGTCGCCGCTGCGCGCGCCATCCTGCCGATGGAAGTGCGCGAGACGGTGAAGCTCTATCTCGATGGCAAAATCGACCAGTGGTACTCGCTGCAAAATCGTGTCGGCGTCGCGTTCATCCTGAACGTCACGGATATCGCGGCCGCTCATGACATGCTCGAAAAGCTGCCCCTGGGGCAGGCTCATCTCATGAGCTTCGAGCTGATCCCGCTTGGCCCGCTCAATCCGCTTCGGCAGTTGCAGGGCATGTCGACGGGTCCACAGTAGACAGCCGGTATGCCCGTCGTCGGCGCCGCTGCGGTCGCCGACGACAAATATCTTCAGCTCAGGCGATGACGCGGCCCAGCGCGGCGCGCCGTCCTACCAGAAGCCCCGCTGCATCGGCTGCGCCGGCTGATAATACTGATACTGGCCGCGGCGGCGCGGATTGACGGGCTGCGGGTTCGGCTGCGGCTGGAAGAAGAAGCCGAAGCCGTTGCCGCCATTGCCCCAGCTGTCATCGCTTGCCATTTCCATCGGCGGCGGCGCGGTCGGCTTGCGGGTGATGAAGCCGCCCTGCGGATGATTGCTCAGCACCGCGACGAACTCGGTGCGGTAGTTGGTCTCGGCACTCAGCGGCTCGTCCGAAATCACGATCGACGAACGCGGCAATGCCGTCGGCCCGATGCGATCCCAGACGTCCTGCGGAATGGTGATGCGGTCGAGCGCGTCCTTGGCGTCGTCGCCGTTCTCGATCGTGACCACGCTCCAGCGCAGGCCGGTATCGGCCTTCGCCATCGCGGTGAAGATATGCGTGCCGAGCGGCTGGTCGGGATTGCGGATGGTGACGGGCACCTCGATGCTGGTGTCGAACACTTCGCCGCCGCCATCCGGCGCCGGCTTGTGCGTGTTCCGCCGCACGTAGAGCTTCTGCGTCGCGCGGCTGATGTAAACGGACACCGGCTCAAGCGCGAGCTTGGCGTCGGTCGCAGCCGTCACGGCATCGGCCTTCCTGGTTGCCGCGACCTTTGCGGCCTCCTTGGTGGCGGCAACGGCGTCGCGCTTCGGCTGCGCGGTGGCCTTGGCGGCATCGAGCGCCGACGCAGCGTCGGCGGCCTTGGTCGCAACCTTCTGCTTCAGTTCCTCGGCCTGCGCCCGCGCCTGATCGGTCTTGGCGGCCGCGATCTTCTTGTCGGCGAAAGCGAGCTCGGCGTCGGCCTTGGCCTTCTGCTGTTCCAGCTTGCGCAGCGATGCGGGAAGCGACGCGGCCTCCTTCGCGGCCGCGGCCGCAGCCTTCTTGGCCTCGGCGGCAGCCTGGATCGCCTCCTCGGCTTCAGCGGAGAGCTTGTCGGACCGGTTCGGCACGGCCGCGATGGCCTCGCGCTTCGGCACGAACAGCGAGGGATGAGTGAAATCGATCGGGGCCGCGTCGTTCGGCGAGATGATCACGCGCATGCCGATGTTGGTTTTGTCGAACAGGCCCTCGGCAAAGCCGAAGGGCATCCGCACGCAGCCGTGCGAAGCGGCATAGCCGGGCAGCGGCCCGCCATGCAGCGCGATGCCGTTCCAGGTGATGCGCTGCATGTTGGGCATCCAGGCATCGTCATACATGGTCGAACGGTGGTCCTTGTCCTTCTCGACGATGGCAAAGACGCCGGCCGGCGTCTCGCGTCCCGTCGTGCCGGTCGAGACCGGCGCACGCAGGATCCAGCCGTCGGCATCGTAGAAGGTGACCTGCTGGCTCTTGATCGACACGATCGCCATGATCGGCTCGCCGGCCTCGCGCGGCGCCACCGCCTCGGCCGGCTGGCGGGCCTGCTTGGCCGCCTCGGCGCTTCCGCTCAGCGCCGTCAGGGCAACGGCCGTTGCGAGCGCAACAAGTCCGGGGGGCCGCCAACGCCGCATCGCCGTGGTGGATTGCGCCGTCGTCATCAGGTCTTTCATGCCATTCCCCGGTCCAGTACCAGTCCGCGCCTTACGTCGATCACGTCAGATTGCGATCTTCGAATTAAGAATTCGCAGCCACCTTGCGTTCCGTATCCGGCAATATTCGGACCTATCAGGCGGCAAATCTCTCATATACGAGGGCTCGCGCGGGCGGAAGATGGGCTGGGGCCGGAGCTGGCCCGGGGCTGGTCACGAATCGCTGCGGCACAATGTCCGGTTAGTGGGTACGGCGCCCGATCAGCCGGGTCATTGCAGCGCCGAACAGGCCGAACAGCGCATACACCATGAGCGGCAGAGCGTGCGCGGCAGCCTGCCCGACCGGTTCGTGCTCCACGATTAGCAGGACCGCGAACACGGTCAGGCTCAGGAGGACGCAGATGAGGGCGGCAGCAAGGCCCAGCCTGCGCAGAACGAAGGCAAAGTCGGCGGTGGTCATGACCGCATCCGGGGCGAAGATGAACAGACCTACGCTAGACCCGCCCGCGACAGCAGGATGTGACCGTCATCACAGAGAGTCGGTTCCCGAACGCCGGCCGGCTCAGGACGCGACACCAACCGCCTTGCTGTCGACCGCCGCCTGGATTTCCGCATCGCTCAGGCCGGCCTCGCGCAACACCTCGCGCGAATGCTCGCCGAGGCGCGGCGCCATGCGATGGATGCCGGCCGGGCTTTCCGAGAATTTCGTCGCGGGCCGCGCCTGCCGGATTCGGCCTTCGGTCGGATGATCGATATCCGCAAACAATGCGACGGCGGCGAGATGCGGCTGCTCGCCGATCTCGGTGAGCCGGGCGAAGGCGGTGTGCGGCACGTCCAGCCGCAGCAGCAATTCCTCCCACTCCGCGGTGGTGCGGGTCGGCCCGATCTCGCTCATGCGGTCATAGACCTTGTCGATGTTCTGGGAACGAAGCACGGGATCGCGCACCCCGAGTTCCTCGATCAGCTCGGAACGGCCGACAGCCTCGAAGAAGGCGCACCAATTGTCTCCGGAGTAAGGCAGCATCGTCAGCCAGCCGTCCTTGGTCTGCACCGGGCGCCGGTTCTTCATCCGCTTGTAGCCGGTCGGGCCGATCGGCGGATCGAACGCGTGTCCGCCCAGCATCTCGATGCTGTTGAAGCCGGCGATGGTTTCCAGCATGGGGACTTCGACCATCTGGCCCTGCCCGCTGCGCTCGCGCCGGAACAAGGCCGCGGACACCGCGCCGACCATCGCCATCGCGCAGATCTTGTCGCCGATCAGGCTCGGAACGAATTCCGGCTCCTCGTCCGATCCGATCGATGACGCAAGGCCTGAAGCCGCCTGGATGATCTCGTCGAATGCGGGGCGCGCCGCCCACGGCCCGTCCTGGCCGAAGCCGGTCGCCGCGGCATAGATCAGCCGCGGATTGAGCTTTGCGCAGGCCTCGTAACCGAAGCCGAGCCGCGCCATCGCCGCGGGTCGCACATTGGTGACGAGCGCATCGACCGTCGGGATCAGTTTTGCCAGCGCGGCCTTGCCGTCAGGATGCTTCAGGTCGAGCGCGAGGCTGCGCTTGTTGCGGTTGACGGCCATGAACTGGCCGCTCATGCCGCGGTTCCGGAACACGCCGGTGTAGCGCCAGGTATCGCCCGCGGGCGGCTCGACCTTGATGACATCGGCGCCCCAGTCGCCGAGCATCTGCGCGGCGTAGGGGCCGAACAGCACGCTCGTCAGATCGAGAACGCGGATACCGCTGAGGGGACCGGTCGGTGTCATCGTCGTTTCACTGTCGTTGGAGGAAGCAACTGTGGGATAAGACGGGCGGGCAAGGCTGTGCCAGCCCGCCCGTCACACTGCGTCGATCCTATTCGCCGATCACGTCGCCGAACAGCTCCCAGGACTTGCCGTTGAAGCGCGCCATCTGCAACTGCCGGATCGGCGTCACCTGCTCGGCCGAGGTGTTGAGCTTGATGCCCGGCAGCAGCATCGGCAATTCGACGTCCTTGAACGACTGCGTCTGCTTCATCAAATTGGCGCGGGTGAGGTCGTTGCCGGCGCGCTGCAGCACCAGCTCCATGATCTGCGCCATGGTGTAGCCGGTGACGTTGAAGACGTCGGCCGGATCGGCGCTCGAATTGTACGTCTTCATCCACTCGCGCCAGGCTTTCATGCCGGAATCATTCTCCCAGCGCGGATCACCGGGATCCTTCTGGAAAGCACCGGTGACGATGCCGACGGAATTGTCGAGCCCGGCCGGCACCAGCACGGAGCCGACGGAGTTGGAAACGGCGGGAAGGATGATCTGCGGCTTCCAGCCGAGCTCGGCGATCTTCTTGATCGCTTGCGCCGCGAATTTCGGCGTGCACTCGTTGAAAACAACGTCGGCGCCGGCGGCCTTGAACTTGACGATCTGGGAGTCGACGGTCGGATCCGATGTCTCGTAGGTGGCCTCGGACACGATCTGGTTGACGTGCTCCCCTAACCCTTCCTTGAAGCCGGCGAGATAGTCGCGCCCGGGATCTTCGTTCGGCGTGATGACGGCGATTTTGGCATTCGGCTTGTTCGCAAGAATCCACTTGGCATAGATGCGGCCTTCGGTCCGGTAGGTCGGCTGCGAACCGGTGGTCCAGGGAAAATGCTGCGGATCGTTCCAGCGGCTGGCGCCGCTCGACGGGAACAGCTGCGGGATCTTCTTGGCGTTGAGGTATTTCTGCGCGGCGATGTTGGGACCGGTGCCGAGCATCGAGAACATCGCCAGCACCTCGTCGCTCTCGGCGAGGCGGCGAATCTGCTCGACCGTCTTCGACGGCGAATAACCGTCGTCCATGCTGAGCAGCTCGACCTTGCGGCCGTTGATGCCGCCCTTGTCGTTGAGCATCTTGAAATAGGCGATCTCGGCGCGGCCAATCGCGGAATAGGCGGAGGCCGGTCCCGAGTAGGGCATGGTCTGCCCGAGCTTGATCGACGTGTCGGTCGCGCCGGTGTCGTAGTTTCCGGCCGTCGCGGCCGAAGCGGCGCCCAGCGCCGCAAGCAGAGCAACGACTCCACGGACCAGTTGTCTTCCCGACATGCTCGGCATCTCCTTCCCAGGCAAGACGCATCGACGCGCGAGCTCACAGGCTGCCGCCGGCGCCCTCCACTTTCTTCTTGGTTATCATCGGCCGCATCGATTGCGATGCCGGCGAGCGCGACGATACAAGGATTATGAAGCGTGAGATGTAGCGAAGAATTCAGATGCGTATGCGCGGCTTGCAGCCGTTCTATTTTGCGCGCTCGTTACACGGCAATGTGAGCGTCAGACCTCGAGCCATGCGTCAGACTTCAAGCCATTCCTGGCGCACGGCGGCATTGGCCTTGAGCTCGTCCGGCGTCCCCTCGAACACGACGCGGCCGTGACCCATGATGTAGACGCGCTTCGAGATCCGCATCGCGATCGAGAGCTTCTGCTCGACCAGCAGGATTGCGACGCCGGCCTGCGCGATGCGCGCAATGAGATCGCCGACCTGCTGCACGATGAGCGGGGCGAGACCCTCGGTCGGCTCGTCGATCATGATCAGGTCCGGATCGCCCATCAGCGTCCGGCAGGTGGTGAGCATCTGCTTTTCGCCGCCCGACAGCACGCCTGCGGCCGTATCGGCACGCGCGGCGAGATTGGGGAACATCTCGAGCATGTCCTCAAGCCGCCATTTGCCGGGGCGGCGCGTGTCCTTGACGCCGAGCAGGAGGTTTTGGCGAACCGTCAGGCTCGGGAAGATATCGCGATGCTCGGGCACATAGCCGAGGCCGAGGTGCGCGATCTTGTAGCTGGGAAGGCCGGCGATGTCCTTGCCCTTGAAGCGGATCGTGCCTTGCGGCGCGACCTCGCCCATGATCGCCTTGACCGTGGTCGAGCGGCCGACACCGTTGCGGCCGAGCAGGCTCACGACCTCGCCCGCGGCGACGTCAAGGTCGACGCCCTGGAGGATGTGGCTCTTGCCGTAATAGGCGTGGAGATCCCTGACCTCGAGCATCAATGCGCTTCCTCGCCGAGATAGGCTTCCTTGACCTTCGGATCGCGCCGGATCTCTTCCGGCGTGCCCGAGGCGATGATGTGGCCGTAGACCAGCACGGAGATGCGGTCGGCAAGGCCGAATACGACGCTCATGTCGTGCTCGACGATGACCAGGGTCTTGCCCTCGGTCAGTCGCCGGATCAGCGACACCGCGCGGTCGGTTTCGGCGTGGCTCATGCCGGCGGTCGGCTCGTCGAGCATGACGACCGTGGCCCCGCTCGCGATGGTGATGCCGATCTCGAGCTCGCGCTGCTCGGCATAGGTCAGAAGTCCCGCCGGAACATCGCGCCGATGGGTGAGATGGATGTCGTCCAGGATCTGGGCCGTGCGCTCGCGCACTTCCGGCAGGCTGTCGACGTTCTTCCAGAAGGCGTAGCGATGCCCCGTCGCCCACAGCACGGCACAGCGGACGTTCTCCCAGACCGACATGCGGGCGAACACGTTGGTGACCTGGAACGAGCGCGACAGGCCGCGCCGGTTGATCTCGAACGGCCGCAGGCCGGAGATCACATCGCCGTTCAGCTTCACCTCGCCCGAGGTCGGCTTGATGTGGCCGCTGATCAGATTGAACGTCGTGGATTTTCCGGCGCCGTTCGGGCCGATGACGGCGTGACGCTCGCCTTTCGCGACGCTGAGGTTGAGGTCGCGGATGATGCCGACATTGCCGAAGCGCTTTTCGACGGCGCGGACTTCGATGGCTGCGTTCTTTCCAGATACCGCTCCGCTCGTGCCAGATACCGCTCCGCTCATGCCAGATACCCCCGGTCACGGGCGACCGTCGCAGCCCTGTCCCACGCGTCCGCGATCCTCCGCCAGCTCAGCCGCGCGACGAACGCACCGCCGACGACGAGAACTGCTGCGGAAATCCACGTCACCGGGGACTTCGCATTGAAGGGAATGCCGAACAGGTTGATCGGGTCGCCGCCGGAATAGCGCGCGACCGTCTCGATGGTGAGGATGACGCCGCAGGCGAGCGCCAGGGTCGGCACAATAGCGACGAGATAGGACGGGATCACCGTCCACAGCGTTCCGGCGCGAACCAGCGGCCGGTGCATCATCAACAGGCCGGCGATACCGCCCGGCGCGAACATCACGATGCCGATGAAGATGATGCCGAAATAGAGCTGCCAGACGCTGGTGAGGCCTGTCAGCCCGAGCTGGAGATAGGTCACCAGGATCGCGCCGAGGATCGGCCCGAAGAAATAGGCGATGCCGCCGATGAAGGTGGAGAACAGCACCAGACCGGACTGGATCGCACCGAGCAGCGCGGAGTTCGCGATCTCGAAATTGATCGCGGTCAGGCCGCCGGCGACGCCCGCGAAGAACCCGGCAAAGCAATAAGCGAGATAGCGAACGACGTGAGGATCGTAGCCGATGAACTGGACACGCTCGGGATTGTCGCGGACGGCATTGCTGATCCGTCCCAGGGGCGTCCGGGTCAGCGCGTACATCACGATGGCCGACAGCACCAGCCAGAACGCGATCAGATAATAGACCTGAAGCTGCGGCCCGAACGACCAGCCGAACATCTTGGGCAACGCCGTGCGATCCGTGGTGATGCCGGCCTCGCCGCCGAACACCGAGCGCAGGATCAGTGAGGACGACGCCACCAATTCGCCGATGCCGAGCGAGATCATCGCGAACACGGTGCCGGCGCGCTTGGTCATGACCCAGCCGATGATGACAGCGAAGACGAGACCACCGATCCCGCCGAACAGCGGAATGAACGGCAGCGGGATCGGCCAGCCGTGCGACACCACCGCATTCATCATGTGGCAGGCCGCGAAGCCGCCGAGGCCGTAATGCACGGCGTGACCGAACGACAGCAGTCCGGTCTGGCCGAGCAGGATGTTGTAGGACAGCGCGAAGACGATCGCGATGCCGATCAGGCTGAACGACGTCAGCGAGCCGCCGGAGGAGAAGATCAGCGGCAGGACGATCAGCGCTGCGATGCCGATCAGCCAGACGCCGTAGAAGCGCAGGCCGTCGCCGGCGGGCTTCGATGTCGAAATCGGTTTGGCGGTCATGACTCGCGCGTCCCCATCAGGCCCATGGGGCGAACGATCAGAATGAGCACCAGCAGCATATAGGGAACGATCGGCGCGACCTGCGCGATCGTGACGTTCCAGATGTCGGTGAGGACCGACGGTCCCGTCGACGGATCGAGCGGTCCGAACGCACTCGCCAGCGAGCCGTTCAGCGCCACCGCAAAGGTCTGCACCAGTCCGATGACGAGCGAGGCGATGAAAGCGCCGGGCAAGGAGCCGAGGCCACCGAACACGATGACGACGAACAGGATGGGCCCGAGTGCTGCGGCCATGTCCGACTGCGTCACCAGGGCCGGTCCGGCAATGACGCCGGCAATGCCGGCGAGCGCGCTGCCGACGCCGAACACCACCATGAACACGCGCCCGACATTGTGGCCGAGATGCCCGACCATGTGCGGATGCGTCAGCGCCGCCTGCACGATCAGGCCGACGCGGGTGCGCTTGAGCACGACCAGCAGCGCCACGAAGATCACGACCGACACGGCCAGCATGAAGATCTTGTAGGCGGGATAGTTGGTCGAGAAGATCGTGAAGGCCGGGAAGTCGAGCAGCGCCGGCACGCGATAGTCGACCGGGCTCTTGCCCCAGATCATCGACACGATTTCTTCGATCGCAAAAGCCAGACCGAAGGTCAGCAGCAATTCCGCGACATGGCCGTGCTTGTGGGTGTTGCGCAGGCCGTAGCGCTCCACCGCCATGCCGATGGCGCCGACCAGTAGCGGCGCCAGCACCAGCGCCGGCCAGAAGCCGATCCACTTGGTGAGCTGGAAGCCGAAGAAGGCGCCGAGCATGTAGAAGCTGGCATGCGCGAAGTTGAGCACGCCCATCATGCTGAAGATGACGGTCAGCCCGCTCGACAGCAGGAAGAGCAGCATGCCGAACAGCACGCCGTTCAGGGTCGAAATGACAATGAGTTCAAGCACAGCGCACTCGTCTCTGTCCGGGGCCTGATGGCCCCGGTGAACATCGCCCAATCAAGAATAGTCCGGCCACCGCCTTCCCGCGACCGATGTCGGCCGCGGGAAAACGACGGATGTCGTGATTACGGCCGCGCCATCTTGCAGGTCGTGGGGACCATGGCCTGCGCCGTGTCGACCTTGGAGACGAGGTGCCAGCCCCAGCCGGTGTTTTCCTCGTCGAAGGGCTCATTCTCGGTCAGCTTGCCGAAGGAGGAAATGTAGATCGGCTGAAGGAACTGGTGGTCGTCCTTGCGCATGATGCCGGTGCCGCCGTCCAGAACCTCGAACTTCAGGTCCTCGAGCGCCGCCGCCACCTTCACGGGGTCGATCGAGTTGGCCTTCTCGGCAGCCGCCTTGAACATGCGCATCTCGTTGACCGCACGCGGGTACCAGAGCGACAGATTGACCTTGGCGCGGAACGCCTTCTCGTAATCCATCGCAACCTTGTTGCCGGAATTCGCAAAGCCTTCGGTGATCTGGAAGACCTGATGATCGAGACCGGTCTGCTTGACGGCAGTGGGGCCGCCGGCGCCGCCGGCATAATAAGTGTACCAGTTGACCTTCAGGCCGGCGTCAGCGGCAGCCTTGAGCAGCAGAGCGAAGTCCTGGCCCCAGTTGCCGGTAACGACGCTGTCGGCGCCGGACGCCTTGATCTTGGCGATATAGGGCGAGAAATCGGTGACCTTCAGCAGCGGATGCAGCTCGTCGCCGACGATCTGGATGTCGGGCCGCTTGGCGCCGAGCATCTTGCGCGCGTCGGAGCGGACGGACTGACCGAACGAATAGTCCTGGTTGATCAGGTACACCTTTTTGATCGAGGCGGTGTCCTTCATGTAGTTGGTGAGCGCCTCCATCTTGATGTCGGAGCTCGCATCCCAGCGGAAATGCCAGTAGCTGCACTTCTCGTTGGTCAGGCTGGGATCGACGGCGGCGTAGTTGAAGTACAGCACTTCCTTGCCGGGATTGCGCGTGTTGTTCTTGGTGACGAAATCCGACAGCGCCGCGCCGACGGACGAGCCGTTGCCTTGCGTGATGTAGTGGACCCCGGCGTCGATCGCCTTCTGGGCCTGCACCAGGCTTTCCTGCGGATTGGTCTTGTTGTCGAGCGGCACGATCTCGATCTTGTGGCCGAGAATGCCGCCCTTGGCGTTGAGCTCGTCGGCCAGATACTGGAATGTCTTCAGACCACCCTCGCCGACGCTGGCACCACCGCCGGAGAGCGGATCGATGTAGCCGATCTTGAGGGTGTCCTCAGCCGACGCGGCATGACCGAGCATCGGGGCGATCACGGCAATGGCCAAAGTGAGCTTGCGCATTTTTTCGTTTCCTCGCTGGCTATCGACTTTAGTCGATGGGCTTTTTGCGCATGTTGCAGCGCAATTGCAGATCCCTAATGAGCAGAACGAACTTTGATTTTCAAGCTCGGCGAGACATGGCTCCGGCCATCGTTATGAAATGTGAAGGCGGCTACCCGTCTCGCCGGCAGCTTTCCGCGACGAGGAATAGAACGCAAGGGGAAACTGGCCTGCGCGGCGCCTGACGACGCAGGTGTCGCAGCCGTCTACAGGCTGCGATAGTTCGCGATTCCCGACAGGTCGGGCGTGAATCCGAGCCCCGGTTCCTCGCCGAGGACGATCGTACCATCCGTGACACTGGCAACGGCACCGCAGAACCGGTCGCGCAGCGGATTGTCGTTGGCATCGACCTCGAGCCAACCGTCGCCGCCGATGCCCGCCAGCAGATGCGCCGAGGCGAGCAGTCCGATGCCGCCGCCGAGATAATGCGGGCAGAACGTCTTGCCCGCCTTCAGAATGTCGCGCGCGACGCCAGCGCATGCGCTCAGTCCGCCCCATTTCGCGATGTCGGGCTGAACGACGCCGAGCACGTCTTCGGCCAGGACGTCCTTGAATCCCTCGACGCTCGAAATGTTCTCGCCCGCGGCAATCGGCATTTTCGCGGCTGCCCGCAGCCGGCGCCATTCCTCGCGCGGCCGGTCGGCGCGGATGGGCTCCTCCAGCCATCGCAGATCGAACGCGGCCAACCGCGGCACCATCTCCAGCGCCTGATCGACCGACCAGCCCTGATTGGCATCGGCAGCGAGCATGCCTGCACCGACGATCGCGCGCAGCGCGGCCAGATTGGCGAGGTCGGTCTCGGCACCGAAGCCGACCTTCAGCTTCAACGCGCGATGGCCACGCGCGAGCGCGGCTTCGGCCGTCTGCGCGGCGCCGCCCGGATTGATGCCGCTGGCATAGACCTTGATCCTGCGCGACTGCCCACCGAGAAGCCGCCACAGCGGCAAGCGCCGCCGACGCGCGGAGAGGTCCCACAGCGCGAGATCGATGCCCGAAACAGCCTGCGCGAACGGACCGGGCTCGCCGCATTGAAGCGCCAGCACTTCGGTCCCCTTCGTCAGGACCTCGAAAGCCTGGGCGGGACTGTCGAACCTGCGCCCGACAAGCCCCGGAGCCAGCACTTCATTGACAAGCCGGGCGCGGTGCTCGGCGCCCGGTGCAGGAAAGTTGGACCAGGCTTCGCCCCACCCCTCGACACCGTCCTCGTCGAGCGCGCGAACGAAGACGGCCGGACGGTTGAGCATCTTGCCGAACGACGTCACCACCGGCGTCGCCAAGGGATAGCGATAGCAGAAGGCCTCGATCGAGCGGATGGTGAAGCTGTCAGTCATGTTGCAGATCCTGCGATCGAGTTGAGACCACGCGGGACCGTTACCATCTCAGTAGGCGCGCGCGAAGTCACCTTCCTGCTTGATATCAGCGAACACCGGGAAGCGCGCCTTCCACGGCGTGCCCTTGGCCGTGGTCAGTTGATTGAGCCGTTCCAGCACCCCGAGGCCATCCTTGCGCAGGCTGGCCGACACCGCTGCGCGGTCCGGAAAGTTCTTCAGGACGGCATCCAGCCAGATGGTACGGCCCGCCAGGAAACCGCTTGCGCCTGCGGCATAGGAGTAGTCGAGCACGCGCTCGAACTTTTCAGGCGCAGCGCCGCCCGACAGCAACACCCAGGGGATGCTGCGTTCGCGGCAGATATCACCGATCGCATCGAACTCCTTCTGCGCCGCCTTTGCTTCCGTGCTGCCGTCACGCGCCGGCAGGCTGTTGGCTGCAAGCGGGCTCTCCAGCTTGAGAAGATCGACGCCGTATTCAGGCTTTGCGAATTCACGCACGCTGTCGATGACGAGGCCCGGGAGCTTGCCGGGCGATTCCACGTAATCGGCCGTGTGATTGGCGCTGCCGAGGAACGGGTAGACCAGCAACTCGAGCACGTACGGGATATCGTGACGGGCGCAGTCTTCGCCGATTTCGCGCACGAAACGCTTCTGGTGCTCGTTCACCGCGGCATCGGCGTCCGGCCGGTACCAGGCCAGCACCTTGACGGCGTCGCCGCCCATGGCGCGGATCTTCTCCACGCTCCAATTGGTGATCGCGCGCGACTTGCGGCCGCCCGCGGTTTCCTCAACGCGGTGCTCTTCCAGCGTCATGATCAGACCGCAGCGCGGCGGCAGCAGGTCGATCGCGGCAGGCACTGCGAAGTTCGGGTCGAACAGCATCGAGCTGCAATGCGGCGCGAGGTTCTCGACCAAGAGACGCTTGGCCGCCGTGACGTCGGAATATTCGACCTGGTCCCGCGTGATCCCCTTTGCCTTCGCAATGGCATCGAACAATGGCGGCCGCTGATCCAGCGCGACCATGCGAAAATGGCCATCCGCGTCAGCAAGCCGTGCCAGGCCGCGGTTCTTTCCAATCGTTCTCATGGCTTCGTCCTCATGAATACAAGACACTCGTTGATATCGGGGATTCCGTTCCGGCCGCCGGCGTGGCGGCATTTCATGGCGGCCGTCGCCGCCGAAAACGCCATGGCGGCGCGCACATCGAGGCCGGCGCCGATCGCGAGCGCATAGGCGCCGTGGAAGACGTCGCCCGCGCCCGTGGTGTCGACGACGTCGACGGCGTAGGCGGCCTGCCGGTGCAGCTGGCCGTTCTCGTACCAGCTCACGCCGCCCTCGCCGCGCGTAACGGCGATGACGCGGCAGCCGAAGCGCGCAAGGGCTGCGAGAGATCTATCTTCGGCCGAGCCGGCAAAGGCGGCGAGCGCGGGCTCGGAGAAGATGGCGTGATCGGCTAAGGGCAGCAGCCGCTCGAATACCTCAGCATCGGCCATGTCGCCGTCGAGCACCGTCGGAATGCCGCGCGATCGCGCTTCCCGAAACAACGTCGCGGCGCCTTCGACCCAGCGCGGATCAGCCAGCACGGAGGACGCGCGCGCTACGGCTTCGAGCGGAAGCCAGTCTGCGGTCTCTGGGTAAAGGCCACGGAAATTCACGATCTGCCGCTCGCCGCTGCTATCGACGATGATCCCGGAGACCGACGAGCGGCCATCGGGGAACAGCCGGAAATTCTCGACATCGACGCCTTCAGCGGTGAAGGCCGATTTCATCTCATGGCCCGCGGCATCATTCCCTGCCCGCCCCCAGAACGCGACGGATGCGCCGAGCTTTGCCACCGCAACAGAAGCGTTGGCGGCCATGCCGCCGCCGAGCGTGCCGTACTCGACCGCCTTGATCTTCTCGCTTCCACCCGCGAACGGCCGATCGACGCGCCAGACCTGGTCGAGCGCGGACAGGCCGAGGCAGATCACGTGCACGGGCTTCGTGCCGGACGCGAGGTCCGCCAGCGCCGAGAGATCGCCGATGTTTGCCGACGCACTCACCGCAAGACCTGTCCGTTGGATGCAGCGAACAAATGCGTCTTGCCCGACTGTGGGCGCAGATTGATGCGATCACCAACCTTCGGCCGCAGCGCCGGATCGACCCGCGCGATGGCGGAGCCGCCGGCGAGATCGAAATGGATCAGCGTGTCCGAGCCGAGCGGCTCGACCAGCCTGACGTTGATCGCGATGCCATCAGCGGCATCCGCAGCCACAGCAAAATGTTCGGGGCGAATGCCCAGCACGGCGTTGCCGGCCTTGCTCAGGCAGCCAGCGGTCTCGCCGTCCAGCGGCACCACCGTTCCGCCTTGCGACAGGATCGCGCGCTCCTGACGCCATTCGACCGGGAAGAAATTCATCGCGGGCGAGCCGATGAAGCCGGCGACGAACTGGTTGGCGGGCCGCTCGTAAACCGTCTCCGGTGTATCGTATTGCTGGATCGTGCCGCTCTGGAGCACGACGATCCGGTCGGCCATGGTCATGGCCTCGATCTGGTCATGTGTCACGAAGACCATGGTGGTCTTCAGCTCCTGCGACAGCGCCTTGATCTCCGCCCGCACCTGCCCGCGCAGCTTCGCATCGAGATTGGAGAGCGGCTCGTCGAACAAAAAGGCCTTGGGATTGCGCACGATGGCGCGGCCCATGGCGACGCGTTGGCGCTGGCCGCCGGACAACTCCTTCGGCTTGCGGTCGAGATAGGGCTCGATGTGCAGCAGTGCGGCCGCACGCCTCACGCGGGCGTCGATCTCGGCCTTCGGTGTGCCTCTCAGCTCCAGCGCAAACGACATGTTGTCGTAGACCCGCATGTGCGGGTAGAGCGCGTAATCCTGGAACACCATCGCGATATCGCGTTGCGCAGCCTGGACGCCGTTGACGCGCCTGTCGCCGATGTAGAGATCGCCCGACGAAATCGGCTCGAGGCCCGCGATGATCCGCAGCAAGGTCGACTTGCCGCAGCCGGACGGGCCGACGAACACGACGAATTCGTGGTCCGCGATCTCCAGATTGAGATCGGGGATCACGGTGAAATTGCCGTAGCGCTTGGTGAGGTTGCGGATCGAGATCGAAGCCATGATCGCTCAGTCCAGTGCCAGCACGGGCTTGATCAGCTCGCCCTTGGCGAAGCGGGCGAAATTCTCTGGCAGAGCCGACAGGCCGAACTCGCCATCGACCAGGACGCGGTACTCGTCCTTGTATTTGCGCAGCAGCTCGACATTCGGCTCGAAATCCGAGACCGGGAAATAGAAGGTCCGGATCATGTAAAAGTCCTTGCGGCGGAAGACCTTGCCTTCCTCGATGGTCCAGGGCGCGGCGTTCTCGCCGACCAGCACCAGCGCACCGCGCGGCAGGACCAGCTCGATGCCGAGGTTGCGCGCCGCATGGGCGCCGGAGCATTCCATGATGAGGGCGAAGCGCTTCGAGGTATCTCCGACCGGGTGCGCCTTTGCGCCAAAAGACTGTGCGATCTTCAGCCGTGCCGCGTTGGGATCGGCAACGTGGATGTCGTCGTAGCCGAGCGCGCGGAGCGCCAGCACGACGCCAAGGCCGACAGGCCCCGCGCCCATGACGAGAACTGGACCGGCCTCGCTCGGCGGCACCACGCGGCTGACAAAGCGGACGGCGTGGCCTGAGGTGCCGATGGTGTCGAGCAGCAGCGGCGCAAGGCTGTCCTCGATATCATCAGGCACCGGCAGCAGGCAGTTTTCCGGCACCGGCACATATTCGGCATAGCCGCCGGGCCTGTTCCAACCGATCAGGCTGGAGACTTCCAGGCACATCTGGGTATCGCCGCGCTTGCAAGCGGGGCAGTGGCCGCAGTGCAAGGGGATATAGACGGCGCAGCGGCGGCCATGCAGGCGATGACCGGGCTGTTCGACGACACCAAAGATCTCATGGCCGGCGGTGAACTCGGCGCCCTTGTGCCAGAGCTTGAAGTCGGAGCCGCACAGCGCGGTGCGCGAGACGCGGACGAGCACTTCACTTGGGCCGACATCGGGCATCGCGACGCGCTCGATGGTGATGCGGTCATTGCCGTGGAAGACCGCGGCCTGCATGATCGAGTTCGGACGGGGCGACACGTTCATTTCGATACCTAGCCTTTCACCGCACCGAGCGTCAGTCCGGACACCAGCCAGCGCTGAACCAGGGCCGCCAGCACCAGCGGCGGCAACGCGATCAGCGTCGCCGCAGCCATGAGAGCGCCCCATTGCGTTGAGCCCTCACCGATGAAGTTGAAGGCCGCCGCGATCAGCGTCTTGGTGTCGCCGTTGGAGAGCACCAGCGCAAACAGGAAGTAGTTCCACGAAAACACGAAGGCGAGGATCGCCGAGACGGCGACGCCTGATGCCACCAGCGGCAGCGCGATGCGCCAGAGGATGCGCGTGACGCTGCACCCATCCACCTGCGCCGCCTCGAACACGCTGCGCGGAATGCCGTCGAAGGACGGCAGCAAAACCCAGATCACGATCGGCAGCGTGATGACGGCATGGCTGAGGATCAGCGCGGTGTAGGAGCCGATCATGCCGACCTGCCGGAACATCACGTACCACGGCAGCAGGAACAACGTGCCGGGCGCCATGCGCGCGGCGAGGGTCAGGATGGCCGGCCACGAAATCCGCGTCCAGGAGACGGCGAAGGCAGCAGGAATTCCAAACAGCAGACCGAGTGCGGTCGAGCCAACGGTGACGATGAGACTGTTGAGCGCGTAGCTGAGGAACGGTGTGGTCCTGGTCAGCTCGACATAGTTTTCCAGCGTCGGCGAGAAGCTCAGCGTCGGCGGATAGGCGGTGACCTCGAACGACGGCTTGAACGAGGACAGCACCATCCAGACCGTCGGCGCCATGATGAGCACGCCGGCGAGCAGGAGCTGCACCGTGTTGAGCCAGCGGATCCAGCGGTCGGTGTTGGCGGCATCGTTCATGACATCACCAGGCCACTGCGCCGCGCAAGCGGTTGAAGGCGAGCACGGCGCCGAACACGATCGCCGTCAGCGTCAGCATCAGGGCGCTGGCATAGCCGATGTTGAAGAATTCGAAGCCGACCCTGAAGCCGTAGATGTTGAGCGTGTTCGAGGCGTTGCCCGGGCCGCCCTGGGTCGTGATGTAAATGATGTCGAAGAAGCGCAGCAGATCGACGCTCCGCAGGATCGCCGCGGTGACGATGGTCGGTAGCAGCAGCGGCAGCGTGATGCGCTGGAAAGTCCTGAATGGAGACGCGCCGTCGATCTGCGCCGCCTCGTAGACGCTCGGCGGCAGGGATTGCAGGCCGCCCAGCACGATCAGGGCGACATAAGGCGTCCACTGCCAGCTGTCGATCAGAGCCACGGTCGGAATGACCCAGGTCGGCGAGGCCAGCCAGTCCGACGGCGGCAGGCCGAACGACTGAAGGATATAGTTGGCAGCACCGAGCGACGGATCGAGGATCACCAGCCACATCATACCCGCCACCACCGGCGGCATCATGAAGGGCGAGATGAACAGCGAGCGCACGATGCCTGGCAGCCGCTTGGCGTGGAACAGCACCAGCGCCAGCCAGACGCCGAAGACGAGCTGCAGCACCAAGGACAGCACGAACAGCGCAATGGTGATCCACAGCCCGTGCCAGAATTCGTAATCGGAGATCAGCTTCGAATAATTGGCGAGGCCCGCGAAAGACTGCTTGCCGGTCGAGGAGAAGGTCTGGAAGCCGAGCCAGATCGTATAGACGACCGGAAACGCGATCATCGCGACCGTGAAGACCACGGCCGGCGCCGAGAGCGCCGCCATCTCCAGCTTCTGCCGGTCCTGCGTGAGTGTCGCAGCCGTATCAGACATGCGTTCGTGTCCTCGATCGAGTTGGGTGCCGGCAGGCAGCAAGCCTGCCGGAATGAGGCCGTTAGTTCAGCGCGATCAGCGCATCCAGCGCCTTGTCGGCATCCGCGCAGGCCTGATCGACGGTCTTCTGCTTCAGGATCAGATCCTGTACCGCCTGCCCGATGAACTCGCGCGATTGCGGATTGGCGACGATGGGATAGCCGACCTCGGAGGAGCCCTTCGTTGCGAGCACGTCGAGCGCGGCCTGCCATTCCTTGCGGACCGGCTCCTCGTCGATCCACTTGCGATATTCGGGATCCTTGGCGACCGACGGACGCGGCGGGGCAATGCCCTGAAGCGCCATCTTCTTCTGCACCTCTGGGCTGGTCGCCCATTGCACGAAGTACCAAGCCGCATCCGGCTGCTTGCTGTGCGAGGACACTGCCATGCCCCAGCCGATCGTGGTCGGCACCTGGCCGGCATCGCCCGCCGGGAACGGCAGCAGGCCGGTGTCCTTCAGGCGCGCGCCGCCTTCCATCACCGTGCGCAACTCATTCGACGACTCAAACGCCATCGCGGCGCGGCCGCTGCGGTAGAGCGCCGAAATCTGCTGGAAGCTGTAGTTGACGACGCCAGGCGGTCCGAAATCGCGCAGCAGCCGGCTATAGGTGTCGAGCGCTTCCTTGCCCTTGGCCGAGCAGAGGTTCGACTTGCCGTTTGCGACATAGCTGCCGCCGATATTGTGCAGCATGTTGCTGAAGGTATAGGCAATCGCGGGCTTGAGGCCGCGCGAGACGAACGGCGTCACGGTGCTGTCGCAGCTCTTGATCTTCTCGGCAGCGGCCTCGACGTCCTTGATCGTCTTCGGCGCCTCGAGACCGCACTTTTTGAAGATGTCGGTGCGGTAATAGAAGATCGGGCCTTCGATGTTCATGGGCATGCTGGTCAGCTTGCCGCCGAAGGTCGCGGCCTTCAGCAGGGCCTGGCTCAACCCGTTGGAGTCGTATTCCCTGGCCACCTCGTTCTTGGCCATCGCGGTGAGATCGCCGTACCAGCCGGCGGCGGCGAACTGCTCGCCCTCGCGCGAGGGCAGCGTCATGAACACGTCCACCTCGTCGCTGTTCGCATTCATGACGGTCACCAGACGCTGGCGCATCTGCTGTTCCTGATAGCCGTCGACCTTGAGGGTCATGCCGGTCAGCTTCTCGAAATCGGCCTTGTAAGTCAGCAGCGCCTGCGACACCGGATTGTTGTTGGCGAGAAAGGTGACGGTCTTGCCCTTGAACTTCATCCAGTCGAAATCGGCGGCGTGCGCCTGCGCGGTCGCCGCAGCAATCGCGAGAACGGGCAACGCGACGTGGGTCGCGAGCATCCTGGCCTTCATCGAACTCTCCTCCCGGCTGGCCGCCTTAAGCTGGCGGACCATTTTGAACACGTTTGAGCAGCGCTTGAAAACGGTTACAAAATAGACCTCGCATTCGCCGTGTCAAGCGATGGACAAGCCGCACAATCTGCGGCAGATTTGCGACATTGCCGCTACCATGCGGTTCGCTATGCCCGATGTAACGTTACATTCATGAGACTGACCAACGCCAAGTCTGTGAAACAGGGCATCCGCGCCGTGGCGGCCCGCGCCGGCGTCTCGACGGCATCGGTCTCGCGCGCCCTCAACAACCCCGACGCGGTGAGCCCTTCCTTACGGGCGCGCATCGAGCAGGCCATCGACGCGCTCGGCTACATCCCGCACGCGCCGGCGCGCATCCTGTCGTCACGACGCTCGCGCACGCTTGGCGCAATCGTACCGACGATCGACAACACGATGTTCGCACGCGGCATCGCCTCGCTGCAGCAATATCTGTCGTCGGTCGGATACATGCTGTTTCTCACAACGAGCGGCTACGATCTCGACGTCGAATTGCAGCAGGCGCGCAATCTGATCAGCCGCGGTGTCGACGGCCTGGTGCTGCGCGGCGATTGCCATCACGACGGATTACGCAAGCTGCTGGCGGACAATGCCGTACCGTTCATCAATGTCGGCATCTACCAGCCCGACCGGCCCTATCCTTGCGTCGGCACCGACAACGAAGCCGCCGCCCATCGCGCCGCCGCGCATGTCATCGAGCTCGGCCACCGCCGCATCGGGATCGTCTCGGCGCTCCAGCGCAACAACGACCGCGCCAGCGCCCGCGTCGCCGGCTTTCGCCGCGCGCTGACGGAGAACGGGCTCGAATTGCCTTCGCAATGGCATGTCGAGGTGCCCTATACGCTGGACGACGCGCGCGAGGCGGCGCGCTATCTCCTAGGCCTCGAGGACCGCCCGACAGCCGTGGTGTGCGGCAACGACGTCATCGCCTATGGCGTGCTGCTCGAAGCCGAGCGCAGCGGTTTTTCGGTGCCGCGTGACCTCTCGGTGGTCGGCTTCGACGACCTCGACTGGAGCCGGCATTTGCGGCCGAGCCTGACCACGATCCACGTACCGACCGGAGAAACCTGGCAGCGCGCCGGTGAATATCTGGTGCGCAGCCTCGCCGGCGAGCAGACCATCATGCATCGCGAGATCGACTTCTCGCTAGTCGTCCGCGAGTCGACGGCTGCGCCTCCGAAATCCCTGAAGTGAGACACTCCCGATGAATCCGAACTTTTCCCTCGCCCCCGGCTTCCATGCCGTCGTGATCGGCGGCGCCGGCGACATTGGTGCCGCCATCAGCAATCAATTCTGCGATCTGGGTGCGACGGTGTCTGCAACGGGCGCGAACGAGGCCGATCTTGCCCGCACCCTCCTCAAACCGCGCGCGGGCCTCACGCTCGCAACGCTCGATGTCACCGATGACGAAGCCGTCACGTCCTTCGCCCGGAAGCACAAGCGCGTCGACGCGCTGATCAATTGCGCCGGCATTCTCGCGCGCGACAAGGAATTTGAGATCGAGACCTTCATGAAGGTGCTCGACGTCAATCTCACCGGCACGTTCCGCACCTGCATGGCCTTTCACTCCCTGCTCGCGGAGCAGACGGGATCGATCGTCAACATCGCTTCGATGAACGCGACGCTGGCGCTGCCGCGGATTCCCGCCTATTGCGCCAGCAAGGGTGGTGTCGTGATGCTGACCAAGGCGCTGGCTTTGAAGTGGGCCGAAGAAGGCATCCGCGTCAACGCGGTCGCGCCCGGCTATATCGAAACCGCGATCAACGCCGCCGGCCGCAGCGACCTTGCGCATTATCAGCGCATCGCCGATCGCACCGCCTTCAAGCGCTGGGGACAGCCGGAGGACATTGCCGGCGCCGTTGCCTTCCTCTGCATGCCGGCTTCGCAATATGCGACCGGCACCGTCGTTGCCGTGGATGGCGGCTTTCTGGCGGGGTAGCGCGCGGGTCTATACGCCCAGCGCCTTGCGGTTGAACGTCCGCAGGAAGCGCAGCGACAACGTCCGCACATTCGCGACGTTGAGCAGCCAGGCCGCAGCGGCGTAAGCAACCCCACCCGCGGAGCTGACGACCATCAACGCCACGATACCGGTACCGCCGACCTGCGTCCGCGCAACGAGGATAGCGCCCGCCATCGCCGCAGCCGAAGCCGCAACGCCGGCGAGGCGGTTGACGTCGAACGGCACGGGATGGGCGCGGCGCATCAGGGCGACGGCGACGACGAAGCCGAGCGCTTCGGTGGCGAGCGTGGCGAGCGCCGCGCCGTAAAGGCCGTAGCCCGCGACCAGCGCGAACATCAGTGCCACGCTCAAAACGAGCGTGAGGAACGACTGCGCCGCCAGCATGAACGGCCGCTCGGCGAGCTGGAAGCTGATCTGCACATAGAATTGATTGGCGATGCCGAAGAAGCGCGCGAGCACCAGCGTCGGCAACAGCGCCGATACGCCGGCGCGAAAATCGACGCCGACGAGCGTGCCCGCGACCTGGTCGGCCGCGAGCGCGAGCCAGACGGCGACGGGTGCGACGACGACGAGCAGCAACTCAAGGCTCTCGCTCAGCCGCTCCCGCGTCGTCTCGCTGTTTTTCTCCGACAGCGACCGGAACACCAGCGGCACGGTCGCAGCGGCGACGCTGGAGGCGATCATGACCATGAACTGGCGCGGCAGATCGGCGGCGACGCCGAAAATGCCGGCGGCGTCCTTGCCGAGCAGATAAGCGACGATGAGCCGGTCACAGGCCGAATAGACCGCAACGGACAATCCGGCCAGCGTCAGCGGCAGGCCGTAGCGCGCCAGCTGCATGAACTGGCTGCGCTCGAAGCGCGCGATCTTGGTGCGGTCGCCGACGAGATTGAGAATGATGCCGGTGAGCGAGCCCAGGCCGAACGCGGCGAGCAGTCCCAATCCACCCCAGCCGAGCCAGATGCCGAGCAGGCCAAAGCCGACGCTCGACACGCTGCGGACGATCGAGATCGCCGCGAACCTGTAGGGGCGCAGTTTGGCGCGTTCGAATTCCTGGCCGACATCGACAGCATTGGCCATGATCGCGACGAACATGCTGGCGAGCAGCAGCTCGACGCTGAGGTCGCTGCGGAACAGAATGACCAGCGGCGTGGTGGCGCAGAGGACCGCGGCCGTCAGCCCGAAGGCGACCATCGCCGTGCCGCGAAAATCCACCTCCGCCGACATCGCCTGATAGCGGGACACCGACAGCTTGATCCAGGCGAAGAAGATCGCGCCCAATATGCCGGCGAGGCTGATGCCGACGACATAGACGCCGTACTCGGCCGGCGTCAGCAGCCGCGTGTAGGCCGTGACCGCGAAGAAACCCACCGCTGCGGGCAGGATGTAGGCGACGAGATAAATCGAGAAATGGCGGTTCAGCATGCGAGCACAGGACCGGCAACGGTGTTGCGATGGTGACGGCCGTTAATCAATGACCTTGGCGGGGCGAACGAACTGCGCCGCAGCATCTCTCAAGAGTGTCACATAAGTCTGCAGATCGGGCGGCGAATGAGGCTGAGAGGCCGCTTTCGCGCGTTAGCGTTAAATTTGCCCTTTCCCTGGGGCGGTTCGAGCGATCACGACACGAAACCCTGATCCAGACTGGAACAGCGATGCAGCGCCACGCGCGTTGCGCACCGGACATCCGCAAAGGTTAACCCAACGACAGGAAACCCCGGCGTCGCAAGGCGCCGCTTGGTACGATGGCGCGTTGGTTCCAAAAGGAACGTCCCACCGTGACCAGGCTCGACAGACGCGAATTTCTCCTTGGCGGCGCCGCAGCACTCGCGGTGGGGGCAGCGGCGTCCGCCGCGCCGGCATCAAAACTCGCGCAGCGCCGTCCGGGCTTTGGCGCTGCTGCGACGCTCTGGGACCTGCAAGCAGATCCCAGGCTCGGCGAAGCCATCAGTACCTATTGCACCCAGGTGGTGCCGGTGCTCGAGCTGAAATGGCCGATGCTGCGGCCGAACGCGCACACGTTCAACTTCGAGCGCGCCGACGCGATCCTGGATTTCGCCAGGGAGAACGATCTGACAATGCGCGGTCACGCGCTCGCCTGGTATCACGACATTCCGGACTGGACCAAGCAGATCAAGGATTCCAAGGGCGTCGAGCGCGCCTATGTCGACCACATCGGCACCGTCGTGTCCTATTACAAGGACAAGCTGACGTCGTGGGACGTCGTCAACGAGCCGATCCCGGACAATCCGAAGAAGATCACCGACCGGCGCGACACGTTCTGGACGCAGCATCTGGGCAACCGCTGGATTCCGCTGGCCTTCCGCACGGCGGCCGCGGCCGATCCCTTCGTCAAGCTCGCGATCAATGAATATGACATCGAGTCGGCGAAGGACTCGTTCATTGCCAAGCGCGCGGCGTACCGCAACCTGATCATGGACCTGCTCGACCAGGGCGTGCCGCTGCACGCTGTGGGCCTGCAATCGCATCTGCACGCCGAGCTCGAGATCGACACGCATGGGCTCGCCGAGTTCGTCACCGAGCTGCGTTCCTGGGGCCTCGAGGTGCTCGTCACCGAGCTCGATGTCGACGACCAGAAACTGACGGGCAATCCGGCAGAGCGCGACGCCATCGTCGCCAAGCGCGTCGACGATCTCCTGACCGCGATCTCGACCAGCGGGCCGGTGCGCTCGATCCTGACCTGGGGCCTCTCGGATCGCTATAGCTGGATCAACGGCACCTTCGCCCGCGCGGACAAGCAGCCGAACCGCCCCTTGCCGCTTGACGGCGAGTTCAAGCCGAAGCCGTTCATGGACGTCATCAGCAAGTTCACGAGGGACGCCTGAGACGCGGCCTTAGCGCGTCTTCGCCGGCACTTCGAATTCGGCCGCATCACCCATATCTTCAGGAGACAGGCTCGGGCTGCGTCGATCCCGCGAGCTAAGGCGGAACACGTCGCGGATGTCGTCGATCGAGGTCGACGAATAGGACTGGATGCAGAGCGCGACCTGTTCGGGCGAGGCCGCGCGCATCATCGCTTCGATGGCCGGACGGTCGAGGGGCGTCTCATCCCAATGCGAGACGGCGATGCTGTCCTCGGTGACCCGATGGGTGGCCAGATGCGCCGGAGAGTTCGCGACGAAATGGCCGTACATCAGATACTCCGAGAACTTCTTCTTCCGGCACAACGCCAGAACCCAGTTCAATCCCGTTGCCGACTTGATGGCGTCGGTCATCGCGCGCGCGGTGTCCTTGTCCCAGACCAGCGCGTTGCCGACATAGTCATCGGCGGGGAAGGACCGGTCCTTGATGCCGAGCAACTGATCGACTGTGCGCAGCCACAGCCCATGCAACGGGTGGTCAGCGCCGATGTCCTTCGGGGTGACGAACAGCGGCGTCTTCTCTCCGCCGGCATATTGGCCGGCGTCGAATTCGCGGAAGAACAGATTGTCCGAATCCAGGATGCAGACGCGCTGCTCGGATGCGTTGAGCACGCCGGCGATTTTCAGGATCTGCTGGATGTGCCAGCCATGCACCGGCGACGACAGCAGCGACAGCCAGACCCGGCGCTTGCTGAGGAACTGAAGCGAGGGCGGCAGCGCCCAGAGCCATTTCGGCAGATAATTCGAGGCCGGAACGATGACGCGCTTGTCGGATGCAAACGGCGCGAACAGCGGCACGTCCTCATCGTTAACGAGAACATAATGCCGCGTGTATCCCGAGAGCCAGGTGTCGATGCTCTCGCTGAGCAGCGAAAAGCGTTCGATATCCTTGGCGTAGCTGGCGGTCAGCAGGGCAACGGAATGCATGGAGCGCGCTCGAATGGCCATCAAGCCGCACTCATAGCCGCACCGCGAGATGCTGGAAACTCACAAACGGAATCAAGGTAAAACGAAACGAAGCATTAGCCATCCGACGGCAGCCCCTGCTCGATGCCGCGAAAACGCAGTGGCGCCAGCGCGGCGGCGCGCTGCCACCAGTCGGCGACGCGGTCGTCGAGCGCGGTCACGCCGCGACCCTGGCCGGGGAAGATCCTGATCTGCTGCACCGCCTCGGCCTCGAACCCCCTGCCCTTGCGCGTGATCTTGAGGGCGGCGCCCTCGCGGTCGCGCTGCGTCAGCGGCGCCAGGAGGCGGCCGCGCGGGCGGAGCGACTGAAGCCAGAGCGGATGCGGGTGCGGGAAGCCGGCATGCACGATGATCACGTCGGCCGGCTCGCCGATCTCCTCACATCCATCGCCATGCACGACCTCGACATTGCGATAGGGGCGAAGGTAGTTCGCGGCACGCGCCGCAAGCCGCCCGTCGCATTCGATTGCATGCACCCTGCCCCTGGGCCCCACGATCTTCGACAACACCGCCGAAAAATAGCCGAGACCGCAGCCGATCTGGACCACGCGGTCCTTCTCCCCGACGTCGAGCAGATCGATGAAGTGCGCCCACAGGCTCGGCAGCCCGGTGTCGAGCCTGCGGCGCGCATCGATCGCGACCAGCACATTGTCGTAGAGATGAACGGGATCGGGATCCGGCGTCAGCCGGTAGCTGCGCGCCGCCTCGCTCTTGATGCGCCAGGGTCCCTTCGCCAGAAAATCCTCGCGCGGGATGGCGGCGAGCGCTTCGAGCAGGCGTGGCGAGGCGATCCGCTCTCGCTTCGCGATCAACTCGACGTAGCGCGCACGCGCGGCGGCAAGATCGCTCATTTCATCGCATCGGCCTGTTCAAGGACGGGCACGTCTCCGCCGAGCTCGCTGAGGAGCTGCATCGCCTGCTTCAGGTCCGGGGTATAAAAGCCCTCGCTGAACTTGCCGACGATCGGCAAAAGCAGGAGGCTTGCGTGCTCGCGCTTGCCGGCTTGGTGCGACAGGCGCGCAAGGCTGACGGCGGTCCGAAGCTCCCATGACAGCGCGCCCTGCTTGCGCGCGGTCTCCAGCGACAGGGCGAACAGGTCCTCCGCCTCCTGCACCGATGCCGGATCACCGTCCGACATCGTGATCTCGCCCTGCAGGCGATAGACCTCGGCGAGATAGGAGTGATCGCCGGTCCGTCTCGCGGTCGCGAGCGCGCCGTCCAGCGCGCGCAAGGCGGCATCGCGCATCCCGACCTTGGCATAGGCTTCCGCAAGGAGGCAGCGGAACCAGCAGCCGGCGAGCCAGGAATCCATCGCCTCGTATTCGTCGAGGCCGAGGCGCATCTGGCTGAGACCTTCGTCGGCGTCGCCGAGCTGGGCCAGCGCCCAGCCGCGCAGGATCGCCGCCTGCTGCTTCCAATGCAGGAAATTGTGCTCGGTGGCGATGATCATGGCGCGGTTGGCGTGGTCGCGCGTGCCCTCGACGTCGCGCAAATGCTGGCACAGATAGGCGCCGAACACGAGCGCGAAGGCGAGCGTGAAGGGATGGCGGATCTTCTCGGCATTCGCGATCGCCTGCTCGCTGTGCTGGCGCGCCGCGTCGGGCCGGCCGAGGAACCAGAGGAGATAGCCGAGATAGGACAGCGAAACGACGCCGGGATCGGTGCCGTGCCGCTCCATCAGATCGGAGTGCAGATCAGGACTGTAGAGGTTGATGCAGCGGTGCAGATGGTGCTGGGAAGCGGCAAAACGGCCGCGATAGAGCATCGTCATCGCGATCGAGCGGTGCGCCTCGATCAGATAGCCGGTCTGCTGTGCCGGCTGGGTGCGCTCGTTCAGCCGCTCGCGCTTGGCGAACTTCAACAGCTCGACGCTGAGATCGTGCGCGCGGCTGAGATCGGCACGGATGAAATGGCAGACCCAGAGCCCGCGCGTGGCGGCGAAGGCCTTCTCGTCGTCGTCGAGCTGCTGACCGAGCTCGAGCGCGCGGATGTAGTTCTCCTCGACCTCCTGCACAGCGTAGCCCTTGGCGGCAATCAATGCGTTGCCGAGCGCGATGCGCAGCTCCAGCTCCATCTCGTCGGCGCCCTGCATGCGCGCATTGGCCTGCACGACGCTCAAGCCCCGGCGCAAATGCCCGATCGCCTCCAGATTGGCGCCGCTCTTGGCCGCCTGCTTGCCGGCCTTGAGCCAGAAGCTGGCGGCGCCCTCGCTCTGGCCGGATTCGGTGAGGTGATGGGCCAGCAGCTCCGGTTCGCGCTCGGTCTTCTCCGGATACATCTCGGCGAGCACCTGCGCGATCCGCGAATGCAGCTTGCGCCGCTCGCTGTGCAGCAGGCTGTCGTGCGCGGCGTTCTGGATCATCACGTGCTTGAAGGAGTAGAGCGCGCCGGGCGGATGGCCGCGGCGCATGATCAACCCGGCCTCCTCCAGATGATTGAGCGCGGCCTCGATCTGCTCCGCCGGCGTGTTGGCGACCGCGTGCAGCGTCGCGTAGGAGAACTCGCGACCGATGGTGGCGCCGATCTGCGCGATTCGCTTGAACGGCCCCATCCGGTCCAGCCGCGCCATCAGCGAGTCGGTGAGGGTCGCCGGGATCGCGAGCTGCCGCCATGGACCCGACAGCACGTAGCGCCCGTGCCGCTCGGTCAGGAGGTTGGATTCGAGAACGGTCTTGGTCAGCTCTTCCAGGAACAGAGGCACGCCGTCGGTCTTGACGATGATCTCCTCGACCACCTCCTTGGGAAGCTCGCGGCCCGCGACGCGCTCGACCAGCGTCGTGCGCAGCTGCCGGCTCAGGCGGTTCAGCACCAGCGTGGTGATGTGCGAATGCGCGTTCCAGCTCGGCTGGAATTCGGAGCGCGCGGTGATGATGACAAGGACCGGCTGGTTCTGCACCCGGGCGACGAGGAGGTCGATCACCTCGCGGGAGGTCGGGTCGATCCAGTGCAGATCCTCAAGCGCGATCACCAGCGGCATGTCGCGCGCAAGGCCGAGGAAATGATTGACCAGCGCCGCGACGGTCGCATCCTTCTGCTGCTGCGGCGACAGGTCGAGCGGCGGATAGCGGTCTCCGGTCGGGATCGACAGCAGCGCGGCAAACAGCGGCGTGACCTGCTCGATGTCGCCATGGGCGGCCGCGATCGCGGTCTCCAGACCCGCCAGCGAGGTCGCGGATGGATCCTCGCGGTCGAGGCCGAGCGAGAATTTGAGCTGCTCGGAGAATGGATAGAACGCCGTGGAGGTGTAATAGGGCGAGCACTGGAACGAGACGTGTCCATGGCGGTCGCCCGCGATCCGGTCGAAGATCTCCTGGATGATGCGCGACTTGCCGATGCCGGGCTCGCCGAACTTCACCACGACCTGGCCGTCGCCGTCCTTGACCTGCTGCCAGCGTCCCATCAGCAGCGCGATCTCCTCCTCGCGGTTGACGAGCGGTGTCAACCGCCCGCCCATGGCAGCGGCGAAGCGGGTCTCCGCTCGCGAGGCGCGCACCACGTGCCAGGCCTGCGTCTTCTCCGAGATGCCTTTCAGCGCATGGACGCCGAGATTGCGGTAGTCGAACTTGCCCTTCAGCAGCGACTGTGTCGAGGACGAGATCACGACGCCGTTGGGTGGCGCCAGACCTTGCAGGCGAGCGGCGAGGTTGACGGTTTCTCCGACCGCGGAATCGCGCTCCTCGGTGCCCTGGCCAACGAGGTCGCCGACCACGACGAGGCCGGTTGCGATCCCGATGCGGACGGCGGGGGCGTGGCTCAGCGCACCGCGCGGCTCGATCGCGCGCGCAGTCGACAGCACCCGCACGATCTCGAGCCCGGCGCGCACCGATCGCTCTGCATCGTCCTCATGCGCGGTCGGATAGCCGAAATAGACAAGGATACCGTCGCCGACGAAGCGCGCGGCAAACCCTTCGTAATGCTTCACCACCCGGACGCAGGTCTCGCGAAAGCTCGCGATCATGTCGCGCACGTCTTCCGGATCGAACTGCACCGACAGCGAGGTGGAATCCACCATGTCGCAGAACATGGTGGTGAGCTGACGCCGTTCGGCACCGACTTCCGCCCGGACTTGCGGGCGCGCCGCCGCATCGGGCTTCTCTGCGGTCTCAGCCTGGAATAGCGCCGACATCGCGCGCCGAAGCCGCTTGCGATCGCCGAGCGGCAATCCGAGCTCGACCAGGTCGGATTCCGTCAGGTCCCCCATCACATCGAGATCGAGGCGGTGCTGCGCGAAGAGATCGGTGTAATGTCCAAGACCGACGCCTTCGAGCCAGCGCTTCAACCCGCCTTCAGTCCCCGTAACAGGCTCATTCTCCAGCATGGTGATTCTGCCCGACCTTCACTCCGTCGAAGGGCTTTAGGCCCCTCAACCACAGATTTTGGGGCCCGAACTTCACCTCAGACTGGACGCGCTCCCTAAGTCTTGGGAAGAATAGCTCAATCAGATCAAAAGGGAATGGCATTGTCCCACATTGCATCCGTGGCGGGAGAGGATTCGGACAGCGCAGGCGCCGAAACCAGGACGTTTGCCGATATCGGCGGCCTTCTCGACTTTTATGCGCGCAAGACGCCGTCGGCACCGGCTCTCCTCGCGCCGGGCCGGCCGGCCCTCACCTACGGCAAGCTGGGTGAGTTGGTCCAGCAACTGGTCCGCACCCTGCGGGGGCTCGGCATTGCGCCTGCCGACCGGATCGCCGTTGCGCTGCCGCGCGGCGCCGACAGCGCGCTGGCGCTGATCGCGGTCGCCTCGGCCGGCGCCTGCGTCCCGGTCAATCCCGATCTGACGGCCGACGAGCTGCAACGCTATTTCAGCGAATTGAAGCTGACCGCGCTCGTCACCCGGGCCGACATGAATTCACCAAGTCGTGACGTTGCCAAGGCGCTCGATATCGCGGTGATCGATTTCGTGCCGGGGCCGAACGACAATCTCGGCGGCTGCGCGTTCATCGGCCCGGCAGTCGGGCCCGCCAGCACGAGCGGCGCCTCGCGCGGCGACGATGACGCCTTCATCCTGTTGACGTCGGGCACGGCGGCGCGGCCGAAAATGGTGCCGCTGACGCAGCGCAATGTGTGCCTGTCCGCATACAATGCCGGCCGCGTGCTGTCGCTCGCAGCCCACGATCGCCTGCTCAATGCCCTGCCGCTGTTTCACGCCCATGGTCTGATCTCCGGCCTGCTGACGGCACTTGCCGCGGGCTCCAGCGTGATCTGCACCAACGGTTTCGACGCATTGTCCTTCTTCGGCTGGATGCGGGAGCTGCGACCGACCTGGTACACGGCGGTGCCGACCATCCATCGCGCGCTGCTGACGGCGGCCGAGGCCGACCCGGACCGCGCCCGCTCGTCGTCGCTGCGCGTGATCCGCTCGGCCTCATCCTCGCTCGCGCCCGCGATCCTGAACGGGCTGGAGGCGATGTTCGGCGTTCCCGTGCTCGAGACCTACGGCATGACGGAAGCGGCCTCGCAGATCTCCGCCAATCCGTTCGAGCTGCGCAAGGTCGGATCGGTCGGCCGCGCTGCGGGCCCCGAGATCGCGATCATGGACGGGGCGGGCCGCACGCTTGCGAGCGGCGAGCATGGCGAGATCATGCTGCGCGGGCCGAACATGAGCCGCGGCTATTATAATGACGAGGCCGCGACACGGACCGCCTTCCGCAACGGCTGGTTCCGGACCGGCGACCTCGGCTATCTCGACGCCGACGGCTATCTCTTCATCGTCGGCCGCATCAAGGACGTCATCAACCGCGGCGGGCAGAAGATCTCGCCCCTGGAGGTCGAAGAGGTCCTGCTGAGCCATCCGGCGGTGCTGGAGGCCGGCGTGTTCGCCGTCCCGCACCAGAAGCTCGGCGAAAACGTCGCCGCCGTCGTGGTGCTGCGCCCGAATTCCGAAGCAACTCCGGACCAGCTTCGGCAGTTCGCGCGCAAACGTCTTGCGGCCTACAAGGTGCCGAGCCTGATCCGCGGCGTGGCCGCACTGCCGAAAGGCGCGAGCGGCAAGGTCAAGCGCAACGCGCTGGCCGATCTGATCGCAACCGCGGAGCATGGCGTCGAAGCGCAATTGCCGCGCAACGCGCTGGAGACCCAGCTCGCGGGGATCTGGGCCGGTCTGTTGGAGCTGCCGCAGGTCGGCATCGACCAGGATGTCTTCGCGCTCGGCGCAGACTCGCTCGCGGCGACGCAGATGCGCTCGCGCTTGCGCGAACGCTTCAATGTCGACTTCTCCTTCGAGGATATCTTTGATTGCGCCACGGTCTCAGCGCTTGCGGCCCGGATCGAGACCGCCACAACCCATCGCGAGACGATGGTGCCCGCATGGCGCCAGGCGGCTGCGGCAGACGCGCCGCTGTCGTTCCAGCAGCAGCGGATGTATGTGCTCTCGCGGCTCGATCCGACCCGCTACAATTACAACGTCGTCGAAGTCGCCGTTCTCAAGGGCCTGGTCGACGTCGCCGCGCTTTCTGCGAGCCTCGCCTCGATCTGCGCGCGCCACGAGGCGCTGCGCTCGGTCTTCACCGAACGCGAGGGCGAGCCGGCGCAGCGGGTGCTGCAATCACCTCCGCGATTCGAGCGGATCAAGCTCAAGCCCTGCGCCGCGGACAAGCAGGGCGCAATCATCCGGCGCGAGGCGCTCGTGCTCGCGCAATATCCGTTCGATCTCGCGCGCGAGCCGCCGCTGAAGGTCACCCTGCTGTCGTTCGACAAATCCAGCCACGCGCTGGTGGTCAACGTCCATCACCTCGTCACCGACGGCTGGTCGCAACGGCTGTTCTGGGAGGAGCTTGCCGCCCACTATGCCGCTGCGCGCAAGGCAAGCGCGGTGACGTTGCCCTCGCCCGCCTTCCAGTATCGCGACTTTGCGCTATGGCAGCAGAGCTGGGCTCGGACGCCGGCGGCGAAGGAGCAGCTCGATTACTGGCGGACCCAGCTCGACGGTGTCACCACACTGCCGCTGCGGACCGACCGGCCACGCCCGGAGGTCTGGAGCGGTCACGGCGCCCGTCACTATCTCGAATTCTCCAAGGCACTGTCGGCCGATCTGCGCGCGCTGAGCCAGGACCAGGGCGTCACGCCTTTCATGACGCTGCTCGCGGCTTTCCAGTGCCTGTTGTTCCGCCACACCGGACACGAGGATGTCGCGACGGGATCGCTGATCGCCAACCGCAACCAGATCGAGAGCGAGCGACTGATCGGGCTGTTCGCCAACACCCTGATCCTGCGCAACGATTTCGGCGGCGATCCGGGTTTTGGCGAAATGTTGCGGCGGGTGCGGCAGGTCACGCTGGATGCCTACCGCAACCAGGACCTCCCGATCGAGGAAGTGCTGCGCGCGCTGCAGATCGCGCGCCGGAGCGACGGCAACCCGCTGTTCCGGATCATGTTCATTCTCCAGAACGCCTCGATCGAGGCGGCGCGTTTCCCCGGCCTGTCGACGCGGCGGCTGGAGGTCGACCCGAAAGTCGCGCGCTTCGACATCACGCTCGAACTGGTCGAGGCCGACGGCCGCTTCACGGGCTTCTTCGAATACGCCACCGATCTGTTCGACGCTGCGACCATCGAAGGCATGGCCGCTCAATTCAAGACCCTGCTCAAGGCCGTGATCACCAATCCGGAGCAGCGCATCTCGCGCCTGCCGCTCCTGACGGAGGCCGAACGCCGGCAGTTGCTGGCGAAAGGCCAGGGCGTGGTGGCCAATTTCACCACGCGCGGCAATCTTTGCGAACGCCTCGAGCGCCAGGCGAAGAAGACACCAAACGCGATCGCCGTCTCCGACGGCCGCACCTCCCTGACTTATCGGGAGCTCGCCCGCCGCAGCCAGGCGGCCGCACGCTGGCTCGCGCGCGAAGGTGTTGGCGCCGAGAGCGTTGTCGCCTTGCTTGCAGATCGCGGGCCCGACCTGCTCGCCGCGATGATCGCCGCGCAGCGCGTGGGCGCAGCCTTCCTCAATCTCGATCCCGACCAGCCGCCGGCGCGGCTTGCGACCATCCTCGGATCGAGCTGCGCCCGCATGCTGCTGACCGGGCGCGCCCAGTCGGCCATGGTCGAGGCGCTGCTCGAGCCGCTGGTCGAGCGCATCCATGTCGCCGAGCTCGAGGACGCGATCGCACCCGGATCGACCAGGCCGGCCCGCGCGGCGCGGCGCGCGGCCGCGAGCCTCGCCTATCTCATCTACACATCCGGCTCCTCCGGCGCGCCGAAGGGCGTCATGATCGAGCAGCGCGGGCTGTCGAACCATCTGCCGTCGCTCATTTCCGAGCTCGGCCTTACGGCCAGGGACGTGATCGCCCAGACTGCGCCGCAGAGCTTTGTCATCTCGGTCTGGCAGTTCCTTGCCGGTCCCATGGTCGGCGCGCGCGTCCATGTCTGCGACAACGCAATCGTGCAGGACCCGATCCTGCTCGCGCGGGAGATCGAGCGTGAAGGGATCAGCGTGCTCGAGATCGTCCCGTCGCTACTGCGGGTGATCCTCGACCGCATGGACGACGCGCAAGTCCAGCGCGCCTTTGCGGGATTGAGGCTCCTGATCTCGACCGGCGAGCCGCTGCCGGTCGATCTCTGCCGCAGCTGGTTCGCCCGCTGCCCGAAGGTGTCGCTGATCAACGCCTATGGCGCATCAGAATGTTCCGACGACGTCTCGCTGCATCGCCTGACCAAAGCGCCGGCGGCGGCGACGAGCAACGTCCCGGTCGGCGCGCCGCTGCCCAACACCCAGCTCCATGTGCTCGATCAAAACCTCCAGCCGCTGCCGGTCGGCGTGATCGGAGAGCTTTGCATCGGCGGCGCCGGCGTCGGCCGCGGCTACATCAACGATCCCGCGCAGAGCCGGCAGCGCTTCCTGCCCGATCCGTTCTCGCGCCAGGAAGGCGCGCGGCTGTACCGGACCGGCGACCTCGCACGCCGCCGCGCCGACGGCACCATCGAATGCCTCGGCCGCGCCGACCATCAGGTCAAGGTCCGGGGCTACCGTATCGAGCTCAAGGAGATCGAGAACGCGCTTGCCGACCATCCTGCGGTGCGCGCCGGAATCGTCGAGCCGCGCCGCGAGGCGAGCGGCGATGTCAGGCTGATCGCCCATATCGTCGCAAGGGCCGGCAGCCAGAGCAGCGCCAGCGCGCTGCGCGACTTCCTGAAGAGCCGGTTGCCGGGCCATGCCATCCCGTCCGCATTCCTGTTCCTGGACCAGATACCGCTCAATGCCCATGGCAAGATCGACCGGTCGGCGCTGCTGGCGCCCGCGCAGCAGGACATCTCCCCACCGGACGCCGCCGTGCCGGCGCGGCACTTCACCGAAAAAGTGCTCTCGGACATCTGGGTCGACCTGCTGAAGGTCGAGAGCCTCGGCGTGACCGATAATTTCTTCGATCTCGGCGGCCATTCGCTGCTGGCGGGCCAGGCGATGGCGCGCGTCGCCCGTGCGCTCGGCGTGTCCTTACCGATCAAGACCATCTTCGAGGCTCCGACGATCGAAGAACTCGCCCGGCGGGTTGACGAGGCCGTGGCAGCAAAGCCGCGCAAGCCGGCAACAGGCATGTTGCGGCCTGCTGAAAGCGGGCTCCCAACGCTCTCGATCGCACAGGACCAGATGATGCGGATCGAGCAGAACCTGCCGGGCCTGCCGCTGTTCAACCTGCCCTTTGCCTTCCGCCTCCAGGGCCCGCTCGATCCGACCACCCTCGCGCAGGCGTTCGGCGACATCGTGCGCCGCCACGAATCACTGCGGACCGGGTTCGGCCGGAGCGGCGAAGAGCCCGTCAGCCGCATCGCGACACCCGGTGAACTCGGACCGGCCCTCACGATCGAGGTCATCGGCGACGGACGTCCCCACGACAACAAGCGGCGCAAAGCCCTCGAACTCAGGAAGATCGATCTCCTGATCGAGCAGGAGACCTACGCCCCGTTCGACACTGCGCGGCCGCCGCTGTTGCGGGCGCGGCTGTTGCGGCTCCATGCCGACGATCATGTGCTGCTGCTGACGCTGCATCATGCCATTGCCGACGGCTGGTCGATCGGCGTGCTGTTCGAGGAGCTGTCCAACCGCTATGCGGCGCTGGCCGGACGTCCGTCCGTGCCGCTGCCGAAATTGCCGCTCGCCTTTTCGGACGTCGCCCGCTGGCAGCGCTGGTGGTGCGGCACCGACGCCGCCCGCCGCCAGGCCGCCGACTGGACGGAGAATCTGCGCGGCGCGGCCCCCGTCTTCGACGGCGAAGCAAGCCCCGGCGCGTCCACCGGGCATCACCCCGTCAGCCTCGAGCGCGAGCTGATCGGCCAGCTCACGGCGTTCGCCGGCCGGCATAACAGCACGCTGTTCATGTGCCTTCTCACCGGCCTGAAAGCCCTGTTGCTGGCGCAGAGCGGCCGCAGCGACATTTCGGTCGCCACCGCCATGGCCAATCGCGCCCAGCCGGATACCGACCGGGTCGTCGGTCCGTTCGAGAACACGGTGATCGTCCGTACCCGAATCACGCCGGAGCTGTCGTTCGCGCAAGCCCTGGCCCGGGTACGCCAGAGCGTGCTCGACGCGCATGCGCGCCAGGAGCTGCCGTTCAACATCCTTGCCGACCATCTGGAGCAGGAGGGGATCGAACCGGCCTCGCTGCTGCAGGTCTATTTCACCCTGCAAAATCCGCTGCGCCAGCCGCTCGATCTGGCTGACGTCACGATCGAATCGATCGGCAACGTCGCGCGCGAAGGCCAGCCGGTGCTGCCGATCGACCAGACCTGGCTGTCGCTGATGCTCAAGGAGCGCCCCACCGGAATCACCGGCTCATGCAATTACAAGGGCGAGCTGCTTGATGGCCGCAGGGTCCGTGAGTGGATGGCGAATCTCGTCGCGCTGCTGGATGCGGCCGTCGCCCACCCCAACACGCCGCTCGGCCGATTACTCGCTCGCAGGGCGGCATGACCGGCTGTACGGGACGGGAGAACACAGGTTCACTCGCCAAAGCTGTGAATGACCAAGTTGCATCTTGATTATTTGGCGCCAGCGCGCAAGATTATTCCCTCGATTTGATTTGGACGATTATTTTCAACCGGGGGAGTATGTTATGGGTTTCATCAAATTTACCAAGGGTACCTCGTTGAGCGACAAGGACCGCAAGGCCCTGCAAAAGCTGCTGGGCGCCGAGAAGAAGAAGCTCCAGTCCGCGCTCAAGGATGTCGACGCCAGCCTTTCGATGCTGGGCGGAGCGAAGAAAGCCAAGAAGAAGAAGAAGTAAGGATCGTCGGCCGGGACGCCGCACGAATCCTCAGGCTTCATTTTCCGGATATGGGCCGCTCGCTTGTCGAGTTGGGGTCTCGCACAAGCTTGCGCCTGTAAACCGGCCTGCAAATCGACAAGAAATTGCCCGGGTGGACCGTTAGAAGCGGTCCGCTCAGTTGATTCTTGCTCAGTTGATTCTTCCGTCAGGGTCCGGAGACTTGGCCTCCGCCTGACGCCATGGGCCTTATTGATGGCAGACGACAGAATTGAACTGTTTGTCGGACTGATCGAGACCATTGACGCTCCGGGCGCAGTCGATGCGTGCCGGCGCCTGCTCTCGGTCGACGAACGGATCCGCGCCGATCGCTTCATGTTCGAGCGGCATCGGCGGCAGTATATCTTCGCGCACGCGATGCTGCGCCTGGCGCTGTCGCAGGCCGCGCCGGACGTCGCACCCACCGATTGGTCCTTCGGGGCCGGTCGCTACGGGCGGCCGTTTGTCGCGGCGCCCGCGACCTCGACCGCGCTGCATTTCAGCCTGTCCCATGCCGATGGCTGCGTTGCCTGCGTCGTGTCCGGGCATGAGACCGTCGGCGTCGACGTCGAAACCGTGTCACGGCGTGTCGCGCCCCTGTCCACTGCGCTTCGCTTCTTTGCGCCGGAGGAGGTCGAAACGTTGCGCGGACTGCCGGAGCCCGCCGCGATCGAGCGCTTTTTCGACTATTGGACGCTCAAGGAGGCCTATCTGAAGGCAAGGGGGTTTGGGCTCAATCTGCCGCTCGACGCTTTCGCGATGCAGGTGTCCCGGGAGGCCATCGAGATCAGCTTCAAGCCCGATATCGCCGACGATCCGCATGCATGGCGCTTCTCGCTGTGCTCGCCGTCGCCCTCGCATCGCCTCGCGATCGCCGACGGCTCCCGCGCGGACGGCGGCCTTCCCATCACCCGCAATTCCTGGCCGTTCCAGGAAGCGGCTGAATGACGCCCCCGCGGCTGCGCGTCTTTCCCGCGATCTCGCGCAACCGCGATCCCAAGAAATATGTCGGCGAGCTGATGCGGGTGGCACAGTTCGCCGACCGTAACGGCTTCGAAGGCATCCTGCTGTTCGAAGGCAACGACGTGTTCGTCGAGCCCTGGGCGATGGCCCAACACATCATGGGTGAGACCGCGCGAAGCTCGCCGCTGATCGCGGTCAATCCGGTCTACATGCACCCGTTCACCGCGGCAAAATTCGTCTCGTCCTTTGCGCAGCTCCACGGCCGCAAGGTCTATCTCAACATGATCACGGGGACCGCGGTCAGCGATTTGCAGGGGCTGGGCGACGAGCAGTCGCATGCCGACCGCTACGTCCGGCTCGGCGAATTCGTCGCGCTGATGCGCCAATTGCTGGAAAGCCCTCGCCCGGTGAATTTCGAGGGCCGGTTCTACCGCGCGAGCAATCTGCAACTTCGCCCGCGCCTGCCGGCGGAGCTGATGCCGGAATTCCTGGTCGCGGGCCAGTCGGAGGCCGCGCAGCGCGTGGCGAAGGAGACCGGCTGCATCAAGATGCAGATGCTGCCGCCCGATCTCGATCGCGGCCTCGATGCGCCCGGAATGAACTTTGGCATCTTCGCCCGCGAGGGACGCGACGAGGCACGGCAGGCGGCAACGGCGCGTTTCCGTGACAATGCCGATGACCGCGAGCTGCTCGCGCTCACCGTGGAGAACAGCGATTCCGTGTGGAAGCGGCGGCTGTATGAAGGCCAGAGCGGCGAGCTCGCTGACAATGGCTACTGGCTGCTGCCGTACCTCACCTTCCAGGCCGACTGCCCCTATCTCGTCGGCAACTACATCGAGATCGGCGCAAAGCTGAAGGATTTTGCGGCGAAGGGCCTGACCACGATCATGCTCGACATGGTCGCCGACGAGGCCGAGATGCAGCACGTCCGCAAGGCGCTCGCGGCGAGCGGGATGTTCTAGGACGTCACGCCGAGCGGACTGAGCCGTGCCAACGGCTCGCTGCCCTCCGGCCGTCGCAAAAGCTGCATGACATGACGCTTCAGGCGTACGAACTCGGGTTCGGTCACGAGATCGTGGCTGCGTGGCCGCGCGAAAGGCAGCACGACATCCTCGATCACCCGGCCGGGTCTTGCGCTCATCACGACGATACGATCGGCGAGGAACAATGCCTCGTCGATGTCGTGGGTGACGAAGACGGTTGTGGTCGGGATCTTGCTCCAGATGTCGAGCAGGACCTCCTGCATCATGCCGCGCGTCTGCGCGTCGAGCGCGCTGAAGGGCTCGTCCATCAGCAGCACCCGCGGCTGGTTGATCAGGACCCTCGCAATTTCCACGCGCTGCTGCATACCGCCCGACAATTGCGTCGGATAGAACGCCTCGAAGCCGGAAAGGCCGACCAGCTTCAGGATCGCGTCGGCGGCGCGGTCGCGCTCCCTCCTCGCGAGACCCCGCATCTTCGGGCCGAAGGCGACATTGTCACGCACCCGCTTCCAGGGAAACAGCGTGTGCTGCTGAAACACCATGCCCCGGTCCGGGCTCGGACTCTGGACCTGCTGGCCGTCGACCGTGAGACGTCCAGCCGTGATCGGCAAATGCCCGGCCAGCGCGCCGAGCAGCGTGGATTTGCCGCAGCCGGAGGGACCGAGGACGCAGACGAGCTCGCCCGGCGCAATCGCGACATCGAGACCGCTGACCGCTTCGAATGCATCACCGCCCGCTCCGAGCGAGATCGAGACATCGGCGAAGTCGATCCGACCGACGCTCTTCGTGCCGATATCCGCGACCCGAATGTTCATCGCGCCACCTTCGGGCTCCGCCAGGGCATCAGAAGCCGCCCGGCCGTCGTCAGCAGCCAGCTGGATCCCATGCCGAGCAGACCGATGATCAGCATGCCGACGATGATGTCGGCGTAGTTCTGGAGCGTGTAGGCTTCCCAGGTGTAATAGCCGATGCCGAACTGGCCTGAGATCATCTCCGCGGTGACGAGGCAGAACCACGAGGTGCCCATGCCGATTGCAAGCCCGGTGACGATGCTGGGCGCGGCGTCCGGCAGCACGACCTCCCTCAGGATCGCCAACTCCCCCGCGCCGAGGCTGCGGGCGGAGGCAACCAGCCGGCGGTCGACATTCGCGACACCGTGGACGGTGTTCAGCACGATCGGAAACAAGGCACCGATGAAGGTGATGTAGATCATCGAGAGTTCGGACGACGGAAAGATCAGGATCGACAGCGGTATCCATGCCACCGCCGGTATCGGCCGCAGCAATTCCAGCGGCGGCAGCAAAAGATCGCTCGCGGCGCGTGACCGGCCGATGGCAAAACCAAGGATCACGCCGATCACGACCGCCGCCCCGTAGCCCGCGAACACCCGCCAGAGGCTACTGGTGATATGTGCCGTCAATTTCGGCGAACGAAACAGGGCGAGCGCGGATTGAACGACCTCGACCGGCGGCGGCACGTTGCGGAAGGTCACGATCCCCAGATTGAGATGCGTGGTCGAAGCGACCTGCCAAAGGGCAATGCAGGCCAGGATCGAAAGGCCGCGGACCATCCAGCGGATGCCCGCAGGCCGCGCCTTGATAGCGGTGGCCATCGCCTCACCGGCTCGCGACGAGGGACTCGCGCGCGGCCGCGAAGTCGAGCACCGCGCCACCGTTCTTCTTCGACCAGCCCTCGGCCGCCTGCTTGAGCAGGAACGCGCTCAGCTCGCCCTTGGATGACCGCACGAACCAGGCCTGGTTTGCGAACAGCTTGATGCCGCTCTCGCGATCCTGAGCGTAGACGACGCGGATGGTCTTGCCGTCCTTCTCGAGGCCGGCGAGCGCCTTCAGCGCGTTCTCGGGCGAGGCATAGTGGCGTACATGAGCCTCGTCCTTGACCCAGATCTGCGCGACGCGGCTGTAGTCGTTGATCTCGGCGCCCGTCGCAGCGTCCTTGGCGCGAAGCGGAAGCTGCGCATAGTTCTTCAGTTCGGAGTCGTAATCGCGCCCCGCCTGCGCCGCCGCGATACGGATGAACTTGTCGGTGACGAACTGGTTGATATCGAGATCGCTGTCCGCGCGCTTGAGCAGCTTCAGCGTCTTGATCGAGGTTGCGACCGCCTGGCGGTACTCCGGCTTCCAGGTCACATCGCGGGTCTGGAGACCGAGCGGTCCGTGAAAGAGGTAATCGACCTCCGCCTCGATGCCGGTCACCTTCGCGATCAGCTCGCTGTACTTCTCCGGCTCTTCAGCGATCAGGCGATCCGCTTCCAGCGCTGCGCGCAGATAGGCGACGACGATCTCGGGATATTTCTCGGCGTATTCCGCGTCGACCAACCCACCGTGGAATGTCGGGGCATTGGCCTGCGCGCCGTCAAAGATCTTGCGCGCGAAGCCGCGCCACGGAAACAGTTCGGCGAACGGAACGAAGTCGGCATGCGCCTCGACCTTGCCTGCCTGCAAGGCCGGCCCCGCAACCTCCGGCGCCTGCGTGATGATGTTGACGTCGGTCTCGGGATTCCAGCCCTTGGCCTCGATCGCGCGGAGCAGCATGCCGTGCGAGGTCGAGGCGAAGGGAACCGAGATGGTCTTGCCTTTGAGCTCATCGAGCGATTGCACCGGCGAGCTCGACGGCACCACGATGCCGTTGCCGCTGCCCTTGGTGCTGCCGGACAGCACGCTGATGAAGAGGCTGCGGCGTCCGGCCTTCTGGAACGCCACGCCGTTCAGCGAGCCCGGAAAGTCAGCCATCGCGCCGAAATCGAGCTTGCCTGCGACCATCTCGTTGGTGAGCGGCGCGCCGCTCGTAAAATTCTTCCACTGGATGTCGTAGGTGACATCCTTGTACTTGCCATCATGGGGCAAAAATTTCTCAAGCAGCTTGAGCTCGCGGATGAGCAGTCCGCCGGTCGCGCAATTGATCGTCGTGTCCTGCGTCCCGACCGCCACACGGATCGTCTCCGCCTGGGCCGGCGCGAACATCGCAACGGTGATGGCCACAATGGCCACACTGAATCTCAAAGAGCTGAATTCGATCATCGAACTGTCCTCGGGAGGCCGGGCGCGTGCCGGCGACAACGCTGGCCGGCACTATCGAAGGCGCGGCGCAACGCTTGAAGCAATTACTTGCATCGCTGTCGCAGGACGTTCGCGCCATGATTCCGTCGCGCAACGACGCAAAGGATTTTCTCAGGACGGAGCCATGGACAGAGGAATCATTCCACTGCCGATCGCCGCGCGTATCAAGCTTTGCTAAGTGATTTGGAACGATCGCAAAGAGATGGACATCGCACCATCGCCGCACTTACCTATTCGCAGGCCCCTGGAGAGCTGACGGATTGCGATGACCATACTCAAGGAAGCTGCCGCGATCGAGCCTGCCGCTTTCGCCGACCGGCCTCATGCAGGCGTTCCGTTCGACTGGATCGACCACAAGAAGACGCGGCGGGTCCGCAGCACACGTGCAAGGCCCGCAAGCTCGGCGCTGTTCATGAGCGAGACGATCGACGGGCTGAATGCCGGCGCGCATTTCCTCGACCGTTTGTCCGCGTCGGAGCAGGCGCGCGTGCACGCGGCCGGCCGCATCATCTCGGTGCCGCAGGGCGAAATGGTATTCAGCCAGGGCGATGGCCACGACGGCATCTTCATCATCCGCCGCGGACAGGTGCGGGTCTATTACACCGCGCCGTCGGGACGCGAGATCACGCTCGCCTATTGGACGCCGGGACATTTCATCGGAGGCCCCGAGATATCCGGCGGTGGCATTCACATGTGGTCGGGCATCGCCATCGAGGCCTGCGAGATCACGACACTCTCCGGGCCGGCGCTCGAGAAGCTGTTGACCGGCATGCCGAGCTTCGCGCTGGCGCTGATCGACGGCCTCATCGCCAAGGGCAAATGCTACTCCTCGATGGCGCAGATCCTCGGCACGCGCTCGGTGATCGAGCGGCTGGCGCAGTTCCTGCTCACGCTGTCGGAGTTGCACGGCACGGCCGACGGCGACACCATCATCATCAACCGCAAGATCACCCATGACCAGATCGCGGCCATGGTGGGCTCGACCCGGCAATGGGTGACGATGATGCTGAAGCGTTTCCAGAACCGCCGCATCATCGCCATCGACGGCAGCACCATCCAGATCAGGCGGATCGACCTGCTGGAGCAGATCCTTTTCAAGGACTGAGGTTCGCCTCTCCAGCGCCAGCGCTTTGGGCGTTGAAGCACCCTCAGCGTCATGGCCGGGCTTGTCCCGGCCATCCACGTCTCACCCCTCGGCGCAAAGAACGTGGATGCCCGGGACAAGCCCGGGCATGACGACCTACGCGGGGAGAGGTGAAGCTCACCGCGCCTCTTCGAATCCCGCCAGCACCGAGGTCAGGTTCGCGCCCAGAATATCCGAGAGATAGCCGCCCTCCTGCACGAACACGGTCGGCAGGCCCATCTTCGCGATCGCCTGGCCGATGCGGCGGAAGCCCGGCGTGGTGACGGCGAGGCCCTTCAGTGGATCATGCTCGGAGGCATCTAAGCCGAGTGCGATGACGAGGGCGCCGGGGGCAAAGGATTCGATCGCCCTGCGCGCGACATCCATCGCCTGGATGTAGCCGTCGTCGCCGGTGCCGATGGCCAGGGGGACGTTGAGATTGGCGCCGAGGCCGGGTCCTTCGCCGCGCTCATGCGCGTAGCCCCACACATAAGGATAGTACGCGATGGGGTCGGCGTGGATCGACACCGTGTAGACGTCAGGGCGTGCGTAGAAGATTCCTTGCGTACCGTTGCCGTGGTGGACGTCGACGTCCAGGATCACGACGCGCTCGTGCTTCAGACGCAGATGCGCCGCGGCGATCGCGCTGTTATTGAGGAAACAGAAGCCGCCGGCCATGTCGCGGTAGGCGTGATGGCCGGGCGGACGGCAGAGTGCATAGGTCGCATCCTCGCCGTCCATCACCATCTGCGCTGCCGTGACCGCAACATCGGTGGCAGCGCAGGCCGCGGCCCAGGTGCCGGGACCGATCGGCGCCGCGGTATCGGCGGTGTGCCAGCCAAGCTTGCCGACGATGTGGGTCGGATAGGTCGCGGCATGGCGCACGGGATGGATGTTGCCGATCATCTCCGGGCCGGAATCGCCGAGCGCGGTCCAGGCGTCCCAGGCTTCGCTGAGGAACGACAGATATTCCGGGCTGTGAATCCGCGCACGCGGCCCCTGTCCGAATGTCGTCGGTTCGACCAGTTGATGCTTGCCGTCCTTCAACCCCTTGAGCAGGCGATCGGCGCGCTCGGGCTGCTCTGTGGTGCGCTTGACGACACCGCGAACCAGGAAGAATTGCGGATCGTGGCTGCGATGCAGTTCGGTATGGACGGCTTTCACTCAAACACTCCGTGGTCGCGTTGACGGTGCCCACAGATGTCTAAATGCCTGCGGCGGCCAGATGCAAGCAAGAAGAATGCCGCCGCTTTGGTGCTGCTCTGCGCCGGAGGCAGACCGCCCGTGATGCTCTAGCAGCGCCCGCGCTGGAGGCAGTGCTCGCGGCCCTGCTGGTCGGTGCGGAAGGACTCGACGAAGCCGCCCTGACGCTGGGTGACGAAGACGGTCTTGCCGTCGCTGCCGCCGAAGGCGAGATTGGTCGGCTCCTTGCCCTTCAGCGCAATCTCCCGCTCGACAGCACCATTGGGCTTCATCAGCGCGATGGTGCCCTTGAGGATGCGCGCGACATAGAGACGGCCGGCGACGTCGGTGCGCAGGCCGTCGACGGTGTCGGGCTGGAAGGCTTTGACGAGTTTTGCGCCGGTGAGCTCGTTACCGCGGACGGTGTAGGACCAGATTTCGCCGCTGCTGGATTCCCCGACATAGAGCGTCTTGCCGTCAGGGCTGAGGTCGATGCCGTTGGTGGTGCCCATCGCGCGCGGCGCGGGCATCACCTGCCCCTGCACCGTGCCGTCCGCAGATTTGGCGATGCGCCAGATGTGGCCTTCCCTGCCCTTCCAGTTCGGATCGCTCGCATAGATCGTGCCGTCGCGCGCGACCGTGATGTCGTTGGGCTGGTTCATCTCGTCGGAATGAAACCAGACGACGGGCTCGCTCGCGCCCTTCGGGACAGCGAAGATGTTGTGCTTCTTGTAGTCGGCAATGAACATGGTGCCGTCACGCGCAAAGCGGATGGCGTTGCCGACGCTGCCCGCGGGCAGTGCCGTAAACTGCTCCGAAGCCGCGCCGCCCACCGGCAGCTTGCCGATGGTGCCGGGCTTGCCAAAGTTGACCACGAAGAGATTGCCGTCGAGATCGGCCGCCGGCCCTTCGATGCCGAAGGTGTATTCGCCCGACGGCGTCACCTGCACGCTTTCGAACAGCTTTGTTTCAGCATGGGCCGGCGATGCCGCGATGACGAGAAGGAGGCTACTGCACAGGCACCAGAAATTCCTGCCGAATGTAATAGCCATCGTCGTCGCTGCACTCGCCATTCAGATAGGGATCGGCAGGCCGGAAGAATCGGCTGAAGCCGGGTTTGTCTACAGCGCTCCTTTGTGTCACGACAACGACCTTGGCGGCCGGTATTTCGCCGCATTCCTTATTGGTCTTGCCAAAGAACTTGCGCTGCGGCGGGCCGGACTTGATCTGCATCCGCGTGCCCGGAACCATTTTCGCAACCAGCAGGTCCGCGGTATCGAGCACGCGCGTGTAGCCAGGTTCGGTCCTGGGCAGGCTTTCGCCGCCCGGCGGCATCAGCTTTTCGGCGCCGATACCGCGCAGCCGCGTGCGCAGCTTGCCGGAGCCTGGATCGCCCGGATAGATCCAGCCGTCCTGCGACAGCATGAAGCGTAGCACCGTCGCGTCCTTTTCCGCATCCGATTGCCCTGCCTTCAGGCCGAAATCCGAATGGCAGCCGACGCAGTGCTTTTCGACGAGCCCCTTACGCAGCGTGGTGAGCCGGATGCTGTTCTGCGCGTCTTTTGCGACGAAGGCGGCAAGCTGATCGATCAGCGCCTGGCTGCGCATGTCGCAAGGCAACGGCGGCGGATCGCCAGCAGCGCGATCGATGCGGATTACCGTCTGGTTCTTGTCCTCGACCAGCCAGATTGCGCCGTCCTCCGCGACCGTCATGCCGACGGGCGCTCCTTGCGGCCGCGCGCCGTTGACGCGGTGCCAGCCTGCGATCAGCTCGTCGAACGGCGCGGCGGCGACGTCGCCGGCGTCGGTCTGAAAGCTGTGGGTCGGATCTGCCGCGCAACTGACGTGGTAACGCACCGGCGCCGGGGCGGGCTTCGGGAAGCCATGGTCGTCGACGTCATAGACGAGGACGCGGCTGCCGGTCGGGCGATAGCCGTGCAGGCCGACCAGCAGCTTGCCTTCCAGTTCCGGGAATTTCGCGCCGTGATAATAGAGCATCGCGAGCGGCGCGCCGTGCGGCGGCATCAGCGAGAACGGCGCCTTGTAGAGCGCATTGGCCGTGCAGAGCGATTTGTAGACCCCGGATTGCAGCACGAGCTTGAATTCGGGGCTCGGCGTCGACAGGTCGTAGCAATAGGGCCAGCCATAGTGCCTGCCCTGCTCGATCGCGTTGATCTCCTCGTTCGGCTTGAAGATGTCGGGCAGGTCGCGCCCGTTCTCGCCTTGCAGGAAGGCGTAGCCGGCATCGGGAAAATTCGGATGCAGCGCCAGCGCCATCGAATTGCGCAGGCCGCGCGCGTAGACGGTGTGCGGCGGGTCGGGATCGGCCGGCTTCAGCGCCGGGAAGGTGCCGCCCGCGGGCGGTGTGAACAGCCAGATCGAGGCCATCGCGGACGCGCCCTCGGCCGCCGCGCATGGCCTTGTGATCGGCGCCGGCGTGATGCAGTCGTCGCTGTGCGAGCCGACATTGACGAACAGCCGCCCGTTCCTGTCAAAGACGAACTGCTTGAGCGGATGCGCGCTCTCGTCGAGCCTGGTGCCGTCGGGCAATGTGATCCGGCGGCCGGGCATGTGCCGGATGATGGTCTCGACCGTGCTGCGGGGATTGTCGGCGAGCGGATCGAACCGGAAGATCGTCTCCGCGGTCGAGGCGTACAACTTCTTGTCCGGGCCAATGACGAGGCCGAACGGATATTCGATGGCGGTCAGCAACTCCTTGAACCGCTGCCCCTGGGGCGCGCGGGGATCGAGCAGCAGCAGCCGTCCATCGGTGTGGCCCCAGCCGCCCATGTCGGCGACCACGAACAGGTCACGGCCCGGCACCTGCATGATCGAGCGCGGAAATTTCAGGCGATCCTCTTCGCTGGCGACGAGGCCGGCGCAGAATCCCGCCTTCATGTCGATCTGGATTCTGGGAAAGGCGAGATCGCCGCTGCCACAGGTTTCCGTGCCGATCGCGTAGCCGCTTTTCCTCACCGGCTCGGAGGAGGCTCCCGGGGCAAGACCGAACAGCGCTCCGGCGACGATCGCCGCAAGCAGGCTTCGGCGTTCATGCCAGAATGTGAGCTGGTTCACGGCGGTCCCCCGGACTTTCGGTCCAAAGTTGTTCCATGCCATGGGAACGCCGTCCAGTTGATCATCACCCCCCTGTGATCAAACCCGCTCGGGCCTTCGCAGCGACCAATCTCCGTAGATTCCCTTACCGGGCTCGCCCCGAATGTTTCGCAAAGGCCTCGGGTGGTATCGATTTGCCATCCCAGTCGCTCCCGACAGGAGACGCATATGGTCCAGGTCTATTTTCACTGCTCCAACACCGAAGGCACGCTGATCGATCGCAGCGGCACCGCGGTGGCCAGCCTGACCGAGGCGCGTGACCGTGCGGCCCAGATCATGCACTCGATGATCTACACCCCGGGTGCCGAAGACTGGCGCGACTGGGTGATCCATGTCAGCGGCTCCGACGGCGAGGAGATCTTCGACCTTCCCTTCACCGCCATGCTCGGCAAGCCGCATTGAGGTGATGTCGTGCTGTTCGCTTCATTAACCCTGCTCTGCCAGCCCCTCAACCTCGTCGCCACCAAGTGGCAGAAGCTGGTGCGGATCGCAGGCAACCCCTACCGCCCCGAGCTGCACTACATGCGCGGGCCTGGCCCGAAATGGCACGCCAAATATCGGGCCAGCCGGCTGGATCGCAGGCTCTGAGCGCCGCGGCTCTTTTCCTGCTAACGATCTCTCGTCATGCCCGGGCTCGTCCCGGGCATCCACGTCTTGGCCACCACGAAAGAACGTGGATGGCCGGGACAGGCCCGGCCATGACGACCAGCGAGCACAGGTCACTTCACTTCCCCGTAAACTTCGCCTTGCGCTTCTCGACGAAGGCGGTGCGGCCTTCGATGGCGTCGGCGCTCTTGCGGATCGTGGCCTGAACCTCGATCTCGCGGCGGAACTGCGCCTCGTAAGCCGCATGCTCGCTCTCCTCGACAAGCGCACGCGTTGCGACCAAAGCGCGCGTCGGGCCGTCCGCCAGACGGCGCGCCAGGGCCAGCGCCTCGTCCATCAGCTTCGCATCGTCGACGACCTGCCGCACCAAGCCGATCTCCTGCGCGCGTTCGGCCGTCAGGGGCTCGTTCAGCAACATCAGCTCGAGCGCGCGCTGCCGGCCGACCAGCCGCGGCAGCAGCCAGGTCGAACCGAGGTCAGGCACCAGGGCGATCCGGCTGAACACCTGGATGAAGCTCGCCGACCGCGCCGCAACAATCATGTCGCCGGCCATCGCAAGGCTGAAGCCGCCGCCGGCCGCGACGCCGTTGACGGCGACCACGACAGGCACGCGGCATTCGCGCAACGCCTTGAACGCCGGCCAGTAGAACCGCATCACGCCGGCGGCGATGTCCTCGCCCAGCGCTTCCGATGCCTTCAAATTCTGTCCTGAGCAAAATCCGCGCCCCGCGCCGGTGAGGATCAGTGCGCGAATGCCCTCATCCCCAGTCATCTCGGCGACGGCGGCAGCGAGCGCGCCGAGCAGGTCCGGCGTCATCGCGTTCAGACTCGCCGGCTCGTCGAGCGTCAAGATCCCAACCGCGCCATCCCGCGCCTGTTTCACACCTGCCATGCCGCTTCTCCCTTTGGATTTTCTCGTTGGCGGCAATGTGCCATCCTTCGCGCGCCCCGCCAATGCTGCAGCTTCCGCGTGAAGCCAGAACAACCGAATCCAGAGATCAAGACGACATCATGCCTCATCAGTTCAGCCTCGCCCAAGCCGTCCGCAAACCCGCCGTCACATCCAAGGGCGGCATTGTCGCTTCGCAATCGCGGCGGGCGGCCGAAGTGGGCGCGCAAGTGCTGGCGGCAGGGGGCGACTGCGTGGACGCGATCGTCGCGACCACCTTTGCGCTGAACGTGCTGGAGCCCTGGAACAGCGGCATCGGCGGCGGCGGCGCGATGGTGTTGTACCGTGCCAAGGAAAATCGCACCGAGGTGATCGACTACGGCATGTGCGCGCCACAGAGCCTGCGCACCACCGACTACCCGCTCAGCGGCGAAGGCGCGGCCTCCGATCTGTTTCCGTGGCCGCGGGTCAAGGACGATCGCAACATCCACGGCCCCGGCTCGGTCGCCGTGCCCGGCGTCGTCGCCGGCATGGAGGAGGCGCATCGCCGCTACGCCAAGATGCCGTGGAAAGACCTGGTCGCACCGGCTGCCGCGCTCGCCGGCGAAGGCCTGCTGGTCGATTGGTGGACCACGCTGACGATCGCGGCATCGGCAGCCGATCTCAGGCGCTATCCCGCGAGCGCGGCCGCGTTCCTGAAGGATGGCCTGCCGCCGAGCGCGCCGTGGGGCATCAAGTCCGAGACGCGGCTGCCACTGGCCACGTTGAAGGCGACGTTGTCACACCTCGCCGCTGCCGGTCCGCGCGATTTCTACCAGGGCGACCTCGCCAAAAGCATCGCATCCGACATCAAGGCCGACGGCGGCTCGCTGTCGGTGGAGGATCTCGCCGCGTTTCGCGCCCATCTGCGCGAGCCGCTGGCGATCCCCTATCGCGACGGCAAGGTGTATGCGACGCCGGAGCTCACGGCCGGACCGACAATGGCGCATGCGCTGCGGCTGTTGCAGCAGAGTCTGAAGCCGGGAAGCGCACCCGACGCGACCACCTACAGCGAATATGCGCTCGCCTTGCAAGCGGCCTTCCGCGAGCGGCTCAAGGACATGGGCGATGCCGACGGCAAGCGCTCGCTCGGCGCCGAATATCTGGCGCCCGCCTGCACAACGCATTTCTCCGTGGTCGACCGCCACGGCAATATCGCAGCGGTCACACAGACCCTGCTCTCATCCTTCGGCTCGAAATACGTGACGCCGCACACCGGCATCGCCATGAACAACGGCATCATGTGGTTCGACCCGACGCCGGGCACCACCAACTCGCTCGCACCAGGCAAGCGCTGCCTCTGCAACTACACGCCCGTCATCGCCGAAACGAAGGACGGCAAGCGTCTCGCGGTCGGCGCCTCCGGCGGCCGCCGCATCCTGCCGTCGGTGATGCAGCTCGTGTCCTTTGCGATGGATTTCGGCATGGACCTCGATACAGCCATCCACCAGCCGCGGATCGACGCCAGCGAAGGCGCGGTCGTGATCGGCGACATCAGACTGCCGGCGGACGTACGCAAGACACTTGCCGCACGCTTCGATTATGAAGAGACGCAAGTGCAGGCCGTGCCGCAGAAGTTCGCCTGCCCCAGCGTGGTGATGCGCGAGGGCGATACGAATTCGGGCGCGGTCGAGATCTTCCAGCCCTGGGCCGACGCTGTCGCCGAATCCTGAGCGTCACGACTCCTCCGCATTTGCACGCGACACCGCGATCGATGTTCGTTCGTCGAACGGACAGATGCGTGCCTAACAGGAGAGATTTCGGATGAAGAAACTTGCGCTCGCCGCAACACTGATCATCGCGGCCGGCTTCACCATGCCAAACGCCGCATTCGCCAGGGGCGGCCACGGACATGGTCATGGCCATGGTCACGGCCATCATGGCGGATACCATGGACATCGCCATGCCACTCCTCCCGGATGGCATCACGGGCGCAAGGTCGGCTGGCGCGGCAGGGGCTGCCCGCCCGGCCTGTGGAAACAGGGCCGCTGCTGACGCCCTATCTGCAAGTCATGCAAGGCGTCGCTCCTGACGGGGCGGCGCCTTCTTCTTCAAACGCCCAGCCGATCCCGCACCCGGCCCGCGATCACAGCAGTCGTAACCCCCAAGGGCCAGAACGCGTGCATCGGGATCGGCTTGATGCCTGTGACCGGCATGTCGATCTCGGCCTTGGCACCGCCGATCAGCCGGCGCGCGAGCTGCGCGCCCATCGCGGTCGAGAGCGCGACGCCGCGGCCGTTGCAACCGAGCGAGATCAGGACGCTCTCCGTCGGCTCGTGCACATGGGGATAATGATCCTTGGTGATGGCGAGCCGGCTGTTCCAGCCGTGCGTCCAGGCGGCGCCCTTGAGCTGCGGCCATAGCCGCTCGGCATAACGCATGAGATAGGCGACGTCGTTGGGCGACTTGATCCAGCGCATCGGGCCGCGGCCGCCCATCAGCAGGCGGTTGTGCTGATCGATGCGGTAATAGACCGTGATGTGGCCGCTCTCGTAGAGCACCGGCCGTGTCGGCATGATCGAGCGGGCGACCGCGTCGGAGAGCGGCGCGGTGGCGGCAATCGAGGAGAATACCGGCACGATGGTACGGCGGAGCGCCGGCCAGAGATCGTCGGTGAAGCCGTTGGTGGCGAGCAGGACCTTGTCGGCATGCACCACCGCGTGCGGCGTCTCGATGCGCCAGCGCGCGCCGTCGCGACGGAGCGACAGCGCCGGCGTCTCGCCATGGACCTTCGCGCCCGCGGAGATCGCAGCGCGCGCAAGACCGCGGGCGTAGCTGAGCGGATGGAGATCACCGCCGCGCGTGTCCAGCATCGCGCCGATGTAGCGGTCCGTGCCGGTCATCTCGCGCAACTGCTCGCGGTTCAGATATTGCACCGGCATGCCGCGGCGGATGCATTGCTCCGCCGTCTTCTCGATCGCGGCGGCGCTGGCCTCGTTGTAGGCCGCGCGCAGCGTGCCATTCTGCCGCGCTTCGCAAGGGATCTGGTAGCGGCGGATCAGGTCGTGCGTGAAATTGGTCGTGCCGTAGGAGAAGTCGATCATGCGGCGGCCGAGCTCGGCGCCGAAATCGGCCTCGATCTGATCGGGGTCGTGCTTCAGGCCTGGATTGGTGTGGCCGCCATTGTTACCCGACGCGCCCCAGCCCGGCTCCTGCGCCTCGAGCACCAGAGCCTCGACACCTTGCTCCGCCAGATGCAAAGCCGTGGACAGCCCGGTGTAGCCGCCACCGACGATAGCAACGGAGACGGTCTTGTCGACATCGAGCGGCGGCGTGGCAACCGGCGCGACGGCGGTGTCGGCATAGAGCGAGGGCGGCAGAGGCAGGCGCGTCGTCATGACAAGGACCGATCAGAGCGGATGTAGCACGCGGCGCAAAAAGTCCTGCGTGCGCGGGTGCTGGGGTTGATTGAGGACGGCCGTCGCCGCGCCCTGCTCGACGATGACGCCGCCGTCGATGAACAGCACGCGGTCGGCGACGTCGCGGGCAAAGCCCATCTCGTGGGTGACGACGACCATGGTCATGCCGTCATCGGCGAGCTTGCGCATCACGCCGAGCACGTCACCGACCAGTTCGGGATCGAGCGCCGAGGTCGGCTCGTCGAACAGGATCGCCTTTGGCTGCATCGCGAGTGCGCGCGCGATGGCGACGCGCTGCTGCTGGCCGCCGGAGAGCTGCGGCGGATGCGCATCGGCCTTTTCGGCGAGGCCCACCTGACCGAGCAGCGCGCGGCCGCGCTCGAGCACCTGCGCACGCGGCTCCTTCTTTACAAAGAGCGGGCCTTCGACGACGTTCTCCAGCACGGTCCGATGCGGGAACAGGTTGAAGCGCTGGAACACCATCGAGACCTGGGTGCGGACCTTCACGATGGAGGACGCATCGCGATCGACCTTCAGTCCCTCGACGTTGATCTCGCCGCGGTCGTAGCTTTCCAGCCCGTTGATACAGCGCAGGATCGTCGACTTGCCGGAGCCCGAAGGGCCAATGATGCAGACCACCTCGCCCTTCTGGACGGAGGCCGTGATGCCCTTGAGCACCTCGTTCTGGCCAAAGCTCTTGTGGACGTCGGTGAGCTCGATCATTTCTTGCCCGCCCGCTTCTCGAAGTGACGGACCAGCAGGATCAGCGGGATGCTCATGGTGAGATACATCAGCGCCACCAGCGTGAACACGTTGGTGTTCTTGAAGGTCGAGGACGCGATCAGCTTGCCTTGAAGGGCGAGCTCGGCGACCGTGATGGTCGAGGCCTGCGACGAATCCTTCAGCATCATGATCATGACGTTGCCGTAGGGCGGCAGCACGATGCGCACCGCCTGGGGCAACACCACGCGGCGCATGGTCAGCCACCAGCCCATGCCGATCGACTGCGCCGCCTCGATCTGGCCCTTGTCGATCGCCTCGATGCCCGCGCGGAAATTCTCGGCCTGGTAGGCCGAATAGGCGATGCCGAGCCCGAGGATCGCGGCCTGCAAGGCCGACAGCGTGACGCCGAGATCCGGCATCACGAAGTAGAGATAGAACAACAGCACGATGATCGGGATGCCGCGGATCACGTTGATCAGGCTGGCGCTGAGCATCGACAGCACCTTGATGCCGGAGACCCGCATCATCGCCCAGATCAGACCCAGCACCGTCGAGAGCAGCAGCGAGCCGATGGTGACGACGATCGTCAGCGCGACGCCGCTCATCAGGATCGGGAAGAATTCGACGGCGTCGTGCCAGAAGCCTTTCATCGGTTAGCCTTACCAGCCTCTGTCGATCAACCCTGCGCCTTCTGACCCCACTTCTCGAGGATCTTGTCGATGGTGCCGTTGGCCTTCAGCTTCGCCAGCGAGGCGTTGATCTTGCCGAGCAGCGCGGCCTCGCCCTTGCGGACGCCGATGCCGACCGAACCGACCGTGACGGGCTTGTAGCCGTCGACGAGACGCACCTCGGGGAAACCGCCCTGCTTCAGATTGTAGGCGAGGATCGGATAGTCGGCGTAGCCGGCCTTGAGGCGACCGGTGTTGACGTCGCGCAGGATGTCCGGGATGTTGTCGTAGGCCTTGACGTCGGCGAACAGGCCGGACTTCTTCAGCGCATCGACGAAGGCGGTGCCGACCTGGGCGCCGACCGTCTCGCCCTTCAGATCATCCTGCGTGGCATAGGCCTTGGTGTCGCTCTTCGGGACCACCAGGCCTTCGCCGTAGGTGTAGATCGGATCGGAGAAGTCGACGACCTCCTTGCGCGGCGCGGTGATGAACATCGCCGCCGCAATCATGTCGATCTTGCCCGATGTGAGCGACGGGATCAGCGCCGAGAACGCCATCGGCTCGATCTGCACGCTGAGGCCGGCGTCCTTGCCGATCTCGGTGACGATGTCGACCATGATGCCCTGGATGGTGTTGGTCTTGGTGTCGAGGAAGGTGAAGGGAATGCCTGTCGGCGTCGAGCCGACCTTCAACGCCTGCTGCGCCGAAGCCGGCATCACCGCTGCAATCGCGAGCGCCGCGACCGCGGCCAGACCAAAACGCTTCATCGCATCCCCCTTTGGGCTTGGCCGATGTCGGCGCTCGCGCATGTCGTGATCAGACGTTGCGGGCCAAGCCGTTTCGGCCTATTTTCACCAATATGAAAATTTGGTCACACTTTCGCGGGCGATGCAAGCGATTTTCATGCACATGAAGGAAGCGGTTTGACGTGAGCGGTGGCAAAAGAATGCGCAAACCGGCCGCCGCAAAGCCGGCGAAGGTGAAAGCCAAGGCTACCACCAAGCCGGCCGAGCCCGCGATGGATGTCGCGGTCGGCCGCCGTATCCGCGATCTCAGGCGTGTCAGACAATTCTCGCTCGAGACCGTCGCGGCGCGCACCGACCTGTCGATCGGCTTCCTCAGCCAGATCGAGCGCGGCCTGTCGTCGCCATCGCTGCGCGTGCTGGCAACGCTCTCCGACGTGCTCGGCGTCGGCATGGCCGCTTTGTTCGGTGCGAGCCCAAGTCCCGACGGCGCCTCCGGCCAGGTGGTGACGCGCGGGCTTCAGCGGCCGGAACTGAAACTCTGGCGCAGCGGAATTTCGAAGCAATTGCTGAGCGCTGCGGGCAGCGACAACCGGCTCAACCTGTTCCTGGTGCATATCGATCCCGGCGGCTCCGCGGGCGACGAACTCTATACCCATGACGGCGAGGAAGCCGGCCTCGTGCTCGAAGGCGAGATGATGCTGACGGTGGACAGCGAGACGTGGTCGCTGAAGACGGGCGACAGTTTTCGGTTCGCGAGCCGAAGGCCGCACCGGTTTTCCAATCCGGCACAGGATGCGAAGGCTGTGGTGCTGTGGGTGAATTGCGTGACAGGGGCGGGGTAGCTTCTTTTCGCGCCGCGAGCGCAATTCCAGTCCTGTCATCCTGAGGCGCTCGCGCAGCGAGCCTCGAAGGATGCACGGCTCCGATAGAGCCGGGCCGTCGCCCTTCGAGGCTCGCTGAAGAAGCGGCCACCTCAGGGTGACGGAGAGGGAGTGAGTGAGCGATGCCTCTCCACCGTCATTGCGAGCGCAGCGAAGCAATCCAGGCTGCCACCGCGGAAAGATACTGGATTGCTTCGCTGCGCTCGCAATGACGAGCAGATGGAGTCTTAGCCGAACCGATACTTGTACCGGTCCACCGTCAGCGCGCTCACATCGACCTCCGGCTTCTTGCCCGACAGCATGTCCGCGAGCACGCGGCCGGAGCCGCAGGACATGGTCCAGCCGAGCGTGCCATGGCCGGTGTTGAGGTGGAGGTTGCCGTATTGCGTCGGGCCGATCACCGGCGGGCCGTCCGGCGTCATCGGACGCAGGCCGCTCCAGAACGTCGCCTTGGAGAGATCGCCGCCGCGCGGGAACAGATCGGTCAGCGAGTGATCGAGCGTGGCGCGGCGGGCGTCGTAGAGCTGGCTCGAATAGCCGGAGATCTCGGCGGTGCCGCCGACGCGGATGCGATTGCCGAGGCGGGTGATCGCGACCTTGTAGCTCTCGTCCATCACAGTCGATTCCGGCGCGCCGGAGGCGTCCTTGATCGGCACCGTGATCGAATAGCCCTTCACCGGATAGACCGGCAATGAGATGCCAAGCGGTGCAACGAGCCGCGACGACCAGCTTCCGAGCGCGAGAACGTAGGCATCGGCCTGCAACGTGCCCGCACTGGTCACGACACCACTGACGCGCGCGCCATCCGTGACGATGCGGTCGATGCCGGTGTTGAACATGAAGCGAACGCCGAGCGCTTCGGCATGCTTGGCCAGCGCCTGCGTGAACATGTGGCAGTCGCCGGTCTCGTCCTGCGGCAAGCGAAGCCCGCCGGCGAACTTCTCCTTCACGGCGGCGAGCGCCGGCTCGACCGCGATGCAGCCCTCCCGGCTCAACACCTCGAAAGGAACGCCATACTGCTTGAGCACGGCGATGTCCTCACCGGTGCCATCGAGCTGCGCCTGGTGACGGAACAGCTGCAGCGTGCCCTGTGAACGCTCGTCATACTGGATGCCGATGTCGCGGCGCAGGTCGCGCAGGCAATCGCGGCTGTATTCCGCGATCGGGATCATCCGGCTCTTGTTGACCGCGTAACGCGCGCTGGTGCAGTTGCGCAGCATCTTGGACAGCCAGACCCACATCACAGGGTCGAGCTTCGGCCGGATCACCAGCGGGCCATGCTTCATCAGCAGCCATTTGATCGCCTTCACCGGCACCCCGGGGCCGGCCCAGGGCGACGAATAGCCGGGCGACACCTCGCCCGCGTTGGCGAAAGAGGTCTCCAGCGCCGGCTCGGGCTGACGGTCGACGACCGTCACCTCATGTCCGGCACGCGCAAGGTAGTAGGCAGAGGTGACACCGATGACACCGCTGCCGAGGATCAGAACTTTCACGCTTCGTCAAACTCCCGCGGCATCACGCTCGCCGCTGCAAGAACAAACTCCGCAACGGCGAGAGCAATTATCAGGCCACCCGCTTGATGGCGTCGCCGAGGATCGAGACCATATCGTCGATATGGCTCTTCTCGACGATGAGGGGCGGCGACAGCGCGAAGCTATCGCCGCTCATGCGGAAGTACAGACCGCGATTGAAGCAATCGACCATGACGTCGTAACCACGCGCGCCGACCGCACCGTCACGCGACGACAGCTCGACAGCGCCCATCAGGCCGCAATTGCGGATGTCGACGACGTTCGGCAGGCCCTTCAGCGAATGCAGCGCATCGCCCCAGTACCCGGCGATCGACGCACCGCGCGTGAGCAGACCCTCGTCCTTGTAGATGTCGAGCGTCGCGATGCCGGCGGCACAGGCGGTCGGATGCGCGGAATAGGTGTAGCCGTGGAACAGCTCCATCTGGTTCTCCGGGCCGACCATCAGGCCGTCGTGAACCTTGCGGCTCGCGAACACCGCGCCGCAGGGAATGGTGCCGTTGGTGATGCCCTTGGCCGTCGTCATCAGGTCCGGCGTGACGCCGAAGAAGTCGGCGGCGAACGGCGTGCCGAGGCGGCCGAAGCCGGTGATGACCTCGTCGAAGATGAGCAGGATGCCGTGCTTGTCGCAGATCTCGCGCAGACGCTTAAGATAGCCCTTCGGCGGCGGCAGCACCGCGGTCGAGCCCGGCACCGGCTCTACGATGACGGCGGCGATCGTCTCGGCGCCATGCAGGCCGACCAGACGCTCGAGATCGTCGGCGAGCTCGGCGCCATGCTCAGGCTGGTCCTTGGCGAAGGCGTTGCGGGTGAGATCGTGGGTGTGGCGGATGTGGTCGACGCCCGGCAGGTGGGTCGCAAACGCGCGGCGATTGGCGACCATGCCGCCGACCGACATGCCGCCGAAGCCGACGCCGTGATAGCCGCGCTCGCGGCCGATCAGACGGGTGCGGCTCGCCTGGCCGTTGGCGCGGTGATAGGCGAGCGCGATCTTCAGCGCAGTGTCGACCGACTCGGAGCCGGAGTTGGTGAAGAAGATGCGGTCGAGGCCCTTCGGCGCGATCTCGGCGAGACGCTCGGCGAAGTCGAATGCCAGCGGATGGCCCATCTGGAACGACGGCGCGAAGTCCAGCGTCATCAGCTGGCGCTCGACCGCGGCGGCGATCTGCTTGCGGCCGTGGCCGGCATTGACGCACCAGAGGCCGGCGGAGCCGTCGATCACCTTGCGGCCGTCGACGGTGGTGTAGTGCATGCCCTCGGCCGAGGAGAACAGGCGCGGCGCCTTCTTGAACTGACGGTTGGCCGTGAACGGCATCCAGAACGAGTCGGTCTTGATAGTGTTCGGAATCTGATGAAGGGTCACGGGCCACGCTCCTTTGCTGACCGGATAGCAGAGGCACGGCTTCGGAAGCGCAACAAGTCCTTTTCTGGTCACCTGCAAGCCATTGATTTCACTGGGGCTGCCGGTCCATATTTGCGCGATCCGCAACACCTGCAACAGGGACCAGGGGCATGAGCGTCGACATCGGTGGACGGCTGCGATTCATCCGGGCGCACCACAAGCTGTCGCAGCGCGAGCTCGCCAAGCGCGCCGGGGTCACCAATTCGACGATCTCGCTGATCGAATCCAACCAGATGAACCCGTCGGTCGGCGCGCTCAAGCGCATCCTCGACGGCATCCCGATGGGGCTCGCCGAGTTCTTCGCGCTGGAGCCGGAGTCGCGGCGCAAGATCTTCTACCGTGCGGAGGAGCTGACCGAGGTCGGCAAGAAGCCGATCTCGTATCGCCAGATCGGCGACAATCTGTTCGGCCGCAGCCTGCAGATCCTGAAGGAGCGCTACGAGCCCGGCAGCGACACCGGGCGCGTTCACCTCGTCCATGACGGCGAGGAAGGCGGCATCGTGATCTCGGGCAAGCTCGAAGTCACCGTCGAGGACGAGCGCCGCATCCTCAATCCCGGCGATGCCTACTACTTCGAGAGCCGTCGCCCGCATCGCTTCCGCTGCGTCGGCGGCAAGCCGTGCGAAGTGATCTCGGCCTGCACGCCGCCGACGTTTTGAGGCGCATCGACATTATCCGGAATCTTACGGAGTGCCCCGGTGTCTTACGGAGCTTGAGGCATCTCAAATTCCGCGCGTCGATCCTCTATATGTTGCGAACCCAAGCCGAGGAAACATTCCGGCGCCGCTTCATAACTGGGCTCGAAGATGAAGATCACGCTCGCCAATGCAGAGGCTGCGCTCGATGAAGTGCAGCGCGACACCGACAAGCTCCATTCGCAGGAGCTGCGTAAGGCTATTGCCGACTACATCGAGACGCAGCGAGAAGCGCTGAAGGCGCTCCGCAAGAAACTGCATTAGCAGGACGCGGCGGAACGAGAAGATCTCGTCCCGCCTTTTTGCCTCAACGCTGGGTCAGCAACTCCTCGATCTTGATCGGGAAACGACGCACCCGCACGCCGGTCGCATGCCACACCGCGTTGGCGACCGCGCCGGCGCTGCCGGTAATGCCGATCTCCCCGACGCCCTTGATGCCGAGCGCATTCACATGCGGATCGTGCTCCTCGACCGTGATCACGTCGAGCGGCGGCACGTCCGCATTCACGGGGATGTGGTACTCGCCGAGATTGGCATTCATGATCCGGCCGCTGCGGCGGTCGGTGATGGCTTCCTCATGCAGCGCGAAGGACATGCCCCAGATCATGCCGCCGAACAGCTGGCTCTTCACCAGGTGCGGATTGACGATGCGCCCAGCCGCGAAAGCGCCGACCATGCGGGTGACACGGACCTGGCCGAGTTCGGGATCGACCTTCACCTCCGCGAACACCGCGCCATGGGCGTGCATCGCATACTCCTCCATCGCCGCAGGATTTGGCGCACCGGTGCCGCGGGCCTCGATCTCGGCAACGCCCGCACGGGCGAGGATCTCGACGTAGCTCTCGCCGCGGCTCTCGTCGTCGCGCCGGATCAGCCTGCCGTCGCGCGCGATCACGCCGGCATTGCCGGCGCCGAACAGCGGCGAGCGCTCGTCACTGGTGGCGAGATCGGCGAGCTTTGCGACCACGGCCGCACCGGCGCTATGGATCGCAGCACCCGCGGTCGCGGTGTGCGCCGAACCACCGGCAATGCCGGCGTCGGGCAAGTCGGATGAACCAGCCTTGAACTCGACACGGTCGATGTCGAGCCCGAGTTCGTCGGCCGCGATCTGGGCGAGTGCCGTCCAGGCGCCCTGCCCCATGTCATGCGCGCCGATTTCCATCGCGCCGGAGCCGTCGCGGCGGATGACCGCGCGCGCTTCGGCCTGGAACATCAGCGCTGGGAAAGTCGCCGTGCCCATGCCCCAGCCGACGAGAAGGCCGGCATCATCACGCATCTGCCGGGGCTGGAGCGAACGCTTCGACCAGCCGAAGCGCGCCGCGCCCTGCTCGTAGCAAGCACGCAGCGCCTTGGACGAAAACGGCTTGCCAGTGATCGGCTCGACCTCGGCGTAGTTCTTCAGGCGGAAAGCCAGCGGATCGATGCCGCACGCCCAGGCCATTTCGTCGATCGCGCTTTCGAGCGCGATCGAGCCGGTGGCCTCGCCGGGCGCACGCATGAACAGCGGTGTACCGGTGTTGACGCGCACGGCGTCATGCGAGGTGCGGATTGATGGGCTGGCATAGAGTGTATGCGAGGCGTCCGCCGCGGGCTCGTAGAAATCGTCGAACGTGCTCGACACGGTCCGGGCGTGATGATCGAGCGCAGTCAGGCGCCCTTCGCCGTCCGTGCCAATGCGCAGCCGCTGACGCGTCGGTGCACGGTGACCGACCGGGCCGTACATCTGCTCACGGCGCAGTACCAGCTTGACCGGCTTGCCGACCAGCTTTGCGGCCATGATGCCGAGGACCGGCGGACCGGCCATCAGCCCCTTCGAGCCAAAGCCACCGCCGAGGAACGGGCTGCGGATGTGGATCTTGTCATGCGCGATGCCGAACAACTCTGCCACGCGCGCAAGCGACAGCATCAGACCCTGGGTCGGCATGTCGATCTGCAAATTGTCGCCATTCCATGCGGCCACTATCGCATGCGGCTCCATCGCGTTGTGATATTGCGGCGGCGTTTCGTAAAGCGCGTCGATCTGCTTCTCGGCCTCGGCAAGGCCGGCCTCGACATCGCCGAGGTGATTTTCGGTGGGGTTGCCGACGCCGACGACCGGCGGCACGTAACTCTCGCCGGCATCGAGACCGACCAGCGCAGGCAGCGTCTCGTAGCGCGGCGCCAGCAGCACCGCGCCTTCAGTCGCGGCCTCCAGCGTCTCGGCGATCACGACGGCGATGGGCTGGTTGGCGTAGCGGACCTCATTGCTCTGCAAGACCTCCATCCGGAACACGAACGGATTGGTTTTGATTTCAGGGTCGATCGCAAGCTGTGGCTTGTGGTCTGGTGTCATGACGTCGACGACGCCGGGATGGCGTTTTGCGGCGGCGACATCGAGCGAGGTGACGCGGCCATGCGCGATGCTGGCGACCGCCATCACGGCAAGCAGCATGCCGGGCGGATGATTGTCGGCGGCGTAGGTCGCCTGCCCCTTGACCTTGAGGACGCCGTCGCGGCGGGTCAGCGGCTGACCGATGTTCGAGCCGTGGCGCAGATGGGCGGGAGAGCTGGACAGATTAAGCTCAGGCATGGATGGCTCCGGACGTCGAGGCAAAGGGAGAGGCCGGCAGCGCGGGGATGCGCGCGGGCGTACCGGCGGCGGCAAGGGTCAGCGCGCGCACGACGATGCGGCGTGCGAGCTCGATCTTGAAGGCGTTGTCGCCGGACGGCTTTGCGTCGGTAAGCGCGCGCCAGGCGGCTTCCTGAAAAGCGTCGCTCGTCGGCGCGACGCCCTTGAGCACATCTTCCGCGGCGCGGGCACGCCAGGGCTTTGCGGCGACGCCGCCGAGCGCCAGCCGCGCCTCCGCGATCTTGCCGTTCTCGATCCGCAACGCAGCCGCGGTCGAGACCACGGCGAACGCGTAAGACGTGCGCTCGCGAACTTTCAGATAGCGCGCATGTGCGGCAAAGCTGCGTGCGGCAGGCGGCAGGCGCACCGCGACGATGAGGTCGCCGGGTTCGAGCGCCGTTTCACGCTCGGGCGTATTGCCCGGCAGGCGATGTAGCGCGTCGAGCGCGATCTCGCGGCGGCCGTTCCTGCCCTCGATCTCGACGACGGCATCGAGCGCGACCAGAGGTACACAGAAGTCCGACGGATGCGTGGCGATACAGCTCTCGCTCCAGCCGAGCACGGCATGCGTGCGGTTCTCGCCCTCGCGCGCGTCGCAGCCAGAGCCCGCCTCGCGCTTGTTGCAGCGGCTGGCGGTGTCGTAGAAATAGGCGCAGCGCGTCCGCTGCAGCAGATTGCCGCCGACGGTCGCGGCATTGCGCAGTTGCGCGGACGCACCGGAGAGCAGCGCCTCAGCAACGGCCGGGTAGGACTTCGCGAAGTTTGCGTCATGCGCGAGATCGGCGTTGCTCACCAGCGCGCCGATGCGCAACGATCCGTCGGCGAGAGTCTCGATCTGATCGAGTCCGTCGAGATGCGTGACATCGACCAGCCGATCCGGTCGGCTGACGCCGCCCTTCATCAGATCGAGCAGATTGGTGCCGGCGGCGAGATAGGCAGTGCCCGGCTTAGCGGCCGCCGCAACGGCCTCGGCCACTGTGGCCGGCCTGATATAATCGAACGGTTTCATGCGGAGCGCCTCTGATTGGATTCGTCCGTGCCGGCCTGGGCTTCCAGCACGGCATCGACGATGCCGGCATAAGCGCCGCAGCGGCAGAGATTGCCGCTCATGCATTCGCGGATGCGCTCGGGATCGTTGCCGGCCTGCGCCTCTTGCATCATGCCGATCGCGCTCATGATCTGGCCGGGCGTGCAGAAGCCGCACTGAAAGCCGTCATGTGCGATGAAGGCCGCCTGCACGGGATGAAGCTGGTCGCCGCGCGCGACGCCTTCGATGGTGAGGATGTCGGCGCCGTCATGGCTGATGGCCAGAGCAAGACAGGAGTTGATGCGCTTGCCGTCGACGAGAATGGTGCAGGCGCCGCACTGGCCGCGATCGCATCCCTTCTTGGTTCCGGTCAGATGGAGGCGCTCACGCAGGAGATCGAGCAGCGTGACGCGCGTATCGTCGAGGACGAAGTCGCGCCGCGCACCGTTCACGGTGAGGCTGATGGAGTGGTTCATACAAGGCTCCGATCAGATATGGACATGAGTCATCGGCCAGCGCGCCACCTCCGTGGCCGCTGTCGATATGCGTTGGCCAGGCGGAACCCAGCCAACATCTCAAGGAAGATACGGAGGCACCCTCCGCTTAACAAGGGTCGCCGAAAAATATTTGGAATTCGTCAAAAGCCCATGCGCAGACAACGCGATGCAGCCTTGCAAGGGTTCATTGCGAGGGTTCAATCTAACCAATTCGTGATCTACATTACCGTCATGGACGACCAGACCGACCAGATTCGGAAGCCCCGCGCCGATGCCGTGCGCAATCGCGAGCGCGTGCTCGAGGCGGCGAAAATCGTGTTCAACGCGGGCGGTCCCGAGGCAAGCCTGGAAGCCGTCGCAAAACGCGCCGGGGTCGGTATCGGCACGCTCTATCGGCATTTTCCAACTCGCGAGGATTTGTTCGAGGCGGTGTACCGGCGCGAGGTCGAGCAGCTCAGCGAGCTCGCTGAGCAATTGAAGAACGCCAAGGACCCGGTCGACGCGCTGCGGCGCTGGCTGCGCTCCAATGTCGAATTCGTTGCCACAAAAAAGGGCATGTCGGCCGCGCTGGCGCTGACGTTCCAGAGCTCGTCGGAACTCGCGGCGTTCTCGATGGACCGGCTCACCAAGGCGATCGGCTCGCTGCTCGACCGCGCGGTCGCGGCCGGCCAGATGCGCGGCGATGTCAGCCCGGAGGATCTGCTCAGGGCACTCGTTGGCATGTGTTACATGCACGACCAGCCGGGCTGGCAATCCTCGGTGCTGCGCATGCTCGACGTGTTCGTGGACGGGCTGCGGGTGCAGCCGGCCGGCAAGTCCGGCACCAAGGCCAAGGCGCGTGCCGCCAAGCCCGCAAAGCCCGCGGTGAAACGGAAGCGATAGCACGCCGTATTTCGCTGAGGGCGTGCTAGGATTGGCATCGCCGGGATTTCAACGCGGAGCCTGTCATGCGCATCGCCACCTTGCTCGTCGCCCTTATGATTATCCTTGGTGCCGCTCCAGCATGCGCCGCCGACGTTACTGCGGCACAGGGCGTGATCCGCGCCCAGGAGCAGGCTTTCGCGCGCGACGATGCGGCCGCGGCCTATTCCCACGCCGCGCCGGCGATCAGGGAAATCTTCCCCGCCCCTGACATCTTCATGTCCATGGTGCAAAACGGCTACGCGCCGGTCTACCGGCACAAGAGCTTTGAGTTTGGCGAGAGCAGGAGCGAAGGCAACTGGATCTCCCAGCACGTCCACATCATCGACGCCAACGGCGAAGCCTGGGAAGCGCTCTACACACTCGAGCAGCAGGCGGACGGCAGCTACAAGATCACCGGTTGCTCGCTGCTGAAGGTGGGACGAGAAGTCTAGGTCGCAAAACCCGGTCCCGTCTTGACCGCGTTCATTCGCGACCGGATCAGCAGCGTCAGCACGATGCCGACATTGAGGGCATTCCACGCCACGCCGTTCGCGAACGCCGCAGCGTAGGAGCCCGTCGCGTCGAAGATGACGCCCGACACCCAGCCGCCGAAGGACATGCCGAACACCGAGGCGAAGATCACGATGCCGACGCGGGTTGCCGCCTCGCTCGCCGGCATCGCCTCGCGCACGATGATGGCGTAGCTCGGCACGATGCCGCCCTGAAACAGGCCGAACATCGCGGAGATCAGATAGAGCGAAGTCAGGCTGTCGAAAAACAGATAGAACACCAGCGCAAAGCCCTGCGCCAGCGATCCGACCAGCAGCGTGCGGATGCCGCCGATCTTGTCGGCAAGGTAACCCGAGCCGATGCGGCTGACGATGCCGCAGGCCATCATCAGCGACAGCATCTCGGCGCCACGCGCCACGCCGTAACCGAGATCGCCGCAATAGGCGACGATGTGCACCTGCGGCATCGCCATGGCGACGCAGCAGGAGATGCTGGCGATCGAGAGCAGCACGGTCAGCGTGTTGGTCGAAAGCTTGAGATCGACCTGCGGCGGCCGCGCATTGGCGTGATTGCGGACCTTGTCGTCGCCCATCTGTGCGCGCAGGACCAGCACCAGGATCGTCATCAAAACCACGCAAACGAGGGCGATGCCGATATGCGTGGTGCGCCAGCCGATCGTCTGCATGCCCTCGCTGATGAGCGGCGGCCACATCGTGCCCGCGACGTAATTGCCGCTCGCGACGATGGTCACGGCAAGTCCGCGATAGCGCTCGAACCAGTGCGAGGCCTCCGCCATCAGAGGCGCGAAGGTCGCCGAGGTGCCGAGCCCGATCAGGAAATAGGCCGCGACGAACTGCCAGAGCTGGGTCGAGAGCCCCGCCAGCACGTTGGCAACGCCAATGAAAGCGATGCTGATCGCCATCGCCGGCACGATGCCGAACTTGTCGGTGATCTTGCCGGCGATCACGCCGCCGAGGCCGAAGCCGAACATCATCAGCGTGAAGGCCAGCGACACCGCTGCTCGCGTGGCGGCGAACTCGGTCTGCACGACGGGAATCACCACGACGACCGCCCACATGCCGACGCCGCCGATCGAACCGATCAGCAGCGCAAGCAACAGCCGCACCCAAGCCTGACGCGAATCAGGGGTGAATGAGGCCGGTCTCTGTCCTGGAAGATTTGGCGCGTGCACAGGCCGGACCATGTTCGCTGACCGCCTTGGGGTCAAGCATCGTGCCGCGATATTGGGCATGCGCGGTGCACTGCGGTAAGAAGATGCTTGGCGAAGCCGCGCTTTGCCATTAGTTTGCAATCTGCGTGTGCAACATTGCCGCGCGAGGAGCCTATCGGCGGAATGCTGTTGCGATTGACGCGATCGATGCGGATCAGGGTGGGGCGGATCATCGCCCTCGCCTATCTGTTCTGCGTGCTCGCGCCGGCAGCAGCCCTCGCCTGGGGCAGCGGCCCGGCGCCGTGCCTCGACGACGCGCTCCTCGCCGATCTCGTGCCGGTGCATCACGAGATGCAGGCCGGCCACGTGCATGACGGTGTGTCGCATGACCACGCAGGCCTGCACGCGCATCACCAGGCTGCCGCACAGGATGCGCCAGCCCAACATCACCATGACGGCAAGGCTGGCCCGTGCTGCGCGATGATGTGCGTGAGCGCCCTGCCGGCCGACCTGCCCGGCATCGCCAAGCCGCTGCAGCCGATTTCCGCCTGCGCGCCCGAGATCGTGGTCAGCCTGCACAGCGCGGCGCCGCCTCAGCGCTACCGCCCTCCCATCGCCTGATCTGACGCGACGACGTCAGGACCGCACGCGCATCCGCGCGCGCGAACCTGTGGTCTCTACGACAGATCAGGGATGACTCATGCTTACGCTTTCCGGGGCGAAGTTCGCCGCCGCATCCGCGGCGCGTGGACGACACTTTCGATTCAATTGGCCGCTGCTGGCCGCAATCGCATTGATATTGTCCGGCTGCATGCCGGCAACTGTGCCCGTGGCCGGCGCCGATCCTGCCGATCCGGCGGCGAAGGTCGCGCGCGTCGGCTATCGATCGACGATTGCGCCCTATACCAGCCTGCGGCCCGCGACGCCGGGGCCATGGCGCGACCGCAACGACGCTGTCGCACCGCAGCCGAAGCAAGACCGGTAGGGGCGCGCCATGACGCATCATTTTGCGCGGGGCCTGCTCGTGCTCACTGCGCTGGGACTCTCCGGCTGCATGGCATTCTCGCCGGACGGAGGCATGACGACGGTCTCGGAGCTCACCAGCCAGACCATCAACAAGGACGTCGCCTTCGTGCGAACGGCCGAAGGCGCGGAGGCCGTCAACGCGACCGTCCGCCGCTTGCTGGCACGCACGCTGACCACTGAGACGGCCGTGCAGATCGCGCTGCTCAACAACAAGGGATTGCAAGCGACCTATAACGAGCTGGCGCTGGCCGAGACCGAGTTGGTCGAGCAGAGCCTGCCGCCCAATCCTGTGTTCTCGATCTCGCGCATCGCAGGCAATGGCGCGAGCGAGATAGAGCGTCAGGTAGTTGGCGACATCCTCGCGCTGGCCACCCTGCCGTTCCGCTCCGACATCGCCCGCGACCGTTTCCGTCAGGCGCAATTGCGCGCGGCGTTGGCGACGCTGCGGCTGGCCGCGGATGTCCGGCGCGCCTATGTCCGCGCAGTCGCCGGCAACGAAATGGTGGCGCTGCTCACCGACGCGAAGGCGACGGCGGAATCGACGGCGCAGCTCGCGGTCAAACTCGGCGACACCGGTTCGATCAACAAGCTCGACCAGGCCCGCGAGCAGGTGTTTTATGCCGAGACCACGGCCGACCTCGCCACCGCGCGGCAGGCGGCAACGAGCGCGCGCGAAAGGCTCGCGCGCCTGATGGGGCTGTGGGACGGCGGCCTCGACTTCCGTCTGCCCGATCAACTGCCGCCGCTGCCGCGCCGGCCGCAGGCACTGCCCTCGATCGAGGCCGATGCGGTGGCCCATCGCATCGATCTTCAGATCGCGCGGCTGGAGCTGACGGCGCTGGCAAAGTCACTCAACCTCACCGAGGCGACGCGCTTCGTCACGCTGCTCGACCTCGCCGGTATCTCCCGCCGCACCCAGGATCCCGAGGGCCCGCCGTTCCGCGAACGTGGTTTTGACGTGCAGTTCCAGATCCCGATCTTCGACGGCGGCGAGGTGCGGGTGCGGCAAGCGGCGGAGACCTACAATCTCGCCTTCAACCGCCTGACCGAGCGCGCCGTCAACGTTCGCTCCGAGGCGCGCGATGCTTATCGCGCCTATCGCTCCAGCTACGACATCGCCAGCCATTATCAGCGCGAGATCCTGCCCCTGCGCAAGATCATCACCGAGGAGATGCAGCTGCGCTTCTCCAGCATGCAGGTCGATATTTTCGCGCTGCTCACCGAAGCGCGGCAGCGCCTGGCGTCGCTGCGCGGCGCGATCGATGCCAAGCAAAAACTCTTCCTCGCCCAGTCCGACCTCCAGACTGCCGTCAACGGCGGCGGCGCACCTGCGTCGGGCGGCGACACTTCAACCACCATCGCCGCGGCAGCGCCTGCCGATGGCGGTCACTGAGATGGAGGCCAACATGTATTCCCGCCGAGGATTTTTGGGCACCGCCGCGCTTGCCAGCGCGTCAGCCGTCAGCGGCCGTGTGCAGGCCGCGTCCATTCCGGAAGCGCCTCACATGGACAAGGTGGTGATGCAGCCGCCGCTGCATCCGATCAGCGGCCCGGACTACCGCCCCGTGGTCACGCTGAACGGCTGGTCACTGCCGTTCCGCATGAACGGCGACTGGAAGGAATTCCATCTCGTCGCCGAACCCGTGGTGCGCGAGTTCGCCGAAGGCATGAAAGTGAATCTGTGGGGCTATAACGGCCAGTCACCGGGCCCGACCATCGAGGCGGTCGAAGGCGACAAGATTCGTGTCTTCGTCACCAACAGGCTGCCCGAATACACCACCGTGCACTGGCACGGCATGATCATTCCCAGCGGCATGGACGGTGTCGGCGGACTGACGCAGCCGCACATCCAGCCGGGAAAAACCTTCGTCTACGAGTTCGAGATGAAGAAGAGCGGGACCTTCATGTACCACCCGCATTCCGACGAGATGGTGCAGATGGCGATGGGCATGATGGGCATGGTCGTCGTGCATCCGCGCGATCAAAGCTTCCGGCCCGTCGACCGCGACTTCGTCTTCGTGATGAGCACCTATCGCGTCGATCCCGGCACATACCTGCCGCAGGTCAACGAGATGACCGACTTCAACATGTGGACCTGGAATTCGCGGGTGTTTCCCGGCATCGATCCCTTGCCGGTCAGGCTCGGCGACAAGGTGCGCGTGCGCATCGGCAATCTCAGCATGACCAACCATCCGATCCATCTGCACGGCCACAGCTTTGCGGTGACCTGCACCGATGGCGGCTGGATTCCGGAGAGCGCGCAATATCTGGAGACGACCACCGATGTACCCGTGGGCGCGGTGCGGGTGTTCGACGTGCTCGCCGACAATCCCGGCGACTGGGCGTTCCACTGCCACAAGTCGCACCACACCATGAACGCGATGGGGCACGAGGTGCGCAATCTGATTGGCGTGTCGCGCAAGGACCTCGCCAGGGCCGTCGGCAAGCTCGCGCCCGATGCCATGGCGATGGGTTCGACCGGCATGGCCATGGGCAACATGGAGATGCCCGCGCCCGACAACACGCTGCCGATGATGACCGGCACCGGTCAGTTCGGGCCGATCGAGATGGGCGGCATGTTCACGGTGATGAAGATCCGCGACGACCTCGCGCGCGACGATTACCGCGATCCCGGCCCCTACCAATTCCCGCAAGGCACCGTCGCCTACGAGGTCACGCCGCCGTCCGCCGAGCCGGCGCGGCAGCAAGGCGCGCCGATGAAGAACATGAAGATGTGAGCGTTTCGATGAACCACCAACTGGAGAACAAGATGAAGAAGACGATCAAACTCGGACTTGCGCTGGCTGCGCTTTCGACCGCACCGGCGTTTGCCCACGACCAGCACGGGCACGGGACCTTTTCGGCCGGCGAGCCCGGCGATCCCAGGAAGCCCGCGCGCACGATCGAGATCCTGCTGAACGAGATGGACTACGCGCCCGCCAGGATCGAGGTCAAACGCGGCGAGCAGATTCGTTTCGTGCTGCGCAATGTCGGCAAGGAGGACCATGAATTCCTGCTCGCCACGACGAAGGAGAATCTCGCGCATGCCGTGGAGATGAAGAAGCATCCGCACATGGAGCACGACGATCCCAACGGTGTCCGGCTCGCACCGAACAAGACGGCCGAGATCCTCTGGAAGTTCAGCAAGGCCGGCACGTTCGAATTCTCCTGCCTGATTCCCGACCACCGCGACTACGGCATGGTCGGCCACGTCACCGTGAAGTAACAAGGAAGACTCCCATGAACCGCACCATCCGTATCGCCGCAGCGCTGGCGCTGACCGTCGGCCTTGCCGCCGAAGCCTTCGCGGCCCAGGGCGCCGCGATCAGCGGCGAGGTCAAGAAGATCGACGAAGGCGCCGGCAAGATCACGCTCAAGCACGGACCGGCGAAAAGCCTCGGCATGGATGAGCCCATGACCATGGTCTATCGCGTCAAGGACCCCGCTTTGCTCAAGCAGGTGAAGGTCGGCGACAAGGTGACCTTCGAGGCCGAGGAGGCGGCCTCGGGGTATACGGTAACGACGATGCAGAAGGCGCAGTAGGGCTACGTCCTCCGCAGCTGATTTCGGCGCCAAACGCTTCCACAACGTCATGGCCGGGCTCGTCCCGGCCATCCACGGCTTGGGCGCGACATGAAGAACGTGGGGATCCCCGGGCCTTCGCCGCGCCGAAGCGGCTTGGGCCGCGCAGGCGGGACAAGCCCGGGCATGACGACTTCGTCCCTGCCAGGTGCCCGAAACACCCCGGTCTGACCTCCTGCCGCACCCTCCGTTAACCCTTTGCTAACCATACACCCGGCAAGAATTGCCGAGTGAAGTCGAGTGTCGTCAGCCGCGTAGAACGGGAGGTTCCCCGTGGACGCCAGTGCGGTGCCTCACTTTCGAAACGGCGGCCCTTCGGCCGCCGCGCAGACATTTGGGGCGCGCGGACGGCAGTCGCGCGGGGGAGCAGCTACCATGGTCGACGTCACCGCGGGACAGGGCGTAGGCAGCACGAACGCCGGCTTCCCGACCCTTACCGAGATCGGCAACATCCTCAAGCGCGGCGATATCGCGCTGGCGCTCGGCGTCCTCACCATCCTGGTGGTGCTGATCCTGCCGCTGCCCGCGATCGTGCTCGACCTGTTCCTGGCGATCTCGATCACGCTCTCGATCCTGATCCTGATGACGTCGCTGTTCATCCAGGCGCCGCTGGAATTCTCCGCCTTCCCGACCGTCCTCCTGATCTCGACGATGCTGCGCCTGTCGCTGAACATGGCCTCGACCCGCCTGATCCTGTCGCACGGGCACGAGGGCACGGATGCCGCCGGTCACGTCATCGAAGCCTTCGGCAGCTTCGTGATGGGCGGCAATTTCGTCATCGGTATCATCGTCTTCGCCATCCTGATCATCGTCAACTTCGTCGTCATCACCAAGGGTTCGGGCCGTATCGCCGAAGTCGCCGCCCGCTTCCACCTCGACGCCATGCCCGGCAAGCAGATGGCGATCGACGCCGATCTCTCCGCCGGCCTGATCGACGAGAAGGTCGCCAAGCAGCGGCGCAAGGATCTGGAGGACGAGAGCGGCTTCTTCGGCGCCATGGACGGTGCCTCCAAATTCGTTCGCGGCGATGCCATCGCGGGCCTTTTGATCGTCTTCATCAACATCGTCGGCGGCATGATCATCGGTGTCGCGCAGCAAGGCCTCTCCTTCGCCGATGCCGGGCGCAGCTACACGCTGCTGACCGTCGGTGACGGCCTCGTCACCCAGGTGCCGGCGCTGATCGTTTCGACCGCGGCCGGCCTGCTCGTCTCCAAGGCCGGCGTGTCCGGCGCCGCCGACAAGGCGCTGATGAAACAGTTCTCCGGCTATCCGCAGGCGCTGGCGATGTCCGCGGCGGTCATGCTGGTGCTGGCGGCGCTGCCGGGCATTCCGACCATCCCCTTCCTGGCGCTCGGCGGCGGCGCCGGTGCGCTCGCCTGGCACGCCCGCAACCGCAACCGGGCGACTGCCAGGGCTGACGAAGTTGCAAAGACCGCACCCGCTCCGGGAACGCCGGGTTCACCTGGCGCCGCTGCGGCCGAAGAGCCGATCTCCGCCGCGCTCAAGATCGACGATCTCAAGATCGAGCTCGGCTATGCGCTACTGCCGCTGGTCAACGGCCCTGATGGCACCGACCGCCTCACCGAGCAGATCAAGGCGCTGCGCCGCTCGCTCGCGATCGAGATGGGCTTTGTGATGCCCGCCGTGCGCATCCTCGATAACGTCCAGCTCGAAGCCAACACCTACATCATCAAGATCAAGGAAGTGGACGCCGGCACCGGCAAGATCTGGCCGAACCAGTTCATGGTCATGGACCCCGGCGGCAGCCAGGTGCAGGTGCCCGGCATCCATACCACCGAGCCGACCTTCGGCCTGCCCGCAACCTGGGTCGATGCCAGCCTCAAAGAAGAAGCCTCGCTCAAGGGCTACACCGTCGTCGACGCCGCGACCGTGCTCTCGACCCACCTCACCGAGCTGCTCAAGGCCAACATGTCGGACCTGCTCTCCTACGGCGAGGTGCAGAAGCTGCTCAAGGAGCTGCCGAAGGAGCAGGGCGAGCTGGTCAAGGACATCGTGCCGGGCCAGGTCACGGTCTCCGGCATCCAGCGCGTGCTGCAGCTGCTGCTCGCCGAGCGCATCTCGATCCGCGACCTCTCGACCATCCTGGAAGGCATCGCCGACTCGCTCGCCTTCTCGCGCAATCCCGCGACCATGGTCGAGCATGTCCGCGCCCGCCTCGCGCGGCAGATCTGCGCGCAAAACACCTCCTACAGCGGTTATCTGCCGCTGATCGCGCTGTCAGCGCGGTGGGAACAGGCCTTCGCCGAATCCATCATCGGCCAGGGCGAGGAACGCAGCCTCGCGATGCAGCCCTCGAAGCTGTCGGAATTCATGACCGGCATGCGCGAGGCCTTCGAGCGCGCCGCGCGCGAAGGCGAGGCGCCGGTGCTGGTCACGTCTGCGGCAATTCGTCCCTTCGTACGCTCCCTCGTCGAGCGGTTCCGGGCCCAGACGACGGTGCTGTCGCAGGCTGAAATCCACCCCAGGGCGAGATTGAAAACGGTCGGAAGCATCTGATTTGCCTTAAGAAGCCGTATGTTTTTCGGCCACAGGCAAATGGTTTTTGAGTTCCTGGCGCCTTGTCGACCAAATGCAAACAAGGCGCCTCGCAAGCACATTACACCTTTGAAATAATTATATAATCGAACGATTGAGGGGTCGCTTTCGATCGCGATCTTTCACGTCCTGTCACGCTCTTGTGATCGCCCCTTGGGAACGAATCCCCCCAATACTAGGTTGTTGGGGACCGGAAGCATGAACCTCCCCCAACAGGGTAGCGACTACTTCGGGTAGATGGCGGCAGGAGCCTTCCATGAACCACTCGATTTACAGCGCCGATCGCTCGACCCACTTGAAAATCGTGGTCGTAGCCCTCGTCGCCGGCATCGCGGTGGCAGGCTTCGGCATCACGGCGGCGCGCACGGGTTCGGACGAAGGTCTGACCCAGACCGCCCGCGTCATCAAGGCCGGCAAGCCGGTTGTTATCACCAGCTCGAACGCATCCCTCGTTCGATAAGGAGATTTGACGAGTTTTGTGAATTCACGCGGCTCTTTACCAGCCCCCCAAAGTCGCCACGTGGATATGTAGACGACCCCAACCCCAAGTCGACTACGGAAAGCGCCCGCCCCCCACGGGCGCTTTCTCATGTCTGGGGTACCTCGTCATTGCGAGCGTAGCGAAGCAATCCAGACTGTCGCCGCGGTAAGATTCTGGATTGCTTCGCTACGCTCGCAATGACGGAGCAATTGGCACAGCCGCGATCCTCCAACCAGCCCCGATCAAATTCTACCGCGCCCCATAAGTCGGCGGCGGCGCCTGGACCGTCGGTGCTGCCGCAGCGAAGAGCTCGGCCTTGCTACCGGTGAGCGGCGGGTAGATGCGCTTGCAGTTGATGGTCTGCTTGGTCGCCTTTGCGGCCGCGCCAGTGGTGCGAACCTCGCGATCCCACCCTTCGGTATAGAGCGCGCCCCAGCCGCCGAGGTCGAGCACGGTCACGTACCAATCGATGCGCAGCGGCAGCATCGGCAGGCCCGCCAGATCGGCTACGACGTTGTGACCGGCGAAGCGGCCCATGGGACGGGCGAACTGGCAGGACATCACCGTCGGGTGCAGTCCATCGACCACGCTCGAGGCGACGTCGCCGGCGGCGAACACGCCCGGCACATCGGCCACCCGCATGAAAGGATCGACCAGCAGGCGGCCGAGGCGATCGCGCGCGCCCGCGAAGCTCTCGGCCAGCCGGCTCGCGCGCATCCCGGCGCACCAGATCACGGTTTGCGCCGGGATGAACTCGCCCGAGCTCAGGTGCATGCCGGCGGCCTCGACGGACACGACGCGCACGCCAAGCCGCGTCTCGACGTCGAGCGAGGCCAATGCCGTCTCGATGGCGGGACGCGCATGCGCGCCGATGGTGGCGCCGACCGCAGGGTTGGGATCGACCAGGACGATGCGGCGGCTGCCGGTGATGCCGACGCGCGCCAGCCTGTCCGGCATCTCGGCCGCCACCTCGATGCCGGTGAATCCGGCGCCGACCACCACGACAGTCGAGCGCCCCGGCGAGGGCGCGCTGTGTCCGAGCGAGACGAGATGATTTTCGAGGATGAGCGCGGCGGCATAGGTATCGACATCGAAAGCATGCTCGGCAAGGCCGGGGATGGCGGGACGCATCACTTCGCTGCCGAGCGCCAGCACCAGGCGGTCGTAGCTCAGCGTCTCCTCGCCCCCGCTCGTGACGAGCGAAATCTCGCGCCGTGCCGGGTCGATGGCTTCGACCTCGCCAATGCCATGAGTGACGCCGATCGGATCGAGCAGTTGCGGCAACGGCAGTGCGACCTCGCTGAGGTCGGCCTCGTAATTGCGCACGCGGATGTTGTGATAGGGATTGCGATCGACGACACGGATCTCGATGTCACGGCCGGCCGCGCCGATCTCGTCGCGCCTGCGCGCGGCGCCGATGGCCGCCCATAGACCCGCAAACCCCGCGCCGAGCACGACGATACGCGCCATGTCCGTTTACTGCTTTGTCCAAGAATTCCGGCGGCCTGCCCGCGCAGGCAGATATAGCTCATTCGACCGGATCGACCAACTGCGGCGGCGCCGCTCCGCTGCATAAAATCGCGGCTCAGGCCTCGCGCAGCTCCGACGGCGTCGCGCCAAAACGCTTGCGGAAGGCGCGGTTGAAATAGGACAGGTCGGAGAAGCCCGAGGAATGCGCGATGTCGCTGATCTTGCGCGCCCTCGCGCGGGGATCGCCGAGCAGCTTGCGCGCCAGCACCAGGCGCTGCTCCAGCACGAATTCGGTGAAGGTCGTGCCGGCCTGCTCGAACAAGCGTTGCGCCTGGCGCGGGCTGAGCCCTGAGCGCGTCGCGATCTCGGACAGACAGAGATCGTTGCGGCCGAGCGCGGCCATCACGTCGGCACGCATGAGATCGAGACGGGCCGCCGCATGTCCGCGACCGCGCGCGAGGCTTGCATGCTCCGCATCGGTGCCGAGCAGCAGGCCGACGAGATCGATCACGTGCTGCGCGGTCAGGCGCTGGCCGACGGCGTCGAGATGCGGCGCGTGGTTGGCGGCGAGTGCGTGGTAGCGGAAGATCGTCTCGGCCACCGCGCCGTCCGAGAGCACTTGCGACAGCTTGTCCTCGGCACGCGGATTGATGTCGAGCAGCGCGCGGCGCGGCATGCGGATGCTGGTGAAGCGATCTTCCTGGGTGTGGCCGACGGTGCCGGTGACGCCCATGTCGACAAGCACCATCTGCGCAGGCGCAAGTTCAACGGTGTGGCCGTTCTGCCCGACGCGGACTAGACCCGCATGCGCGGCGATCAGGACCAGATCGTCGCTGCCGTCGGCCAGATGGCTCTGCGTGCGCGAGTATTGCGCGGAGGCACCTTCGGGAATGGCCAACGCGATATTGTCGACCACGCTGACCTGGAGCCGGCAATCGATGTTGTCGCCATGGCTCGGCCCGACGTCGAGGCCGCAGGGACCGAAGGCCCGCTCGCGCCAATGTTCGAAGGCCGGACCATGCGGAAGGCCCGCATATTGGTGGACGAAGATGCCCGGCGTCTTAGCTGCGTCCATCTGACTTCTAGCCCCTTTTCCGGCGCCATGATGTGCGGCGCCGACTGCAAATTCCGGGCATTTGACGCCGTGGATTGCGGGGAGGTTCAACGCGGGAGTGGATTCGGCGGGACTTGTCGGGGTGCGACGGCTGGACGGACCTTGGCGACGGTCGAGCGCCGTGTGCGCTCCATCCGGGCTACGGCGCCACGACACCTACTTCTTCGCGGGCGCCTGCGGCTGAGACGGCGGCACGGTCTCGATCAGCTTGCCGGAAAACACCGGAGCCGAGGTCGGCTGGCCGTTGGGCGAGCCGCCGGCCTGCTCGACGGTGACGGCGTAGGTCGCACCGTTGACGACCTCGGGATCGAAGGAGCCGAGCACCGGGCGCGCGGTGAAATCGCCCGCGCCAATCACGCCAAGCGAGCGCGGACGCGGCAGCTTGTCGGAGATCAGCCAGAGCTCGAAGCTCTTGCCGGCCTCCGGAGTCGCGCCCACCTTGCGCACGGTGAAATTCCGCGTCGCGCCGTCGACGGTGAGGATGAAGGCGGGACCGCCGCCCTGGCCCTGCAACAGCGCGACATACTGCGCAGCAGCCGTGAGCGGCGCCGCCGGCGTCTTCACTTCCACCGTCTGGATGCGCGGCGCCGGGCGCAAGCCGCCCGGCAGCGCATCGGGCTGGAAGATCTGAAGCGACAGCGTCACCAGCAGTGCAGCCGCAAGCGCGCCCACCGCGGAGGCGATCGTGCGCCAGCGTTTCACGCGGCCCTCGAGCCGGATGACATTGCTGTTGTCGGCAACCGGCGCCGGCGGCGCGCGCGCGACGTCAGGATCGGGTGCATGGACCTGCGGCATGAATATCGGCGCGATGTCGGGAAGCGCATCGGGTGCCGGCCGCGCCGTCCCGGGCTGCTCTGCTTCGGAAGGCTGCAGCTCCGGTTGCGGCACGGCGTCCGGCGCCAGCTCAGGCGGTGCAGCTTCGATCGAGGAGGACTCGGGCACAGGTGGCGGCGGCGGCGAAGCTTCCGGCGCAGGCGTCTCCTGCGCAAAGTCCGTCCGCGCAAGCTCGGACCGGATGTTCTCCCACACGATCGGACGCGGCTCGACCGAGCCGACCATCTGGTTGAGGACGCCGAGCCGGTAAGCCCAGGCCTGCACGACATCGGCGAACGCCTTGTCCACGGCCATCATGGTCTCGACCTGCGCGCGCTCACTGGCGTCGAGCGTACCGAGCGCATATTCCGCGGCGAGCGCGATATGGTCCTCCGTGTAGGCCATCACTTCCAGTCCAGAACCACCCTCACAATGCAAGTCCTCATAGTCCGAGGCACTCGCGGATATCCAACATGCTGCGCCGGAGCCACGTCTTCACCGTGTTGACGGGCGCGGCGAATTTTTCCGCCAATTGCTCGCGGCTCCAGCCGTTGTAATAGGCGAGAAGCACGAGCCTCTGACGATCCGGCTCGAGCCGGCCGATGCATTCCAGGAGCCGCTTCAACTCCTCGGTCATCTCCCTCCGCGCCAGCGGATCGGGGCTGTCGGCAGCGACTTCCATCGCCTGCGGCTCTTCCTCGATGGAGACTTCCGTCTTCTTGCGCACGATGTCGATGGCGCGGTTGCGCGCGATCGATGCCATCCATGTGATCGGCGACGACAAGGCCGGATTGAACTGGCCCGCGCCGTTCCAGATCTTGACGTAGGTCTCCTGAATGACCTCCTCTGCGAGATCCTGTCGACGCAAGATACGGAGCACGACGCCATAGAGTTTCGCGCGCGTGGCGACGTAGAGGCGCTCGAACGCGGCCTGATCGCCCCTGGCGACCTCCCCAATCAGCCCGACCAGCTCTGCTGGCGTCAGCATTCAGCCCCCCACGCACGGCCTGTCGCGTTCGGCGCAGGCCCTGGCACTCCGCTACCATAGCGCGCGGCAAAGCCCATCACCAAGGGGCGGCGCGCCACACTGTGGATAGCAAACGCGAAACCCGGACCTTGCGGGTCCGGGTTCGACGAATTCTCGGCTGTTGGACCGCTGGCTGCGCCGTCAGGCGACGGCGCCGATGCGGGCGCGCATCAGGCCGATGCTGTCGAGGTCGGCCTGCTCGCGGGCGTTTTCTTCGGCGCGCTCGCGGGCCTGGTCACGCTCGTCGAGGAGCTCGACCTTCTTCAGTTCCTCGAAGGCTTCGGCCAGCGCGGCCTTGGCTTCGTCGAGCTGGCCCTTCAGTTCGTCGGCCGAGCGGGTCAGGTTCTCGCGGCGCTGAATCGCGGCCTTGGCATAGGTCGGATAAGCGAAGTGCGAGGGATCGTTGATCCCGGCACGCTCCTGCTCGGTCGTGATCTCGCGTTCAAGATCGGTCGACATCCGCTGGAAGTCGGCGATCATGGTCTCGATCTGGGTGACCCGGCGGCGCTTCTCGTCGACCTGAAATTTCTTCAGGCGGATGAGGGTATCACGTGACTTCATCGACTCATACTCCCCAGAAGTCCCCTGGCTGCACGTGGGACGTCACCGGTCTCCCCACAGGCCCTGATAGGGCCAAGACCGGCTCTGCTACTCTGTGAGAGCGGATGATGACCTGACAAAGTTAGCGTTCCGTTTCCAAATCACCGAGGATTTGCGCCAACTGGCGGTAGCCGTCCGCCAGTGATGCATTTTCGTCCTTGCGCTGGCGCAGGAACGCCTCGAGCGGCTCGTGCAGCCGGATCGCCTCGTCCACCTCGGGGCTGGAGCCGGCCCGGTAGGCCCCGAGCCGGATCAATTCCTCCATGTCGGCATAGGTCGCCATCACCTGGCGGGCCCGCTGGATGGTCGGCCAGAACTGCGGATCGGCCGATTTCGGCATGGTGCGGGAGACGGATTTGAGGATGTTGATGGCGGGGTAACGGCCGCGCTCGGCGATCGAGCGCTGCATCACGATATGGCCGTCGAGGATGCCGCGGACGGCATCCGCGATCGGCTCGTTATGGTCGTCGCCGTCGACCAGCACCGTGAAGATCGCGGTGATCGCGCCCTCACCGAGGCCCGGCCCCGCGCGCTCCAGAAGCTTCGGCAACTCGGTGAACACGGTCGGCGTATAGCCCTTGGCGGTCGGCGGCTCGCCGGCGGACAGGCCGATCTCGCGCTGGGCCATGGCGAAGCGCGTGACCGAGTCCATCAGGCAGAGCACGTCCTTCTCTTCATCGCGAAAGTATTCGGCGACCGCGAGCGTCAGATAGGCGGCCTGGCGCCGCATCAGCGCCGGCTCGTCCGAGGTTGCGACCACCACGACAGAGCGCGCCAGGCCCTCCTCGCCGAGGTCGTCCTGCAGGAATTCCTGGACCTCGCGGCCGCGTTCGCCGATCAGCCCGATGACGCTGACCGCGGCATCGACGTTGCGCGCGAGCATCGACAGCAGCACCGATTTGCCGACGCCGGACCCTGCGAAAATGCCCATGCGCTGGCCGCGGCAGCAGGTGAGGAACGTGTTCATCGCGCGCACGCCGAGATCGAGCGGGGCGCCGACGCGCTTGCGCGAATGCGCCGGCGGCGGCGAATTGCGGTATGGCATCGGCGCCGGGCCCTGCGGCAATGGCCCCTTGCCATCGATCGGCTCGCCCAGCGCGTTGACGACGCGGCCGAGCCAGGCCGACGACGGACGCACTTGATTGGCGGCATTGGCGATGACGGCCTTGCAGCCGCGGCGCACCCCGTCCAGGCCGGCGAACGGCATCACGACAGCGTTGTTGCCGGAGAAGCCGATCACCTCGCAGGGAATGGAACGGTTCGCGCCGGTCTCGATCACGAGCCGCGCACCGACCGACATCGCGTGAATGGGTCCGGCCACTTCGACCATCAGGCCGCGAACGCCGACCACGCGGCCATAGATGTTGACGCCGTCGATGTCGCCGATCTGTTCGGCAAGAGCCTTCATCAGGGGCGCGCCTTTAATAAGAGGACCTTCATAAGGTGATCGCCTCCGATCCCGGGCTTCATGGCGAAAGACTTAAGTTTCGCCATATTTCTGAACGGCGCTTAACTTCGTGTTTACCCGCATCGTTAATCATTGCGTCACTGTCTTTGTGACTGAGCGTGACTCCCCTTCAGAAGAAGGCTGAGTCGCGGGAGTCGGTTAGGCCCGTCTCTTAAAGTGGAACTTGAACGGTACGGGGTGACGAAAGCTGCTTCGCGCGCAAGACCTTAGGGCGATTCGACAAAAATTGCACCGGGGGGACTTGCGTTCCAGAATCAGAGTTTGTTAACCATCTGTTGTCAGGATCCGAATCAGTTGTTCAAAGGCGTTTTGTTGAGTGCCGCGAATGCGGCCGACCTGACGCCCAGGAGCGGCGACTATGGGGAACTGGCATGCGCGTTTTGCTGATTGAAGATGACAGCGCCGTCGCGCAGTCGATCGAGCTGATGCTGAAGTCTGAGAGCTTCAACGTCTACACGACCGATTTGGGGGAAGAAGGCGTCGATCTCGGTAAGTTATACGATTACGACATTATTCTTCTCGACCTCAATCTGCCCGACATGTCCGGTTACGACGTGCTCAAGCAGCTTCGGGTCTCCAAGATCAAGACACCGATTCTGATCCTCTCCGGCCTCGCCGGCATCGAGGACAAGGTCAAGGGTCTCGGCGTCGGCGCCGACGACTACATGACCAAGCCCTTCCACAAGGACGAGCTGGTAGCCCGGATCCACGCGATCGTGCGCCGCTCCAAGGGTCACGCCCAGTCGGTCATCCAGACCGGCGACCTCGTCGTCAACCTCGACACCAAGACGGTGGAAGTCGGCGGCCAGCGCGTGCATCTGACCGGCAAGGAATACCAGATGCTGGAGCTCCTCTCGCTCCGCAAGGGTACGACGCTCACCAAGGAAATGTTCCTCAACCACCTCTATGGCGGCATGGACGAGCCCGAGCTGAAGATCATCGACGTCTTCATCTGCAAGCTCCGCAAGAAGCTCGCCAACGCTTCCGAGGGCCGCAACTTCATCGAGACCGTGTGGGGCCGCGGCTACGTGCTGCGCGAGCCGCACGAGCACGAAGAGCGCATTCCCGCCTGATCACTAAGTTTACGTCGCGAGCCCCCGGGGCTCGCTCCTCCCAGCCTGGACCCCGCCGCAAATGGCGGGGTTTTGTTTTTTGGGGACGCCAACGCGGCCTCATCGTCCTTGCGCCATTGAACCGCTATCCTCCCCCCGCCGACGAATGGTCGCTGCACGATGGGGGAACGATGATCCTGCAATCACTGGCCGGCCTGCCCGCCTTCCTGGTTTATTTCTGCACCGGCCTGATCGCGATCGTGGCGTATCTGTTCGTCTACACCCGCATCACCCCGCACAACGAGTTCCAGCTCATCCGCGACAACGAGCCGGCCGCCGCGATCGCGCTCGGCCTCAGCCTGCTCGGCTTCGTGGCGCCATTGGTCAGCGCGATCGCGCATTCGGCCAATGTGCTGGACTGCCTGATCTGGGCGGTCATCGCGTTGATCGTGCAGATCATCGTGCTCTTTCTGGTGAAGGTCCCGGTGCCGAACCTGTCGGCGCGGATTGCCGCAGGCGAGCTTGCGCCGGCGATCTGGCTCGGGCTGTCTTCGCTCGCGGCGGGCCTGTTGAACGCCGCCTGCATGATCTACTGACATGGCCAAACCCTCCAAAAAGGAGTTCGGCAAGCGCCGGCCGGCGCCCGTGGCGCCGCCATCGGGTCCGCCTGTGAAGCGCTCCGGCCATGTCGCGCTGCTGGTGATGGGCACGATCGCGGTCGGCACCACCGCCTACACGCTGATGCCGCGGCAGCACTGCGAACCCTCGCCCGGAGCCGTGCCGGGCCAGACGACCACGACGTGCAGCAGTAGCAGCAGTTCATCGGGCGGAAGCGACGGCAGCAGCTCGCGCTGGTCGTCGCGATCGAGCTTCTTCAGCAGCGATTCCTCGAGCCATTCCTCATCGGGAACCTCTTCGGACTCAGGCTCCAGCAGCGTGAGCCGTGGCGGCTTCGGCTCGTTCGGCCATGGCTTCTCGGGCGGCGGCTAGCGCATGATCCGGAAAAGCGGCCACCGATTTTCCCTCGCGACAAACGCGGAACGCGTTTGCGCGGAGATCATGCGCAGGAAATAACATGCGACGCATCGTCTGCCCCGAGCGCGACGACTGGCGGCAGACCGCCGAACAATGCGGCTTCGCCTTCCACACCATCGACGGCGAACGCTATTGGGACGAGAGTGCCTATTACGCCTTCACGCTCGACGAGATCGAGTGCGGCATCGAGACGCCGACAGCCGAGATCGACGCGATGTGCCTGGAGCTTGCCGGCCGCGTGATCGGTGACGAGCGCTATCTGCGACGCTTGAAGATTCCGGAGGCGTTCTGGAGCTTGATCGCCGAGAGCTGGAAGCGCGACGATCGCAGCCTCTATGGCCGGCTCGATCTGAAGTTCGACGGACAGTCGCCTGCAAAGCTGCTCGAATACAACGCGGATACGCCGACCTCGATCTTCGAGGCTGCGGTGTTTCAATGGACCTGGCTCGAACAGGCGATCGAACGCCGCATCATTCCGGCGCGCGCCGACCAGTTCAACTCCATCCACGAGCGGCTGATCGCGGCGTGGAAGGAGATTGCCGCAGGCCGCCATGTCCATCTCACCGGCACCACCGGCAACGAGGAAGACGCCGGCACGCTCGCTTATCTCGAGGACACCGCGCGCCAGGCGGGGCTCTCGACCAGGATGCTCGACATCGAGGAGATCGGCTGGCGCGACGAGCCTGGCGGCTTCGTCGATCTCGACGACGGCGACATCGCGTTCGCCTTCAAGCTCTATCCCTGGGAATGGATGTTCCACGACGCCTTCGGCGCCAAGCTGATGAGCGCGCCGACACGCTGGATCGAGCCGCCGTGGAAGGCGGTGCTCTCCAACAAGGGCATTTTGCCGCTGCTCTGGGAGATGTTTCCGAACCATCCCAATCTGCTGCCGGCCTTCTTCGAGGACGACGCGCGGGCAGCCGAGCTCGGCAGTTCCTACGTCCGCAAGCCGCTGTTGTCGCGCGAAGGCGCCAATGTCACGCTGGTGTCCGGAGGCATGCCGCTCGACGAGCAGGCAGGACCTTACGGCGCAGAAGGCTTCGTGCGGCAGGCATTGTCACCGCTGCCGAATTTCTCAGGCTTCTACGTTGTGGTGGGAAGCTGGCTGGTGAACCACGAGCCGTGCGGCCTGTCGATCCGCGAGGACGAGAGCCCGATCACGGGAAACCGCTCGCGGCTTCTGCCGCACGCGATTTTGTGAAATGCGCTCGCGACCTCATCGGAACGGGACGCGAGCGCAGAGACTTGCGTGCTTACTCAGGGTGTCTTGACGATGAATCTCCCGTCGTAGAGGCCCGCGCCCTTGAAGCCGGCTTGCGCACTTTCGAAGCCGCCCGTGCCCGTCGCGTTTGCATACGCCCCGGTGCCCGACAGGATTGTGTATTCGCCTTTCGCCCGACCATCCTTGATCGCGCCGGCGTAGCGCGCCGTGATCGAGGATCCGTCGTCGAAGGTGTAGGTGCTGTAGCCGTAGATGGGTCCTGAGCCCTTGATCAGGTCGGCGGAGTGGACGAAGTCCTTCACCGCAACGCGGCCGTCCTTGAAGAAGGCAACGCCAAACATTTTGCCAGACATGACCGTCTGACCTTCGACGTTCGCGACCTCGGTGACCTTTAAGTCCATCGGCTTGGTGACAAGCTTGAATTCGAGGACCTGCTCGCCAGCGAGAGCAGTGGCGGGCAACGAAAGCGCCGCCAACAAGAAATACGAGGCACAAGACATTCGCATGGTATGTCCTCCTCAGTACAATTCATGATGGAATGGAATCCCGCCTCGGTTCGGCGGGACCATCGCCAGCATAGCACAACCGTCAGATGCTGATCAGGGCCGCGATTGCATTGCATCGCGGCACGAGCTCTATTGCGCGGTAGTCGAGTAATCCGCAATGCTCAAACGCGTGTGAAGCGTCACGCACTCTGACGGAACGATATCCGCCAGTTGTTGCCGATCATTCGCGACGACGGCGTTCAGTGAGATTGCCTGTCGTTCGGCGAATCACCTCGCCGCGGCGACCTTCAGCGGCTGCGGCATCAATCCGCCCATCGGACGGCCGGAGCGCGCGGGGTTGAGCTGATAGAGACCGCGGCGCTCGGTGATCGGGCGGAACGCGTCGGTGATGCCGACGACGGATTCGGCGGCGCCAAGCAGCAGCGTGCCGTCGGCTTCCAGTCCCTTCGCCATGCGCTCGAAGATCACGGCCTTGGTGTCCTGGTCGAAATAGATCAGCACGTTGCGGCAGAAGATCACGTCGAACGTGCCGAGATGGGAGAAGTCCTGCAACAGATTGAGCTGGCGGAACTGCACCATCGCGCGAATGTCGGCATTGAGCTGCCAGAGCTCGCCGACTTGCGTGAAGTATTTCATCAGGTGCTGGATCGGCAGGCCGCGCTGCACCTCGAACTGGCTGTAGATGCCAGCCCTGGATTTCTCCAGCACCTCCTGCGACAGATCGGTGGCGACGATCTCGATGCGCCAGCCGGCGAAGGCCGCGCCCATCTCCTTCACGCACATCGCGATCGAATAGGGCTCCTGCCCGGTCGACGAGGCCGCCGACCAGATGCGGAGCGACCTGCGCGCCGCGCGCGCCTGGAGCAGGCCCGGCAGGATGGTTTCGCGCAGATGATCGAACGGGATCTTGTCGCGGTAGAAGAAGGTCTCGTTGGTGGTCATCGCTTCGACCACGTCGGTCGCAAGCCGGCCGTCGCCGTTCCTGATCTTCAACACGAGATCGGGAATGCCGGGCAAGCTCGCCTTGCGGGCAAGCGGCAGCAGCCGGCTCTCGACGAGATACTGCTTGTCGGCGGAGAGATCGAGGCCGGAGCGCTCTTTCAGGAACTTGCGCAGATATTCGTAGTCGACCGGCGTCACGAGCGGTCTCCCGCGAACAGGCGGTTGACCTTGGCGCCGATCTGGTTGAGCGGCAGGATCGCCGCGCAGATGCCGGCATTGGCCGCCGCGCCCGGCATGCCCCAGACCACACTGGAGGCTTCGTCCTGCGCGATCACGTTGCCGCCGGCGGCGACGATGTCCTTGCCGCCGCGCATGCCGTCCGAGCCCATGCCCGTCAGGATCACCGAGAGGATGTTACCGTGCCAGATGTCGATGGCGGAGGTGAACAACGGATCGACCGCGGGCTTGCAGAAATTGACGGCAGGACCGTCGTCGAGCGCGATCGCCGCGTCCGCGCCACTGCGCACGACACGCATGTGCTTGCCGCCGGGCGCGAGGTAGATCCGTCCCGGCTTCACCGGCTCGCCGTCGACCGCCTCGGCCGCCGGCTTGCGGCTCGCGCGCGCCAGGTGCTCGGCGAGAATGGTGGTGAAGGTCGGCGGCATGTGCTGGGTGATCAGCACGGGGAAGCGGTCGATCACCGGGCCGAGCTCGGTGACGAGCGCCATCAGCGCCTGCGGACCGCCGGTCGAGGAGCCGATCAGCAGCACCTTCGGTGCGTGGGCCGAGAACGGGCGCGTGGACAGCGCCCCCGACGACGGCGCATGCAGAGCCGGTACGGGCGCGGCGGGCCGCACGACAGCCGGTGCACGTGCAGCCGGCGCCGGGGTCGCGGGCGCCAGCGGCGGGCTCGCGACTGCGGGCCTGCGGCGCAGCCGCGCGCCGAGGTGACGGATCTTCTGGATCAAATCGTGATGAAAGATGTCCGCGGCCGACGCTTCGCGCGTCGACTCCGGCTTCGGAATGTAGTCCGCCGCACCGAGCGACAGCGCCTTGAAGCTGATCTCCGCGTTACGGCGGGTCAGCGTCGAGGCCATGATGATGACGAGATCGCGCTTCTTCGCCAGCAGTTGCGGCAGCGCCGAGATGCCGTCGAGCTCGGGCATTTCGATGTCGAGCACCGCAACGTCGGGATTGATGCGTTCGAGCTGGTTGACCGCCTCGAGCCCGGTGCGCAGCGAGGCCGCGACCTCCATGTCATGCTCGGCACCGATCCAGCGCGAGATCAGACCGCGTATGACGACCGAGTCGTCGACGACCATCACCCGCAGCGGCCCGGCGTCGCGCGACGGACCCGTGGTCGAATTACCTGCGAACGCAACACTCATTACTCACCAACTCAGACTGAAACGGTTCAGTTGAAACAATCGCCGAAGGATCCGTTCAGCCTCCGGATGTTCGCTCAGATAAGTCCGACTTCCTGAAATTTCGCCGTCACGATGTCCTTGTCGAAGGGCTTCATGATGTATTCGTTGGCGCCGGCGTGCAGCGCACGGGCGATGTGCGCGACGTCGTTCTCGGTGGTGCAGAACACCACCTTGGGCTGGTCACCGCCGGGCATCCGCCGGAGATGGCCAAGGAATTCGTAGCCGTCCATGACCGGCATGTTCCAGTCGAGCAGCACGGCATCGGGCAAGCCGCGCTTGCAGGCCTCCAGTGCCTTCTCACCGTCCTCGGCTTCGAGAATCTGGAAGTCGAGGCCCTCCAGGATCCGGCGCGCAACCTTGCGGATGACGCTGGAATCATCAACGACGAGACAAGTGCGCATGTGAACCTCTGCTTCCTACCCCCTTGTGGGGGTACTTCCATTGCGAGTCCGTCGGCGGCGATGCCGCCGTATCAGGCCGCCATCATCTCGGGCGCGAGCTCGAGGACGCGATCGACGTCGAGGACGACCATGAGCTGGCCGTCGAGGCGGTGGACGCCGCCGGCGAGCTTGGCCATGCGGGGATCGAGGTTGACGGGGTTCTCTTCCATGCCGGCCTCGGCAAGCCGCAGCACCTCGCCGATCTGGTCGATCAGGAGGCCGTAGGATTCACCGCGCAGGTCGACGCCGACCGCCATCGGGGCCTTGCCGTCCTCGGGCTTGGGCAGGCCGAGCCGGGCGCGCATGTCGACCACGGTGACGATGCGGCCGCGCAGGTTCAGCACCCCCGCGATCTCGCGCGAGGACAAGGGAACGCGGGTGACGCGCTCGGGCATGAACACGTCCTGGACCCGGGAGATCGGCAGGCCGAACAGCTGGCCGCCGATCATCGCGGTGACGTATTCGACCATGGCGCCTTCGCCGATCTGCGTCTTCTTGTTGCTCATAGCGGTATCTCCTGATCCCCAGTGCCGTTACGCCGCTGCCCGGCTCAGCTCGGAGGCGCCGGCGGCGCCCGCGGTCTGTTCCTTCAGCGCCGCGATCAGACCGGGACGGTCGAACTTGGCGACATAGTCGTGGAAGCCGGCCTGACGGCCGCGCTCGATCGCCGCCGGCGACACCAGCGCGGACAGGCCGATGATCGGCATCGCGCCCAGATTGGTGTCGGAGCGGATCACTTCGGCGAACTCGAACCCGTTCATGTCGGGCATCTCGATGTCGGTCAGGACCACGTCGAAGCTCTGCGCACGCAGCGCAGCCAGGCCCTCCTGCGCGGTCGGCGCGGTGCGGACGCGGTAGCCGGCCGCCTTCAGCACGGGTGCCAGCATGTTGCGGAAGAACGCCGAGTCGTCGACCAGCAACACCGACTGCGAGTGCTGCGACGGCTTCATCTCCTTGCGGGTGAACCAGTCGGCGAACGCCATCGGCAGGAAGTGGCCGACGTCGATCACTTCGGTGGCCTGGCCCTTGATCACGGCCGAGCCGAGGATGCCGGAGGCGGAGCCGCCGACCTCGATGTTGAGCCGTTCCTCGACGATGTCGATGATCTCGTCGACGACGAGGCCCATGGAGCGGCCGTCGTCCGCAAACACCAGGATCGGCTGGGCGCCCTGGCTGGCGATGGTGACGCTCTCCATGGCGACGAGCGGCATCAGCTGCTCGCGGTACTGCACCATGTAGCGGCCGTTGCTGAACTCGATCTTGTCGGCCGGCAGCTCCTCCAGGCGGGTGACGAGCCCGAGCGGGACCGCCTTGGGCTGGCTGGAGCCAGCGCGGAAGACGAGCAGCGAGGTGGTCTGCTCGCCCGATCCGATGTGATGCGCGCCGTTCTCGTCGCCCATGTCATGGGCCGAGGAGCCGGCAGCACCCAGCGCCTTGGCAATGCCGTTGGGATCGATGATCATGATGACAGCGCCATCGCCCAGAATGGTGTTGCCGGAGAACATGTCGATGTGACGCAACTTCGTCGACATCGGCTTCACGACGATCTCTTCGGTGTGGAACACGCCGTCGACGACGATGCCAAAGGTCTGGCTGCCGACTTGCGTGACCACGATAAAGCCGTTCTCGGGATCGCTGGCGGCGCCGTCGTCGATCTTCAAGAGCTTCTTGAGGTGGATCAGCGGCAAGAGCTTGTTGCGCAACCTGAGGACAGCGGTGTCCTTGATGCGCTCGATGCGGTGCTCGCTGTTGGCCCGCGCACGGACGAGCTCGACCACCGAGAGCTGCGGGATCGCGAAGCGGTCGCCGGCGGCTTCGACGATCAGCGCCGAGACGATGGCCAAGGTCAGCGGGATCTTGATGGTGACGGAGGAACCCTCGCCGGCCACCGACTTGATGTCGATGGTGCCGCCGATCTGGTCGATATTGGTGCGCACCACGTCCATGCCGACGCCGCGGCCGGAGACCGAGGTGATGGCGGCCGCGGTGGAGAAGCCGGGCGCGAAGATGAACTTGTGGATCTGGGCTTCGCTCATCTTCTCGAGCTCGGCCTCGGTGACGAGACCGGAGGAGATCGCCTTGGCCTTGATCCTCTCGGTGTTGAGGCCTCTTCCGTTGTCGGCGATGCAGATGATGATGTGGCCGCCCTCGTGATAGGCGGACAGGCGGATGGTGCCCTGCTCGCCCTTACCGGACGCGAGCCGCTCGGCGGGGGTCTCCAGGCCGTGGTCGGCGGAGTTGCGCACCATGTGGGTGAGCGGGTCCTTGATCAAATCGAGCACCTGGCGGTCGAGCTCGGTGTCGGCGCCGTGCATCTCCAGCTCGATCTGCTTGCCGAGTTCGCTCGACAGGTCCCGGACGATGCGGGGCAGCTTCTGCCAGGCATTGCCGATCGGCTGCATGCGCGTCTTCATGACGCCTTCCTGCAGCTCGGCGGTGACGTTGGACAGGCGCTGCAACGGCACCTTGAACTCGGTGTCCTCGTTGCGGCGGGAGATCTCCAGCAGCTGGTTGCGGGTCAGGACCAGCTCGGAGACCATGGTCATCAGATGCTCCAGCGTATCCACGTTGACGCGGATCGACTGGTTGGCGATGCGGTCGCCCTCGGCGGCGCCCTCGTCGGCCATCGACTTCTTCGGCGCGACCTTTTCCTTGGCCGGCTTCGCAGCTTCCTTGGCGGCGGGCGCCGGAGCTTCAGCAGCCGGCGCGGGCTCGGCCTTGACGACGGGGGCCGGCGCTTCGATCGCGGTCTCGCGGAAGGCGCGCTCGAGCTCGTCGAGCGAGACTTCGCCCGGACGCAACGGGCGCTCCAGGGTCTGATCGATCAGCGAGCCCTGCGTCATCTCCTTTGCGGGCGCAGGCGCAGCAGCAACAGGGGCTTCAGGCGCCAGTGGCGGAGATTCGGCGACAGGAGCAGCGGCCCCAGCGGCCATTGCCGCCATGCCCTGCTCGACCATCGCTTCCAGCTTGTCGATGAGATCGCGGTCGGTGCCCTCGGGCTCGGCTTCGGTCGCCTCGAGGCCGGCAAGGATCTCCTTGATGCGGTCGATCGAGGACAGGATCACCGTGACGGCCTGTCCCGTCACCGGCATGCCGTCGCGGAATTTGCCCATCAGCGTCTCGCCGGCATGTGCCAGCGCTTCAAGCCGCGGCAGTCCGAGGAAACCGCACGTGCCCTTGATGGTGTGGACCAGGCGGAAGATGTTATCCAGGATCTTGGCGTTGTTCGGCTCCTGCTCGAACTTCACCAACTGATTGTCGACGGTGTCCAGGCTCTCGCTGGTCTCCGTCAAAAACTCCCGCAACAGATCATCCATGAAAACAGGCCTTCATACAGGGAGGGCGCGCACGACTTGTGATGCGCCATTTCGGAATGGGGCCAGCTTCACCGCAAAGCGTTTAATAATGGTTGAGTATGTGCAAAAGAACGGAACCAACAAAGAGATAAGGCGCTCCGGACAAGCCGAAGCGCCTCGTAAAGATTCGATTAACGTTTGAGGGCCGCGGCGCGCCTACGACGCGGTGATGGTGATGGCTTCGCCCTCGTGCGCGAGCCGCACGGTGAGCCCGCAAGCCTCTGCCAACAGCCGCGTATAATAAGGCTGGATCGCGTGCGCATCCGCGGCCGGGCCGCGCTCCCCGCTCAGGAGTTCGGAGATGTTCTGCGGCAGGCGCGCATTATGACCGGTCGCGGTGACCCGGAAGCTCATGGTCTCGCCGTCACCGATCGGATCGATCGTCAGCATGCCGCCGCGCGGGATCGTGTGCTGGGAAACAACCAGCATATTGAGCAGCAGCTTGACGCGATTCTTCGGCAGCAAGAGCCGCGGCAGATTCCACGTGATCGAGCACTTGCCGTCCTCGATATGGCCGCGCGCCATGGTCTGGGCGTCGCCGAGGTCGATCTGCGCGCCGGACGAGCCGGCCGCGCCGAAGGCCAGGCGACAGAACTGGAGGCGGGCGGAGGCGGTTTTCGCGCTCTTGCGGATCAAATCGAGCGCGAACTCGCGATCCTCGGGCTTGGGATCGTCGTCGAGCACTTCGAGCCCATTGACGATGGCGCCGACAGGGCTGATGAGATCGTGGCAGACCCGCGAGCACAGGAGCGCGGCGAGTTCGAGCGCATCTGGAGCGGTAGCGGTACCGGGTGACGAAGCGTCAGACATAAAGGGTTCCTGGAATTGCACGGCGCGGACGCGGCGAATCACGCATGCTTGACGAATGCCGCAGGTTCTAACATTCGCAAGCCCGTGGCAGCTAGCTTGCGATCGGCTCGAAGCGGCCCTAAAGCCGCAGCGAATCAGTCGAGTAGGATGGAATTGCCGATGAATGAGGCATGCAGGTGAAGCGGATCATCGACGGCCCGGCCGCCTCCCACCTGATGGAGCCGCTCACTGCGCTGGTGGTGAAGGCGGGCGAAGCGATTCTCGCGGTCAACCGCGCAGCGATGCGGGTCGACGGCAAGCAGGACGGCTCGCCGGTCACCGAGGCCGATCTCGCCGCCGACCGCATCATCGCCGACGGCCTGGCGCAGCTTGCGGGCGACGTGCCGACGCTGTCGGAAGAGCGGACCCAGCTCGCCTCGCCGCCATTCCGCGACAGCTTCTTCCTGATCGACCCGCTCGACGGCACCAAGGAGTTCGTCGCCGGCCGCGACGAGTTCACCGTCAACCTCGCCCTTGTGACCGAAGGCGTGCCGTTGCTGGGCATCGTAGCCGCGCCCGCGCTCGGTCTGCTCTGGCGCGGCATCGTCGGCCGCGGCGCCGAGCGCGTCAGTTTTGACGGCACGAGCATCGGTGCTGCCGAACCGGTCCGCACCCGCACGCTGCCGACGCAGGGCGAGCCCTGGATCGCGGCGGTGAGCCGTTCCCATGGCGACCTCAGAAGCGAGGCGTTCATCGACGGCCGGCCCAATGCGGTCAGGAAGACGGTCGGCTCGGCGGTGAAATTCGGCCGGATCGCGGAGGGCAGCGCCGACATCTATCCCCGCTTCGGACCCACTTGCGAATGGGATGTCGGGGCGGGCTGCGCGGTCGTAACGGCGGCCGGCGGCAAGGTCACCGACGGCAAGGGTGGCGAGCTCCGATTCGGCCAGCGCGGCGACACCGGCTTCATTATCCCGGAATTCATCGCCTGGGGCGATCCGCAGGCGGCGGACCGCTACTGACTGAGCTGTTCCTGGAGCGCCGGCCAGCGCTTGCGCACCTCATAGAGGAAGCGCTCCGGGTCGGCGGCGAAGGCATCGCGGTTGGCCTCCCGGCTGAACAGATAGAGCCGCTGCGCCGAAATCACGTAGAAGCGGGGATTGGCGGCGACGGCGACGCCGCGGGCGATGTCGGCCGGATCGTAGCCGCCGAACTGCGGTCCATAGATCTCGGGATGGGCCAGGAAGGACGCCCGGTTGCCCTCGTTGCGGAAACGCCAGACCGCGCCCCAGAGGTTCGCCTCGAACTCGGCCGTCCCCTGCACGGCCGCGCCATCGACGAAATAGGATACTGGGTCGAACCCCTCGATCGCCACGCCGCTGAAGCGGTTGACGACGATCCGCTCGGTGGTGGCGGCCTCGGCCGGCAAACCTGCGCAAGCGATCCAAATGCCGGCCAGCAGGCAGACCAGAAAGCGGATCAAGGCGATTCCGGGGCGCAAAGGGCTATCTTCCTGCCGTTGTGCCGTCATAGTTGCTGCGGATAACATCCGAGTCGAGGGGACATCCGGCGCAACCTAGAGCCGTGCCTGTTGGCGTCAGGTTAAGGAAGCGGCGGGATTCGATACCAGGGGTTCTTTTATGACTTTCGCATCACGCCTTGCTGCGGTCGCGCTTGCCGCGCTGGTCGGCTGGATCGTCCCGGCCTCCGCCCAGCAGCCGCCGCCGCCCAATTTGCCGCCGCCGCAGCGGAGCCCGTCACCCAGCACCTATGGGCCGGACGAGCTCGTGACCGCCGGCCACCGCTTCTTCGGCAACGTCTCGCGCGGGCTCGCCTCGATCATCGAGAAGGCCGTCAGCCAGTGGGGCCTGCCCAACGGCTATATCCTGGGTGAGGAAGGGTCCGGCGCCTTCGTTGCCGGCCTGCGCTACGGCGAAGGCACGCTCTACACCAAGAACGCCGGCGACCTGCGCGTCTATTGGCAGGGCCCCTCGCTCGGCTTCGACTGGGGCGGCGACGGCGCGCGCACCATGACGCTGGTCTATAACCTGCCCGCCACCAACGCGATCTACCAGCGCTTCGCCGGCATCGACGGCTCGGCCTATATCATCGGCGGCTTCGGCATGACGGCGCTCACCGCCAACAACATCGTGCTGGTGCCGATCCGCTCGGGCCTTGGGCTGCGGCTGGGCGCCAATATCGGCTATTTGAAATTCACCCCGCGCGCGACCTGGAACCCGTTCTAAAGCGCGATCGCGCTTTAGATTGTTGTTCGAGCATGATCTTTCCGGAAAACCGTTGCGCACTTTGCGCTGACGCGGCCCTTCGGGTCCGGATCATGCTCTAGGGCTCCCTCCTCCGGTCCGATTCCGGATTCACGTTAACAACAGGGCGGGGCTGGCTTTTTGCCGGCCCGCCATGCATTGTCTTTGGTAAATTTTTCCTTGCTTTCGGAGTTCTGGCCCCATGGTCGAACCGATCATGTACCTGGCGATCGGCTTCCTGCTCTCGATGCTGTGCGGGCTTGCCATCGTGCCGCTGGTGCATAACCGCGCGGTCCGCCTGACCACGCGCCGGCTCGAGGCCGCGACGCCTCTGTCGATGGCCGAGATCCAGGCCGACAAGGACCAGCTCCGGGCCGAATTCGCCATGTCGGCGCGGCGGCTCGAGATGAGCGTCGACCAGCTCAAGAACAAGACCACGAGCCAGCTCGCCGAGCTCGGCAAGAAGAGCGACGCTATCAACCGCATGAAGATCGAGCTCGGCGAGAAGAACGCCACGATCTTCGCGCTGGAGGCGCGCGAGAAGGCGGTGAAGGAACAGCTCCGCGCCACCGAAGAGGAATTCAGCGCCAAGACCGAGGCCCTGCGCGCCGCCGAGAATGCGCTGACCGACAAGCAGGGCGAGCTCGCAAAAATTAATTCCGAGCTGTCCGACCGCTCGATGATGGCGGAGAGCCGGCAGGTCGAGCTGGTCGCGGTGCGCGCGCAGATAGAGAACTTGAAGAATCGCGTCGGCGACGCCGAGAAGGAATTTGCCGCCACGCAGGCGCGGCTGACGCAGGAGCGGACCGAATCCGAGACCGCCTCCCGCGAGCTCGGCGATGCGCGCGGCCGTGTCGAGAATCTGAGCCAGCGCGTCACCGAGCTCGATCGCCAGCTGATCGTGCAGGTGAAAGAGGCCGAGATGCTGTCGGGCCGCGTCGCCGATCTCGAAGGCCGCCTCGCCACGCAGGGCAAGCTGCTCGCCGAGCGCGACTACGAGAACAACCAGCTCCGCCAGGCCAACGAGGGCAATGATCGCATCATCAAGGAGCTGCGCGTCGAGATCGCCGGCTTGAGCGGCGGCAAGTCGTCGGCGGCGTTCGAATCGCTCCGCGCGGAAAAGACCGCGCTGGAGGAGCAGCTGCGCACCGCGCGCGACGAGCGCGCCAAGCTCCAGCGCGACATCAATGCGATCCAGCAGCAGGCGGAGAGTTCCTGGGCGACCGAGCGCATGGAGAATGCGCTGCTGCGCGAGCGCATCAACGACATCGCAGCTGAAGTTGCAAAACTCGCGATGCAGCTCGAAGGCCCGAACTCGCCGATCGAGGCGCTGCTGGCGGCCGAGGCCGGCCAGCCCCCGAAACCGGCGCCGCGCCCGGCCAATGACGCCGCTGGCAATGGCGCGGCCGCAATCACCCTGCCCGAGGGCGGCGGAACGCTCGCCGAGCGCATCCGCGCGCTGCAGGCCCACGCCTCCCGCGCCCGCCAGCAGGGCGCATAAGCGGCCCAAACCACGGTTTCGCCTGCGATTGCGTGATTGACGGAAGGTTTTCCGGCTTCGAGGCGCCTGGAAACTTGACACCTTTGGCCCGCACTTCTAAATCGCGGGCTCCGATGTGCCGGCCGGCCGAAAGTCCGGCCGTCGGCATGATGGTCCCGGGCGCATAGCTCAGCGGGAGAGCGTTCCCTTCACACGGGAGAGGTCCAAGGTTCGATCCCTTGTGCGCCCACCATCCATCTTCCTGAACCCTCTGCCGGTTGCGAACGATCACCCAGGCCTGACGGCTGTCGGGGCCGTCTGATCAAAAATGTCGAAAACAACCCCATGCACAGTAGCCGGCATCAGTCGGATCAATGGGTTGCGCATTTTCCGAATTTCGATTGACGCGTCGGGCAAAACACCGGCATGATGGCATCATCCAAGGAGAGGCCCGCACCACCGAGCGACTAGCCCGCCTTGACACGCGAGAGGTCCATGGTTCGATCCCATGTGCGCCCACCATTGATCCTAGATTTCAAGAGTCGCTGAAAGCTCCCTTGCGAGGCGTGCGAACGTCCGCTTTGCCAAAAGCGGTCATTCACCCGAGGTCGGCTTTTGACCCAAAGCGGACATGCCGACCTCGGTCATCGCAATAAGCTGGGTTGGAGCTATCCTATTCACAGAACCTCGAGGACTATCATCTTTCGGTGGTCTTTGCGGGACAGGCGACTGGGACGTACATCGATATCGGCGCAGGGGCATCCGGTAGCTGAACTGTGCTTCGGAAGCTGGTAGCGGCGCAACCGCGCTTCAGACCCGTCCGTTGACCGGCAGCAGCGCGCCGGTAACGGCGCTGGCGGCGTCACTCGCCAGGAAGAGGATGACATCGGCGAGTTCCTTTGGCGCGACCCATTTGGAAGAATCGGCCTTCGGCATGCTGGCGCGGTTTGCCGCGGTATCGATGATCGAGGGCAGCACCGCATTGACGGTGATCTTGCCTTTCAACTCGGCAGCTAGTGACTCCGTCAGCTTATGCACGCCGGCCTTCGACGCCGCATAAGGACCCATGCCGGGGCCGGCCTGCAGTGCGCCCGTCGCACCGATATTGACGATGCGGGCCGCCCGCGAGTTGAGAAGATGCGGGATCGCTGCGCGCGAAGCATTCAGCGCGGTCTCGACATTGAGAGCATGCATGCGCTGCCAAACCTTGGGATCGCCGTCGGCAATGGTCTCGAAGGCAAATCCGCCAGCAATATTGATTAGCGCGTCGATCGCGCCAAAATGCGCGGCGGCGGCATCGATCGCCTCTTTCGCCTGTGCCGCATCGGTCAGGTCGATGCGGCCGAATTCGATCCGCTGGGCTGTTGCGGCGAACTGCGACTCAGCATGATCGATACCGGCGACTCGCGCGCCGCGCGAAAGGGCTTCCTCGGTGACCACCTTGCCAAGCGCGCCCAGCGCGCCGGTGATGATAAAGACGTTACCCTTCATGGCGGTCTCCGTGCGAATGAGAATGAATCGACGCCGCAATCACTATGGTCAGCAGAGCTTCAAAATGTGCGCCGCCCTGGCTGAGATCGACCGCGACGATACCGGGATAAAATGCCGACGACGCCCGGCATCCGCCCAGGCTTGCGGCGCATATCATTGGCGCCGATCTGCCACAGTCACGCATCACGTCTTCCACTTGATCATCGTCCGCAGGATGCTCATTGGGCGGCCGGCGTAGGGCGGCTGAAATAGCATTTGGATCGGCGAGAGAGGACCTTGATAGAAGACCGGGCGCAATTTTGAAAAGGTGTTGAACCCCTCGCGCGCGTGGTAATGGCCCATACCGCTCGCACCGATCCCACCGAATGGCAGGTCGTGCTGGCCGACGTGCAGGAGAGCTTCATTGACCGATACGCCACCCGACATCACCCGCGAGATGTAGAAGTCGCGCAGCTCGGCATCGGAGGTGAATGGATAGATTGCCAACGGTCGGTCGTGACTATTGATATAGTCGGCGACCTCCTGCCGATCTGTATAGGTCTTGATCGGCAGGATCGGGCCAAAGATCTCGCGCTGCATGACAATCATGTCGTCCGTCGGATTTAGCACGAGATGCGGTGGAAATTTGCGCTGCTTCGTGTCCGGAATCTGCCGTTCCGCAAGATTGACCAGGACTGCACCCTTTGTACGGGCATCCTCCAGGGTCGCCTGCAGCCGCGTGAACGACGGTTCATCGATGATCGACGTGTAGTCTTGACCGTTGATGTCCGGGAAGCGCTCGGCAAACAGCTTGCGGCAATGATGGACGAACTCGTCCTCACTCCCTTTGGGCAGAAACATGTAGTCGACATTCGTACAGATCTGACCGGCATTGAACATCTTCACCCAGAGAATGCGCTCTGCCGCTGTCTTGACCGGGAAGTCAGGCCCAACAATTGCAGGTGCCTTGCCGCCCAATTCAAGCGTGACAGGGGTGAGGTTGCGGGCCGCGTTTGCCATGACTGCGCGACCAGTCGCGCCGGATCCCGTGAACAGCAGATGGTCGAAGGGCAATGACGAGAATGCGGGTCCTCGTCCGCCGCCATCCTCGAAAAAGGCAAGCTTCTCGAGCGGGAAATACTTTGGCGAGACACGGATCAGGACCTCGGCGAGCGCTCTTGAATTTTCCGACATCTTGACCATCGCACGATTGCCGGCGGCCAGAATTGCGGCGAGCGGGCAGAAGCTGAGGTTAAGCGGGAAATTCCAGGGAACGATGACCCCGACGACGCCGAGCGGCTGTGGGATGACGCGGTTGCGCGCGAGCGGGTAGGTCATGAAGTCGACGTGCCTGCGCTGCGGTTTCATCCACTTTTTCAGGTTCTTTCTGGCGTCGGCGATTGTTTCCAGGACAACGAAATATTCGGCGAACAGGGTCTCGAATTCAGACCGGTTGCCGTAGTCGGCGTTGATCGCTGCGACCAGCTCGTCCTTGTTGTCCTTCAGGAGTTGCCCGAGGGCCTTCAGGTCAGCAATGCGCTGATCGTAGGATGGCTCGGGCGCCGCCAAATAGGCCGCCCGCTGCGCGGCGAAGCAGGACTGCAGTTCGGCGGGAATGTCGACGGAACGGAAATTGACAGGCACGTTCATGATGTTCGCTTTCTCTGGGTTTCGCGTGTCCTCCAGGTGGATAACCAGGGCACGCGCTGACCGTGACCGTGTCAACTCCAAGTCAGTGCATGCTTGCGCTCGCATGGACGGAGCCCGGCCTCTCATCCATGATCCGCTTGATGGCGCGAGCGCAGCAGCCGCACTGGGCGCAGCATCCGAGGCAGGCATACACCTCGCTCATGCGGGGCCGTCGCGCTTCTTTTATGACCACTGAGCGCACCTGGTGGTCGCTGAACACATTGCAAGAACAGACGATCATCGCCTTCTCCTAACCAATACCAATGAGTCGGATGAAGACCGCCACAAGCGCGGTGCTCCAGCCGCAAGCACGATGGTTTCCGCTCGGCTCATCTCGGTGTGGCCAAGAGGCCGCTCGCGGACCAGATGGTTACCCATTCCAGCTCCTTCCGAGGCATCGCGAACGCTTGCTGCGGCGCCTCGACGCTACCCGCGTTCAGGTGGCCTTCTGCTTAGCTTCGGTCTGCAGGTCTGCTTCGGTGAAGCCACGGCCGCCGGGGCGGAGCGCCGAATGTTCGCGCTTTGAGTGGACGAGCGGGTAGAACATCTGCGTCGTCCAGCGCTCCGGGCCAAACAGGATGTCGTCCTGCAGGCCGACCTTGGCGGGATATTTGCGTGTGATATGCGCCGTGCCGAACAGCACGTCCCAGAAGAACAGCAGGTTGCCGAAGTTGCCCTTGTAGTGGCCAATGCCATCTTCGTTGGTGAGCGCATGGTGCGCCTGGTGCGTGGCCGGCGTGGAGATGGTGCGCTCCAGCACCCACATCAGCGGATGCAGCGCGCGGATGCGGTACAGCGGCGCATCCCACGCCCAAGCGCAGTGCGCGCCCAGGATGACCGCCAACTTGATCACCAGGTACGCCGCATAGACTGGGCCGAAACCCAGGTACACCGCCACGCCGCCGATCCACAGGCCCGGCATCATCAGGTAGTAAAAGAAGTTGTTGCGGTAGGTAATGCGCACGCTCATGTAGGCCGCGCTGTGATGCGCGCGGTGCAGCGGCCACAGCAACGGCGTGTGCGAGGCGCGGTGCCAGAGGTACTGCGTGAGGTCATCGCCGATGAGCAGCAGTCCGGCCATCGCCCACCATGGCAGGTTGGCCCAGGCGTCGTGCTGCGTCGGCATGAGCCAGCTGCACAACGCGTTGCTGCCCAGCAGTGCGATAGGCTGGGTGATGGCGATCAGGCTGACGAACATCAGCACTTCAAGCCAGGCGTCGTTGGCTGTCGCGTTGCCGCGCACGGTGGCTTGATACCGCCGGGTGACGAACTCCATGGCGGCAAAGCCTAGGATGCAGGCGCCAATTAAGAGGTACTGCAATTGCGAGCTCATATGGGACGTCTCCTGCCGCTCTCATGTTTTGAATTGTGGAACGGTCTAAGGGGTGTCGCCATATTGCGTCCAATGCATAATATTCATCGTCTTGATGCATGGAGAGCAATGCCGTGAATCTGCGCCGCCTGAATCACGTTGTCGCCCTTGCCGACACTCTGCACTTCGCCCGCGCCGCCGCAGCCGCCCACCTGAGCCAGCCGGCCTTCAGCCGCAGCATCCAGGCCATCGAGAACGACCTGGGTATCCGCCTGTTCGACCGCGACGTTGGTGATGTCCGCCCCACCCGTGCCGGGGAATTCGTCATTGAGCGGGCGCGCAAGCTGCTGTTCGAGGCGCGTTGCCTGCAGCGCGACGTGGATCTTTACCGCGACAGCCAGCTCGGCGACACGGCCTTCGGCGTCGGGCCGCTGCTAACGGCCACCCTGATGCCACGCGCGCTTGTGGCGTTGCGCCGCCAGCACCCGCAGGTGGCGCTGCGCATGGAGGTCGGCAACTGGGCGCAGTTGCTGGAGAGCTTGCGTACCGAAAGCATCGAGTTCTTTGCCGCCGATGTCCGTGACATGCCTGGGGATGCCGCGCTGGACATCCAGTTGATCGGGGGGCAGCAGGCCGGCCTGTATGTGCGGGCAGGACATCCGCTGGCCGGGCGCGAGCACATGCTGCAGGACGTCTGGGCGTACGGTCTCGCCGCACCGAAGTTGCTGAGCCCCTCAAAGGTGGAGCTCGCCGCCCTGCTGGGCCTGCCTGCGGGCCAGGAGGCCGCCATTGCGCTCGAGTGCGACAACTACGGCCTGCTCAAGACGGTCGCGCTCACCACGGATACTGTTCTGGGTGCGACGAACGCGGCGGTACGGGGGGAGCTGGAATCCGGCGCGCTTGTCCGGCTTGTCGTACATGGCTGGCAGTCGCCGCCGTCAAGCACGGGCATCGTGTGTTTGCGAGGGAGAACCTCGTCGCCGGCAGCCAAGGCAACCGTAGCAGCGATTGTGCGGGCAGCGGCCGAGATCAACGTCTAGGCGCCTTGTCGCACTCGACGCATCGTCCGGTGCGGATTACCGGCCTGTCCATATGACGACTGTTTCGAAGTGATCGACCAGACGCCGGAGTCTGCTTGTGGCCCTTAGCCGACCTCGCTAATTTCCCAAATGTCCGCTTTGCCCTCGCAAGCAGAATCAGGCAGCCGACCGACATGGGCCAGATTCGGACATCGCAGCACAATGGGCATCTTGATCAACTCGAAAAACCGCTGCAGCAGGTCGCGACGACCACGATAGCAGTCGGGGCTCGCTCTGGCCGGCAACCTCGATCATGCGAACGTTAGGGACCGAGCGGCGTGAGGGCGCTGCGCAGTGGCGCGCTGGAAATCTGCATCAAACCCGCAAATGGCTGACCCAGCTCCAGGACCAGGTAGATCGCCCCGGCGGCCGACAGTGCAAAAACGAACAGCGAGCCGAAAACGGTTGCGCTGGGCTTGGCAAACAGGCCGAAGCTTCCAAAGATGATGGTGAGCCAGAAAATCAGCACCACCAGGAACGGCATAGGGATCGAGTTGTTCGTCTGTGCGAACAGCAACAGGCGGGTTTGCGCAATGTCGGTGGCGATCTGTATGGCCCTGGCTTGCAGGGAGCGCTGGGAATCGTTCTGCGGCGAAAGCTCCTGAAGCTTCGCAAAGAATGCTTCGCTTACGGCGCTGGCCTCGAAGGGGTTCGCCTTGGCAACCTCGGAACTTTTCTCGCGCCACATTCGATCGGCTAAAACAACGATGGCGCGCCGCAACAGATTGCGTTCGTCATTCGCCTCCGGTCCGTACTGCGCCAGCAGATTGTCGAGCAGGACAACATTACTCGTCATCTGCGTGACTTGAGTGCTCTGCGTGTCGTAGGAGCCCTTCGCCGAGGCGATCAGCAGACCGAGGACAAGCGCGGCTATCGTCCCGATGAGGCCCGTGCCCAGCCTGACCACATCCTTGTCATCCGTGCTCAAGTGATGCCCAGGAAGGAACATACCGAGCAGGGCACCGCCTGAGATGCATAGAAACGTGATGCACGATAGCGCGATTGCATTCATGATTCACCACTGTGTTGCGAGGCGTGTCGTGACTTAGCGCTGTGTCGCCTTCGCCGCGGAGGCAACTGCGGGTCCCTTGGCGATCAATGTGCGTCGGTCGTGAATCAAGCTCTCCAGCCGGTGGGCTGCCACGTTCAATGTGGCATCATCCACCGCGCTCTCGTCTCCAGCAGCGGATTTGGCGAGCTCCGCCTTTAGAATGCGGTCGATTTCGTCTTCGATATCCGAAAGTTCAGCCTCTGTATCGACTTTCCGAATCCGGCGCGCCAGGGCGTAGAGAGAATCGAGCGGGCCTTCGGCTGCGCGGCTGCCGAGGCCCAGGAATTTCCACGCCGCCGCAAGCATGGTGGCAGCGCCACCCAGTACCATCGGCGTCAAATAGATCCAGTTGCCGTACTCATCCATGAAGCTTTGCGTGGTGCTGTTGTAGACGGCTGCGGCGCCAGGGTGCAGCGGAAGGTAGGCATCCTGGTCGGTGCTGGGCGCGGTGATCTGCGCGAAAATCGGCTGCTCACGCAGAAGATTCCTGCGCGCGCTCATGATCGCCTCCGTGAGGTCGGTTACCAGATCAGTGCCAAGCTTCTTTTGCGCAACCAGATATAGCGAGGTCCTCAGAGTCGTCAGGTCATCTTCCGGGACCGGCGGCGATCCCCGCAGTGTGCCCTTCGGGACGTCGAAGCTTTCAAAAGCGCGCTCATTCTCTGCAATTGCCCCCGCGGACTCGATTGGGATCAGTACCGGGGTCTTTTTACGGTCAAGCTGAAAAAATCCGCGAACGAGCGAGAGGTATTTTTCGGCGAGCGGGATCACGACAAGCAGGGCGCTGACTTGCTTTGACTGAATGGCTTGCCGGACATCCGTCAAAGCAAGGTTCTTGAAGACAACTTTTGCGCCCGCCAGATCGTATCCCTTGGTCAACACATCGACAATTTTGGCGTTCACTGCTCCGCCGACCACGCCGACCGTGCGTCCCTTCAGGTTGGCAATGCTGTCGATGGACGATCCCGGCGGCGCGATGATCAGTACGACCATATGGCTGACGACGACGACGGCTTGCGCCTGCGACAAGTCGCCAACATCGCCGCGAACCACAGCGAGATCGACCTTGCCCGCGGAGAAAGCGGCAGCGGCCTCAAGCGCGGTGCCGCTGTCGATGACCTTGAGCCGGACCGGCGCGTTCGCTGAAACGAACTCGCCTGCCATCGCTGACATTGCCTTGGCCGCCTCGCCGTCGACCGAACCGACCGCCACAGTCAGCGTTACCGGGCGGCTGTAGTACCGATAGGCAAGGAGACCCGCGCCTGCCGCAAAGGCGACGACGCCGACGAGCAGGAAAAAGCGAAGCCACAGCGGCAATTTCATCGACATCATGCTCGCCACCTGTGTGGGTTCGCCACGTCCCTGCCGCTGTATTTCTGCACACCTGCGATGCCCGCAAACGTCCGCGGCCAGAATAGCTGCCAGCCGCCGCTCTACGTGCTCGCTGCTACGGCAGATGAGGACGTTGATCTATATCAAGCTCACCCACCGCTGAAGGTCTACGGGAAACGGCCGGCAAATCGGGCTGTTTGCGCGCCCTATGCGGCGGCTCATTCCCTCTCCTCGATCAGGGGTGATCATCATGCAATCCTCTTGGCCTAACGAGCCCAGTCGTCGCCTGGTTCTAGGCGCACTCGCAGCAGTGCCCGCATTCTCCGTGCCACTCGTTGCCGGTGCCCAGACACAAACAACGCCCGCGCAAGCACCGCTTCCCGCAGCCGGTTTTTCATTCGCTGCGGTCGGCGATACCCGACCGATGATGTACCTCCCGTTGAAAGAGGGACAACCGGACCTCAGCAAGTTCTTCGTCGAGATGTTCGGATTGGTCATGCCGGAAAAGGTCGCCGAGGCCGTCGTAGCGAAGGATGTGAAGATGATCTTCGATCCGGTCACAAAGGACCTGGTCAAGGTCGTCATGCCGTTCGCATCCAAGACGGAAGTGATGACCCTGACGGTAGATAAGGGTTGGGTCACTGAGGCATCCGTTGAAGACGTGAAACTGCTTCCCGGAGTGCATCGAACCATGTTCCGGCTTCAGGGCGGCGAATGGGTGACGCGCGAAATTGTCAAGGACGTTCAATCCGGTCGCGCCAAATTCGTGGTCAATAGCGGTGACGCTGTGTGGTGGGGCAATCAGGGCTTGACCGTGAGTGACAGCCCATACTGGAAGCGCGTGAACGAAACAATGTTGAAGAAGCTACCCGCGCCGGATGACGAGATGCGCGCGGCCGGTCTGGATGGGCGCTTTTTCATGAGTGTGGGTAATCATGAGGTGTGGGCCGACCCAAAGATTGAGGGCGTACTTTCGGCTGTGCCGTATCTGAAAAAATTCGGCGTCACGCCGGAAAACCTCATCTACAAATTCGACTTCAAGGGCACCCGCTTCATCTATCTCTGGAGTGGCAAGTACGATTACCGTTCGCCGTCGCTGTGGGACGCTGATCGGCCAAAATATGCCGAGCAGATGACCCAGCTTCAAAAGTGGATGGACGAGGCGAAGGCCAACGGCATTCGGAAGGCGTTTATCGTCTTCCACTATCCCGTGTTTGCGCGGTCAGGCTTAGGCCCGATCCCGGCTCCCGATAACCCGCACAAGGTGATTGCGTCGTATGCCAAGGACATGGAGGTGATCGTGTTGAACGGGCACGTCCACACCACGGAAATCTACGATGTAGATGGGGTAAAGTATCTGATGTTGGGCGGTGGGGGCGCAGAACAAGACCCAATCCTGCCGGGGCGAACCAGCATCAAGGTGCCCGCCGACTATCCGCGGGACCTTTACTGGAAGGGCCAGCCTCCGCAAGAGGAGTACAACTACGTGCTGGTGGACGTTGAACCCGGCCAGAAGACTAAGTTCACCCTCAATCGCTTCCGGCCGTGGTCGGCGGAGCCATTCGGGACTGAGGAACTCTTCACGTGACAGCAAGCGGGCAATAGGCCGGGAGTGAGGTTCTGGCGACAGTACTCCTGATTATTCACGGCTTGGTCGCCGTTGCACTGCTTGGCGCGATTACGCACCAGACCTTGGCGACGTGGGCGACTGTGGGAACGCGCCCCAGTTCGTTTTTCGGCCGCTTTCGCTCCGTGCCATCGGCCCGGTTCGCCGACGCCGTCGTCGTCTTGTATGCCATCTCCATCCTGCTCGGTGGGATCATCTATCTGTATTTTCGCGTCGACATCAGGCCAGAGTTAGAGCGCGCCGGTCATTGGCCAGCCCTGGGCTTCTTCGACCTCAAGGAGCACTTCGCCGCTATCGGTTTTGCGTTGCTACCAGCCTACTGGGTTTGCTGGCGACGGCCGCGTGCCGACGAGCCTGCTCAGACGCGCACGATGCTCACCTCGATCCTCGCCTTTGTCATCTGGTGGGGCTTCCTAACTGGCCACGTCGTAAACAACATCAGGGGTTTCGGCGCATGACGTTATCGGCTGCGTTCCGCCGCTTTGCATTCGCGTTCGGGACGACATTTGGCTTCCTCTACGTGGTTGCACTCGCAAAGGACCTTGCTCTTTTCACCGTTTTCCCGTCGCTCGGCATCGTGCTGGCGGGCACGCATCATTCGCGAGACGTTGCTGACCCTGCGATGGGATTTCTAGCTCCAGCGATGTACTGGTACGGGTGGGCCGCGACGGCCGCGCTCGGGGCACTGATCGTCGCCCTCGTTGCTGCGTCGTTACCCGGACGTTCAGTGCGAAACTTCTGGTCGGGATGGGTGTGGGTAATTCCCATCCTCTCGATGATCGCTTGCGTCTATCTCACCCTGCCTTGGTTTAGGCTCTGACTTGGGTGCTTCCGCACATGGATCATGACCGACCAAGCTCAAAGCGGGCTCTCTGGTCGGAAAACCGCTTCGCGCTCTTCCGGATCAAGCTTCAAGCAGCCCGATCCGGCCGCAAGGCCGCGTAGAGACCGACGAGGGTTCCGATGGCGACCAGGCCTGCCGCCAGCAGCACCTGCAATTCCCCATCATCGGTGGCGCCTGCGGACGACACCAGCCTGGTCACGACGACGAACAGAATGCCCACGGAGGCTGCTGCACCCACACTGAGATAAGCGAGCTCTCGCGTCAGGTTCCGGCCGAGAAGTCCGAGTGCCGTGAAATACATCGCGCAAGCGTTGGGATGAACGAACAAGGCAACGCGCGCGTACGGACCATAGGAGTCGAGAAGGGACTCACATCGGCCCAGTGCCGCTTTTGAGGCAACCCGTTGCAACATCGGTCTGAAAAAGCGAGCCTGTCCGTAACTCAGAACGGCGCCCACGATGATGGCCGCCCACGCCACGATGAAAACGGAGACATCCGCAGGCTTCGGATTGAGCGCCACGGACATCAGGATGAGGGCGGTTCCGGGAAAATAGCCGAAATACGGAAAGACCGACTCCAGGAGCACGCAAGCGAACATGAAGACCGGAAACCATGCCGAACCGGTCGCATCCTGGACGATGGCGTTCAAGTCGAACAGGTTCGTCTTGTACAGGACGAGGTACATGCACATGGCCAATCCGGCCAGCGCGTAGAACGGCAACGCCCCCGACAAAAACCGTCTCATCCAGCCGCCGCGCTTTGTTTCGCGGACAGGGCGGAGACCTTCGATATCGGGACAAGACGACGGAAACGCATGGCTCATGTTTAGGCGAATGAGATTGCCCCTGTCGATAGCAATCCTCGCCCCAGCTGCGCGGGCCATTCGCCGCATTGAAAATGCTCGCTGATCGGGAAGACGCAGTCGATCACAGACCTAGTGTGACCTCAGCCCAGTGCATCGCGGTGCTGCCGCCCAGAAACTCGATCACGCGGGGCTCGATGGTCTCCGGCCGATCGTGGCCAATGACAGCGGTCGCTGCGATCATGTCGCAACGCTCGTTGTAGACGACCGACACCAGCGTTTTGCCGGGAGCGCCACGTGAGTTGAGCGTGTAGGCGCGGCTGCGACCGTTCATCGACGCAATCCTGATGGGATGGCCGGAACCGCGTGGAGAGACTTCGCCCAGGAGAACGGTATCGCCCATGCGATCGAGATCCTCGTCATCGGCGACGCCCGTCGTGCAATTGCAAAAACCTATCTTGGCACGCAGGTACAGCGTCACCTCGACACCGCAGTCGGAAGCCCTGCAGCGGAACGCCTTTCCCTTGCCCCATTGGTCGATCGAGAAGGGCCACGTCACCTCCTGCCACACCGGCGTGGCGGAATTCGCGGCGGCATGCCGTGGCACATGGAGCCACAAGAGCGATGCCGCCAGCGCGCTTCCCAGCGAGATTGCTGCGACGGCGATGGCGGCTGCCCTTCTCATCATTTCACCGTTCTCGTTCCGGGTCAGTTGCTGGCGAGATATTGCTTCGCCGCCGCGACCTCGGGGCGTTCCGAATCGGCACTGGCCGTCAGCGTTACGAGCTGCTGACAGTTCTGTCGTGCCGCTTCCCTGTCACCAAGGGCTTCGGCCGCCTTGGCCGCTCCCGCGAACGCGTGCAAGCGGTTCGGCTCCTTCGCCTTGGTTGCCTCGAATGCAGCAAGCGCCTCCTTGGCCATGCCGCGATCGAGCAGCATGAAGCCGTAAAGTTCGCGTGCCGGCGCCAGCGGTCCGGGCGTGATCACGTGCTTTTCCGTCTTGTCCTCGGCATCCGCCGCGGCACTCATCGCATTGAGCGCCTCGTCATACTTGCCCTCGGCGTAAAGCACCCAGGCGACGGCGACCTGACGCTGGATGTCGACGATTCCGGACCAATAACTGTCCTTGGCGTCCTGCAGCTTGTCGCGCAATTCTGCCAGCTTCTGGATGTCGGCCTTGGCGGCCTCCGGTTTGCCGGAGCGCGCCGCGCCGAGGGCCCGGGCGAAATGCGTTACCGCCATCGCAAAGTTGAGGTTGCTCGGCCTGACCGGCAGCTGCGAGGCCCCCTCCCAATCGCCACGGTCGATCGCATAACGCGCCGGCGAAGCCGCCAGCGCGTAGTCTGCCGCCGCGACCGTCGCCTTGAAGTCGGTCTCCTTGATCATGTCGTCGATGACGGCACGCGCCTGCTTGTCCTGGCCGAGCTGCAGGTAAGCATAGACCATGTAGTCCTGCGCATGCAGGTAGTTGCCGACCGACTTTTCGGCCATCGCGGCTTTCACGGAAGCGGTGTTGGAGTCGATCGATTCCTTCCAATAGCCGACGCGCGTGTAGATGTGGGAGGGCATGTGCTGGGCGTGCGGCGCGGCCGGTGCGATCTTGGCGTAACGATTGGCGGCATCGAGCCCTTTCTGCGCCAGCGCCGGGTAGTCGTAGAGATGGATCAGATAATGCGTCACGCCCGGATGCATCGGCAGCCGCCTGGAGATCGGCTCGAGAATCGCCGCGCCTTTAATTTGCTGCGCATAGGTCTTGTCGTTCAGATCCGCCGAGGTATTGAGCGTAATGGCGTAGGCGATCTGGGCTTCGTCGTCGTCTGGATATTTTGCCGCGACGCGCGCCTGCGCGTCACGCAGCATGCGCATCCGCTGGACGTGAGGAATCTTGTCGTAGTCGGCATACATCACCATCAGCGCATCGATGTAGTCGCGTTCGCGCTCGGTCGCGGCGCCGATCTCCTTGGCCTTCATGATCGCGGCGAGGCCTGGCGCGAGGTTCGGCTTTGGAATCGCATTGTGCGGATTGTCCATGTAGGTGAGCGCAATGCCCCAATAGGCCATGCTGCATGTCGGGTCAGCCTTGATGGCTTCTTCGAAGATCTCCTTGGCGTTGGCGTACCAGTAGGAATGCTGATAGCGCATCCCGCGATCGAAACGACGCTGGGCCACATCGTTGCAAGAGGTCTGGAAATGAACGCTGCCGAGCTGCTGATCTACATCGTCTTGCGCGACCAGTGCCTGTGGTCCTGATAGGCCGAAACCGGCTACGATGACGAGGAACAGGGACTTCCGCATGGATCCCTCCCTTTGCCTGATACGCAATGAATTGGTCTTGATACCCCCTCACTATATGACGTTCGCGGCTTTTGAACAGCGAAGTGAATCGCGGCAGCGCAACTGACCCAGCGGCGCCTCGAAGTTGGCGAAACCAATCCGAAGCCAGAGCCGTCGGAGTTCGATCCTTACGCGCGCATCATTCTGGCCTCGGATCGCGTCGCTACGCGATCGACAGAATCTCGATCTCTTGCGCGCCTGAACCCACGACATCGCCGACCGCCTTCCCGATCAGCGACTTCGCGACCGGCGCCACGAACGAGATCGTTCCGGCCTTTGGATCCGCTTCGTCCTCGCCGACGATGCGATAGGTCTGCACGCGGCCGTCGGTGCGGCTGAAGGTCACGGTGCTGCCGAAGGCGACGACATCGGTCGACGCCGGATCGGGAATGACCTGCGCCGTGCGCAGCCGTTCGGTCAGATAACGAGCGTCGCGCAAGGGCACCGCCGACTGTCGGCGCTTTTCGTTGACATCCTCGATGGCTTGCGCGGCTTCATAGGCCTCGCGCGCCTCGCGAAGCTGCGCCTGCAGCGCCTGCAAGCCGGCTTCCGTCACGAGGTTTGGATGCGGCGAGATCGGGCGATCCGGCAGCAGCGTCTCGGACGCAGTTTCGGCGCTTTCTTCCTTGGTAAAGGCGACGCTCAATTCAGAATCCTGTCGAACTGTTTCGGACACCCGCTCGCGCCTCGCCCCACAACGGGGAATCGCGCCGAACAGCAGCCGGTGATTGTCCCGGACTATATCTCAAGTTCGACGAAACGGCGCAGCTTGAAGACCAGGTCCGGTACGGCCTGGCGGAACCGCGTCGCGTTCTGGAACGTGGTCGAGAACGGCGCGAAGGTGATCATCGCATTCCAGTGCTTGTAACCGTAGACCGTGACGGAGGCGCCGGTCGCCGGAAAATTCTCCAGCTTGCGCAGCTCGCCAAGCACCAGATCGGCAATCGCCTCGGCAGGAAGCAACTTCTTGCCATCAGGCGTCGTCGTGATTTTCGCCGGCCGCTCGACCGGCTTCGCGGCAGCCGGCACGGCATCGGGCGCAGCGTCGGGTTCGGCCGGTGCAGGATCGGGGGTGGACGGCTCGATCAGGTCGAACCCGTTCGTCGGCGCTGTCGGCGGAACCTCGGTGAGCGGCGGCGGAGCACTGCTGTCTGCGCGCTTGTTGCCTCCCAGGATGCTGCTGATCATGGCCACAAGGCCAGCATCCTTCACGTCGTCGCTCATTTCTCCCCCCGGGCTTCGGCCTACTCTAGCACCGCTCTCGCGGACCGCCACTGGGGATGTATGGCCGGATTCCGCTTGGTTAAGGCGCTACGACAAGGCGTCACACCAAGGCCGTCACACGATGGCACCGGCGGCCCGACGTCCGATCACGTCGCCCGCCGTGAGACCCATCACCGCTTATCGAACGGAATGTACCGCTGGTACTGCCTGGGCACAGAGTTGCGGTAGCGCGCGGGCACGGTGCCGCTGTCGACCGAATGATCGATTTCCTGCTGCCGCGTCATCTTCTTCTTCGCCGGCTTCTTCGATGCGCTCTTCTTGGAGTCGGCCGGCTGGCTGGAGGTGTCGCTGGTCGCGGCCGGCGTTGTCGTCGTCGCTGCCGGCGCAGTGGTTGTCGCGGCAGGCGCTGCGGTTCCACCGGCGGCCGGCGCATTCTGGGCCAGCGCGAGCGGTATTTGCATGAAAAGCGCCAGCGCTGCTGTCGCAGCCAGCAAATATGACCTTTGCATTAGAACCCAAAATACCTGATCCGAATGAGACAAGCCTGGTTCTCCGGGATCGACGCGCGCAAGTCTGCTCACGATAGGCCCGGACCCCCACCGCGAACTGTGGCGTAGATCACATTGCTGGCCGCCGGCTGCGTCATGATGTGCCATGTCGCGAACGCACGGCATTCCGCCGACACCAAGATAGGCATGACATGCCTCAGACGAGCCCAGCTCGCTGACGTACCCGTCCACCCGCTCTCGAAGGAGATTGAAATGCGTCGCATCATCCTCACTCTCGCATCGTTCGCCGCCCTGGTCGCCGTAGCATCCCCGGCCGCCCAGGCACATCCTGCAAACGATCGATATTGCCTGCAGGGACGCATGTGGGGCTATCCCGGCAACTGCCAGTTCGCGAGCTATCAGCAGTGCCTCGCCACCGCCTCCGGCACGTCGGCCTCTTGTGGCATCAATCCGCGCTACGCGTTCTCGCAGCAGCGTGCCTACTGACGACGTCGCGGCGTGCGCGCATGACGCGCACCCGCCACACTTATTGCGTGAAGACGATCCGCTTCGCCGACAGTCCGGCGAACTCACTTGCGCGAAGCCGCTCGTGCGCGCCGATGACGAGAATGTTATCCGTCATCGCACAGGGAAAAATTTGCAAAGCGCGGCCGCAGCTTGCTCGTAACGCTCCCTCCCGGAACAACATCGATGTCGCGCAGTGTGTGAAGCAGATCGCTTGTGGCACCCAATCGCCTGATCTAGCGTGACATGCATATTCTGTTGCGAACAACTTTAGCTTTATTCGTTGCACGTCGTGACTTTTCAGGGAGGTGTTTTCAATGAGCAGCCGCCACAGCATTGTTCCGCGCGGTCTGAACGCAACGCGTTCGCCGCTTTCCCAGGGCCGCTTCGGACGCATGTTCCGCAAGCTCACGCCGGCGAAATTCGGTCCGAACGACGCCGACAATGTCGCGAACCTTTCGGCGCTGGCCGACAAGATGGTCGCCGACTTCGATGGTCCGAAGGACGGGCCGGACGCGGAGGAGAGCGGCATTCCCGCGCTCTACACCTATTTCGGCCAGTTCATCGACCACGACATCACCTTCGATCCGGTCAGCTCGCTGACCAAGCAGCAGGATCCCGACGGGCTCGTCGACTTCCGCACGCCGTCGCTCGATCTGGACAATCTCTACGGCCGTGGTCCGAACGATCAGCCCTACATGTATGACGGCATCAAGTTCCGGCTCGGCGAGAAGCTGACCGGCGCGGGCGTACCCGATGCCAGCGACCTGCCGCGCTTCAAGGGCCGCGCCCTGATCGGCGACCCCCGCAACGACGAGAACAGCATCGTCTCGCAGTTCCAGGCCTTGATGCTGCGCTTTCACAACCGCATGGTCGACGACAACGACAGCCTGTCGTTCGAGGACGTGCAGCAGCGCGTCCGATTCCATTATCAATACGTCGTGCTGAACGACTTCCTGCCGCGCATCGTTCACGCCAGCGTGCTGGACGAGCTGAGGACCGCAGGCCAGTACGACCGCAGCAAGCTCGCCCACTACCACTGGAAGACTTACCCGTTCATGCCGGTCGAGTTCTCGGTTGCGGCCTACCGTCTCGGCCATTCCATGATCCGCCCCGGCTATCGGCTGAACGATGCGGACAACATGCTGCTGCAGATCTTCCCCGACCCCAACAATCCCGACAAAAACGCGCTGACCGGCTTCCGCGCCATGGGCCCGGGACGCGCCATGGATTGGGGCCGCTTCATCGATCTGGACACGCGTCCCTACGGCGTCGAGGACGACGACACCAACCCCGACAACAAGAAGCGGCTGCAGTTCGCCTATCGCATCGACGCCTCGCTGGTCGATCCGCTGCGCAAGCTGCCGCCGGAGGTCGCATCCAATCCGTCGTCGCTGGCGCTGCGCAATCTCGAGCGCAGCTGGCGGCTCGGCCTGCCCTCAGGCCAGGCCGTCGCCAAGGCGATGAACCTGACGCCGCTGACGGATGATCAGATCATCGTCGGCAAGGCCGTCGACGAACCCGGCGCGGGCGATCCGCAAACTGGGATCGCAACCATCGCGAACGGCGTGTTTGCCGGCAATTGCCCGCTCTGGACCTACATCCTTGCCGAGGCGCGGCAATTCCAGACCGCGGTGACGATCCCGGCCACCGGCGCGCCGGCGACCGGAATCAACACGCCGCAGCTCGGCCCCGTCGGCGGTCGCATCGTCGCCGAGGTCTTCCTCGGCATGATGTTCGGCGACCATTCCTCCGTGCTGTCGCTCGACCCGCAATGGACGCCGGTGACCGGCTCCAGCTTCGCGCTGAAGGACCTCGTCGCCTATGCGCTCGGCCAGGGCGATCCGCTGCACTGAGGCCTGATGAGATGAGACCCGTTCTTTGTGCTGCGTGACAAGGCGTGGATGGCCGGGACAGGCCCGGCCATGACGCTGTGGAGACGGTCTAATGCGCGGCCCCGAGACCGCTCTCCTCCAGCCGCGCCGCAAACCATAGCGACAGCGGCTGATCGACCAGGCCGCTGACATAGACTTCCGAAATCGTCACATGCTGCCTGTCCAGCACCAGCAGCACGCCGATCCAGTACGCGAACCACACATGCGCGTCGGTCAGCGCCATCAGCTTGTGCTGGTCGTGCTCGAGCGAGGTGTGATTGCTCGCCTTGCGGATCTCGACGGCGAGCAGATTGTTCGGGATCTCGCGCTGATGCACGACGACATCGGGGTAGATCGATTTTCCCAGATGATCGTCGGTGGAGACGATCGTGCCGTGCGGCAGATGCAGCGTGCGCTCGCCGAGGCGGTCGTAGTTGCAATCGACTGACCAGCCCGAGAATTGCCGCTCCAGATAGACGGCAAAGCGGTGCGTCACCGCCCGCTCGCCGACGTCCTTCTCGAACAAGAATCCTTCGTGAGCGTAGAAGTCCCGGAGCGCCGCGATCACCTTGTTCAGCTCGGTCTGCATCTTGCCCCCCGGCCCTCGGCGCTCCCTGGTGCTGTGCCCTACATCTGGACTTCGATCAGCCGCGGCCCGGGCTCGGCGACGGCTTCGGCCAGAGCCTTGTTGAACTCTTCGGCATTGGTGACGGCGCGGCCGGGGACGCCCATGCCCTTCGCCAGCGCGACGAAGTCCAGCGTCGGACGGTCGAGGCGCAGCATGTCGTTGGCACGCTGGCCGGGCTCGCCGGCGCCGACATTGTCGAACTCGCCGCGCAGGATCTGGTAGATGCGGTTGGCGAACACGATGGTGACGATGTTGAGGTTCTCGCGGGCCTGCGTCCACAGCGACTGGATCGTGTACATCGCGCTGCCGTCGCCGACCATGGTGATCACCTTGCGGTCCGGACATGCGATCGCGGCGCCGATCGAAAGCGGCGTGGAGAAGCCGATCGAGCCGCCCATGTTCTGGAGCCAGTCGTGCGGAGCGGCCGCCGCCGTCGGCGGGAAGAAGCCGCGGCCGGTGGTCAGGGATTCGTCGACCATGATCGCGTTCTCGGGGATGGCGCATGCGATCGCCTGCGCGATCGAGGCGAAGGTCAGCGCGCCGGTCGGCTTCACCAGCTCAGCCAGGGCCTGCGGCTTGACGTCCTTCGCGCTCGCCTTCACCGCGCCGGCCAGTGCTTCGAGCGCCGCGACCGAATTCTCGCCCCAGGAGGTCATGCGATGCACCTCGCAGCCCTCGGGCTTGAGCATGCTCGGCTTGTTCGGATAGGCGAAGAACGCCACCGGATCATCGGACTCGATCAGCACGATGTGCCGGAACTTCGCCAGCATCGGCAGCGCGTTCTCGATCACGTAATGAATGCGGTCGATCGAATAGCGGCCGCGGCCGCGCGCCATCTTGGGACGGAAGGTCGGGCCCATCACCGTGCAGCCGGTCTTGCCGGCGATACGCTCGGCCAGCGCCAGGCCCTGTTCGCTCAGCGCGCTGCCGGTCATCAGCAGCAGCGTACCCTCGCCATCGCCGTGCAGGATCTTCGCGGCCCGCTCGACCGCCTGCGGCGAATAGCTGGCGCGCTGCTGCTCGGCCGGTACCTCGGCGATGCCATCGGCCTCGTTCCAGGCGGTGTCGGCGGGCAGTATCAGGGTCGCGATCTGTGGCGGTGCGCTCTTGGCGGCGGCGATCGCCGCGGCGCCGTCAGCTGCAACCGATTTGGAGTCCGGCGAGGTGCGGACCCAGGACGACATCGGCCGGGCCAGGCCCTCGATGTCGGAGGTCAGCGGCGCGTTGTAGTCGATGTGGTAGACCGCATGCTGGCCGACGATGTTGACGATGCCGGAATTCGCCTTCTTGGCGTTGTGCAGATTGGCCAGGCCATTGGCCAGGCCAGGGCCGAGATGGAGCAGCGTCGAAGCCGGCGTGCCCTTCATGCGGAAATAGCCGTCAGCGGCGCCGGTCACCACGCCTTCGAACAGGCCGAGCACGCAGCGCATGCCCGGCACGCGGTCGAGCGCCGCGACAAAATGCATCTCGGAGGTGCCTGGGTTGGTGAAGCAGACATCCACCCCACCCTTGACCATCGTCCGCACCAGGCTTTCCGCACCGTTCATCCCAAAGCTCCCTGCAACCGGCAATATTCAAATGTCCGCTCGATCAATCATTGTTCGCCGCCTCCGTCAAAGCAATAGCCGGCATCGCCGGCCTGCCCCGCGCGACGATCCGCTTGTTTGGCTAATGCTTTCAGGCAAATTAGCGTGGTTGCCGGTTTGGCAACGCCAGACGTTAAGGATGATCTCCCTCACGGGCCCGTGGCTTGCGAAATGCCCGCAAATATGGCCTGTGACTTCAGTTGAATCCGATTTTTTTACTGGGGGAAACAATGATCCGATTTTTTGCCGCGCCGATTGCCGCCATCGCATTGCTGTCGGCCACCGCCGGCGGCGCATTCGCCGAGGGGTTCGACTCGCGCGAGATCATGGGCTTCGGCCCGAGCTTCTTCCGCGGCGGCTCTAGCCCGATCCCCCGCACCACCATCATGTACAACGGCAATTACGCCCCCGGCACGATCGTGGTGAACACGAGCGAGCGCCGCCTGTATCTGGTGCTCCAGAACGGCCAGGCGCTGCGCTACGGCATCGGCGTCGGCCGCGACGGCTTCCGCTGGGGCGGAGTGCACAGGATCACCGCCAAGAAGGAATGGCCGGACTGGACGCCGCCGTCGCAGATGCTGGCCCGCCGGCCCGACCTGCCGCGCCACATGAAGGGCGGCATCGAGAATCCGCTCGGCGCGCGCGCGATGTATCTGGGCTCGACGCTCTACCGCATCCACGGCTCCAACGAGCCGGAGACGATCGGCCAGGCCGTGTCCTCGGGCTGCTTCCGCATGACCAACGAGGACGTCAGCGATCTCTACAGCCGCGTCTCGGTCGGCACCAAGGTGGTCGTGCTCAACAACTAGCCGTCGGCGAACTGCGGGAACCCGCAGGGCGCGTGAATATGCGGTCTTGTGCGTCGCTGCCGAATACGGCAGCGTCGGGTCGTAATGAGCGCATTGGCCCCGCCTTCGTCAGGCTTTCGCATCGCCCTGCTGGCGCTCGCCACTTTCGCGTTCGCCCCTGACACCGCTACCATCGCCGTCGCGGGCGAATTGCCCGCGATCGCCTCGCGCCAGCGCGCCGAGAAGAAGAGCTTCACCGACGGCGAGATCGTCGAAGGCTTTCTGAAGACGGCGTTCGGCGCCGAATACCACCTCGCCGGCCGCGTCGACCGCATCCGGAAATTCGACGGGCCGGTGCGCGTCTACGCCGAGAGCGAGCGCGCCGACCGCAAGACGCAGCTCGCCAAGGTCGTGGCCGACATCGGCAGGCGCGTGCAGCATCTCGACATCGCCATGATCGACACCAGCGAAGCCGCGAACGTGCGGGTGAAGCTGGTTCGCGACCGCGACCTGTTTCGGACGATTTCCAGCTTCTACGGCGCGGAGAAGGCGCGCGAGATCCGCACCTCGCTCGATCCGCAATGCCTGTCCGGCTTCCGCAAGAACGACAATTTCGAGATCGAGCATTCCGACGTCATCCTCACCGTCGACAACGGCGATTTCACCTTCCTCGATTGCGCCTATGAGGAACTGCTGCAATCGCTCGGCCCTATCAACGACACCGCGAGCGTGCCGTGGACCATGTTCAACGACAATGTGTCGATGGGCTATTTCGACGTCTACGACCAGTACATCCTCAACCTGCTCTACGATCCCCGCATCAAACCCGGCATGACCGTGCAGGAGGTCAGGGCGGTGCTGCCCCAGGTGCTCGCCGATGTGCGCGCCTGGGTGAAGCGCGTGAATGATTTGAAGGAGTGAGGCGCGTCTTACCCTCCCCTGGAGGGGGAGGGTCGGCTCGCGGCGCGTCAGCGACGTGAGACGGGGTGGGGTGAAAGTCTCTCCACCGAAGCGCTGCCCGTGTGGAGAGATCACCCCACCCCGCTCGCGCTACGCGCGATCGACCCTCCCCCTCCAGGGGAGGGTAAGCGGAACGCCTCCTCCGCCTCTACTGCACGAGATCAGCAACCGTGGCCGCAGCCTTCAGGCCCGTGCCGGTGAGGACCACAACCGTGGTCTCGTTCGCCTTGATAGATCCCGCCGCGGAGAGTTTTTCCAATGCAGCAGCCGCGCTGGCGCTGGTCGGTTCGGCAAACAATCCCTGCCGCGCAAGACGCCGCAACGCGGCGACGATCTCGTCCTCGGTCAGCGCAACGGTGCCGCCGCCGCTCTCGCGCAAGCTCCCGATGATCTCGCGCAGGCGCAGCGGATTCTTGATGGCGGTGCCTTCGGCGACGGTCTTGTTCACCTCGCGGGCGACCGGCGTGTCGACACCCGCCTTGAAGCTTGCATCGATCGGCGAGCAGTTTAGCGGCTGCGCCGCGAACAGGCGCGGCAGCTTCGCGATCTGCCCGGCTTTCAACAGCTCGCGGAAACCGAAGGCGCAACCGAGCAGGCTGCCGCCGGCGCCAACGGGAACGATGATATTGTCGGGCGCGCGAAAACCGAGGTCTTCCCAGATTTCATAGGCGAGCGACTTGGTGCCTTCGAGGAAGAACGGCTGCCAATTGTGGCTGGCATAAAAGGTCTGGCTCGACTGGCGGATGGCCTCGGCCTCCGACTCCTCGCGCGGCCCCTCGACGAGTTGAACCGCGGCGCCATAGGCGCGCACCTGCGCGATCTTGGCCGGCGACGTCGAGGCTGGCGCCAGGATCTTCACGCGCGTGCCGCCGGCGGCACCTAATCCCGCCATCGACGAGCCGCCATTGCCCGAGGAGTCCTCCAGGATCGCGTCGACGCCGATTTGCCGCAGGAATGACAGCATCACCGAAGAGCCCCTATCCTTGAAGCTGCCGGTCGGGTTGAACCATTCGAGCTTGAAGAACGGACGCAAATCGCCCCAGTCCTGCTGGACCAGCGGCGTGCAGCCTTCGCCGAGCGTGATCGGCTTCTTGATCTCGACCGGCAGCGCCGCCCGGTAGCGCCAGAGCGAGCGCGTGGCGCCGTCGATGTCCGCGCGCGATATGCCTGGTCCCGGCGTCACCAGCAGCGGCGTCCGCTCGTCCGAGCACCAGCGCGGCTGGTCCAGCGGATAGAGCCGTCCGTTACGGGGGTCGATGTAGCTGGCGGTGGGCATGGCAGTCTCCAGGCGAGAGGCGATCTATACGATTTGTCCGATTATGTGGGTCTGGTCCAGTCCACGGCACCGCGGTGGCGCAACCGCCGCGCCGCCCTCTTGAAAACATAAAAAATATAACTAGTTCAAATCCTTAGACCTATCGCGCGGATCGAATAGCAAGGTTCGGCCGGGGCGAAGGAGCGGCATCCAGGCGAGCCGGACCTGCCCGTCGGTGACGGGAATTTGGCCAGGGTCGCCTGCCCGGCGGGGAACCATTAACTTGTCTGTCGTCGCCAGCCGCTACAATATGTTGGATTGAGCTCGCGTCGCCGGTGTTCGGCACCGGCAACGCAAGTGAGCCAGGCCCGTCCGAGCGGCGGGCCGTCGGCTTTTTGGGAGCCTGGACATGAGCCGCGCGAACCGTACCGATCACATCCGCCTGACCTCCCATCCGGAGCCGGGCAAAAAGGCCGCGTTTCCGATTCACTGGGGCGCAGCCGACGCACGCACCCGGGGGCCGATCATCGGCACGGTATCGCGCGCTGGGGATCGCAACGTGATCGGCAGCCATGGCGGCTCCTACGCCATGTACCGGGCGCTCGCGGTGTCCGCCGGCGCGCTCGATCCGATCCGCCGGCCCGACCTCACCAACACCTTTCCGGCCGCGACCATCGGGCCGTTCGAGCAATGGCGCGATCCCGACAAGATCGTCGCGCTCGATCCCTGGGGGCATCTCGTCGCGGAGAATTTCGGCAAGGACATCGCCGAGGGCGTCGACATCAGGCCGAGCATCGCGGTGACGCGCGCGCGGCTCGACCTGCCGGAGATCCGCGAGGCGCTCGCCGCAAAACGGCTGCGCGCCGACGGCGAGGTCGTGCACGCCAATGGCAGCGTGTCGGTGGTGAAAATCGCGATCGATCCGGTCTGGTACCTGCCGGGCCTTGCGACGCGCTTCGGCACCGGCGAGACCGAGCTGCGGCGCACGCTGTTCGAGCAGACCGCCGGCATGTTCCCCGAGTTGGTCACCCGGCCGGACATGAAGGTATTCCTGCCGCCGATCGGCGGCACCACCGTCTACATGTTCGGCGATGTGACAAAACTTCCGGACCACCGCACCAAGATCACCTGCCGCGTGCATGACGAGTGCAACGGCTCCGACGTGTTCGGCTCCGACATCTGCACCTGCCGCCCCTATCTCATCCACGGCATCGAGGAATCCGCGCGCGGCGCGCAGGAGGGCGGGCTCGGGCTCGTCATCTACAACCGCAAGGAAGGCCGCGCGCTCGGCGAGGTCACCAAATTCCTGGTCTACAATGCGCGCAAGCGCCAGGAGGACGGCGACGCGGCGGCCGCCTATTTCGAGCGCACCGAATGCGTCGCCGGCGTCCAGGACGCGCGCTTCCAGCAATTGATGCCGGATACGATCCACTGGCTCGGCCTGAAGCGCATCGACCGTTTCCTGTCGATGAGCGACATGAAGCATGACGCGCTGACCTCGCAGGGCATCGACATCGTCGAGCGCGTGCCGATCCCGCCGGAGCTGATCCCGGCCGACGCCTATGTCGAGATCGCCGCGAAAAAGGCTGCCGGCTATTACTCGACCGACATCGCGCCGGAGAAGGACGTGAACGGCGTGGTCGGGCGCTCGCTGGAAAAGTACTGATCGCGCGATGGCGGAGGCTTTGGAACAACAGGCCCGCTCCCTGCTCAGCGCAGGAGCGGTTCGCGCGCGTGCCGCAAAAATGCTCGAGATCGGCCTCGCCGGCGGGCTCCGGCACTTCACGATCGACCTCGACCGCATGGACGGCGTCGCGGAGGCCGTGATCGCGGTCACGCGCAAGGCCTATCCGACGCTGGAGATTCCCTTCCATGCCCGCTGGCGGCATTTCGTGCTCGGCGGCGTCGATCGCTGGGCGAGGCTTGCCAACGTCGCATCGTGGCCGGATCGCGCGGCACGTGCGCGCGCCGAGTTCGACCTCGCCATTGTCAGCGTGCTGCTCGACGCAGGTGCGGGAGCCACGTGGCGCTATCGCGACGCTGTGACCGGCGAAAGTATCGGCCGATCGGAGGGGCTTGCCATCGCAAGCCTCGACATGTTTGCAGGCGGCCTGTTCTCCGGCGATGCGCGTGCGCCGTTCAGGGCCGATGCAGACGTGCTGGCGAAACTACCGCTCGCCTCCCTCACCTCCGCCTTTCAGGCGAGCGATGCCAATCCGCTGCTCGGTCTCGACGGACGCACTGATCTGCTGCGACGTCTGGGCAAGCTGGTTGCCGAGCGCGCGGACATCTTCGGCCTGCACGATACGCCGCGGCCAGGCGGCCTGTTCGATCACATCGCGGCACAGGCCGTGGGGGGCGCGGTCGCCGCGCCCGCCATCCTGTCCGCAGTGCTGAACCAGCTTGGACCGATCTGGCCGTCACGGCTCGAGCTCGCCGGGATTCCGCTCGGCGATTGCTGGCGTCATCCGGCGATCGGGGCGGACGACGGAACGGCAGGCCTCGTACCCCTGCACAAGCTGTCGCAATGGCTGAGCTATTCGCTGATCGAACCGCTGCAGCGCGCCGGCTTTGACGTCACCGACATCGACGGCCTCACCGGCCTCGCCGAATACCGCAATGGCGGCCTGTTCGTCGATCACGAGGTGCTGCGCCTGCGCGACGCCGCCGATGCCGAGCGCGCGCATGCGGTGGATTCCCTGCTCGTCGTAGAATGGCGCGCGCTCACCGTCGCGCTGCTCGACCGGCTTGCGGGCAGCATCCGCGCCAGGCTCGGCCGCACGCCCGAGACCTTGCCCCTCGCGAGCATTCTCGAAGGTGGCAGCTGGGCCGCCGGCCGCGCCATCGCCTTCGCGCGCCGGCCGGACGGCGCGCCGCCGCTCAAGGTGATCAGCGACGGCACGGTTTTCTAAACCCTCTCCCCCTGTGGGAGAGGGTGGCTTCGCGAAAGCGAAGCCGGGTGAGGGGTTGTCTCCGCGAGGGCATCTCTCATTGGAGTTCGTGGAGAGAGACCCCTCATCCGGCGCCGTAGCCGATGCGGGGCATCGGCGTTCTTAAGAACGGCGGCCCAAGGGCCGCCTATGCCACCTTCTCCCACAGGGGGAGAAGGGAAGAAGCAACGGCCCGTCGCGTTTCACCCAAGTGCATTTCGTTAGGAGCGTTTCATGGAAGGCGTCACGATCGTCGATCATCCGCTGGTGCAGCACAAGCTGACGCTGGTGCGGGACAAGTCCATCTCGACCAAGTCCTTCCGCGAGCTGATCAAGGAGATCGGCATGCTGCTGTGCTACGAGATCACGCGGGATCTGCCGCTCGCCGATACCGTCATCGAGACGCCGCTGGCGACGATGCATTCGGCCAAGATCGCCGGCAAGAAGCTGGTATTCGTGCCGATGCTGCGCGCCGGCACGACCTTCGTCGACGGCATGATGGATCTGGTGCCGACCGCGCGCGTCGCCCATATCGGCCTCTACCGCGAGCCGCACAGTTTTGCCGCGGTCGAGTATTTCTTCAAATCGCCGTCCGACCTCAGCGAGCGCCTCGCGATCGTGGTGACCCCGGTGGTCGCGACCGCCAACACGGCCGTCGCCGCAATCGACCGGCTGAAGGAGCGCGGCGCCAGGGACATCCGTCTCGCCTGCCTGATCGCGGCCCCTGAAGGGCTCGAACGGCTGCGCGGACTGCATCCCGACGTTCCGATCTGGACGGCTGCAGTGGACGAAGGTCTCGACGAGAACGGCTTTATCCTGCCGGGCCTCGGCGATGCCGGCGACCGCGCTTACGGGACGCGGTAGGCGCGGAGCTCTTTTTTTGACGCGTTTTCTTCACGCGAACCGGTCGCCACTTCGCTCGAAAACGCTCTAGATCTTCCCGCTGCCGCAAATCAGCTTGAGCGACTGCCATTCCTTGTCCGTCAGCAGCGGCGGGCCGCTGGCGGGACGATCTTCCTTCGTCATGCGTGCGAGGCGGTCTTCGGTGAGCGGGTGGCTCGCCAGGATCGTGGTGAGGCCGGAGCCGCCTTCCTTGCCGGTGATGCGGAACATCAGTTCGGCCGCGGGTTTCGGCGAGCGGCCGAGCTTGTGCATGATCTCGATCGCAAACGTATCCGCGGCGGTCTCGGCCTCGCGCGAATAGGAGGCTTCGACCACGCTGCGCGAGGCGAAGATCACGGCGCTCGAGCCGGTGACGTCGCCGAACAACAGGCCGATCAGGAACGATGTGCCGCCGTTGTAGATCAGCCCGCGCATGTTGTCGTAATGCTTGAGATGGCCGAGCTCATGGGCAAGGATGCCGGCGAGTTCGTCGGGGTTTTCGGCCTTGTCGACCAGGCCCCTCAGCACGTACACCTTGCCGCCGGGCAGCGCGAATGCATTCGGCACCGAGGTCGGCAGTACACCGGCCGTCATGGAATCGTCGTCGAGGCCGGCGGCATCGCGCAGACGATTGACCAGTTTTGTGAACGCGGCTTTGCCCGCGGGGTCTTCGCACGCCTTGCGGCCGAAGATGGTTTTCACCTGGACTTCGGAGGCGTCGCCAATGCGCCGTTCGATCGGCTTGGGCACCAGCGGCGCTAGCCGGTCGGCAGCGAGCGGCACACCGAACAGCACGACGCAAACGATGGAGACGGCGGCGGCCACCGACCAGCCGACGATCTTTGCGACACCGCGGCGCGACGTCTGGTGCTCGTCGAGACGCATGCAGCGGGCGGTCACGTCGGCGGCGAGCGCGGCGTCGCGAATTTCAAGCCGCGCCAGCGGCGGCGCGGATGTCGAGGCCAGGCGCAATATCCCGGCCGGACTGTCGGCGCGGCGAATGTCGGCATAGGTCCAGCGAACCGGCGCTCCGCCCTCCTCGACGATGTCGAGCGCGTCACCGAGCGCCAGCGACACCTCCCGCCTGCGGCTCGACACGCCGTCGAAGAATATCGTCGGCTTGGCGGACTGCGCCGGAACCTCGGTGGACAACTCACTCACAGATCAGAATCCCGCGACATCGAGCCCATCGGCAAAGCCTTCGCCGAGCGCGCTGGCAAGCTCACCGCTGCCGCGTACATCCGCCGCGGCCCCGATGTTGTGCACCTCGACGGTTTCCAGCACCTTGGCCCAGAGATCGCGCTGCAGATAGACCCGCATGACGATGTTGATCGCTAGCGCCACGGCGAAATAGCCGATCACCATCATGACCAGCATCGGGATGCTCTTGCCGGCATTTCCGGGGCCGAAGACCTGATCAGCCGGAACGCCACTTAGCTGGACGACGAGTAAGGCGCCACCGCCCATATAGGCGGCGAAAACGGTCGAAAGCAGCATCCACCAGCCGATCACTTTCCAGTACAGGCCGTAGAACGCGTTGTGCGGCAACTCCGAGGACAGGCTGACACCGCCGATGCGGATGCCGTCGAGCCACCAGCGCCATTCACGCGCCTTGAACTCGGCATAGAAGAACGGGGCGAGCGGGAAGATCACGAGTGCGATCGGGCTCAAGAGCCACAGCCACCAGCCGCGCTTGAAGAAGGTCCAGCCGTCGCCTTCGAAGTCGCCGGAGAGATCGCCGTAATGGGTGTGCCGCATCTTGTAGCGTTCGAGCGACGCCTCGCGCCAGGGCAGCGCCAGGCCGAGGGTGAGGAACACCAGCAGGCCCCACGCCATGGCCCGGAACGAATAGGCCCAGCCCGAGCCGTCCATCCAGAACCGGACGCCGCGCCAGACCGTGCGCGTCAGGCGATAGCGCCGCGCGCGAAAAATCGCGAACTGTCCGAAGGCGTAGAAGCTGATGAACAGCGGCGTCGAGGCAAAGCCCTGCCAGCGCTCGAACTCGATGCCGATGAGAAAATAAGCGAGGTAGATCGGCACCAGGATCGCGAGCGCGAACAGGAAGCCGACCAGCAGCTCCTTGGCCCGGCCGGTGTATTCGGCCGCATCGCCGTCGACCGCGGTGTTCGTCCACAAATGACGGCGGATGTCGGTGACCAGCCAGAACCGGTAGAAGCCGAAGGTGACGAGCTCAAGCATGGCACCCTTGGTGACCAATTTGCGGAACTCGGAGCGGTTGCCGGTGAAGTCGACCCGCGTGGGCGGCAGCGGCGGGGGTAAGGGTTCGGAGCCGATGGGGGCCCATTGCATGTCGTTCACGGCGGCAACCTCGGGGTGCGGACCTGATACGGTCAAACTATAGATCAGAGATTTGGTCGATCCCCAAGATGGCTGGGTTCGATTTACCTCGATTTCTCGCATGATTCCGCAGGCGCGGGGGTGCGGGAGATCACGTTGACACATCTGCGTGACGGTTGCTGATCCGTAGCCCGATGACAGGCTCCGCGTCATCCGGGACAGCGCCAATGGCGGCCCGAATCCCGGATTTCGCTCCGCTCCATCCGGGCTACGCATCTAGCCACCTCTCGCAAAGGTTGGATGTGGCAAAAGTCTCCCTTGTTCCGACGCAGACAACCGGCTGTAATTGCAAATCAAATACCGCAGCGCAGAATTCAACGAGAACGCGCGGTTCATGTCAGGGAGAGCGGTCATGCATGGGACCATCGAGAGCGCGGCGAAGCTCGACGAGCTACGCGCGCGCGCCACGTCACTGCCGCTGGAGCAGTTCGATCCGGGCGATCCCGAGTTGTTCAGGACCGATACGTTCTGGCCGTATTTCGATCGGCTGCGCCGCGAAGATCCCGTGCACTATTGCAAGGACTCGATGTTCGGGCCGTACTGGTCGGTGACGCGCTACAACGACATCATGGAGATCGAGACCAACCATTCGGTGTTCTCCTCGGCCTCCGCGCTCGGCGGCATCACCATCCGCGACATCGACCCGGACCTGCGCCGCGAGAGTTTCATCTCGATGGATCCGCCGCGCCACGCGGCGCAGCGCAAGACCGTGGCGCCGATGTTCACACCGACGCATCTGGACAATCTCGCGCTCAGCATCCGCGAGCGCTCCGCCGAGTGCCTCGACAATCTGCCCGTGGGCCAGGTGTTCGACTGGGTCGATCGTGTCTCGATCGAGCTCACCACGCAGATGCTCGCGGTGCTGTTCGACTTTCCCTGGGAGGACCGCCGCAAGCTGACGCGCTGGTCCGATATCGCGACCACCATTCCCGGCCCCGACGGCCTCGTCGCCACCGAAGACGAACGGCAGGCCGAGCTGACCGAATGTGCGGGCTATTTCGCGCGGCTGTGGAAGGAGCGCATCGAGCAGCCGCCGAAGAGTGACCTGCTCTCGATGATGGCGCATGGTGCCGCGACGCGCGACATGGATGCAAAAAACTTCCTCGGCAATCTCATCCTTTTGATCGTCGGCGGCAACGACACCACCCGCAACACGATGTCGGGATCGATCTACGCGCTGAGCCAGCATCCGGAGCAGTATCGCAAGCTGCGCGAGAACCCCGGCCTGCTCGACAGTTTCGTGCCGGAGGTGATCCGCTGGCAGACGCCGCTGGCGCATATGCGGCGCACCGCGCTTGCCGACTTCGAGTTCCGCGGCAAGCAGATCAAGCAAGGTGACAAGGTCGTGATGTGGTACGTCTCGGGCAACCGCGACGAGGAAGCGATCGAAAAGCCCTACGATTTCATCATCGACCGCGCCCGCCCGCGTACGCACCTCTCTTTCGGCTTCGGCATTCACCGTTGCGTCGGCTTGCGGCTTGCCGAACTTCAGCTCAAGATTATCTGGGAAGAGATCCTCAAGCGCTTCGACCATATCGACGTGGTCGGCGAACCCAAACGGGTCTATTCGAGTTTCGTAAAGGGACTTGAAACCTTGCCGGTGAAGATCACGGCGTGAGATCACTCCCTCTCCCCGCTTGCGGGGAGAAAGAGAAACACTGGAGCTACTACCATGAACATCCAGACTCCGGTCAAAACCGACAACGCCGAACGCATGCGCAGGGCCCGCGAGGAGGCCTATGCGACGCCGCTGGCGCAATTCCACCCCGGCGCACCCAGGCTGTTCCAGGACGACACCTTGTGGCCGTGGTTCGAGCGGCTGCGCAAGGAAGAGCCGGTGCACTACTGCACCAATGCGCCGATCGAGCCGTACTGGTCGGTGGTGAAGTACAACGACATCATGCATGTCGACACCAGTCACGGCATCTTCTCCTCGGACTCGACGCTCGGCGGCATCGGGATCCGCGACGTGCCGCAGGGCTATGACTGGCCGAGCTTCATCGCGATGGACCAGCCGCAGCACTCGGCGCAGCGCAAGACGGTGTCGCCGATGTTCACGCCGACGCATCTGGACGAGCTGGCAAAACTGATCCGCCAGCGCTCGCAGACCGTGCTCGACAATCTACCCCGCAACGAGACCTTCAATTTCGTCGAACGCGTCTCGATCGAGCTGACGACGCAGATGCTGGCGACCCTGTTCGACTTCCCCTGGGAAGAACGCCGCAAGCTGACGCGCTGGTCCGATGTCGCGACCGCCCTGCCCAAGAGCGGCATCGTCGCCTCGGCCGAAGAGCGCCGCCGCGAGATGGACGAATGCTACGCCTACATGTCCAAGCTCTGGAACGAACGCGTCAACTCCGCGCCGCGCAACGATTTGCTGTCGCTGATGGCACATAATGATGCGACGCGCTTCATGGACCCCGACAATCTCATGGGCAACATCATCCTGCTCATCGTCGGCGGCAACGACACCACGCGCAACACCATGAGCGGCTCGGTGCTGGCGCTGAGCGAGAACCCGGACCAGTTCGACAAGCTGCGCGCCAATCCGGAGCTGATCGACTCCATGGTGCCCGAGGTGATCCGCTGGCAGACGCCGCTGGCGCATATGCGGCGTACCGCGCTTGCCGACACCGAAATCGGCGGCAAGCATATCAAGAAAGGCGACCGCGTCGTGATGTGGTACGTCTCGGGCAACCGCGACGAGGAGATGTTCGAGAAGCCAAACGACTTCATCATCGACCGCCCGCGGCCGCGCACCCACCTCTCCTTCGGCTTCGGCATCCACCGCTGCGTCGGCATGCGCCTCGCCGAGCTGCAGCTGCGGATCGTGTGGGAGGAGATGCTGAAGCGCTTCGACCGCATCGAGGTGGTCGGCGAGCCCAAGCGGATCTATTCGAGCTTCATCAAGGGATATGAGTCGTTGCCGGTGAGGATTCCGGGGTAGGCGTGCTCTAGGGACTACCTTAAGGCAAGCGGCCTCGCCAATCTCTGCTGTCATGCCCCGCGCAGGCGGGGCATCCAGTACGCCGCGGCTCCTCGATTCTAGCCGCGCCGTCTCTGGAATACTGGATTGCTCGCCTTCGCGGGCAATGACACCGAGTGTAGGACGAAGAGTGTGCTCCTAACGCTCGAGGAGCGCGCGGCCGGCTATAAAATTCCGGCATGACAGCTCGCTCAATATGCGAAGGGCCAGCTGCGGGCTTGTGTCCTAAATTCTCCTGAGAATTCAGCACTGGCCCTCAACTCAACTTGATGTCCCACAGGCCTTCCTTGCGGCAGGCCGCGACTTCCTCGCGCAATAGCGTCGTGATGGCGAGCGACGCCGTTGAGCCCGGGCGGTCGATCGGAGAGGCGAAAATGAGTTCGCGCGTCATCGGCTTGGATACGGGCGCGGTCTCCAGCCGTCCGTCGGCGACCTCACCGTGGACCGACGAGGGCGGCAGCAGCGCGAAGCCGAGGCCTTCCTCGACGAGGCTCGTCAGCACGCGGAAGGAATCCGCCTCGAGCTGGACGTTGAGCTTGATCTTGCGCTGGGCGGCGGCGTGCTCGATCAGCGCGCGGAGACCGTGGGAATGACTGGGCAGCACCAGCCGCTGGCGCAGCAGCCAGCCGACATCGACGCTCTTCTTGCGCGCGAGGCCGCAGCCGCGCGGGCCAACCGCGACGATGTTGTCGCGGCCAAGGCTCTCCACGTTGAGATGCAGATCGGCGGAGCGGCCGTAGAGAATGGCCAGATCCATCTCGCCGCGATGCAGCCATTCGACGAGATGGCCGCTGTAGCTCTCGACGATGCGCAGCGAAATGCCGGGAAATTTTTCGACGCAGCGGCGCGCAAAGCGCGCCGACAGCACGCAACTCACGGTCGGAACCAGGCCGAGCACGACCTGGCCGGACGGCGGCCCCTTGGTCGACTGGATGTCGTCGCGGATCTGGTCGATCTGCCGCACGATGCCGGAGGTGCGTGCCAGCAGGAGACGGCCGGCTTCCGTCAGCACCATGCCGCGGCCATTGCGCGTGAACAATTCGGTGCGCAGCTCGTGTTCCAGCAGCTTGATCTGCCTAGAGAGCGCCGGCTGCGCCACGCGCAACGTGTCGGAGGCCTTGGAGAGACTGCCGAGCTCCGCCACGCAACTGAAGGTCCTGAGCTGCCGGAAATCCATGCTTGCCAATCCTCGAAGGCTACTTCATACGCTATAGCAAATGAGCATAGGGGGCTGGCGATGTTTTCACAACGCCAGAGGATCGGCCGGCGTTATCTTGACTGCCGCTAGATACGGGAAACGCCATGAGTGAAGAACACCACACCGAAGATCACGCCGACATCCGCGAAGCCGTCGCGAAGCTGTGCGCGCAGTTTCCCGGCGAGTACTGGCGCAAGCTCGATCGCGAGATGGCCTATCCCAAGGCCTTCGTCGATGCGCTGACGCAGGCCGGCTATCTCTCGGTGCTGATCCCCGAGGAATATGGCGGCGCGGGCCTGAAGCTTTCCGCCGCGGCTGCGATCCTCGAGGAGATCCAGCGCGCTGGCTGCAACGGCGGCGGCTGCCACGCCCAGATGTACACGATGGGTACGGTGCTGCGGCACGGCAACGACGAGCAGAAGGCAAAATATCTGCCGAAGATCGCAAGCGGCGAATTGCGGCTTCAGGCGTTCGGCGTCACCGAGCCGACCAGCGGCACCGACACCTCCTCGCTGAAGACCTTTGCGCGCAAGGAAGGCAACGACAGCTACATCGTCAACGGCCAGAAGATCTGGACCAGCCGGGCCGAGCATTCCGACCTGATGGTGCTGCTGGCGCGCACTACGCCGAAGGAGCAGAGCAAGAAGCGCACCGATGGTCTTTCGGTGTTCATCGTCGACATGCGCGAGGCCAAGAACAACGGCCTCGAGATCCGCCCGATCCGCACCATGATGAACCACGCCACCACCGAAGTGTTCTTTACCGACATGAAGGTGCCGGCGGAGAATCTGATCGGCGAGGAAGGCAAGGGGTTCCGCTACATCCTCTCCGGCATGAATGCCGAGCGCATCCTGATCGCCGCCGAATGCGTCGGCGACGCCAAATGGTTCATCGCCAAGGCCACGAACTACGCCAAGGAGCGCGCGGTGTTCGGCCGGCCGATCGGCCAGAACCAGGGCATTCAGTTTCCGATCGCCAAGGCCTACGCCTCGATGCGCGCGGCCGAGCTGATGGTGAAGGAAGCGACGCGCAAATACGAGGCCGGGCTCGACTGCGGCGCGGAGGCCAACATGGCCAAGATGCTGGCGGCCGATGCGTCGTGGGAAGCGGCAAACGCCTGCATCCAGACCCATGGCGGCTTCGGCTTCGCCGAGGAATACGACGTCGAGCGCAAATTCCGCGAGACGCGGCTCTACCAGGTGGCGCCGATCTCGACCAACCTCGTGCTGTCCTACGTCGCCGAGCACGTGCTCGGCATGCCCCGCTCGTACTGAGGTCGCGTCATGGGAGCATTGGACGGGATCAGGGTGATTGCGGTCGAGCAGGCGGTCGCGGCGCCGTTCTGCTCGTCGCGGCTGGCAGACGCCGGCGCGGAGGTGATCAAGATCGAGCGGCCCGAAGGCGATTTCGCTCGCGGCTATGACGCGGCGGCCAAGGGCCAGAGCAGCTATTTCGTGTGGCTCAACCGCGGCAAGCAATCGGCGGTGGTCGATCTCGCAATGAAAGAAGGCTGCGCCGAGCTCGAGAAACTGATCGCGAGCGCGGACGTGCTGATCCAGAATCTCAAGCCGGGCTCGATGGACAAGCTCGGCTTTTCGCGCGAACGGCTGCTGAAGGACTATCCGAAGCTGATCTCGTGCACGATCACCGGCTATGGCGACGAAGGCCCCTACGCCCACCGCAAGGCCTATGACCTGCTGATCCAGGCCGAGAGCGGCCTTGCCTCGATCACCGGCAACCCTGATGGAGCCTCGCGAGTCGGCATGTCGATCGTCGACGTCGCGACCGGCGCCACCGCGCATGCGGCGATCCTGGAAGCGCTGATCGCGCGCGGGCGCACCGGCAAGGGCTGTGACATCCGCATCTCCATGTTCGACGTGATGGCCGACTGGTGCACCGTGCCGCTGCTCAATTCCGAAGCCGGCAATCCGCCGAAGCGGATGGGCCTGCGCCATCCCTCGATCGCGCCCTACGGCGTGTTCACCTCGAAGGACGGCAAGGACATCCTGATCTCGATCCAGAGCGAGCGCGAGTGGAAGACGCTCTGCGTCAAGGTGCTAGACCAGCCCGATTTGCCGGCCGATCCGCGCGTCGCCAACATGGTCGAGCGCGTGCGCAACCGCGATTTCACCGACACGACGGTCGCAGATATCTTCGGCAAGATGACGCGCGACGAGCTGTTGAAGCGGCTGTCGGACGCCGACATCGCCTTTGCCGAGGTCAACACCATGGCCGACCTCACCAATCATCCGCATCTGCGCCGCATCGAGGTCGACACGCCGCAGGGACGTGTCAGCTATCCCGCGCCGGCGCCGATCATCGTCGGCGAGACCCGCGCTTACGGCGCTGTGCCCGCCATCGGCGAGCGGCCGGCCAGGAAGTCATAACAAGAGCGAGGCGTCATGACCGAGAAGCTCGACATCGACCACTTGCGGCAATGGATCGGCCGCAGCACCGAGGCCACCGACATCGTCACCGCGCAGCTCGTGAAGGGCCTGCGCGCGACCCTGTTCCAGGAGGTCGGCGAGCCCAAAGCGGGCGATGCCGCGCCGTTCACGGTGCATTGGTGCCTGGCGCAGCCGGTGTTTCCGATGTCGATGCTCGGCCCCGACGGCCATCCGACCCGCGGCGGCTTCCTGCCGCCGGTGCCGTTGCCGCGCCGGATGTGGGCCGGCGGCGAGATCGAATTCCTGCAGCCGCTGCGCGTCGGCGATGAATCGACGCGGACCTCGCGCATCGCCGACGTGCAGGTGAAATCGGGCACGACCGGCACGCTGTGCTTCGTCTCGGTCGAGCACAGCATCTCCTCGCCGCGGGGCATTGCCATCCGCGAGCGGCAGGACATCGTCTATCGCGAGATGACGAGCAGCGCGCCCGCCGGCGCCAAGGCCCCGCCCCCGCCGCCGAAGGCGCAGCACCGCGAGACGCATGTGTCCGATCCCGTGCTGCTGTTTCGTTATTCCGCGCTGACCTTCAACGGTCACCGCATCCATTACGACCGTGACTACGTCACCAAGGTCGAGGGCTATCCGGGCCTGATCTTCCATGGGCCGCTGCAGGCGTCGCTGATCGTGGAGATGGCGGCGAAGCTGCACGACGGCAAGGCACCGAAGAAATTCACCTATCGCGGCGTGCAGCCGCTGTTCGAGGGCACCGAGTTCTCCATCAACGCCAACGAGACCGAGGCGGGAATGGAGCTGTGGACCGCGAATGCGGAGGGACAGCCGACGATGAAGGGCGCGGCGGTGTGGTAGGCACCGCTATTAGACCCTCACCCTGAGGAGCGCGCCCCTTCGCGCGCGTCTCGAAGGGCGAGGCCACCAGCCGGGCCTTCATCCTTCGAGACGCGCGTTCCGCGCTCCTCAGGATGAGGAATTTACAGGGGACGGAAACCATGTCCAAGAACGGCAAGAGCGGCAGCAAGTCCGTCACCGTGAAGCAGGCGACGCTCGATCTGCTGCGCTCGCTGGGCATCGACAGGGTGTTCGGCAACCCCGGTTCGACCGAACTGCCGTTCCTGAGCGACTGGCCTGATGACATCGACTACGTGCTGGCGCTGCAGGAAGCCTCCGCCGTCGGCATGGCCGATGGTTACGCGCAGGCGACGCGCAATGCCGGCTTCGTCAATCTGCATTCGGCGGCCGGCGTCGGCAACGCGCTCGGCAATATCTACACCGCGCACCGCAACCAGACGCCGCTCGTGATCACCGCGGGCCAGCAGGCGCGCTCGATCCTGCCCTTGCAGGCGTTCCTCTATGCCGAGCGCGCCTCGGAATTCCCGCGGCCTTACGTCAAATACAGCGTCGAGCCGGCCCGGCCCGAGGACGTTCCGGCCGCGATCGCGCGGGCCTATTACACCGCGATGCAGCCGCCCTGCGGGCCGACCTTCGTGTCGATCCCGATCGACGACTGGGCGCATGCGACCGCACCGGTCGAGGCGCGCAAGGTCAGCCGCGAGATCGGGCCCGAGCCGGACGCGATGAAGGCGCTCGTCGCCGCGCTCGGCTCAGCAAAACACCCTGCCCTCGTGGTCGGCCCCGGCATCGACCGCGCCGGCGCGGTCGATTTGATGGTGCGCGTGGCCGAGAAAGCCAAGGCCAGCGTCTGGGTCAGCCCGTTCTCCGCGCGCTGCTCGTTCCCCGAGCGTCATCCGCAATTCGCGGGGTTCCTGCACGCCTCGCCGGCGCAGCTGTCCGATGCGCTGCGCGAGCACGATCTCGTCGTCGTCATCGGCGCGCCGGTGTTCACCTTCCATGTCGAAGGCCATGCCGCGATCTTCGATGGCGGCGCGACGATTTTTCAGATCACCGACGATCCGGACGCGGCGGCGGTGACGCCGGTCGGCACCAGCATCATCGCGACCATGAAGCCGGCGCTGAGCCTGCTGCTCGACTTGCTGCCGGAGAGCAAACGCGCGACGCCGAAAGGCCGCACGCTGCCGTCGGCGCCGCAGGCCGCCGACCCGCTGCCGGTCGAATTTTTGCTGCATTCGCTGTCGCAGGCGATGCCGGATGACGCGTCGCTGGTCGAGGAAGTGCCCTCGCACCGACCGGCGATGCAGAAGTTCATGCCGATGCGCGGCCAGGACAGTTTCTACACCATGGCGAGCGGTGGCCTCGGTTACTCCCTGCCCGCGGGGGTCGGCATGGCGCTCGGCAAGCCGAAGCAGCGGACGGTGTGCCTGATCGGCGACGGCTCGGCGATGTATTCGATCCAGGCGCTGTGGACCGCCGCGCAACGAAAACTGCCGCTGACCATCGTCGTCATCAACAATTCCGGCTACGGCGCGATGCGCTCGTTCAGCCAGGTGATGCAGGTGAGGAACGTGCCGGGGCTGGAGCTGCCGGGGATCGATTTCGTCAGGCTCGCCGAGGGCATGGGCTGCCATGCGGTGCGGGTGAGCAAGGCCGCGGAGCTGGGCGAGGCGCTCAAGCGCGGAATGGCGTTCGAGGGGACGAGCCTCGTCGAGGTCGTCGTGGATTCGGCGGTGCCGGTGCTGTACGGGCAGAAGCATTAGGGGGGCGCGTAGCCCGGATGGAGCGAAGCGAAATCCGGGAATCGTGGCACAAGCGAGTCGACCCGGATTACGCTGCGCTCCATCCGGGCTACGAACTACGACTACGACATCACGACGCCAAAAATCCCCCGTCCGCCGCGAGCACGTGGCCAACGACATACGACGACGCGTCGGACGACAGCCACACCACGGCCTCCGCCACTTCCTCCGGGCTCCCCATCCGCCGCAGCGGCAGGCCCGCACTGACGGTTGCGACATCGCCGACGCCGGCGCGCAGCATCATGTCGGTGACGACGCGGCCGGGCGCGATGGCGTTGATGCGGATGCCGCGCGGGGCGTTCTCCATCGCGGCCGAGCGTGTCAGCGAGATCGCCGCCGCCTTCGAGGCCGAGTAGAGCGAGAAGCCGGGATTGGGATTGCGCACGCCGCTGACGGAGGCGTTGACGACGATGCTGCCGCGGCCCTGCGCCAGCATCGCCGGCAGTTGATGGCGCAGGCACAGGAACAGCGCACGGACATTGGTGTCGAACACCGTGTCGTAGATCTCCGTGCCCTGCTCTTCCAGCGGCGCGCGGCGCTCCTGGAATCCGGCATTGTTGAAGGCGACATCGAGCCGGCCGCAGCGCTCGACCGCCGTGCGAACCAGCCGTTCGACGTCATCCTCTTGCGTGATGTCGGTTTGGATCGCGATCGCGTCAGCGCCGAGCTCCCGGCACGCTGCGGCGGTGTCCTTGATTTCGGCCTCCCGCCGTCCCGCGACAACAATCGCCTCCGCACCTTCCGAGGCCATCCGCAGCGCCGTGGCGCGGCCGATGCCGCTGCCGCCGCCCGTGACGAGGCAGACCTTGCCTCTCATCCGCATCCCGGCCGGCACAGTTCCGCTCATGGCTCACTCCAAAACGCTTGCGCGCGACGTTGCGCGCATATAGTTGTATGATACAACTATATGCCGGGAGTCAAGATGGCCGAGCTTGCGCTGATCGACGACATCCGCGCCGCCTCGCGATTGATGGTGCGGGAGCTCGGCTTCATGGATGCGACGGTGGCGGCCTCGGACTATCCGCCCTCGGCGGTGCACACCATTTTGGAGATCGGCATCCGCGGCCCGATGAACTCAGGCGACCTCGGCGATTTCCTGCGGCTGGAGAAATCCAGCGTCAGCCGCCTGGTGCGCAAGCTGGTCGATTGCGGCGAGCTGCGGGAGACGCCTGATGAAGCCGACGCGCGCAGCAAGCTCTTGTCGCTGACGGCGAAGGGCCGGCGCACGCTGGAGGCGCTGCACGCGTTCGGACGCCAGCAGGTGCGCGGCGCGCTGGCCGCGCTGACAGAGGCCGAGCAGCGCACGGTGCGCGAGGGCATGATGCTCTATGCCCGGGCGCTGCGGCAGAGCCGCATGGAGGATGAGGGGGAGTCGGCGGCGTAGCCGTATTCTCAGTGTCATCGCCCGCGAAGGCGGGCGATCCAGTATTCCAGAGACGGCTGTGATTCCTCGACAGGCCGCGGCGTACTGGATGCCCCGTTTCCGCGGGGAATGACAGCGGTGCGGGTGGCACCAGCCTACCCTACTTCCCGAACTCCTCCCGCATCTTGGCCTGGATCTTGGCCATGCCGCCGATCCAGCGGTCGTAATTCTCGGTCTTCTTGCGCATGTAACCGAGCACCTGGGGGTGCGGCAGGATCAGGAACGTCTCCTGCTCGAGGCCGGCGAGCACGTCTTTCGCGACCTGCTCCGGCGTGAGATCGCCGTCGCCGGATTGCGGGCCCTTCGGGATCGAGCGCAGCATGTTGGTGTCGACGCCCTGCGGGCAGAGGATCGACACCTTGATGTTGTGGGCCTTGTGCGAGATCGCGAGGTTTTCGGCAAAGCCGACCGCGGCGTGCTTGGTGGTGGAGTAAGCGGGGCTTCCGACCTGCGACAGCAGACCTGCCGCCGAAATCGTATTGAGAAAATATCCGCCGCCGCGCGCCTTCATGCGGGGAATGAGATACCGAGCCGCATAGACATGGGCCATGACATGGATCGCCCAGCTCCGCTGCCACGGCTCGTCGGAGGCGCCGCCGGCATTGACCGACATCGGATCGAAGCCGCCGCCGATGCCGGCATTGGAGCAGAACAATTCGATCGGGCCGAACTGCCGTTCGGTCTCCTCGATGACGTGGGCGATCTCTTTTTCCTGCGCGACGTCGCATCTGAAGGCCGCGCCATCCACCGTGGCGGCGACGGCTCTTGCATTGGCGGCGTCCATGTCCGCGACGACGACCTTGGCGGCACCCGCCTTGTGGAAGGCCTCGCACAGCGCCTTGCCGATGCCGTTTGCGCCGCCCGTGACGACCACGACCTTGCCGGTCACCTGCATGCGACGTCTCCTCTTTGTCTTGTAGCGCTTCTCTTTTCGGATAGCGCTTCGCTATCTTATACCGCTTCGCTTATTCCGCTTCGCGGATCTTGCTCAGCTCAACACGAGGTCGAGCACCGCGGTATAATGGCACGCCGCGCCGGCCAAGACAAAGCCGTGCCAGATCGCATTCTGGAAGCGCAGCCGCCGCCAGGCATGGAAGATCACGCCAAAGCTGTAGAGCAGGCCGCCCGCAAGGATGAAGCCCAGCACCAGCGCAGGCAGCGCCTTGACCACGGCGTCGTAGACCATCACGCCGCTCCAGCCCATCGCGAGATAGATTCCGACTGCGACGCGGTCGAACCGGCCGGGGTAGAGAAGTTTCAGCACGATACCCAGGATCGCGACGCACCAGACGCCACCGAGCAGCACCAGCGCGAACACACTGTCCCTCACCTCGAGGATGAACGGCGTATAGGTCGCCGCGATCAGCAGATAGATCGCGCAATGGTCGAATCGCCGCAGCAGCCATTTGGCCGGCGAGACCGGCCAGAGATTATAGGTCGCCGACAGCACCAGCATCGAGAGCAGGCCGGCGACATAGATCGAGACCCCGACGATGTTGGTGGCGTCGGCATAAACCGCCGTCAGCACCACCAGGACCGTGGCGGCGACGATGCCGCAGAACACGCCGATCGCGTGGATCACGCCGTCCGCGATCAATTCGGCACGGTCGTAGTTCCAGCCGATCGCGTCGGCCGCGGCGTGGACGGAGGTGGATGCAAGCTGTTTCAGCTGGAAGACGGTCATGGCAATCCGCAAGGCTAAGACAATGCCCTCTTGTAGGGTCTTTCGCGATCGGCGCATCGTTCAAACGGCTGATTTGCCGACAAAGGCGGTGGAAGTATGAAGCTTGATTTTCCCTACGCAATTGCCACTTTTGTGAACGGCTTCACTGTTCCGCCCGCCCCGAGATCAATCACGTTCATATGGCATTCAGTTTCCAGGATATGGTCGAAGAAGCGCGGCTGTCGGCCAGGGCGCTGATCGACTATGGTGAGCACTTCTTCAACCCGACGGTGCGTCTCGGGGTCACCGGCCTGTCACGGGCCGGTAAGACCGTATTCATTACCGCGCTGATCCACGGCCTCACCCGTGGCGGCCGCTTTCCGGTGTTCGAGGCCTATGCCTCGGGCCGGATCGCGCGGGCGCATCTGGCGCCGCAGCCGGACGACGCCGTGCCGCGCTTCGCCTATGAGAACCATTTGCGCGCGCTGCTCGAGGAGCGGCGCTGGCCGAACTCGACCGTCGACATCAGCGAACTCAGGCTCGTCATCGACTATCAGCGCCAGAACGGCGCCGATCGCACATTGACGCTCGACATCGTCGATTATCCCGGCGAGTGGTTGCTCGACCTGCCGCTGCTCCAGAAGAGCTATGAGCAATGGTCAGCCGAAAGCCTCGCGCTGTCGCGCGAGGCGCCGCGCGCGCATCTTGCGGGGGATTGGCACGCGCATCTCGCGACGCTCAAGCCCGAGGCGCGCGAGGACGAGCAGGCGACGCTGACGGCGGCAAAGCTCTTCACCGGCTATTTGCGCGCCTGCCGCGACGAGCGCTTCGCGATGAGCCTGCTGCCGCCCGGCCGCTTCCTGATGCCCGGCAATCTCGCCGACACGCCGGCGCTGACTTTTGCGCCGCTCGACGTGCCTGTGGGCGGCCAGGCACCGGACGGCTCGCTGTGGGCGATGATGGTCCGCCGCTTCGAGGCCTACAAGGACGTCGTGGTGCGGCCGTTCTTCCATGATCATTTTGCCCGGCTCGATCGCCAGATCGTACTGGCCGATGCGCTCGCGGCGTTCAACTCCGGCCCCGAAGCGCTGCACGATCTCGAAGCCGCGCTTGCCGGAATTCTCGACTGCTTCCGCATCGGCCGCAGCACGTTCCTCTCCAGCCTGTTCCGGCCGCGTATCGACCGCATCCTGTTCGCGGCGACCAAGGCGGACCATCTGCATCATTCCAGTCACGACCGGCTCGAGGCGGTGCTGCGCCGCGCCGTCACCCGCGCGGTGGTGCGCGCGGAAGATACCGGCGCGGAGATCGACGTGGTGGCGCTCGCCGCAGTTCGCGCCACGCGCGAGGCCCAGGTCGCGCATGGCCGCGACAAATTGCCGTCGATCCTGGGAACGCCAGCGGCCGGCGAAAGCGCCGGCGGCGAGTTCTTTGACGGCAACACGGAGGTTGCGACCTTTCCGGGTGACCTGCCGCAGGACCCCGAGCCGCTGTTCAACGGCACCGGCGCGTTCCGGGGCCTCGCGACCGAGGCCGCCGAGAAGAGCGATTTTCGCTTCCTGCGCTTCCGTCCGCCAAAGCTCGAACGCGAGGGCAATGACGAGCCGGCGCTGCCACACATCCGCCTCGACCGTGCCCTGCAGTTCCTGATCGGAGACAAGCTGTCATGAACGATCGATCCAAGCCGCGGCGGCCGGCGACGTTCCGGCTCGACGATCCCGGCGTCGTCGTCACCGAAGCCGACGAGACCAGCCGGCTCGGACGCGCCACGATCCAGATCACGCCGGAGCACGATCCGCAGGCATTGCCGGTGCCGATCGAGGCCGCGCTTCCGGCGCGGCGCGGCTTTCCCTGGGGCACGCTGTTCTGGTCCGGGCTCGGCGGGCTGACGCTGCTCGGCACCGGGCTCGGCGTGGTCCGTCTGATCGAGGATCTGTTTGCGCGCAGCGAAACGCTCGGCTTCGTCGGCCTCGCATTCGCCTTCGTCACCGCACTGGCGCTCGCGGTGGTGATCGGGCGCGAGGCCTTCGGGCTGGCGCGCCTTGCAACCATCGAGAAGCTGCATGCGCGCGCCGCCGCGGTCCTTGCCAGCGACGATCGCAAGGAGAGCCGCGTGATCGTGCAGGACCTGCTGAAGATCGCGCACCAGAACCCGCAGCTCGCCCGCGCGCGCGCCACGCTGGAAAGCCACACCGGCGATATCATCGACGGCGCCGACATGATCCGGCTTGCCGAGCGCGAACTGATGTCGCCGCTGGACGCGGAAGCGCGGCGGCTGGTGTCGTCGGCCGCACAAAAGGTCTCGATCGTGACCGCAGTTTCGCCGCGCGCGGCGATCGACGTATTGTTCGTGTTCGTGGCCGCGTTGCGCCTGATCCGTCAGCTCGCTTTTCTCTATGGCGGCCGCCCCGGCGCGCTCGGCATGATCCGCCTGCTCCGCCACGTGATCGCCCATCTCGCCATCACCGGCGGCATGGCCGCGAGCGACAGCCTGGTGCAGCAGATGCTGGGCCATGGGATTGCGGCAAAGCTGTCTCAGCGGCTTGGCGAAGGTGTGCTGAACGGATTGCTGACCGCGCGGCTGGGTCTGGCCGCGATCGACGTGACGCGGCCGCTGCCGTTCGCGGCGCTGCCGCCGCCAAAACTGTCGGACCTCGCGACGGATCTGCTGCGGAAGAAGGACGAGGAGTAGCGGCGCTATCCGCGCCATCGTTCGCGCCATTCGCCGGACCGACCCATGGCGCGCCGTCTGAAAGAGCGAAGCTTAAGCTCGCGGTTCATCGGGAAAGTCGAAGCTGACAATGATAAACCCGACCGCACCAAACACCAACAGCGCCAGGAACAGTGCCGCAACAGCAAAGGACCACACGAAAGGCTCCGAGCAGCTGATGCCACCCAATCGAGCCAACGAGCGGAATATCATCCCTCGCCGGCTGATCTGAGGCAGACCCGGACGGGGTTAAAGGGCAATTGTCCGGTAAAATGACGTTGCTCAGTCAAGCCGCACCTCGCAAGCGAACTATCGAGTTAGCCCTTTCGAGTATTGGAGGATTATGTGCCGCAGTTAATGGCAACTGAGCACAAGGAAGCGGCAATTCAAGTCGCCGCTTTCAAGTCAGCCTCTGGCCGCCCCATCCACGGCGCATCAGCCCGTTAAGAAACTGGTTACCAGTCAATGTCACCATTTGCATATTAGGCCGCCATATGCGGCGCGCATTCTGAGAACGGCTCAATATTTCGACACGCCCGGTTGGCGGTCTCTTTCAGGAGAGGCCCAATGTTTAAGGGCTTAATGGCAGCGCTTGTGGCGCTGATCAGCACACTGCAACTGGATCGATACCTGACCAACGGCCGGTACACCGACGCGGCCATGGATATGCTGCGGCATATCAGGCGCGCGTTTGGATTTTGAGGTGCACTGGACGATTTGAGGCCGGTGATGAAGGGCATCCCATGGACTGATCTCGACGCGGAGGAGCAACGCGCCATTGCGATATTGGGCGCCGGGCTCTCCATCGAGCTGTGCGACCCCGTCGCTCTGCCAAGATTGAGGCGGCTCGGGCTGATCGCAGGGTCTCGTTTGACCGCTGCTGCGCACGAGTTGCGGAGGCGCGTTGTTCTGGAAGAACTCAGTGCGCGGGATTGAGCCGCGTAACCAATTGGCACGCTCGATCCTCGGCTGGTCGGGAGTGCCTTGCCGGGGCTAACAAGGCGTGGGGAGTTTGATGGTGGCAGGTGCAATTGAGCTGATCGTGGAGGGCTACGTTTCCCTCAGGGACCAAGCAGCTCTTGATGAGCTTCGAACACAGCGTCGCAAACTTATCGCAGATCTCGATGCATGTACCGGGATCGACTGCAGGAGTACGATCCGGCAGATCGAGGAAGACATCGTCGTGATTGAGGCCGGGCTGGCGCGGTTGCCGGCCTAGTCGGCCGGATGTTCAGAGATTGCCCGGTGTCGTATCGACAACGGTGCACTCGGTGTGGATCAGGTCCTTCTTGGTCACCCGCACGCTGCCAAGATAATAACCTCGCTCCTGGACGGCTGCCCTGATCTCGTCGCTGACCTTGAGAACTCTCGCTCTGCTCTTGCGCCATTTGTTGGAAGAGTAGAGCGCGGGCATCGGAGAGCCGTTGCTGACGACGAGGAAGTCCCGCTTGCCATTGCGATAGACATCAAACATGTCCTATCCCCGTAGATAATATCAATAAGAGAAAATATGCTTCGTCACGATAGCTCCAGCTTAGTGGCTTAAATGCCTGAGCGGGTGGTAATCTGGGATGGCGGCCTGTGAATGTCGGGAAAAATGCTGGTTGCAGCTAAGCGATCAGCTCAGATTTCTGTTTGTATGTTGTTCTCATGCCACGCCAGGCCGCTTCAACGCGTGGCCTCGTTTGCATTTGGGCCCCCACAAGGGGAGAAGGGAAGAAGGGTGCCTCGTTAGGCGAGCGTACGTTTCTCGAATTCCCCCGCCAGCACCCGCCATTGAAACAGCGGCGAATCCGTTGGCGGCGAGAGTTCCGGCGTCCAGCCGGTGAGCTTCTCAATCACGTAGGTATCCGTCAGAACGCCGCGCCACCGACGTTCGACCTGGCCGAGCTGCTCGCGCTTCGCAGGGATCGATCCCCACACCGGTGCGCGATTGTCCGGCTCTCGCCCGACATAGATGCCCGCATGCCCGCTGATCCGATCCATGCCGGGATCGCGAAAATCCTGGAAGCGGCCGCGTTCGTTGATCTCGACGACGGGCACGCGGCCCCTGAACAGCCAGCGCATCATCGCGTAGGTGCGATAGTCCGTGGTCGCGATCCAGGTCGCGCCGGTCTCGTCGAGCGCAGCCTGCGCACGCGCCGCGATCTGCTCGTAGCCGGCTTCGGCGCCGATCGGATCGATCTTGCCGAGTAGGTTCCAGGGCGCGGCGACGTAGTACAGGAATACGATGACGACGAAGGCGATCCCCGTGACGACCGCCGTGTTGAGCCAGAAGATACTCGAGCGGATCATCCGCGCCGACCAGTGCTCGTGCGACAGCATGACGAGGTTGACCGCAGCGGCGGCAAAGCCGACCGGCCACATGAACATCGGCCAGGTGTCGCCGACCCTGAGCGTCGTCGACTTGAAGAAGAAATAGAGGAACGGCACCAGCACCGCGGTCGACAGCAGGATCGCGACCGGCTCGCGCGTGCGATAGCCGCGCCACGCCGTCATCACGAGGCCTGACAGCACGACCGGCAGCATGACGAAGCCGACCAGCCCGAATTGCAGGCCGATGTAGTCGCCGATGGTGCGCAGCGAGATGCCGTAATTGGCAGTGGCCCGCACGCCCTGGAAACGGAACGAGGCCCAGTCGTGCTGCGCGTTCCAGATCAGCACCGGGGAGAACACGGCGATCGCGATCAGCACCGCGAGATAGGGGTAAGGACTGCGCAGCCAGCGCCAGCGCCAATCCGGCACCAGCAGAAACGCGGCGACCGCCGGCGCGAACATGATCGCGGTGAATTTCGACAGCATCGACAGCCCGGCGAACAGGCCCGCCGCCAGCCACCAGCGTCCGTCGCCGCCCTGCGCGAGCCGCACCAGGGCCCACATCATCGCCACCGCGAACGGGATCATGGCAACGTCCGGCGCGACCTTGGCCATCAGCAGGCCGTAATAGAGCGCAGCCTCCGGCATCAGCACCGCGAACATGATGGCGCGCGCATCATGAGTGAGGCGGCGGACCATGTCGGCGAGCAGCAGCTGCGTCACCAGCATCGCGACGATGCCGCCGAAGCGGACGCCGAGCACGGTGTCGCCGAAGATCGCGGTGCCAAAACGGATGAACCAGGCGATCATGGGGGGATGATCGAGGAAGCTGAGCGCTGCCTCCTTCGACCAGGTCCAGTAATAGGCCTCGTCGGTGCGCAGCTCGATCGCGGAGGCGTAGACGATCCGCAGCAGCGTCATCGCGGCAATGACGAGCACGGCCATAACGAGGGGTCGGCGCGCGGCGCCGGCTGGGGACACGGTCATATCAGGGGCTGTCGTCACGGCCGCGCTTTTCGCCAACCTGGGAGGGGGAGTCAATGCAGGGGGTGGTGCCGCAAACACCGGTGTCGTCCCGGGGCGCGACGAAGTCGCGAGCCCGGGACCCATAGCCACAGGGAGGAGTCGTGGCGCGAACTGGTAACCACGAGTCTTCGTCAAATCCGATCCTGTGGCTATGGATCCCGGATCGGCGCGCCGCTTGTCCGGGACGACAGCGGTGGGTGTGGCGCGCGCCTTTGCCCACCCTACGGTTCGGTAACCTTGCCGCGCATGTGATCAGGCCAGCTGTCCGCCCCTGGAATTAAACGCTACGCTGGCTGTTCTCCTTCATGAACTGATACAAACTGAATCATGGCCACTGCATCCTCACGATTGTCCGAACTGTCCCGCGCGACCAGCATGCGGCAGGTTCGGCTGGTCTGCGGCGTCATCCTGTTCTCCTACGTGGTGAGCCATTTCCTCAACCATGCGCTCGGCAACATCTCGGTCGATGCCATGGAGATCGGGGTCTACTATCACACGGCGTTCTGGCGGTTCCTCCCCATCGCGATCGTGTTCTATACGGCCGCGCTCACGCATATGGGGCTCGGCATCTACGCGCTCTATCAACGCCGCCAGTTCCGCTGGCGGACGATCGAGCCGCTCCAGCTCGTGCTTGGCTTGAGCATCCCCGCCCTCGTCATGGCCCATGTGATCGGCGTCCGGCTCGGCTACACGCTGTACGGGCACCAGAAACTCTATCCGCAGGAACTCTATCTGTTCTTCGTCACCTCGAACCGCATCTGGACCATGACGATCCTGCTGATCATCGCCTGGGTCCATGGCTGCATCGGCATCTATTTCTGGCTGCGCCTGAAACCGTTCTTCGCGCGCGCCGCGCCTTATCTGCTCGCCGCCGCCGTGCTGATCCCGACGCTGTCGCTGCTCGGCGTCTACCAGGGCGGACGCAGTGTCCAGATCGAGGTCGACGACGGCGAATGGCGCACGCACAATCTCACCCGCCGCCAGCTCGGCTCGACCGCGGAAGCCGCGACGCTCGACCGCATCACCGGCGGCCTCACCATCGGCTATGTCGGCCTGCTCGGACTGGCGCTGGCGGCACGCGGCGTGCGCGCCTTGCGCGAGCGGCGCCGCGGCATGATCGCGCTGTCCTACGGCAACGGCAAGACGGTGCGCGTGCCGAAGGGTCTCTCCGTGCTGGAGGCGAGCCTGCGCCACAATGTGCCGCATGCCAGCGTCTGCGGCGGCCGCGCCCGCTGCTCGACCTGCCGCATCCGCATCATCGGCGATCATGCCGCCCTGCCCGTGCCGTCGCAGCGCGAGGCCTTCGTGCTCGCGCGCGTCGGCACCGCCGATCCCTCGATCCGGCTTGCCTGCCAGCTGCGGCCGGACTCCGACCTCTCCTTCTTCCAGCTCTTCACGCCCCACACGCATTCGGCGGACGGACAGGCCTCGACATCAGCCAGAATCGGCCAGGAGCGCTACCTCGTCAGCCTGTTCGTGGACATGCGCGGTTCGACGCAGCTTGCCGAGAAGCGGCTGCCATTCGACACCGTTTTCATCGTCAACCGCTTCCTCGGCGCCGTCTCGCGGGCCGTGATCGAGAATGGCGGCCAGCCGAACCAGTTCGTCGGCGACGGCATGCTGGCGCTGTTCGGGCTGTCAGCCGATCCGGAGACCGCCTGCCGACAAGCGCTGAAGGCTGCCGCCGGCATCGCCACGCATATCGACGAGCTCAACGAGCTCCTGAGCCACGATCTCCGCCAGCCGATCCGCTTCGGCATTGGCATTCACGGCGGCGAGGTGATCATCGGCGATATCGGCTATCGCGATCACATCGTCTTCACCGCGCTCGGCGATGCCGTCAATGTCGCGGCCCGCCTCCAGGACATGACCAAGACGCTGGCCTGCGAAGCGATCGTCTCGGAGGAGGTCCGCCGCACCGCGGGCCTTGCCGACGATGCGCTGCCGCAGCAGGAGGTCGCGATCCGCGGCCGCGACGAGCCCCTGGCCGTGCGCGTCGTTGCGGACACGAGGCAGCTGTCGGCGCTGGTTGACCGAAGCGAGCGCGTCGCGGCCTGATTCTTCACCTCTCCCCGCAAGCGGGGAGAGGTCGGAATGCGCGCGCAGCGCGGATTCCGGGTGAGGGGGAGCCTCCGCGAATCCAACTCTCACCTCGCTCGCGGAGACTCCCCCTCACCCCAACCCTCTCCCCGCAGGCGGGGCGAGGGAGTGCACTGTCACTGCGGCTACAGCTCGGCAATCTCGTTACGAACGTAACACCGGCTTGCTGCAACGCAGCGACATGGGCCTGCTGCGAAAGCACGAATTGACTTCATCTCGATCGTTGCGACAGATGAGCGCGGGATCGCGGTGATGACTGCGGTCCAACGAAAAGCTCCGGGAGGAGACGAGAATGTTCGATCGACGCGACCTGCTCAAAGGAGCGGGCCTTGCCGCTATGGCGGCCACACTGAATTCCACCAGGGCGCTGGCACTCGACACCGTCACGCTTCCCTTCGCCAATGGCGAGCGGCCGCTGGTGAAATATCCGCAGAAGCGGCCGATGATCGGCCTGACCAGCCGGCCGCCGCAGCTCGAGACGCCGTTCGCGATCTTCAACGACGGTCCGATCACGCCGAATAACGCGTTCTTCGTGCGCTATCACCTCTCGGACCTGCCTTACAATCTCGATCCCGACAAGTTCACGCTCGAGGTCAAGGGCAAGGTCGACAAGCCGCTCAAGCTGTCGCTCAAGGACATCAGGAAAATGAAGGCGACCGAGATCGTCGCCGTCAATCAGTGCTCCGGCAACAGCCGCGGCTTCTCCGAGCCGCGTGTCGCCGGTGGCCAGCTCGCCAATGGCGCCATGGGCAATGCGCGCTGGCGCGGCGTGCCGCTGAAGGCCGTGCTGGAGATGGCGGGCGTGCAGAGCGGCGCCAAGCAGGTCACCTTCAACGGCATGGACGGCCCCGTCAGCGACAAGACGCCCGATTTCGTCAAGGCGCTCGATCTCGAGCACGCCACCGACGGCGAGGTGATGCTGGCCTATGGCATGAACGGCGAGGACCTGCCGTTCCTCAACGGCTTTCCGCTGCGCCTGATCGTGCCCGGCTATTACGGCACCTACTGGGTCAAGCACCTCAACGAGATCACCGTCATCGACAATGTCTATGACGGCTTCTGGATGAAGTCGGCCTATCGCATTCCGGACACGCCGAACAATGCGGTCGAACCGGGCACCGCGCCGAAGGCGACGATCCCGATCAACCGCTTCACCATCCGATCCTTCATCACCAGCGTTCCCGATGGCGCCAAGCTGAAGGCCGGCGGCACGACGCTGCGCGGCATCGCCTTCGACGGCGGCAAGGGCATCAAGGACGTCCAGGTTTCCACCGACGGCGGAAAGACCTGGGTCAGCGCCAAGCTCGGCAAGGATCTCGGCAAATACTCATTCCGTGAATGGAAGCTGCCGGTGAAGCTCGCGGCGGGCGCCCACGAGCTCAAGGTGCGCGCCACCGGCAATGGCGGCGAGACCCAGCCGGATGCGCCACGCTGGAACCCGGCGGGTTATCTACGCAACGTCGTCGAAACCGTCCGCGTCACCGTGGCCTGAGGGAGAATGATCATGCAGCGCACCGTTCTCCTCGCCATCTCACTCGCCGTCGCCGCAATGGTCGGTTCGGCCCTTGCAGCGCCGCTCAACTACAAGACGCCCGACGAGGTCGCCGCCTTCAAGCCGGGCCCCAATCTCGAGGTCGTGCAGGGCAATTGCAGCGCCTGCCACTCGGCCGATTACGTCAACACGCAGCCGCCGATGAAGGACAAGAAAGGTTTTTGGCAGGCCGAGGTGACCAAGATGATCAAGGTCTATGGCGCCCCGATCGACGATGCCGATGTCGGCAAGATCGTCGATTATCTGGCCGCGACTTATTGACGGATGGCGCGCGGCGTGCCGATCAATTGACCGCGAAACGGGCAAAATCGGCAAAAACGCTGCGAAGTTGAGCGGAATTCGGCGAAATGCCGATATGGTTTGAGCTACCAAGCCGGCCACATTCCGCGTATCCTGTTAGGACCGAACCGGCCGGTTGGCGGGGACTGGCGGTTCGAGATCTCGGAGGAAGACCCGCGGAGAAGACGTGATGGCTAAAGGTACGGTCAAGTGGTTCAACCCGACGAAGGGTTATGGATTTATCCAGCCTGCGTCGGGCGGCAAGGATGTGTTCGTGCATATCTCGGCAGTGCAGAAAGCCGGTCTGTCGTCCCTGAACGAAGGACAGACGGTGGAATACGAAGAGATCGCAAACCGGGGCAAGACCTCCGCAGAGAACCTCAAAGTATAAGCCCGGCAGCCTTTGCTGCCTCCCGGATCTGTCCGGGAGCCGGGCCAAAAAAATTTTAGAAGACGGCCAGTGCATTCGACGACGGGCGTTGCGATTGCACACGGAGAGCTATTTTCCCGCGAAGACCGCTCGTTCAACGCCACAGCAATGACAATCGCGACGGCCCTTCGTTAGTCCACCGGCAATGGTGCGTCGCGCTTGATCTCTTCCATCACCGCATAGGTTCGCGTCTCGCGCACGCCCGGCATCGACAGCAACGTCTCGCCGAGGAAGCGTCGATAGGCGGTCATGTCCGCAAGCCGCGCCTTCACAAGATAGTCGAAGCCTCCTGCAACCATGTGACACTCCAGCACCTCGGGTGCGAGTTTCACCGCGCGCGCGAACCGCTCGAAATTGTCCGGCGTGGTCTTGTCGAGCAGCACCTCGACGAACACCAGAAGACCCAGGCCGAGCCGGTGCGGATTGAGCCGCGCGCCGTAGCCCTCGACAAAGCCCTCCCGCTGCAACCGCTTCAGCCGCTCGCCGACCGAGGTCGGCGACAGCCCGATGCGCTCGGCGAGCTCGACATTGGCGATGCGCCCGTCCTGCTGCAGAATTGAGAGGATCTTCCGGTCAATTCGATCGAGTTCCATATTTTATGTGGCCAATATAGCAATGATCTTCATTTCCTAAGGCAAAATGACTAATTTGTCTATCGAACTACGGTCTAGCGGGCCTTATCCTGGATTTCAGCCACAGGACACGCCATGCCGAACATCCCGCCGCCCTTCACCGCCCCCTACGCGCCCGATGATGCCGAGATTGCCGCGCGGCTCTTGCCGGCTTCGCATCTCGGCCCGCCGCAGGAGGCGCGGATCGACCGCACCGCGACGCGGCTGATCGAGGCGATCCGCAAGCGCGACGACCGGCTTGGCGGTGTCGAGGACATGCTGCGGGAGTTCGCGCTCTCGACCAAGGAGGGGCTCGCCCTGATGGTGCTAGCCGAGGCGCTGCTCCGCGTGCCCGACGCGCGCACCGCCGACCAGTTCATCGAGGACAAGCTCGGCGAGGGCGACTTCATCCACCACGAGACCAAGTCCACCGCCTTCCTGGTCAACGCCTCGGCCTGGGCGCTCGGCCTCTCGGCGCGGGTGATCCAGCCCGGCGAGACGCCCGACGGCACCATCGGCCGGCTGGTGAAGCGGCTGGGCGCGCCGGCGGTGCGCACCGCCACGCGCCAGGCGATGCGGCTGATGGGCAACCATTTCGTGCTGGGCGAGACCATCGAGCAGGCGCTGGAGCGAGGCCGTCCGCGCTCCGGTCAAAAGACGCGCTACTCCTTCGACATGCTCGGCGAAGGCGCGCGCACCGCGGCGGACGCCAGGCGCTATTTCGACGCCTATGCGAGCGCGATTCTGACCATTGGCAAGGCGGCCGGCAACCATCCCCTGCCCGACCGTCCCGGCATCTCGGTCAAGCTGTCGGCGCTGCATCCGCGCTTCGAGGCGATCAGCCGCGCGCGCGTGATGGCCGAGCTGGTGCCGCAGCTGCTCGATCTGGCGCAGCGCGCCAAGGCCCATGATCTGAACTTCACCGTCGATGCCGAGGAAGCCGACCGGCTGGAGCTGTCGCTCGACGTGATCGCGGCGACGCTCGCCGACCCCTCGCTCAGCGGCTGGGACGGCTTTGGGCTGGCGATCCAGGCCTATCAGAAGCGCGCGAGCGCCGTGATCGACTATGTCGACGCGCTGGCGCGCGCGCATGACCGCCAGCTGATGGTGCGGCTGGTCAAGGGCGCCTATTGGGACACCGAGATCAAGCGCGCGCAGGAGCGCGGGCTGGACGGCTATCCCGTGTTCACGCGCAAGGCGATGACGGATCTGAACTACGTCGCCTGCGCTTCGAAGCTTTTGAGTCTGCGGCCGCGCATCTTCCCGCAATTCGCCACCCACAACGCGCTGACGGTCGCGACCGTGCTGGAGCTTGCGCAAGATGGTGGCGGCTTCGAATTCCAGCGCCTGCACGGCATGGGCGAGGCGCTTTATGAACAGCTCGCCAAGGATCACCCCGACATCGCTTATCGTACCTATGCCCCGGTCGGCAGCCACCGCGACCTGCTCGCCTATCTGGTGCGGCGGCTGCTGGAGAACGGCGCCAACTCGTCGTTCGTGGCGCAGGCGGCCGACTATCGCGTGCCGGTTGTGGCGCTGTTGCAGCGTCCGGCCGATGCCATCGTCCGGCCGCAAGCGGCGGCCCATCCCAGAATTCCGCTGCCGGGCGATCTGTTCGCGCCGGAGCGGCGCAATTCGCGCGGCGTCGAATTCGGCGCGCGCGCGGCCCTCGACCGGTTGCTGGCAGACGTGAAGGCCGAGGCAGCCGACCTCAAGCCCATAGCCGACGCAACGCCGGACCGAGCCAATGCGGCGGTGACTGCTGCGCGCGCCGGCTTTGCCGCCTGGAGCCGGACGCCGGCGGCTACGCGCGCGGCCGCACTGGAGCAGGCCGCGCATCTTCTGGAGAGCCGGAGCGCCCATTTCATCGCGCTGCTGCAAGCCGAGGGCGGCAAGACGCTGGACGATGCGCTATCGGAGCTGCGCGAGGCCGCCGACTTCTGCCGCTATTATGCCGCGCAGGGTCGAAAGCTGTTCGGCGTTGATGCCGCCATGCCGGGCCCGACCGGCGAGAGCAATGCGCTCGCCATGCGCGGGCGCGGCGCCTTCGTCGCGATCTCGCCGTGGAATTTTCCGCTGGCGATCTTCCTAGGCCAGGTCACGGCGGCGCTGATGGCCGGCAACAGCGTCGTCGCAAAACCGGCCGAGCAGACGCCGCGCATCGCCCGCGAGGCCGTAGCCCTGCTCCACGAGGCCGGCATTCCCAAGAGCGCGCTGCATCTCGTCACCGGCGACGGCCGCATCGGCGCCGTGCTGACCGCGCATGCCGACATCGCCGGCGTCGTCTTCACCGGCTCGACCGAGGTCGCGCGCCTGATCAACCGGACGCTCGCCGCCAAGGACGGGCCCATCGTGCCTCTGATCGCGGAGACCGGCGGCATCAACGCCATGATCGCGGATGCGACCGCGCTGCCCGAGCAGGTCGCCGACGACGTCGTGACCTCGGCCTTCCGCTCCGCCGGCCAGCGCTGCTCGGCGCTGCGGCTGCTGTTCGTGCAGGAGGATGTTGCCGACCGCATGATCGAGATGATCGCGGGCGCTGCTCGCGAACTCAGGATTGGTGATCCCGCAGATGTCGCGACCCATGTCGGTCCGGTGATCGACGCCGAGGCCAAGCAGCGCCTCGATGCGCATATCGCGCGGATGAAGAGCGAGGCGCGGCTGCACTTTGCCGGCACTGCGCCCGAGGGCTGCTTCGTCGCCCCGCACATTTTCGAGCTCAAGGACGCCGGCCAGCTCACCGAGGAGGTGTTCGGACCGATCCTGCACGTCGTGCGCTATCGCGCGGAAAACCTCGACCGCGTCCTGCAGGCGATCGAGCGCAGCGGCTATGGACTCACGCTCGGCATTCACTCCCGGATCGACGACACCATCGAGGCGATCATCGATCGCGTGCAGGTCGGCAACATCTATGTCAACCGCAACATGATCGGCGCCGTGGTCGGCGTGCAGCCATTCGGCGGCAACGGGCTGTCCGGAACCGGCCCGAAAGCGGGCGGCCCGCATTATCTCGCACGCTTTGCGACCGAGCAGACCGTGACGATCAACACCGCGGCAGCCGGCGGCAATGCCGCGCTGCTTGCGGGGGAGGAGTGAGGCCCTGCGCCTGGCGCCGTTGCATCCCGCTGAAACATCGGTCTAATGCTGCCATGACTTGATCTGCGCCAATTCCAGCGCGCGGGAAACAACAAGAGCGAGGGAGCTACGCCGCGATGGAAAAGGGCATTTTTGCAGGGCTCAAGGTTCTGGACTGCGCGAGCTTCATCGCAGCGCCCGCGGCCGCGACCGTGCTGTCGGATTTCGGCGCCGACGTCATCAAGATCGAGCCGCCCGGCGCCGGCGACCCCTACCGCAATCTGCCCAACATTCCGGGCTATCCGAGCAGCGAGCACAATTTCGCCTGGCTGCTGGAGGCCCGCAACAAGAAGAGCATCGCGCTCGACCTCTCTAAGCCGGAGGCGCAGGCCGTGCTCTACAAGCTGGTCGAAGAGGCCGACGTCTTCATCACCAACATGCCGCCGCCGGTGCGCGCCAAGCTCGGCATCACCTATGACCACCTCGCCCATCTCAACGACCGGCTGATCTACGCCTCGTTCACCGGCTATGGCGAGAAGGGCGAAGAGGCCAACAAGCCCGGCTTCGACAGCAACGCCTATTGGGCGCGCTCCGGCCTGATGGACCTCGTCCGCGCCGACACCCACACGACGCCGGCCCGCTCGGTCGCCGGCATGGGCGACCATCCCTGCGCCATGGCGTTCTATGGCGCCATCGTCACCGCGCTGTATCAGCGCGAGAAGACCGGCAAGGGCTCGCATGTCGCCTCCAATCTGATGGCGAACGGGGTGTGGGCCGCGGGCACGCTGGCGCAGGCCAAGCTCTGCGGCGCCAGGTTCGCCGAGCGGCGGCCGCGCGAGCGCGCGCTGAATGCGGTCGCCAACCACTACCAGTGCAAGGACGGCCGCTGGCTGATCCTGTCGCTGCTGAGCGAGGAGAAGCAGTTTCCGACGCTCGCCAAATGCCTGGGACGCGAAGACCTGATCACCGATCCGCGCTTTGCCACCAAGGCTGACCGCCACGCCCGCTCGGTCGAGCTGATCAAGATTTTTGACGAGACGTTTGCCACCAGGGATCTCGCCGAGTGGCGCAGGATCCTCGACGGCAACGGACTGGTGTTCGGCATCGTCGGCATTCTCGACGACATCCCCAACGACAAGCAGATGCTCGACAACGAGGTGCTGGTGCCGTTCGAGAACGACACCATGCTCACCATCTCCAGCCCGATCTGGATCGACGGCGCCAAGAAGGTCCAGCCGCGCAAGCCGCCGGCCGTCGGCGAGCACAGTGACGAGATTTTGCGCGGGGCGGGATACGACGAGAAGGCAATCAAGCAGCTGCGGTCGTCAGGCGCGGTGGGGTAGGGCGGCGCCACAAACTCCCCTGTCGTCCCGGGGCGCGCAAGGCGCGAGCCCGGGACCCATAACCACAGGGAGTGGTTGTGACACGAGCTGCCAACTCCGAGTCTTCGCCAAACACCTTCCTGTGGTTATGGGTCCCGGATCTGCGCTCCGCTTCGCTGCGCTTGTCCGGGACGACGTTGGGGAGGTAGCTCGTCGTCACAGACGACGTCATTGCGAGCGCAGCGAAGCAATCCAGAATCCCACCGCGGATGCATTGCTGGATTGCTTCGCTGCGCTCGCAATGACGGCGTGGGACGATCTCGCTATAAACTCACGACAACATCGCGTCTCGTGAGGCCCTCATGCCCAAATATCGCCTGCACTACTTCCCGGAGTCCGGCAACAGCTACAAGCTGGCGCTGATGCTGACGCTTTGCGGCGAGAGGTTCGAGCCGGTGTGGACCGATTTCGGTGGTGGCGTCACGCGCACGGCGGAATGGCGCAAGGCCGTGAACGCGATGGGCGAGATTCCCGTGCTCGAGGTCGACGGCGTGAAGATGACACAGACCGCGCCCTTGCTGCTGAAGCTTGCCGGGCAGTACGGCCGTTTCGGTGCCGAGACCGAGGACGAGAAGTTCGAGCTGCTGCGCTGGCTGTTCTGGGACAACCACAAGCTCACCGGCTACATGGCGACCTATCGCTTCATGCGGGCGTTCACTGAGAAAAACGATCCGCAGGTGCTGAAGCATTTTCGCCGGCGGCTCGAGGACTTCCTCGGCATTCTCGACGGACATCTCCAGCACAATGCCTTTGCGATCGGGGCGAGGCCGACGGTCGCCGATATCTCGATGATGGCCTACCTGCACTATCCGAGCGACGAGCACGGTTTTGATTTCGCGGCGAGCCATCCTGCCGTCCACGCCTGGCTCGGCCGCATGGCCACCCTGCCCGGCTGGAAGCCGGCCTATGAACTCTTGCCCGGCAAGCGGATGACGAATTACGCGAAGTGAGGGCGCTGGCACTAACCCCGCAGTGCCAGCCAGCCCAGCGTGAACAGAATCCCGCCGACGATGACGACCACCGCGACCGCCCAGGTGCTGACGCGGATGCTGCCGGTGACCTGCTTGGCTTCCTCATTGCGCGCGATCTCGCGATTGCGCTCCTTGTCGGCGTCGCTGGTCTCAGTCATGGGTCATCCAAACCGGTTGCTGGTTTTATCTGGCGCGTGACCTTTTCGAAAAACCGCTACACACTTTTTCGGATCACGCGCTAACGCGTCTTGATGAAGCACATGCCGATGCGGCTCGATGCCGCGGCAGCCTGACAGGTGAGACCTTTAGCACAGCTCCATGACGTAAAACTCTTATCCGGCGTTCCCGATCCCGCATTTTGCAGGGCACAATGGGCACCCCAACCATCCTGATATTCGGTGCCGGCCAGCTCGCCGCTGCCGCGGGTCTGCGGCCGGCTGGCAAATCCGCGTGAGAAATCAGGGCGTTTTCCCGCGGCGAATGCGGTCAGGATGTCGCGGCGGCGAACCTGGTCGCCGAAGAAATGCGGCGAGGCCGGCACGATGGTGGAGTTCGACGGTTTGTCCGCCAGCCAATCGACGCCCGGAAAATGGAAGCCGCCGATGCCGCGGGTCTGGTGGCAGCCGGCGCAGGTGACGTCGTTGAGGCGGCGCTGGAAGCCCGCGACCGAGCGGATGTTCTGCATGTCGATGCCACGCGCCGCCGCCTGCTTCAGCGCGCCGACCACGTCGTTGTCGGTGAAGACCGGCTCGCCCTTGTTGCTGTCCCTGTCCTCCCCTTGCACCATGCCGAACTCCGGCTGCAACGGCGAAGCGTCAAGGCCCGCCGGCGTCGGCACCACCGCGGCCTTGGCCAGGAATGTCTCGGGGATCAGCACTGTGCCGCGATCGAACTCGCGGAGATTTTCCGGCGCGAGCAGCCAGGCTTTGAAATCACGTCGAAGATCGTTGTCGGCGAGGATGCGGTCGCGGTCGATCTGGTTCTCCAGCGTCGATTCCTCGAACGTCTTCGTCGCGGGGTTATATTTGAACACCTTGAGCAGATAGTCGGAACGGAAATCGTGCAATGCCGATTTCGGCGCGATCGAGATCTGGATATTGGTCTCGATGCGATCGAGCATGGCGTCGGAAGGAGAGATGCCGCCGCCGATCAGCCCCTGCCAGTCGCCATTGTCGAGCCAGCGCCGCGCGACCTCGGCACAGGTAACAGGCTTTCCGTTCGCATCGGTCTGGCGCGCATCGCGTGCCTTCATCACCAGATTGAACGTCATCGGCAGGCGCGTCGCGGTCTTGCCACCTTCCGGCTTACTCTCGAAACGCACCAGCCGATAAATCAGCCTGATCTCGCCGCACGCCTCCTCCGAGACATAGGCGCGGTCCATGCGATTGACGATGCCCGCCAGCACGAAGCGGGTGTCGCGGGATTTGAGATTGGCCCGATCGAACAGCTGCACGTCAAAGCCTTCGCCGACGCCGATGGTTTCGGTCGGGTACGCCGCCTTCTGCCGGATGATGTAGTGGTCGAACTCCGCGTCGATCGCGGGTGGAATTCCCTTGAGCTGCGACAGCGACGAGAACAGCAAATCGGTCGTCAGCGGAACGTTTGCGTTCCGCTCCGGCCATAGCAGGCGCAAGATCGTAAGCGAATCGTTCTGGTCGAGCTTGCGGAGCAGATCGGGATCGATGATCGCCGTGCCGCGCGTCAACGGCGCGTTCTCCGCTGCGAAAAGCGAAACAGTTCCGCCAAGCAAGACGGCGGCAGCAAAGAGAATTCGCAACGCGCGGCTCATGCCTTCAGTAACACCGCGTAAGCCGGCCTATTCAAGTCAAAAGGCGCCTCACATGGTGGTGAAGCGCCTCTTTGAAGAGCGGATATCGAACGCTCAGCGTGCGACGATCAGGCCCTTGCTGGTGACGACGACCCAGCGGCCGTCCTGACGGCGGATCGCATCGACGCGGCCAATTCCGGGGATCGGGTCACCGGCATAGACCTCGTAGAGGCCTCCGCGGCCCTCGATCAGTGCGCCGCCATTGGCGACGTCGCGCAGCACCCAGCCGTCGATCGTCGGCAACCGGCCGACCTCGGTCTTGGGCGCGGCTGGGGCCGGAACCGGTGCGGCGGCGGCGGTCGCAACCTGGGTCGGCGCGATCGAGCCGGTGGTCTCCTTCGCGGCGGCTGCCGCGGCCTGCGCGGGGGCCGCGGGCGGCGTGGCGCGGAGCTTGTCGACGGTCTCGGACAGCTTTGCGATTTTGGCCATCGGCTCGGCCTGGGCCTTCTCGAGCTTGTCGAGGCGGTCATTGGCGCGATTGAACTGGCTGAGGCCAGTCTTGGAGGTGTGCTCGACATTCGCCTTCAGTGCGACGACATCGGCATCGATCCTGGCAACCGAGGATTCCAGCGCGCTGGTGTCGGCGACCTGCGCCGGCGCGGGGGCCGGGGCTGCGAAATGCATCATGCCGGCGGTCGCGAGCGCGCCGCTGATGGCGCCGACGCTGGCCGCAATCGCCACCACCGCGGCCATCGCCGACAGGCGGCGCTTGTCGCCGGTCTCGCGCGACTCGTCCGCCTTCACATGCGGGGCAAACTCCTCGCGCTCCCACGAGCGCTCCGACGGTGCCATGACGATGAGCTTGCCGGGCTTCGGCTCCGGCTTGGTCTCGAACTTCGGCACTTCGATCCGGGGCGGCTCGACCTTCGGGGCCTCTGCCTTGACTGGATCGGGCTTGGGCGGCGACTCATGGTCGGGGGCGATCGAGGGGGCCTCGATGCCGGCAGCCTCGACGGCCTGCGGCGCGGTCGAAGCTTCCACGACGCTCGTATCCTGGGCAGCCTGCTCAGCCATTGGTTCGCTCACAGTTCGAATACTCCACTCTGGATTGACCTTTTGGTAACTTTCATTGCTTGCGAAATCCTTACTTCGGGACCCGCTTACCGAAATTTTAGGAAGTCATCCGGGGCCGAATTGGGCCGGGAACGTGGAACCGGTGTGGCGGGCGTGAAACAAATTGTAAGCGGGGGAAGATGAACGGCCGCGGAATGGCTGCCTCCACACCGTCATTGCGAGCGCAGCGAAGCAATCCAGAATCTTTCCAAGGCCGCAGTCTGGATTGCTTCGTCGCAAGAGCTCCTCGCAATGACGGAGTGGGCGGCGCCCACTCCGTTCACGTCACCGCTCCGCCCACATCACTATCCGTCACATCACCACCGGCGCATCCGGCAGCTCGTTCGCATGCGGGCCTTGCGGTGGGAAATGTCGCGCCAGCTCGCGCGACACCGCAGCGATGCCGCCGATCACACCGCGCTCGAACTGGCCGGAGGCGAACTCGGCCTCCATCGCGCGGCAGATGCTCTCCCAGCCCTCGTCACCGACCTTCGCGTGAATACCGCGGTCGGCCACGATCTCGACGTCGCGATCGGCGAGCAGGAGATAGATCAGGACGCCGTTGTTGTGCGCGGTGTCCCAGATACGCAGATGCGAAAACACGTCGAGCGCGCGCTCGCGGGCCGGCTGGTTGCGGATCAGCGGTCGCCCGTCGAGCGCGCCTTCGACGACGAAGCGGACCTGGCCGGAATGCGTGCTCTCACCCTGCTTGATCGCCTGCTCGATGCGGGCGAGCACCTTTGGCGGAAAGATTTGCTTCGCCCGCCAATGATGCTGCACGAGATGTCTGGCAATGCGCTTGATGCCCATGACCGCTACCAGCTCCCCGAGGCGCCGCCGCCGCCAAAACTGCCACCGCCGCCGCTGAAACCGCCGCTGTCGCTGGACGACGAGCCGCTGCTCCAGCCACCTCCCGAGGAGCCGCTCGACCACGAGCCGCCGCGCGACGATCTCGTGGCTGGCGCCATCGCCGCAAACAGATCGGCGATGAAGCCGATGACGAAGCCCAGCGCTCCGAGCGCGAGCGCGATTGCGAAGGATCCGAGAATGAGCCAGGTCAGCGCCGCGATGATGCCGCCGGTCGCCAATGAGCCAAGCAGCCGGCCCAGCATGGCCCGGAAGAAGCCGCCAACCCCGATCGAGGCGAACAGCGTCACGATGAACAGCGGCGCAATATCGTCCAGATTGCCGAAATTCACAGTCGGCGAAGGCACCGGCAGCGGCTCGCCGTCGATCACGCGGATCATGCGATCGACGCCATCAGTAATGCCGCCGGCGAAATCGCCCGTCCTGAATTTCGGCGTGATGATCTCGTCGATGATCCGCCGCGAGGTGACGTCGGTGAGCGCGCCCTCGAGACCGTAGCCGACCTCGATGCGCAAGTGCCGGTCGTTCTTGGCGACGATGAGGATCGCGCCGTCGTCCACCTTCTTGCGGCCGACCTTCCAGGCGTCGGCGACGCGGATCGAGAACTGCTCGATCGTCTCCGGCTGGGTCGTCGGCACGATCAGGACGGCGATTTGGCTGCCCTTGCGCGTCTCGAAATCACGCAGCTTTTGCGACAACGCGGCGATGTCGCCGCTCGACAGCGTGCCGGTCTGATCGACCACGCGACCGGTGAGTTGCGGGATGGCGACGTCGGCAAGGGCGGGGAAATTGAATGCGAGGAGGAGTACGAATACGGCTATCGCTTGCCACAACCTCGCTGTCATCGCCCGGCTTGACCGGGCGATCCAGTATTCCAGAGACGCCAGAGGACTACGGAGGAGCCGCGGCGTACTGGATTCCCCGCCTTCGCGGGGAATGACGGCGGTGGGTGGGGCTGGGCGCATTCGCAAAACGGCGCGCAGCTACTTCGACGGCGCAGGCGCCGGATTGAAATCGACCTTCGGCGCGGTCGAGATCTCCTTTTCGTTCTCGACCGCGAAATTCGGCTTCTCCTTGTAGCCGAACATCATTGCGGTGAGGTTGCTCGGGAAGGAGCGAATGGTGACGTTATAGTCCTGCACCGCCTTGATGTAGCGGTTGCGCGCGACCGTGATGCGGTTCTCGGTGCCTTCGAGCTGCGACATCAAATCCTTGAACAGCGCATCGGACTTGAGCTGCGGATAGTTCTCGGTGACGACCAAGAGACGTGACAGCGCGCTGGAGAGCTCGCCCTGGGCGGCCTGGAACTTCTGGAAGGCGGCGGGGTCGTTCAGCACCTCAGGCGTCGCCTGGATGCTGCCGACCTTGGCGCGCGCATTAGTGACGCCGAGCAGCACGTCCTTCTCCTGCTGCGCAAAGCCCTTTACCGAGTTGACGAGATTGGGCACGAGATCGGCGCGGCGCTGATACTGGTTCACGACCTCGGACCAGTTGCCCTTGATCTGCTCGTCCTCGCTCTGGATCGCGTTGTAGCCGCAATTGGTCAGGCTCAGCGAGGCCAGAGCCGCCAGCACGGTCAGGATCTTGCGCATCAAATTCCTCCCGGTGAAATCTGGCGTAAACTATCAGATTGAACGCGCGCGGTGCCAGACATCTTGTGCCGGCGGCGCGAAAAGCAACCGCCTGACGCAAGCCCCTTGCCTATCCCTGGCCGACATAGTCAACTTGAGCAAAACAAGAACGGAAACGCCAAGGGGAACGCGATGAGCTCGTTCGAGACCATCCTCGTGGAGAGGCCCGAGCCGGCGATTGCCCGGATCGTGATGAACCGGCCCGAGGCGCGCAACGCGCAGAACCTGCAGATGACCTACGACCTCAACGCCGCCTTCGACGAGGCGGTGCAGGACGACGCGCTCAAGGTCATCATCCTCGCCGGCAACGGGCCGCATTTCTCATCGGGCCACGATCTGCGCCCCGGCGGCAAGAACGCCGCAGGCGTCGATTTTCCGCCGATCGGAAATTGGGGTGGCTTTGCGGAGGCGAACGCGCATGGCCGCTTCGCGCGCGAGCAGGAAATATATCTCCAGATCACGCGGCGCTGGCGCAACCTGGCCAAGCCGACCATTGCCGAGGTGCACGGCAAGTGCATCGCCGGCGGGTTGATGCTGGCCTGGGCCTGCGACCTCATCGTCGCCAGCGACGATGCTCAGTTCTGCGATCCCGTGGTGACCATGGGCGTCTGCGGGGTCGAATGGTTCGTGCATCCCTGGGAGCTCGGCCCGCGCAAGGCCAAGGAATTCCTGTTCACCGCCGACGCATGGAGTGCGCAGGAGGCGCATCAGCTCGGCATGGTCAACCGGGTCGTGCCGCGCGCGGAGCTTTCAGCGTCGGTGCTGGAGCTGGCGCGCCGGATCGCCTCAAAGCCGTCCTTCGCGCTGAAGCTGACCAAGGAAGCCGTGAATCGCTCGGTCGATGTGATGGGCCAGCCCGCCGCGATCGACCAGGCCTTTGCGCTGCATCAGCTCTGTCACGCCCATAACCTTCAGCAGTTCGGCATGGTGGTCGATCCATCAGGACTGCATCCCTCCGTGCGCAAGCCGCCGGCGGCCGCGGAGTAACGACATGGACCTCAACCTGAGTGACGAGCAACGGCTGCTGCGCGAAAGCGCGGAGCGCTTCGTGGCCGAGAGCTACGATGCCGATCACCGCCGCAAGATGGCGAACGACCCGCTCGGCTTCAGCCCAGCGGTCTGGAAGCAGTTCGCCGAGCTTGGCTGGCTGGCGCTGCCGATTCCCGAAGAGTTTGAGGGGCTCGGCGGCGGCGCGGTCGAGATCGGCATTCTGATGGAAGCCTTTGGTCGCGGGCTGGTGTCGGAGCCGTATGTTGCAACGGTGGTGCTTGGAGCCTCGCTGATCGACAAATGCGGCAGCACCGCGCAGAAGCAGGCGCGGCTGCCGAAGGTCGCGGACGGATCACTGAAACTCGCCTTCGCCCATTCCGAGCGCGCGGCGCGGTTCGATCTCGCAATAGTCGCGACCGTCGCCCACAAGACGGCGCAAGGCTGGCGCGTTGCCGGCAGCAAGATCGCGGTGCTCGACGGCCTCGCCGCCGACGAGATCATCGTCTCCGCGCATATCCACGATCACAAGGGACCTTCGGGACGGATCGGCCTGTTCCTGGTGCCGGCGAAGACGCCCAGCGTCGTCATCACCGACTATGAACGTCTCGGCGGCGGACGGGCCTGCAATATCGAGCTGTCCGGCGTCGAGCTGCCGGAGGATGCCCTGCTCGGCGACGGACACGACGCCCTGCCCGCGATCGAATGGGCCGTTGACCGCGCCATGGCTGCGCTCGGTGCCGAAGCCGTCGGCATCATGCAGACGCTGCTCGACACAACGCTGGAATACACCAAGATCAGAAAGCAGTTCGGCCGGCCGCTCTCCGCCAACCAGGTGATCCGCCACCGCCTCGCCGACATGGCGATGCAGGTCGATGAGGCGCGCTCGATGGCGCTGCGCGCCGCGTTGAAGGTCGATAGCTCGCCGGTCGAGCGCGCCCGCGCTGCCTCCGGTGCGAAAGCGAAGATCGGCAAATGCGCGCGCTTCGTCGGCGAGCAGTCGATCCAGCTTCATGGCGGCATGGGCGTCACCGAGGAGCTCGAGGTCGGCGCCTATTTCAAGCGGCTGGTCGCCTTCGACACGCTGTTCGGCGGCAGCGCGCACCATTACAGCCGCCACGCCCAGCTCGGCCGCACGGCCTGACACAAGGAGCGCATCATGGACCTCTCGTTCAACACCGAGGAGCGCGCCTTCCAGGACGAGGTGCGCGGCTTCATTGCAAAAAACCTCACCGAAGAGATGAAGCGCGCAACCGCGCTGACGCCGTCGGTGTTCTCCGACCCTGATATCGGCATGGCGTGGCAGCGCGCGCTGCACCGGCAGGGCTGGGGCGCACCGGGCTGGCCGGTCGAATATGGCGGTCCGGACTGGACGCCGGCGCAGCGTTGGATTTTCGAGACTGAATCCGCACGCGCCGGCGTGCCCAATGTCAACGTGATGGGCGTGAAGATGGTCGGGCCCGTCATCATCGGCTTCGGCTCGCCCGAGCAGAAGAATTTTTATTTGCCACGCATCCTCTCCGGCGAAGACTATTGGTGCCAGGGCTATTCCGAGCCGGGCTCCGGCTCCGATCTCTCGTCGCTGAAGACGCGCGCGGTCCGCGACGGCGACGACTACATCATCAACGGCACAAAAATCTGGACCACGCACGCCCACCACGCCAACCGCATGTTCGCGCTGGTGCGCACCAGCGACGGACCGCGGCAGCAAGACGGCATCAGCTTCATCCTGATCGACATGACAACGCCGGGCATCACCACGCGCCCCATCCTCACCATCGGCGGCGACCACGAGGTCAACCAGGTGTTCTTTGACGATGTGCGCGTGCCCGTGGCCAACCGCGTCGGCGACGAAGGCAAAGGCTGGACCTACGGCAAATATCTGCTCGAGTTCGAGCGCGGCTCCGGCATCGCCTCGGCAAAATTGCGCGAGGGTCTGAAGGCGATCGCGGAGCTGGCCGAGTCGGACCTGACGGGTCGCGCGATCGACAGCCCGGATATCGCGACGCGCATCTCGGAGGTCGAAATCGATATCGACGCGCTGGAGATGACCGAGCTGCGCGTGCTCTCCGCACTTCAGACCGGGCAAAATCCCGGCGCGGTGTCGTCGATCCTGAAGCTGCGCAACAGCGAGATCAGGCAGGCCGTGACGCGGCTGGGGGTCGACGTGATCGGTCACGACGCGCTCGCGGTCGAGCCGATGCGCCCGCTCTACAAGCTCAACCATGCGCCGGCGACGCCTGAGGAGATGCTGACGGTGGTCCCGGAATATCTCAACGGCCGCGCCTACACGATCTTCGGCGGCACCTCGGAGATCCAGCGCGACATCATTGCGAAGATGATGCTGGGGATTTAAGGGCGTGGGGATTTAGCCAGAGCTGGCGGGGCATTCTCCGCTGTCGTCCCGGACAAGCGCAGCGAAGCGAAGCGCAGATCCGGGACCCATAACCACAGGGTGAGGTTATGGCGCGAGCTGGTCACCACGAGTCTTCGCCAAACCACTTCCTGTGGTTATGGGTCCCGGGTTCGCGCGTTGCGCGCCCCGGGACGACAGCTGGGTGTATGGCGACAGCCGGCGTAACAACGCGCCCCGCTTAACCCGCCACCTTCGCGTCCTTGATCGCCTTCCAGATCTTCTGGGGCGTCAGGGGCGTGTTCAGCTGGGTGATGCCGAGCTCGGCGAGCGCGTCCATCACGCCGTTGGTGACGCAGGGCGGGCCGCCGATGGCGCCGGATTCGCCGCAGCCCTTGGCGCCGAGCGGATTGGTCCGGCAGGGCGCGGAGTCGTCGAGCGTGACCTCGATCGGCGGAACGTCGTCAGCACGGGGGATGCAATAGTCCTGGTAGCTCGCGGTGAGGAGCTGGCCGTCCTCATCGTAGGACACGCCCTCGTACAGCGCTTGTCCAATGCCCTGCGCGACGCCGCCATGGATCTGGCCGGTGACCAGCATCGGGTTCACGGCAACGCCGACGTCGTCGACGGTGGTGTAGCGCACGACCTTGGACACGCCGGTCTCCGGATCGATCTCGACCTCGCAGATATGCGTGCCGTTCGGCCAGCTCGGGCCATCGACCTCTCCTTCGGAATCGACGCTGAGCTTGGCGCCGCCCTCCTTCTCGGCGAGATCGAACAGGCTGATGCGGCGGTCGGTGCCGACCACGGTGAGCATGCCGCCCTGATATTCGATGTCCTCGACCGAGGTCTCCAGCACGTTGGCCGCCTTCTCACGCGCCTTCTGAATCAGGTCGTTGGAGGAAACTGCCACGGCCGTGCCGCCGACGAACAGCGAGCGCGAGCCGACGCTGCCGAAGCCCATCGCAAGATCCGTGTCGCCCTGGACGACGTCGATCTTGTCCATGGCAATGCCGAGCGTGTCGGAGATCATCTGGGTGTACGTGGTCTGCAGCCCCTGCCCCATCGCCATGGTGCCGGAATGCAGCACGACGCGGCCCTGCGAGGTCGCGTGCAGGCTGACCTTCTCGGTATGCGCGCGGCCGCCGGTCCATTCGATGTAGGAGGTGAGCCCGCGGCCGTAGAGCAGGCCCTTCTTCTTCGCCGCCTTCTTGCGCGCGGCAAAGCCGTCCCAATCGGCCAACTTCACGGCGCGATCGAGCAGGTGGGCGAAGGCGCCGGAATCGTAAACCTGACCCGCGGCGTTGGTGTAGGGCAGCTGCGCCGGCTTGATGTAGTTCGCTTTCCGGATCGCACGCGGATCCATGCCGATTTTTCGCGCGGCGGCGTCGAACAGGCGCTCGACGATGAACACCGCTTCGGGCCGGCCCGCGCCGCGATAGGCGCCGACCGGCGCGGTGTGAGTCATCACCGACTGCACCTCGAAATGCACCAGCGGCAGATCGTAGACGCCGGTCTGCACGAACGGCCCGAGCACCAGCGGGATGATGTTCGCCGCACCCGACGAGTACGCGCCGGTGCAGCCGATCGACTTGACGCGATAGGCCAGCACCTTGCCCTTCTCGTCGAGCGCGAAGGATGCCGTCGAGGTGAGATCGCGGCCATGGGTACCGCCGACGAATTCGTCGGTGCGGTCGCCGCGCCAGCGGATCTTCCGGTTCAGCTTGGTCGCGGCATAGGCGACGATGCCGTCTTCCGGATAGAGGTTGGTCTTCTGACCAAAGCCGCCGCCGATGTCGCCGACCAGCACGCGGACGCTGTCCTTGGGTCGCTTGAGCACGGCTTCCGCCAGCACGTCGCGGGTCGAGGCCGGCGTCTGCGACTGCACATGCAGGAGGAGGCGGCCGGTCTTCTTGTCGATCTCGGCAATGGTCGAGCGCGGCTCCATCGCGGAGGGCACCAGACGCTGGCTGACGATGTCGAGCTCGACCGTATGCGCGGCCTTGGCGAATGCCTCGTCCGCCTTGGCGGCATCGCCATAGCTCATCGCACCGACGATGTTGTCGGGCGCCTCGGGCCACACCACGGGCGCGCCGGGCTTGACCGCTTCGACCGGATCGACCACCGCGGGCTGCACGTCGTATTCGATCACGATCGCTTCGGCCGCGCTCTGCGCCTCGGCACGCGAGGCGGCCACCACTGCGGCCACGGCTTCGCCGGCATAGCGGACGATCTCATGGGCGAGCAGGCGGCGCGGCGGCACCGTCATCGGCTTGCCGTCGGGGCGCTTGAAGATGCTCAGGGTCGGAATGGTGCCGATATCGTCCTTGACGAGATCAGCGCCGGTGTAGACCGCGGTGACGCCCGGCATCGATGCCGCGGCGCTGGTGTCGATCGCGACGATCTTCGCGTGCGCATGCGGCGAGCGCAGCACATGCAACCACAGCGCGCCCTCCTCCGGCTTGTCGTCGATGAACTGACCCTTCCCGGTGAGCAGCCGCTGGTCTTCCAAACGCTTGACGGGCTGGCCCGCTCCGAAACGCAAATTGCCGGGAAGAATGTTCATTCCGTGGGGTCCTCAGGGTCTTTTCGAAACTGCGGGCCGCCTTTTAGCGGATCGATCGGAGGCATACCAGCCGCGGTTTTGGGCGGTGAACCCACAGATTCGTCATGCCCGGGCTTGTCCCGGGCATCCACGTTCTATGTGCCACAGGGCAAGACGTGGATGGCCGGGACAAGCCCGGCCATGACGGCTAATCAAGCTCCCTCAACGCCGCCTCCACCACCTTGCGGGCGTCGGCCGACAGCGCGGCCTGCGGCGGGACGGGATCGCCGACGTCGTAGCCCTGAACCGCCAGCCCCGCCTTGATGCAGGCGGCGAGGTTGAAGCGGGCGAAAGCCTCGTTGATCCGCCACAGTCTGCGCTGGAGCGCCATGGCCTCGTCCCAGCGGCCGGCCTTGCAGAGGTCGTAGAGTGCGACGCTCTGGCGCGGGATGATGCAGGCAGGTCCCGCCATCCAGCCGAGCCCGCCGATCAGCATCACCGCCGCCGGGATGTGGGCGGAGGCCGAGAACACGCGCAAGGCATAGCCGCAGCGGTTCATGATCGAGAGCAGCCGGCCGGTATTGGTCGAGGCGTCCTTGATGTAGCCGATGCGCGGATGTTCAGCGAGGCGCGCGATGATGTCGAGCGTGAGATCGGAACGCTGGAATTGCGGATTGGTGTAGATGACGACCGGGATGTCCACGGCATCCGCGATGGCGCGGAAGTACGATTCGACCTGGGCATCGGCGAGCGGAAAGTACGCTTCCAGGATCGCCAGGATGCCGTTGGCACCACACTTCTGATACGCCCTCGCCTGCGCCACTGCATCCGCCGTCGAGGTGGATGCGACGCCGGCCACGACCGGCACGCGGCCCTTCGCGGCCTCGATGGTGGTCTGCACGATCGCGGTGCGTTGCGCGGCATTGAGATAGGCGAACTCGCCGGTCGAACCCAGCGGCGTCAGCCCGTGCACGCCTGCGCCGATCAAATCGTCGCAGAGCTTGCCGAGGACTTCGGTGCGCACCGTGCCATCGGCATCGACGGGCGAAATGAGGTAGGGAAAGACGCCGTGAAAATCAGGCATGTCAGGCTGAACCCCGGAAAATTGGCTAGCGCCTGACCGGTCATAGCAATGCCCGCGCTATCGATCAAACCCTGATCAGGCGCACCCGCGTGCCCCAGGGATCGACGGCCTCCAGACCATTGGCGAGCGCCGTGACATGCGCGCCGCCCTTGCGCAGGCGCTCCTCCTGCGCAGCGAGAATGTCCTGCTTCGCCATCACCAGCGAGAACCAGGCGAGCCCCGTGGTCTGATCGTCGCGTTGGCCGGCCCCCTGGCTCTGCCAGACGTTCATGCCGAGGTGATGGTGATAGCGGCCCGACGACAGGAACGCGGCGCCGCCACGGCGGCGGGTCGGATCGAGGCCGACCGTGCCGTGATAGAACCGTTCGGCCTCGGCGAGATCGCCGACACGCAGATGCATGTGGCCGACGCGCAGACCATCCGGCGCCTTGGCGTAGTCTGCCACGCGCGTGTTGGTCAGCGACAAGAGGTCAGGGATGTTGAGCTCGTCGCTCGCCATCTTCACGCTGCCCTCGCTCCACTGCCATTGCGAGGGATCGCGGTCGGCATAGACCTCGATGCCGTTGCCTTCGGGGTCGTCGAGATAGACGGATTCGCTGACGAGATGATCGGCGAAGCCCGACAGCGGCACGCGGTGCGAGGCGGCGTGCACCAGCCAGCGCGCGAGATCTTTTCGCGACGGCATCAGGAAGGCGGTGTGGTAGAGGCCCGCGGCGTTGCGCGGCTCGATCGCGGCCTCGGGACGGGCTTCCAGCACGAGCAGCGTGATACCGGCCGTGCCGAGCGTCGCGCCGGTCGCGGAGCGCTCCATCACGGTGAGCCCGATCACGTCGCGATAGTAGTCCGCGACCTTGTCGAGGTTCTTGACCCGGAGCGTCACCATGCCCACCCGCATCGGCGTGCGGCTGGCATAGGTCGGACCGCCGCCTTGCGGCAGGCCCTCGGCCCGAGCGGCGGCGGCCGCCGCCATCGCGAGCGAGGTCGCACCGGCGAGTTGAAGCAGGGTACGGCGGGTGAGGTCGACGGTCATCGGTCGGGGCTCGCTGGAAACGCTTAGGGACGTGCGGTGCAATTTCTGGATTGCTACACGTTCCCGTGAAGGCCTCCCAATCACATGTTCGTCGGCCGTAGTCCTGCGGAAGCCGGTCCGCCCCATCTGTCCTGGCCACCCGGCCAGTTTCGCTATCGCCCGCGACATCCCAGATTGAGGACAATTTACAGGAGCCTTCCATGACCGACCCCACTCCTCTGTCGTCCCTTTCGTCCGCGCTCGCGGATGTCGTGACGCGCACCGCGCCATCCGTCGTCGCCGTGCATTCGCATCGCTCCCGCGCCACCGGCTTCGTCTGGAAACCCGGCTTGATCGTCACCGCCGACGAAGCGCTGGCCGACGAGGGCGATATCCAGATCAGCCTCCCCGACGGCAGCACCGCGGCCGCCACAATCGTCGGCCGCGACCATACGACCGACATCGCGCTGTTGCGCACCGATGCCAGTCTTGCGCCGGTCAAGCTGGCCGCGACCGTTCCGCCCCTCGGCACGCTGTCGGTCGTCGTCGCCACCGATCGCGATGCGCCGAGCGCGGCGCTCGGCATGGTATCACTGTCCGGCAAGAGCTGGCGCTCCTTGCGCGGCGGCGACATCGATGCGCGGATCGAGCTCGACGTACGCCTGCGCTTCGCGCAACAAGGCGGGCTCGCGCTCGATGCATCAGGCGACGCCTTCGGCATGGCCGTGCTCGGGCCGCGGCGGGTCCTGGTGATCCCGACGGCGACAATCGAGCGGGTCGCGGCACAGCTCGAGGCGCGCGGCCGCATCGCCCGCGGATATCTCGGCCTCGGGCTCCAGCCGGTGCGGCTCGACGATGGCATCGGCGCGATGGTGATGAATGTCGACAAGGCCGGCCCTTCGGCTGCGGCCGGCATCCGCCAGGGCGACGTCATCGTGGCGGTTAACGACCAGAAGCTCTCCGGCGTGCGTGCGCTGTCGCGGACGCTGGGACCTGCGAGCGTCGGCACGGTCGTCGATGTCGCGGTGCGCCGCGGCGGCGAGCCAGTCAGCTTCAAGGTCACGATCGGCGAGAGGCCCGAGGCGTGAGCGAGGACAACGCGCCCGAGATCGTGCTCGCCCTGGAGATCGACGATCCCGCCCTCGCCGATCGCCTGGCGGTCTTGCTCGGCAACATCGCCGGGCTTCGGCTCGCCGCGCCCGGCGAGGCCGCCACGGCGACGGTCATGGCGCGCGATCCGCGCAGCATGCCGGAAGACATCGCGCTGACGCAGCGCGAGCTCGATGTCCTGGCGCTGATGGCGGAAGGCGCGTCCAACAAGCTGATCGCGCGCCAGCTCGGCATCTCCGTGCACACGGTCAAATTCCACGTCGGTTCGCTGCTCGACAAGCTGGATGCCACCGGCCGCACCGACGCGGTCGCGCATGCGGCACGCCGCGGCGTGATCGAGCTATGACGCCGTCAGCTCCTATCGCGCTGATGTCGCCGGGAAGCTGAGCCGGACCGTGAGGCCCGGCGCATTGTCGTGCAGTGCAATCTCGGCGCCATGGAGACCGGCAACGGCCGCGACCAGGCTCAAGCCCAGACCGTTGCCCGGCGTGTAACGGCTCTGTTCGAGCCGGTAGAAGCGCTTGAACACGTGATCGCGCTCTCCGGTGGGAATGCCCGGGCCATCGTCGGCGATCGCGATCACCGCCCCGCCACCGGCGCTGCGACAGGTCACGGTGACCTGCCCGCCCGCGCGGCCGTGCTTTATCGCGTTGTCGACCAGATTGGCGATGGCGTCGAACAGCAGGTCGCGGTCCCCCGTAATCGCCACCTGGCGGTCGCCGTCAAGGCTGAGGCGGGTCGCCACCTGCTCGGCCGCGGCGTCATAGAGTTCGACGACCTCGCCGGCGATTTCAGCGAGGTCGAGCGCACGAAACGCACTCCGGCGGGCGCGGGTCTCGATCTCCGAGATCCGCGTGATGGAAGCGAACATGCCGAGCACCGAATCGAGATCGGCGATGGTGTCGCCGATCAGCACCGCATCGGCCTCACCATTGCGCGGGGTGTGATAGGCCTTTTCCAGCCGGCCGCGCATGCGCGTCAGCGGCGTGCGCAGATCGTGGGCGACGTTGTCGCTGACCTGCTTGACCTCACCCATCAGCGTCTCGATGCGGTCGAGCATCTGGTTGAGGTTTTCGGCGACGCGGTCCCACTCGTCGTGACTGCCGCGCAAGGGAATGCGCCGGTCGAGCCCCGACAGCATGATGGCGCGGCTGGTCGCATTGATCTCCTCGATCCGTCCGACCGTGCGCCGCGTCACCAGCACGGCCGCGACCCCGGCCAGCACGGCCAGCAGCACGGCGACGGCGACCATCGCGAGCTCGATCATCGCGGTGAAGCCGCTGTGATCGCCGGCGTCGCCGACCCGGCCCTGCACATAGGCGATCGTGCCGAAATAGACATAGGCCATGATCGCCGCGACGATCAGGCCGAACGCCGCGATCGCGATCAGTGCCAGACGGAAGGTGGAGGAGCGGAGCGTCTTAGCCAGGAGCACGGATGCAATATCCGATGCCGCGGATCGTATGGATCAGCGGATAGGCCTGGGCATCGTCGACCTTGCGGCGGACCCGCCCGACATAGACGTCGATGATGTTGGTGGAGGGATCGAAATGCAGATCCCAGACATGCTGGAGCAGCATCGCCCGGGAGACGACGCGGCCTTCGTTGCGGACGAGATATTCGAGCAGCTGAAACTCGCGCGGCAGCAGCGGAATTTTCCGGCCGCGCCGGCTGGCGTTGCGCGCGATCAGGTCGATGGCGAGATCGCCGACCCGCAGGATGGTTTCCTTGGCGACGGTCTCGCTGCGGCGGCCGAGCGCCTCGAGGCGCGCCAGCAGCTCGACGAAGGAGAACGGCTTGACGAGATAGTCATCGCCCCCGGCGCGCAAACCGCGCACGCGGTCGTCAACCTCGCCGAGCGCGGAGATGATCAGGAAGGGTGCGGCGATGCCGTCGTCGCGCAACTGGCGCATCACGGCGATGCCGTCGATGTCGGGCAGCATGCGGTCGATGGTGATCACGGCATAGTCGCGGGCGACGCCGTGGCTCAGGGCTTCACGACCCGTCGCGGCAAGATCGACGTCGTAGCCCGAGGTGGTGAGTTCCTCGACGAGCTGGCCTGCGGTTTCCGGATCGTCCTCGACGACCAGAATGCGGCGGTGACCTCCGGTCATGCAAAACTCCGCGCGACGATCGCCACCAGACTATCCCGTTCCGGGGCTGAGCGGAACCGCCCGGTGGCGATCGCGACAATGGTGCGGTACCGCGATGCGACTACCAATAGTCTCCGCACACATTGACCCATTGCCATCCATAGGGCGTCAAGCTCCTGCGCCAGCAACCATCGTCGTAATAGTTGGCATAGTTGGCATAGAAGAACGGCGCGCCGACGAAAGCGAACCGGTTGAAGCGGTGACGGTGGAAGAAGGCATGGCGGCCAATGAACGGCCTGCCGTGCCAGCCCGGGCCAGCAAACCGCGGGCCGAAAGCGGCGCGGGTCGCTAATGGTGCACCGGCAAAGCGCGGCCCGATGGCGGCGCGGGCAGCCATTGGCGAGCCGACGAAGCGGGCTCCACCGAAGCCCGGGCCGCCAGCAAAGCGCGCGCCACCCATGCCGCCGAAACCACCCGCGCGCATGCCGCCGAAGCCACCCGCATGCATTCCGCCGCCACCGAAATGCCCGCCACCGCCAAAGCCGCCATGGCCGCCACCGCCGAAGCCGCCACCGCCATGGCCTCCGCCACCGCCGCCACGGGCAAGCGCAGGTGAAGCGAGCGCCATCATTGCGGCGAGCGTCACCGCAGTGACGCCTTTGAGAAGCCTGTTGTCCATCGAAGCATCCTCCGTGCTGCGCGGCGATCTTTCTGCCGCGCGAGGAGGATCAGATGAGAGGAAGGGACAGGCACCTTCAACTTACAAACGCGCCAGATTCTGACGCAGGTGTTAGGGACGAACGCTCTTTCGCTCCCTCACCCCGTTCTGACGGGGAGAGGGTGGGGTGAGAGGCTGCGTCCCGCCAAGGTGATCTAAAAAGTGATCGCAACGCTTGTCCCGTGCACCGTCAAGTTACGAGCCGGAGGGGCCTTTGATCCGGTCAGCCGCATGCCTTGCCTCACCTGGATCGCTAGCGCGATCCGACCTCTCCCCGCAAGAGCGGGGAGAGGTTAAAGTATCACGCCCGCTTGCCGCCGTTCCTCTCGGCCGCCCGGCGCATGGCCTCCGCGAGGGCGCCGCCGCCGGAGGATTCCTGGTTGCGCGGGGCCGACGACGTCATGCGCGCGGGGTTTCGCGAGCTGTTGTCCCGCTGCATGCCGGGCGCGTCCTTCTTGGCGCCGACCTCGTCGTCGAGGCGCAATGTCAGCGAGATGCGCTTGCGGGCGACTTCGAAGTCCAGCACCTTCACCTTGACGATGTCTCCGGGCTTCACCACCTCGCGCGGATCCTTGATGTAGTTCCTGGACATCGCCGAGATGTGAACCAGGCCGTCCTGGTGCACGCCGATATCGACGAAGGCGCCGAAGGCGGCAACGTTGGTCACGGTCCCCTCGAGGATCATGCCCTTCTGGAGATGCTTGATCTCCTCGACACCCTCCTTGAACACCGCGGCCTTGAACGCCGGACGCGGATCGCGGCCGGGCTTCTCGAGCTCGCGCAGGATGTCGGTGACGGTCGGCAGACCAAAGGTCTCGTCGACGAAATCTTTCGGCTTCAGCGTACGCACGATCTCGCTGCTGCCGATCAGCGCCTTGATGTCACTCTTGGTGGCGCTGAGAATCCGGCGCACCACGGGATAGGCTTCCGGATGCACGCCGGACGCATCGAGCGGGTCCTCGCCGCCGAGGATGCGCAGGAAGCCGGCGCATTGCTCGAACGCCTTCGGGCCGAGCCGCGGCACGTCCTTCAGCGCCTTGCGCGACTTGAACGGGCCGTTGGCGTCGCGGTGGGCCACGATGCTCGAGGCCAGGCCGGAGCCGACACCCGACACGCGGGCCAGAAGTGGCGCCGAGGCGGTGTTGACGTCGACGCCGACCGCGTTCACGCAGTCCTCGACCACGGCATCGAGCGACTTGGCGAGCTTGGCCTGGCCGAGGTCGTGCTGGTACTGGCCGACGCCGATCGCCTTGGGCTCGATCTTGACGAGCTCGGCGAGCGGGTCCTGGAGACGGCGGGCGATCGAGACTGCGCCTCGCAGGGTGACGTCGAGACCCGGCAACTCCTCCGAGGCGAAGGCCGAGGCCGAATAGACCGACGCGCCGGCTTCCGACACCACGATCTTGGTCATCTTCAGCTCGGCCAGGCCCTTGACGAGATCGCCTGCGAGCTTGTCGGTTTCGCGCGAGGCGGTGCCGTTGCCGATCGCGATCAGCTCGACACGATGCTTCAGCGCAAGCTTGCCGAGGATCGCAAGCGCCTCGTTCCACTGCCGCTGCGGCTCGTGCGGATAGATCACGGCAGTATCGACCACCTTGCCGGTCGCGTCGGTGACGGCGACCTTGACGCCGGTGCGGTAGCCCGGATCGAGGCCCATGGTGACACGGGTGCCGGCGGGTGCCGCGAGCAGCAGGTCGCGCAAATTGGAAGCGAACACGCGCACGGCCTCGGTCTCGGCGGCATTCCACAGCCGCATGCGCAGGTCGATGTTGAGATGCACCTGGATCTTGGTGCGCCAGGCCCAGCGCACGGTGTCGATCAGCCAGCGGTCGCCGGCGCGCTTGAGGTCGGCGATGCCGAACCGCTTCATGATCTTCAATTCATAAGCGCTCGGCACGCCCGGCGGCGACGCTTCGGCTTCGGCCTGCATCTGAAGGTCGAGGATTTCCTCCTTCTCGCCGCGGAACATCGCGAGGATGCGGTGCGACGGGAGCTTCGTCAGCGGCTCGGAGAACTCGAAATAGTCGGCGAACTTTTCGCCCTCGGTCTTCTTGCCCTCGCGCACCTTGGAGGCCATGCGCGCGTTGGTCCACATCTCTTCGCGCAAAGCACCGATCAGGTCGGCGTCTTCGTCGAAGCGCTCGACCAGGATGGCGCGGGCGCCATCGAGCGCGGCAGCGGCATCGGCAACGCCCTTCTCGGCGTTGATGAAAGTTTCGGCCACGACCTTCGGATCGTTGCCCGGCTCTGCCATCAGCTGATTGGCCAGCGGCTCGAGACCGGCTTCCTTGGCGATCTCGGCCTTGGTGCGGCGCTTCGGCTTGAACGGCAGATAGATGTCTTCCAGGCGCGCCTTGCTGTCGGCGGCGAGAATGGAGGCTTCCAGCGCCGCATCGAGCTTGCCCTGCTCGCGGACCGATTCGAGGATGGCTTTGCGGCGGTCTTCGAGCTCGCGCAGATAGCCCAGGCGCTCCTCCAGGGTGCGCAATTGCGCGTCGTCGAGCGCACCGGTCGCTTCCTTGCGGTAGCGGGCGATGAAGGGAACCGTGGCGCCGCCGTCGAGCAACGTCACCGTCGCCTCGACCTGCTCCGCCCGTACCCCAAGCTCCTGCGCAATTTTCTGGTTGATATTTGCCACGCGAGAATCCCTCTATCCAAGCACGCGACGCGGGGGCGAACCACCGGCAGCGGGACGCCGCTTATGGACCAACCGAGGTTGATTCATCAAGGTGCGGCGCGCAACCGTCGACAGAGGATTTTTTTGTTGAACCGGATGCGATCTCGCCACATTCGTGGGTGCCTGCACCCCCGCTTGTGCCTTGACATGCGCCTCCGTTCCACGGCTGGTTCATCCGCCGGACCACCGAACTCCACACGAGGACTGCAATGCGGACAGCATCGGTCGGCGTCTTCAGGGTCGCCACCAAGGGCCCCGGCGACGTCTCCGGCCTCATGGCCATGATCGGCTCCGGCGCGATCGACCCGACAACGATTTTGGCCATCCTCGGCAAGACCGAAGGCAATGGCGGCGTCAACGATTTTACGCGGGAATATGCCGTTGCTGCGTTGTGCACCGCGCTGGCGCCAGAACTCGGCCTTTCGCCAGAGGCGGTCGAGCAGCGCATCGCCTTCGTGATATCGGGCGGCACCGAAGGCGTGCTCAGCCCGCATATCACGGTGTTCACGCGGCGCCAGGCTGAGCGCCCGGCAGGCATGTCCGGCAAGCGCTTGAGCATCGGCATGGCGCACACGCGGGACTTCCTCCCCGAAGAGATCGGCCGCTCCGCACAGATCATGGAAACGGCCAAGGCGGTGACTGCCGCGATGGCGGATGCCGGCATCACCGATCCCGCCGACGTCCATTTCGTGCAGATCAAATGCCCGCTGCTCACCAGCGACCGCGTCGAAACAGCAAACGCGCGCGGCAACAAGACGGCCACGACCAGCGCCTACAGCTCAATGGCCTATTCGCGCGGCGCCTCCGCGCTTGGGGTCGCGGTCGCGCTCGACGAGATCGCTTCCGATGTTGGCGACGACGACGTGCTGCGGCGCTACGATCTGTTCTCGTCGGTTGCGTCCACCTCGTCCGGGATCGAGCTGATGCACAACGTCATCATCGTGCTCGGCAACTCGGCGTCTTCAGCAGGCGAGTTCGAGATCGGCCACGCCGTGATGAACGATGCGATCGATGCCCCGGCGGTGGTGTCGGCGTTGAACAGCGTCGGGCTTGGTGTTGGCCTTGGTGTTGGGCTTGGCGTCGCGCCGCTAGCCACCGAGGGCCGCGAGCTCGTCAACATCTTCGCCAAGGCCGAGGCCTCGCCTGATGGCAGCGTGCGCGGCTTCCGCCACACCATGCTCGAAGATACCGACATCAGCTCGACGCGCCACGCCCGCGCGGCCGTCGGCGGCCTGATCGCCGGCCTCGCCGGCACCGGCGCGGTCTATGTCTCCGGTGGTGCCGAGCATCAGGGGCCGGCGGGCGGCGGCCCGGTTGCGGTGATCGCAAGGCTGTCTTAATGACGCGGCGACCTCTCCGCCCGGCGCAACCCTGCCCTTCGCGCCGGCTCAGTTGATTCACGCGGGCCCTTGCGAAAAAGGTGACGCCGCTACCCACGGGGATTTTGACTTCATGACTTTGCCGATGAGCTGGAACGAATGGGCGCAGCACGATGGCGTCGGACTGGCAGCGCGCGTCCGCAAGGGCGAGCTGACGGCGAAGGAACTGGCGCGCCAGGCCGCCGCGGGCGTGGCCAAGGTCAATCCGGCACTGTCGGGCGTGGTCGAGCTGTTCGAGGACGTGATCGCCGATCCGGCCAAGGACGGAGCCAATCTTGCCGGCCCGTTCGCCGGCCTGCCCTTCCTGATGAAGGACCTCGGACCGACCATGAAGGGCCGGCTGCAGGAGATGGGCTCGCTGCTGATGCGCGGCAATCGCGCCGCGGCCGATACGTTCCTCACCGGTAAATTCCGTCAGGCAGGCCTCAACCTGATCGGACGCACCACGACGCCGGAATTCGGCGTGTGCAGCTCGGCCGACAATCCCGCCGTCTACGTGACGCGCAATCCCTGGAATACCGACTACACCACCTGCGGCTCGTCCGCGGGCAGCGCGGCGATGGTCGCGGCCGGCGTCGTCCCGATCGCGCATGCGACCGACGGCGGCGGCTCGATCCGCATTCCCGCCGGCGTCAACGGCAATATCGGGCTGAAGGTGTCGCGCGGCGTGTTCTCGCTGGCCCCGCACATGTCCGACCTCACCGGTCTCGTCTCGATCCAGGGCTGCCAGTCGCGCTCGGTGCGCGACACCGCTGCCTTCGTCGATCACGCGCGCGGGCCTGCGCCCGGCGAGTTCATGCCGTTCTGGACCACGGCGCAGCCCTATTCCGAGATGATCAAGCGCGACCCGTCAAAGCTTCGCATCGCGCTGTCGCACACCTGGGGCGACTACACTGCGACGCCGGAGATCGCCGCCGAGCTGGAGAAAACCGGCCGCTTCCTTGAAGGCCTCGGCCATCACGTCGAATACGCGCTGCCCGAACTCGACTTCCGCGCCGCGTTCGCGGCGCAGACCACCTGCTACATCAGCAATTTTGCCGTGGTGATCTCCAACATGCTCGCCGCACGCGGGATGGAAAAGCCACCGGAAGATCTGATCGAGCCCATGAACATCAGGATCTGGGAAGCCGGTCGGCACACGAGCTTCGCCGAGCGGGCGAAGATGCAAGGCGTGTTCAACACCACGTCACGCGGCTTCGGCGCGTTCTTCGAGCAGTGGGACGTGATCCTGACGCCGATCACCGCGTTGCCGACGCCGAAGGTCGGCACCAGGGAATATCTCACCATCTCCGAAAATCCTGACGTCCTCGACTGGTTCGGCAATCTCTGGCGCTTCTTCGCCTTCACGCCGCTCGCCAATCTCTGCGGCATGCCGGCGATCTCGATGCCGATGGCAGAGCAAGACCACGGCCTGCCGCTCGGCATCCAGGCCATCGCCAAGCAGGCCAATGACGGCCTGCTCCTGCAGCTCGCCGCCCAGATCGAGCGCGCGCTCGACGGCAAGTGGAACGGCGGCAAGAAGCCGAAGGTGCATGTGGGCTGAGAGATTGCGATCGCATTCAAAAGCGATCGCCCGCGATCTCAATTCTTCACCGTCGGGATCACCTCCGCCGGCTGCTGCTGACCCTGCCTGTACATCGCCAGCGCCTTGTCGAGGGCCTCGCGCAGCGCCAGCGCTGCGGCCACGCTGCAACGCAAGTGCGCGGTCTGGACCACGTCGACCCTGACGGCGGCACCGACCGGCATCAGCAGGTTCGCGGCGAGCTCGATCTGGATCGCGCCGTTGTGGTGTCCGAAGCAGGATGCGCCGTCGAAATAGATGATCGGTGCCCGTTCCGAGCTGGAGCTCGAAATGGTCACGGGCCCCTGATTGGTGGCGGGTGTTTCGGGGTCGGCCATGGGCACTCCTTAGGGCTAGTCGACGGACGAAGCGCCCACCATCGTTGCTTCGGCACACCATGTCGAGGCCAAACCGGCCCAGGCAGACCAGCCTGCGAACCTGCCTGATGAGCCCCTTTCGGGGTTTTGCGCGGCGCCCGACCTGGTCTAGAACGTCGTCATGTCCACTTCACCCACCACGCTGCCGTTCGAGGATCTCGCCGAGGCGATCAAGGGCCGCCGCTCCGACTACGGCCATATCAGCGGGCTCCAGCTCGACCGCTTCGCCCCCGCCGAGGCCTGGTCCAGCCTGCCCTATCGTCCGGTCTTCGTCGGCGACACCGAGACCGGCGTGCTGCATGGCGGCGTCGTCACCGCGATGCTGGACGAGAGCTGCGGCATGGCGGTGCAACTTGCGCTCGACGGCACGCGCGCGATCGCAACCCTGGATCTGCGCATCGATTATCAGAAGCCGGCGACACCGGGCCTCGACATCAAGGCGCATTCGGTCTGCTACCGCACCACGCGCTCGATCGCCTTCGTGCGCTCCACCGCCTATCAGGACTCCGAGGACGATCCGGTTGCAACCGCGACCGCCTGCTTCATGATCGGCGCCAATCGCACCAACATGCTCGCGGACCGCAGGATGGACTCGCGCAGCATCCCGACGCTGGAGGCGCCCGACGATCCGGACGGCCCGTTCGCCAACAGCCCGTTCGCGCGCTGCCTCGGCATTCGCGTCAATAACGACGGCACGCTGACGATGCCGTTCTCGCCGCAGATCATCGGCAATCCGATCCTGCCCGCGATCCATGGCGGCGTGACCGGTGCTTTCCTCGAGACCTCCGCGATCCTCGGCGTGAGGCGCGAGCTCGGCATCGCCGCGCTGCCCAAGCCGATCGGACTCACCGTCAACTATCTGCGTTCCGGACGCGCCCTCGATACCGTCGCCAATGTCTCGATCGTGAAACAGGGCCGGCGTATCGTCGCCTTCGAGGCGCGGGCCTGGCAGGACGATGCGAACAAGCCGATCGCCACCGCTTTCGGCCATTTCATGCTGCGGCCAACGCCCGGAAGTGACGAGGAATAGGCGTATTTTCCCTTGACGACCGGAGTTCCGGCCACAACGATAGCGCGGTTCCTGCGAGAGGTATTGGATTGCGGCATCCGCTCGACATCATCGCCATGTTCGCCGCGCTCTGGCTGCTGGCGTCGATGGTGCTCGACGCGCTGACGCCGAAGGAGCTGACCGCGGTGATGATCGGCATCGCGATCGGGCCCGCCATCGTCATCACCGCCGTGTTCTATTATTTGCGCTGCCCGCGCACCGATTTCGCGGTGATGTTCGCAGCGCTCTGGCTGATCTCCGATATCGCCATTGCATTCATCTCGCCGACGCAGCTGCCGTATTTCCTGATCGCACTCGGCTTCGTGCCGGCCCTGCTGATCGGCATCGTGCTGCACTGGCAGCGCTTCCAGCACCGCCACGAGCGGCTGCCCGCGCCTTCGGTGAAGCGGGGCTAGCGCGGTAGCAGATTTGTTTTAGCGAGATCCAGCACCTCGTCGCCGCGCCCGTTCATCACGGCGCGCAACACCCAGAGGCTGAAACCCTTGATCTGCTCGGGCGTGATGGTCGGCGGCATCGACAGCTCCTGCTTCGCCGTGACGACGTCGAGCAGCGCGGGTCCGTCATGCGCCAGCATCTCCTTCACGGCGCCCGGAAGCTCGCCGGGGTCCTCGACGCGTTTGGCGAAAATGCCCATCGCGCGCGCCATCGCCGCGAAATCAGGATTCTCAAGATCGACATTGGTGTCGACGAACCCGGCCGCCTTCATCTCCAGCGCAACGAAGCCGAGCACGCCGTTGTTGAAGACCACGATTTTCACCGGCAGCTTCATCTGGGTCAGCGTGATCAGGTCACCCATCAGCATGGTGAAGCCGCCGTCACCGGAAAGCGAGATGATCTGGCGGCCGGGCTGCGAGGCCTGCGCGCCGATCGCCTGCGGCATCGCGTTGGCCATCGAGCCGTGCACGAACGAGCCGATCAGCCGGCGGCGGCCGTTCATGTCGAGATAGCGCGCGGCCCACACCGTGGGCGTGCCGACATCGGCGGTGAAGACGGCGTCGTCGGAGGCATGGTCGCTGATGACTTTTGCCAGATATTGCGGATGGATCGGTTTGCTGCCCGGTGTCCCCTTCGCAAGCGAGTCGAGCCCTTCGCGCGCCTTCTTGTAATGCGCGATGGCGTCGTCGAGATGCCTCCGCTGGGTCTTGGTCTTGAGCAGCGGCAGCAGCGCCTCGATGGTCAGCTTGACGTCGCCGACGAGGCCGAGATCGATCTTGCAGCGCCGTCCCAGATTTTCCGGGCGGATGTCGATCTGCGCGACCTGCGCATCGGTGGGGAAGAACTGCTTGTAAGGGAAATCGGTGCCGAGCATCACCAGCGCGTCGCAGGCGTGCATGGCGGCATAGCCTGAGGAGAAACCGATGAAGCCGGTCATGCCGACGTCGTAGGGGTTATCGTACTCGACATGCTCCTTGCCGCCGAGCGCATGCACGATCGGGCTCTTCAGTGCTTCGGCCAGCTGCATCAGCGGCGCATGCGCGCCGGCGCAGCCGCGGCCACAGAACAGGGTGATGCGCTCGGCGCCGTTCAGGAGGTCCGCGAGCGCCTTCAGCTCGTCGGCCTGCGGCACAACCTTCGGCGCCGACAGCGCGAGCCCGCGCGTCGTCGACAGCGCGCGCTTGGGCGGGCTGCGGAACGCGATGTCGCCGGGCATCGCGATAACCGCGACGCCGCGCAGGCCGACCGCCGCACGAATGGCGTTCTCGATCACGTAAGGCAGCTGGCTCGCATCCGACACCAGCTCGCAATAATGGCTGCACTCCCTGAACAGGTTTTGCGGATGGGTTTCCTGGAAATAGCCGCCGCCGATCTCCGCCGAGGGGATCTGCGCGGCGATCGCGAGCACGGGAACACGGCTGCGATGCGCGTCGAACAGCCCGTTGATCAGATGCAGATTGCCCGGGCCGCAGGAGCCTGCGCACACCGCAAGGCTTCCGGTCATCTCGGCTTCGCCGGCAGCCGCGAAGGCCGCCACCTCCTCGTGGCGGACATGAATCCATTCGATGGTGCCGCGGCGGCGCAGCGCCTCGGTGAGACCGTTCAGACTGTCGCCGACGATGCCGTAGATGCGCTTGACGCCGGCCTGCTCGAGCGTTGCCACGAACAGATCGGCTACGTTGTTGATCGCCATGTCGGTCTCCTGATCTCGCTGGTGCAGCAAGATAGGATAAAGCGCGGCTATGACGGGATCACGGCTTGTTTATTGCTGGGTCAGTCTTTCACAATCGCCCGATCATAGGCCGCGATTGTCACCTTTGCGCGAGCGGCGACATCGGCGGCCGTCATGCCGGGCTTGTAGAGGCTGGAGCCGAGCCCGAACGCGGTCACGCCGCCCTTCATGTACTCGGCAAAATTCTGGTCGGAGACGCCGCCGACGGCGGCGATCATCACGCCCGCCGGCAGCACGGCGCGGATCGCGGCAATACCGGACGCACCGAGCACGCTGGCCGGAAAGAATTTCAGGCCCGATGCTCCGGAGCGCGCCGCGAGCAGCGCCTCGGTCGGCGAGAACACGCCCGGCAACGTCACCATGGCGTACTGATGTGCACGCGTGAGCACCTGCGTATCCACATTCGGCGAGACCATCAACTTGCCGCCGACGTCATTGAGACGATCGACATCTGCGGCGGTCAAGACCGTGCCGGCGCCGATCAGGACGCTGGCCGGCGCGAGCTTCGCGGCAATCGCGATCGAGCGGAACGGCTCCGGTGAATTCAGGGGGATCTCGATCGCGGTCATGCCGGCCTCGATCAGCACGCCGACGATCGCCTCGGTCTCCTCGGGCTTCACACCACGCAGGATCGCGACCAGCGGACGCTTCATCGGCGGAAAGGGAACGCTCATCTCAAGATTCCTCTCATTTCGTCCAGATCGCGGCAGCGGCCATCGACAGGCCGCGGCGAACGGCTTCATCGGCATCGATCGGCTGCACGGTGACCGACAGCGCATCGAAGGCCAGCCGGTACAGCATCGCGAGCCGCCCGGAGGCAATCAGCGTGATGCCCGCTTTCGGCACCGTGCCGGAGAGCCCTGCCGCCAGCTCGACGCCGATCAACGTGCCCGACAGCGTCTCGCGCGCGGCGGCCGGCGTGCCGCCGAACAGGAGCTGCCGCGACCGCGCTGTGAACAAAAGGTTGGCCGCGAAGGCCGGCGCTTCATACGCGGCTTTCACGGCCGCCTTGAAGCTCGCGACATCCTCGGCGTCATCGGCACCGGCGACCGCGAGTGACAAGATCGTCTCGCGCGAGACCACGCTGAAGAGCTCGCCGGTCATGAAGGTGGAGAAATGCACGACCGTGCCGTCCTTCACGCGCACCCATTTCGAATGCGTGCCGGGCATGCAGACCAGCGCTTCGCCAGGGGCCCCGAGACCGAGTGCACCGAGCAGCTGCGTCTCCTCGCCGCGCATCACGTCCGGCGCCCTGGTATCGCGCTGCGCGATCCCGGGCAGGATGCGAATATCGCGCGTCTCGCCGGGCACAAGCGCGGCCTGCTTCAGCACGGCAGAGAGCGGCGCAGGTGTGTCAACATAGCCGGCCTCGACCCAGCCGGTCTTGGCGCCGGCCATACCGCAGACAAGCACCGGCAGCTGGGCCGGGGCCTCGACAGCTGTGAGATGCGACTGCAGCACGCCGGCAAAGCCGGCCTTGGCCGCGGCCAGCATGCCCTCATCGCTGCGACGTTCAGCCAGCACCTTGCCGGCACGGTCGATCAGCCAGAGGCGGAAGCTACTGGTGCCCCAGTCCACCGCGACATAGGCGGGTTCGGTCATCTCAACACGTATCCTTAGTCTCACGGCCAAGACGCCGTCTCGCGACAATGAGACGACGGCGCGCAAATCCGCCCCGGGATATCGGCTATTGCCGCCTCAAACCAGCGATTTTTCGCGGGTCTGAGGCGCTCGCCGCGCTGGCACACCGCTTGCGATGCGGTGGCACACCGCTTGCTAAAGCTGTCCTGTTCAAGTCCGGGAACGCGCAACAAGACGCGTCAACATCAGATGAGGAAACCCATGGAGATCGGCTATTTCACGATGCCTTCGCACCCGCCGGAGTGCGGCTTGAAGGAAGGAAACGACTGGGACCTGCAAGTCATGCGCTGGCTCGATGAGCTCGGCTATCAGGAGGCCTGGGTCGGCGAGCACCACACCGCGCCCTGGGAACCCAATCCCACGCCGGACCTCCTGATCGCGCAGGCGCTGATGCAGACCAAGAATATCCGCATCGGGCCGGGCGGCTTCCTGCTGCCCTATCACCATCCGGCCGAGCTCGCCAACCGCGTCGCAATGCTCGACCATCTCTCCGAGGGTCGACTCAATTTCGGCGTCGCCGCTAGCGGCCTGCCGAGCGACTGGGCGATGTTCAACGTCGACGGCATGAGCGGACAGAACCGCGACATGACCCGCGAGGCGCTGGAGATCATCCTGAAGCTGTGGTCCGATCCCGCGCCCTTCACCTACAAGGGCAAGTTCTGGACGGTGACCAAGCCGGACACGATGTTCGACTTCCTCAAGCCCCACATCAAGCCGCTCCAGGCCCCGCATCCGCCGATCGGCGTTGCCGGGCTCTCTAAGAACTCGGACACGCTGAAGCTCGCCGGCGAGCGCGGCTTCATTCCAATGAGCCTCAACCTCAACCCTGCCTATGTCGGCAGCCATTGGGACTCGGTCGAGATCGGCGCCGCCAAGACCGGACGCAAGCCGAACCGGGCGGACTGGCGCCTCGTACGCGAGGTGTTCGTCGCCGACACCGACGAAGAGGCGTGGAAGCTCTCGACCGGTGACATGATGGGCCGGATGATGGGCGAGTACTTCCTGCCCCTGCTCGGCCATTTCGGCTTCAAGGACTATCTGAAGCACGCGCCCGACGTGCCCGACAGCGACGTCACCGTCGAATATTGCGCCAAGCGGAACTGGATCGTCGGCTCACCCGCAACCGTCGCCGAGAAGATCGAGAAGATCTACGACGAGGTCGGCGGCTTCGGCGTGCTATTGGTGTTCGGCTTCGACTACAAGCACAAGCCGGAGGCCTGGCGCCATTCGCTCTCGCTGCTCAGCAAAGAGGTGATGCCGCGCCTGAAGCATCTCGGCTCCGCGAAGAAGGCCGCTTGACGCGCGGCGGGTGCGGCGCAATCGTGTCGCACCCGCCCCGTTTCGGAGATTTCGGCGTGAGCGTCGACGCAAAGGATTTCAAACTGGCAATGCGCCAATGCGCCGGCGCGGTTGCGCTGGTCACGGTTGGCGCCGAGCACGGCAAGCGCACCGGGCTGACTGTGACATCAGCCTGCTCGCTATCGGACAATCCGCCGTCCCTGATCGTCTGCGTCAACCGTAACGCCAGCGCACATGCGCGAATCCGCGAGGAAGGCGCCTTCGCGATCAACTTCTTGCACGAGGACCACGCCGTGCTCGCGCTCACCTTCAGCGGCCAGAAGGGCGTCAACGGCGACGACCGATTTGCGTTCGGGCAATGGACGCGCGGGGTGACCGGCGCACCGGTGCTGACGGATGCGGTCGCCGCATTCGACTGCGTGCTGGCGCAGGAATTCGAGACCAAGACGCATTCGATCTTCGTCGGCGAGGTGCGTGGCGTCACGCATTCCGACGAGGCCGCGCCGCTGGTGTATCTGCGCAGCAGCTTCCACGTCCCTCACGAAATCCGCGGCACCGTTTCAGTCGGCGACCTCGATTCGCGGCATCTGAGCTGGAGCGATTTTTCGTAAGCTTCTCGCTTGCTGTTTTCCCTTCTCCCCTTGTGGGAGAAGGTGGCGCGAAGCGCCGGATGAGGGGTATGTCTCCGCAAACTCGAAAGGGAGTAATCGCGGAGGCAGACCCCTCACCCGTCTCGCCGCTACGCGGCGATCCACCCTCTCCCACAAGGGGCCTGTTGCGTTATCGGCTCTTGAGGCTGAAGACGTCAGGAGCGAGTGCCCTGGTCCCGGCAATTGCCTGGCAAGATCTGTAGTTGTCGCCCTGAGCGGGCAGCTCACGCGGCGATCGTGGCCCACCGCCTCATGTTGAAGGCGATCGAGGCGAGCAGGACTTGCCCGGTCGCCTTGATCAGACCGACGTAGCGGATGCAGGTCAGCCGCATGCGGCGTTTGAGAGTAGCGAAGGTGGTCTCGACCTGGGCTCGTCGACGCGCGATGAGGAGGTTGTAGCGTTTGAGCCTGGGCGGCAGTTCCGGGTGATGTCTGTTGGGCCGACGAGCGATGCGGGGCTTCTTGCCTTCCGCCTTCAGCCGGGCCCGTCGGGCATGGGTGTCGTAAGCCGCATCGGCCCAGACCACGGCTTCATCGCCGCGGATCAAAGCGTCCGCCGGTGTCGTATCGTTGACGTTAGCGGGTGTGGTCAACACCGCGCGGATCAAGCCGGATCCTTCGTCGACACCGACATGGGCCTTGTAGCCGAAGGTCGAGCCGCTTTTGCCCTGCCGTTTGGCAAACCGGGCATCAGGATCGTTTGAGGGGCGATCCTCCTTGGGCGGAGCCGAGACTGCCTGGATCAAGGTCGCATCCAGCATCGTGCCGCGCTTGAGGATCACGCCGGCATTCTCAAGCTGACGATCCAGTTCGCCAAACAGCTTCTCCAGCAGGCCTTGTTCAACGAGCTGGTTCCGGAAGCGGTTCAGGACCGTGTGGTCGGGCGTCGCATCCTCAAGGCTCAAACCGACGAAGCGCTTGAACGACAACCGGTCGCCCAGCGCTTCCTCGAGTTCGCGCTCCGAAAGACCATACAGCGACTGCAACAGCACAGCACGAAACAGCACCAGCACCGGATAGCCTGGTCGACCGGGCCCCCCTTCATCCCGCAAATGGCCGATCAGCTTCTCGAACCGGTACCACTTGACCAGGCCAGCCAGCCGATCCAGCGCCGCATTGGCGCCGGCTCCCTTCGGCATCAGCGCTTCCACAAAGCTCGGCTGTCCCGTCCGCTTGACCGCCATCGCTACCCTCCAAGGCTTTGCCCTAGGGAATCACAATTGACGAATTACGCAACAGGCCCACAAGGGGAGAGAGGAAGAAAGAACGCCGCATGCGACTGAACGCTACTGCGCCGTCTCGATCTTCAACTGCTTGATCTTGCGGTACAGGGTGGCGCGGCTCAGCTTCAGCGCGCGGGCAGCTTCCGTCACGCGGCCGCCATGCTTGCGTAGCGCCTCGACGATCGTCGCGCGCTCGGCCGTTGCGAGATCGGGCTCTGCCGTCCACCCACCGAACGGAGGCAGATCGAGATCGGCATCCATGATGACGCCGTCCTCCGCGGTGCAGCCGGCAAGCCGCAGCACGTGGCGCAGCTGGCGCATGTTGCCGGGATAGGGATAGGCCGAGAGCAACGCCCAGGCCTCGTCCGACAGGCGGCAATCCGGCGCCTCCTCGCGCGCGATCTGGCGGATGATATCGTCTCTGTCGGCGCGCTCGCGCAACGCCGGCAGTCGCACGTCCATGCCGCGCAGCCGGAAGTAGAGATCGGCGCGGAAGGCGCCCTCCTCCGCCATGCGGCCGAGGTCGCGATGGGTCGCGCTGATCAGGCGGATGTCGACCGGCACCGGCTTGAGCGCGCCGAGCGGCCAGACCTCGCGGTTTTCGAGCACGCGCAAGAGGCGCGTCTGCAGCGCGATCGGCATGTCGCCGATCTCGTCGAGAAACAGCGTGCCGCCGTCGGCCTGCACGATCAGACCCTTCGAGCCGTCGCGGCGCGCGCCGGTGAAGGCGCCGGCCTCATAGCCGAACAGCTCGGCGTCGATCAGGCTCTCCGGCATCGCCGCACAGTTCAGCGCGACATAATGGTTGCGGGCGCGGTTGCTCGCCGCGTGAATGGCGCGCGCGAACACATCCTTGCCGACGCCGGTCTCGCCATGCAGCAGCACCGGCAGATTGTGGTCGCCGATGCTTCTCAGCCGTTTGACGCTTTTGATCAGGCCGGGATCGCGACCTGCGAGCCGATGCAGCGAATTGAAACGATCGACGGGAACGTCACGACGCTGAGTGGACGGCCTCGCCCGCAGCGGCGGCGCGACATGTCCCTGCCCGAGCGCGCTGCCGTCGGCGCGGCGCAGTTCGACGACCTCGTCCGCACCACGCGCCGCGTGATGATCGAACTTGATATAGCGCGACAGATCGATGCCCGATGCGATCAAGCCGTCTGTGAGGCCCAGCAGCGCGCGCGCCGAACGGCAGGCGCCGACGATGCGGCGATCGTCGTCATAGGCAAGCAGGCCGCTGCCGCCGTCGCCCGGCACGGTGGCGATCCAGGCGTTGTGGAAATGGCCGCGGAAGATCGCGCCCTCCATCCGCCGCGTCGCCTCCATCGTCACCGCGAGCGCGAGCTGATGCCCGGCGCGTTCGAGATCCTCGCGGCACGAGGTGATGTTCACGGCACCGGCGAGCCGGCCGGCCTGATCGAACAGTGGCGCCACGGCGCAGGAGAACATGTGCCACTGCGCGCGAAAATGCTCGTCGCGATGCACCAGGATGGGCTTCTCTTCGGCAAGCGCAGTGCCGAGCCCGTTGGTGCCCTCGAAGGTCTCGGCGAAATTCGAGCCGGTGTAGATCTTCCAGTCCAGAAACATCTTTGCGTCGGCTTCGGCCGGCAGGCGGCTGAACAGCATGGTCGCGTTCACGTCAGCGAGATTGACGCAGTAGCCGGCGTCGCGCAGCACGCGGGCGAGATCGTCGAGCTCGGGGGTCACGAGCCTGATCGTCTCCTCCATGGGCCCGGCGACGTGGCGAATCTCGGCTTCGGTGAGCGTCTGCGGCGGGCCCTGGCGGGCGGGGTCGAGCTTGTGGCTCACCAGGCAGCGCCGCCAGGAATTGGCGATGCGCGAAGAGGCATCGACGTCGGCCACGTGATTGGCGACGGACAAGACACGGGCGACATGGTTCGAGGCCGAAAGGCTGGCCATCGCGGACGTCTCCACCCTGCATTATTGTGCAAAGTCTGGCAGCACAGGCGGGGATGTCAATCGGGAACCGGGACGCAGCTATTGCTGCACTGCGCTCACCACGTATCGATGCAGGGTCGCTTCTTCTTCGTCCTCGCGGGCGGCCTCGGCACCGAGCGCACGCCCGCCATGATCCAGCGCCGCGTCTCGGCGGGGTCGATGACGTTGTCGATCTCGAACACCGAGGCGATCGAGACCGCCTTGCCGTTGGCATAGAGCTCGGCGACCTTGTTCCGATAATAGGTCTCGCGCTCCTCGGGGTCGGCGATCGCCTCCATCTCCTTGCGGAAGCCGAGGCGGACATACCCCTCCAGGCCCATGCCGCCGAATTCGCCGGTCGGCCAGGCCGCGGTGAAGAAGGAGGCGTGGAAGCCGCCGCCGATCATCGACTGCGCGCCGAGACCATAGCCCTTGCGCAGCACGATGCCGAACAGCGGTACGGTAAGGCTCGCGCCGGTGACGAACATGCGCGAGACGTGGCGCACGATCGCGGTCTTCTCGGCCTCCGGACCGACCATGAAGCCGGGCGTATCGCAGAGCGAGACGATCGGCAGATCGAAGGCGTCGCAGAGCTGGAGGAAGCGCGCGGCCTTGTCGCCGGCGTCGGCATCGATCGCGCCGCCGAGATGGCGCGGATTGTTGGCGATCAGTCCGAACGGCTTGCCCTCGATGCGGATCAGCGCGGTGATCATGCCAACGCCGTAGTCGCGGCGCAACTCCAGCACGGAATCCTTGTCCGCGACGAGATCGATGACGCTGCGGATATCGTAGACCCGCAGGCGGTTCTCCGGGATGGCGCGGCGAAGCAGGCGCTGGTCGGCCGCTTGCCACTCCGTCACCGCACCCTGGAAGTAGGACAGGTATTTTTGAGCCACCCGCGTCGCCTCCTCCTCGTCCTCGACCAGGATGTCGATGACGCCATTCGGCGACTGGAACGTAACAGGGCCGACCTCGGCCGGATGATAGACGCCGAGACCGCCGCCTTCGATCATCGCCGGACCGCCCATGCCGATCGAGGCGTTCCTGGTAGCGATGATGACATCGCAGCAGCCGAGCATCGCGGCGTTGCCGGCAAAGCAGTAGCCGGAGACCACGCCGATAACCGGCACGAGGCCGGAGAGCCGTGCGAACTGCACGAAGGACGGGCCGTCGAGGCCGGTCATGCCGAGTCGGTCGGTGTCGCCGGGCCGGCCGCCGCCGCCTTCGGCGTAAAACACCAAGGGCACACGCCAGTCTTCCGCCAGCGTCAGCATGCGGTCGATCTTCTTGTGGTTCATGTGGCCCTGCGTGCCCGCGAGCACGGTGTAGTCGTAGGCCACGACGATGCAGCGGCCGCCCTCGGCGCCGAACTTCTCGGCATTCACCGTCGCAACACCCATCACGAGGCCGTCGGCCGGTGTGCTCTTGATGAGATCGTCGAGCTTGCGGCGGCGTCGCTGCGCTGCGATCGCAAGGCTGCCATATTCCATGAACGAGCCGTCGTCGACGAGCTGCGCGACGTTCTCGCGCGCTGTGCGCTGGTTGGTGTTGCGGCGGCGCTCGACCGAGGCCGGCCGGTTCGCATCGAGCGTATTGGCCTGGCGCGCGATCATCTCGGCGAGATCAGGGCGGATGTGGTCGAGATCGACATCGGCCTCCGCTGCCGACGCATCGGCCGCGACGTCGAGCGGCTCCAGATACATGATTGGTTCGCCATGCATCAGGGTCACGCCATCGCCGGCGACGAGCTTCATGACGCGGCCGCCCTGCTCGGCCATGACCAGATGCTCCATCTTCATGGATTCGATCACGGCGAGCTGCTGGCCCGGGCGCACGATCTCGCCTTCCTTCACCTGGATGATGACGATGGTTCCCTGCAAGGGCGCAGCGACCATCACCGCGCCTTCGGGCACGATCTGCGCGACGTGCGTCTCCGCGCCATGGCCGCTTCGCTCGGTCGCGGCAAAATAGAGCGGCTTTGCCGCGCCATCGGCCGCCTCGACCAGCTTTGCGATGTTGCGATCGATGAAATCGGTCGCGATGCGGTTAGTCCTGAAATCGGGATGTGCGAGCACGGCTTGGAGGAAGGCGATGTTGGTCACGACGCCGTCGATCCTGAACTCGCGCAAGGCGCGCGAGGCTTTTGCCACGACGTCGTGCCAGGCTTCGCCCGGCGTGTGCACGATGACCTTGGCCAGCAGGGAGTCGAACGCCGCGCTGGTTTTATAGCCGGCATAACCAAAACTATCGACGCGGACGCCGGGCCCCGACGGCGGCTCGAACACGGCGAGCACGCCGCCGGTCGGATGCGTCGCCCCCAGCTCGTCCAGCGTCTCCATGTTGACGCGGAGCTGCATGGCATAGCCACGCGGCTTTGGGATGGCGCCCTGTGCCAGATCAAGGGATGCCAATGTTGCGCCGGCGGCGACCGCGAGCTGGGCGCGGACGAGGTCGAGGCCGAGCACTTCCTCCGTCACGGTATGCTCGACCTGAAGCCGCGGATTGGCCTCGATGAAGGCAAAGCTGTCCTCGGCCGTGCCGTCGACCAGGAACTCGAAGGTGCCGAGATTGTCGTAAGACGCAGCGGTCGCGAGCTGCTTCGCAGCTTCGATGATGCGGCCGCGCAAGGCGTCACTGAGCGACGGGCTCGGCGCCACCTCGATCAGCTTCTGGTGCCTGCGCTGGATGGTGCATTCGCGCTCCCAGAGATGGGAGATCGCGCCGTGGCGATCGCCGATGATCTGCACCTCGATGTGGCGGGCCTGGCGGATCAGGCGCTCGGCATAGACGCCGTCGAACCCGAACGCCGCCTTGGCCTCGGATTGGCAGCGCGCATAGGCTTCCGCGAGATCGGCGGCATTCTCCACGACGCGCATGCCGCGGCCGCCGCCACCGGCCATCGCCTTGATCACGATCGCCGCGCCCTTGCCGAGGGATTCGAAGAATGCCGTGATCTCCTCCAGCGACGAGGGCCCGCTGGTGCCGGCGATGATCGGCACGCCGCAACGCTTCGCCAGTTGCCGCGCCGCGACCTTGTCGCCGAACAGTTCAAGCGCGGCCGGCTTCGGCCCGACGAAGGCGATGCCCGCATCCGCGCAGGCCTTGGCGAACGCGGCATTCTCGCTGAGGAAGCCATAACCGGGATGCACCGCGTCGCAGCCGGCGCTCTTCGCCGCCTTCACCGCCGCTTCGATATCGAGATAGGCCCGTGCGCCGCGGCCGGGGATTTCGACCGCCCCGTCGGCAACACGCGCGTGCAGCGACAGCGCGTCATCGGCCGGATGGATCGCGACCGTCGCGATGCCGGCATCGGCCGCCGCGCGCGCGATGCGGATGGCGATCTCGCCACGGTTGGCGATCAGGAGTTTCTTGAACGACATGCGGCGTCTCCATGCCCGCGGGCCGAGGCGCGGGTCGGCAGGTTCGATGATCCTGCTTCTTCACTTTAACCGCGCTCGTCAAGGGCGAGAACGCCCGTCGCAATAGCCGGTCCCGCGGGCCGGAATATCAGTTGCCGGCGCGCGCGGCGACGAGGCGCATAATCCGCGCCACGGCAGATAGTATGAGCGCGATGTCAGGCGGCCCGCACGCCCGCAACGAAGGTGCTGACCTCGTTCTCCAGTGATTGCAGCTTCTGCGACAGCCGGCCGCTCGATTGCAGCACGAGGCCCGCGGCCTGGCCCGTTTCCGCCGTGGCGTCGGTGACACCGGAGATGTTCTGCGAGACCTGGTCGGTGCCGGACGCCGCCTCCTGCACACTGTGGGCGATCGCCTGCGTCGCGGCGCCCTGCTCCTCGACCGCGGCGGCGATCGACGAGGAGATCTCGTTGACCTCCATGATGGTCTTGCGGATGCTCTCGATGTTGCCGACGACCTGGTTGGTCTCGGCCTGGATCGCGGTGATCTGCGCGCCGATCTCGTCGGTCGCCTTCGCGGTCTGGCTCGCCAGCGATTTCACCTCGCTCGCGACCACGGCAAATCCCCTGCCGGCCTCGCCGGCGCGCGCCGCTTCGATGGTGGCGTTGAGCGCGAGCAGGTTGGTCTGCGAGGCGATCTGGTTGATGAGGTCGATGACCTCGCCGATCTTGTGCGCGGCGGCGGCCAGCCCCTGCACGGTGTCGTTGGTGCGCTGACCGTCCGCGGCCGCCTTGTCGGCCACGCTTGCAGCCTGCGCGACACGCTGGCTGATCTCGGTGATCGAGGACGACAGCTGCCCGGCGGCGGACGCCACCGTCTGCACATTGCTCGACGCCTGCTGGCAGGCGGTCGCGACGAAGCTTGCGCGGTCGGTCGCCTTGTTCGCGGTCTCCGACATGCCTTGCGCGGCCTGCTGCATCGCGCGCGCCTCGGTGAAGACGTCGCGGACGACGGCCTGAACGCTCGCCTCGAACTTGCCGGCGAGATCGCCCATCGTCTTGCGTTTCTCGTCGTCGGCCCTCTGCTTCGTCTCCTGCTGCTCGGTATGCATGCGGCTCACCGCCGACGCATTGTCCTTGAACACGGCAAGCGCCTTGGCGAGCCCGCCGACCTCGTCGCTGCGGCCGGTGTAGGGCACCTCGAACGCGCTGTCGCCGGCGGCGAGTCGCTCGGTCAGCGCGGTGATTTTCGCGAGCGGCCGGGTCACGCTGCGGCCGATCACGAAGGAGCAGGCCAGCACCAGGACCAGGACGGCCAGACAAATGTAGGCGAATGTCGTCGCGTTCTGGCGGAAAACGGCGTCGACGTCGTCGAGATAAATGCCGGTGCCGATGATCCATCCCCAGGGCGCAAAGCCCTTCACATAGGAGATTTTTCCGACCGGCTGCTCGAAGCCCGGCTTCGGCCAGAGATAGCTGTAGAAGCCGGCGCCCTGCTTGTTGACGACGTCAACGAAGCCCATGAACAGCGCGTTGCCGGCGGGGTCCTTCATGCCGGAGAGATCCTTGCCGTCGAGCTCGGGCTTGATCGGGTGCATGACCATCTTGGGGGCCATGTCGTTGATCCAGAAATACTCGACCTTGTCATAACGCAGGCTCTTGATCGTTGTGATCGCGGCGGCCTGCGCCTGCTCGCGCGGCAACTTCCCCTCGCTCTCGAGCTTCTGATAGTGCGCCAGGATGCCGTAGCCGACATCGACCATGTGCTGCGTCTTGGCCTGGCGGTCGGCAATCATCTGCGCACGCAGGGTCGAGAGCGCGATCGGCGCCAGAGCGATCATGCCGAGGAGGCTGATGCCGACAATCAGGACTAGCTTGAAACTGATGCGGGAGAAAAACATCGGAGCTCGCAAGAATTGGAAGGGCTGATATGCCAGTTTATCCCGCACCCCTTAGCGAAGCTTTAAGCATTCGGGTTCCCCAAATCCCCACGAAATTGCGTTGGAGGCAGCCGGCGCGCGGCGTGCGACTTGGCAGGCTGGCGAGGCTTGGCTGCATCCGGGATCCCGGCTCTTTAGATCTAGAAGACCTCGATATCGCCGCTGCGAGCGTTGACTTGCGGTCGGCTCTGGCGGAACGATCGGCGCAGATCATCAGCGCCAGCTGTGGCGTGAGCTGCACAGAAGGCCAGAGGCTCAATGCATCAATCGACATATGGCAAGTCCCTCGACCTTCCTGCGCTGTGCGCGGCGGAGCGGCTTTTCATCTGGGGATTTCGGGCCAAGGCACGCAGCGGAAGCGCCGTTCCGACTGCGGCCGATATCCAGCAAGTGTACGACCACTTTCGCGTGGGCGACGCCGTGCCGTCGCTAGAATCCATCATCGAGATCTTCGCGTGCACGGCGCATACGGCCATCGAAGTTCATTGTCCGACCTGTCCGAAGATGTCGGACAGCGAGCACGGAATCTTGCGGGCGATCGCCGCGGCACAACAGGAACGCATCGACGTCGCGCGCGAGCAGTTCGAGAGCTGGTTGCCGCCGGTCGGTGCCGATTGGGCTCTCGCGCCCGTGCGGGGGCTTGCAACGATCTTCCGCATGGCCGGCCTCATCCTGCCCGACCGACACGTTCAGTCTTTCGACCATGACCGGACGATGGCAATGAAGAGCTGGCTGGTCGGAAGTCCCACGCTGCACTGACGGGATCGTTCATGCTCCACGATACGTGCGGTTCTGCGCCAGTCGAAACAGCCGGCCAGCCGCGGCTCTGTCCGCTCCAGGCCGCGCTTGCGGCGCATCCCTGCGTCGAGAGCTACGATGAATTTTCCCGCGTTGCGCTGTCGCTGTTCCGATTCATCGGAGCGGCCTATACGACCGGCGCCTCCGATTGCTGGGAAGCGGCCTATCGCTTCGCCGACGAGGCGCCGGGCATCGCCGACAGTCCGCTGCTGGTGGCGCGCGCTGCTGCGCTCGTCAGGATCCTGCGCAGCGGCCGGCCGTGCGAACTGTGCTTCATGCCGCCCTCGTGCCGGCGCCTGTCGCAGGACGAGGCGGAATTGATGCGACTGCTGGCGGTCGCACGCCGCAACCAGCCGGGCGAACTCGAATCCATCGTTTGCCAGTACGTCGGGAACGAGAACGAGATCGCGACGACGCGGGCCGTCAACGCGCTTGCCTTGTGCTGACGCTTTGATGGGTTCTAGTCGCATCTCAAGCGACCTTGCGCTATCAACATCGCCATGGAGACGCAGTGTTCGATGCCCTCCATAAAACCTCCAGACGGCCCCAGGGATCACCACCGCTGGGGTCGTCGTTTTGCGGCCTGGCCTAACCGCCCTTCTTGCCAAGCACGAGATCGATGGTGTGAGCCGCGATCTTGCGCAGCTGCGGCTCGTCGCCGAAGGCACGTTCGAGCACGCCAAGGCCGCGCGTCACCGTGATGATATGCAGCGCTGCGGCCGCGGGATTGCCATTGAACTCGCCGCGCTCTGCGCCTGCCGCCAACGTCTCTTGAACCAGCATGGTGATGCGCGAGATGAGGCCCGCAAAGGCCTGACGCGCGTCTTCATCCAAGCCCTCCCCTTCGGCCGCGCCGAGCTCCATCAATCCGCGCGTGGTCGGACATCCCCGCGGCGGCGAGCCCGAGCGGAAGTTGGTGATGGTCAGGTCGAAGAACGCGGTAAGGCGTTTTCGCAGTGAGCCCGCGCCGAGCGCCTTTTGCAGGGCGAGGAGATAATCGCCCGCATAACGCTCATAGGCCTGGAGGAACAGCGCCTCCTTGCTGCCGAAGGCATTGTAGAGGCTGCCGCGCTGAACACCGGCATCGCGCGCGATGTCCGACAGCGACGTGCCGCGCACGCCCTTGCGCCAGAACTGGTCGAACGCGATACGCAGGACGTCGTCGTGGTCGAATTCGCGCGGCCTCAAATCCTGCTCCTCGGTACGGCAAAAATATTTGACACGATGTCAATAACGTGTTTTCTCGACATCGTGTCAAAAACTAATTGGGATTGATAGCCCGTTCCGTCAATGGGCCCAACGGCCGGCGCTTGCGTGCGCCCTGGCCGATCGGGCTCGCATGCCAAAAGGGATCCGCCCATGCCTCTCCTTCACATCTCGATGCGCGCCGGCAAACCGGAAGCCTATCGGCAGGCGATCCTCGATGGTTTGTACCGCGCCATGCGCGAGGCACTGAACGTGCCCGAGGGCGACGAGTTCATGACCATCAGCGAGCATGACGCCTCGAACTTCCGCTGCGGCAATGCCTATGGCGTCAAACGCAGCGACGACGCCGTGCTGATCCAGATCACCGTGTTCGCTTCGCGCACGGCGGAGCAGAAGATGGTGCTGTACCGGCGGATCGCAGACCTACTCGGCGAAAACCCGGGCATCCGGCCGGAGGACGTGTTCGTCAACGTGCTCGATGCCCCCGCGGAGAACTGGTCCGTCGGAAACGGCATCGCGCAATTCGCGTGAAGTGAGGGGCGTGCTTCTGGCGTGATCGCTTGCTTCACCCACCCGCAACGCACGCCGCCATGATCCCGTCGAGCTCGGCCTTCGAGAGCACACCGAGCTCGGTGATGAAGACGATCCGCGATCGCGGCACGCCTTCCGCCGGTGCACCGCCCGTCGCGAGCGTCGCGCGGCCGGCGGCGAACTGAAACACCATCTGGCGCCCGGGTTGCTCGACGGTCTCGAACAGGCCTTTTGCGCGCGCAAGCTTTGGCGCCAGGCGGCCGATCGCCGGCTGCAGGCGCTGCAGCGACAGCGGCTGATCCGAGGTCCAGCTCAGCGTCTCGAAGCGCTCCTCGGACGGCCGTCGTGGTCCAGGGTCGCGCGGCGCGGGCGCGCGATCAACAGCCGCGGGGAACAACAGCGCGGACGGAATCTCGCCGTGCCTGGCATCGACCACCACGGCGGGGACACGCTGCGCGCGGATGGCTTCGCGCATGCGGGCGCCTGCGCTCTCGTCCGCCAGATCGAGCTTGCTCAGCGCCACGATATCGGCGGCGCGCAGCTGCGACCGCATCAGCGCATCATCCAGGGCCGCAGGTAGCGTCGCCGCATCCATCACGCAGAGCACCGTTTCCAGCGGCGCCTCGCGCAGGATCACGGGGTCCATCAGGTTGCGGACGATGTCGGCGGGATCGGCGACGCCGCTGGTCTCGATGACGATATATTCGGGCTTCGGATCGCGCCGAAGCAGCGTCGAGAGCGTGCGCAGGAGATCGCCTTCGAGCGAGCAGCAGATGCAGCCATTGGCGAGGCTGACCACGCCGTCGCTCGCGCCCGCGATCAACTCCGCGTCGATGTTGATCGCGCCGAAATCGTTGACGATTGCCGCGATACGCCGTCCCTCCGCGTTCGCCAGCAGATGGTTGACGACCGTGGTCTTGCCCGCCCCCAGAAAGCCCGTCACCAGGAGAATGGGGACCGGCATGGGATCAGCCCTCGACGACGGGGCGACGCACGGGGCGGCCGGGCCGCGCCGCCACGTCCAGCACGCCATCGCTGATCAGCGGCTGGCCGCTGACGATCAGATGCCGCACGCCGTCCGAGGGGCGGTTCATCGCCGTGAAGGTCGCGCGGTCCGAGAGCTTCTCGTAGTCGAACACGACGATGTCGGCATCGGCGTCCTTGGCAAGGCGGCCCTTGGCCCGCATCGCGGGCGTGCTTTGCGAAAGGATCTCTGCGGGGATCAGCGCGCATTTGCGCACGCCTTCGAGCAGCGACACGGCCTTGCGCTCGCGCACCCATTCGCGGATGAACTTCGTGAAGCAGCCGGCCGAGCGCGGATGCGAGGTGGCGTCATCCGGCAGCGGCCAGGCATCGCCGGTGTAGGTCTTGCCGTCCGACGTCGTCCACGGCATCGCATCGGACGCGATCGCGCCGCCGGGATACAGCACCGACATATCGAGCAGATCGCGATGATGCGCATTGTTGTCGGTATCGAGGATGTGCCAGAGCACCAGCGAGGACGGCTCTTCGGCTTGCGCCTTCAGCAGCTCCTCGCGATCGCGGAAGCGGTGACCGTCGGTCACGCGCTGCACTGAATCGTAACCGGTGCCGTTGCGCTCGACGAACTGGGGATCACTGAAGAAGGCCGCGGCCAGCACGGTCGAGCCGGTACCGTAGGGATAGGCTTCGACCGTGATGGGCAAGCCCTGCGCCTGCGCCTTTTCGACCAGCACGCGGCAGCGTTCGATATCCGTCTTGCTCGACGAGTTGAAATGGCAGATGTGCATGTGCGCGCCGGTGGCGCCGGCATAGCCGATCAGGCGGATATAGGCTTCCGCGGCGCTTTCGGGGTCGACGCGCGACATGTAGGCGACGTGGGTGAAGGTCGGCACGTCCTGCCTGGCCGCGAGCTGGCAGACCGCGGTCAGCTCCTGCACGCCGGCGCCCGGCGCATAGGCGTTCAGGATGCCGATGCCGATGCCGCCCTCGTTCAGGCCGCGCGAAAGACGCTCGAGGATGCCGGCGACCTCCGCATCGCTGGCGACGTTGTCCATCCAGCGGCGATCGCGCATGGCGTTGCCGAACGCTTCCAGCGAGCTCTCCGCATTCGAGCCGGTCATCGCGCCGATGCGCGCAAAGGCCCAGTTGGTGGCGGCGCCGTAGTTCAGCACGCGTCCCTTCCGCGCCTGGCGCTCATACCAGGAGGCGACCGGCAGCACGCCGGCCTCGAGATCAAGCGTCGTCGTCACGCCGTCGAACGCCTGCATGCGGTCGGCCGGGATCGACTGGCCATGCGCGTGCAGGTCGATGAAGCCCGGCGCGACCACGAGCCCCGTCGCGTCGATCACCCGCTCGGCGCCGCCGAGGCCCGTGCCGACGCCGGCGATCTTGCCGTCCATCACCGCTACATCACCGATGGCGTCCATTCCGCTCGCGGGATCCACCACCCGGCCGCCAGAGATCACCAAACCGCTCATGTCGTCACTCCGCATGCTATTGCCAGAACCTCCGAAAGCCCTGCAGAAGCTCCGGAGGCGCGGAGCGCATAGTGCAGATTTTGGGGAGAACGACTACCGGCACTGATGCCGATGCTGCATGCGCTCGCGACCTCGCGGCGTGCCTTGCCCGAAGGGCAACGGCCCAACAAACCTCCGGTAGAATGATGGAAAAGATCTCTATAAGGTTGTCGTCGCGGCAGGTCGCGTTGCCTGCGTCGGGATCATCGGCCAAGTGTGTCGTGCAAGGGAGCGAAATGTCTGCAATGTCAAATCAGGGCCTGCGCATCAGCTGCAGGGCAGCTTTGATCATCTCCATCGTCGTCTCGGCGGCAAGCGCGTTTGCGGCCACCCCACAAGACCTGAACGATTGTCAGGACAGCACCGATGTCCCGCGCATGATGGCAGCGTGCAGCAGCCTCTCCCAGGACGCCAGACTACCTCCCGGTGCAAGATCCATGGCATTGCTCAAGCATGGCTTCGGAAATTTTGCACTCGGCAACATGGATGCGGCTGAAGCCGACTTCACCGAGGCGGTCAGGCTCAACCCGAAGAACAACTACGCTCATCACGAGCTGGGACTGACCTTGGCCAAAAAGGGCGACACCACACGCGCAATCGCTTCGCTCACCGAGGCCATCAATCTTGATCCCTCAGGTGCCGCAAGCCGGTTCATTCGCGGGCAGATTTATATGTCCGAGGACAGGCTGGACGAGGCGATCCGGGATTTCACCGATGCCATCAGGCTTGGACCCGACAAGAACACCACCTTTGCCAAAGACCAGGAGGTGAGTCGTCCGGAGGCCGATCGCGTCGCGACTGACTACTACGCGGCCCGGGGAGATGCGTACTATCGGAGAGGCGATTTCAGGGATGCCGCTTCGGACTACGACCGGGAGGCGCGGTTTTCCGATCCCGATGGCTACGGCGTGATTTGGGGATCGGTGGCGCGGATGCAGGGACGATCTGCCGATGCCGGCATCGCGCTGTCCGCTGCACTCGACAAGGGCCAGCTCAGGGATTGGCCGAGAACCGTCGGCGAATTGCTTGTCGGCCGGATCACGCCCGCCGCAGCCCTGGCTTCGGCCAGGAATTCAGATCAAACTTGCGAGGCACACTATTACGCTGGGATCGCTCAGCTCAAGAGCAAAGATACAGTGGCGGCCCGGAACGAGTTTGCAGCCGCGCGAGACGGATGCCCGACCTCGTTTCGAGAGTATCGTGCCGCCATTGCCGACCTGAAGCGATTGCAGGCGCAGTGATCGCGCCTTCGCCTGCAACATGTTTGCTAGCGACTTGGCGTCGAAGCTACCGACCTTGCCCGCCGTGGCCGTGCCATCGACTACGGGGGCAATCGCTGCTCAGCGATTACCTGAACCGGCGGAAAGGTAACGCAATCTGCCACGTCGAACAGCACTTCCATGCTTCGATCAAACGATCGCGCAAAAGCAATCGCGTCATCACGCCGCTCATCGGCGATGCGCAAGCCGAGCGTACAATGCGGCGTCCATGCCCCGGGCCGGTAATGAGGGCGGCAATGCGCCGGGTCGATTGCGGCGCTGACCGAGCTGTGGATGCGGGTTAGCGCCTCATTGGAGCTCGGCTCCGCCCAGAGAACGAGAGGCGAGCCTGCGAACCAACGAATCCGTTTGAACTCGATGCGAAATTGCGCTTCGCCAGCAACGGCCGCCAGCATGGCGGCCCATGCTATCTTTTCGTCGATCGCAGGCGAGTCGTAGATCGCAAATGTAAAATGTGGCCGATAGCCAAGGGCGCGCATCGAGGGCTCGACTTCGAACGCTACGACCTGATCCCACAGCCGCTCGATCTCACTTGCTGAATTGTTATCGGCTCGAACGTTGATCGCCAATGCCACAAGCGCTCACCCAGCGGGGGGAACAATCAAATCGAGATCAAGGGAAGGTAGCTTCAAGGCAATGGCGCTCCCTAGGGGAATCGAACCCCTGTTTCAGCCTTGAGAGGGCCGCGTCCTAACCGCTAGACGAAGGGAGCGTGAGGGACAGGACATAGCCGCGAATTTTGTCGGCGGCAAGCCTCGATCGGGGGCGAGAACCCCGGATATGCACGGTCAATGCGGCTTAGGCTTAATTGCGCGGCGGGCCGCCGCGCGCCCTACGAAACCGCCGGGAACACTCACGGCTGCTTCAGTTTCTCGATCGCCGCAGCGCCCGCGGCCGGCTCAAGGCGGAACAGGCCCGCGCCCGCAAAGGCGGATTTGAACGGCGATGAGGAGCGGATCTGCTGGCCGCTGCTGCCGGCGACGGCCTGGTTGAGCAGGTCCTGGCCGATGGCGCCTGTCCGCTGCGTCCCGACGCCGAAATAATACGTCTTGCCGGCCTCGACGGGGACCTCGACCTCATAGTCCGTCATCGACATCTTCATGTGGGAAGCGATCTTGTGGACGCCCGGCGGCCGGTCGACGAAGAAGAACGTCCCCATGTCGACCTTACCGACGGACTTGCCGTCGATCAGGATTTCCGACGAGGCCGCCATTCCGCCCATCGCGCCGAAAATGCCCTTCTCGCGCAAGAAATAGAGCCGTGCGTTCCGCGAGCCCGTTGGCTTGGCCTGCGCCGCGGGTTGTTTGGCCGGCGCGGCAAGTCCAGCCTGCCTGGCTGGCGCTGTGGGCTGCTTGGCCGGCTCTGCGAGCGCCGCAAATCCAGCGCATCCGTACGACCCGACAACGAGTGCAATTGCGACGACGCGCGACTTGATACGTCCCATTCCCAGTCCCAGCCCAACTTCCCAAGCCCGAGAGCTAAATCAGAAGTTGCGCGGCAAGACAAACTGGACCGGAGAACGATCAACAGCCGCGGCCAGCCCTACGGCTCATTGGCAAATTTCAGCTTTCCGGCCGGCTTCAGGGTGTGGGCGTCGAAAGTGCGGATCTCGATGACCCCGCCAACGTCCAGCGTGACCACGAGGCGGTCGCCGGCGACCCCGGTCGAGACGATCCTGGCGCCCTTGGGCAGGGCGGCGGTGACGTCGCCGGCCATTTCGGACGCCCTTCCCTCCGACTTGAAAAGGCGGTAGCCCACCGCGATCAGGACGGCGCAGATTGCCAGCGCCGTGGTCAACCCCGCGATCAGCATCATCCGCCGCACCCGCGCGAACAGCGCGGCCTGCTCGGGGCTCGGTTCGGGAACAGCGGTATCAGACGTCGTCATGGATAGCTCAGGCTCTGCGCAAAGGTTGGAAGTTGTCGTCGCCGGCGACGAGGGCTCGGCTCGGCTTGACCGCGTGCTGGCGGCGCACCTCACCGACCTGTCGCGATCGAGGCTGAAAGCCCTGATTTTGGCGGGCGCGGTGAGCCTCAAGGACGCCGCGATCCGCGACCCCGCTTATCACGTCACATCCGGCGATACGATCACAATCGACGTGCCGGAGGCGGCCCCGCCGGAGCCCAAGGGTGAGGATATCGCCCTCGATATCGTGTTCGAGGACGACGACATCGTCGTCCTCAACAAGCCGAAGGGCCTCGTCGTGCACCCCGCGGCCGGGCACGAGACCGGCACGCTGGTCAACGCGCTGATCGCCCATTGCGGCGGCTCGCTCTCCGGCATCGGCGGGGTACGCCGGCCCGGCATCGTGCACCGGCTCGACAAGGACACGACCGGGCTGATGGTAGTCGCCAAGAACGACCTCGCCCATGCCTCGCTCACCGCGCAATTCGCCGACCACGGCCGGACGGGCGCGATGCGCCGCGGCTACATGGCCTTCGCCTGGGGGCTGCCGGGACGCCACCGCGGCACCGTCGATGCGCCGATCGACCGCCACCCGTATGCGCGCGAGAAGATGGCGGTGCGCCAGGGCGGCCGCGAGGCGGTGACGCATTGGGAGCTTCTGGAGAGTTTTGCGGGGCGTGACGGCAAGCCGATCGCCTCCCTGCTCGCCTGCGAGCTCGAGACCGGACGCACCCACCAGATCCGCGTCCACCTCGCCCATATTGGCCATCCCCTGATGGGCGACGCCGTCTATGGCCCGCACTTCAAGACCAAGGCGAACCACCTCGGCCCGGAGTCGCAGGCGACTCTGGCCACGCTTGGACGGCAGGCCCTGCATGCCTATTTGCTGGTATTGGAGCACCCGAGAACCGGAGAATTACTCCACTGGGAAGCGCCTCTGCCGAAGGATTTGCTTCTCCTTCAGGGCGCTCTGAAAGCGGCGCTATGACGCAGGCCACCTTGGAAAAGCGTTACATTACAAAAAGTTATAGCTGCCACACGGGGACGTGACGTCAGCAATCCTTCCCTTTTTGACCCCCCTTGGGGTATATTGCGCTTGCGTTGGAAATGACCAACGGAACATCGCAGCTACGGCCGGCTTTAACACAGCGGTCGTCTGCCTGGCCCGCCGCTATCGGGGGCCTGAACCTTGGAGGGCTTCATCATGGCCCGTACCGCTGCTTTGCCGGTCCTCAATGGAGAATCCGGCCTTTCTCGCTACCTCGCCGAGATCCGCAAGTTCCCGATGCTGGAACCCCAGCAGGAATACATGCTCGCCAAGCGTTGGCGTGAGCATGACGATCGCGACGCGGCGCACCAACTCGTCACCAGCCATCTCCGCCTCGTGGCCAAGATCGCCATGGGCTATCGCGGCTACGGCCTGCCGATCTCCGAGGTCGTCTCGGAAGGCAATGTCGGCCTCATGCAAGCGGTGAAGCGTTTCGAACCCGAAAAGGGGTTCCGTCTCGCCACCTACGCGATGTGGTGGATCAAGGCGTCGATTCAAGAGTACATCCTGCGTTCCTGGTCGCTCGTGAAGATGGGCACCACCGCGAACCAGAAGAAGCTGTTCTTCAACCTGCGCAAGGCGAAGAGCAAGATCAACGCGCTGGACGAGGGCGATCTCCGCCCCGACCAGGTGAAGATCATTGCCAAGCGCCTCGGCGTCACCGATCAGGACGTGATCGACATGAACCGTCGCCTCGGTGGTGACGCGTCGCTCAACGCTCCGATCCGCGATGACGGCGAAGCCGGCGAATGGCAGGACTGGCTGGTCGACAACACGCCCAACCAGGAAGCCATGCTGGCCGAGCACGAGGAGTATGACGAACGCCGTGACGCGCTGAACGGCGCCATGGGCGTGCTCAACCCGCGCGAACGCCGCATCTTCGAGGCGCGCCGCCTCGCCGATGAGCCGATGACGCTGGAAGACCTTGCCGCCGAGTTCGGCGTGTCGCGCGAGCGCGTCCGCCAGATCGAAGTCCGCGCCTTCGAAAAGGTGCAGGCCGCGGTCAAGGGCACGATCGCACGGGCGGAACAGGCCGCGCTGGAAGCCGCGCATTAAGCGGGCTCTTCTCGCGGTAGATATTGGCGGATCGACAAGAGACAGAAAGCCGGCGGCAACGCCGGCTTTTTTGTTTGTGGCGATGCTCTGTTTGAGTGATCCGCCGTGCTTTCTCTGCGCGATGCGAAGCGCGCCGCACTCGCTGTCATGCCCCGGCTTGAACCGGTACCGGCAGCGAGATCTCGAACGCAGGCCCCTGGAATACTGGATCGCCCGGTTGAACCGGGCGATGACAGCGGTGGTTGTGGCGGAAGGTCCTGCCAAGTGAGACCGCCGTCACAGTCTCCTTCCCCTGGCCGACGTAGAACCGGGCTTGCCTTGAACCCGCGCGTCCGGTCGACCGACCCAGAATGATCGGGCCGGCGGCCTCAACTGAACGGACACCAACCGTGTCGATCATCCTGCAATCCACCGTCGGCGGCTTCTCCGCCCAGTTCATGCGCAAGCTGCCGCTGGTCGAGCAGGCGATGCGCGAGCACGGGCTCGATCCCGCAGAGTTCGTCATCTCCAAGGACTATGCCTCGACCGCGACGATCCCGCTCATGGGCCCGTTCTTCTATAATTACAGCGTGTTCTTCGGCGACGAACAATTCACCGTCACCGAGCCGAACGACATGGTGTTCCTGGACTACTTCTTCAAACGCGTGCTGGCGTCGGACGGCCCGCCGGAATTGCCACGGCGGCCGGGATTGATGCGACGGCTGTTCGGCTGGATGGCGCAGCCGGTTTAGCTCGTCATTCCGGAGCGCGTCATGAATGCTTCCCGCTCAATCGTCCTTGTCGATCACGCTTGCCGCAGGACGATTGCTGATGTATGTGCTGCCGCCCGGCGCGCTATCGCGCCTTTGTTGTTCAGCGCAACCAAGGGAGGCGGCATGAAAAGTAGATCGATACGTTCTGACCGCCGAACTCTTTGATCGGCAATCGGTCATAAGCTGAACGCCGCTTCGCGCGCTGTTCTCCATTCATTGCATCTGGCTGCGAGGGGCGCGACGCAACAAGGCGTCGCGCCGTGTCGTCATGCATTTGCGGTTCGTTACACCGCTCATCCACCCGCACAGTCGCGTGGAGAGCGGCTTCTTTCGTGCGTCCTGGTATGTCCAGCGAAACAACTGTCCGGACTGGATCCGGCATGAGCTCTCGGACCAGTTCAATTGGTTCGCGCAGCATCTGCCGCTTCCTGGACGCATCGCGCGTCACTTCAAGCGGCGCGATTCGATCTGGGGCATTTGCTGGTTCGATCCTCAAGCCCGCGAGGCTGTCAGCTGCGCGCGCTACTGCGCTTGGCTGCTCGAGGAGGGCGGCCTGCCGGTGCGCACGATTACAACCTCACGCCAGCGCGAAGTGATCTGGCGCGACGCGCACCAGATCGTCACGAAGCCTTCCGCCGATCTTCCCAAGGCATTCCCCTGAGCCCGGGAAGACCGGTGGACTTAGGATGGCGATGAGAGCCGATAGCGATCGCTCTCGATGGCCGTCCGGCACCGGAGGTTTCGGCCTTCGGTTGCCGGACGCGCCTGCTCGTCACTCCCCCCAAGTCCGCGCCAGCGTCGCGAGCCAACAGCCTTCGCAATAGCGGGCGTCCTTGTAGTCGATCCAGTTGTGCGCATAGACGTGGTCGAGCGGGATGCCGTAGCGCGCGCGCAGCACCTTCACGAGGATCTTCCATGCCGCGACCTGCGCCTCGGTCGGGCCTGTGGTGACATCCGGATAGTTGCCGGCGAACTCGACGCCGATCGAGTTGTCGCGCACGACCTGGCGATAGGTCGATCTGTTGTCGATGTACTTGTTGTCGTTACGGTTGGCGCCGTCGCCATGGGTCGGCACCAGGTTCTCGGCGACCGCCCAATAGACCGTGCCGTCGGTCTCGACCCACACGGTGACGCCGCGGCGCGTCGGGTTCTTCGACTGCTCCGCCGCGCCGCCGCGCGCCGAGCCTGTCGGCCCCTCGGTCTGGTGCACGATGATGTTGCGCCAGGGATGGGCGTCGCGGACATCGCCCCATGGCGCGAGCCAGACCATTTTCAGGCCGGGAATGTCAGGCGTGCCGGAGACGCGCGCGATCTTCGCGAGTTCGGCGTCCGTTGCGGCGGCTGGGGTGAGCAGAAGAAGGGCGGCGAGAAAAGTCGCGAGCAGGCGGAATATCATCATACGGGTCCAAGGCGGACCCAAATCCTAGCAGGCTTTATGCGAATTTGCGCGTGGCCTCGCCGAGCCCGGGCCGCTCAGGCGAGAGCGGCGGAGCCGGATCGTAGACGGCAAAGTCGTTCTTGCCGTTTTTCTTGGCGGCATAGAGGGCGTGGTCGGCATGGGCGATGAGGCGGTCCGGAAACTGGCCGATGCCGCGGTCCCATTCGGCAACGCCGATCGAGATCGCGATCGGGATGTCCCTGGTTGTACAGGCCGCGGCGTCCTGGCGGCAGACCTCGAGCACGCGGCGGGCGATCGCGGCAGCCTCGCGCAGGGACGAGGACGGCAGCACGACGCAGAACTCGTCGCCACCGGTGCGGGCCAGCATGTCGCCCGGCCGCAGCCGCGTTTGCGCCATCAGGGTGAAGTGCCGCAAGCAGGCATCGCCCGCGGCGTGACCATGGGAGTCATTGATGGCCTTGAAGCCGTCGAGATCGATCACCAGCAGCGAGAACGGCTCGCCGCTGCGCTCAGACCGGGCGCATTCCTCGGACAGGCGCTGCAACAAATGGCGCCGGTTGGCGACGCCCGTGAGATCGTCAAGCAGCGCGAGGTCGGCGACCTCGTTGCGCAGGCGATCCATCGCCATCAGCAGGAAGCCGAAATTGAGCGTCATCGACAGGAACAGGAGGCCCAGCACCATGACGCCATGAGCCTGACCGCCGGCGCGCGCCGAGAAATCGTGGCCGAGCAGATTGCCCAGCGTGCGAACCGCAAAGATCCCGATGATGGTGAGGATGACGATGCCGGACAGCCGCGCACCCGGGCTGACGCGGCCTTCCGGCGGCGCCAGGAGCAGACGCAGCGCCAGCACCAGCGGCAAGGCCTGGCCGAGCGTGTAGCTGAGCATGCGCAGCTGCATGTGCTCGAAGCCGACCATGAAGAACACGACGCCGGCGAGGCTTAGCACCCCCGTTGCGGCCATGACGCGCCATGAGACCGGCCGGTCATAGAAGCGCTGAATGCCCATGGCGGCGAGGCAGCTCGCCGCGATGATACCGGCAGCGCCGACAAGAAGCGGCAGGGGAGAGGCGACGAACAGGCGGACCAGGGCTGTCATCGCGCCGGCGGCGCCGACGAACGACGATGCCATCCAGAATCGCGCCGCTGCAAATTTCGGATAGGAGCGCGTCACGTAGGCCCAGATCAGGCCAAGCGCCAGGAAGTTGACGACGAAGACCGTCCAGAGTGTCGGTACGTTCAGCATGGCGCGTGCGGCACGCGCAGCGTCGCCCCCCCCGTCTCTGGCAGCCGTTCGTCCATGACCCTTCCCCGCGTTCTTGCGGGGAAGAATGCGCGGATTGCACTTAACGGAACCTCACTGCGATCTGCGAAAGCTCGCCCTTGGTTTTGGATTCATGAACAGTGCGCCGCGATTATCGGATCGTTAGGCATGTCGCGGCCTCCCTGCGCGGCCACGCCGATGCGCATTGCGATGCGGATTCGCGGGCAAAAATCACCCGAAAATGCATCTGAGCTGTGGATAACGTAATGACACAGATGTGACAGCACGGGGCAGCCGCCCGCGAATCTGCTGAGTTTGTGGTCGAGGATGTTGCGAGGCTGGCCCTCCGCCGAGCATCCCTCGTGTCGCGTTTAACCATGAACCCTTGAGAGGATACTATGGCTAAGAAAGCGAAGAAGGCGAAGAAGGCGACGAAGAAAAAGGCCAAGAAGGCCGCGAAGAAGAAGTAGCCAGCATGTTCTTTGCCCGGGTGGAGCCTCGCTCCGCCCGGGCGTCGGGTAAAAGGTCGAGAGAGTTTGGAGATGGCGGGCGCAAGGCCCGCTTTTTTTATTGGCCGCACTCAGCTGCGGCGTCTCCCCGCAAGCGGGGAGAGGTGAAGGCGAAGCCTACCGCTCCGCAAACGCAAGCTTGGCGCCGAGCGCGGCGAAGCCGGTGGCGAAGCTGCGGCGCAGCCAGGCCATGACACGTGGGCGGGAGATGACGCGCTCGCGTACCGACGCCGCACAGAGGCCGTAGAGGACGAACACCGCAAAGGTCATCGCCATGAAGGCGCCGCTCAATTCCAGCATCCGCGCCAGCACATGGGCTTCGTCCACCGCGATGAACTGCGGCAGGAAGGCCAGGAAGAAGATCGACAGTTTCGGATTGAGGATGTTGATCAGGAAGCCAGTGACGATGACGCGGCGGCTCGACCGCTCCCTGATCTCGCCATCGACCGCCAGCGCCCCGGTCTCACGCAGCGCCTGCCAGGACATGTAGAGCAGATAGGCGACGCCGCCCCATTTCAGCGCGGCAAAGGCAAGCGCGCTGGTATGCAGCACCGCGGCAAGCCCGAGCATCGCAGCTATCATGTGCGGCACGATCCCGAGCGTGCAGCCGAAGGCGGCAGCGACGCTCGCGCGCGAGCCGCGTGTCAGCGCCGCAGCCAGGGTGTAAAGCACGCCGGTGCCGGGCGAGGCGACGACGATGAGCGAGGTGAGCAGGAAGGAAAAGGTCATGGGCAGACCCTATCACCGTGCCTCACGGCAAGAAAGCGAGCCCCCGCATCGACCATCAGGACGGCTGCGCGAGCTCGGCTTCGCGGAGCACGTCGAGCGGCGCCCATGGCTTGGCCCAGAATTTCGCGCCATCGGGCAAGGGCTGCGCCAAGGGGCGGCCGGAGGTGACGACGATGTCGAGCTTTGGATTGCGGTCCTTGGCGACGTGCGCGAGCTCGACCCCGGTCATGTGCCCCGCAAGCTGAACGTCCGTCAGCATCAGACAGAGCGCGCCGGCGCTTCTGTCGAGCACCCGTTGGGCAGCCTCGGCGCTATCGCACTGGATGACCTGGTAGCCGCTCTCCTCCAGCAGAAGACTGAGCATCTCCCGTTGCATGACGTCGTCTTCGACGATCAGCGCCGTCGCGCGAAATGGTTCTGCCTGTCCCATGGGGCCGCTCCAGTGCTTGCTTGCGTAACCTATGTTAAGGAGCCAGTTCGCCGGTGGTTCAGTTCCATCATGAAAAATGTAGATCATAGTTCCACACGACCGGCTTGACGGGGGGACATCATGACTGCCATTCGCGGTGCCGCCGCAATCACGGGAGCGGCGAGCGGCATCGGGCGCGCGCTGGCAATCGAGCTCGGCAATCGCGGCTGCGATCTCGCGCTCGCCGATCGCGACGAGGCCGGATTGAAGACGCTCGCCGCCGAGATCGGTGCCGCACGCAAGGTCAGCGTGCATCGCGTCGACGTCAGCGAGCCCGGCGACATCGCAGAGTTCGCGCGTGATGCGATCGCGGCACATCCCGCGCTCGGCATCGTCATCAACAATGCCGGCGTGGCGCTGATGGGGACGTTCGAGGAGATCGACCAGGCGCAGATGGAGTGGCTGTTCGACATCAATTTCTGGGGCGTGGTGCACGGCACGCGCGCTTTCCTGCCGCATCTGAAGACGCTGGCAGAGGCGCACATCGTCAACGTCTCCTCGATCTTCGGCATCATCGCGCCGCCGGGACAGTCGGCCTATGCCGCCGCCAAGTTCGCGGTGCGCGGCTTTTCCGAGAGCGTGCGGCACGAGCTTGCGGTCGCGGGCAGCCCCGTAAAACTGTCGGTGGTGCATCCCGGTGGCGTCGCCACTGCCATCGCGCGCAATTCGCGCACCGGGGTCGGCGTCACCGACAATGCGCGCCGCGCGCAATCGATCGAGCGGTTCGAGAACGCGGCAAAGACCACGCCGAAAGACGCCGCGCTGCGCATCATCAAGGGCATCGAGAACAACCAGCCCCGCATCCTGATCGGCAACGACGCCCGCTTCATGGACATTTTGCAGCGCTTCCGCCCGGGCACCTATTGGGCGCCGTTGCAGCGCAAGCTGGAGAAGATGGCGAAGGGGACGGCGAAGTAGGCGTGACGCGACGGCATCGCCGCTGCGTGCTCCGCTGTCGCCACACCACCGCTGTCATGCCCCGGCTTGACCGGGGCATCCAGTACGCCGCGGCTTCTCGGTTCTAGCCGCGCCTCCTCTGGAATACTGGATCGCCCGCCCCAGTGCGCAAGTGCGCACAAGGCGGGCGATGACACCGAGTATGTGGTCACTGCCCCGCCAGCCGGTCCGCAAAATAGCCGATCGTCTTGCGGTAGATCACCGCCCTGTTCCACTCCCGCATCGCCTCGAAATTGGCGGTGCCTTCGCCGTAGGGCTGGCCCATCTTGAAGCCGCTGGTGTGAAGCAGGTTCGCGGTCGAGGCGAGTACGTCGGGCACGCTGTGGCGCAGGTCGACGTGGCCGTCGCCGTCGAAATCGACGCCGTATTTGATGTAGGACGACGGCAGGAACTGGGTCTGGCCGATCTCGCCGGCATAGGCGCCAATGAGGTCGCGCAGCGGCAGGTCGCCGCGCTGCACGATCTTGAGCGCGGCGAGCAGCTCGCCCTGGAACAGCTCGGTGCGGCGGCAATCATGCGCGAGCGTGGCGAGCGTGCGGATCACCGGCAGCTTGCCGATGTCGCCTTTGCCGAAATCGCTCTCCAGCCCCCAGATCGCGACCAGGATATAGCGGGGCACGCCGAACTGCCGCTCGATGCGCGAGAGCAGCGCCGCGTGACGCTGCAACAGTGCCTTGCCGCCATTGATGCGGCCGGGGCCGACGCGGGTCGAGACATACTGCTCGAAGCTCTTGTTGAAGGTGTAGCGCTGGCGCCGGTCGAAGGCGAGCACGGCGCCGTCCTGGGCGATGCCGCTGAAGGCCGCGCTGGTCACGCTCGCCGAGACGCCGGCTCCTTGCGCTTCCGAGCTCATGCTGGCGACGAAGCTGTTGAAGTCGCCGCCGCAGCGCGCGGCCTGCGCCGATCCGCCGGCCAGACAGAGGACAGACCCAAACAGACAGATTAGCCCAAACCGCCACATGCCCTAAGTGTCCTTTCAAATTTTCGCGCGAGCCTTAATCCTGCAGGAAATAGGATCGTCAAAGCCACATCTTTCCACGAGAATCTCAGAAGGGGTCGGCAGTTGATAGCAGAAATCGGTTGTCAGACCAGTGGAGCATTGCTTAGATTCTATTTTTGGTTGAACACAAGAACTCCGCGCGGACCGGCATGGCCAACATTTATTATCGGAGAAAGACGCTCACCCAGTTGTTGCGTCGGGAGCTACCAAATGAATTCCTAGTTGTACCCAATCCCGACCATCCTCTGTTACTTCGTGGCCCGGATCTCCTTGTTGCGGGAGAGAGAGCGACGACTGCCGTCTTTATGCCTCTAGCCGCGGAGCGAACAAACCAAGGTCTACTCAAAGCGCGCTTTATACTTAGTCGTCTGGCTTTACCTCCTTATGTTCGCTGCATACTAGTAGCTGAAGAAAAGGACTACTCGATTGCCAACTCTTTCGCGAACGATTTTGCAAATATTCTGGAATGGAACAATCGGGCAGGAATTTCCGAAATGATTACGGACGTGACTGCTTTTGGCCATCATAAGGATGTCCCGCCAGACATTTCTGGCGACGCCCAGATACGTTTCGCAAATGCAATGGCTGTGATGCGACTGAGTAGTCGACTGACAAACCGACCATTCAGCGCGGCATTTGACGAAAAAGTCTCAGAACTTAGGCGCCCGATCAGATCTGCGATAAGACACAGCAAGCGACGACCGCAGATAGATAGAAATTCCGCCTCGACGGAGCAGCAGGTCGACTTGTCAGAATTATCGGATGCCGACGTTGACTCATCGACGGTGAACGATCTCGTGTATGAACAAGCCAATTACTATTTTTCATTGGACGGCGGGATTCCATTCGCCGCGAGAGAACCATTAGGAATAGCGGTGATTGAAGATTGGCCGGCCAGACCTCGAGATTCAGAAAAGCTGATTCTTTCTGCCGCGTTTGGCGGATGGGCTTTTGTGCTTGCCGAGCTTCGCAGCGAACTTCCTCGGTTTGCGAAACGAATGCGCCAAGGACGAAGGTCATGAGTTCACTTCGCAGAGTAAATACCTTGCGCGCAATCGCAAAGAGTGCTCGCACCCGAATTGGTTCAAACATCTTCAATCATGTCGACCAAGAACTGCAGGAGCTTGCCGCAGTCGCGCGCATCAATCCGGAAAAACGCAAGAACCTCTTGCAATTACTGCACGCGATCAGATCACTTGAAACTGCCCTTAAGGAAGAATTTCGCCTGGTCATTCGCTGGGCCCAATCTTCCGGCAACTCGAGAGCATCCCGTATGGACAACCTGGGTATTTGAATGCAGCCAATGCTCGCCGTTTTGGACAAAACGTCCGCGTCGCGCGAAACCGGTTCGCCCACGAGGCAAACGCTTTTCCAAGATCGGCTCGAGAAACTGAAAGTATACTTAGCGAGATCGAAGCTTGCTTCACGCTGGCCGTAAGGTGATTGCAGCCGCTTGCGCTTATCTCGAAGTGCCGCGCTAGTCCGCAAGAGTCGACCTCAGCTTGGCGCGGCGCAATCTTGCTGTCCCAGATGCGTCCGAAGGCTGTACCGCGAAATTCACTCTCGCCCCGTCGCGTTTGCCGATCCAACCGGCAGCCAGACGACGAAAGCGGTAGCCAGGGAGTATCTCGACATGCGAGAAACTCCTAAAAATGTGCGCAGCGGATGTGGATCATGCCCGGGAACCGGATTCGCGTCAAAGCGGCAGATCCTCACCAGAACCGATCGCATCTTGGGAGCGACAAATGAATTGCGCTCGCCCCGTCCCCAACCGATCGAGATGACCATGCCCATTCCGCACCGGATGCTCGCTGTCCTCGCCCTGCTCTCCTTCACCGCCACCGCCGCCGCCGCGCAGACCCGCGATGTCGCAGGCAGCCGCGACTATCCCGGCATCGGCCGCTTCACCGGCAGCGTCATCACCGGCTACGTGACGAAGGATTTTGACGCCGCACGGATGCAGGCGGCCGCCTTTAGGGACGGCCAGCCGGCCGATGCGCGGCGGCTCGAAGGCCGAATCTTCCGCATCGCCTATCGCACCAATCCCGGCCCCTCGATCCTGGAAGTGTCGCGCAATTTCGAGACGCAGCTTGCGAAAGCGGGCTTCGAGACCTTACTCGCCTGCGACACCGACGCCTGCGGCGCCATTCCCTTCACGGAAAGCATCGACACGCTGCCGGTCCCGCAGATGTGGGTCGACGGTTTCAACTACCGCTATTTTTCTGGCCGCAAGAGCGAGGGCGGACGCGAGACCTATGCCAGCGTCATCGTCAGCCAGAACAACCAGGACATCACCGCGCAGGTCACGGTCGCCGAGCTCGGCGCCATCGCGAACAAGATGGTCGATGCTGCCGCGATGGCGAAGGGCCTTGGCGAGACCGGCCACATCGCGCTCTACGGCATCTATTTCGATACCGACAAGGCGGTTCTGAAGCCGGAGAGCCGCCCGACGCTGGAGCAGATCGCAAAGCTGCTGACGAGTCAGCCGCAGCTCAACGTCTTCATCGTCGGCCACACCGACGGCCAGGGCGCTTACGAATACAATCTCGATCTCTCGAAGCGCCGCGCCGAAGCGGTCGCAGCCGAACTCGTGAAAAGCTTTCGGATCGCGCAGACGCGGCTGCGCACCGCCGGCGTCGGATTGCTGGCACCAGTCGGTTCCAACGCTACGGACGCCGGCCGCGCGCTCAACCGGCGCGTGGAGCTGGTAGCACCGTGACGGCCTCACTCATCTTCCCACCTGCACGCTGAGTATCTCTTGAATGGCGTTGTCGGTGGAGAAGTGGTTCGTCGTAGCGGAACTCGTCACGTGTACGCAGTGAGATGTGCAACCGTGGACATGGAACTCGTTCGCACAATGGAACACAACCTGTGCACGCGGACGGAAGACGTGCAGGCGAACGCGCTTTTTTACAAAGCACGCACCTCTCGTTGCGTTGCGAGAGCGGGAAATATGAACAAAGTGATTTGGCCATCCAAACAATTGCTTTGATGTGCATCGAAACCAGATGTCGCGACCGGCGCATATCTGACGCGCTCGATGCGACATCACAGCGTCAACGATTTGCCTTGCCACGTTATGGCGCAAGTTATAGTCTTCTAGTCTAGGTTGTCGCCCCGCCAGCCCCGGGCGACGCTGAAGACCAAAAATAAACGGCGGGCTTTGCGGCCCGCCGTTTATTGAGCGAGGGGTCGCATCGGATTTTACGAAGCGCCGGATGCATCCGAACATCCCGCAAACGGACTTCATCGATCGATTGCGCAGCCGATACCGCCGCGACAGGTCCGTGTGACCACCGGAAAACCCGCCAAAGTCATTTGACTATAGCGTCCTGATCGACGACAAGCCCGCCATGGCCAAAAAACCTGGAACCAATCCCAAGGGCGAGTTTGCCTTTTTCAACGTCTTCTACGAAGACGGCTCCCAACGCTCCAACCGGCGCGTGCCTGCGGAGCTGCTCGGAGGCCTGGACGGCGACGAGCCCGCGCGCGGCTTCATCATGGAGCAGGACCGCGAGATCGCTGAAAAGTCCGGCCGCCCGCCGCTGGCAATCAAGACCCTCGACCGGGTCGGCGCGAAGAAGAAGTAGGCTCCGCCCGACTTGCGAAGCGTCAGTACAAATAGAAAACGGCGGGCTTTCGGCCCGCCGTTTGCGTTTGGATGAATGCCCGGATCAGGCCCGGGCACGACGATCCGAATTAGTTATCCAGGAACGACCGCAGCTTCCTTGACCGCGACGGATGCTTCAGCTTGCGCAGCGCCTTCGCTTCGATCTGACGGATACGTTCGCGGGTCACCGAGAACTGCTGGCCGACTTCTTCCAGCGTGTGGTCGGTGTTCATGCCGATGCCGAAGCGCATGCGCAGCACGCGCTCTTCGCGCGGCGTCAGCGACGCCAGGACACGCGTCGTGGTCTCGCGCAGGTTCGACTGGATTGCGGCGTCGATCGGCAGGATCGCGTTCTTGTCCTCGATGAAATCGCCGAGATGTGAATCCTCTTCGTCACCGACCGGCGTCTCCAGCGACAGCGGCTCCTTGGCGATCTTGAGGACCTTGCGGACCTTCTCCAAGGGCATGCCGAGCTTCTCGGCGAGCTCTTCCGGGGTCGGCTCGCGGCCGATCTCGTTGAGCATCTGGCGCGAGGTACGCACGATCTTGTTGATCGTCTCGATCATGTGCACGGGGATGCGGATGGTGCGCGCCTGGTCGGCAATCGAGCGGGTGATCGCCTGCCGGATCCACCACGTGGCGTAGGTCGAGAACTTGTAGCCGCGGCGATACTCGAACTTGTCGACCGCCTTCATCAGGCCGATGTTGCCTTCCTGGATCAGGTCGAGGAACTGCAGGCCGCGGTTGGTATACTTCTTGGCGATCGAGATCACGAGACGGAGGTTGGCTTCCACCATCTCCTTCTTGGCCTGGCGGGCCTCGCGCTCGCCCTTCTGCACGGAGTGCACGATCTTGCGGAACTCGACGATCTCGAGGCCGGTGAGCGCGGCGAGCTGGTGCACCTCGTGACGGAGGTCCTTGATCCGGTCCTTCTCGATATGGACGAAGTTCTTCCAGCCCTTGGCTGAGAGCTTCGAGACGCGGTTGAGCCAGCGCGGGTCGAGCTCCGAGCCGGTGTAGTTGCGCAGGAAGTCCTCACGCGCGACGCCATGGCTGTCGGCAAGGCGCATCAGGCGGCCCTCGTGCGACACGAGGCGCTTGTTGATGTCGTAGAGCTGCTCGACCAGTGAGTCGATACGCGCCTGGTTCAGGCGCAGCGACTTCACCTCGACGATGATCTCGTCCTTCAGCTTGCGGTATTTGCGTTCCTGGTGCGGCGACAGCGAGGGCCCGTGCGAGGTGCTCTCGAGCTGGTTCTGGATGTCCTGCTCCTGAAGCTTGCGCAGCTTCTTGTAGCTGTCGGCGATCTTGTCGAAGATCTCGACGACCTTCGGCTTGAGCTCGGCCTCGATGGCCGCGAGCGACATCTGGTTCTCGAACTCGTCGTCCTCGTCCATGTCGGCTTCGGCGGCGGCTTCGCCCGGATCCTTCTCGCCTTCGCCGGCATTGCCGGGCGCAGGCGCGGCGCGGAACGGGGTCGGCGACGGCGGCGCGGCGGGCGGCGCGACATGCGCCGGCGCAGCTCCGTTCACGACAACGGCTTCGCCGCCTTCGGCGGACGCTTCGCCGTTCTCGCCGGTCGGACCGCCGATCATCGCGGTGTTCATGCCGCCCTTGGCGTCGGGCCCGGCATAGGTCGCTTCGAGATCGATGATGTCGCGAAGGAAGATCTTGCCTTCGTTGAGCTCGTCGCGCCAGATGATGATGGCCTGGAAGGTCAGCGGGCTTTCGCAGAGGCCTGCGATCATGGCCTCGCGGCCGGCCTCGATGCGCTTCGCAATCGCGATTTCGCCTTCGCGGGACAGGAGCTCGACCGTGCCCATCTCGCGCAGATACATGCGCACGGGGTCGTCGGTGCGCTCGCCCGGCTCGCTCTTCTTGACCTCGGTGACGGCCTTCTGGGTGACCTCGACGAGCTCGTTGTCGGTCTCGTCCTCGCCGCCCTCGTCCTTGTCCTCCTCGCCGTCGCTATCGTCGGCTTCGGTGACGTTGATGCCCATGTCCGAGAGCATGGACATGATGTCCTCGATCTGCTCGGGGGAGGTCTGGTCGGACGGCAAAACTTCGTTGAGCTGATCGAAGGTCACGAAGCCGCGCTTCTTGGCCTGCTTAATCATCTTCTTCACGGCCGCGTCGGACAGATCGAGCAACGGCGACGGCGCGTCCTGGGAGTCCTTCTCCGGCGCGTCCGCTGCCTTGTCGTCTTTCTCTTTGTCCTTCGCCTGCAGCGTCTTTGCCTTGGTGGCCATCCATTGCTCCTAAACGCGCTTCATGCAGAAGGCCGAACGGCCCGCCCGCCTGAATTCACTTGAACCTGTTGTTCGACGCTCTCGCTTCGTCAGATCGCGACACGGAAAGGGCGGCGCGGATATCTCTCGCCACCCCGACCTTCTCTCTCGCCGGATTTGCCTAACGCTTCGTGAGCCTCTTTGTCGCAGCGGATGCAGGTGTAGTGCCAACAGCGATTGCGCGGATTTATTCCTGACGCGTCTGTTCTGCCTGCGGCCGCCTGGTGGCCAAAGTGCTACAAGACCGTTAAGCCTCGATTAACCCTGTTTTTGCCGCCAAACCTTGGATTTGGCGAGTCTTTTAGCGGTTCCGGTCCCGGCCGTCCGCATGATTCTTTCATCACACGCTCTTCTGGAACCGGCCCGACAGCTCGCCAAAACCCTCGATCAGGGCCTCGGTACCGTCGACTTCTCCTATCCGAGCCTTGACGTCACGCAGCCACGCCAAATTGGCCTCGCTGGGGTCCTCCCCCAAGGCCAGCTCGGCGTCCTTCAGTTCTCTAAGTAGTGAATGGTATTGCCGATGCAAGGCAACGAGCTGGTGCCAGGTGGAGAGAACGTCGTCCCGGGCGGCGCCCTCGCGGGCACCCCACACCGCCGCGGTCGTGATACCGTTCTCAACCCTTTGAAGAAGCTGTGAAAATCCACCCTTCTCGATGTCGGCTCGCATCTTCTCGGCCAGCTCGCCGGGGTCCGGCGAGTGGTGGTGGTCGTTGGCAAAGGCGGCGATGATGCCGGCCCGGAGCTTATGGGCCTCGGGATGGGCCAGCTCCAGGGCGGCGACCTCCTCAAGGTGGTCGTGCAGCAGCCAGGGGTGGTTGATCAGGATTTGCAGAATCAGGGCTTCGCGCCGGGATATGGCGCTGCGCTGGCCCTTCATGATCGGGCTGGCCGCCAGCTGGGGGCTCGCCGCCTGGTAGGGGCCGGAGGGAATAAAGGCGGGACCGGGGCCCCCACGCCGCCCTTGGCTGCCGAATCCCTGCCCCCCGAATCGATTCGCCTGCCCCCCGTTGCGCGGCTGGAAGGAGCGGCCGGAATTGCCCTGAAAATTGCCCCGGCCGGCAAATCCGCCGCGGCCGCCTTCAGGCGCGAAGGTACGCCGAAGCCGCTCGGCAAAATCGTCGCGATAATAGCGCCGCACCACCTCGTCGCGGATGCCGTTGGACAGCTCCTTGACGCGCGCCTCGAGCGCGGCGCGGCGTTCGGGCGTGGCAAAGTTGCCGCCTTCGAGCTCGCGCGACCAAATCATCTCGGCGAGCGGCTTCGCCGCCGCGATCACATCCTCGATCGCACCGCGGCCGCCCGAGCGGGCGAGATCGTCGGGATCCTGACCTTCCGGCAGCAGCGCAAAACGCAGGCTCTTGCCCGGCGCAAGAAACGGCAAGGCGAGGTCGGCGGCACGGTAAGCCGCCTTCTGTCCGGCGCGATCGCCGTCGAAGCAGAGGATCGGCTCGTCCGCCATCTTCCAGAGCAGCGCGAGCTGGTTTTCGGTCAGCGCGGTGCCGAGTGGCGCCACGGCACCTACAAAGCCTGCCGTCACCATGGCGATGACGTCGACATAGCCTTCGACCACGATCAGCGCGCTGCCATCGTGGGTGGCTTTGCGCGCGGTCTGGTGATTGTAGAGATTGTCGCCCTTGTGGAAGAGCGGCGTCTCCGGCGAATTTAGATATTTTGCCGGAACGTCCTTTTCCAGCGCGCGCCCGCCGAAGGCGATGACGCGGCCACGCAGATCCGTGATCGGGAACATCACGCGATCGCGGAAGCGATCGTAGGGCACGGGAATGTCGTTGCCGGCTACGAGCAGGCCGGTCTCGATCATGTCCTCGACGGAGACGCCGAGCTTGCCGAGATGCTCCTTCAGCGCGAAGCGCTCGGGTGGCGGCGGCGCATAGCCGAGGCGGAACTGCACTTGCGTCGCCGGCGAGATCGCACGGTCAGCGAGATAGCCGCGCGCCTTGGCGCCGGCGCGCGAGGCGAGCGTCTCGGCGAAGAATTTTGCAGCGAGCTCCATCACGTCATGCAGCGTGCGGCGCCGCTGCTCGTGCCGCGCCGCATCCGGCGTTACCGCCGGCAGCGCCAGCCCCGCCATGTTGGCGAGCCGCTCCACGGCCTCCGCGAACGGGAGGCCGTCGGTCTCCATCACGAAGGTGATGATGTCGCCGTGCTTGCCGGAGGAGAAGTCGTGGTAAAATCCCTTCTGGTCGTTGACGTAGAAGGAGGGCGTCTTCTCCTGCTGGAACGGCGACAGCCCCTTCCATTCCCGCCCGGCCTTCTTCAGCTTCACGCGCTTGCCCACGACTTCGGAGACCGAAAGCCGGGCACGAAGCTCGTCGAGGAACTGGGGCGTGAAGCGCATGGGCTCTGGGTCTGGCGCGAATCAACGTAAGTCGGGCGAAGGGTTACGGATATAGGCGCGGCCTGCCCAAAAGTCAGGTTTGTCCGGCTTATCCGGGTTATTCGACCTATGCACAGGCGTCATTCCGGGGCGATGCGAAGCATCGAGCCCGGAATGACCGCGGAAAGACTTGAACCCGGACCGGTTCCGCGCTTCCATAGGCCATGTTCAGGATGTTTCGCGGCGGCCACAGCGGGGGCTGGCGTGTGACCTCGATTTCACCCGTGGTGGGCGAGCCCCTGCCCTTCGTGCCGGCGCTGTCGGTGACCGACAGCGAGGCGATTTCATTGCCCCTGGTGCCCTCTCGCAATGCGTGGCGGCTGGTCGGCGTTGCGAGCACGACGCGCTACACTGAGCGCGCCGAGAAGCAGCAGCTCACCGCGGTGCAGGCCGAGCTCGGCCGGTTAGAGGCCACTTCCGCGGCGCTGATTCCGATCCGCAAATCGGAGGCGTGGTGGGAGCTGACGCAGGAAGAGCGCCGCAAGATCTTCGAGGACAAGTCGCACCACATCGCCAGCACTCTTCGTTTCCTGCCCGCCATCGCGCGGCAGCTCTATCACAGCCGCGATCTCGGCGGTCCCTTCGACTTCCTGACATGGTTCGAGTTCGCGCCCCCCGATGCCTCGCTGTTCGAGGAGCTGGTGGCGATGCTGAGGCAGACCGAGGAGTGGAGCTACGTCGAGCACGAGATCGACGTGCGCCTGGTGAAGGAAGTGCTGTCGGCTTAGTGATCGAACGCCGGCCACGATGAAGGTGCGATCCCTCGCTCCGCTTGCGCGGGAGAGGTGAAGTCCGCATCCGCGCCTAGTGCTCGAGAAAGCGCCCGGACTCGATGCGCGGCAGATCGGTGACGGGCCAATTGTAGACGTAAGTCCAGGCCTTCTCCGTGGTGCCATCAGGCAGCGTCACGTCGATCAGCTTGCGCAGATATTCGGTCGGCTCCGGAAAGCCCTCGCCGCAGGCCTCGTACATGTCGAGCTCGCGCAGGAGCTCATCGGGCACGCGCAATTGAAAAAGCTCACCATGGACGACATCGGAGGCCGCGTTCGACAGCAGCAATCCGGGATAATGCTTCACGAGAACGAGCCGCCCGCGACACGTCGCGTCACCCAAAAAGTCCGCATGCCCTGCAAGCAGCCGCGCCATCGGATGGTCGAAGCCGCGCATCAGGGTGCCGTAGACGAAAAGACGATCGGAGGTCATGGGGTGTCTATAGCCGTCAATCGAGCGAAACGACAGCCGCACATTTCCACGTCCGAGCGAAGTCCCGGGGGCAAGCGAGATTTGGTCTTGTGATGAATCGCCGGCAACGGCATCGTCTGGCGATCATGATGATTTTGGGTGGACCGACCTGCAAGCGATTGCTGCCCAATTTGGACGGTACCTGCTTTTTCCATAGGCAATCAGGATGGACTTGAACACGGCCGACGCGACCGATCAACTGCTCGGCGCGGGGGACATTCCGCCGGTGCATGAGGTCAATGCGGATGGGGCATCGCCTTTCCTGCTCACCTCGGATCATTACGGACGGATTCTGCCGCGCGCGCTCGGCGACCTCGGCGTCGCGGAAAGCGAGCTGACGCGGCACATCGCCTGGGACATCGGCATTGCCGGCGTCGCCGAGCGGCTGGCAAAAATGCTCGATGCGCATCTGATCGCGCAGCGCTATTCGCGGCTGGTGATCGACTGCAACCGCTCGCCCGGCGTAGCAAGCTCGATTCCCGTGATATCCGAGGCGACCGCGATCCCGCGCAACGAGGGCATCTCAGAGGGCGAGCGCGCGGCGCGGCGGCGCGAGATCTTCGAGCCCTATCACCGCCGCATCGATGCCGCGATCGACCGCCGCCTGCACGACACGCGGCCGGCGGTGCTGGTGTCGCTGCACAGCTTCACGCCGGTTTATGCCGGCGTCGCCCGGCGCTGGCACATCGCCGCGCTGTATAACCGCGACACCGTGCTGCCGCAGCTGCTGCTGAAGCATTTGCGCGCTGAAGGCGATCTCGTCGTCGGCGACAACGAGCCCTATGCGGTGAGCGACCTCAGCGACTACACCATCCCCGTCCACGGCGAAGCCCGCGGTCTCGTCAACACCGGCATCGAGATCCGCCAGGATCTGATCGCGGATCAGTCCGGCCAGCAGCAATGGGCGGAGCGGCTGGCGAGGATTTTTGCGGAGATCGAGCTGGAGTTGAAGGCGGAGCTGTTGGTGTAGGGCACGCTGCGTTCCCTCCCCCCTTGCGGGGGAGGGAACGCAGCGGAGTACGACGAAGCTGCTGAGCAACTGTCTCAGGCTCATCCGCCCCGCGTCGCGACGAACACCGCGAGCGCAGCGAAAATCGCAGCGATCCCCCACAGCAGCCAGGCGATGCGGACGGGGCCGCTTGTATCGAGCGTTGCCTCGGCCGGGTTGTCGGGATTGACGCGCACCTCGACGGTCGCGCCGTGCTTGTAGCGCGACATCAGCTTCTTCAACATCTCGTCGGACCCGGACTGCGTCCCGGCCGAGACGCGCGCGCATTCATTGGTGTAGCTGATATTCTGATAGCGATAGGTGTAGGTCACGCGCTTGCCGAACATCTCGGTGCCGCGGCGCTCGCCCGGCTCGCTGGCCTCGTGATATTGCTCGATCCCCGACAGCTTGATCGTGCCCGGCACCACCGGCCAGCGCGCCGCCTTCAACGCCTGCCGCCGCACTCCATAACCCATCAGCGCGATGACGAAGCCGAACGCGCCGAAGCCGACGACGAGGCCGGCGAGATCGGGCCGCCCGATGTGGTGCGCAAGGTAGGCATAAGTCTGGTTGAGACCGAACGCCGAGCCGAACACGATGCCAAACGCGATCGCCGTGCCGATGCCGAGGCAGCCCCACAGCCCCTTGGGCAGGTCGCGCTCGAGCACGGCCTGATCGGGATGGCGCGGATTGTAATAGACGGTGACGACACTGCCGGCGGGATATTTTGCGAGCTTCTCGGCGACCTCGAAATTGCCGAGGTCCTCGCCGATCGAGATGCGGTTACAGCTCAGCTTGCGGCTGCCGACCGGATATTCGTAAGTCACGTTCGCAAAATTGCGGCTCTCGAGCCGATAGCCTTCCTCGCGGTCGCTGTCGGACACCCTGACCTCGCGCACCTCGGCGACCGAGCGGACGACCTTGCCCGATGCCTGCGGCCAGCTTCGCGCCTCGCGCGCCTGCCAGGTCTTCACGACGGCGGCGACCAGTAACAGCCCGAGCGGTGCGAACAGCATCGCATAGACGAACCAGGGCAGATCGGGCACGGCCAAATTCCTTCGTCAGCGGCAATGCCCGATTGGACGCATCGCCGCCGCGAAGGGTTCAAGCGCGAACCGGTACGAGGGAGGTTATTTTGCCCGTGTCAGCGCCAGCCAGATACCGCCGCCGATCATGAAGCCGCCGGAGATGCGCGACATCAGCCGCGTCCGGCGGGCCGAAAAGAATTTTCGCGCGCGCCCCGCGGCGAGAGCGTAGAGCGCATCCGTCATCGCCGCGGTGACCATGAACGTGGCGCCCAGCAGCGCGACTTGCGGGAAGTGATCGCGGTTCATGTCCATGAACTGCGGAATGAAGGCGCCGAAGAAGATCAGCACTTTCGGGTTCGACAGCAGCACAAGGAAGCCTTGCAGGAAGAACCCGCCGCGCGGCGGCGCCGGCGGCTCGTCGACATTGAGGCCTTCGACCGGCGCCCAGATCAGCTTGATGCCGAGCCAGATCAGATAGGCGGCGCCGGCAAAGCGCACCCAGTCGAACCAGTAACCCATGGTCGCCATCAGCGAGGTCAGGCCGACCGCGACGATGCCGATGACGATGGCAAGCCCGGCCTGCGCGCCCGCGACATTGGTCAACGCCGCGCGCGTGCCGTGACGCAGGCCGTTGGCGACGACGAGGGTGACGATCGGCCCCGGCAGCAAGGCCAGCGCAATGCAGGCGGCGACGAAGGCGAAATAGGCTTGCATGGACATCATGGGGAGGACTCGCTGAGAGCGGTTTGGCGCATTAATGCATGACACTCACTGTCCGTCCAGCGCCGCGGTCGCCCATAGCTTCATCTCCGGCGTCTCCAGGAACGCCAGCGCTGCGCGCTGCACGGCGCCTGCTTCGCCACGCCCCTGGGCCGCAGCGACGAAGAGATCGCAGCGGCGCGAGACGGCGATGCCGATCGCGGCATGACGGACGCCGTCGGCCATATCGAGATCATAGCGCCTGGCACGACCACGCATCTCGCCAAGTCCCACTTCCTCACCCGGCGCGACGGCGGCAAAGCGCGGGGTGATCAGATCGATGTCGGCAACGCGATCGACCTCATCATCGTCGGCGACGCCGCGGTCGCAATTGCAGAAGCCGCGCTTGGCGCGCACGTAGAGCAGGGTGCCCGCGCAGACACCGTCGCAGCGGAACGCGCGGCCGGCGGGCCAGCCGTCGCGCGGGAACGGCCATGCGATTTCGCGCCAGCCCGCCGATTCCGCCGCCGGCGCCGGCGCAAGCCGATAGGCCCCGACGCCGGATGCACCGAGCGCGATGGCCACGGCCGCAATCGCCGCCCCGCGCCGCATCGTCAGTTCCTCGGCAGGCCGGCGGCCGCGCGCGCCGGTCCGGTCAGTTCGAGGATATGCAGACCGGTGTTGGCGCGGTCGACGATGTAGATGTAGCCGCGATCGTCCGTCTCGACATTGTTGGTCTGGATCGCGACCTTGCAACGCTCGCCGCCCTCGACGGGAATGCAGCGCTTGTCGGTGGCCGGCGTGATCGCGGGGATGAAATAGCCGACCTCCTTCGGATGATAGGGATCGCGGATGTCGAGCGCGCGCACGCCCGCATTGAAGAAGGCGATGAAGGCCATCTTCTTGTAATAGACCGGCGCCATGCTCTCGTTCGAGGAGTGCGAGCCGAAGCGGCCGCCGCGTTGGCAGAACTGTCCGCCCGCCTCCGGCACGGTGTAGCTCGAGATCATCATCGGCCGCGTCTCGGTGGTGACGTCGGCGAACCACACCATCTGCCGCGCCTCGCCGCATTCGTTCAAGATCGCCTCGTCGACGATCATGACGATGTCGCGGGTCTTGCCGTCCTTGTCCTCGGCGAATTCGGCGACGGGCATGTCGAGCATCGGGAACGTCGTATGCGCGCCGTTGAAGGCGGACATCGGCATGCGCGAAATCTCGGGATAGCGCAGATTGTCCGGCATCGGCTCCTTCGGCCCGTTCAGCAACTTGTCGCGATCGACGATCTGCAAAATGCCGCCCTTGTTGGTCCCGTAGCCGAAGAACACGCGATTGCCGTCGGGTCCGGTCGAGATCGGCCCGTGCAATTCGGTCGGCACGGCGCCGGTCGAGCCGGGCTCCTGGCCGGGCAGGCCAAAGTCGCGGATTTTCTGCGGATGCGCGGGATCGCTGAGGTCGTAGACCTGCGTCATGCGCCGCGTGCGCCAGTCCGGCGCGCCGGAGACGAGAAAGGCTATGCCGGTGTCGCACTCCCACCAGCTCTTGTGGGTGTCCTTCAGCCCGCCGATGCGGGTAACGAGCACGGGATTGGCGGGATCGGCGACGTTCCAGATCTCATGCGCCTCGCTGCCGAAGGTGCGGAGCATGTAGACCGCATTGGGATCGCCCTTCGGCAGCGACTTGCCGTCGCAAACCCGTACCATCTGCGCGCCGCCGGATTCGTACTTGCCTTCCTGGCCCGGCAGATGCCGCAGATATTTTGGACGCGCGGGATCGGTGACGTCGACGATGGACGTTCCGTTCGGTTCGGCCTGCCCCGTCATCGGGTTGACCGGCGCGGGCACGTCGTCGGTGCCGCCGTGATGGCCGATATAGGCGATCCAGCGATCGCCCTGATGATGGATGGTCGGCTGGTACGCGCTGCGCGCCTGCAGGTCGTTGGTGCCGACCAGCTTCATATTGGACGCTTCCGGCGGCGCGCCGATGGTCTGCTTCTGTTGTGCCTGGGCCGTGGTGCTGCAGGCGAAAAGGACAAGGCCTGCAACGAGTGGGACGCAACGGAACATCAAAGCTCTCCCGGAACCAATCTGCGTTGGCTGAGCTTCGAGGCTAGCACAGCCATTTCCGGGCGCCAAAGACACCATCTTGACATGCAACCATTTGGTTGCCTATTATCGCCGCCATGGATGAGGTCTTCAAAGCGCTCGCCGATGCGTCACGACGGTCGCTGCTGGACAGGCTTCACGCCAAGAACGGCCAGACGCTGAACGAACTCTGCGAGGGCCTCGCGATGACGCGCCAGGCCGTGACCAAGCACCTTGTCATTCTCGAAGAGGCCAACCTGGTCACGACCGTCAGGCATGGCCGCGAGAAGCTGCATTACCTCAATCCGGTGCCGATCCATCAGATCGGCGAACGCTGGATCAGGAAATTCGAGCGCGGCAAGCTCGCCGCGCTCAGCGAGTTGAAACGTCAGTTGGAGAAGCGCGATGAGTAAGCCCCAATTCGTCTATGTTAGCTATATCGAGACCACGCCGGAAAGACTGTGGGAGGCGCTGACGTCGAGCGAATTCACCAGGCAATACTGGTTCGGCGCCGAGGTCAGGTCGGACTGGAAGGTCGGCTCACCCTTCGCGCTCACGCTCGACGGCGAGGTCACCGATTCCGGCGAGATTCTGGAGGCCGATCCGCCGCGCCGCCTGTCCTACAGCTTCAAGCACCAGAAGTTCGAAGAGCTGCGCGGCGAGCCGATATCGCGCGTCGTCTTCACGATCGAACCGTTCGGCTCGCTCGTGCGTTTGACCGTGTTGCATGACGGCTTCGTCGAGGGTGGCAAATATCTCGGCGCCGTCTCCAACGGCTGGCCGGCGATCCTGTCCCAGCTCAAGAGCCTGCTCGAGACCGGCAAGCTGCTCGGCATTCCACGCGCAGCCCTCAACAAGGGATTCGACGCAAAATGAACCTCGATCAGTTCAAGCCGCTGACGGTCTACACCATCTACATCGTCTCCACGCCGGAGAAGGTGTGGGAAGCGCTGACCTCGGCCGAGTTCAGCAGGAGGTACTTTTCCGGCTTTGCGGTGGAGATGGAACGGAGGCTCGGCGGCAGTTTCATCGTGCGCGCGCCCGACGGTTCCGAGCACATCTCCGGTGAAGTCTTCGAATACGATCCGCCGAACAAGCTGACGGTGACGTGGAACGTCAACTGGCCCGACCTCGTCGCAAAGCTCGGCACCACGCTCGTCACCTACGAGATCGAGCAAGCCGGCGAGGCCGTCCGCCTCACCATGAGCGAACGCCACGACCGTGCGCTCGGCGACGACATCCTCTCCGGCGGCCGCACCGGCTGGCCCGCGATCCTGTCGGGACTTAAGAGTTTGCTGGAAACCGGCAAGGCGCCGCAGATCAAAATGACACCGCCAGCGCAGATGCTGGCGGCGTTGAAGGCGATGGGGATCAAGACGCCGTAGCGGCCGAAATCGGCGCTGTTATCGCTTCTTCTTCACCGGCGGTTGAATCTCGTCGATCTTGCGACGGCAATCCCCTTCCGAGTCGTGCGGGCCCGAGACGAAGGTCCCGCTGACCTTGATCGCGTACCAGCCTGACTCCACGCCGAGCCGGAGCGCTTCGTCTGTCTTGACGTGCCGTGGGGAGAGAGTTTGCATCATGTGCTTTCGGTTGGCGTTCGATCTCGTATCGAACCGCGGTGGAATCTTTCAGGCGTCCGCGGCACGCCTGCTGCGTCCGGCTCGCCCGCGGGAAGTGGCAATAGGCGCGACGATCGCCGTTACGACGTCGCGATGAGAAGGCTCCGCCGGTGCGAAGAATCAGTCGTTTCAAATCGCGCGCGGATCGTCGTGACGCAGCGTGTGCGCACAGACGACCGCTCTTTCCGACATTGGCGCACCGTGCGCGCAATCGCCGCAATTAGCTATCGTTTTCTCGCCCGCGCCGCGCTTTTGAAGCGCCAAATGCCGCTCTCGATCGAATAAGGCCGTGAATGCCTTGTGTTCGATCGCTTCGTAGCCATGTTGGGAGCTTAGCCAAGAGAAAGAAGTTCGTATGAAGCTCCGCGTCGGGTTCGAGATGCTGTACGAGTTCCCGCAGCCGACGCCTATGATCATGGTGCTGGGCACGCACTTCACGCGCGCCTCAGATATCGTCGTGCCCGACCTGCTGACCACCCGACCTTCGGTGGCGATCAATCCCTATCGCGACCTCTTCGGCAATTGGTGCAGCCGCATCGTTGCGCCGGCCGGCGCCTTCCGTCTTGCCGGCGATGGCGTCGTTCGCGACAGCGGCCTGCCCGACCCGGTGTTTCCGAACGCGTTTCAGCACGCCGTCGAAGCGCTGCCGGCCGACACGCTCGTCTATCTGCTCGGCAGCCGCTATTGCGAGACCGATCGCCTGTCGGATATCGCATGGAAGTTGTTCGAACACACGCCGCCGGGCTGGGCGCGGGTCCAGGCCATCTGCGATTTTGTTCATCGCCACATCACGTTCGGCCATGAGCACGCGCGCGCGACCAAGACAGCCCGGGAAGCCTACGACGAAGGCAAGGGCGTGTGCCGTGACTATGCCCATCTCGCCATCGCGTTCTGCCGCAGCATGAACATTCCGGCGCGTTACTGCACCGGCTACCTCAGCGACATCGGCACCCCACAACCGTGGCCTGCTGGAGATTTCGCCGCCTGGTTCGAGGCTTTCGTCGGTGGAAGCTGGCACATGTTCGATCCGCGCAACAATACGCCGCGGATCGGCCGCGTGCTGATTGCGCAGGGGCGCGATGCCGCAGACGTCCCGATCGTCCAGACCTTCGGTCCGAATACCCTGCTCAATTTCAAGGTATGGACCGACGAGGTTGCCTGATGACAGACAGCACCCCAGCGCTCACCGCCGATGAATTTGCGTCCTTGGCCCTGGTCGGCAAGGGTCAAGGCGACATTCCGCACGCGCACGGCGAACGTCTGGCCAATTTGGGTTATGCGATCAGGCGGCTCGGCGAACTCGAGCTGACTTCATCCGGCGCTCGCCGCCTGGCAACGGGCGAATAGCTCGCTTCCGTTGCATCCGGCTCCCCTCTTACGGCACCGGTACCACCAGCCGCCGATAGAGATGCCACGTCGCATGCCCGAGCACGGGCAGCGTCACGACCAGTCCGAGAAAGTACGGCAGCGCCGAGACGATCAGCAGCATCACGATCACCGCGGCCCACGAGATCATCGGCAGCGGGCTGGTCACCACCGCACGCACGCTCGTCACCATGGCGGTGACGAAATCGACCTCGCGGTCGAGCAGCAGCGGAAACGACACCACCGTCAGCGAGAACAAGATCAGCGACAGCGCGGCACCGACCGCGTTGCCGATGACGAGGAACAGCAGGCCCTCATTCGTGGTCAGCACCACCGTCATGAATTCCTGCAAGCTAGAGAACGAGGCGTGCAGGCCGAGCAGCAGCGCGATGAGCAGCCGCACCTGGTACATCCAGATCACGAACACGAACAGCGTGACGAAGGCCATCCAGCCGATCTCGCTGCGCGCGCGTATCGCCGACCAGATCGCGCCGAAGGAGACCGGCTCGCCGCGCTCGCGGCGGCGGCTGACCTCGTAGAGGCCGATCGCCACGAACGGCCCGATCAGCGCAAAGCCGGCCGCAAGGGGATAGACGAGATAGACCATGCCGAAGGCGGTGAGGCAGAGCATGATGGCGATGCCGCCGCCTGCGTAGAGCGCGCCGAAGCAGAGTCCGTAGAGCGGCAGCGCCTGGAAATCGCGCAAACCCTCGACCAGCGCCTCGGCGATGTCGGTCGCCGCCACGGGACGCACCACCGGATCGACTTTGCCCGAGATCGACATGCGGCTCCTCTCCTCGTCACCGGCACGATCTCCGTCGCGCGCGATCCCGATATTAGCGCCCTCGCGACCTGCGCGCACGCGCGCGTTGATTGCGGGATGACGGTATCCCGGGAGGCCCGACACCAGCCCGACAGAGCCTCGCGGGCGAACCTTCCGGGGACTCATCCGTGATGTGCGCGGCCGAAATTTTCCGCGCGAGGGCTTTTTCGGCGCGATGCCTATGGACTGGGCGGAGGGTGGTGCCGCAGATTGCATCTTCGAACCAGCACGCGCGACGACCAAATTGGACCGCCCGACCGATGAGCTTGCGTACCCGGCTACTGATACTCGTCATTGCGGCCATGCTGGTGCCGGCCATCCTCGTCGGCTTACGTTTCGTGCAAAATCGCAGCAGCGAAATCAACGCGGCCCTGGCCAATCTGACCGCGACAGCCGACGACATTGCGAGCGACCTGGACGAGAAGATCCAGGGCACCGCCCAGCTTCACTATGGTCTCGCCCGTGCACGCGATCTCGACACGCGCGACAAGGCGGCGTGCTCGGCGTTCCTGTCGGAAGTGCGCGAGGAATACCCACAGTTCACCGGGATATTGACCATCGATCCCGACGGTAGCCTGTTCTGCGATTCGCTGCGGACCAACCGCACCCTCGACCTCCGGGATCGCGCCTATTTCAAGCAGGCCCTGGCGTCGCGCGGCATCGCGCTCGAGCCGGTATTCGGCCGGCTGACCGGCCTATCGGTGCTCCAGATCGCCTATCCGGTGCGATCGGAGACGGGCGCCCTGAAGCTGATCCTGCTCGCATCCTTCAACCTGCGCAAATTCGCGGAGTTTCACGACAAGCGGCTGCTCGGCCAGAAGGAGATCCTGCTCCTCGACAGCAAGGGAACGGTTCTGGTCGCCCCCTCCCGCGGAGGATGGACCGAGCCGGTCGGCACGTCGGTCGCGGGATCCGATCTGCTCCGCTTCGCTGCAACGCCGGACCGGAAGGCGTATCAGGAGGTGACCGATCGCGACGGCCGGACGCATGTCTGGGCTGTCGCCGCGCGCTCGCCTTCGACCCGCGATGCCGGCCTCTACATCATGGTCGGACGGTCCAAGGACGGACTGGTCGCCGCGGCGAATCGCCGGCTCTACGAGGATGTGGCGATACTCGCGGTGGCCTCGCTGCTGCTGCTCGCGGCCGTCTGGATCCTTGCAACCGTGAGCGTCGGGCGCCAGGTCGGACGTCTCGCCACCATGGCGAAGAAACTTGGGCTCGGAGATCTCAGCGCGCGAATTCCGCCTCCCCACCCGGGCGGCGAACTGGGCGGATTGATGACCCTGCTCAACGACACCGCCGAGTCGCTCGAGCAGCAACGCGCCGCCATCGCCGACCTCAGCCACAAGCTCAGCCAGTCCCAGAAGATGGAAGCCATGGGCCAGCTTACCGGCGGCGTGGCGCACGATTTCAACAATCTTCTAACCGTCATTCTCGGCAACTCCGAGCATCTTGCCGACAGGCTGGCCGGCAACGAGGAATTGCACCGGATCGCCAACGACATCGCGACCGCCGCCGAGCGCGGCTCCGACCTGACGCGGAGCCTGCTCGCCTTCGCGCGCAAGCAGCCCCTGAGGCCGCGAGACATCGACATCGCCGCGAAGATTCACGAGATGGAGCAGCTGTTGCGCCGGCCCCTGGGCGAGCACATCGAATGCACCTTCGCGCTCGAACCGGATGTGTGGCTGACCAGCGTCGATCCCGGCGAGCTGACAACTGCGCTGCTCAATCTCGTGCTCAACGCGCGCGACGTCATGCCGCTCGGCGGCAAGCTGACGATCGAGGCGCGCAACACCTCGCTCGGTGAATCCGACCTTGACGTCAACGGCGAACCGCGGCCGGGCGACTACGTCATGGTGGCCGTGACCGACACCGGCAGCGGCATGACCGCCGAGGTGGCGAGCCGGGCGTTCGAGCCGTTCTTCACCACCAAGGAGGTCGGCAAGGGCACCGGGCTCGGCCTGAGCATGGTCTACGGCTTTGTGCGGCAATCCGGCGGCGTTGTGCAGATGCAGTCCGAACCGGGACAAGGCAGCGTCGTCAGGCTGTTCTTTCCCCGCCTTGCAACGCCACCGAACGAGCAGCCGTCACCCGCGGAACGGATCGTCGCCCCCGACGGAAGCGAGACCATTCTTGTCGTCGAGGACGACGACATGGTTCGGGCCTATGTCGAGAGCGAGCTGAAGACCCTCGGCTATCGCGTCATCGCGGCGTCGAACGGTCCCGCGGCTCTCGAACTGTTGCGCCGCCCCGGCGACATCGACCTGCTGCTCACCGACGTCGTGATGCCCGGCGGCATGTTCGGGCCGGAGCTTGCCAGGCAAGCGACCAGCTTGCGGCCCGGGCTCAAGGTGCTCTTCACCTCGGGCTACACCCAAAATCCCGTCAAGACGCCCGACGGGGTCGGCGACGCCCGCATCCTGACAAAACCGTTCCGGCGGAAGGATCTTGCCGCGATGCTGCGGTCCGCCCTGTCGGCGTCGCCGCGCTGAAATCAGGAAGAGAACGCCAGCCGGAGCGCTACGCCGAGATTGGCTACGAACAGAGCCGCGTCGATGACGAAGATCCTGAGCATCGGACCTTTCAGCACAGGCCAGTAGGCCACCCCGACGCGCCCACCGCGCATCAGGACCGGAAGGTTATAGGCGAACTGGCTGAAGTGGCAGGCGGCAAAGAACAGGAACAGCGCGAGCTGGGCCTCGATCGGCTGGAAGAAAGCCGGACGAGCGGCCAGAAGGTAGAACGACAAAAGCCCGATCGGCAGATTCATCCCGCCCAGGAACGCCACGCTGGCCGCCAGCGTCGGCGCGATCGGATTGCTGCGCTCTTCGCGCGGCAGGAGTATCTTCAGCGTATTGCCCTGCGCGACGCTGAACTGGATGAACGCGCCGCCGAACCAGAGTGTGTTGAGGAGCAGGACGAAATCCGAAAGGTGCATGATCATTTTCCGTAGAAGGCTTCGCTGCGCACCACACGGCCCGCATCGTCGAAATCCATGAACTCGCTGGCGCGCGTGTCGCCGAGCTGCCACCACACCGTCACGCGCGCGATCGCCTCGTCCCAGCTCCAGCTCAGGATCTTGAGGTCGGCGCTTTCGATGTGGCCATAAGCCTCGCGCCAATAAGCGCGGATGTTCTCGGCGCCGGTGACGACCGGAGAACCGGTCAGTGATAGTGCCAGAGGGCTGCGCATCTGCGCATCGTCAGCGAAATGCGCGACGACCGCGTCGATATCGACCCGGCACCAGCTCGCACACCATGCCGCGACGAAGCGCTCGGCGGCTGCGCGATCCATTGTCCGTCCGCTCATGGCGGAGCCCTCCCCTGGCTCGTTGCCGGGAAAGTGGCAAAGCTCGCACCTCATGTCAACTATGTTGACTTCAAGAATCGTCAGTTGTTGTCGGCGATCGCCCCCATGACGGCCATCCATGCCGCCGCACCCGAAGCCCCGGCACGGTCGAACGCTTCGCGCAGGACCTTGCGCTCGTGATCCGATGCCTTTTGCTCGATGCGTCGCCCGGCCTCCGTCAGGCGCAGCAGCTTGGAGCGATGCTGCTCGGGTGCCCGCTTCGACGTCAGGAGCTTGCGCTCCAGCAGCAGGTTGAGCGGCCGGTTCAGGGCTTGCTTGGAGATGCCGAGGATCTCGATCAGCGAGCCGATCGCGATATCGGGACGGCGCGCCACCACGTAGAGGATGCGGTGGTGTGGACGCGACAGGCCCTGCTTCGCAAGATATTCATCGGCCTCCAGCGTCATCCCGCGCCAGCCGTAATACATCAGCTCCAGCGCCGCATCGAGATCGTGCAGTTTCGGAAGTGAGGCGCGGTGAAGCCCCGCAGCTTGAGACGTCTTTGCCATTGTCTGAAAGAGCCTAACCTCGCGCCCGCAGCTCGCGCCGCAGCACCTTGCCCGTGGCCGTCATCGGCAGTGTCTCCGCGAACTCGACGAAGCGCGGATATTCGTGCGCGGCGAGTTGCACCTTCACGAACTCCTGGATCTCGCGCGCGAGCGTGTCGCTTGCCGCGAAGCCGGGACGCAGCACGATCCAGGCCTTGATCGATTCGGTGCGGATCGAATCGGGGATGCCGACCACCGCCGCCATCGCCACCGACGGATGCTTCATCAGCGTGTGCTCGATCTCGGACGGGCCGACGCGGTAGCCGGCGGTGGTGATGACGTCGTCCTCGCGGCTGACATACCAGAAATAGCCGTCCTCATCCCGCGTACCGAGATCGCCGGTCAGCAGGAATTCGCCGGCATATTTCTTCGCCGTCGCGTCCGGATTGCGCCAGTATTCGAGCATCGTGCACGGGCATGGCTGGCGCACGCCGATGATGCCGCGCTGCCCCGTCGGCAGCTCCTCGCCCTTGTCGTTGACGATGCGGACGTCGAAGCCCGGCGTCGCCTTGCCCATCGAACCCGGGCGGATCGGAAACAGGTTGGAGTTGCTGCCGATCACGAGATTGCACTCGGTCTGACCGAACACTTCATGCGCATCGATGCCGAATGTCTCGCGCACCCAGCCGAGCAGCTCGCCGCCGAGCGATTCACCGCCGGTGAAAATGCTGCGCAGCTTGACGTCCGGATGCTTCACGCCGGCCTGCCGCATCAGCTTCAGCGCGGTCGGCGGCAGGAAGACGTTGCGGACACCGAGGTCGGCCATCATCTGCATCGCCGCCTGCGGCTCGAACTTTCGCGCACGGTGACCGACCAGGGGGATGCCGTGATACCAGAACGCGAACAGGCCGTTGACGAGGCCGCCGATCCACGCCCAGTCCGCCGGCGTCCACATCAGATCGCCGGGGCGCGGCAGGAAGTTGTGGCACATCTCGACATTCGGCAGGTGGCCGAGCACGACGCGATGCGCATGCAGCGCGCCCTTCGGATTGCCCGTCGTGCCTGACGTGTAGATGATCAGGGCGGGGTCGTCGGCGGAGGTGTCGACGGTCGCAAAGTCCTCGGACGCGGTTTCGATCGCCGACCAGAACGGTTTTGCACCGGCATGGACGGCGCCGCTCGTGACATAGATGTCCTGCAGATAGGGCAGCCGATCGCGGATCTTCGTGAGCTTCTCCCAGCCCGCCTCATCAGTGATGATGGCCCTTGCTTGCGAATTCGACAGGCGGAATTCCAGCGCGTCCTCGCCGAACAGCGCGAACAGCGGGATCGAGATCAGCCCGGATCGGAACGCGGCCATATGCGCGATCGGCAGCTCCAGCGACTGCGACAGGAACACCGCGACGCGGTCGCCGCGCACGAGCCCATCGGCCTTCAGCACATTGGCGAAGCGGCGCGACATCTCCGCGACCTCGTCGAACGAGGTGCGCGTGGTTGCGCCGTTCTCGTCGACATAGAGCAGCGCGAGGCGGCCCGTGCCGTCGGCATGGCGGTCGCAGCACGCTTCCGCCATGTTGAAGCGCGCCGGGACGTCCCAGCGGAAGTTGCGATAGAGCTCGTCGTAGGTTGCGGCTTCGGTCAGCATGGTCGTTTCCCGGCAGCGTCGTCACAGCCGGGCGTGTCCCGGCCATCCACGTTCTTGTTTCGACCTGAGTTTAAGCGCGTGGGAGCCCGGGACAAGCCCGGGCATGACGATGCGGAGGCATCCCCTAACGGCGCACCGTCTGGAAGAATTTCCTGACGTCGCCAACATACAGCTCCGGCTGCTCGAATGCGGCGAAATGCCCGCCCTTCTCCATCTCGCTCCAGTGCGTGATGTTGGGAAAGTTCGGCTCCATCCAGCGCCTGACCGGCGTGATGATCTCCTTGGGGAACACGGCGACGCCGGTCGGCACGTTGACCCTAGGCGTGGTGCGGCGTTTGCCAAAACTCTCCCAGTAGAGCCGCGCTGAGGAGGTCGCCGTCTCCGTCGCCCAATAGAGCATGACGTTGTCGAGCAGCTCGTCCTTGTCAAAAATGTTTTCAGGATGGCCGTCGCAATCGGTCCAGGCCCAGAATTTTTCCAAAATCCAGGCCGCCTGCCCGCTTGGCGAATCCGTCAGGCCATAGCCGAGCGTCTGCGGCCGCGTCGATTGCTGCTTGGAATAACCGGAATCGAGATCGACATAATGCTTCAGGCCGGCGAGCGCGCTCTTCTCTTCCGCCGTCGGCTCGCCCTCGACCTTCGGTGCCGCGTTGAAGGCGAGCGTGATGTGAATGCCGGCGCAATGCTCGGCGTCCTGCGCGCCCAGCGATGTCGTCACCGCCGAGCCCCAGTCGCCACCCTGCGCGCCGTAACGCGCGTAGCCGAGCCGATCCATCAGCTTCGCCCAGGTCGCGGCGATGCGGTCGACGCCCCAACCGGTGGTCTTTGGCTTGGCGGAGAAGCCAAAGCCCGGCAGCGACGGGCAGATCACGTGAAACGCATCCGCAGGATTACCGCCATGCGCGGCAGGATCGACCAGCGGCGCGATCACCTTCTGGAATTCGACAATCGACCCTGGCCAGCCATGGGTGATGATCAGCGGCAGCGCCGATGGCTCCTTCGAGCGCGCATGCAGGAAGTGGATGTCGAGCCCGTCGATCTCGGTGGTGAACTGGTCGAAGCGGTTGAGCTTTGCCTCGCGGGCGCGCCAGTCATAGCTGTTGGCCCAGTAGGCGCAGATCTCCTGAATCCATTTCAGCGGCGCGCCCTGGCTCCAGTCCTCGACCAGCTCCGCCTCCGGCCAGCGCGTGCGGGCGAGGCGGGATTTGAGGTCGGTGAGAATGTCGTCGCTGATGGCGATGCGAAACGGTTTGATGGCGCCGGTCATCGGTTGCCCCCGATTGTTTCTGCGGGAGAGAGTAGACCGGATTGCAGCGCCATCAAAGGTGCCCCTTCTCCCCTTGCGGGAGAAGGTGGCGCGAAGCGCCGGATGAGGGGTTTCGCTCCGCGGAAACTACTGCGAGAGGGTCGCCCGCGGAGAGAGACCCCTCACCCGCCTCGCTTCGCGAGGCACTCTCTCCCGCAAGGGGAGAGGGAAGAAGCTAGCCCGTCAGCGCGGCCTTCACCAGGCCGCTGGCCTTGCCGAAATCCATCTGGCCGGCGTACTTCGCGCGCAACACCGCGATCACCTTACCCATGTCCTTCATGCCGGCAGCGCCCGTCTCCACGATCGCATCCGCGATCACCTTCTTCACTTCGTCGTCCGACATCTGCTTCGGCAGATAGGCCGAGATCACCGCGATCTCCTCGCGCTCCTGGGCAGCGAGCTCGGCACGGCCGCCCTTGTCGTAGAGCTCGACCGACTCCTGGCGCTGCTTGATCATCTTCTGAAACACGCCGAGCAGGTCGGCGTCCGACAGCGGCGGCTTGCCGTTGCCGCGCGCCTCGATGTCGGCGTTCTTGATGGTCGAGTTGACCATGCGCAGCGTGGAGAGCTTGCGCTCCTCCTTGGCCTTCATGGCCTCCTTGACCGCGTTGTTGATGTCGTCGCGCAGCATGATCGTGATCCCTTCGAATATCCGACGCCTGATCTAGGCCGTTCGCGGCCCCGAGACAACCGGGGCTCCCAGCCATTCGACCAGCGCTCGCGTCGTCGCCTCGGGCTGCTCCGGCTGCGGCAGATGTCCGCAATTGGCCAGGATCACCAGCCTCGCGCCCGCTATGCCCTCCGCCATCTCCTTGGAGAACGCGTTCGGAATCGTGTTGTCCTGATCGCCTGTCAGCACCAGCGTCGGGCATTTGATCGTCGCCAGCGTCGGCCGTGAATCCACCCGCGCAATGATCGCGGTCTGCTGCCGCAGATAGCCTTCGACGCCGACGTCCTCGCCCTGCTCGTGCACGAGCTTCCGAATGCCGGCATCGTCGTGGCGCGAGGGATGCACCAGCTCGGGAAACATCTCCTCGCGCGCCGCGCTCAGCTCGCCGCGCCTCGCCCGTTCCATCAGGCCACGGCGGCGCGCGGTCGCTTCCGGTGTATCGGGCCGGGCCTGGGTGTTGATCAGCGCGAGCTTCAAAACCCGCTCGGGCGCCTGGCGCATGATCTCGAGCGCGATATAGCCGCCCATGGAGTGGCCGGCGAGCGCAAAGCGCGGCGGGGCCTCGCTCAGCACGCGCCGGGCGATCGCCGCCATGCTGTCGTCGCGGATATGGTTGGCAATCATCACCGGGCCGAACCGCCAGAGTGCCGGGACAACCGGGGCGTAGATCCGGGCCGAGGAGGCCAACCCCGGAACCAGCAGAAGCGGGGTGGTCTGGTCCATTATTGCCTCGCGAGCCCGGGAAATTGGCGGAAATTATCCTCCCAAGCTTAAGTGCCTGAGGGGACCTGTCAAATATGCAAAAACGCATGTGAATCGGCGCTCGTCCGCTTTGACGGCGGCGCCGGCCCGGACTATGAACCGGGCTCATGACACAACATGACAACGATACCGCCTGGCCGGACCACAAACCGACCGCGCTCCTCGTGCTCGCCGATGGCACGGTGCTTGAAGGCTTCGGTCTCGGCGCCGAAGGCCATGCCGTCGGAGAGGTCTGCTTCAACACCGCGATGACCGGCTATGAGGAGATCCTCACCGATCCCTCCTATGCCGGCCAGCTCATCACCTTCACCTTCCCGCATATCGGCAATGTCGGTACCAACGAGGAAGACATCGAGACGGTGAACATGGCCGCGACGCCGGGTGCGCGTGGCGTGATCCTGCGTACCGCGATCACCGATCCCTCGAACTACCGCGCCACCAAGCATCTCGACGCCTGGCTCAAGGCGCGCGGCATCATCGGCCTTTCCGGCATCGACACCCGCGCATTGACCGCGCTGATCCGCAGCAAGGGCATGCCCAACGCCGTGATCGCGCATGCCAGGAACGGCGAGTTCGACCTGCATGGCATGAAGGAAGAAGCGCGCGAATGGCCGGGCCTCGAGGGCATGGACCTCGTGCCGATGGTCACCTCGGGCCAGCGCTTCACCTGGGACGAGACGCCCTGGCTGTGGGACAAGGGTTTTGGCCGCCAGGACAAGCCCGAGTTCAACGTCGTCGCCATCGACTACGGCATCAAGCGCAACATCCTGCGCCTGCTCGCCGGCGTCGGCTGCAAGGTGACGGTGGTGCCAGCGACGACCTCATCGGAAGACATTCTGGCGATGAAGCCGGACGGCGTGTTCCTGTCCAACGGCCCTGGCGATCCGGCCGCGACGGGCAAATACGCGGTGCCGGTGATCCGGGACGTGATCAAGTCGGGCACACCGACCTTCGGCATCTGCCTCGGTCACCAGATGCTCGGCCTTGCCGTCGGCGCCAAGACCAAGAAGATGCATCAGGGCCATCACGGCGCCAATCATCCCGTGAAGGACGAGACCACCGGCAAGGTCGAGATCACCTCGATGAACCATGGTTTTGCGGTGGACGAGGCGACGCTGCCGAAGGGCGCGACGCAGACCCACATCTCGCTGTTCGACGGCTCCAATTGCGGCATTCAGCTCGACGGCAAGCCGGTGTTCTCGGTGCAGTACCACCCCGAGGCCTCGCCGGGCCCGCGCGACTCGCACTATCTGTTCCAGCGCTTCGCGGACCTGATGCGGCAGAAGAAGAGCGCGTAACGCTGGCTCTCCTGCAGTTGCCTTGACGACATCGAGCCCGGGCCTTGACCCGGGCTCTTGTCGTTCCGGGCTCGACGCTGCGGTTCGCCTGGACGCAAGGAACGTCGTCTCACGCCCCTCGTTGATTCCTGCTACGCTCACGCAGGAGCCCTGCCATGTTCGTTGTCCGCGACAATGCCGAGCCACGCGCCATCGTGTTCAAAGATGACGGGCTCGTGCCGAACAACATCCTTCCCTTCCTGGTCTATCGGGATGCGGTGAAGCTCGATTCCAGGCGCCCCGAGGCGACCATCGAAAACCTGTTCGAAGCGAATAGCTGGGGCGGCACGTGGCGCAACGGCGTCTACGACTATCTGCACTATCACGCGACGGTGCATGAGGTGCTCGGCGTCGCGCGTGGCAGTGCCCGCGTCCGCTTCGGCGGCGACCATGGCCAGGAGCTGGAGATCAAGGCGGGCGACATCGCGATCCTGCCGGCCGGCACGGGGCATCAGTGCATCAGTGCGAGCGACGATTTCTGCATCATCGGGGCCTATCCGCCGGGATCGAAGATGGTGGTGACGCGGGCAACGCCGGAAAACCACGCCAGGGCACTGAAGACAATTCCCGAGGTCGCGCTGCCGCCGGCCGATCCGGTGACGGGCAAGAACGGGGCGTTGATGAGGCTGTGGAGCCGGCCATAAGCGCGACGCCGTAGGGTGGGCAAAGCGGAGCGTGCCCACCAATCAGTTCAAGCCGCAAGGACGGATGGTGGGCACGGCGCGCAAGAAGCGCGCCTTTGCCCACCCTACGGCAATGTCCCTTACGCCTCGTTGCCGCCTTCCTGGCGGGTGGCCTCGAACAGGAACCACGTCCGGCGCTCGGTCTCGTCGATGAAGTTTTCGAGGATGCTGGCGCTGGCGACATCGCCGGCGTCGTCGCAGACCTCGTGCGCCTTGCGCATCGCGCTTGCGACGTGCTTGTTGTCCTGCATCAGCTCGCGCAGCATCTCGCGTGGCGGGACGTAGTCCTCGTTGTTGTCCTTGATGGTCTGGAGCTTGGCGACCTGGCCGATCGACTTCAGCGTGGTGCCGCCGATCTTGCGGACGCGTTCGGCGAGCTGGTCGGTGGTGGCGAAGATCTGGTCGGACTGCTCGTCGAGCAGCAGATGATAATCGCGGAAATGCCGGCCGCTGATGTGCCAGTGGAAATTCTTGGTCTTCAGATAGAGCGCGAACGCATCGGCCAGAAGCACGTTGAGCGCCTCAGAGACCTTCTTGACCCCATCGGGCGACAGATCGGTGGGGGTATCGAGATCGGGCGAGACCTTGGTGGGGGCTTTGCTCACGGGAAACCTTCCTGTTAGGACGCGGACATTGACGGCGCGCCGTCGCACCCCTAACGCAAGGCGGGCAGCGCCGGTTCCTTGACAGGAACCGTTTGGCCGGGACCTACGAAATACCATGGACGATTGGATCGATTATTACGACTCCACGCATACGATCTATGTCAGCAAGCTGCATCGCGACTTGCACTTCCAGATCATCGCGCGGGACATCATCGGCTACATCTCATCGCCCGAGGCGACCGTGCTCGACTATGCCTGCGGCGAGGCGCTGTCGGCGAGCCAGGTGGCCGCGGCCTGCGGCAAGCTGATTCTCGCCGAGCCCGCCCCCGGCGTGCGTGGCCGGCTGATCGCGCGATTTGCCCCGAACACCAAGATCCGCGTCCGCTCCCTCGACGACGTCCGCAAAATGCAGGACCAGTCGATCGACCTCGCGGTGATGAACTCGGTCGCGCAATACATGACGCCGGACGAGCTCGATGCCGCGCTTGTCAACATCCGGCGATTGCTGACCCCGTCCGGCAAGCTCGTGCTCGGAGATATCTTGCAGCCCAATGTCGGCATGTTCAGGGATGTGATGGCGCTGCTCAGCTTCGGCCTGCGTCACGGCTTCCTGAAGGACGCGCTGATCGGGCTGATCAGCACCGCGCTGTCAGATTACCGTCATCTGCGCACGCGCATCGGGCTTCAGCGCTATGGCGAGGACGAGATCGTCGCCAAGCTGACCGCGGCGGGCTTCTCTGTCCAGCGCGCCCACACCAATATCGGCCATAATCGCTGGCGCATGACCTTCATCGCGCGGCCGCCTCTGGTCCGTTAAGCATAATGACTGCCCGAGGTGGCTTGTCACACGCTGATAGGTAAAGATCGCCGCGGCCCGGTGGCGGAAGCGTCTACGCGAGGGCGGTGCAACGCTCTTCATCCTGGTTCAAATCCAGGCCGGGTCTCCAGCCTTCGCTGGCTCCGCCAGCTTCGGCTAGGCAAGCCGTATCGTGCGAAGGCTGCCTCGGCGAAGCCCGAAGGGCGAAGACGGGCACGCTTCGACGGACCGCCCAAAGCAAATTCTCGAAAACTCGCAAACTTCAATCCATTTCAACCGTTTCGCACTCCGACAGCAGCTGTAGCCGGTCGACATCCTTGGCTGCGGAGCTGAGCACAGCATCGAGCAGCCCCGGAAAGCGCGCGTCCAGATCCTCGCGGCGGAGCCGCATGAAGCGGTTGGTGCCCGCCACGCGCGTCAGCATCAGGCCGCATTCGCGCAGCTTGGCGAAGTGGTAGGCGAGGTTGGATTTGCCGGAAAGGCCGCTGAAGTCGCCACAGCAGAGTTCGCTGCTGACACGTTCCTGCTGGGCGAGCTGATAGACGATGGCCAACCGGATCGGCTCGCTCAGGCAATCCAGAACCATCGGCAGCTCGATCTGCTCGCGGGTGGGATGAAGGGGTGTGCGGCTCATGGTGAGGAATCATAGCAAATTGGCCGCGTTGTTCAATAGTTCTTGAACCAATTGACTTCTTAGCCTTTGCATTCAATAGTTCAATAAACGTTGAACATAGGGATATTGTCCAATGAGCGTGTTCTGGCTGGCTCTCGCGGCCTTCGCGATTGGTACCGAAGGCTTTGTCATTGCAGGGCTTTTGCCGTCGATCGCCGCCGATCTTTCGATTTCCGTCCCTGCCGCCGGCCAATTGGTCACCGCCTACGCCCTCACCTATGCGGTGGGTTCGCCGATCCTGGCGGTGACGCTGAACAATATCGACCGCCGCACCGTGCTGGCCCTCGCGCTGACGACCTTCATTGCCGGAAATCTCGTCGCGACGGTGGCTTCCAGCTACGCCCTGCTGCTGGCCTCCCGCATGCTGATGGCGCTGGGCTCCGGACTGTGCATGCCGACGGCGCTCGCCGTATCGGTGGCGGTCGCCGCGCCCGAACGGCGCGGCCGCGCGGTGGCGCTGGTCACCTCGGGCCTCACGGTTGCAACCGTGATCGGCGTCCCGCTCGGCAATCTCGTCGGCAGCCTGCTCGGATGGCGCGCGACCTTTGCCATGGTGGCCCTGATCGGCGCGGTTGCGCTTGCCGGCCTGCTGCTTGGCCTGCCCCGCGGCCTGCCGCGCAACACCGCCTCGCTCAGCGAACGGCTGGCGGTGGCGCGTCACAGCAATGTCGTGATCGCGCTTCTGATCACGATCCTATGGGCGCTCGGCGGCTTCACTGTGTTCACCTACTTCGCGGTCCCGCTGCGCGGCCTCGGCTTCGACGCCGCGCAGATCAGCCTCGCGCTGCTGGTGTTCGGCGGCGCCGCCGCCATCGGGAACATGCTGGGCGGTGTCCTGGCCGACCGGCTCGGCACGCTCGCCACCGCAGGCCTCGGGCTCGCCGGCATGGCGAGCGCCCTGATCCTGCATTCGCTGGTCCTGAAGTTGATGCCCGGACAGGCGCATTATGCGGTGCTGGGCGCGATCTTCCTCTGGGGCATCTCGGGCTGGGCGTTCTATCCGGCTCAGATCGCCAGCATCATCCGGATCGAGCCGCAGGCCTCGATGATCGCACTCTCGCTCAACGCCTCCGCGATGTATCTCGGCTTCGCCATCGGCGGGGCCCTGGGCGGCGCGGTGCTGGCCACCCTCTCGCCAACCGACCTTGGCTGGATCGGCGGATCGAGCGTTGCGGCCTCGCTGCTGGTGCATCTCGCCCGTGGCTGGCAGGCACGGCCAAAACCCGTCAAAATTGCCGGTTGATGGGCGTTTTTCGGGGTTTCGCCGCCCCGAAAACTGGTCTAAGACCCACCCGCGCGCGAGGGGAGACCCCGCGCTCTCGGCTCAAGGGGACGCGCGGCAAGCGCGCCCTTTTTTTGTGCCCAAAATCCACTTCGGCGAGAGTTGATGCCCAAACGTACAGACATCACCACCATCCTGATCATCGGCGCCGGCCCCATCGTGATCGGCCAGGCCTGCGAGTTCGACTATTCGGGCACGCAAGCGGTGAAGACGTTGAAGGAGGAGGGCTATCGCATCGTCCTCGTCAATTCCAACCCGGCCACCATCATGACCGACCCGGAATTGGCCGACGCCACCTACATCGAGCCGATCACGCCCGAGATCGTCGCCAAGATCATCGAGAAGGAACGTCACGTCATTCCCGGCGGCTTCGCGCTGCTGCCAACCATGGGCGGACAGACCGCGCTGAACTGCGCGCTGTCGCTGCGCCGGCAGGGCACGCTGGAAAAGTTCGACGTCGAGATGATCGGCGCGACCGCGGATGCGATCGACAAGGCGGAAGACCGTCAGCTATTCCGCGAGGCCATGACCAAGATTGGACTTGAGACGCCAAAGTCGCGGCTCGCCAACGCGTCCGAGTTGAAGAAGTCCTTCCGCGACAAGCACCGGGCCGAACGCGAGAAGCTGTCGGGTGCCGCCCTCGAGGAACACGAACGGCAATGGGTGCTCGGCGAAAGCGACCGCCGCAAGCGCTACCAGGAATACGCGCTCGGCCAGGCGCTGATGGCACTGTCCGAGATCGGCCTGCCCGCGATCATCCGTCCCTCCTTCACGATGGGCGGCACCGGCGGCGGCATCGCCTACAACAAGGAAGAATTCCTCGACATCATCGAGCGCGGCCTGGATGCGTCTCCGACCAACGAAGTGCTGATCGAAGAATCCGTGCTCGGCTGGAAAGAGTACGAGATGGAGGTCGTGCGCGACAAGAAAGACAATTGCATCATTGTCTGCTCGATCGAGAACCTCGATCCAATGGGCGTGCACACGGGCGACTCCATCACGGTCGCGCCGGCGCTGACGCTGACCGACAAGGAATACCAGATCATGCGCGACGCCTCGCTGGCGGTGCTGCGCGAGATCGGCGTCGAGACCGGCGGCTCCAACGTGCAGTTCGGCGTCAATCCCGAAGACGGCCGCATGGTCGTGATCGAGATGAATCCGCGCGTGTCGCGGTCGTCCGCACTGGCCTCGAAGGCCACCGGCTTTCCGATCGCAAAGGTCGCCGCCAAGCTCGCGGTCGGCTACACGCTGGACGAGATCGCCAACGACATCACCGGCGGAGCGACGCCGGCCTCGTTCGAGCCGACCATCGACTACGTCGTCACCAAGATTCCGCGCTTCGCCTTCGAGAAATTCCCGGGCGCGTCGACCACGCTGACCACGTCGATGAAGTCGGTCGGCGAAGTGATGGCGATCGGCCGTACCTTCCAGGAGAGCCTGCAGAAGGCGCTGCGCGGACTCGAGACCGGCCTGACCGGGCTCGACGAGATCGAGATCGAGGGGCTAGGCCAGCACGACGACAAGAACGCGATCCGCGCCGCGCTCGGCACGCCGACGCCGAACCGGCTGCTCCAGGTCGCCCAGGCCATGCGGCTCGGCTGGTCGAACGAGGACATCTTCAACTCCTGCAAGATCGATCCGTGGTTCCTCAGCGAGATGCGCGGCATCGTCGACATGGAGGAGAAGGTCCGGAAGAACGGCCTGCCGGGCAACGCCTTCGGCATGCGCACGCTCAAAGCCATGGGCTTCTCCGATGCGCGGCTCGCTGTGCTCGCCGAGACGACGGAAGCTGACGTGACGGCGAAGCGCCACGCGCTCGGTGTCCGCCCTGTCTATAAGCGCATCGACACCTGCGCGGCCGAGTTCGCGTCGCCGACCGCCTACATGTATTCGACCTATGAGGCGCTGTTTGCAGGCGCGCCCGCGGACGAGAGTTCGCCGTCGGACAAGAAGAAGGTCATCATCCTCGGCGGCGGGCCCAATCGGATCGGCCAGGGCATCGAGTTCGACTATTGCTGCTGTCACGCCTGCTTCGCACTGCATGACGCCGGCTACGAATCCATCATGGTCAACTGCAACCCCGAGACGGTGTCGACCGACTACGACACCGCCGACCGGCTCTATTTCGAGCCGCTCACCGCCGAGGACGTGCTGGAGATCATCGCGAAGGAGCGCACCAACGGCACGCTGCACGGCGTGATCGTGCAGTTCGGCGGCCAGACCCCGCTGAAGCTGGCGCGTGCGCTGGAAGCCGCCGAAGTGCCGATCCTCGGCACCTCGCCCGACGCCATCGACCTTGCCGAAGACCGCGACCGCTTCAAGCGCGTGCTCGACAAGCTCCGGCTGAAGCAGCCGAAGAACGGCATCGCCTATTCGGTCGAGCAGGCGCGCCTGGTCGCAACCGATCTCGGCCTGCCGCTGGTGGTGCGCCCGTCCTACGTGCTCGGCGGCCGCGCGATGCAGATCATCCGCGAGGAGAACCAGCTCAGCGACTATCTGCTCGGCACGCTGCCGGAGCTGGTGCCGGCGGACGTCAAGGCGCGCTACCCGAACGACAAGACCGGGCAGATCAACACCGTGCTCGGCAAGAACCCGCTGCTGTTCGACCGCTATCTGTCCGATGCCACCGAGATCGACGTCGACTGCCTTTGCGACGGCAAGGACACCTTCATCGTCGGCATCATGGAGCACATCGAGGAAGCCGGCATCCATTCCGGCGACAGCGCCTGCTCGCTGCCGCCGCACTCGCTCGATGCCAGGATGATCGAGGAGCTGGAGCGGCAGACGCGTGAGCTGGCGCTCGGCCTCGACGTCGTCGGCCTGATGAATGTGCAGTACGCGATCAAGGACGGCGAGATCTACGTGCTCGAAGTCAACCCGCGCGCCTCGCGCACGGTGCCCTTCGTCGCCAAGGTGGTCGGCACGCCGGTCGCCAAGATCGCAGCGCGCATCATGGCCGGCGAGAAGCTCGCCGACTTCAAGCTGAAGAAGGCGGACTTCAAGCATGTCGGCGTGAAGGAATCGGTGTTTCCGTTCGCCCGCTTCCCCGGCGTCGACACGGTGCTCGGCCCCGAGATGCGCTCGACCGGCGAGGTCATGGGCATCGACAGCTCCTTCGCGATAGCCTTTGCCAAGAGTCAGCTCGGCGGCGGCACGCGGGTGCCGCGCAAGGGCACGGTGTTCGTCTCGGTTCGCGAGAGCGACAAGACGCGCATCGCCGAGGCCGTTCGCGAATTGCATTCGCTCGGCTTCAAGGTGCTGGCGACATCGGGCACGGCGCGCTTCCTGACCGATCAGGGCATCCCGACCGAGAGGGTCAACAAGGTGCTTGAGGGACGGCCGCACATCGTCGATGCCATCACCAATGGCGACGTCCAGCTCGTCCTCAACACCACCGAGGGCCCGCAGGCGCTCGCCGACAGCCGCTCGCTGCGGCGCGCGGCCCTCTTGCATAAAGTGCCGTATTACACCACTCTTTCCGGGGCCGTGGCGGCCGCGCAGGGCATCCGCGCCTATCTGGGCGGGGACCTTGAGGTTCGTACCCTGCAGAGCTACTTTTCGGAAACCTGATCGCTAGCAACGGCGACGCTTCCGCTAAGTGACTGGCAATGAAGCCACAATGGCCGGAGGAACTGTCCGGCCGTTGTGGTTGTTCTGTTCCGGCGCCAGACCCACATAACCGTTCCGGTGGCCGTATATTCAGCCCCGGAAGTACTGACGAATCAAGGTTGCCGCGCCCTGTGTCTTGCCGGGGCGCGCGGCCGAAGGACGAGAGAAGAGATGGAAAAGGTTCCGATGACAGCGGGCGGCTTTGCCGCGCTCGGGGAAGAATTGAAGAAGCGCCAGTCCGAGGACCGTCCGCGCATCATCGAGCATATTGCGGAAGCGCGCTCGCACGGCGACCTGTCGGAGAACGCGGAATATCATGCCGCGAAGGAAGAGCAGTCCCACAATGAGGGCCGCATCGCCGAGCTCGAGGACAAGCTCGCGCGCGCCGACATCATCGATATTTCCAAGCTGTCGGGCGACACCATCAAGTTCGGCGCCACCGTGACGCTGGTCGACGAGGATACCGAGAAGAAGACGGTGTGGCAGATCGTCGGCGAGGTCGAGGCCGACGCCAAGAAGGGCCGCATCTCCATCACCTCGCCGCTCGCGCGCGCGCTGATCGGCAAGAAGAAGGGTTCGACGGTCGAGGTCAACGCCCCCGGCGGCGCCAAGGCGTATGAGATCACCAAGGTGGAGTGGCGGTAAGCATTTGCCGCAAGGCGCGATGATATTTCGAAAAGGCCGCGCCCTGCGCGGCCTTTTTGTTTCGGGGTATTGCGAGAGCCGTGTGCCTCTCCCCGCAAGAACCGGGAGAGGGAGAAGGCTTACCTTCTTCCCTTCACATCAAGCGGCACGGCCGCCTCGTATTTCGAATTATGCAGCACCAGCGACGTCCGCACGTTGCGCACATGGGGCGCGGCGGTGAGGTGCGTCACGAAATCCTGGAAGGTGGCCATGTCTGGCGCGACACATTTCAGGATGAAATCGACCTCGCCCGAGAGCATCCAGCATTCCCGCACCAGCGGCTCGGCGCGGACGAACTCCTCAAAGGCACGCAAATCCGCCTCGGCCTGGCTGGACAGGTGCACCGCGGCGAATACGGTGACGTCGAAGCCAAGCTTGCGGGCGTCGAGCAGGCCGCGATAGCCGTGGATATAGCCCTCCTCCTCCAGCGCCCGGACGCGGCGGAGGCAAGGTGGTGGCGAGATGCCGACGCGCTTGGCCAGCTCGACATTCGTGATTCGACCGTCGGCCTGGACCTCGGTGAGAATTTTCAGGTCGATCTCGTCTAGGTTCCGCGACACGTGATTGGAACTCCTGGCCTTTGCGGCTGTATTGGTGGATTTGACGCAATCCTCATAGCCAGTCCGCAGCAATTGCGCAATTTTATTGCGCGTGCAGCGCAATCGACTTTTGTTCCCTGTTGGAAAAATCCGCCGACAGGGAATGCAATTCTTGCATAGCTCACCAGAAGGCTTAGATTAGCTCTGATATTTCAGCGCTTCCGCGACGCCTCCCGGCACGTTCCGCACCCGCGCTGCAGATCCCCCGTGAAAGGCGTCCGTCAAAATGTCTGCCACTGTTCATGCAAAGGTCGTCATTATTGGCTCCGGCCCCGCCGGCTACACGGCGGCGATCTACGCCGCGCGCGCGATGCTCGAGCCGATCCTGATCCAGGGGATCCAGGCGGGCGGCCAGCTCACCATCACCACCGACGTCGAGAACTATCCGGGCTTCGCCGACGTGATCCAGGGCCCCTGGCTGATGGAGCAGATGGAGAAGCAGGCGGTCCATGTCGGCACCAAGATCGTCTCCGACCTGGTCACCAAGCTGGAGACGACGCAGCGGCCGTTCCGCCTCACCTGCGACAGCGGCGACGTCTATCTCGCCGACAGCGTCATCCTCGCCACCGGCGCCCAGGCGCGCTGGCTCGGGCTGCCGTCAGAAACGAAATTCCAGGGCGGCGGCGTCTCGGCCTGCGCCACCTGCGACGGCTTCTTCTACCGCAACAAGGAAGTCGTGGTGGTTGGCGGCGGCAATACCGCGGTCGAGGAAGCCCTGTACCTCACCAACCATGCCTCGCAGGTCACCATCGTGCATCGCCGCGATCACTTCCGCGCCGAACGCATCCTGCAGGAGCGTCTGTTCAAGCACCCGAAGATCAAGGTGGTCTGGGACTCGGCGGTCGACGAGATCTGCGGCACCGAGAACCCGAACAAGGTCACCCATGTGCGACTGAAGAACGTCAAGACCGGCGCACTCACGAACGTGAAGACCGACGGTGTCTTCATCGCCATCGGGCACGCGCCGGCGACCGAGCTCGTGAAGGACCAGGTCAAGCTGAAACGGTCGGGCTATGTCGAGGTTGCCCCGAACTCGACCGCCACCTCGGTGCCCGGCCTGTTCGCCGCCGGCGACGTCGCCGATGAGACCTATCGTCAGGCCGTGACGGCCGCCGGCCTCGGCTGCATGGCAGCTCTCGAAGCCGAACGTTTCCTGGCCCTGCGCGCCAGCGAGCGCGCTGCAGCGGAATAAAGATCATGCCTCGAACACGCGACGGATTTACGGATATGGATTGGGACAAGCTGAAGGTGTTTCACGCGGCGGCGGAAGCGGGCAGCTTCACGCATGCGGGCGAGCAGCTCGGCCTGTCGCAATCGGCGGTGTCCCGCCAAGTGTCGGCGCTGGAGCAGGAGCTCTCGGTCTCGCTGTTCCACCGCCACGCCCGCGGCCTGATCCTCACCGAGCAGGGCGACCTGCTCTTCCGCACCGCGCATGACGTGTTCATGCAGCTGCAGGCGGCGCGCGCCAAGCTGACCGACAGCCGCGAGCGGCCGAGCGGCGATCTCAAGATCACCACCACGCCCGGCGTCGGCATCAACTGGCTGATCCCGCGGCTCGGCGAGTTCACTGCGCTCTATCCGGAGATCCGGATCTCGCTGATCGTCACCGACGAGGAGCTCGACCTGTCGATGCGCGAGGCGGACGTCGCGATCCGCACCCGCAAGCCGACGCAGCCGGATCTCATCCAGCGCAAGCTGTTCGCGATGGGCTTCCACGCCTATTGCTCGCCGGATTACATCAAGCGCTTCGGCACGCCGCGCACGCTCGAGGAGCTCGACTCCCACCGCATCATCACGCTCTCCGACGGCAACTTCGCGCCGCATCTTCAGAACCGTAACTGGCTGGTCGAAGCCGGCCGCAACGGCTCTGGTCCGCGCGAGGCTTATTTCAGAGTGAACAACATCCTCGGCCTCGTCCGCGCCTGTCAGCAGGGCCTCGGCATCGCGGCGCTGCCGGACTATCTGATCGAGGAACAGAGCCGCCTGGTGCAGCTGTTCGGAGAATCGGATTCGATCCAGCTCGACACTTATTTCGTCTATCCCGAGGAGTTGAAGACGGTCGCGCGTGTGCAGGTGTTCCGCGACTTCGTGGTGAGCAAGGCGCAGCGCTGGCCTTCCTGATTTCCGCATGTCTGACATGCGACCTGAACGGTTGCTGCATGGCGCTTGGCAAGCCCATAATGTTTCCACGCTGAGCCTTCGCGTTGCGCATTTGTCCCCCTCCTCCAGTGGCGCGGGAGTTCAGTAATCCCTCTTGGAAGGTGATTGTGTCGGCCTCACGTGGCCAATACCTTAAGCCGGGCTCACTTGAGCCCGGCTTTTTTTTCTGTCCCATCGGGTTTCACGTTCCGCGTGTATTGACAGTTCCACGTACACCCCGCATCATTTGCGAATGATCACGAAGTCGTGCGCAATCTCGTTCAAGGCAGTCGCCTCGAAAAAAGGCCCCCATCCGGGGACCTCGGATTTTTGCGCGCGCTAACACAGCTTCGTCATCGCAAGCAAATCCCGAAACCCCGCCGCCTGGACGGGGTTTTTTCATGTGCCCTCCGTCTCAGGTTTTTTTCCCGAGAAGGAGATGGAACATGACCGGTCTACAAGATCATTTGCACGGACTCTGGCTGCCGCTGGTGACGCCGTTTCGCGACGGCGCTCTCGACGAGAGGTCGCTGCGGCGGCTGACGCGACATTACAGCGGGCAGGCCGTCGACGGCTTCATCCTGGGGGCGACCTCAGGCGAAGGCATGACGCTGCGCGAGACCGAGCTCGAGCGCCTCGTCGCCATCGTGCGCGACGAGATGGCGGCGGGGCGCCGCACGCCGCCGATCTGCCTCGGACTGTCGGGCGCGGACACTTCGCGGCTGAAGGAACGCCTCGACGAGACCGCGGACTGGCCGATCGACGGTTATCTGATCGCGAGCCCCTATTATGTGCGGCCCTCGCAGCGCGGGCTCCTGGCTCATTTCGAAGCCCTTGCCGATCACGCGGCGTGGCCGATCGCGCTCTACAACATCCCCTATCGCACCTCGGTCAACATCACCAACCAGACGCTGCTGCGGCTTGCCGAGCATCGGAACATCGTCGGGCTGAAGGATTGCGGCGCGAACCGCGAGCAATCCATCGCGCTCCTGCGCGACAGGCCGAAGGGCTTTCGCGTGCTCACCGGCGAGGACGCGAACTACCTTGAGGCGCTCACCGACGGCGCCGACGGCGGCATCGTGCTGTCCGCCCATGTCGAGACCGCGACGTTTGCCGCCGTGTATGCCGAGGTGAAGCGAGGCAACCACGACGCGGCGCAGGCGCGCTGGCACGAGGTCGCCGAGCTGACGCGCTTGTTGTTCACCGAGCCGAGCCCGGCGCCGGCGAAGTACTGGCTGTGGCGGTGCGGCCTGATCGACAGCCCCGAAGTGCGCCTGCCGATGGTCGAAGTGAGCAGCGAGCTCGCAGCCCAGATCGACCGCGAGATCGAGCGACGGATGAAAGTCGCCGCGTAGCGCCTCCGCTTCCTCTCTTCACACGCACGCCGCCACCCCCTTCTCCCCGTGCGGGAGAGGGAAGGCAGCGTCGTGTCCGCTCGACACCATCTCAATCCGGAAAAGAGATCGACCTATGGACATTCGTCAATGGCGCGATGCGCTGAAGGCGGCATGGGAACGCGTTTCATATGCGAGCGAGTTATCCGACTGGCTGCGGCGCGATATCGGATTGACCGCGGATGAGGTGAAATCGCGCGCGGACTACATCGACGAGATCAGAAGGAAATACAGTGAGTGGGTTTAGCGGCGGCGCGAGCGGGGTGGGGTGATCTCTCCACTCGGGCACTATTCGATGCGGAGAGACTGTCACCCCACCCCGCTAGGCATTTCGCTTCGCGCAATGCCCAGCGACCCTCCCCCTCCAGGGGAGGGTAAGAACGTGCCCCGTGCTTAACCCCGCGCGAACGCGCGCACTGCGCCGGCATGGTTAATCCGTGGTAGCACCTGTGTTCGAATGCGCCCGAAATTGCGACCCGGATTCTTAAAACATCCCGGCTATCACTGGCGCCCATAAGCGAAGAAATCGCGGGGGCGTTTTGTGAATATCCAGAATGAAGTGGCGTCGCATTACGACGCCGGACAGCAGAGCTTTACCACCGAGGACATTCTCTGGGCCGCCGGCATCTGGTCGGTGATCCTGACGCTGTCGCCGGTCATCGTGTTCTACATGCTGATGGTGGCATAACGCGTCTCCACCGGGCCGAAACGCAAAACGCGCGGACTTCCGCGCGCTTTCCGTCCGGGGAATGATTTATGAAAATTATGCCGCCTGCTTGTGCATTGCGCCGGATGCCGACGCCGTGCCGCGAATAGCCTTCACTGAACGCTCGATCGCCGCCCACAGCCTTGCGATTTCCTGGGCCGCACGACTCTCGGCCTGATACTCGCGCGCGCCTTCGCCGTGGCTGAGCGCCATCAGCAAATCCGAACGGTTGGTGATCTGGCCGCCCCACACCGGCGCGCGGAATTTCGCCAGCGCCTCGCGGGCGATGGTAACGATCGGGCTTTCGGACTCGTCGCGGCGCGCCGGCGCACCGTTGAGCACGACCGCGTAGGGCTTGCGCGCCGCGCGGCACATCTGGATGGTTTCCTGCACCGCGTTGACGTCGAACACGCCGGGACGTGCCGGAATGACCACCATGGTCGCGTTCTTGATCGCGTCGTCGACGACGGCCGACAGATTCGGCGGCGTGTCGATCAACACCCATTCATAACCGTCGCGCTTGGCAGCGGAGACGATGCCGCTGACCGAGTTCACCGCAGCCTTGATCGGCGGCTCGTTGGTGCCGCGCAGCTTGTGCCACAGCGTGAGCGAGCCCTGCGGATCCGCGTCCACGAGCATCACCTGCTTGCTCGCCTTGATCTGCGCGGCGAGATGTGCGGCCAGGGTACTCTTGCCCGAGCCGCCTTTACGCGATGCAAAAACAATTACGTTCATACCTCTGGCCTCCAGATTGACCCCAGATCACGAAAATGAATCACCGCGCTGATTCGGGAAAGAAAAATTTACCGGCAGTTGCCTCAGAGCCACGAAATAACAAGACGTGTTGGCTTTTGAGTCACACTGCTTCGCGCGACCAGGATACCAATCGCAACGAAACGCCCTTCACGCCGGCAATCCCACGCTTTTTCGGCAGCAACGCGGGAAAAACGGAATGCAACCTCGCCGCGCAAACCCTCTCGCGACTCTTTTCCGTCGAACGCGCTGGTAATTGTCGCAGGCGTCCGCACGGCGAGGCGAACAAAAGGAGTCCGGAGGCTGGCGCGCAGCTGATGCCGGCAACACACATGCAGGGGACACCGACGCGAAGACGCTTCGCGCTGTTGCCCTGACGCGACGAGCTTCAAAGAAAGAACGCTAGCCCCGCGCTCAGCTTTCGCTGGATTTCTTCTTCTTGGCCGCCTTCTGCGAAGGCTTGGTGCTCTTCTTGGCCGTCGGCTTACCGGCGCGGGCCTCGCCGGGCTCGGGTCCCTGGCGGAAGAACACTTTGCACTGCGGCGAGAGCTGCGATTTCTTCTGGATCATGCAGGCGGTGATGGCATCAACGTTCGGAACGAACTCGCCGCACAGCCGCATCGCGTCCGGCGAGCAGGCCTGCTGCTCCTCCTGCGTGTAGGCGAAGCCGGCGCCGGGATGGACCAGGACGGCGAGCGCAATGCCCGAGATCGCAGCAGCCAAGGATTTTTTGAAACGGAGCGCCGGCATCGATCCCCCCACATGTCGAGTCAGAGCGAATAGTGGGTGAACGGGCGTTCGTTGGCAACGAGGCCTGAAGCGAAAACGGCCACCTGTGCGCTCCGGGCAACAGGCCGGTCGGCCCGGCGCGGTCCCATCCCGGGCACGATGTCGCGCTATCAGGCTAAGCCCTTGGCAGGGCTGGCGAGATCGGGTCCGCGCGCGGCTTCAGCTTCGGTCCAACAAAAAAACGCGAAAACAACCCCATGCACAGTAGCCAGGCCACGGCGGCCAGTTACGGATTTTACGAAATCGATTTGACTCGTCGGGCAAAACAGCGGCATGATGGCATGATCGAGGACGTGGGGTGGTCGTGTGATGTCCCCGTGAGATGAGGGGCGCATGGCCACATGATCGTCGCGCCGGTGTTCGCCCTGATCGCGGCCGGCTATGCGTCGGTGCTGTTTCGCTTCGTCTCCGAGACCGCGCACAAGGGCATCTCCGAATTCGCCTTCAGCATCGCGATCCCGGCGCTGCTGTTCCGCACCATCGTCGTGTCCGAATTCCCCGATGTCAGCCCCTACCGGATGTGGGGCGCCTATTACGGCGCGCTCGCCATCACCTGGATCGCGGCGCTGGCGCTCTCGGCATGCTTGCGCGAACGGCGCGAGGACCGCGAGGACGGCGTCGTGTTCGCGATCGGCTCGGTCTACGGCAACATCGTGATGCTCGGCATTCCGCTGGTGCTCTCGGCGCTGGGCAACGAGGCCGCGGGGCCGATGTCGCTGATCCTGTCGGTGAACACGCCGTTGCTCTGGCTCTGCGGCATCCTGCAGATGGAGCTTGTCAGCCGCAAGCGGACAGGTTCGGTCCTGTCGGTCATCCGCCCCGTGCTCGCGGATCTCGCGCGCAATCCGCTGATGCTGGCGATCGGCTTTGGCGTGGTCTGGCGCTTTACGGGACTCGGCCTCAACCCCGTCGTCGACCGGACGATCGAGCTGCTTGCACAGGCCGGATCGCCGGCAGCGCTGATCGCGCTCGGCATCAACCTGTTTCGATTTGAGGTCAAAGGCGAGATGCTGAGCGTCGCCGCGATGAGCGCGCTCAAGCTGCTGGCGATGCCGGCGGTGGCGTTCGTGCTGGCAAAACTGCTCGGTTTGCCTCCGGTCGCAGCCGGCGTGATCGTGCTGTTCGCGGCGATGCCGACCGGCGCCAACGCGTACATCTTCGCGGCCCAGTATCAGCGGCTGGTGAACCCGGTGTCGGGGGCGGTGGCGCTGGGGACGCTGCTGGCTGCGGTGACGTTGCCGGTGGTGGTGGTGATCGTGGCGGGGGCGAGGTAGCCGCACGAGCAGTCACGCGGTCATTCCGGTAGATCCGCGCGAGGAGCTGACCTCCGCAAGCGCAGGATCAAACGTATCGCCAGCCAGAGCATCAGAACGACGAGCACGAAGGCGGCAACCGGCGCAGCCAGGGCAAGAAGCGATACGAGGAGTGCACCGCCCAGTTCGGCGGTCGCAACCGTTGAGTTGCCGAGGCCAGCCGTCAGGACCGTCGATTTGGCCCGCACGGCCGCGGTGACGCCATGCACGATGCCGGCCGCGCCGCCGCCCGCGACGATGGCGGCCGTCCATTTCATCATCGGTGGAAGATCTGCCATGGTCGCCGCTGACAGGATGGCTCCGGCGATCACGGCGACAGGCGCGGCGATGACATCGAGCAAATTGTCCACGCCGGGAATGAAATACGCACCAACCTCCAGGAGCGCGGCCACGCCAAGCATGAGCATTGCAGCAGGTGTTCCAAGCCATGCGAAACCGTCGCCCAAAGGAAGCGAACCCGAGTAAGCGGCCACGCTGGCAACCAGCATCGGCAGGAACACCCGGAAGCCCGTCGCGGCCGCAAGACCGACACCGAGCGCAATCGACAACGCGAGATCGGAGTTCGACATGAGATCTCCAACGATTGTTGCGCTCGAATTTCCTCGGAAAGGCCAGACGTGATGCGGCCGAGGTCATTGGGATGCGTACGGCCATCGACGCAGATCGCAATGCGCAATCAGGCTACATCGCCGAGGATGAGCAAACCAAGCCAGAAATGTTGACGCAGCCGATCACTCTGCGCATTTCTTCCGCTTCGAGATCAAAGGCGAGGAGCATCGCAGTGATGGGCGCGCTCAAGCTTCTGGCGACGCCGGCGGCCGCGTTCGTGCTGGCCAAGCTGCTCGGTCTGCCTCCGGTCGCAGCCGGCGTGATCGTGCTGTTCGCAGCGATGCCGACCGGCGCCAACGCGTACATCTTCGCGGCCCAGTATCAGCGGCTGGTGAACCCGGTGTCGGGCGCGGTGGCGCTGGGGACGCTGCTGGCGGCGGTGACGTTGCCGGTGATGGTGGTGGTTTTAATTTTGCCTTTGCACGCAAAGGTAGCTATCCTGCGATGATACCCATAGCAGGAGGCGGATATGGGACATCGCGAGGAAATGCTCGACGTGATCAAGCGCGCTTACGCCGCGCGCGGTGATGGTGACGCGGCAGGCCTGGTGGCCGCTTTTCATCCCGAGGGCCTGTTCAACCTGGTGGGCGACAAAAGCGCACTGCACCTGACAGGAAGTGTGCAGGGGCACGAACCACTGCGTGGCGCCTTCGGTCAATTCATTGACCATTTCGACTTCGAAAAGCGCGAGATCCTGAGCGAATTGGTTGAAGGGAATTGTGCTGCAATACGGTCTCGCCTTGTCATCCGATACCGTCCAAGCGGGAAAGTCTTCAGCACGGAAGTCCTGGACCTCTTCAAATTTCAGGATGGCAAAATCATTGAGCTGATTGAATTCGCGGACACTGCGCAAATCAAGGCCATCGTCTCCTGACGCGCGATGAGACGGGATTGGATCGCGCGTTGAGGAGGGCGTGAGGCCTTCGTGCTCGCAAAGCGCCTGAACTTGCCCCTGCTTGCGGCTGGCGTCGTCGTGCTGTTCGCGGCGCTGCCGACCGGCGCGAACGCGTATATCTTTGCGGTTCAGTATCGGCGGCTGGTGAACCCGGTGTCGGGCACGGTGACGCTGGCGACATTGCTGGCCGCGGTGACGTTGCCGGTGGTTGGTGGTGATCGTTGCGGGGTAAGGATAGCTGAGCGATGAAAGAACTCAGGTCAATCAGTTGCGTAACGCGCAAACAAGCCGAAAGCGCTAGAGAGACGACGCCTTGGAGTCTAACAAATGAAATCCTTTATCGACTCTGTCGCGAACATCCGTATCACACGGACGAGCAAGTAATCTTGGCAAAGCTAAACATCATCGGTCGCGTCTATGCAACAGCAATAGAGCGGCGCAAGGTCGTCTCGCCCGGTGAGACAAACGACAAATTTTACCTTGAGCGAGTGGCACCCGCGATAATGAAGTCTGGGCTGGACAAGTGGATAAGCCAAGCCAAGTCAGTGGCCCCCTATGGCTCATCTGCGCTTCCAGTGATGCTGGAGATTCATAAGCGCACAACAGACTTATTCGGCCAAATTACCGAACTCAACAAGCGATCTCTCGCCTCAAAATATCTCCACTTCCACGTACCAACTCTTTTCTTCATCTATGATTCTCGTGCGAACCGGGGCATCCGATCACTTTCCTTTCCCGAAAGCGCAGACGAGAAAACACAATACGACTGCGATCCAACTTATAGGGTATTTGTCCTGAAATGCGTCACGCTGAGGTCGTATTGCGAATCTCGCTTTGGGATTAGAATGTCGCCACGAGACCTCGACAATCTGCTCTTAGCAATCAGTCCATAGGGTCGTCCGTTATGGAAGCCCAAGGCGCCAATCCATTAACGTTGCTGACATTCAGCGTCTTTCATTGCGGATCGAGTGCTCGCACTGCTTTGGCATTATGGAGATGCAGTAGGTAGATGCCGTCCGCTATTTCGGCGCAGATGCACTGCCGTTATCCAATCGGACATTTATCAAACTCGCTTCGCTATAATTTCCGAAGCGATCTTGTCCCCGGGTGGCAAAATGAGCGCCGCGCTGCCATCGCTGTCCAATTCGATCTGACGCTCTTCGTGCATCTCGCGAAGAAGCTTCCTAAAGTAGGTATTATTCTTGTAGCCAGTCCAATTCTTCAGTTCTGCGGTCGCGATTTTGCCAGGCGATGTGCAGAGCAACAACAAAATTTGCTCTCGCAAACCCATCTTGGGATCGAGCACGCGCCGCATACCGTCGCCGATCCAAAGCAATGGCATTCGCCGCTCGGCTAATTTATCGACAATATCCTGCGCGTCGAGAATTGAGACATTGTGAAAGACCCTGACCAATTCCGCCATGACCCAAGTGCAGCTAGAAAGGACGAATACTGCATCCATATGATTGGGATCGACATCACCGCCTGCATGCCCCACGCCCCGATTGTTTCGGACCTCAAAGAGCGCAGGCAAAAGTCGCGGGATCAAAATCTGGAAGCTGCGTGGGACCTGGCTATTGTTTTCGAGCAGCTTGCACGCTTGGTCGAAGGCACGCGGTTTCTTCGGCGAAATTGAGTAAATGCCTTTCGCGTAGCCGTCTAAGATCGTGAACACGATCTCGCAAAACTTGCCGCCGCTGAGCTCCGAAGGCGACCATCGATGCTCAGCGAAATTCTGTACGATCGACTGGTACTCGGACAATAACGGTAGACGCAATCCGTCCGGAATCGCTGATAGCGCACTCTGGACGCTCATTCAGCAGGCGCACTTTCAATCGCCTCAAGTCCCTCCGGAGTGATGAAGAATGCCCCTCCTTTCGTCTTCTCACAAAACCCCTTGCTAACATTTTTGTTTAGGCAATCAGCCGAATTGGCCAGTCGCTTTTGATGATTATCCAGCAAAGCCTTTGTGACAACACTCGCAGTGAGCGCCTCAGTCGTACGTCCAGAGAGCCAATAGGCTGTAACGAGAAATCGGCGGACCTGATTCTTCTCAGCCTTCTTTGCCTTTATGTAGCTCGCTAACGAGCCACCAACTTTCGGTGTCGATCCATTCGGATTGGTGTGCGATCCGCTTCCCCCGCCGGTATCCCCGGCGCGAAATGCAGCCGGCTCGGCGGACATTTTGCCAGTCATTGTGAGTGAAATAATTTGGCTTGCGAGCGCTTCGTCGATCTCACGCTCGAAATTGTGGCCAGGCCCGGCCACGGTCAGCTTATAGGCTTGCTTCTCGCCTACCATTCCGTCACCCAAAGGTTGAAAAGAGGAACAAGACATGAAAGCGGCAAAGCGGGCAACGATTGAGTTCCGCCTATCCCCGACAAAAAGTCGATTGTGCATCGCCGCATTGCCAAGAGAGCCACAGCGACAACGGAGGCTGAGAAGAAGCGTCGAACGGATGCTTTGAGCTGGAGACCGCTGCTTCAAAAATTTGCCCGATGCAATCCGAGAGGCCGATGGAGGGCAGACGAAGGCTCTCTGCAAGCAAGGGTACTCGATGAGCGGAAGAGATCTTTGCAGAGCTAATCGGGCGAGGGCTGCAACTGGCCGCCCGGAAAGACGAACCAAAAGCCGCCCCAGTGCACCGGTTCAACGATCCTGGAATAACCAACTGAAATCACTGGTACAGTTGGGTGGGTACTGCCGCCGCTCAACTTTGTCTTTGATAAACCTAGCTTTTTTGCTCGCCAAAGATCGGCTTTTGTAGCGTGTTTTTGTATTCTTGAGCAGCTCGACGTAGCCGGAGCACGACTGGCACTGAAGCTTCACGACCATCTAATAGGGAAGGCACTTGCCTGCTGTGCGCCGGCTCCCAGAGCTTCCTCTCTATTCTGGCAGCCCTGCCTGCCGTAGCGCGCTGTTCATCTTCTCGATGTATTCGGGCTGAAAGCAGAACATTCGATAATAACTGTCGGCCTCGCGAATGGTGAAATCCGGGCGCAATTTCAGCAGCTTTCCGACCTCCGCCTTGGCCTCGTCGAACCGACCGAGAAACGGCAGCGCGTACGCCTGATCGAGATGACTGAGCCAAAAACCCTCAAGGTAGGCGTGCCGGAAATCCTCAAGCGCCTGTTGATATTCGCCTTTCCACCAGTGTCGCTTTGCGGGCGCTAACCACCAAGCAAACGAGGCATTGGGACCCGCCAAGCGAATGGCCTTTTCGGCCATTGCGGTCCCGTCATCCCAGTCCCCCATGAAGGCGAGCCACATACCTCCTGAGAGGGTTCGCGCATCGTTGGAATTGAGCGCGAGGGCCTTTTCCAATTCTTGTCGGTACAGGTGGATTTGACATTTGGTACTCATCGCCAGAGCGTAGGTTCTTTGAGCGAACGCATCGTCGGGTGCAAGCTCAACGGCGCGTGTCGCGCCCCGTAAGATTTCCTCGTTCAAATACAGACGCTTATCGGTGTGTTGAATTTGGTCGGAAGGTAGACCGATCCCCATGCTTCTTTGGTTAAAAAGAACAGTGGCGCGTGCTGACCACGCGAATGCGTTATTCGGCTGTCGCTCGGTAAGTCGCTTGGAGCACTCTAACGCTTTCAGAATTGCGGATGACAATCCACGTACAGACCCGACTACCGCATGAACAATACATTCATATGGACTGAGTTCGAAGACCGGCTTGTTCTGGGATTGCGAGTAATCTGCGTTCATAATTGCGCCGGGGTAGCCACCAATCTGCACGGCGGCGGCGTCGCCAATTTCGTACGCGGACGTTTCCGTTTGCACGCCTTCGGCATTCGCATCGAAGGACTTCGACCAAATCTCTGTACCAGTGCGCAGGTCCGAAACGTGGATATTCGCGCGAGCACCGCCGCCCAATGGGTGAACCTCACCGCTCACCAGATAGTCGACTTGCGCCTTCCGGGCCGCTTTGATGGCATCATCACCTTCCTTTAGAAAGTTTGCAGCGGTTGCGCGCGGTATCACTCGCAAAGTGCTGAACCTCCCGAGGGAGGATGCAAGTTGTTGGGTTACCCTGTCGGCAAACGAACCAAGCCCCGGCGCGGCAATGGGGCTCGAAACAGGCAATACAGCTACTGAAGGCCCCTTCGAGACGATCAGACCGGTGGACGCGGCAGTCGTGGTCGTGGTCGTATCTCTGCCGACGTGGCTGTGCAAAATGTCCCACGCGTGCCAGTAGCCCGCGAGCCCGCCGACCACAGCACCAACCGCAGCAACGGACGCAATGATCGCGCCGAGTTTCCCAAGGCGAAGACGCAGACGAGTGGAGAACGATGCGGATTTGCTATCGTTCAACTTCGGAGCGTCGTTTAGGGGCGTGTCTGCCACCGTCCACCGTTCCTCCGAACGTCAACCTTTGGAAAGTTACAACCAGGTTGCAAAGCTGTCCATATAAGGGCCTTCGTGGTAGCTATCGGGCGCCTCGGGGTAGATGACCTTCCACACGAGATGGTCACCGAACTCCCGCCAGTATTTCGCGGGACCAGGATTGGCCTCGTGCTGCTTCACGAACCAAACGTACCAGCGCCCAGCGAGCGCTATAGCGTTAAGCCGGGTGAGAGGCTGGCCTTCGCCATTCCTATGCGCCCGTAATGCAGCGATACGGGTCTCAATCTCAGCTAACCACTCGCCGTGCTGTGACTTCGCAAAGGGGATTGGCGTCCCGCTCGGTATCCGAAGCTGAGCTTCCCAGCGCACCCCATACAAGCGCCCATAGTCGTCGCGCACATCGGCCGGGATACCTTTTCGAGCGATAAAGCCGCCACCCTTCGCTCGAACTAACTCAACCATCCGCAATGCCATTTGTAGCGCCTTTTGTATTTTAGGCGGCGCAAATACATCAGGCCTATCAGTAAGTTGCTGGGAAAGCGGACTTATCCGCAACGGTGGTACAGTTGGGTGGGCTCGAACCACCGACCTCCTGTTCCCACAGACAGCGCCGAAGGGTCGACACGGGTTCGCTCAACTGTCAATCACAGGAGGCCTGCCACACGCAAAAGCCGCCAAGGTCTCCCTCGACGGCTCGTGCCGTTGCGTTTGCGTAGAGGTACTGTGTCGAGCGGTGCTCGAACGCAGCCCGTACTCGCTCTTATTGGACGCACGCGACCTTCAATGAGGGCCGGTGGGTGCGTTGCCAGTGTGCCGGGCCAACGATCCCCGATCCCTATGAGATGTGACTGGCGGCGATGCTCTTCAAGCGAGCACTGCTGTCCCATTCGATGAAATGGCAAAGCGCGTTTTCAATTGAGCACACTTCGATCATCATCAGCAATCAAGGTCAGCAACTGATCCACCACAACCCGGATACACGTTTCGAAACTCGTATCGGTGATGATTTCGCCGAGGGCGGAAGGGGTCTAGCGGCCTTAAAACGTGCGCCCGGCGTTCTACATGCTAGGCCTTCCGGAGCTAGGTCGGAGGGACCACTCTCGCTGCATCTCAAGGAAAACGGCCCGCCAACGGGTCACCGTCTTCGGCGCCGGCTTTGTTGCAAGCACGAAAGCCTCAAAAAGCTCCCAGCAACTCACACTGGGCGAGCGCGGCGCCCCGTCTGCGAACGACGGGAAGGTATCGGGCCTCTCGTCACGGGCGTAGTCGCCATTCGCGCGCTTCTCCAATAGCTGGATTGCGGGCAACAGATTGTCGCTGACAGCGTCCACGAACAGCGCATGCGCGGTAAGGTTCAACGCCTTCCCCTCGTTGGCGAGGAAGGTTGCGACCCGCGCCAATTCGGCAATCTGCGGCCTCACGGCTTCCCGCACCTCTGGGTCATATTGCCAATCTGCGTGAGGGTCGGACCCTGGATCCTCTTCGTACTCGTCAGGCGCCTCTGGGCGGATCACATTCCACACGACGTGATCGCTGAAGTCCCGCCAGTACTTTGGCTTCCCTGGATCGGCCTCGTGCAGCTTCACGAACCAGTTGTACCAACGGCCCGCAAGCGCGATTGCGTTGAGCTTGGTGAGTGGTTGACCCTCGCCATTCCTTTGGGCTCGCAGGGTCGCGATGCGGGTTTCGACCTCGGCCTCCCACTCTCCGAGGCGGGCCTTGGCTTCGTGCTTAGGCGTACCGGCCGGAAGCTTGAGGTGCGCCTCGCGCTTGTGCCCATAGAGCCGTTGGTAGTCCTCGCGTACGTCCTCGGGGATGCCCTTACGGGCGAACCACCGACCATCTGCGGCTCGATTCAACGCGACCATTCGCAACGCCATTTGTGCAGCCTTTTGTATTTTAGGCGGCGCAAATCCTGCTGGTCTATCAGTAAGATGCTGGGAACGCGGTGTTATCCGCAATCTTGGTACAGTTGGGTGGGCTCGAACCACCGACCTCCTGTTCCACAGACAGGCGCTCTAACCAACTGAGCTACAACTGCATCCTTGCGAGCCGCCTTGGGCGCCTGGACGGGCCGTCGACCTAAGGGGGGCTGGACGGGGCGGAAACTAGGTGCAACGGGCGTTTTTGGCAAGGCCGCAAAACCCGAGAATCGCGCTTCCGACGAGGTTATTTCCAAAGCAAAACCCGGGCTCTAGGCCCGGGTTTCTTAATTTAAACCAGCCGGCCTAATCAGGCGGCGGGCTTGTAGAACTTCGAGGCAGAGGCCTTGATCGGCTCGACGGTCTCGGCGGCGACGCGCTGGGTCAGCTCGGCCAGCTCCTTGGCCTGGGACTGGAAGGTCTCGAGCTGGGTGCGGGTGTGGCCGGTCCACAGCTCCAGCGCTTCCGCCGGCGACTTGAGGCCGAACAGCTGCTGGGCGAAGTCCAGCTGGGCGCTGGTGTTGGCCTTCATGAACTCCACCAGCTTGGCGGTGTACTCGCTCGCGCCCTTGTTGGCGGAGGTGAACACGGCCTCAACGGTGCCGTTGTGGGTCTCGGCCGCGTCCTTGAACTTGGCGTAGCTCTCGCGGGCCTGCGACACGCCCTTTTCGGCGAACGCACGCATCTGCTCGGGAACCTCGAACGGAATGATCGAGGCAGAAAACGGATCAGTCGCACCTGTCATGATGTCCCTCACGATAAAGAAAAAATGGAGTGAGCCTTCTGGCGCGCCCGCCGGCCCCGACCTAGGCCTCAAATTCAGCGGGAACGAACACTGGAACGCGATACAAAAAGATGGCTCGCCCAGCGCCCATCACTATCGCCGCCTAAGATGTCAACATTGTGCAACGCAAACGTGATCCGGGCTGCGCCGCGAAATTTAATCGCGGTCAGGATGAGGGTTCCGCATGAGGGAACCCTGGGTTGAGGTAGTCTGGTGCCTGCTGTGGCCGCTCTCTTACCCTCCCCTGGAGGGGTCGAGACGAGCGGAGCTCGCTCGGGGGTCGATCGCGCGAAGCGCGAGCGGGGTGGGGTGATCTCTCCACTCGAGCACCGCCTCCATTGAGAGGCTGTCACCCCACCTCGGTTCGCATTGCGCTTCGCTGCATGCGAACCGATCCTCCCCCTCCAGGGGAGGATGGGCACCTGTGATGCCGCGCCAGCCTGCTCTTTCGGCAAAGTCTCAGGGCTTGGGCTTGGCCGCATCCATCGCCGCGCAGCCCGCCCGCGAATCCTGCGGATGCCGTTGGGCTGCAGCTTGCGGGGGCGGCTACATTAAGGTTATCGCGGCTTTAGGCTTGGCCGTGTAGACCGGAGCCGTGGACCTGCCTGCGCCTGCGCGCGATACTAACCCTTTCTTAAGGCTGTCATTCCGGCAGCCTTGCACCCTGATGTTGACAAGCGAGACTTGAAGCCGGTCGGATGACGAGTTCGGATTTCCAGTTGCGAGGCGTGGGCGATCCCCGGCTGGCCGTGCACGCGACCTCTCCGTTGCCCGCCTGGCTCTGGTCGATCGACGGCACGCGCGTGCTCTGGGCCAATCCGGTCGGCGCAAGGCTGTTCGGCGCGGCCCATGGCACAGCGCTCGCGGACAGGACCTTCGGCCCGGCCGACAGCCATCGCCGCCAGGTCGCCCGGCTCGCGCGCCGGCTGGCGCCGAACGGCGCGATCAGGCTGGAACGGCTGCACGGCTTCGGCGCCCGCTTGGGCATGCTGATGACCTGCGCCTGCGCCCGTCTCGACTTCGCCGATGGAAGCTCCGGCGTGCTCGTCACCGCGATGGATCCGACGCTGCGCTCCATGCCACTGGTCGAACGCCTGCATCGTCTCGTCGAGGGCGCCAGGGTGCCGATGGCGGCGTTCGCGCCCGACGGCCTGTTCGTCGGCGCCAGCGAAGCCGCCCGCTCCCTGCTCGGCTTCCGCGATCTCGGCGATGCCGGTCTTGACCAGGCCCGCAGCGATGCGCTGGCGAAAGGCCGCGCCGAGACGCCGATCGGCATCGGCCAGATGGTGCTGCAACGGGTCGGCATCGGCGCTGATGTCGGCCTGGTCGCGCTGATCGAGCCGGCCGCCCGGCCGGCGGCGCCCGCTGTCGAAGGGAATAGCGCGCGCGAACAAGATGCTCAGCCCGCGCCCGACGCTCCGCCGGTCCCTCCGGCTGCGGTGCCAGACCATGCGCAGCCTGCGCGGCCGAACGAGGCCGCATCCGAAATCGCGCTGTTCGACGCATTCGCCGAGCCGGTCGAAACGCCGGCTCCGGCCGAGACCGTCCCGCCATCAGCGGCGATCGCGGACGCGCACGCCGCGAGCGACGCGATGCCGGAGGTCGTCACGATCCCGGAGGCGGCCGAAGCGCCTGTCCAGGACACTGTCAGCGAAGCGATCGACGCCGCGCCCAAAACTCCGGTTGAAAACCCGCGAGAGGCCATTGTGTCGCCGCAGGCCGCGCCGATCACCTCACACATGGTCGAACCGCCGCCAGCGGAGCCGTCCGCACCGCGTCAGCATCCGCTGCGCTTCCTGTGGCAGGTGGATGCGGAGGGGCGCTTTGTGCTCGGCTCAGACGAGTTCATCCACCTGATCGGCGCGCACACCGCCGCCGGCTTCGGCCGCCCCTGGCGCGAGATCGCCGACGAGTTTGCACTCGACCCTGATGGCCGCGTGGCGCAGGCGCTTGCAAGCCACGACACCTGGGCCGGGATCACCGTGAACTGGCCGGCCGATGGCGGCGAGCATCTGCCGGTCGAACTCGCGGGCCTGCCGGTCTACGACCGCGAGCGCAATTTCGCGGGCTTTAGGGGTTTTGGCGTCTGTCGCGATCTCGACGGACTGAACCGGCTCGATGCGCTCAGGCGCTTTGAGCTGCTCGCCGCGCCGCCCGCACAGCACGGCCTCTCTGCCGACGTCGTCGAACTCGATCCCGATCCCGAGCCGGAGCCCGTGGCGGAGGCACCGCCTCCGCCAATCGAGCCGCCCGCACCCGAGCCTGAGCCTGAGCCAACACCTGAACCCGAACTGCCCGAACCCGTAGCCGACGCGAATTCACATCCAACCGATCCGGAAACATCAGTGGAAACGCCTCCCAATGTCGTGCCGTTCCGCCCGCCCGGCGATGCGCGATCGCCGACGCTGACTCCGGTCGAGAACAGCGCGTTCAACGAGCTCGCCCGGCAATTGTCCGAGCGGCTCGAACGCGAACGCGAGACCATCGCCGCCGTCACGGCCGAGCCGCCGATGGCGGGAACCGCGCCCGAACCTTCGATGCCGGAGCCCGAGGCGCCGCACGTGCCAGCCGAATGGCTGACTGAACCGGCGCCGCCCGCGCAGGGCCACAGCATGCGCGACCGCGCGCTGCTCGATTTGCTGCCGACGGGCATTTTGATCTACCGGCTCGACCGGCTGCTCTACGCCAACCCCGCCTTCCTCGCGCGCATGGGCTATTCCAGCCTGGGCGCGCTCGAGGATGCCGGCGGGCTCGATGCGCTCTACGTCGAGCCCGGCGTATCGTCGGCGAGCAGCACGTCGCAAGCCGGCACGCCGGTGACGATCAGCGCGACGGTGGCGAACGGCGAAGAGCCGCTTCCGACCACCGAAGCGCATCTGCACACGATCGACTGGGACGGCGCGAGCGCGCATGCGCTGATCTGCGCGCTGCCGCAAGCGGCGCCCGTCGTTGCTGCGCCAGTCATCGTGCCGCCTGTCGTCGTCGAACCCGTCGTCGCGGAATCCTTCCCCTACGCGCCCGAACTCGAGCCCGAGGCCGGCGATGCCGACGCCCAGGATCTCGCCGCGATCCTCGACACCACCGCCGAGGGCATCGTCATGTTCGATGCCGAAGGCAACATCCACGCCTGCAACCGCAGCGCGGAAGCGCTGTTCGGCTATGACGGCGAAGCGCTGATGCAGCGGAACCTGGTGACGCTGTTCGCGCCGGAGAGCCAGCAAATCGTGGTCGACTATCTCGAAAGCCTCAAGAGCCAGGACATCGCGAGCCTGCTCGACCACGGCCGCGAGGTGCTGGGGCGCGAGAAGAAGGGCGGCGTCATTCCGCTCGCCATGATCATGGGCCGCACCAGGCCCGACGGCCCGAACTTCTTCGCCGTGTTCCGCGACCTCTCGCAGAGCAAGAAGGGCGAGAGCGAGCTCAAGAACGCCCGCCGTCTCGCCGACGGCGCGGCGAATGCCAAGGCCGACATGCTGGCGCGGATCAGCCACGAGATCCGCACGCCGCTCAACGCCATCATCGGCTTTGCCGAGGTGATGATCTCCGAGCGCTTCGGCACCCTCGGCAACGAGCGCTACGGCGAATACATGAAGGACATCCGCGCCTCCGGCGAGCGCGTCATCACCATCATCAACGATCTCCTGGAGCTGTCGCGGATCGAGACCGGCAAGCTCGATCTCAATTTCGCCAACCTCAATCTCAACGATCTCGTCGAAGCCTGTGTCACGGTGATGCAGCCGCAGGCCAACCGCGAGCGCATCATCATCCGTACCTCGCTCGGGCATGCGTTGCCGCAGGTGAGCGTGGACGCGCGCGCGATGCGGCAGATCACCATGAACCTGATCTCGAACTCGATCCGGCTCGCCAGCGCCGGCGGCCAGGTCATCGTCTCGACCGCGCTCACCGACCGCGGCGAGATTGCCCTGCGCATCCGCGACACCGGCCACGGCCTGAGCGAGCGCGAGGTCGCCGCCGCGATGGAGCCGTTCCGGACGCCACCGCCCGGCGATGCCGCGGACAGTTCGGCGCTCAGCCTGTCACTGACCAAGGCCCTGGTCGAAGCCAACCGCGCCAGGTTCAACATCAAGAGCGCGGCCAATTCCGGCACGCTGATCGAGGTGGTGTTCGCACCGGCGGCGGTGGGGGCGTAGGGGCGGCGGAACAGCTACGTAGCCGAGGTGAGCGAAGCGATACCCGGGAAGGTCCCGCATATCGCTCCGCGCATGCGGGCTACGCAGACGTGATCGTGGGGTCACCGAACCATCTCGCCGCCGCCTGAGCAGCCTCCTTATCGTCGGATATGCCGTCACTGGCCCACGCGACGAAGCCATCGGGACGCAGCAGCACGGCGCTCAGACCCAGCCGATCCCTCGCCTCGCTCGCGACATAGGTGATCCGGTCGCCCCAGCGACTTGCCAGCGCCTGAAGCGGTGAACGCGCGTCGAAATCCAGCAGCAGGCCTTTCGACGTCCTGAGGCGTTCTCCAACCGTCGTCCCGTCGCGCAATTCGAAATCGGGAGCACTCCGGCCGACAAGCGGATGGCTGCCACCGAGATCGTAGCGGAGCGAAACGCCGCGCACGCGCTCGGCGAAATAGGTGGCACCGTCGCGGGTCTCGACGAGATCGCGAATGATGGCCTGAAGTGCGCGGGCGCTCGGCGTCGGCCGCATGATCGCGACCTGCGCGCGCGACCAGTCGAGGATTTGCGCGCCCACAGGATGCCGCTCGCGCGAATAGCTGTCGAGGAGATCGGCCGGTGCTTGCCTGCGGATCGTCGCCGCCAGTTTCCAGCCCAGGTTCATCGCATCGCCGAGACCGAGATTGAGGCCCTGGCCGCCCAGCGGCGAATGGATGTGAGCAGCGTCGCCCGCGAGGAGCACCCGCCCTCTGCGATACGTGGTTGCCTGATGGGCCCGATCCGTCCAGGTGGCGGCGAGCCGAAGCGCCGTGACGGTGACGTCGGTGCAGGAGACGCGACGCAGGACGCTCTGCACATGCTCGCGCGTGATCGGCTCGGTCCGGTGGAAAGCTCCGCCGTCGAAATCGACCATCGCGATCGTCCCGGGCTGCGCATAGGTATACATGCCGGCGAGCGTGTAGTTGCGGCCGTGACGAAGCTTGTCCGGATCGGCCAGCTCGACATCGATGGAATAGCCCGTGAACTCGGGGTCGGTGCCGACGAAGTCAAAGCCGCCAGTCTTGCGTACCGTGCTGCGGGCGCCGTCGCATCCGACGAGCCAGCGTGCCCGGAAGGTCTCGCCGGCCGCCTGCACTGTCACGTCTTTGCTCGAGGCGACAACGGCATTCACGCCAAAACCGCGCCGGATCTCGACGCCCATGCTGCATGCGCGCGCAGCCAGAACGGATTCGAGCGTTTCCATATCGACGGCAAGGTTGGCATCGGCCGACGTTGGCAGACGCCAGGACCACTTCGTGACATCGATGTTGTCCTGATAGAACTGGATGCCGGCGAAATGACCCGCGGGCCGTCGCGTCTGCTGCATCCAGTGGGCTGAGCTCTTGATCGCGCCTGAGGCAAGCTGCTGCGCGGCCACAATCTGTTCCAGCAGGCCGCGCCGGTGAAAGGCCTCGAGTGTGGGGAGCGAAAGACCGCGCAGGCCAAACGGGAGTTGCTTCAGGGCCGAATGCGAATCTTGCGATTGCTCCAGCACCAGAACCTGGAGACCAGCGAGCCGCAACTCGCACGCGAGAAACAGGCCGACGGGACCGGCACCGGCAATGACGACGTCGTATGGATTCGAAGATTGATCGTGCATGGGACGCTCCTGAGGTCGATGTTCGACCGGAGCGTTCCCTGGGCTTGAGAATCACACGGACGAACGATTGGGCGCCCTGGTGGCGTCCGATGTTCGTCGCGGGGATCTCGTGCACAAGGCCAAAGACCAGAGCTTTCGTTACCGAAAGGATTTGGGCTTACCAGACCAAATCTGCCTTTTCCGACACGAACTGTATAGTTTCGTGACGATCGATCCGCAACGAAAAAGGCACGGCGCTTGCGGCGCCGTGCCTTTTCACATTCATGTGGCTTATCTCAGCTGTAGATCTCGAACAGGCCGGCGCCGCCCTGGCCGCCGCCGATGCACATGGTCACGACGCCCCACTTGGCCTTGCGGCGCGCACCTTCCTGGAGGATGTGGCCAGTGAGACGCGCGCCGGTCATGCCGAAGGGATGACCGATCGCGATCGAGCCGCCATTGACGTTGTACTTGGCGGGATCGATGCCGAGCTTGTCGCGCGAGTAGAGGCACTGGCTGGCGAAGGCCTCGTTGAGCTCCCACAGATCGATGTCGTCGATCTTCAGGCCGGTGCGCTTCAGCAGCTTCGGGATCGCGAACACCGGGCCGATGCCCATCTCGTCGGGCTCGCAGCCGGCCGTTGCCCAGGCGACGAACCGGCCGAGCGGCTTGAGGCCGCGCTTCTCGGCATCCTTGGCTTCCATCAGCACCACCGCGGCGGCGCCGTCCGAGAGTTGGCTGGCATTGCCGGCGGTGACGAACTTACCGGGGCCCTTCACCGGCTCGAGCTTGGCGAGGCCTTCCAGCGTGGTCTCGGGGCGATTGCACTCGTCGCGATCGACGACGTAGTCGACGATCGATTCCGCCTTGGTCTGCTTGTCGACGACCTTCATCCTGGTCTTCATCGGGACGATCTCGTCCTTGAACTTGTTCGCCTGCTGGGCCGCGGCCATGCGGCGCTGCGATTCCAGCGAGAACTCGTCCTGGTATTCGCGGCTGAGCTTGTAGCGCTCGGCGACGATGTCAGCGGTGTCGATCATCGCCATGAAGATATCGGGCGCGACCTTGAGCAACTCCGGATCGATCGATTCCTTCGGCGAGCCGCCGCCCGGAATCGAGATGCTCTCGACGCCGCCGGCAACGATGCAGTCGGCGCCGTCGGAGCGGATCGAGTTGGCGGCCATCGCGATGGTCTGCAGGCCCGACGAGCAGAAGCGGTTCACGGAAACGCCGGCCGTGGTCGTAGGCAGGCCGGCGAGCAGCGCGGCCTGGCGGCCGATGTTCGGCGCGCCATGGGCGCAATTGCCGAGATAGCAATCCTCGACATAGTCCTTCTCGACGCCGGCGCGGTCGACCGCGTGATGAATGGCATGCGCGGCCAGCGACATCGGCGGCGTGATGTTGAACCCGCCGCGGCCGGACTTGGCGAGGCCCGTGCGTGCATAGGAAACGATGACGGCTTCACGCATTGTTTTCTCCCTTTCGAACAATGGTACGGAGGCGTTGGTACGAGGCGTTCTTGGGCGCCATTGGTACACAAAGTTCGACTGGCTTGGGAGAAATAAAGCGGGCCGCAGCATCAACAAAAACGCCGCCCTCTCGGGAGGGCGGCGTGGTTGTTCCGCAGGTCGGAATATATGACGGCCGTCATTCCGTGGCGCGCGAGCGCCTCAGAACGTCAGTGCCTTGACCTGCTTGACCTGCGGCAGGGCCTGCACCTTGGCGAGCAGATCGGGCGGCACGACGCCGTCGACCTCGATCAGCGCGATGGCATCGGAGCCCGGCGCGACGCGGCCGAGATGGAAGGTTGCGATGTTGATCTTGGCGTCGCCGAGGAGGCTCGCGAACTTGCCGATGAAGCCCGGCTTGTCCTCGTTGGTCACGTAGATCATCGACTTGCCGAACTCGGCGTCGACGCGGATGCCCTTGACGTCGACGAGGCGCGGCTTGCCGTCATGATACACGGTGCCGGAGACCGAGCGCTCTTGGCGCTCCGTTGCCACCGTGACGGTAATCAGGCTCTCATAGTCGCTCTGGGCGGCGCGCACGATCTCGTCCACCACCATGCCGCGCTCCTTGGCGACGACGGGGGCCGACACCACGTTGACCTCGCCGAGCATCGGCCGCAGCAGGCCCGACAGCACGGCCGAGGTGATCGCCTTGATCTTCATCTCGGCGACGTGGCCCTCATAGGTGATCTGCACCTTGAGGATGCCGGATTCGGTGAGCTGGCCGGCGAACGAGCCGAGCTTCTCGGCGAGCGAGATGAACGGCTTCAGCTTCGGCGCCTCTTCCGCCGTGATCGACGGGAAGTTGACGGCGTTCGAGATCGCGCCGGTGAGCAGGTAATCCGACATCTGCTCGGCGACCTGGAGCGCGACGTTCTCCTGCGCTTCCGTGGTGGAGGCGCCGAGATGCGGCGTGCAGATCACGTTGGGATGGCCGAACAGCACGTTCGCGTTGGCGGGCTCCTCGACGAAGACGTCGAAGGCGGCGCCCGCGATGTGCTTGGAATTGAGCGCATCGACCACCGCCTGCTCGTCGACGAGGCCGCCGCGGGCACAGTTGATCAGGCGCACGCCCTTCTTCATCTTGGCGATCGCGGATGCGTCGATGATGTTCTTGGTCTTCTCGGTGAGCGGGGTGTGCAGCGTGATGAAATCGGCGCGCTTCAAGAGATCGTCGAGCTCGACCTTCTCGACACCGATGTCCTTGGCGCGCTCCGGCGACAGGAACGGATCGAAGGCGACGACCTTCATGCGGAGGCCGAGCGCGCGGTCGGCGACGATCGAGCCGATGTTGCCGCAACCGACGACGCCGAGCACCTTGCCGGTGATCTCGACGCCCATGAAGCGGTTCTTCTCCCACTTGCCGGCCTGGGTCGAAGCGTCGGCCTGCGGGATCTCGCGGGCGAGCGCCAGCATCAGCGTGATGGCGTGCTCGGCGGTCGTGATCGAATTGCCGAACGGCGTGTTCATCACGATGATGCCCTTGGCCGTGGCGGCGGGAATCTCGACATTGTCGACGCCGATGCCGGCGCGGCCGATCACCTTGAGGTTGGTCGCCTTCTCCAGGATTTTTGCGGTCGCCTTGGTCGCGGAGCGGATCGCGAGACCGTCGTAATTGCCGATGATCTCGGCAAGCTTGTCCTTGTCCTTGCCGAGATTGGGCTGGAAGTCGACCTCGACGCCGCGATCCCTAAAGATCTGCACGGCAGCGGGAGAGAGCGCGTCGGAAATGAGAACTTTGGGTTTGGTCATGGGGATGATCCTTCGCCTTCCCTAACGGGAGGATCGGCCTGCGACGGCCGGAATTGAGTGAAGAAGCTTTGTCTTCCCGCTCTCCCCGTTCTTACGGGGAGAGGGTTGGGGTGAGCGGCAGCCACAGGCGAAGGTGCAAGCGGAGAGAGCTCCTCACCCGGACTGCTGCTGGACGATGGTTCGCATCGCCAGGCGCGATCCGACCTCTCCCCGCAAGAACGGGGAGAGGTGAAAAAAACTAAGCCGCCTTGGCGAGCTGCGCCTTGGTCTCGGCAAACGCCCAGTCGATCCACTGCGTGAGCAGCTCGACGTCCTTCGCCTCGACGGTGGCGCCGCACCAGATGCGCAGGCCGGCCGGTGCATCGCGGTAGTAGGCGAAGTCGTAGCCCGCGCCTTCCTTCTCGACCAGCGCGACCAGCTTCTTGGAGAAGTCGGCCTGCGCGTCCTCGGAGAGCGAGGTGATCGCGGGATCGGTGAACTTCAGGCACACCGAGGTGTTGGAGCGGATGGCGGCGTCCTTGGCCAGGAAGTCGATCCAGGGCGTCTTCGCCTTCCAGTCGGCCAGCACCTTGGTGTTGGCATCGGCGCGCGCGATCAGCGCCTTCAGGCCGCCGATCGACTTGGCCCAGTTCAGCGCATCGAGATAGTCCTCGACGCACAGCATCGACGGCGTGTTGATGGTCTCGCCGACGAAGATGCCTTCGTTGATCTTGCCGCCCTTGGTCATGCGGAAGATTTTTGGCAGCGGCCAGGCCGGCTTGTAGGTCTCGAGCCGCTCCACTGCGCGGGGCGACAGGATCAGCATGCCGTGCGCGGCTTCACCGCCGAGCGCCTTCTGCCAGGAGAAGGTGACGACATCGAGCTTGGCCCAGTCGAGCGGCTGCGCAAACGCGGCCGAGGTCGCGTCGCAAATGGTCAGGCCTTCGCGGGTCGCGCTGATCCAGTTGGCGTTCGGCACGCGTACGCCGGAGGTGGTGCCGTTCCAGGTGAAGACGACGTCGCTGTTGGGATCGACCTTCGAGAGATCGGGGATCTCACCGTAAGCAGCGTTGAGCTTGGTGACGTCCTTAAGCTTCAATTCCTTGACGATGTCGCTGACCCAACCTTCGCCGAAGGATTCCCAGGCGAGCGTGGTGACGGGCCGTGCACCGAGCAGCGACCACAGCGCCATCTCGACCGCGCCGGTGTCGGAGGCCGGCACGATGCCGATGCGATAATCGGCGGGCACTTCAAGCACTTCGCGCGTCAGATCGATCGCGAGCTTGAGCTTGGTCTTGCCGACCTTCGCGCGATGCGAGCGGCCGAGCGCTGCGTCCTTGAGATTTTGGGCGTTCCAGCCGGGGCGCTTGGCGCAGGGGCCGGAGGAGAAATGCGGCACGTTCGGCCGCGAAGCGGGCTTCGCTACAGTCATGATCTACCCTTCCAGATAGTAAGCCTCCCGTTGGGGGGAGGTGTCCCGCCGCGGCTGATACGGGAAACGGGAAGAGTCGTCAAGGAAGTTCCGGCGTCTCACGCTGGAGTGAAGGCGCTTCCGGCGCAATCTTGGGGGATTCCACCACGGCAAGCGCGTTCAGCAAGTCCGTGGCATCGCTGATCAATTGCGCTGCACGACGGCGGCTGCCGACTTTCAAAATGCATTTGTCATTGGCCTGCACGACGTAATCGTTGCCGACCTTGATCATGGAATAGCTTGTCATCGAAATCCCCGAACCGACCGAGCCCGGTGTCTGACGCTGCCGTAGCACCGTTCGTTCCCGGCTCAACGTGAACGACGGCTGGGTAGTTTACCGGCTCTTAATATGAACGAATGCGCGATCCGAATTTGCTGATCGCGCAAGGCTCGCGACGAGCTGCGTCAAAAGCGGACAGTCATGCCGACGTGACTCGCAGCGAACCCGAGCCGCTTGTAGAAGCGCTGCGCATCTGTTCGCGTCTGATGCGTCAGCAGTTCGACCAGATTGCAGCCGCGCGCTTTCGCTTCCGCGACCGCCCATTGCACCAGCTGCTCGCCGATGCCGCGGCTGCGACAATCGGAAGCAACGCGGACATCTTCGAGCAGACCGCGGATGCCGCCTTGCGTGCTGATGCCCGGCAAGATCGCGAGCTGCAGGCAGCCGACCACCCTGCCCTCGCTCTCTGCCACCACGAGCGTGAGATTTTGATCGCGCGCGACCTGCTCGAACGCCTGGTAATAGGACTCAGGCAAGGGATCCTCGACGCGCTCGCGGGCACGCCCGAGATGATCGTCGGCAAGCATGGCGACGATCGCCGCAACGTCCTCGCGGCGCGCGGGACGGATGGAGACGGACTTCTCGTTCATGTCGGGAAACTCCAAGAATCAGCGCGACTCTCAGCGCGCCGGTGGAAGGCCGAGCCAGGCTTCGGCCTCGCCGATCCAGCGGCGGATGGCGGCATGGCGGCCGAGATCGAAGCCACCTTCATGCGCGAGGCGGGTATAGGCGAGCAGCGAGACGTCGGCGAGCGAAATCAGGTCGCCGGCGAGGAAGCGGCTCGCCGCAAGATGCTGCTCCATGCGGTCGAGCGCCGCATAGCCGCGCTTGACCTTGTCAGGATCGAGCTCGGACGCATCCTTGCCGAGATAGACCAGCTGGAAGCGGCACACCGCGATATAGGGCTCGTGGCTGTACTGTTCCCAGAACAGCCATTCGTCCATCTTGGCCGCAGTGAAGGCATCGCGCGGAACGAGCGCGCTGTCGCGGGCGAGATAGCGGATGATGGCATTGGACTGCGCCAGCGTGCGGCCGTCGTCGAGTTCGACGGTCGGCACCTGGCCGGCGCCGTTCATTTTAAGGAATTGCGGCGTGCGCGTCTCGCCCTTGCGGGTGTCGATCTCGATCCATTGGTAAGGCAGCGCGAGCTTGTCGCAGACCCACTTCACCTTGAGGCAATTGCCGGAATTCGTGTCGCCGTAGATCTTCATCGCCGTCGCCCCGTTTTGGAGCGACAGAGCATCAGGACTGACCGGGCCTGTCAATTGCCCCGGCGCACAAGATCAGAACTTGTAGCCGAGGCCCGCGCGAACGGTGTTGATGTTGGTGTCCACTTGGGCGGCGAAGCGGATATATTCCCACTCGGCGCGCATGAAGAGACCGCCCACGAGATTGATGTCCACGCCGAGACCGGCGCTGTAGCCGTAGATCAGATGGTTGTGCTGCACGTCGGTCGAGGAGATCGGCCCCTGCAGAACGCCGGCCGGGGTCACGAAATCCTGCGCACTCACAGACCGCGTGATGTCGGCATTTCCGAGCGCGAGTCCGGCGAACATGTAGGGCAGGAAGCATCCCCACGCATAACCGGCCCTGCCGCGGAATGTTGCCATATCCTTGATCGCGATCGAAGACGTCGAGCTCGCCGTGACCGAGTGCACGTTACCGTCGGACAATTGGTTGCTGCGGGCTTCGCTGGCCGTGGCCGATCCGCCGAAGGAGCCGTGGAGGTAGCTTGCTTCCAGGCTGAGGACGACATCGTCCCACTGGGCATTGTAGCCGGCGAAGAAGCCGTATCCGGTGGTGCGGCGGGAGGCCTTGCCGAGGCCCAGATTCCACTGCGAGACACCCATTTCCGACTCGATCAACGTGTCGGCCAGCAGCGCCGCCATCATGTTGTTGGTCGAACCGTTGAAGTTCTCGTCGGAGGCCCCGTAACCGGCCTGGGCGCCGACGTAGCCGCCCTCCCAATTCGGCCGCGAGTTGGTCAGGCCGTCGGTGAACGAGCCGCGCAGGATGGGCAGATCCGGCATGTCGGCCGCTTGCGCGGCAGACGCCGTCCCCAACATCGCCGCCGCCAACATCAGCCTACGCATTGCAACGCTCCATCGAACTCGAACTTTCACTCGTGATCATGGCTCGTTAACCTTAACCAATGGTTGCGTCTGACGTTTTCGTCGCCGCCCGCCATGAAAAATATGCAAAGCAAAACGGCGCGGGATGATCCCGCGCCGTTAAGAGACGTTAAGCGATGGAGCTGACGATCAGCCCTTGGTGACGAGCGGCGGCGGCATGTAGGCCGGCGGGCTGCTCAGATCCCAACGCACGCCGAGCTTCACGTCATGCGAGGTGATGTCCTTGACCTTGATCGTCGACGGGCCCGAGATGCTGTTGTCGTAGGCGCGGAAGTTGCCGGGATTGGCGTCGCCGAGATCCATGTAGCTGTAGGCGAGTTCGACGGTGAGGCCGGGGCTGACCTTGTAGGCGAGACCGGCATGGGCGGCCCAGGCGAAATTCCACTTACCGTTGTCGGCGAAGTAGGTCACGCTGTTGGAGAGCCCGCCGGGATTGATCCGGGTGCCGTCGTCACGGAAGCCGCTGAGCTTGTTGTAGGAACCGCCGACACCGGCGCCGATGAAGGGGGTGATGCACCACCAGGTGCCGAGATCGACATAGGCGTTGGCCATGACGACCCACTCGGACTTGCTGCCGGAGTAGTTGTTGGCTTCGAAGTCGGTCGCGCTGAGCGTGACATTGTCCGAACCGTGCAGATTGGCCTTGCCGCGATACTGGCCGATCACGTCGGTGCGGAACCAGTTGTTGAAGCGATAACCAACGCCGAGGTCGAACAGCGGCGAGCTGTCGAAGCCGAGGCCCACGGTCTGGGTCGGGAACGTCTGCGCGGTCGCGCTGTCGATCCGCTTGGCGCTCTGGTTGGTCATGCCGATGTCGCCGCGGAGATACCAGCCGCCGAAGTCGGCGGGCGGAGCCGGCGGCGCGTACATGGGAGGCGGAGCGGCGATCGGCATATCGGCGGCGAACGCCATCGACGAGATGAGGGTCGCCGCACCTGCGGCAAGGAGAGACTTAACGCTACGCATTTGGCTTCGTCCTTATGGCCGGTGAGGCAAAATGCTGACGCCCCACGTTCTGGAAACTCACGGGAGGACGATGGCACCAAATGTTTAAGCGCCACTTAACCCTAATTTTTAAGGTTGATTTTTTCTCACCACTCGCGCGCATGCAGCAGAAGCGTTGCAAAAATGCGGCGCCCCGGCGCCCCCAATTGCTAACGATTGATGAAGCCGCAATGCAGCGAGACAGGATTTGTTAACGCAGGTGCCGCGGCAGCTTGGGCAGGAACACCGCAAGCAGGCCGATCGCCGGCAGCCAGGCACAGACCTGGTAGACGAACTCGATCGAGGTGTGATCGGCGAGCTTGCCGAGCACGGCGGCACCCAAGCCGCCGATGCCGAAGGCAACACCGAAGAACACGCCCGAGATCATGCCGAAGCGGTGCGGCACCAGCTCCTGTGCGAACACGATGATCGACGACGTCGTCGAGGAGATGATCAGGCCGATGATCACCGACAGCACCGCGCTCGCATAGAGCCCGGCATAAGGCAGCGCCAGCGTGAACGGCAGCGCGCCGAGGATCGAGATCCAGATCACGATCTTGCGGCCGAAGCGATCGCCCAGCGGACCGCCGAAGAACGCGCCGACCGCATTCGCGGCGAGGAAGATGAAGAGATAGATCTGCGCCGCCTGCGTCGACACGCCGAAGCGGTCGATCAGATAGAAGATGTAGTAGCTCGACAGGCTCGAGACGTAGAGCTGCTTCGAGAACAAGAGCGCCACCAGCACGGCAAGCGCGACCGCGACGCGGCGCGAGCTCGGCGCGTCGGGATGGGCCTGAACCGTCGCCGTCTTCTTCGCCTTGATCTGCGGCTCGTACCAGCGGCCGATGCGCCAGAGGATGAGGATCGCGAGGAACGCGATCGAGGAGAACCATGCGATGCTGCCCTGCCCGAACGGCACCACGATCAGCGCCGCCAGCACCGGTCCCATCGACGTGCCGAAGCTGCCGCCGAGCTGGAACACCGATTGCGCAAAACCGTAGCGACCGCCGGAGGCGAGCCGCGCGATGCGCGCGGATTCAGGATGAAACACCGCCGAGCCGAGGCCGACCAGCGCGGCAGCAATCAGGATGACGAGATATTGGTGCGCGGCGCTGAGCAGCAGCAGGCCGAAGAAGGTCGAGGCCATGCCGATCGACAGCGAATAGGGCTGCGCCTTCTTGTCGGTGTAGTGCCCGACCACCGGCTGGAGCAGCGAGGCCGTGAACTGGAAGGCCAGCGTGATCATGCCGATCTGCGCGAAGTCGAGCGCGTAGGTGTCCTTCAGGATCGGATACACCGAGGCGATCAGCGATTGCATGGTGTCGTTGAGGAAGTGCGAGAAGCTGATGCCGGCAAGCACGACATAGGCCGGCCCGGCGGCAGCCCGGGCGGCGGGCGCCACGTCGCTGACGACGACCGGTTCGGTCAGCGTTTCCTCGGAGACGACGACAGGCTTGTTCAATGGAGCATCCCGGCGGGCACGGCAGATTGCCGCACCGCCTAACTACGATGCTCTCTGCAGTCGAACCACCGCCAATCGTCGATGGCTGGAATGCACGTGCCGGTTTCACTGCGAGGCGACACGCCCCGCTTGGTTCGAGACGCCCGCCGTTGGCGGGCTCCTCACCATCAGGGTCCGGGGATTTCGTAGCCCGGATGGAGCGAAGCGTAATCCGGGACGTCTATGTCCGCGGGCGCGATCCCCGGATTTCGCTGCGCTCCATCCGGGCTACGATCGTGCTTCGCGTAGCGATGCGCCTCAGGCCGCCGCCTGTCCGAGCGCGGAGACGATGGTGTCGACGACGTCCTCGACCAGCAGGCGGTCCTCGCCCTCGCCCATGACGCGGATCACGGGCTCGGTGCCGGACGAGCGGATCAGAAGGCGGCCGTGGCCGTTGAGCCGCTTCTCGCCGTCGGAGATCGCCGATTTGACGTCGGAATCCTCGAGCGGCTTGCCGCTCTTGTAGCGGACGTTCTTCAGGATCTGCGGCAGCGGGTCGAAACGGTGGCAGACCTCCGACACCGGCCGGCGCAGCTTCTGCACCACGGCCAGCACCTGCAGCGCCGCAACGAAGCCGTCGCCGGTGGTGGCATAGTCGGACAGGATGATGTGGCCGGACTGCTCGCCGCCGAGATTGTAGCCGCCTTTCAGCATCTGCTCGAGCACGTAGCGGTCGCCGACCGGCGTGCGCACGAGATCGAGCCCCTGCCCCTTGAGGAAGCGTTCGAGGCCGAGATTGGACATCACGGTGGCGACGATGCCCGGCCGCGACAGCCGGCCGTCTTCCTTCCAGCTCTGCGCGATCACCGCGAGCAGCTGGTCGCCGTCGACGGTGTGGCCGCGCTCGTCGACCAGGATGACGCGATCGGCGTCGCCATCGAGCGCGATGCCGATGTCGGCGCGCATCTCGCGCACCTTCTTCGACAGCGTTTCCGGCGAGGTCGAGCCGCATTCCTTGTTGATGTTGAAACCGTCGGGCTCGACGCCGATCGGCACGACGTCGGCGCCCAATTCCCACAGCGCTTCCGGCACCACCCTGTAAGCGGCGCCGTTGGCGCAATCGACCACGACGCGCAGGCCGTCGAGCGAGAGATCGCGCGGCAGCGTGCGCTTGGCGAATTCGATGTAGCGGTCATGCACGCCGTCGATACGGCGGGCGCGGCCGAGGCTCGCGCTCTGAGCGAGCCGCTTGTCGAGGGATTCGTCGAGCAGCTGCTCGATCTGCTTCTCGACGTCGTCGGAGAGCTTGAAGCCCTGCGGGCCGAACAGCTTGATGCCGTTGTCCTCGAACAGATTGTGCGAGGCCGAGATCATCACGCCGAGATCGGCGCGCATCGACTTGGTCAGCATCGCCACCGCCGGCGTCGGCATCGGGCCGACCAGCAGCACGTCCATGCCGACCGAGGTAAAACCCGCGACCATCGCATATTCGATCATGTAGCCGGACAGACGCGTGTCCTTGCCGATCACGACCCGGTGGCGATGGTCACCACGCTGAAACGCAAGGCCTGCGGCCTGGCCGACCTTGAGCGCGAGCTCCGGCGTGATCAGTCCGTTGGCGCGGCCCCGGATCCCGTCCGTCCCGAAATATTTGCGGCTCATATCGTCCCCCACGCAACAACCAGGGACCCCTCTACAACTACGGGATGCCCGAAAGGGACCCGCATCCCTGATTTGCTGAGACGTTATAATGCCTTCGCGGCCAACTTGGCTTCAAAAAATGTGATTAATCATTACGGGACCAGGCCCAAGGCGCCCCGGTAACTTATTGTTAGCACTATATTTCCGGCCGACAGGGCGGAACGGAGCGGAACCCGCCCCTAGTCGGAGCGCTTCACATGGCCGTCCTGGCGGCTCGGCGCCGGCTGGGTGACGTTGACGGGATCGGACCCCGGGAAGGTCTCTTCCAGACCCTCCTCCAGCGCGTCGTCGAGATCCTGCTTCTCCTTGATCTCTTCCGGTGTCGGCTGGCCGCGCGGTTTGCTCATGGCGCCCTCCTCCCAAACGATTTGGCTGTGCATCCAACCATGCTAGATGACCCCTCGATCTTCCGATGCAAGACTTCTGAAGCAAGACTTCTGATGCAAGACGGGCCGGGGAAACGTTCATGAAGCACATCACCTGTATCGACGATCTTCGCACGCTGCATCAGCGCCGCGTGCCGAAGGCGTTCTTCGACTATTGCGACCGCGGCTCCTATGCCGAGGAAACGCTGCGCGCCAACCGCGAGGACATGCAGGCGATCAAGTTCCGCCAGCGCGTCCTTGTCGACGTCTCCAGGCGCGACACCTCGACCATGATCCTCGGCGAGTCCTCGACCATGCCGTTGATATTGGCGCCCGTCGGCCTCCTGGGCATGCAGCATGGCGACGGCGAGATTCACGCCTGCCGCGCCGCGCAGGCCGCCGGCATCCCGTTCACGCAGTCGACGATGTCGATCTGCTCGATCGAGGACATCGCCGCCAATGTCGAGAAGCCGTTCTGGTTCCAGCTCTACGTGATGAAGGACCGCGGCTTCATCAAGGAATTGATCCAGCGCGCGATGGCGGCGAAATGCAGCGCGCTCGTGCTGACCGTCGATCTCCAGGTGATCGGCCAGCGCCACCAGGACATCAAGAACGGCATGACGGTGCCGCCGGAATGGTCGCTGTCGAAGCTGATCGATTTCGCCACCAAGCCGGCCTGGGTGTCGGGCGTGCTGCAGGGCAAGCGCCGCACCTTCGGCAATCTCGCCGGTCATCTGAAGGTCAGCGACGACATCACCTCGCTGTCGACCTGGATCAACTCGCAGTTCGACACCTCGCTGAACTGGAACGACATCGAGTGGATCCGCAGCATCTGGCCGGGCAAGCTGATCCTGAAGGGCATCCTCGACGTCGAGGACGCCGAGCTCGCTGCGAAGACGGGCGCCCAGGCGCTGGTCGTCTCCAACCATGGCGGCCGTCAGCTCGACGGCGCACCGTCCTCGATCGAGGCGCTGCCGGAGATCGTCGACGCAGTCGGCTCGCAGATGGAGATCATGTTCGACGGCGGTGTCCGCTCCGGCCAGGACGTGATGCGCGCGCTCGCGCTCGGCGCAAAGTCCTGCATGATCGGCCGCGCCTACGCCCATGGCCTCGGTGCCGGCGGCCAGGCCGGCGTCGCCAAGGCGATCGACATCATCCAGAAGGAGCTGCTCACGACCATGGGCCTGTGCGGCGTCAACAGGATCGACGAGATCGACGATCACATCATTGCGGTGTGAGGCGTAGCGGCAGCGCCGTAGGGTGGGCAAAGCGAAGCGTGCCCACCAATTTCGCGAAACGCGGGAAAGTGGTGGGCACGGCGCAAGTGCGCCTTTGCCCACCCTACGAGTTCAGCGCTAGTCCCTCACATCGGCGGCGTAATCCCGTCGCGACCGACATTGACCCGGTTGGCCTCGAGCGAGCCGTCCTCCTTCTTCGCCGCGCCGAAGATGATCAGCTTGGCGCCGGGCTTGATCTCGGATTTGTCGCTGGCGACAAAGGTGACGATCGGCGTATCCGGCGGCACCACCACTTTCTTCTCGCCGTCCTTGTACTTGACGGTGATGTTCTGGCCGTCGGTGCCTTCCACCGTCTGCGCCACGGTCGCGTTGGTCATGGTCGAGTTGGCGCGCGCATCCCAGGGACGAAAACCTTCGGCCGCGCCGCGCTGGTTCTCGGGGAAGATGTGCACCGCGATCGCCTTCTGCGTGCCGTCGGGCTGGGGCATGCCGGTGACGCCGATATAGGAGCCTTCCTTGATCTCCGACAGTGAGGTCTTCACCACGGCGAAGACCGCGACGTTGTCGGTCATGCGCACCTTGACGTCGCTGCCTTCGCGCGTCTTGATGCCGAGGGTGTTGCCGTCGACGCTCTCGATGGTGCCGCGGATGCGGACCGTCGGCGACTGCTGCGCCGAGGCGGAGAACATGGAAGCGACGGCGAACGCCGCTACGAACAGGCGCGGCATCCAGCTTGATTTCGACATGTTGCGATTCTCCTTCACATCGGCGGTGTCAGGCCGTCGAGGCCGACACTGACGCGGTTGGTTTCAAACGAGCCGTCCGGCAGCTGCTTCATGAAGGCGACGACTTTTGCCCCGGCCTTCAGCTCGGATTTGTCGCCGGGCACGAAGGTCACGACCGGCGTGTTGTCGGCCACGAACACCTTCTTCTCGCCGTCCTTGTATTTCACCAGCAGCGTATGGCCGTCATTGCCGACCACGCTCTCCGACACCGTGGCGTTGGTCATGGTGGAGTTCGGCTTGAGGTCATAGGGCCGCGAGCCCTCGCCGGTGCCGCGCATGCTCTCCGGAAACACGTGGACCTCGACCGCGTTCTGGCCGCCGTCCGGACCCGGCACCGTGGTGGCGCCGACGAAGGAGCCGACCTTGATGTCGGCGAGTGAAATTTTGGTAACGCCCGACACATTCACGTCAGAGGCGATGCGAAGCTTGACGTCCTCGCCGCTGCGCGACTTGACCTGCATGGTGTCGCCATTGACGCTCTCGATCGTGCCGCGCACGCGCGTCGGCACCGGCGCCCTCTGCGCGACGGCATAGAGGGTGGAAGCGGCCACCATCGCGACGGCGATGAGCGGACGTGTGAAAGTTGCACGTTGAACAGGCATGACGGTCTCCGGATTGTCCCCACGGGGATAGAACTCCGGAGGTGGGGTGCTATTCGCCGTTACCCTTTCAAGTCTTTGTGAGATCGGCCTCGACCAGTGCACGCAGCTCGGCCGTGACAGCAGGCCTTTGGCCGAACCACAGCTCGAAGCCGCGCACCGCCTGATGCAGGAGCATGCCGAGACCGTCGGCGGTGTTCAGGCCGCGCGCCTTCGCAGCCGCCAGCAGCGGCGTCACCAGGGGAACATAGACGAGGTCGGCGACGACCGCCCCGTCCGGCAGGCGCGCCACGTCGACATCGAGTGAAGGCTGGCCGTGCATGCCGAGCGAGGTCGTGTTGACGAGAAGTCTTGCGCGCGGCAGCACGTCGTTGATGCCGTCCCAGGGAATCGGATGCACGTTCGGCCCGAATTGCTTTGCCAGCGTCTCGGCGCGCGCGACGGTGCGGTTGGCGAGGTGGATGCGCTTGATGCCGCGTTCGAGCAGGCCGAACACGACCGCGCGCGAGGAACCGCCGGCCCCGAGCACCAATGCCTCTTCCGCGCTGTCCCAACCGGCCGCTCCGGCATCGAGATTGCCGATGAAGCCTTCGACATCGGTATTGGTCGAGCGCAGCTCGCCGTCGGCAAACCAAAGCGTGTTCGCAGCGCCGACGGCCCTGGCACGCGCATCGGGCGTGGACAGCGCCAGCACGTCTTCCTTGTGCGGGATGGTGACGTTGGCGCCGACGAAGCCGCGCAGCGACAGCCGCAGCACGAAGTCGCGCAGATCCTCGGGCGGGACCGCCTCGATGACGTAGCCTCCCTCGATCCCGAGCGTGCGCAGCCAGTAACGATGGATCAGCGGCGAGCGCGAATGCGCGGCCGGCCATCCGATCAAACAGGCTGCGGGAGTCCTGAGCGCGGTCATCTGTCCCTCGGGTCGTGTTCGAGGCCGATCCATTTCGCGTCCCGCCGGCTCTGTCAAGCGCGCGGCCGCCGCATCGCCGCGGCCGCGATCGCAGCCAAAGCCAGCGCCGCGGCGGCGGCGAACCAGATCGCGGCGAGGTTGATCCAGGCATAGCCGAGCGCGCCGCTCGCCGAGCCCGCAACGAGCGCCGCCCACAACAGCAGGTTCGGCGCCCAATTCCAGCGCGGCCCGCCGGTGAGGCTTACCGCGAGGAACTGGCCGACCTTGACCAGCGCGCCCGTGACGTAGGTGAGGCCGAGGCCCGCGCCGCCGTCGATCTGGAACACGGCGTTCTCCAGGCCCATCGCGAGCACGATGGCCGCGATCGCGAGGTTCGACAGGCCGTAGGCATGGCAAAGTCCGGCACCCGCAAGCAGCCCGGTTTCAATGAGGAGCAGCCAGGGCTGCCGCTCGGCCCCGCCGCCGAGCACGACGAGGCTGCCGGCCGCAGCTCCGGCCACGAACAGCGCGATCAGGCCCAGGGCGCTGGCGGCCTGCCACCACTGCGCTTCGGCAAGGCTGACGCCGAGACGCGTGGAGTTGCCGCTCATGAACGAGACGAACAGGCCGCCGAGATGCAGGAAGCCGATGCCGTCGACATAGCCCGCCAGCATGCTGAGCGTGCAGGCCAGCGCAATATTGCGACGCGAATCCAGCATTCCCTGCACCACCGCCGTGACGCGGCAGTCTCGATCAAATCGGCCGGCTTGAGAAGTGCGCTGCCGTCAGGTCGCGGCCGCGTCATCGGCCACGGGCCGCGCCGCGCCTCCCTTGATGTCGGCGACGGCACGCGCGATCGTCGCGCGATAGCGCGCACGCGGCGGCGTCACGCCGTGGGTGAGCAGCGCGCGGCGAACCGCGGGCGACGCCCCCGTGATGAACAGCCGGATGCCGTGGCGGTGCGCCTTGACGGCGACGCGACCGAGCACGTTGGCGGCCGTCGAATCCAGGAACGGCACCGCGGCGAAATCGACCACAAGACCCTTGCGCTGGTCGGCGATGCCGTCGAGCACGTTTCCGATTGCCGAGGCGGCACCGAAGAAGAACGCGCCGGTGATGCGGTAGACCAGCACGTCGCGATCGATGGCGAGCGCGGGATCGTAAGGCACGCGCTCGCCATTGCCGTCATCGGGACGATCGGCGGCCACCAGCGGGGAGCGCTCCTCGATGCCCGTCATCTCCGCCATGCGGTGGATGAACAGCACCGCGCCGAGCGCGAACCCGACCAGGATGCCTTCGGTCAGGTCGCGGAAGATGGTGAGCAGGAAGGTCGCAAGCAGTACGACGGCATCGCCCCAGGATGAGCGCAAGAGCGTTGCGAATTCGTGCTTCTCCGCCATGGTCCAGGCGACGACGACGAGCACGGCGGCCAGCGCGGCCAGCGGGATGTAGCTCGCGAGCGGCGCTGCGATCAGCATGAACAGCAGCAGGAAGACCGAATGCAGCATGCCCGCGAGCGGCCCGCGTCCGCCGGCGCGGATGTTGGTGGCGGTGCGCGCGATCAGGCCGGTGACGCAGATGCCGCCGAACAACGCCGAGCCGATGTTGGCCGCGCCTTGCGCCACCAGCTCGCAATTGGAGCGGTGGCGGCGACCGGTCATGCCGTCGGCCACCACCGCCGACAGCAGCGATTCGATGGCGGCGAGCAGCGCGAACGAGATCGCATCCGGCAGCACGGCCATCGCCTTCGCAAACGAGAACGCCGGCAGAGCCGGCGACGGCAATTCGCGCGGAATGCCGCCGAACCGGCTGCCGATGGTTTCGACCGGCAGCGACAGCACGGCAGTCGCGACCGCCGCGAGCACGACCGCGATCAGGATGCCGGGCCAGGACGGCCGCCAGCGCCGCAGGCCGGCGATGACGGCAATGCTGACGATCGCGACCGCGACGGCGGAGGGATTGATCGTGTGCAGGCCTGCGGCGAGCGCAACGAGTTTCGGCACGAATTCGCTGGGCTCTTTCCCGGCCAGCGTGATCCCGCCGAGATCGCGGAGCTGGCTGGCGAAGATGATCACGGCGATGCCCGCGGTGAAGCCGACCGTGACGGGGTAGGGAATGAACTTGATGTAGGTGCCGATCCGCAACAGGCCCGCGGCGATCAGGACCATGCCCGCCATCAGGGTGGCGAGGATGACGCCGTCGACGCCGTGCCGCTCCGCGGTGACCGCGACCAGCACGATGAAGGCGCCGGCGGGCCCGCCGATCTGGAAGCGACTGCCGCCGAGCAGCGACACGATGAAGCCACCGACGACAGCGGTGTAGAGCCCGCGGTCCGGCGTCACGCCCGAGGCGATTGCGATCGCCATCGACAGCGGCAGCGCGACGATGGCAACCGTCAGGCCCGCGAACACATCGGCGCGGAGATCCGCGAGGCCGTAGCCTTCGCGCCAGACGGTGACGAGCTTGGGGAGATAGAGTTCGGCAAAGGTCGGTCGACGCAGCTGATGCAGCTTGCCTGCGTGTTCGCCAGTGATGCTCATGTCCGCAGAGTGCTCCGCTGCCCACAATGCTCCGGTGCATCGTGCAGCGCGCGCGTGCGACGATGCGCTAGCTCATCCCGAGCACGATCAACGCGATCATGCTCCCACGCGGCGCGGCGGTCCCGGCTCCTTCAGGCGAACGCCCCGCCCGCCGCTGTCGCTGCGGGCCTGCTCGCCGATCAGCTCGACGCCGGCCCGGTCGAACGCCTCGACCACCTTGATCAAGGTCTCGACCACTCCGCGCACATTGCCGGTGCTGGCCTCCATCCGCTGGATGGTCGGCAGCGAAACGCCGGCGAGCTCGGCCAGGGCTTTCTGGTCAATGCCAAGCAGCGCGCGGGCTGCCCGCATCTGGAACGACGTGATCACCGTGGCCTCACGTATCAGAGTTTATAAGTGATATCTGGAGCATGTACAATGATGTAAAATACATCATTGCAAGGCGAACGCAAGGGAGTTTGCCGTACGACCCGTCCGTCTCCACCGTCATTGCGAGGAGCGAAGCGACGAAGCAATCCAGAATCCCTCCGCGGAAAGACTCTGGATTGCTTCGCTGCGCTCGCAATGACGGAGAGGAGGAGGCTGTGTGAGTCCAGTTTTCACGGTGCGCGCGGAAACAGCCCCTCTCCCCGTAAAGAACGGGGAGAGGGAGTGAGAGAGCCGTGCTTCCCTTACATCACGCCGCGTGCTGATGCGCGGCGATGATCTGGTCGGCGGCGCGGCCGGTCACCTCGGCCATGTGGTCGAACTGACGGGTGAAGCTGCCGGCTCCAGCCGTGGCCGAACGCAGCTCGACGATCAGCTCGCCGATCTCCGCTTCTGGCATCATGGCGCGGACGCAGTCCCATCCGCTCCAGCCGTCACGGGTGTCGAAGCCGAGGATCTGGCCGCGCCGCGCCGACAGGATCGCGTTGATCTTGGCGGTGGCGTCGGTCGGGCAGACGATCTCGACCACGTGGATCGGCTCCAGCAGCACCGACTGGCATTGCGGCAGGCCTTCGTTGAGTCCGACCCGCGCCGCCGTCCGGAAGGCGAGGTCGGAGGAGTCGACGCTGTGATAGGAGCCGTCGGTCAGCGTCACCTGCAGATCGGTGACGGGGAAACCGAGTGGGCCGCGTGTGAGCCCGTCGACAACACCCTCTTCCACCGCGCCGATATAGTTGCGCGGCACCGCGCCGCCGACCACCTTCTCGGTGAACTTGAAGCCCTCGCCGCGCGGCAGCGGCTTGATGTCGAGCACGACATCGCCGAACTGACCGTGACCGCCGGACTGCTTCTTGTGGCGGCCGCGCTGAACGATCGGCTTGCGGATGGTCTCCTGGTAGCCGATCGCGGGTGGATGCGAGGTGATCTTGACGCCGAAGCGGTCGCGCAGCCGCTCGCTCGCCACGCGCAGATGCATTTCGCCCTGGCCCCACAGCACGGTGTCGTGGGTCTGGGCGTTCATCACGACGCCGAGCGAAGGATCCTCCTCATGCAGCCGGGCAAGGGCCTGGCCGAGCTTGACGTCGTCCTTGCGATCGGTAGCGGCGACCGAGATCGCGAGCACCGGCGGCGTCGGCTCCGGGGCGAACAGCGCAGCCGGCGGGGACTTGCCGCTCGAGACCGTGTCGCCGGTCTTGATCGGGTCGACCTTGGCGAGCGCAACCGTGTCGCCGGCTTCGGCCGCGGCACGCTTGGTATCGTAGGCGCCGTTGACGGCGAGGATGCCGGAGATGCGACCGCTCCCGCCGGAGGCGGATTGCAGCGTGGCTCCGTCGTCGAGATGGCCGGCGAGCAATCGCGTCAGCGACAGCTTTCCGCCGTGCTGCGAATGCAGCGTCTTGAAGACGTAGCCGAGCGCCTCCTTGCTGGCCGGCACACCGAGACGCTTTGCAGTCTCCTCGATGCCGGGCGCCTCGTGGCGCAGGGCCTTCATCAGGCGCAGCACGCCGTTTTCGCGCGCGGCGGCACCCAGCAGCACGGGGCAGATCTGCCCCTCGCGCAATTCGCGGGCGAGATCGTCGAACACCGCATCGCGCGGGGGCTGGATGTCCTCGAGCAGTTGCTCCATCAGCGCGTCGTCGTGATCGGCGAGCTTCTCCAGCATCGAGAAGCGGGCCTCCTTCTCACGATCGAGATCTCCGCCTTCGAGCGCGACCACCTCGGAGGCCTTGTGCTCGCGGTAGACGAACGCACGTTCCAGCGCGAGATCGACGAAGCCCTCGATCAGCTCACCCTTCCAGATCGGGATCTGGCGCAGCACCAGCGGTACGCGCGAGGCGGGCTGGAGTGTCGCCAGCGTCTCGCGGATGCGCTTGTTGGCGCGGTCGATCTTGTTGAGGAACAGGAAACGCGGGATCTTCAGCTCCTCAAGCTCGCGCAGGATGATCTGAAGCTGCGGCAGCTTCTTCTCGTCGGCCTCGCAGACCACGACCGCGGCGTCGACAGCGGGAAGCGCTGCGCGCATGTCGTGGGCGAACTCAACGGAACCGGGACAATCGAGGAAGGTGTAGCTGTCGCCCATGAAACTCGTGGTGGCGGCAGTCAGGCCGACGGTCATCTTGTGATGACGGGCCTCCGGGAAGGCGTCGCCGACGGATGTTCCGGCGTCGACGCTGCCGGCGCGGGGGATTGCGCCCGTTCGCGCCAGTATTGCTTCGAGAAGTGTGGTTTTACCGCTTTGGAATGGGCCCACCAGTGCGATGCACCGTGGACCTCGGGGACTTCTGACGTCTTGTCCCATTCGCCGCCTCCTTGGTGTGGAGCTCGGCCCATGATTGGGTCGGCAAACGCCGATGCTCTGCCCGTCCCCGAGATTTGGCAAGCATCAAAAATCGCTGCGGTGCGTCGTTGCCGAGATCGCGTCGGACCGACGCGATCTGCACACGCGAAATTGTCAACGACCCGGACGGAGTTCCAGACTCTCGAGGCCGGCGGCGACGTTGAGGCCGACCTGGCCCTGTACGCTGAGCGGCTGGAGCGCGATCGAATTGTTGGAGCCACCGACCAGCGCGTTGCCACCGATACCGACGCCGACTGAGGCGCTGCCCTGCGCGCCGGCATAGTTGCCCGAGAGATCACCGGGGCCGAGCCGATCGACCGGCGCGAACACGCCCCATGCAAGCGTGGTCTCCTGGGTGATGCCGATGTCGAGGCCCACTTTACGGATGGTCGCGACGTAGCGATCCTCCGGCAAACCGTCGGCACGCAGGACGCAGCCGAGATGGGTCACCGATCCCACGATGAAGCCGACGCTGGCGCCGCCGCGGCATTCGAGCACGCCGACCCGGACCATCCGCTGCTGCTGCGCGCTGCTGTTTGCGACGGAGGCAACGAGGCTGGCCGCGGCGAGCCCGGCGAGGATGAACGAACGGCGCATGAATATCTCCGGCGATGAATGTGATGCGAGCAGAGAGAGCGCCCCACCCGTGTTGCGCGATGGTCTATGCCACAACAGCCGTGGTGGTGCCAGATCACGCGTGACGATAAGCGTGCAAACAATAAAAAGGCCCGCCGGAGGCGGGCCTTTTCGATAGGTATTCGCGACAGGCTCAGCGGAGATTACCGCAGAAGCGCTGGATGCGCTTGCAGGCGTCTTCGAGATCCGAGGTCTTGGTCGCGTAGGAGATGCGGAACGCCGGGCCGAGGCCGAAGGCCGAACCCTGCACCACGGCGACGCCTTCGGTCTCCAGCAACTCGGTCACGAAGGTCTCGTCATTGTCGATCACCTTGCCCGACGGTGCGGTCTTGCCGATGGTGCCGGCGCAGGAGGGATAGACGTAGAACGCGCCTTCGGGACGCGGGCACTCGATGCCCTTGGCCTGGTTGAGCATGGAGACCACGAGGTCGCGGCGCTCCTTGAACACCTTGTTGTTGGCGGGGATGAAGTCCTGCGGACCGTTCAGCGCTTCCACCGCGGCCCATTGTGCGATCGACGACGGGTTCGAGGTCGACTGCGACTGGATCGTCGACATCGCCTTGATCAGCTGCGCCGGACCGCCGGCGTAACCGATGCGCCAGCCGGTCATGCAATAGGCCTTCGACACGCCGTTCACGGTGAGCGTGCGGTCGTAGAGTTTCGGCTCGACCTGCGCGACCGTGGTGAACTGGAAGTCGTCATAGACGAGGTGCTCGTACATGTCGTCGGTCATCACCCACACATGCGGATGCCTGACCAGCACGTCGGTGAGCGCCTTCAGCTCGGTCCTGGTGTAGGCCGCGCCGGTCGGGTTCGACGGCGAGCACAGGATCACCCATTTGGTCTTCGGCGTGATCGCGCGCTCGAGCGCCTCGGCCTGCAGCTTGAAGCCGGTCGCGGCGGTGCAGACCACCGGCACCGGCTCGCCGCCGGCGAGCGCCACCATCTCGGGATAGCTGACCCAGTACGGCGCGGGGATGATCACCTCGTCGCCCGGATTGATGGTCGCCATCAGCGCGTTGTACAGCACCTGCTTGCCGCCGGTGCCGACGATGATCTGGTTCGGCTTGTAGGCCACGCCGTTCTCGCGCTGAAACTTGCCGATGATGGCTTCCTTCAGCTCGGGAATGCCGTCGACGGCGGTGTACTTGGTCTTGCCGGCTTCGATGGCATGGATCGCAGCCAGCTTGATGTTGGCGGGCGTGTCGAAGTCGGGCTCGCCGGCGCCGAGGCCGATGACGTTGCGGCCCGCCGCTTTCAGCGCACGTGCTTTATCCGTGACCGCGATGGTCGCGGACGGCTTCACACGGTCGAGCGCAGCGGCAAGGAAGGACATCGTCATCTCCTGACAAGCGTCGTGAACCCTTTGGCCTCACGACTCCGATTGTGGGAATGAGCCACCCTAAAACGTGTGCCGCTGCGCTGCAAGAAACTTCGGTCCGATCTCGAAAAAGTTTACGGATCTGGAGCGTTTCAAGGCGCGATTTCCCGCAATTTTCCGTAACTTTGCCGCCGGAATCCCTCATATCCGGCAAGGCCTGTCCTCGGAGCAATTTTGCGCGTTGCGCGCCGCCATGAAGCTGACGGCAGTCTGACGCTCGACAGGACGCTTGAGACAACCTTTGAGCGATTTGCTTTGAAAGACTTTGGCCGTCAGCGGCCGAGGCGATCACGATCGTTCAACCGTCCCGCACGAACGTGCGGCCGCGCGCTAACGCAAGCGTGATCTGATTTGCAGCGTCGCACGAAAATGATCTTTCGCGGCATTGCGGTGCGGTAGGGTTTTCGAGTTTTTCTATGGCGCGGGTCTTGCGGCGGATTCGCAACGGCATCATTGTTTAGCCGCGGTGCGGGGCAACGAACACCGCGCCTTCCCGTCCTCGGAACGAACTCCAGAATGTACAAGCTCTATTCGATGCAACGCTCCGGCAACAGCTACAAGGTCCGCCTTGCGCTGGCCCTGTTGAGCGTGCCTTACGAAGCAGTCGAGGTGGACATTCTGCGCGGCGAGAGTCGCACGCCCGACTTTCTGACCAAGAACCCGTCGGGACAGGTGCCGCTGCTCGAGGTCGGCGACGACCGCTATCTCGCCGAGTCCAACGCCATCCTCTGGTACGTCGCGGTCGGCACGCCGCTTGCGCCCGAGAACCGCATTGACCGCGCCGAGGCGCTGCAATGGATGTTCTTCGAGCAGCACGCGCTCGAGCCGAACATCGGCGCCGCCTATTTCTGGCTGTCGCTGGTCAAGGGCGGCCGCGATCTCCAGACCCACTCCCTGGAAGACTGGATGGAGCGCGGCTATGGCGCGCTCCAGGTGATGGAGAACCACCTCAAGACCAACGCCTATTTCGCCGCCCGCCAGCTCACGGTCGCCGACATCGCGCTCTACGGCTACACCCACCTCGCCGAGCGCTGCGACTACGACCTCTCGACCTTCCCGGCGATCCGGGACTGGCTGAAGCGCGTGGAAGCTGCACCCGGCTTCGTGGCGATGGACTGGCGGCCCGCCGACGTCGACGACCCCGCCAGTATCGCGGCGGGCGCCTGACGGCGCGCTGGCTCCGGGAATAGCGGGCATAAGGACAGCCTATGCCGCATTCTCGCCATTTTCGACGCTATGGCCGCCCCAATATTGCCGGTTGAAACGGGGAAATTGTTCGAGTCGCGGGTGATTCGCTCGCACGTTGAAGGATTTAGACCATGATTCGGGCGTCCGGCACGGCAGGCTTTCGGGGCCAAACCGCTACCGTTTCGTCTTCCCGGCTGACCAACGCGGTCGTGGCCTCGCTCGCCGTCGCCGCGCTCTCGCTGTGCCTGATCGTCACCCTGACTGTGCTGTCGACCAAGGCGACCATGGCGATGGGTCTGCCGGTCTGATCCCCGTTTCATCCCGGACCCGCCTTCAAGGTGCCACGCGGCCCGCGCCGACCGGCATCGCGACAGGACACCGATGAAATCGCCTGTGGTAGTCGTTGCAATCACCCTGACTGCGGCCATCCTGGTCGCGGCATCGCTGTTGATTTTCACCGGCGTGCGCAAGAGCTCGGGGACGTCGACGCTGAATGCGCCGGCGCAGCAGCAGCGCCTCAGGCACGCGCATTTGGCCTAAAATCATCCGAAAGCTTTGCCCTTGCCGGCAAGTGCTCCTTAAGCGCACCGCATGAAATCGCATCGCATGGGCGCAACGATCGGCCAGTGTTGCGGCCTTACCTCGTTCGGGAGGAGCGAGACTGGCCCATGCGGTTCGGATGGCGTGCGATCTCCGGTCCGGCGCTGACAGCGGCAATTGCGCTGCTGGCGATCCTGCTCGATCGCTATATCCATGTTCCCTCGCCTGCGCCCCTGTTCGTCTGCATCGTGGCGCTCGCCGGCTCACTGTCGGGTCTCGCTTCCGCCATGACCAGCGCCGCCGTCGCGGTGATCGGCGCGGCGTTGTTCTTTCTGGCCCATCGGGCCCTGCCGGGCTATGCGGCGGCGGATCTGGTCCGGCTCGGCCTCCTCGCCGTGACGACTGCCGGCACGGCCGCAATCACCGGCCTGATGCGCGAGCGGCTGCTCGGCACATTCGCCGCCGAGCGCCAGAGCCACGCCACCGCCGCGCGGCTGTCGGCCGCGCTCGACCAGGTCGATATCGGCATCGTGCTGCTCGACGCCGAAACGCGTGCCGAATTCATCAACCGCGCATTTCGCGACTATTTTGCGCTGCCGGACGAAGTGGCCGACGGCAAGCCGCCCTTCATTGCGCTGATGTATCACGGTCGCGACACCGGCGCGTTCGAGCTGCCCGAGGATGAGCTCGGCACCTTCATCGCGCAGCGGATGCAAATGGTGCGGATCGGCGATGCCACGCCGATCAACATCGCCTTGCGCAATGGCGAGGTGCTGCGCTTCGTCTGCGCCGTCCTGCCCGATGGCGGGCGCATGCTGGGCTACACGCCCGTGACCGACCTCGTGCGCCACACCGACCCGCCCGCGCGCGCCGAGTACTACCGCTCGCTGCGCGATCCCGCGGGCCGCAGGCTGATGCGGTACTTGCGCGTCGCGGAGTGATGCGACGGCGCGATTGATCGGCAGTGCGATCATCACGTATGAAGGACGCTTCATCGCCTTGCGTCCTCCGAGATCGCGGAAACCCACATGTCGCTCACCATTCGCTCCGTCACGAAACAGGACTACGATCAATGGCTGCCGTTGTGGGATGGCTATAACGCTTTCTACGGCCGCTCCGGCCCGACCGCGCTGGCCCCCGAAATCACGCGGATGACGTGGCAGCGCTTCTTCGATGGCTATGAACCGGTGCATGGGCTGGTCGCCGAGAGCGACGGCAAGCTGCTCGGCATGACGAACTATCTGTTTCACCGCAGCACCACGGCGATCGAACCGTCCTGCTATCTGCAGGACCTGTTCACGCTGGAGGCCTCGCGCGGCAAGGGCGTCGCCTCGGCGCTGATCTACGACGTCTACGAGCGCGCAAAGCTCGCGGGGTCCCCGCGGGTCTACTGGCAGACGCACGAGACCAACGTCACGGCGCAGAGCCTGTACGACAAGGTCGCCGAGCGCTCCGGCTTCATCGTCTATCGCAAGATCTTCTGATCGCGGCAGTCGCGCAGTCCCTGTGGATAACTCTGCCTGTCACCCGCGCGTAACATAGCGGGACTACGTTGCACCTGCGTCTGATCAGGCCCCCCGTCACCGATCAAGCGCCCCAAAGCGGTCCCCGTCAGTCGCCGCGTCTGACAGGGGCCGCATTTTTTTTGGCTTCAGTTCCCGGCAGCATGGCAGCAACGCAAGGCGACGCCTTGCCGCTAGCGGGCAGCGCAGCCACAATGGCCCGCTTTCTCCTGACAGGACCTCCCATGGAAATTCGTAATCTCGGCGCCTCCGGCCTGCGCGTGTCCGCGGTCGGGCTCGGCTGCAACAATTTTGGCCAGCGCATCGACCTGGAGGCCTCGCGCAAGGTGATCCATCGCGCGCTCGATCTCGGCATCACGCTGTTCGACACCGCCGACATCTATTCGGCCATGGGCGGCTCGGAAAACGTGCTCGGCGCCGTGTTGGGCGATCGCCGCAAGGACATCGTGCTGGCGACGAAATACTCGAAGCCGATGGCGGAGGACGGAACCAAGCAGGGCGCTTCGCGCCGCTACATCATGGCGGCCGTGGACGCGAGCCTGAAGCGGCTGAAGACCGATTACATCGATCTCTACCAGCAGCACGATTATGACCCGCTGACGCCGATCGAGGAGAGTCTCCGCGCGCTCGACGATCTCGTCCGCCAGGGCAAGGTCCGCTACATCGGCAATTCGAACTTTCCCGCGTGGCGGATCGCCGAGGCCGAGTACGTCGCGCGCGCGATGAATGTCAGCCGCTTCGTCTCCTGCCAGGACGAATATTCCCTGGTCGTGCGCGACATCGAGAAGGACCTGCTGCCGGCAGCAACGGAATACAAGCTCGGCCTGTTGCCGTTCTTCCCGCTCGCAAGCGGACTTCTGACTGGCAAATACAAAAAGGGTGAGTCCGCACCCGGCGACACCCGCTTTGGCCAAACTCCGCGACTGCGCGACCGCTACGTCACCCCGCGCAACGAGGCGATCGTCGAGAAGCTGCAGGCCTTTGCGCAAGCGCGCGGACACTCGATGCTCGAGCTCGCCTTCTCGTGGCTCGCCGGCCGCCCGCAGGTCTCGAGCGTCATCGCGGGCGCCACCCGCGTCGAGCAGATCGAGCAGAACGTCAAGGCGATCGCGTGGAAGCTCAGCGCCGATGAGATGGCGGAGATCGACAAGATCACGCAGGGCTGATGTTTAAAGCGCGGCGCGTTACTTCGCGCCGCGTCCCACCGTCTGCATCACCTCAAAGCCTTCGAACTGGGGATGGCCGAGATAGAGTGGCTTGTTATCGCCAGCGCGCTGATGCGCCGCGCGAAACGCCTCCGACTTGGTCCAGGCCTCGAACGCGGCGTGGTTCGCCCAGATCGTGTGTGAGGCATAAAGCGTGTGGTCCTCGAGCTCGGGGCCGCGCAGCAAATGGAATTCGACGAAGCCCGGCACCCCGTCGAGAAACGTGTCGCGCGAGAGCCAGACCTGTTCGAAAGCGGTTTCAGAGCCCTTGGTGACGCGGAAGCGGTTCATGGCGATGTACATGGGGGTGATCTCCTGATGCTCGGTTCATCATGTCGTCATTCCGGGACACACCGCAAGGCGCGGGCCCGGAATGACGGTGGCTGTTATTACACCACCAGTCCCTTCATCGGCCGCGCAGCGGCGCTGTCCGGGAACACCGTCTCCGCCAGCACGCGATCGGACAGGCCGAACTGTCCCTGCAGCACGCCCTTGATTACCGAGCGCAAATCCGTGGTCGGCTTGAGGTCGCGGCCTTCGTAGAGGTTGGCGAGCTTGAGGCCGGGCCAGTCGGAGATGACGCGGCCGCCTTTCACTGCGCCGCCGGCGAGCAGCGCGATCGTTCCGGTGCCGTGATCGGTGCCGTCGGTGCCGTTGATGCGCGCGGTGCGGCCGAACTCGGTGGCGACGACGATTGCGGTGTCGCGCCAGCGCTCGCCGAGGCCGCTTTCGAACTCGGCAAGCGCGCCATCGAGGCCGCCGAGCAGGAAGGCCAGACGCCCGACCGGACCGCCTTCATTGGCATGCGTGTCCCAGCCGTCGAAGGCGAGCGCGGCAATGCGAGGGCCGTCGTCGGCCGCCATCAGTTTTGCGGCGCCGCGCGCGACCTGGCGCATCTGCGCGACCTGATTGCCGGGCTTCGGCTTCATGTCGTCGCCACTCGCGGCCTTCTCTAGCTGGAGGCCCTGCGACAGCGCGGAAGCCAGCGCGGGATCGCGGTGGCGATAGAGATCGACCAGCCGCATCGCGGTGTCGTCGTCGGCTTGCGGCAGCGCCACCGGCGCCCAGCCGACGGTCGGCGCATTGCCGCGCAGCACCAGTGGCGTGGTCGGCCCGACCGCGAGCCCGCTCGACACACGCTCGCCGCGCGGCAGCGCTTCGAGCGCGCGATTGAGCCAGCCGGATTGCACGCGGCCGGGGCCGGTATAGCCGCTTTCGAGCACGTCCTGGCCATCGAAATGCGAGCGGTCGCGATAGGGCGTCGCAACAGCATGGATCACCGCGGCATGCATGTCGCGATACATGCGCGCGAATTCCGGCATCGCCGGATGCAGCGCGAAGAAAGGATCGAGCATGATGGCGGGATGCGCGCCGTCGGCGGCAAGCGCGATCGAGCCGTGCAGGCCGGCATAATCGGGGTCACCGAGCGGCGCGACGGTCGAGAGCCCGTCGAGCGCGCCGCGCAGGATCACCACGATCAAGCGCGGATCGCGCCCGCCGGCCGCGCGCGCGAATTTCGGCAAATAAGCCCATGCCGCGAAGGATGCGCCGCCGAGCAGGAGGCCGCGGCGCGAGGTGAGGAGCCGGTTCTCGACGCAGTCGATCATCATCATCTCCTCTGCATTTCCGGCGACATCAGCAGCAGCGCCAATGCCTGTTGGCGCGATTCCGCCCGTTCGATGGTTTTGCGCGTCTCGATGGACGCCGCATCAGCGGCGGCGAATTCGAGCAAGTCGAGCGGATCGATATTGGGCCCAAGCCGCGCGCCCATTTGTGCCGCGATGTCGAGCCGGAGCTTGATGCCTTCGGGTGCGGCCCAGGCCGCGCTGGTATCCGGGAAGCCATTGGGACCGGCCGGCGACCACAGTGGCTGGCCGAGCAGATTGAGATTGTTGAGATAGCCGCCGGGATCCTCCGGCACGCGCGCGAGCAGCCGGCCACTCGCGACCACGAAGTCGTAGGGCGAGCGCATCTTGGTCAGCGGCGCCTTCCACGCTTCGTCGGAATCGACGAGCGCCGTCGCCATCGCCTTGAGATCACCGTCGGTCTTGACGAAGACGTCGCGCAATCGCGCCACGAGGGCCGGCGGCGGATCGTCGGCAACGAAATGGCGGACGAATTTGGTGGCGATGAATTTGGCGGTCGAAGGGTGGCGCGCGATGTCGGCGAGCGCGGCCTCGCCTTGCGCGAGTCCGGTCGGCTCGTAGGTCTTGCCGAGCAACATCTGCGGCCCGGGCTGATGCGCGTTGGCGTTGAACGCGAAGGAGCCGGGCGTGCCGAGCTGCCCCTGCCTTCCGGCAAAGGTCCAGCCGGTGATGATGCGCGCGAGCGAGGTGACGTCGTCCTGTGTGTAGCCGCCGCCGACGCCGAGCGTATGCAGCTCCATGATCTCGCGCGCGAGATTTTCGTTCAGCCCGCGCTTGCGGTTTTGCCCGGCGCGCGAGTCCGGCCCGAGCGATTGCTGGTTGTCGAGGAAGAACAGCATCGCCGGATGCTGCTCGACCGCCCTCAGCATGTCGGCGAAGCGCCCGAGCACATGCGGCCGGATCGCCTCGCGCTCGAACGCGCCGGCCCAGATCCGCGCCAGCTCGCCCTTGCTCGCGGAGATGCAGAAATGGTTGGACCAGAACACCACCAGCCGCTCGGTGAAGCCGCACTCGACCAGCGTCGCGCGCTGCAACCGCGCCAGCGCCTCGGCACGAAAGGTTTTCTGGATCACGTTGAGCGGCTGCGGCGCGGGCTTGGCGGCAGGGGGCGCGGCAGCGTTGGGCTGCATGGCGTCCGGTTTCGCCGCATTGTCGGCGGGCTCGGCCTCCGCCATCTGGCCGGCGATCTCGGTCGCGGCCGCATTGAGCGAGAGATTGCGGCGCAGCCCCGGCTTCGGATCGGCCGGTGCCTGCTGCGCCCCTTCAGCGGGCGCAGCAGCCTTTGCGGCCTCGCGCGCCTGCTTGACCTGGTCCTGATAGGCGAACACGGCCTGGCCCAGCTGCGGTGTCGATTGCAGGCCCGGCGCCTCCAGCAGCACGCCGTTGGGGCGCGCGAGTTCCGCCTTCACGAAGCCGCGCGGATCGGAGGCCGCGTTGATGAGATCGCCGGACGCCCCGCCGCGCGCTCCGAAACCGAAACGGTTGAGCGCGACGAGGGCAGCTTGCGAATCGCGGGCCATCGATGTGTCCTTCGCGCGTTGCCAACCGCTTTCCGAGTCTGAGCGCAGCGCCTAATATACCGTAGCGGGAGATGAACCCGGCATGAAAATGACGGCGAAGCCTTTGGGCAAATCATGACAAATCCGAAAGAATTTCCCTCCGAATTTCCCTTGCCGGAACCGCGCCGCCTCGCCTGCTCCCGTTGCGGCACCGAATTCGGCTGCGATCTCTCGGGCACCTGCTGGTGCGCGGAGGAAACGGCGCGCCTGCCGATGCCGGTCAAGGGCGAGGATTGTTTGTGCCGGGAGTGTCTGAGGAAGGCGGCGGCGGAGGCGGTGAGCGCGGCTCGTTAAGCGTGAGAGGATCGCCACAACCTCGGTGTCGTCCCTGCGGACGCAGGGACCCATAACCACAGGAAGGCGTTTGGCGAAGACTCGTCGTTCGGTATGCGACCATCCGCAACATTCAGATCACGCGGTATGGGTCCCTGCGTTCGCAGGGACGACGGTGTCGAGAGAGCCTGCCTTACACCGCGTGCCCCGGCGACTTCCGCGCCATGCCGTCGAACGCGTCGAGCAGTTTTTCGCGCCACGCATAGACGGGATCATCCACTTCCAGCAGCCTGAACGGGCTCACCACACGCGCCCATTGAAAACCGCCGAACACGATATAGTCGGCATAGTTCGGCGCGCTGCCGCCGAGATAGGCCTGCGTCTTGAACGTCTGCCGCATTACTTCGAGCGACTTGCGGAACGCGACGACGCCGGTCTCGCGGCTCGCCTGGACCTCTTCCAGGGGCTTGCCGAACCGCGCCTCACGCGACTGGCGGAAATAGGCGGCGTCGACCTGGCCGAGGTTTTTCGGGATGTCGGCGACGATCAGCAGAGAGAGGCCGCCGACGATGGCGATGTCGCCCCAGGCATTGAGCATGCGCGCCATGGCGCGGCCGCCCTCGCCGCCGAACAGCGACGGCTGGTCTGGAAAATTGTCTTCGAGATAGTTCGCGATCGCCCAGGAATCGATCACGGGCTTGTCATGATGCAGGAGCACCGGGACCTTCTCCGAGCCGTGCGGCGAAATCGCGCCCTTCTCGGTGAAGCGCCAGGGCAGCGATTCCGCCGACAGCCCCTTGTGCGCCAGCGCCATCCGCGTGCGCCAGCAATATGGGCTGAACGGGCGCGCGGCATCGGTACCGACGAGTTCGAAGAGCTTGAGCGACATGAAAGGCCTTCCCTGCCAGAGCCTCATCCTGAGGAGCGCGGAACGCGCGTCTCGAAGGATGAAGGCCCGATCTCGGCCTCGCCCTTCGAGACGCGCGCAAGATGCGCGCTCCTCAGGGTGAGGGTCTCCCATTCTGGATTGCTTCGCTTGCGCTCGCAATGACGATGTGGCGGCGGAGGTGTGTGTCACCGCCCGTTCGTGCGCAGCAACTTCTCGCCGTCCGTCGTCACCGCGATGATCAGCCCCACGCCTGCAATCGTTTCGCGGGTGACGTAGCCGCGCTCGGCGGCGTCTTCCCAGATCGTGAGACGCGGGCATGAGGTCTTCCAGGTCGCGATCACCTCGGCATAGGCGCGCGGCTCGCGCGCGATCCATTCGACGAAGTCCAGCACCAGCGGGTCGGCCATCTCGCTCATTGCAAACCTCCCTTGTCGAAAGCCGCCAGCACCGGGGTACGAAGCAGGAGCCAGCCGCCATAGGCGATGTAGTAGCAAGCGATGGTGGTGATCAGCTTGTTCGACCAGGCCACGAATTGCTGGTCGGTCATGGCTTCGAGGATGCGCCGCGCCAGCGTGGTGCCGAGCATAGAGGCTGCGATCGCGACGCCGGCGAGCACGGGATCGAGGCTCGCGGCCTGGTCGATGATGCGGCCGAAATAGACGAGCTTGGTGAAATGGCTGACGAGCTGGCACATCGCCTTCGTCGCCACCTTCTCGCGCCGGCCGAAATCGCCGCCGAGGAAGAAGGTGTCGAGCAACGGGCCGGACACGCCGGTCATCAGCATCAAGCCCATGCAGATCGTGCCATAGACGGTGCCCTGCCAGAGACGGTCGGGATCCGGCTTGATGTTCGACGGCAGCAGCCGCGCCATGAACGGGGTGATGCCGAGCAGCAGCAGCGCCATCGGCTTGTCCGGCACATAGCGGGTGAGCGACCAGGCCGCGAGCGCGACGGCAGCGCCGACCATGTAGTTCGCGACCGGCCGCCAGCGGATATGCGCGCGCCACAGGAACGCGCGCCAGCCGTTCGAGGCCATCTGCGTGATCGCATGCAGCACCATCGCGGTCGGCAGCGGCATCAGCGCCAGCAGCACGCCGATCAGGATCAGCCCGCCCGCCATGCCGAACAGCCCCGACAGGAACGCGGTGGTGACCATCAGCAATCCAAGGGCAGCGATCATGATGGGCGTCACGAGAGATTCTCCTGCAAGCACGTAAGGGACGAAGGCTGCATCACTCCCTCGCCCAGCTTGCGGGGAGAGGGTGGGGTGAGGGGGAGTCTCCGCAAGGAAGGTGGCAGAGGGACTCGCGGAGAGTCCCCCTCACCCGGAATTTGCTCTCGCAAACTCCGGCCTCTCCCCGCGTGCGGGGAGAGGCGAAGAACGCGGCGGCGGCCCCGAAACACAACTTGGAATTACTCTCATTCTTGTGCCTCGCTTGCCCCGGCTGCGCAAACTGAGTTATCTTGGCCTTGCATCAGCTTTCCTGAGGGTGGGTCATTTGCGGCGGCTGCTGTTTCTCAACGGCATCAAGGCATTCGAGGCGGCGGCGCGGACCGGCAGTTTTGCGGCGGCCGGGCTCGAGCTCAGCGTGTCGGCGGCGGCCGTCAGCCGCATGGTGCATCTGCTGGAGGAACGTCTTGGCGTCGCGCTGTTCGAGCGCAAGGCCAACAAGCTCGTGCTGACGCAGGCAGGCCGCGCCTATCAAGGCGGGCTGACGCCGATCTTCGACGCGCTGGCAAGCCTCACCGCGCAGGTGACGGCGCCCTCCAGCGTCCGCGTGCTCACCATCGGCGTCGGCCACACCTTTGCGATGCGCTGGCTGATCCCGCGCCTGTCGGAGTTTCGCAGCGAGGAGCCCGACATCGAGGTGCGCTTCACCACCGGTGGTGCCGAGGTCCCATTCGGCGAGGACTGGAGCTGCGGCATCAAGCTCGGCACCGGCGACTGGCCCGGCCTGGTCGCCGAGCCGCTATTCGCCGGCGACCTCACGCCGGTCTGCGTGCCTCGCCTCGCCACCGGCCTGAAGCGGCCCGCCGACCTCAAAGGGCCAGGCCTGATCCGCGTCACGCATTCGCCGGAGGATTGGCCGATCTGGCTCAAGGCGGCGAACCTCACCCGCATCAACGCGCGCGGACCGGAATTCCAGTTCTACGGCCAGGCGCTCCAGGCCGCCGCCGACGGCCTCGGCATCGCCATGGGCATCCGGCCCTATATCGACGACGATCTCGCCGCCGGCCGGCTGGTCGCGCCGTTCGATCTCTCGGTTCCCAAGGGCATGCGCTGGTACCTGCTGTATCGCAGTTTTCAGACCGAGCAGCGCGACTTCGCCGCGTTCCGGCGCTGGATCATGCGGGCGGCCTCGGAGCCCGCCGCACGCCCCGCCAGGCGGATCGGCCGCGCCGCGCCGCGGAACTGACGCCCGTTCCACGAGGCCCTGGGCAAAAAAGCCGGCCGCTTGTGAATGGCTTCACATACTGAACCCGCCAAACGTGGTCCCCTGACCCTTCAACAAGACACTTACGGAACATTTGGGGACTACAATGACGACCATCTACGACGGCTTTGACATCGAATCCTTCGAGGCCGGCAAAGGCCTCTGGCATGCCCGCATCCGCCGCGCCGATCTCAGCCCCCTCGCCATCGACGGCGTGCTGTTTCCGGCCATGGAAGTCGGTTTCGCCTGGCCGGATCAGAACGCGGCGATCGCCGATGCCAAGCACCACATCGACCGCTTCCGCCGGCGGGCCGACGACCACGACGACGAATAAGCGCGGGACTCCAAGCGAACCAAGGGACAGCGCAGCATAAAGGGGGAACCGGTCATGTCAGTCATCGAATTCGAAGACACGCCGCGGCCGAGAATCTATGCCCGCAATGTGCTGTCGAAATGTCCCGAATGCGATGGCGATCTCGCGGTGCTTCGCGTGATCGGCGGCCGCGCCGGGTGCGAGTACTGGACCATGCGCTGCACCGATTGCGGCGGGATCCATCTCGACATCCTCGAGCCGCACCGGGCGAGCAACGACGACGAGGCCCCGCCGCCGGCGGCGTAAGGCGCGACCGGCGATCCGGTCGCACGCTCGCAATCGCAATTCCATCCGGCCCCTGCAACTGCTATGCTGGCGCAGCAACCGCGCGCGCAGGCGAGGCATGACGGATGATCAAGGCTCTGCTGCTCGATCTCGGCGATACACTGATCGACTCCGCCAGTGAAAAACCGTTTCCCGGCGTCGAGGACGCGCTCGGCGTGATCGAGACCTTCGAGACGGCGGACCACGCGCCGCTGGTCGTGTGCCTGGTCTCGGACTACACGATGCCTGAACCGCGGACATCACGGGCGATCGCTGCGACCTTTGCCGAATACCTTGAGTTGCTCGACAGGACCGGCCTGCGGCGCTTCTTCGAACCGGTCGAGGAACGCGTGACGCTGTCGACCCATGCCGGCGCGAGAAAGCCCGATGCCTTGGTGTTCGAGACAGCCTTTAAGCGCGCCGGTGTCGATGGCGGCTTGAATCAGGCGCTGTTCATCACGGAAAATGCCGAGCATATAGCGGCCTGCCGCAAACTTGGGATGAAGACCCTGCGATATGGCACCGATTTCACATCCTGGTCGCAGGCCCCCTTGCTGATCTCGCAGGACATTGGCGCCGCCGGTTTCAAGAACAGCGAAGCGGTGTTCAGACCCGCTTTGGCCGACCGTGGCCTGAAGCTTCAATCCATCGAGGACCTCAGCCCGAACAAGCTCCGCGGCACTGCACGCAATCTGGTGCAGCTGCATTCGCCCGACCTCGGCAGCTTCAACGACGTGCATGTTGAGTTGCCGGTGGAGGTCGCGGCGAGCCTCGATTCGGCCGGTCGCATCACCACGGTGCACTCGACGCCCCGTCCTGACGACGTGGCCGAGGCCATTCTGAATGTGCAGTCGCTCGCGGCCAACAAGCAGATCGCCGACGGTCCGCCCGATCCCGCATCGCCCGTGCTGCCGACCTATCGGGTGGAAACGGATTCTGAGGGGCGGCGCATTCTGCGCCGCCGCCGCTTGACGGCCTTTTGACCGCAGACCGCCGCCTCAAATGCAGCAGCCGCACAGGAAGCGGATGCGGGTCAGCACCTTTTTGCCGCCGACCGTGCGGATGACGTGGGTGCGAATATTGTTCGACGACGCATCGTCGGCCGCGGCGGCGGCCACCAGCCCTTTCTTCTTCGCCGTCTTTGCGGCCGCCTTCGGCTTGCCGTCGAGCTCGATGCGACCGTTCCTGAGCAGCGTCTCGACGAAGGCGCCGACCTCGTCCTCCGTGCGATTGTGCTCTGGCAACGCGCCGAGCACCGCCGCACGGGCGCCGGAGCGGCCGATCAGAACCGGCTCCGCCGCGAAGGCGACCACGCCGCGAAGTCTGGTGTCGATATCGCCGAGCGGGACTTCGCGCCGATGCACCGCTTCCGCCACGCCCTCCCCGAGCATGGCGAGCGGGCGGATCGCGAATCTGGCGCCCTTCGCGCCGATCCGCTCGCGCAGATCCGAGAGCGTGCTCGGCGCGATCGTGGCGCTCGCCTTCAGGATCTTGGGTGGCGGCCCCGCCAACGCCGCCGTCGGCGCGGTCATGGCGGCGCTGCCGAGCATGATGTCGTGATCGGAGAACGCCTTGCCGATGATCTCGCGATTGGCGCCGTTGTTGATCTGGCCGTCGGCCTTGACCATGGCCCGGCCCACGGACTGAAAATATCGCGCCGTCTCCGGCGTCTGCCGCACCGCTTCGACCAACAGCCTGCCGCAGGTCTGCGCGGCGGTCAGCAGCGCCGCCTCGCTGCCGGCGCCGCTCGCCGCGAACACGCCGCGGAGCGTGTCATAGAATGCGCCGGTGAAGACGCGGCTGAAATTGTGGCTCTCGCGCGTGAGCAATTCGGGCGGATCTTCGAACTTGCCGGCCGGCAAGGTGCTGGGCAGCTGCCATTTGAACGTATTCAGCGCCCGCCGCGGCTTCGAGGGGTTGACGTTGCCGAACTGCTTGAGAATGGCGGCCGACAGATATTCGGAACTCGCCTCGACGAAATTCGGCTGGGACAGGTCGGGCGTGATCTGAAGCAGCTTGATCCGCGTCGCCTGGTCCGACAGCGCGGTCAGCAGGGCAACCACGTCGCCGAACGCTTCGTGAAACGCTCCGACCTCAGGTAGCGGGCTGTTGAACAGCTCCGGCCGCTGGGAATCGAGCAGGGCGTGGCCGACCTCATGGCTGACCGTGTCGGTGCTGGCCGCGGAGAAGGTGGTTGTGGTGCCGTCGTTGAAGTCGAAGAACCGAACACCTTGCGTGTCGTAATAGGCATTCAACCGCCGGGGGCCGACCGTTTCACCGTCATTGTAGGTCAGGCTGATGTCGATGCGAGGCCCTTGCGACCATCTGGCGAGGTTGCCGGCATAGGTCTCCCAGGCCTCCACAGCGGCGAGCGCCGCTTCCCGGCTCTGCCAGAACAGAAAGTCCCGCTGATTGACACCGAACGGGGCCTCGGCCGCGTGAGCCTCATAGTTGAAATTTGCACGCCCGGCCGGACGGTCGGGCCGCGCGTCCTGCTGCCGTTGCGGCATGTCGGTCACGGCATTGGGGTCGTTCGGGATGAAATTGATTGTCATGGAATCTACCCGCTGTTGAGGCGACTGGCCGCGCCTGCGGCCGAAAGCGCCGCCGAGATGCATGAAAATGGTCAGATCATCGCGCAATAAACACTACCTAAAGTAGCGCCATCGCCGTCCGACGCAACGACAAATTTGTCGCGTCGGGGCGATCATGGCTCCTGCTGCCAACCTGCTGTCAGCAGCCTGAGCACGGAAGGGCATTCGCCCTTTTCTGAAGCGCTGACTCGTCCCATATTCGGGGCATGGCGAAGAAACCTGCTCCCCCGAAATCCCCCAAATCCAAAGCCCCGAACTCGAAGGCACATCGGCCCGACGTGCAGCCGATCGGGCCGGCGCTGGCCGAACTTCTGAATCCCGCGATCAATCGCGGCGATGCCGGGCTGGGATCGGGCACCGGGCTGCAGCCGCCGCCGGACAATTCGCGCGACCGCCGCGCCGGGGGCGAGGCCGCCGCGCACCGGGCGCGCGCCTCGACACCGAGAGATTTTCCGCAGGATAATGCCAAGAATCTGACTAAGCCGATGCCGCTGCGGCCCAATCCGCAGCCGCCGGGGGCGCGTGCGTCGGAGAGCGGCGGCTTCGACGAGGCGCCGCAGGCCAATTACGGCACCGCGGCCACGATCCCGACGCTCGATCCGGAACTGGCGCGGCAGCTCGGGATGCCGACAGAGGAGGACGATGCGGAAGCGCTGGCGCGTCCGCCGCGCAACAAAATGGAGGCGCTCGGGGTCAAGGCGACCGCGGATGCGCTGGAATCGCTGATCCGCGAGGGCCGTCCGGAGTTCCGCAGGGACGACGGCTCCACCAAGGTGTGGACGCCGCACCGGCCGCCGCGCCCGGAAAAGTCCGAAGGCGGCGTGCGCTTCGAGCTTAAGTCCCACTATGAGCCGCGGGGCGATCAGCCGACCGCGATCAAGGAGCTGGTCGAGGGCATCGAGCGCAACGACCGTTCGCAGGTGCTGCTCGGCGTCACCGGCTCGGGCAAGACCTACACCATGGCGCAAGTGATCGAGAAGACGCAGCGTCCCGCCATTATCCTGGCGCCGAACAAGACGCTCGCCGCCCAGCTCTATGGCGAGTTCAAGAGCTTCTTCCCTGATAACGCGGTCGAGTATTTCGTCAGCTATTACGACTACTATCAGCCCGAGGCTTATGTCCCGCGCACGGACACCTACATAGAAAAGGACTCGTCGATCAACGAGCAGATCGACCGCATGCGCCACTCGGCGACGCGCGCCCTGCTCGAGCGCGACGACGTCATCATCGTCGCCTCGGTGTCCTGCATCTACGGTATCGGCTCGGTCGAGACCTACACCGCGATGACGTTCGCGCTGAAGAAGGGCGAGCGCATCGACCAGCGCCAGCTGATCGCCGACCTCGTCGCGCTCCAGTACAAGCGCACCCAGGCCGATTTCACCCGCGGCACGTTCCGTGTGCGCGGCGACGTCATCGACATCTTCCCCGCGCACTATGAAGACCGCGCCTGGCGCGTGAATCTGTTCGGCGACACCATCGAGACCATCGAGGAATTCGATCCGCTCACCGGCCACAAGCAGGACGAGCTCGAATTCATCAAGATGTATGCGAACTCGCACTATGTGACGCCGCGCCCGACGCTGGTGCAGGCGATCAAGTCGATCAAATCGGAGCTGAAGCAGCGGCTCGACCAGCTACACGACCAGGGCCGTCTGCTGGAAGCGCAGCGGCTGGAGCAGCGCACCACCTTCGATCTCGAGATGATGGAGGCGACCGGAAGCTGCGCCGGCATCGAGAACTATTCGCGCTATCTCACCGGGCGCCTGCCCGGCGAGCCGCCGCCGACGCTGTTCGAATACGTCCCCGACAACGCGCTGGTGTTCGCCGACGAAAGCCACGTCACCGTGCCGCAGATCGGCGGCATGTTCCGCGGCGACTTCCGCCGCAAGGCGACGCTCGCCGAATACGGCTTCCGCCTGCCCTCCTGCATGGACAACCGCCCGCTCCGCTTCGAGGAGTGGGACATGATGCGGCCGCAGACGGTCGCGGTGTCGGCGACGCCGAGCGGCTGGGAGCTGAACGAAAGCGGCGGCGTGTTCGTCGAACAGGTCATTCGCCCGACCGGACTTATTGATCCTCCCGTTAATATCCGCCCCGCCCGCACCCAGGTCGACGATCTCGTCGGCGAGGTCCGCGCCACCGCCCAGGCAGGCTATCGCTCGCTGATCACGGTGCTGACAAAGCGCATGGCGGAGGATCTCACCGAATATCTGCATGAGCAGGGTATTCGCGTTCGCTACATGCACTCCGATATCGACACCATCGAGCGTATCGAGATCATCAGGGATCTTCGCTTGGGCGCCTTCGACGCGCTGGTCGGCATCAACCTGCTCCGCGAGGGTCTCGACATTCCCGAATGCGCACTGGTCGCGATTCTGGACGCCGACAAGGAAGGCTTTTTGCGCAGTGAAACGTCCTTGATTCAGACCATCGGCCGCGCCGCGCGCAACGTCGACGGCAAGGTGATCCTCTATGCCGACCAGATGACGGGCTCGATGGAGCGCGCCATCGCCGAGACCAACCGGCGCCGCGAAAAGCAGGTCGAGTACAACACCGCCAATGGCATCACGCCGGAGAGCGTGAAGAAGCAGATCGGCGACATCCTCAACTCCGTCTACGAGCGCGACCACGTGTTGGTCGAGGTCGGCGGCCACGACATGACCGACGACGTCATCTCGATCGGCCACAATTTTGAAGCCGTGCTCGCCGATCTCGAAACCCGCATGCGCGAGGCCGCCGCCGATTTGAACTTCGAGGAAGCCGCCCGCCTCCGCGACGAAGTCAAACGCCTGCGCGCCACCGAGCTCGCAGTGGTCGACGACCCCACCGTCAAGCAGCGCACCGTGCAGGGCAAGGCCGGCGCCTATGCCGGCACCAAGAAGTACGGCGACGCCGCCAACCTCCCCGTCAGCGCGATGAAGAAAAAGACCGTGAGCTCCGCACTGAAAGCCAGCGGCGGCGGCAGCGGCTCGAAGGTGCACAAGCCGCATCTCGACGAGATGCACGGGCCGGAGTCGTTGCCCTATCGCGAGAACCCGAGCCTGCCGGCAAAGCCGTTCGGCAGCACGAGCCGGATCATCCAGCCGACGGACTCGAGGCAGTCCGGGCCGGAGTTCGGACCTGCGCCGAAGTCGACGGGTGGACAGCCGGGACGGCGGGGTGGGTGGAAGAAGAGGTAGGCGGCGGAGTATCGTCCGCGCTTGTCGTGGTTATGGATTCCGGGCTCGCGCTTCGCGCGCCCCGGAATGACGAGGGAGCATGTGGTGCCGTTCGCGCCTACAACTTCCCCTGCCCGTTTACCTGACCCTGCTGTTGCTGCTGCTTTTCCTGCTCCTTGGCGTGATGCCTGCCGTAGAGGCAGCCGGCGGCGGCGCCCAGGACGCCGTGATGGCCGGCATAGTGGCCGGCGACGCCGCCGACGACGGCGCCCTTGATGCAGCCCTTGGCGTTGGCGGCGGAGGTCGCGCCCAGCATCAGAAGTGCTGCGGCGACGGTGAGAAGCGGGGATTTCATGATCGATGTCTCCGGATCGGTTTCGGTGTCTCAACGAGCACCGACGGGCGCGGGTTCCCGTGTGCCGTGCGTGGCGGACGCGCCCACCGGCATGCACGCGGCGTCATGCGGGACGCGAAAGCCCGCTCGAATTCTTGCAGGCGGCCATCAACACAAGCTTTAATTGCATTTCATGAACCGGGCTTTGCATCGGCGCGTCATATGATCCGGACACCATTGTTTTTGCGGATTGCTGGACCCGCAGAGCGCGCATTGGCGTTTGCAATCGACACCCCACGAGGGCGGGAGCGGCATGACGGTTGGATCGCTGAACAGGCAACGCGTGCTGCATCTGCTGGACAGCTTTGCGCGCGGCGATATCGAGGCCGCGCTGTCGTGCTGCACCGACGACGTCGACTTTCTTACCCACGCGCCGATCGACGTACTGCCGCACATGGTGCCGCGCCACGGCAAGCAGCAGCTGCGCGATCTGTGGCAGACCGTCTGGTCGCGCTATTCCGAAATCCGCTACAGGGCGCCGCACATCCTCGCCGAGGGCGACGAGGTCGCGACCTACATGCACACCTACTTCAAGAAGCGCAGCAACGATCGCGTCGTGCAGTTCGACATGGCGGTGTTCTACAGCTTCCGGGGCGGACTGGTGGCGCAGATCCGCGAGATCATCGATTCCTACGATCTGGTGCAGCAGGTGCTGGAGCGGGAGATCGGGCCGCTGATCGTGGGCGCGCGGGCGGACGGGGGATGATCCTTCGCGCTCGCCCCGTTCTGACGGGCAGAGGTGGAGCAGAGACCGGGAGATTACGGGGTTCTGTTGTAAATCTCACAAACCCGCATCAATTGTGCATTGCGAAAACGTGAATTGCGTTTTGGCCGAAATCGCCTATTTTATTTGTATACGAATGAATTGAGCGGCCCCCGCACCTTTTCTGTGCATGGGGTTGCTTTCCGTTTTTTCTGCAAGCCAGCTTCAGGACGCCCCCAAATGACAGAGCACAGCCTCTGGCGTTTCTCGCGCGCGTTGCATCGCGCGGTGAACGACCGGGATTTCAGGGACATCGAGGCCCTGATCGACGAGGACGTCGAGTGGGCGATCTACGGCCCGATCGACATGTTTCCGTTCCTCGGCGCGCGCCAGGGCCGGGACGCCGTGCTCGACGTCATCCGCCAGCTCGCCGACAATTTCCACGTCCGCCGCTTCGACCGCGAGAGCATCATGCTCGGCGTGGATTCCGCCGCCTCGATGCTGCGCTATTCGCTGACCGCGCTGGATTCCGACAAGCCGATCAGCTTGCGGGTGGCGCAGTTCGCCCAGTTCAGGGCGGGCAAGCTGATCAGCATGCGCGTGCTGGTCGACACCTTCGATCTGGTTGAACAGGCACTCGGCCGCGCCATTCATCTGCCGAAGATGACCCGCGTCGGCTGAGGGGGACGCCAACGGGCCCCGCTTGCCGGGACCGATGATTGATGCTCGCCCGACCCGCGTCCTGGCCTCCAGCCCCGCCGGATGCCGTCGTGGCGAAGCTCGTCATCGGGCGCGCCTTTCGCGCGGCCCGTTGGTTCGCCATTCCAGTGGTTTGAGCATGATCTCCGCGCAAACGCGTTCCGCGTTTGTCGCGAGGGAAAACCGCTGCACACTTTGCGCTGGCGCGGCCCTTCGGGTCCGGATCATGCTCTGGCCGAGGCGAGCCGCCACAATTTCGCAACGATAGATCACCATGTGTTGAGCGGACGGAATGGCGCATGGTCATCACCGAAGGCCGCATTATAGTGGCGGCAGGCATGCGCTGGGCTCGCGGGCAGGACGATGGAATTCTCGACAGGTTTTGGCTGGACCAGGCTGCCGGTGCTGGCGGCCGCATTCATTTTGGGCTCGGTTCTGACGGTCTCGGCGCAGATCATCCCGCCCTTCTCGGCGGCTGCGCCTGACGACGAGGCCGAGACCGAAGCCACGGAGACCGCCGCAGCTCCCGACGTCAACGACCCCGACATTTTAAAGGGCATCGACGTCGACAAGCTCGACTGGAGTCAACTCGCGGTCGACGCCGGTACCGGCAACGACGTCATGGCCGCCAAGAAGCGCGCCCAGGCCGCGGCCAAGGACGGCCTGAACTGGTCGTCGAACGCGAACGCCAACGGCTCCTCCGCGGTGACGGTGAAGCAGTCGGTCTCCTCGTTCTGGGACGCCCGCATCGGCGCCGACATGACGGTGACGAGCGAGCCGCGGACGATGTCCGAGCTGCTGGCGCAGAAAGCCACCAATGGCGGCAGCCTGCCGCAATCCTCCGGCAGCGCCTGGGCGGCCGCGACCGCGCCGGGCGCCGGCTCGATCTGGGACAAGACCGCGGTGGAAGCCCGCGTCGATCCCGGCGCCGAGCAGAGCAAGATCGGGGCGTCGCTGATCAAGTCGGTGCCGCTGTCGAGCGACACGTCGCTGACGCTCCAGAACGGCTACAGCGTCAACCAGCAGGGCACCACCGCGGTGCCCGGCATCGGCGGCCACATCACGCGCAATTACGAGACCGAGCAGAGCGCCAAGGTCACCCTCACCGACACCGGCACCAGCATCACCGCCGGCCAGTCGCTGTCGACCACCGACGACAAATGGCTGCGCAAGGTCGGCGCCGAGCAAAAGCTGTTCGACAACGTCACCGTCTCCGGCTCGGTCGGCGAGACCTCGCAGGGCGCGATCAACAAGAGCCTGACGGCGGGCTTCAAGAAGAGCTGGTAGCAGTCCTGCGCCCCCCTCTGCCATCATCCCGGGATAGGTTCGTTTTCCCAGCAGTTCAGACTCTCGTAACCATACGCCACGGCAAAGCCCCCGAATCGTCCGCCCTTGCCGTATCTCGGCCAAGTTGCGGTCAAAATCCGACGCCCTAGTCGGATGACCGAACTCGTCGTGCGGGGGACACTCGCGCTGCGCTCAACGCGAACAGGGGAATAACGATGAACGCCATGCGTCCGGAAAAGACCGAACCCACCGAGACCGAGACGGTCGACACCAACCTCGCCGCAGTGACGGAAGTCGAAGCCGGCATCCGCGACTTCGTCCGCAACGACATCGCCTATCTGCGCCGGCCGGCATCGGGAACCACCGACACGCCGCCGCTCGATCCGAGCGCGGAAGCCACCGTCACCAACGTCAACTCGCTGATCCAGCGCGTCGCCGGCACCTCGCTCGCCGAGATCGAGAACCTGATCTCCGAGCTCGAGAGCCTGCGCGACCTGCTCCATGCCGAGGGCCAGCGCGTCCAGCGCGAGATCTCCGGCTACGCCCAGCTCAGCCAGGCCGCGATGAAGTCGACCCGCATGATCGCCGACAACGTCGCGCAGTGGAAGCGCGCCGCCGACGGCCTGCGCAACAGCTGATCACTCACGTCAAGCATCACCGGCCGCCGCGTTCCGCAAAGGACGCGGCGGTTTTGATTCGCGGGGAGTTGGGTGCGCACAAGCTCCCCACGATAGGTGTCATCGCCCGACTTGCCGCCTTCGCTAAGGCTTCGGCGGCCGAGTGAGTTCTTGGCCCGGCGAAGCCCTTGGCGGAGACGGGATCGGGCGATCCAGTATTCCAGAGACAATGAGGCAAGAGCCGGGACGCCGCGGCGTACTGGATGCCCCGGTCAAGCCGGGGCATGACAGCGGAGGGTGTGGCTGCGAAAGATTGAGGCAGTGGACATGCGTTCACGCAGTCAATGCAGCCGACCCGGTTCGCTTTGAACCCTCCGCGCCCCAGCGCCGACCAATGCCAAGCGCCCGCAGCCTTGCGGCCGGGCCTGGGGACATTTCAGATGGAAAGCATTCGGCCCGACAACACGGACCCTATCCCGCTGCGGCCCGCGCCGAACCAGTTCGGCACGATCATGCTGCGCTTCGTCGGATTGCTGGCGGTGGCGATCGCGGTGCTGGCGTTCGTCTATAGCCGCTGACGGCGGAGGCCGGACGTCCGGCCCCGAAGAGTTAACGAGCCCTTAACGGCTCGCGTCGACCGTCGAGGCTTCCAGGGTGTAGCCGCCATCGGCATAGCCCTTCACCACCATGCCGGCGACCAGCATCACTGCCAGCGTCGCGGTCGCAAAGATAAATCCCACCAGCTTGAGTGCGCCGCGGTCTGCCATGGTCCTCGTCCCCTGTTCTCTGCCCAATTCGTTTCAATTAGACAGCGACAGGTTCATAATTGGTTAGCAACTCGATGGTTCCGCCAACTGCTTCGCGGGTCATCATGTTGAGCAGGCTTATGGCAGCCGCCCGGAATCGCGTCCATAGCGCGCGGGCAACACTCGCGCATACATTTGGACCGTTCATCCTGGAACAGGTCTAACCGCCCTTCCGCATCGGCACGAAGGCGCTGGCGGTGATGGAATAGACCTCCTCGCCGCGCTGGTTGGTGCCGGTGGTGCGGGCCGTCAGAATGCCCCAGCCGGGGCGCGAGGCGGAGCTGCGCTTGTCGATGACTTCGTTGACGTAGGCGACGGTGTCGCCGGCGAGCACCGGCCTGATCCAGCGCAGGTCGCGAAAGCCCGGCGACGGCCCCCACACCGCGACCTCCTCGCCGCGCGAAGCGGCCTCACGCGCCAGACGCTGGCCATCCGCGACAAGCAGGCTCATGCAGGCCGAGCCGACATGCCAGCCCGAGGCCGCAAGGCCGCCGAACAGCGAGTTCTTGCCTTCCTCCTCGTCGAGATGGAAGCGCTGTGGATCGAACTTTGCGGCGAAAATCTTGATGGACTCCGCGGTGAACGTATAGGCGCCGATCTCGCGGCGGTGGCCGATCTCGATCTCCTCGAAGAAGGGCATCAGACTGCTCTCTCGCGCCGCTTGATCAGGATCGGCGAGGTCATCTCGCACAGCGCCTCGTCCTTGGCGTTGCGCACCGTGCATTTGAACTTGACGATGCCGAGCTCCGGCCGGCTCTTCGAGGCGCGCGCCTCCAGCACGTCGACGTCGAGCATGAGATCGTCGCCGGGCCGCAAGGGTGACAGCCAGCGCACCTCGTCGACGCCGGGCGAGCCGAGCGAAGCGGCGCGTGTGATGAAGCCATCGGCCATCATCCGCATCATCAGCGAGCAGAGGTGCCAGCCCGAGCCGGACAGGCCGCGCAGCATGCTGTTGGCCGCGGCCTCCTCATCGAGGTGCATCGGCTGCGGATCGAACTCGGCGGCGAAAGCCAAGATCTCGTCGCGGGTGACATGGCGCGGGCCGAATGTTCCGAACCGGCCGGGCGGGAAATCTTCGAAGGTCAGGGTCATCTCGGGAATGCTTTGAGGGAATGACAGATTGTGGCCGCACTTTGCGGCAATCTCAACCCGCCGGCCCGCATGGCTCGTGCTACATATGGGGTGTCGGCGTTGGTCTTGAGTCGGATCAACCGGCAGGCCGAGGCCCGATTTGCCCTGGGGAGAGCAATGTTTTCATTCAGCGACCTGTTTCAATGGGACCGATTCATAACCCCTACGATCATCAAGACCTTCTACTGGCTGGTGATCGCACTGATCTGCCTGTTCGGCCTTTCCGGAATCTTCTCCGGTCTCGCGACGATGGCGATCAGCCCGTTCGGCGGCTTCCTGGTGCTGCTGTCATCGATCGCGAGCATCGTTGTCGGCATCGTGTTCTCGCGCATCGCCGCGGAGCTGATCCTGATCGTCTTCCGCATCAACGAGCATCTCGGCGCGATCCGCGACCAGGGCGGCGGGGCGCGGTGAGGCGGCTGCAGGTGCCGTAGGGTGGGCAAAGGCGCAAAGCGCCGTGCCCACCATCCTTTCGCGATTTGAGAGAGACGTGGTGGGCACGCTTCCGCCTTCGCTCTTCGAGCTACGGCGGACAAGTCGCTTTGCCCACCCTACAGCACCGCTCTTTCGCGTCTTACGTATTGAACCTGAAATGCATCACGTCGCCGTCGGCGACGACGTATTCCTTGCCTTCGAGACGCAGCTTGCCGGCATCGCGGGCGCCGGCTTCGCCGTTCAGCGCGACATAGTCCTCATACGCCATCGTCTCGGCGCGGATAAAACCCTTCTCGAAGTCGGTGTGGATCACGCCGGCCGCGCCCGGGGCCTTGGTGCCGCGATAGATGGTCCAGGCGCGCGCTTCCTTCGGGCCCACCGTGAAATAGGTGATGAGGTCGAGCAGGGTGTAGCCGGCGCGGATCAGGCGATCGAGGCCGGCCTCTTCGAGACCCAGCGTCTCCAGGAAGTCGGCGCGTTCCTCGCGTAAAATGGTGGCGATCTCGGATTCGATCTTGGCGGAGATGACGACGGCAACGGCGCCTTCCTTGGCCGCCTGCTCCTCCACCGCCTTGGAGAACGAATTACCCGTGGCGGCCGAGCCTTCCTCGACGTTGCAGACGTAGAGCACCGGCTTCGACGACAGCAGGCCGAGCATCCCGAAGGCGCGCTCCTCCTCCGCCTTGCGCTCGACGAGGCGGGCGGGCTTGCCCTCGCGCAGCAGCACCAGCGTGCGGTTGACGAGGTCGAGCTGCTCCTTGGCGTCCTTGTCGTTGCCCTTGGCTTTCTTCGTGAGGTTGTCGACGCGCTTCTCGAGGCTGTCGAGGTCGGCGAGCATCAGCTCGGTCTCGATGGTCTCGATGTCGGCGAGCGGGGCGATCTTGCCCTCGACATGCGTGATGTCGGAATCCTCGAAGCAGCGCACGACATGCGCGATGGCGTCGACCTCGCGGATGTTGGCGAGGAACTGGTTGCCGAGGCCTTCACCCTTGGAGGCGCCGCGCACGAGGCCGGCGATGTCGACGAAGGTCAGCCGGGTCGGGATGATCTGCGCCGATTTGGCGATGGCCGAGAGCTTGTCGAGCCGCGGATCGGGCACGGCGACTTCGCCGACATTCGGCTCGATGGTGCAGAACGGATAGTTCGCGGCCTGCGCCGCGGCCGTCTCGGTCAGCGCATTGAACAAGGTCGACTTGCCGACATTCGGCAACCCGACGATCCCGCATTTAAATCCCATGGTCGTCCTCTATCCGTATTCGTCATGGCCGGGCCTGACGGAGAAAACGGTGCCCTATTCCTTGCCGTTCTCGTCCTTGGTCAAAAAGCCCTTCGCCTGCATGGCGAGATGCACCCTGTTGGCGAAGGTCGCGTCCGTGCCTTTGGCAACCAGTGCCGCGTGCTCGGCCACCGCCTCGCACAGCGTCGCCACCCAGTCGTTGTCGGCCTTGGCGAAGTCCGACAGCACGTGGCCGTGCACCAGTTCCTTGACGCCGGGATGACCGATGCCGAGCCGGACCCGGCGATACTCGTTGCCGATGTGCGCGGAGATCGAGCGCAGGCCGTTATGGCCGGCGATGCCGCCGCCGATCTTCACCCGCACCTTGCCCGGCGGCAGTTCGAGCTCGTCATGGAACACGGTGACGTCGCCGGGCGCGATCTTGAAGAAGCTTGCCGCCTCCTGAACGCTGCGGCCGGAGTCATTCATGTAGGTTGTCGGCTTGAGCAGGATGATGCGCTCAGTACCGAGCGCACCTTCCGAGGTCTCGCCCTGAAACCTGCGGCGCCATGGTGCAAAGCCATGCCGCCGCGCGATCTCGTCGACGGCCATGAAGCCGATATTGTGCCGGTTACGTGCGTATTTCGCGCCGGGATTGCCGAGCCCAACAAAGAGTCGCATGACGCGGCGCGCCCCTCGCTCGGCGCGCGATCAAGGACCGCGCGCCCAGCTCTTTGAGAGATTACTTCTTCTTGTCGCCGCCGGCGGGAGCCTTGGCAGCCGCAGCCGGAGCAGCAGCACCCGCAGCCGGAGCCGCAGCGCCAGCCGCCGGAGCAGCCGCAGCAGCGCCCGGAGCTGCAGCCGCAGCCGCGGCCTTCTGCTCTTCGGCGTAGCCGGACGGCGGCACGATGGTGACGAGGGTCGCGTCCTCGCGGGTCAGCGCCTTCACGCCGGCCGGCAGCTTGATGTCCGACAGATGCAGCGAGTGACCGATTTCGAGTGAGCCGACATCAGCCTCGATGAATTGCGGGATGCTCTCGACGCCGCATTCGAGCTCGATCGAATGCGCGACGATGTTGACGGCGCCGCCGCGCTTCACGCCGGGCGAACCTTCCGCTTTCACCACATGCAAGGGAACGCTGATGCGGATGGTGGCACCTTCGCCGAGACGCATGAAGTCGACATGGATCGGGAAATCCTTGACCGGATCAAGGTGATAGTCACGCGGGATCACGCGGTGCTTCTTGCCCTCGAGGTCGATGTCGACCAGCGTGGTGAGGAACCGGCCGGCGAGGATGCGCTGGCGCAGTTCACGATCGTCAACCGAGATCGGGAGCGGGGGTTGCTTGTTGCCATAGATCACTCCGGGCACTTTCCCGGCGCGACGCTCAGCCCGGGCGGCCCCCTTGCCGCTCTTCGGACGTGCGGTCGCCTTCAATTCCTTGACGGTCGTCGCCATAGTCTAAGTCCTTGTTTTTGCAAAAGTTAATGGGCCGCAGCGCGGCCCATGGTGCAGTTCGCAGCAAGCCTCCAGGGGTGCGGGGGCCGCGAACTTGGCGGGCTTTTACCCGGAAGATGCGGAAATGACAAGGAGAATGGCCCGCCCGGCGGGGTCCCCACCCTCCCCTGGAGGGGAGGGTAAGCGAGAACGGCGGCCTTATGTCGGCGTTCCGCCGAACTTGGCCTCCAGCGCCACGATGCGCGCCTTCAGGGCCTCGTTCTCCTCGCGGGCGAGGCGGGCCATGTCCTTGACCGCCTCGAACTCCTCGCGCTTGACGAGGTCCATGTCGCGCAGGAATTTCTCGGCCTGGGTGCGCATCACGGTGTCGAACTCGCGCTTGACGCCCTGGGCGGCACCGGCGGCGTCGTTCATCAGGCGGCCGATCTCGTCGAAAAACCGGTTGTTGGTCTGGGTCATGTCGGTCTCCTGGCGGCCTCAGATAAACTTTGCGCGAACGCGCGAAAAGACAATGGCAATCCGGGCGAAACGGTTCAAGGGCCGATCGGCGGTATCCTTGTCATGCCCCGGTTTCCTTGCAATCGTATTCAACGTCCCTGCATAACAAGAATCAGAAGGCGCACGAGATGATCGATCAGCAGATCGCGATTCCCACCAAGGACGGCCACACCGCAACCTTCATCACCCATCCCGAACGCGGCGGGCCGTTTCCGATCATCCTGTTCTACATGGATGCGCCGGCGATCCGCGAGGAGCTGCGCGACATGGCGCGCCGGCTCGCCACCTCGGGCTATTACGTGATGCTGCCGAACCTCTACTACCGCTCCGGCGTGATGGAGCTCGGCGCGCTGCCGGCCGATCCGAATGCACCCGAGCGCAAGCGCATGTTCCAGCTCATGGCCTCGCTCAACATTCCCATGATCATGGAGGACACCAGGGCCCTGCTCACCTATGCCGAGGGCCAGGCGGCTGCCAATACGAAAATCGTCGGCACCGTCGGCTATTGCATGAGCGGCCGTTACGCCGTCAACGCGGCCACGCACTTTGCCGACCGCGTCAAGGCCGCCGCCTCGATCTACGGAACGCATCTGGCGACCGACGAAGACAACAGCCCGCATCTCGCCTCAGGCAAGACCAAGGCCGAGCTCTATTTCGCCTGCGCCGAGACCGACATCTACGCGCCCGCCGAGGTCATCGAGAAGGTCAAGCAGGGCATGAGCGGTGCCAAGGCCGAGGTCGAGATCTATCCCGGCACGCATCACGGCTTCGCCTTCCCCAAGCGTCCGGTCTACGACCGCGACGCTGCCGAGCGGCATTGGGAGCGTCTGCTGGCGCTCTATCGCCGCAATCTCGTTTAAGTCTAGAAGGCCTGATGCCCTTTCTGCTCATCGACTTTCCCGCCTTCAAGCCGATCGCCATCGAGATCGGTCCGTTCGCGATCCGCTGGTATGCGCTGGCCTATATCAGCGGCATCGTGTTCGGCTGGCTCTATGCGCGCTCGCTGCTGAAGAAAGAGCGCCTGTGGAGCGGCCCCGCGCCGATGTCGCTGGTGCAGATCGACGACTTCATCCTGTGGGTCACGCTCGGCATCATCCTCGGCGGCCGCACCGGCTACGTGCTGTTCTACAATCTGCCCTTCTTCATCGATCACCCCGCCGCGATCTTCAAATTGTGGGAGGGCGGCATGTCCTTCCATGGCGGCTTCCTCGGCTGCGTCGTCGCGGTGATGTGGTTTGCCTATCGCAACCGCATCTCGATCCTGTCGCTGGGCGACATCACCACGGCAGTCGCCCCGGTCGGGCTGCTGCTCGGGCGCATCGCCAATTTCATCAATGGCGAATTGTGGGGCCGCGCCGCCGACCCCAGCCTGCCCTGGGCGATGATCTTCCCCAACGATCCGACGCAGCTGCCGCGCCATCCGAGCCAGCTCTATGAGGCCGGCATGGAGGGCATCCTGCTGTTCACCGTGCTCGCGATCATGATCCGTTTCGGCGCCCTGAAGCGGCCCGGCATGATCCTCGGCGCCTTCATCCTGATCTATGGCCTGACCCGCATCGCCGGCGAGCATTTCCGCGAGCCGGACGTCCAGCTCGGCTTCCTCTGGGGCGGATTAACCATGGGCATGCTGTTGTCGATCCCGATGCTTATTGTAGGCCTCATACTTATTGTATTGGCTATCAGGCGCGGCGCGCCGAAGCCCGCCGGGGCTATCAGTTAATTCCTTTCGAGAAGACAGACCGTGACCGAACAGCCGCTACTCAACGAGATCAGGGCGCTGATCAAATCCTCAGGGCCCATGCCGGTCTGGCGGTACATGGAACTGTGCCTGATGCATCCGCGCTATGGCTATTACGTCTCGCGCGATCCGCTCGGGCGCGAAGGCGACTTCACCACCGCGCCCGAGGTCAGCCAGATGTTCGGCGAGCTCCTGGGGCTGTGGACCGCCTCGGTGTGGAAGCAGATGGGCTCGCCGCAATTCCTGCGGCTGATCGAGCTCGGCCCCGGCCGCGGCACCATGATGGCGGATGCGCTGCGCGCACTGCGCGTGCTGCCGCCGCTCTACCAGGCGCTTCACGTCCACATGGTCGAGGTCAATCCGGTGCTGCGCGAGCGGCAGAGTGCGACGCTGGCGGGCGTGCGCAACATCGCCTGGCACGACAGCATCGACGACGTGCCCGAAGGGCCGAGCATCATCCTCGCCAACGAATATTTCGACGTGCTGCCGATCCGCCAGATGGTGAAGCGCGAGAACGGCTGGCACGAGCGCGTGATCGAGATCGATCCCAACGGCAAGCTTCAATTCGGCGCGGCCGCCGACCCGACGCCGCGCTTCGACGTGCTGCTGCCGCCTCTGGTGCGCGCCGCTCCCGTTGGCGCCGTGTTCGAATGGCGCCCCGACGGCGAGATCATGAAGCTCGCCACGCGCGTGCGCGACCAGGACGGCGCGGCGCTGATCATCGATTACGGCCATCTGCGCAGCGATGCCGGCGACACGTTCCAGGCGATCGCGCGCCACACCTTCACCGATCCCCTGAAGGCGCCGGGCCAGGCCGACGTCACAGCCCATGTCGACTTCCAGGCCCTGGCGCGCGCGGCCGAGGATGTCGGCGCCCGTGTGCACGGCCCGGTGACGCAGGGCGATTTCCTCAAGCGCGTCGGCATCGATACCCGCGCAGCTGCCCTGATGCAGAAGGCGACGCCTGAAGTCGCCACCGACATTTCGGTGGCGCTCAAGCGCCTGACCGATACCGGGCGCAGCGGCATGGGCTCGATGTTCAAGGTGCTCGGCATCTCCGAGCCGCGGCTGACCGGCATCGCCGGCCTCAGCGATCTCGAACGGGCCGGAGGCGCTTCATGACGCTTGCTTCGTCGCTGCTGTCGGCCGTGCCCGGCCTGCGCCATGCCTTCTTCACCCGCGAGGGCGGTGTCTCAGGCGGGATTTATTCGGCGCTCAATGGCGGGCTCGGCTCCAACGACGATCCGGCGCATGTCGCGGAGAACCGCCGCCGCATGGCCGAGCATGTCGGCGTCGCCCCGGAGCGCTTCATCAGCCTGCACCAGATCCATTCGCCCGATGTCCTCATTGCCGAAGCGCCGTGGCCGAGCGGACCGCGGCCGAAGGGCGATGCGCTGGTCACGAAAACACCCGGCATCGCGCTCGGCGTCTCCACCGCCGATTGCGGGCCGGTGCTGTTCGTCGATCCCAACGCGCGCGTGATCGGCGGCGCCCATGCCGGCTGGAAAGGCGCGCTGACCGGCGTGCTGGAACAGACGATCTCGGCGATGGAGAAGCTCGGCGCCACGCGCAGCGGCATCATCGCCGCGATCGGCCCCTTGATCCGACAGGACAGCTACGAGGTCGGCAACGAGTTCGTGGCCCGCTTCATCGAGGCGGACGCGGACAACGCCATGTTCTTCATCCCGTCGGTGCGCGCCGGACACGCGATGTTCGACCTCGCCGGCTTCATCCGGAAGCGGCTCGAAGCCGCCGGCATCCTGATGATCGACGATCTTGGCCTGGACACCTATGCCGACGAGCGCTTCTTCAGCTATCGCCGCTCGGTACATCGCAAGGAGCCGGATTACGGCCGCCACATCCACGCGATCGCGCTGGAGAATTAAGAACGAATTCGGCCTAGTTCTTGCCGCAACCCATTAGGTTAGTCGCTGCATCTTTCGAACAATGGCGTTTCATTCTTTCCGCGAAGCCATTTAGTCGGCAAATCAACGTACATTTGAGCTGGTGGAGGCGGCGGCGGCGGTCGGACCTCGAAACCTTCATCGACTTCGATCTTCTTCCAATCGTCGCGATGCGCGGAGAAAGTCCGATATTTGTCGCCGACCTTGAGCAGAACGATCTCCCAAACCTCGCCCGGCTGACGCCACCAGATCAGTGTCGTGCTGGGTGGAGGGTCCTGAACCGACACGATCTTGATCTTGTCGTCGGCAATACGCGTCGCCGAATAGATCGCGCTGATGAATGTCCTTACTTGCCCAGGTGTGAACGTCCCGATCACATTCCTTGTCGTCGGCGCTCCGGAGGACGACGCGATGTACGTCAATCGCGCGCCACAGCGGTTGTTCTCACAGGCCTGATACGGATCCCGTTTGCAATCAACCGACCAGGTACCGGTCAGTCCGAAAGCCCGGATTGCCTCGGCCGCACTTTCTGCCGCCGCGGCCCGCCCCACGATGAGGCAGGCAACGATTACCCCCAAAGTCGCTCCCCTCATCGACAATTCCTCGGCCGGATCGGCCCAATGATGTGTCCTTCCTGCCCTAGACCTTAATCGATTTTAACGATATCGCTGCCCCCCATAATGAGGGACGCGTCATTCATCCTGGGCCGCGCGGGTTCGCGTGTGCTGGCGGTCATGCTGCTGGCAGCGGCGGTCGCGCTTGGCGGCTGCGCCGGCGGCGGCGGTGCCGCCAACTCCTATGCGATGGCGCCGAGTACCGGCTCAGGGGCGACCGTGGCCTTCGAATCGATCGACGGGCCGCCCCCGCAGGTGTTCGACCGCATGGTCGGCGTGCTCGACAGCGAATCCAAGCTGCGCAGCCTGTCCGTCGTCTCCCGCGAGGGGACGGCTGCCTATCGCGTGCGCAGTTACCTCTCCGCCCAAATCGTGCGCGGCAAGACCGTGATCGCCTGGGTCTGGGACGTCTACGACGCCAACCAGCAGCGGGCATTGCGCCTCTCCGGCGAGGAATTGACCGCCGCCAAGGGCGGCCGCGATCCCTGGGGCGCCGCCGACGACCTCGTGCTGCGGAAGATCGCCCAGGCCGGATTCAGCGGACTTTCCAACATGATCAACGGAACGCCGGACGCGCCGAGCACTGTTCCCGGCTTGCGGGGACCGGCGGTGGCCAGCGTGATCCCGGAGGCTCCGGCGGCCGAGATGCCGGCCTCGGCGCTGGGCTATGCCGAGCGATAACCCCCGCGAAACCACGGCCCCAAGTTGCGGCCAAACCGTTGGCCCGACTCAGGATTTCGGAGGGAAAACGTAGCATGCCGGGTTGCCATTGCAGGCCCCGGCCTGATATTTCCTCGCCCGTCGTAACCGTGCTTCCAGTGGGTATTCTCTGATGTTGAACGTCGTATCCAGCAAAGCGCGGGAGGAAGCGTCCATGTCGGCCAAGAACGGCTCCATCAAGCTTGTCGCCGGCAACTCAAACCCGGCTCTCGCGCAGGCGATCGCGCAAGGCCTCGACCTGCCGCTAACCAAGGCCGTGGTACGGCGCTTCGCCGACATGGAGATCTTCGTCGAGATCCAGGAGAACGTCCGTGGCTCGGATGCTTTCGTCATCCAGTCGACCTCGTTCCCCGCCAACGACCATCTGATGGAACTGCTGATCATCACCGATGCGCTGCGCCGCTCCTCGGCACGCCGCATCACCGCGGTGCTGCCCTATTTCGGCTACGCCCGGCAGGACCGCAAATCGGGTTCGCGCACGCCGATCTCGGCCAAGCTCGTCGCCAACCTGATCACGCAGGCCGGCGTCGACCGCGTCATGACGCTCGACCTGCATGCCGGCCAGATCCAGGGCTTCTTCGACATCCCGACCGACAATCTCTACGCGGCACCGCTGATGGTGCGCGACATCAAGGACAAGTTCGATCTCTCCAAGACGATGGTGATCTCGCCTGACGTCGGCGGCGTGGCGCGCGCACGTGGCCTTGCCAAGCGCATCAACACCCCGCTCGCGATCGTCGACAAGCGCCGCGAGAGGGCGGGCGAATCCGAGGTCATGAACGTGATCGGCGACGTCGCCGGCTACACCTGCATCCTGATCGACGACATCGTGGACTCCGGCGGCACGCTGGTGAACGCGGCCGACGCGCTGATCGCCAAGGGCGCCAAGGACGTCTACGCCTATATCACCCACGGCGTGCTCTCCGGCGGCGCGGCCGCCCGCATCGCGGGCTCGAAGCTGAAGGAGCTCGTGATCACCGACTCGATCCTGCCGACGGAGGCGGTGACCAAGGCTCCGAACATCCGCACGCTTCCGATCGCCAGCCTGATCTCGGACGCCATCGCGCGCACCGCGGCGGAAGAGTCGGTGTCGAGCCTGTTCGACTAGTTTTTCCGATCCCGGAAGGTCTCGTAGGGTGGGCAAAGGCGCAAAGCGCCGTGCCCACCTTTTCTTTTTATATTGAAGGTGGTGGGCACGCTTCCGCCTTCACTCTCCGAGCTACGTCGGACAAGTCGCTTTGCCCACCCTACGGCGTTGAGCGCTGACGCGCCGCAGCCCGCTTCGCAGCCCCACGGGTTGTTGCCCGCCGCCGCCCATGACATCATCCGGATACCGAGTCATCCCTGCCCCCTGGATTCCTGATGCCGCGCCGGAAATTTGCCTGGGAGAAGCTGTCGGATGACGAGTTGCTCAAGCAGCGCCTCTCCAGCCTGAGGGTTACGGTCAAAGGCACCTGGCTCGAGGACTGCGTCAGCACGCTCCATGAGGAGCTCGAAGAGCGGGGCATCCGGCTGCGACCGCACACATGGATCTCGAGCGAATGGTTCAGTCCGGGCGATGTGCCGGGCATCGCCATCCCCTTCTATCTCGCCCATCCCCGTCTGATGAAGCTCGAGAAGAAGATGATGTTCGACGTCGAGGGCGGAACCTGGCGCGAGTGCATGGGTATCCTCCGTCACGAGGCCGGCCATGCCGTGCAGCACGGCTATCAGCTGCAGCGCCGCCGGCGCTGGCAGCAGCTGTTCGGCCCGTCGTCGAAACACTACCCGCGCTACTACCGGCCCAATCCTGCCAGCAGGCGCTACGTCCAGCACCTCCGGCTGTGGTACGCGCAAAGCCATCCGGATGAAGACTTCGCCGAGACCTTCGCGGTGTGGCTGCGCCCACGCTCGAACTGGCGGACGCGATATGCCGGATGGCCGGCGCTGAAGAAGCTCGAATATGTCGACGAGCTGATGCACGAGATTGCGGGAAAGCGGCCGCTGATCACGACGCGGGAGCGTGTCGATACGCTGGGCCGGCTCAGCCAGACGCTCGAAGACCACTACAAGAAGAAGCAGGCGTTCTACGCCTTCACAGCGCCGAAGACCTACGACCGCGACCTCTCCCGGCTGTTTTCAGCCGATCCACGGCATCACCGCTCAAAGCCGGCTTCGGCCCTGATCAGACGGCACCGCGCGCAGATCAGGCAGCTGGTCGCGCGGTGGACGGGCGAGAACCAGCTCACGCTCGATGCCGTGCTCGATGATATGATCTCCCGCTGCCGTGAGCTCGATCTGCGCGCCGTCGGCCCCGAACAGAAGCTCGTTCTCGATTTCACCGTCCTCGTGACCGCCAAGACGATGCACGCGCTGTTTGGCCCGTCTCGGCGCAAATGGATCGCGCTATGAGACGCTCACGCATTCTGGTGCTGATGCATCCGGACTTCATGCCTCCGGACTCCTCCGACGGATACACGCCGCAGGAAATCAACAACTGGAAGACGGAATACGACGTGGTGAGCACCTTGCGTGCGGCCGGCCACGAGGTTCGCGCCCTCGGTGCGCAGGACGAGATCAAGCCGATCCGCGAGGCGATCGAAGAATTCAAGCCCCACGTGGTCTTCACGCTGCTCGAGGAATTCCACAACAACGTCGCCTACGACCAGCACATCGCCAGCTATCTCGAGCTGATGAAGGTCCCTTATACCGGGTGCAATCCGCGCGGCCTGATCCTGGCGCGCGGCAAGGATTTGTCCAAGACGCTGGTGCATCACCGCCGGATCGCAGCGCCGGCCTTCGCCGTCTTCCCGATGCGCCGCAAGGTGAAGCGCCCGACGCGCCTTGCGCTGCCGCTGATCGTCAAGAGCCTGAACATGGACGGGTCCTTCGGCATCTCGCAGGCCTCGATCGTCGATACCGACGAGAAGCTCGTGGAGCGCGTCGCCTTCATCCACGAGCGGGTCGAATCCGCCGCCATCGCCGAGCAGTTCATCGAGGGGCGCGAGCTTTATGTCGGCGTGCTCGGCAACAACCGGCTGCGCGTCCTGCCGGTTTGGGAACTGAAATTCGGCAGCATGGGCGGGCGCAGATCACGGCACATCGCCACGGAGAAAGCCAAGCACGACACCGACTATCAGGAGAAGCTCGGCATCGTCGACGGGCCGGCCAAGGACCTCGCGCCCGAAGTCACCGCGCGCATCCAGCGCGCCGCGAAGCGCATCTACCGGGCGCTTGGCCTCGACGGCTACGCACGCATCGATTTTCGTCTCGCCGCCGACGGCACGCCGTATTTCATCGAAGCCAATCCCAACCCCGAGATCGCCAAGAGCCAGGAGTTCGCCACGGCGGCTCAACATGCCGGGCTCAAATATCCGGATCTCCTGCAGCGCATCCTGACGCTGGGGATCAGCCGGGCCAAGGCGGGGGTGTCGTTGGGGTGATGGCGGCTTGCGCGACCATCGTAGGGTGGGCAAAGGCGCAAAGCGCCGTGCCCACCTTCTTTTGTAGCGATGAAGACGGTAGGCTCGCTTCCGCCTTCGCTCTTCGAGCTACGGCGGACAAGTCGATTTGCCCACCCTACGGCAGCTAGCCTGCCTCGGCCTTCGCGCTCACCACGTCGGCAAATGACTTGAAGAACTCCCCCGCCAGCTTCGTCGCGGTCGAATTGATCAGCCGTGCTCCCAACTGCGCGAGCTTGCCACCGATCTGCGCATCGACTTCGTAATGCAACACCGTCACGTCGGCGCTCTCGGATTCCAACCGCACCACCGCGCCACCCTTGGCGAAGCCGGCGACGCCGCCGGAGCCCTCTCCTGAGATACGGTAACTGTTGGGCGGATCGAAATCGGACAGCGTCACCTTACCGCTGAACGTCGCCTTCACCGGGCCGACCTTGAAGACCACCGTCGCGGTCATCTCGTTCGGCGCGGTCACCTCGAGCGACTGGCAGCCCGGGATGCACTGCTTCAGCACAGCGGGATCGTTCAGCGCCGCCCACACCTGCTCGCGTGAGGCGGGAATTCGCTGGCTGTCGTTCATCTGCATGATCGGTGTCTCACTCTCTGCTTGCTGTTTGATTGGCCGCGCGCTGGCCACGCCGGCGTTCTCTGGTGATCTCGGCGAGGATCGACATTGCGATCTCCTCCGGCGTGATCGCGCCGAGATCGAGGCCGGCCGGCGCCTTGAAATCGTCGATCGCAGCCGCGCTGGCGCTCTCTGCAAGGAGTTTTGCGCGCAGCGAAGCCATCTTGCGGCGGCTGCCGACGAAGGCGTGATAACAGGCTTTGGTCGCGACCGCCGCGCGCAAGGCGGCCTCGTCGCCCTTGCCCTGCGTCGAGACGACGACGAAGCGCTTGGAGTCGTTGAGCTCGCCGAGCTGATAACCATCGATGACCGCGTCGGCGTCCGGCTGCGCCGTGAGATCGGCGGACGGCGCAGCAAACGTGACGTGATAGCCGAGCACGCGCGCCTGCGCCGCAAGCGACAGCGCCACCGGGCTCGCACCGAGAATGACGAGCGAGGGATGCGGCAGCACCGGCTCGACGAAGATGTCCATCGTGCCCTTGCTCGGGCACATGTTGCTGGCAAAGCGGATGCCGTCGCGGCTCTCCCCCGCGCTGACGCCGAGCTCGGCCAGCAGGTTCTCCGGCTGCACCGAGACCATGCGCGGCTCGCCATCGGCGAGCGCCTCGCGCGCCGCCTTCAGCACCGCGCCCTTGGCGCAGCCCCCGCCGATCCAACCCGCGACGATGGTGCCGTCGGCGGCGATGATCGCCTTGGCGCCAGCCTTCGCCGCGGTCACCGACACCGTGCGCACCACCGTCGCGAGCACGAAGGCACGCTCGGCGGCCTTCATCTGAGCGACTACATCAAGCACTTCGACATGAGCGGTCATCGGAAGCCTCCTCAAAGCTTCGCTAAATAGGGTTCGAGCGCTCGCAGGCTGCTCAGCGAATTCGCGGGCGCATAGAGATCGACATGCGGCAACGCAGCTCTTATGCCCCGCGCTTCGGGCGTGTAGCCCTCCCACGCCATCATCGGGTTGAGCCAGACAATGCGGCGACAGCGCCGGTGCAGCGCCGCCATCTCGCGGCCAAGCAATGCGGCATCGCCGGTCTCGTAGCCGTCGGACACGATCATCACGCAGCTGCGGGAATGGATCACGCGCGCGGCGTGCCAGCGATTGAAGGTTTGCAAGCACTCGCCGATCCTGGTGCCGCCGCCCGCGCCTTGCGCCATGATCGAGAGCCGGTCGAGCGCGCGGCCGGCGTCCTTCTCCTTCATCGCGTCGGAGACGTAGGCGAGGCGCGTGTGGAACAGGAACGCCTCGGCCTCACGGAACTGGTCGAGCACACCGTGGATGAAGCGCAAGAAGACTGCCGTGTACATGCTCATCGAGCCCGAGGCATCGAGCAGCACGACCAGCCGCAACGGCTTGTCCTTGCGCTGGCGTTTCACCAGGCTGATGGGAACGCCGCCATGGCTGATGTTGCGGTGAATCGTGCGGCGGAGATCAAGCCGGTAGCCACGCCGGCGCGCCAGATCGCGCCGGGTCAGCCGCGTCCGCATTGCCTTGGCGAGCGCTGCTGCGGCCTCATGGGCCTGCGCGACCTGGTCTGGATCGCTCAGCTTTCGGAAATCGACCTCGGCAAAATTGTCGGCGCGTGAAGCACCTTCCATGCGGCCCTCGCCGGAACGGCCTTCCGGCGCGTCGTCGGAGGACGGAAGCTGGTCTACGGCGGACTGGTTACTGCCCTGCTCCGCCGCGGCATCCTGCAAGCTCTTCAGCGAGGGATTGCTGGCGCCCGGTGTTGATCCAATCGTGCGGGAGCGCGAGCGCACGCGCTTGCCCAACCAGAACGCGTCGAACAGACCGTCGAACTTGTCCCAGTCGGATTTGCGTGCCGAGAACAGGTGCTTGAACGCCGTGCGCAGCAGACCCGGCCGCGCCGCATAGCCCGATGATATCAGCGTCGCCGCATCCTGCCCTTCGGCGAGCCCGACGCGAAAGCCGGCCTCGCGTAGCGTGCGCAGGAACGCCGCAAGCTTCGCGGAGACGAGGCGCGAGACCTCGTTGAGGTCATCATATCCGGGGCTGGAGCCACAGCAGCTCATGCGACCTTTCCCAGCAGGCGCTGTGTCACCTCTGGCGTGACACGGGCGCGGTCTTCGTGAGTCTTCAACAGGCAGACGAGCGTCTCATGCACAATCTCGGGTGCGTCGTGAAGATTGGTTACGTCGAGGCCGACGAGAGCTGCCGCCCAATCCAGCGTCTCCGCCACGCCCGGGACTTTTCGCAGCTCCTCCTTGCGCACACCCTCGACCATGCGCGCGATCTGGAGCGACAGCGACGGGCTCGCGCCCATGACGCGCGCCAGGATGATGCGGGTCTCGCGGTCGACGTCGGGATAGTCGACATAGTGATAGAGGCAGCGCCGGCGCAACGCGTCGGAGAGCTCGCGCGTGCCGTTCGAGGTCAGCACGACATGCGGGATGGTGATTGCGGGAATGGTGCCGAGCTCGGGGATCGAGACCTGGAAGTCCGAAAGCAGCTCCAGCAGGAACGCCTCGAACTCGTCGTCGGCGCGGTCGATCTCGTCGATCAGCAGCACCGGCGCCTTCGGCCGACGGATCGCGGCGAGCAAGGGGCGCTCGAGCAGGTATTTTTCCGAGAACACCTGGTCCTCGATGCTATCGCTGCCGCGATGGGCCTGGATCGCCAGCAATTGCCGCTGGTAATTCCACTCGTAGAGCGCGGAGGACTGATCTAGGCCCTCGTAGCATTGCAGCCGGATCAGCTCGGTCGCATGCACTTTTGCAAGTGCTTTCGCCACTTCCGTCTTGCCGACGCCCGCCTCGCCCTCGAGCAGCAGCGGACGCCGCAACAATTGCATCAGCGAGATCGCAGTCGCGAGGTCCGCATCGGCGATATAGCCCGATGCGGCCAGCGCTTGCGCGATCTCATCACGGCCCTTCATCGCTACGCCACCGCGCCCAGATCCTTCGCCGCCTTCCAGTTGCGCCAGAAATCATGCGGCATCTGGATGTGCGTGCTGCCCAGGAACGAGAACGCGTCGTTGACGGCATTGGAGAAGGCCGGCACACCGCCGACATTCGGGCTTTCGCCGACGCCCTTGGCGCCGATCGGGTGATGCGGCGACGGGGTGACGGTGAAGTCGGTTTCCCAATGCGGCGTCTCCACCGCAGTCGGCATGAAGAAATCCATAAACGAGCCGGTGACGACGTTACCTACCTCGTCGTAGCGGATCTCCTGGCCCATCGCGATGGCGAAGGCTTCGGTCAGGCCGCCATGCACCTGCCCCTCGATGATCATCGGGTTGATCCGGGTGCCGCAATCGTCGAGCGCATAGAAGCGCCGGACCTTGTACACGCCGGTATCGACGTCGATGTCCATCACGCAGAGATAAGCGCCGAACGGATAGGTCATGTTGGGCGGATCGTAATAGCTCACCGCTTCCAGTCCCGGCTCCATGCCCGGCGGCACCGAGTTGTACGCCGCCCAGCAGATGTCCTTCATCGACATGAACTTCTCCGGCAGGCCCTTCACCCGGAAGCCGTCGATGTCGAATTCGAGATCGTCCTCGTGGACCTCGAGCTTGTAGGCCGCGATCATCTGCGCCTTGGCCTTGATCTTTCGCGCGGCCATGGCGATTGCGGCACCCGCGACCGGCGTCGAGCGTGAGCCGTAAGTGCCGAGCCCATAGGGCGCGGTGTCGGTGTTGCCCTCCTCCACCATGATGTTATCGGCGGGAATGCCGATCTCGGTGGCGATGATCTGGGCCCAGGTGGTCTCGTGGCCCTGGCCCTGGCTTTTTGAACCGACCCGCGCGATGCCGGCCCCGGTCGGATGCATCCGGATCTCGCAGGAGTCGAACATCGCAATGCCGAGGATGTCGCAGTTCTTCGACGGGCCAGCACCGACGATCTCGGTGAAGAAGGAGATGCCGAGCCCCATGATCTCGCGGGTCTCCCCCCGCGCGAACGCGGCACGCTTCTCCGCCTGCTCCTTCCGGAGCGCGGCGTAGCCGGTCGTCTCCATCATCTTGCGCATGGCGGTGTGGTAGTCGCCGGAATCGTATTCCCAGCCGAGCGCCGAGTGATAGGGGAACTGCTCCGGCTTGATGAAGTTCTTCAGCCGGAGTTCAGCGGGGTCCATGTTGAGCTTCTGCGCCAGAATATCCATGGCGCGCTCGATGCAGTAGGCCGCCTCCGTGACGCGGAACGAGCAACGGTAGGCGACGCCGCCCGGCGCCTTGTTGGTGTAGACGCCATCGACAGCCAGATGTGCGGTCGGGAAGTCATAGGAGCCAGTGACGATGTTGAAGAAGCCGGCCGGCCATTTCGACGGGTCGGCGCAGGCGTCGAACGCACCGTGATCGGCGAGCACGTGGACGCGAAGGCCGGTGACCTTGCCGTCCTTGGTCGCGGCGATCTCGGTGGTCATGTGATAGTCGCGCGCGAACGAGGTCGCGGTGAGGTTCTCGATGCGGTCCTCGACCCATTTCACCGGCTTGCCGGTGACGATGGAGGCCACCGCCGCACAGATATAACCGGGATAGGCGCCGACCTTGTTGCCGAAGCCACCGCCGATGTCGGGCGCGATCACGTGGATCTTATGCTCCGGAATTTTTGCGATCAGCGCCACCACGGTGCGGATCACGTGCGGGGCCTGGAAGGTGCCGTAGATCGTCAGCTCGCCCTTGATCTTGTCAAAAGAGCAGACGCACTGGCAGGTTTCGAGCGGCGACGGATGGGTGCGGTGATAAGAGATCATCTCCTTGATCGTGACCTCCGCCTTCCTAAAGGCGGCGTCTGTGAGGTCCTTGTCGCCGACGGTCCACTCGAAGATGTGGTTGTCGTGCTTGCGCGGACCATGCGCGCCGGACATCTTGCCGACGAGATCCTCGCGCAGCACCGGCGCGTTCGCGTCCATCGCCTTGAAGGGATCGACCAGCGGCGGCAGCGGCTCGTATTCGACGATGACCGCGTTGATGCCGTCATCGGCCGCATAGCGGTCGGTGGCGACGACGAAGGCGACCTCCTGATTCTGAAACAGCACCTTGCCGTCGGCCAGAACCATCTGCACGTCGCCGGCCAAGGTCGGCATCCAGGCGAGGTTCACGGTCTTCAGCGTCTCGGCGGTGATCACCGCGAGCACGCCGGGCACCTTCAGCGCCGCGCTGTCGTCGATCTTCTTGACGCGCGCATGCGGGTGCGGCGAGCGGACGAAGTCGCCGTGCAGCATGCCGGGCAGCTTGACGTCGTCGACGTAATTGCCCTTGCCTTGGGTGAAGCGGATGTCCTCGACGCGCTTGCGCTTGCAGCCCATGCCTTCGAGTGCGGCGGTGCGTTGTTCCCGCGTGGGAGTGAGGTCGTTCATTCTGCGGCCTCCTGGAATTCCACGCCGTTGATCTTTGCGGCGGCGTATTGAATGGCTTTGACGATGTTCTGGTAGCCGGTGCAGCGGCAGATGTTGCCGGAGATGCCCATCCGGATTTCCGGCTCGCTCGGCGAGGGATTTTCCTTCAGCAGCCGATGCGCGCGGACGATCATGCCGGGCGTGCAGAAGCCGCATTGCAGGCCGTGCATCATGCGGAAACCTTCCTGCAAGGCCGACAGCGTGCCGTCGGCGTTGGCCATGCCTTCGATCGTGGTGATGTCGGAGCCATCGGCCTGCACCGCGAACATGGTGCAGGACTTCACCGACATGCCGTCGATGTCGACGGTGCAGGCGCCGCAATGCGTGGTCTCGCAGCCGATATGGGTGCCGGTCATCTGCAGATTCTCGCGGATGAAATGCACCAGCAGCGTGCGCGGCTCGACGAGGCCTTCGACCTCGGCGCCGTTCACCTTCATGGTGACGTGTGTTTTAGCCATCGATCCCCCTCCCTTACTTCGCGACAGCGGCGGCGCGCTGAAGCGCGCGCGTCACCATGATGCCGCCGACATGTTTTCGGTATTCGACCGGGCCGCGGGCATCCGCAGCTGGTGCCATGATCGCTGCGGCCGCAGCGGCGGCCTTCTTCAACGTCGCCGCATCGAGGCTGGTGCCAATCACGGCCTTGGCGGCATCGGCAGCCAGCAGCGGCGTCTCGTGGACGTTGGTGAGCCCGATCGCGCAGGTCGCGACCTTGCCGCCGGACATGGTGAGAACCACGGCGGCGGCGGCGGTGGCGTAGTCACCGACCTTGCGCTTGAGTTTTTCGTAGGCGTAGCCGTGGCCGGCCGCGGGCACGGGAACCGAGACGGAGGTCAGGATCTCGCCGGGCTCGAGCGCGGTGAAATAGGCGCCCTGATAGAAGTCGGCCGCCGCGACGTCGCGGGAGCCACCCGGGCCTTCGAGGCGATAGGTTGCCCCCAAGGTCATCATCAGCGCCGGCATGTCATTGCCGGGATCCCCATTGGCGACATTGCCGCCGATCGTGCCGCGGTAGCGCACCTGCGGGTCGGCGATCAGCAGTGCCGCTTCATGCAGGATCGGCATCGACTGGGCGATTTCGTCGGAGGCCAGCAGCTCGTGCTGGGTGGTCATCGCGCCGATGACAAGATTGTTGCCGTCGCGGCTGATGCCCTTGAGGGCGGCGATGCCGTGCAGGTCGATCAGATGGGCGGGGGTGGCGAGCCGAAGCTTCATCATCGGCACCAGACTGTGCCCGCCGGCCAGCGGCCGGGCATCCTCGCCGAGGTCTGCCAAGAGCTTGACGGCATCGGCGACACTCGCCGGCCGGTGATAGCTGAATGAGCCTGGGATCATCATCTCCTCCTCGTCGTCCTCTTGCGCGTGACGGCGCGGACGTTGGAGGGGACGGTCACTCCGAGAGGGGCAACCCGCAATCATTCGGGCACGGAACAGCGGATTTCGCACGAGTTGCGGCGGGGAACGCACGAATTGCGTCAGGTGAGGCGACGTATGGCGCGGCGGCCACCTACCCTCCCCTGGAGGGGGAGGGTCGACCGCGCGAAGCGCGGGCGGGGTGGGGTGATCTCTCCACTCGGGGGGTATTCATCGCGGAGGGACCGTCACCCCACCCCGCTCCGCACTACGCTCCGCTCCATGCGAAGCGACCCTCCCCCTCCAGGGGAGGGTAAGAAAGAACGCGCCTCCCGTGCGGCCCGACTCTACGCGTGCCGCCGGTTCGCTAGGCCCAACCTTGCCTTCACCTCAGCTATCTTGGCACGGCTGACCGGGACCCGATGCGGCGACGGACCGTCGAGCTCGAGCACGGCGCCATCCCCCTCTTTGCGGACCAATGCGACATGGGGGATGGCAACGATATGGCTGCGGTGCACCCGGAGGAACAACGAGGGATCGAGCTGGGCCTCGGCCTCCGAGATCGACCAGGGGCACATTCGCTCGCGGGTGCCGTCGTGAACACGGGTGTAATGCGCATCGGCCCGGACGCTGCGGACATTGGCTGTCTCGATGAAGTGCGTGCCGTCGGCGCTCTCGACCGGCAACCGGGGAACCGGCGTGCGGGGCGGCTGGCCGAGACCGCCGAGCGGGGCCACCGGGCGCGGAGCTGCAGCCGGCGCAGCGATCAGTTCGATGGCGGCCGCCGCGACCGGCGAAGCAGCCGGTTCGGCAGCAACAGAGGTCGACGTCTGACGCCGCTGGTCGGGAACCAGCGACAGCAGGAAGCCGGCTGCGATGACGAAGCACAGCACCGCAACGATGATCGACAGGATTTGCTGCGACGCGGCAAGACCGCCGCCGGCATGGTGATGCGCCGCGCCGGTCAGCGGCTCGAAATGCATGCCGAGCATCGCCGTGTAATGCATGCCGGAGACGGCGATGCCGAACGCAACCGAACTGACGATCAGCCGGACGCCCTCCTGCTGCGCCAGGAAGGCGCGCAAACCACCATAGGCGGTGACGATCGCGACCACGACCGAGAGCAGCACCATGGTCCGGTCGTGGACGATGCCGAAGTGACCGGCGAGACCATGAATGCCGACATAATGCATGCTGGCGATGCCGACGCCGAGCAGGACCGCCGACGAGGCCACTCGCTTCAGGGATGGCTCGCCGATCGAGACAAAGAAAAGAGAAATGCCGACCACCAGCGCGCAGATCAGGAACGAGATGATGGTGGGAAGAACGAGATAGACCGTGTCCGGCGGCAGCGGCGCGGCCAGCATGCCGACGAAATGCATGGTCCAGATGCCGACGGCCAGAAATGCCGCCGCACCCGCGAGCAGAACGCGGTTGCTGACGCCGGGCGTGTTGCGGATGCGAGCAGCAAGCGCAAAGCCGGTATAGCCACCCAGACTCGCGATCGCCACAGAGAGCGCGACGAGATAGGGATCGTGTCCTTCGAACATGATCTTGTCGGCCGCCCGTCTCCACGGCACGGCCTCCTCCCGCCGCCGACTTTATAGGGACGGCGACGGGATTGACAATCAGCGGCGTGTGAGCGGACGGCTACACAATGCCCGCCGCGACCTGACCGCGCAGGCGCTCCAGGCCGAGCAATGTCTCGGCACAGGCTGCGGCGACCTCGACGCCCTTGATCGCAAAATGCCTGCGGAAGAAATCGTAGTGCACCTCGGTCTCGTGGAATTGCTGCGGCGTCAGCACCGCCGAGAACACCGGCACCTCGGTGCGCAGCTGCACGTCCATCAGCGCCTTGATCACGGTGTCGGCGACGAACTCGTGTCGGTAGATGCCGCCGTCGACGACGAGGCCCGCCGCGACGATCGCGGTGTAGCGCCGCGTCTTGGCGAGGATCTGCGCATGCAGCGGGATCTCGAACGAGCCCGGCACCTCGAACACGTCGACATGATTGAGGTGACGTGCGGCCGCCTCCTTCACGAAGGCGATGCGGGCCTCCTCGACCACGTCGCGGTGCCAGCAGGCCTGCACGAAGGCCACCCGCTGCGGTTTCGCGAAGCGCGGATGCTCGGGTGCCGGATCCTGCGGAACCGGCGGTTGGGTGACTTCGGAAGTTTCGGTTTGGGGGTCTTGCAACATCTGATTCATGGCTTTCCTTCAAAGGACCAGAATCAGGGCACACGGAACGACAAGCAGCCGCACCTTGCGATGCGTCTGCCACCGACCGTTCTCTTTCATCCGGACTTTAACCGTCGGCTTCGGAGTTGCACCGAATCTGCTGACCCTTCCCTTCGGCAAAATTCCTTTTCAGGAAGATCCTTGGGGGAAGGCGCTCGCGGGCTTGGGCCTTGCGACCCTTACCGCCGGTGGGGACTTTCACCCCGCCCTGAGAACATCGGCCGCCCGGGATGAACGGCCTGACCGGAAATATGACGCCACCCGGCGGCCGCAGCAAGCGCGTTCCGCATGAAAAACCGCATGGTCCCATGCCGCCATGACGGGTGTGGCCTCGCCCGGCGGAATTAACGATTGGCGCGCCATCGGCGAATCCGATTCCGATTTGTTCTCATTCGTTAAGAATTGTGGCGGAGATGAGCTGTGGACGAACGAGTCCTGGCTTGTGGACGGACTCGGCAGCCAGTTGCGCAGATTCCGCAAATCACATCACTTGATCCGCGATAGGCTCGCGCTGATCCGAGGGGATCGCGACAGCGACGTTGAGGGAGCGCGCCGGGCCGACCGAGTGCGTATCAAAGACAACAAAAAGGCAAGAGGTCGAGACGGAATGTCCCTGCTCGAAGGCACTATCGATTCCAGAAATCACCCGCTCGCGGTGGTCGAGGACATCGCTGCCAGCAACAACTGGCCGTTCGAACGCTCCGGCGAAGACGAGCTCACGATTGTCTCCAAGGGACAATGGACCGACTATCAGATCTCCTTCACCTGGATGGGTGAGATCGAGGCGCTGCATCTGGCTTGCGCCTTCGACATGAAGATTCCGGTTGCACGGCGGAGCGAAGTGCAACGGCTGGTCGCTGCGGTCAACGAGCAATTGTGGGTCGGCCATTTCGACCTGTGGACCAACACCGGCATGATCATGCACCGCCAGGCCCTGGTGCTGCCGGGCGGGCTCACCGCCTCGACCGCGCAATGCGAAGCCATGCTCGCCGGCGCCATCCACGCTTGCGAGCGCTACTTTCCGGCGTTCCAGTTCGTGGTGTGGGCCGGCAAGACCACCGCGCAGGCGATGGACGCGGCGATGTTCGACACGGTGGGAGAGGCGTAAGGCCTCTCTCCAAGATGGTGAGGGGCGCGCGCGCCCTCCTCAGCATCGTGCCGGACAGGCGGAGCGCAGATCCGGACCCATACCGCGTGATTTCTCCGTATCGCGCGATGCTTGTTGCTCCGCCCTCCATCCACTAGAACCGCCTGTGGTTATGGGTCCCGGCCTTCGCCGGGACGACACCTTTGTTTGTGGTGACCACAGTGGCAGACAGCAGCACTCTCAAGAACATCACCGGCACCATCCTCCTCGCCGGCGCCGGCAAGATGGGCGGCGCGATGCTGACCGGATGGCTTTCGGGCGGGCTCGATCCGCGCCGCGTCGCGGTGATCGATCCGCACATCTCACCTGAGATCACCGCGCTTGCCGCCAACGGCGTTGCGCTCAATCCCGATGTCAGCGCCGTCGGCACGGTCGAGACTCTGGTCGTCGCGGTGAAGCCGCAGATGTTCCGCGAGGCCGGCGCCAAACTGAAGCAATTCGTCTCGGACAAGACCTCGGTGGTCTCGATCATGGCGGGAACCACGATCGCATCGCTCGAAGAGGTCTGCGGTGGCGCCGTGGTGCGCGCGATGCCGAACACGCCGGCCGCGATCGGTCGCGGCATCACGGTCGCCGTCGCGGCGAAGAACGTCAGCACCACGCAGCGCGCGGTAGCCGATGCGCTGCTGCGTGCCACCGGCTCGGTCGAATGGGTCGAGGATGAAGGCCTGATGGATGCGGTCACCGCGGTGTCCGGCTCAGGCCCGGCCTATGTGTTCCTGCTCGCCGAAGAGCTCGCGCGCGCCGGCGTCGAGGCCGGACTGCCCGAGGCGCTGGCGACGAAGCTTGCACGCGAAACCGTCGCCGGCTCTGGTGAACTTCTGCACCAGTCGGAGCTTCCCTCCAGCACGCTACGCCAGAACGTCACCTCGCCCGGCGGCACCACCGCCGCGGCACTCGGCGTGCTGATGGGCGAGCCGGGCCTGCGCGATCTGATGATCCGCGCAATCGCGGCCGCGACGAAGCGGTCGAAGGAGCTGGCGAAGTAAGCAGGTGTCGTAGGGTGGGCAAAGCGGCTTGTCCGCCGAAGCTCGACGAGCGAAGGCGGAAGCGTGCCCACCAACTTCGTTCGCGATCCCGAAAAGATGGTGGGCACGGCGCTTCGCGCCTTTGCCCACCCTACGGCATCGCGCTCGCCGCTACGCCCCGAGCCGCTTGTTGAACATCTCGACATTCACGAGCCCGCGCGCATGGCGGCCCTCGCCGAGCCTGCGCGTGCCCTCGAACGCCTCGACCTCGAAACGGATGACGCGGCGCTCGACCGCGACCACCTTCGCGGTGGTCCGCACCGTCGCACCGACGAGAGCGGCTGCGAGGTGGCGGATGTCGACTTCGGTGCCGACGGTGACCCAGCCCGGCTGAAGCGCGGCGCGGATCGCATCGCCCGACGTCATCTCCATCTCCAGGATCATCATCGGCGTCGCATAGACCATGGGCATGCCGGGCACGAAATGCCCGACCGTCCGCTCGGCCGGCACCACCAGCGTGCGCTCGGCGCTCATGCCGACCTTGATGAAGTCGCGTGCGTCCATGGGGGCCTCAAACTCCGCCGTCGTCCCGGACAAGCGCAGCGAAGCGGAGCGCCGATCCGGGACCCATAACCACAGGGAGTAGTTTGGCGAAGACTCGGAGTTACCAGCTCGCCAAATAACCACTGCCTGTGGTTATGGGTCCCCGCTCCCGTGCGCAATTGCGCACTCGGCGGGGACGACAGTGGAGACTGCCGATATAGCGCTGGCTACTTCTTCGCAGCCGCCGCGCGCTCCACAAACGTCTTGCCGCCCTTCATCTTGTGACGGAGCGGGGCTTCGTTGATCTGGATGACGACGGCATCGGCATCGACGCCGAGATTCTTCACCAGGGCCTGGGTGATGTCGCGCATCATGCCGGCCTTCTGCTCGTCGGTGCGGCCTTCGGCCATGCTGACGGTAATCTCAGGCATCGTTCTCTCCCTTGCGGCCGAACACCGGCCATTGACGGTCGCCATCAAACAAGACGTGGATGCCGGGGACAAGCCCGGGCGTGACGGCCTTCCGGAATGGCTATCCCCACTTTACGTCATGGCGGCCCAGGACTTCGCGCACCTTGGCGACGAGGTCGGCTTCGCTGCACGAGAACTGCGCCGGGCGGCTCTCGCGCCACTCCTGGTTGGAGGCGATCGCGGCGGCGGCCTTGGCGCCTTCGATCAGATCCTTGATCTGCAGCTCGCCGCGCGCCTTTTCATCCGAGCCCTGGATGATCACGCAAGGGCTGTTGCGGCGGTCGGCATATTTGAGCTGGTTGCCCATGTTCTTGGGATTGCCGAGATAGAGCTCGGCTCGGATGCCGGCAGCGCGCAAGGACGCCACCATTTTCTGATAGTCGGCGACGCGGTCGCGATCGAACACGGTGACGACGACGGGGCCGAATTCGGGCCGCGTGTCGAGCTTGCCGAGGAGCGTCAGCGCGGCCTGAAGCCGTGATACGCCGATCGAGAAACCGGTCGCCGGCACCGGCTCGCCGCGGAAGCGCGAGACGAGGCCGTCGTAGCGGCCGCCACCACCGACGGAGCCGAACCGCACGGGCCGGCCCTTTTCATCCTTGGTCTCGAGCAGCAGCTCGACCTCAAGTACGGAACCCGTGTAATATTCGAGACCGCGGACGACTTCGGAAGCAATACGTATCCGCTGAGAGCCATAACCAGCCGACGTCAAGATAGAACAAATCTGCTCAAGCTCCTCTAGCCCCTGTAATCCGGTTGGAGAATTCAGAAGTGGTCGCCAATTTGTGAGCAAAGTGTCGTTAGAAAAGAAGTAGCCGGGGGCACCATCATCTGCGGCCCAAGCTTGATTGTCGGACAAATGCTGTTTGAACTGCGCGGGACTTAAGCACCAGTCGTCTTCGTAGGGCTGGTTGTCGCTATCAACTCTTACCCAAGACTCATTGTGTCCGCCTGCAACACGAAAGACTATCTCCATTTGATCTGGAGTAAGGCCCGCGCCCTTAGTAAAATCCCCTTTGCCTTCCTCACCGCCATCCCAACGACCAGGTCCGAGCAGTTTCCTGATGTCGTCGGTTGAAAACTTATCAAGTTTATCGATTGTCCTCAGAACGGTGAGCCTACGTACCGCATTTTCTTCGCCGCCCAGTCCAATGGATTCCAATACCCCATCAAATATCTTGCGACTATTGATCTTCACTACGTAGGAGCCGCGAGGAACTCCCAATGCCTCCATCGTGTCCGCGGCCATCATGCACATCTCTGCATCCGCCGCCGGCGTCGCCGAGCCGACCGTGTCGGCATCGAACTGCATGAACTGGCGGAAACGGCCGGGGCCGGGCTTCTCGTTGCGGAACACGTAGCCGACGCGGTAGCTGCGGTAGGGCAGGACCAGACCGTCGGTGCCGTATCGCTCGCCGACATAGCGGGCGAGCGGCGCGGTCAAATCGTAGCGCAAGCTGATCCACTGCTCGTCGTCGTCCTGGAACGAGAACACGCCCTCGTTCGGACGGTCCTGATCGGGCAGGAACTTGCCGAGCGCGTCGGTGTATTCCATCGCCGGCGTTTCCACGGGCTCGAACCCGTAGAGCTCGTAGACGGTGCGGATCTTCTCGACCATCTCGCGCGTCGCCCGGATCGCGGCGGGGTCGCGATCCTCGAGCCCGCGCGGCAGGCGCGCCTTCAGTTTCTGGGGTTTTTTGGGTTTCTCGGCCATGCGCGGCGTTTACCAGCCGACGCGCGGTGCGGCAACCGAAGTTCGCTTTACTTCGCCCCGCTTGCGGGGAGAGGGGAAGAGAATCTACGGCTGCTCCATCCGGGCCCTCAGGGCATCCGCGTCGGCCTTTGGCAGCGACTTCAGCGTCGGCTTGATGGTTTCGCCTCCGACGATCTTGCCGTTGCGCATGAACATCCAGTCTGAAATGTCCGCTTCGCTGAACTTGACCGCGTCGCCGGCCCGTTTGCCCGGCAGATCGCGCGGCTCGTTGGCGAAGAGGCCCGAATAGGTACCGTTCGGCAGCTTCTTCACGTCACCGATCCAGATATGCTCTCCGCCCCTGCGGGTCGAAAAGCGCACCTTCAAGGCGTGCCCGCTCTCCGACGGCTTTGGCGCGTCATAGGACGCCCAGAAGGTGGGAAGCGTACCGCGGGCGCGCGCGATCGCGGTGTTCATCTCGGGATCGGTGGTGCGCACGTCGACGATCGGCGAGCGGTCTTGCGCTACGACCTCCGGCATGGGCCCGATGGTCAGGATGCCGAAAACGCTGACGCCGGTGATTGCGGCGAGAACGACCCATTTCATGGGCTGGGAGAGTTTTGTTGCCATGTTCGCGATGTCCAGGATGCTTCGATGTCTCCTGGCTTTGTCGCGTGTCGGCAGCAGCATGTTCATAGCGCAATAAGCCACAAACGTTGCGCGTTTCCCCTCTCCCTTGTGCGAGAGGGGAAACGTAATCGCCGTCGATCAAAACACCTTGCGGATCCAGTTGTGCGGATCGTTGGTGCGGCCGTACTGGATGTCGATGAGCTGCTTGCGCAGGCCCGTGGCGACGGGGCCGGCGGCGCCGCCGCTGATCTCGAAATCGCCGCTCACCGAACGCACCTTGCCGATCGGCGAGATCACGGCAGCGGTGCCGCAGGCGAACGCTTCCTTCAGCTTGCCGCTCGCCGCATCCTTGCGCCACTGGTCGAGCGAGTACGGCTTCTCGCGCACCGTCTTGCCGGCATCCTTCGCGAGCGCGATGATGGAGTCGCGGGTGATGCCGGGCAGGATCGTGCCGAGCGGCGGCGTCGAGAGCGAGCCGTCCTCGAACACGAAGAAGACGTTCATGCCGCCGAGCTCCTCGATGTAGCGGCGCTCGACCGCGTCGAGGAAGACGACCTGATCGCAACCGTGCTGGATCGCTTCGGCCTGCGCACGCAGGCTCGCGGCATAATTGCCGCCGCACTTGACGGCGCCGGTGCCGCCGATCGCGGCGCGGGTGTAGTTCTCCGAGACCCAGATCGAGACCGGCGCAGGTCCGCCCTTGAAATAGGAGCCAACCGGCGAAGCGATCACCGCGAAGATGTATTCGGACGACGGCTTGACGCCGAGGAAGGTCTCGCTCGCGATCATGAAGGGGCGCAGATAAAGGCTGCCCTCGCCACCCGGCATCCAGGCGCGGTCGATGCGCACGACCTGCTCCACCGCCTCGATGAAGACGTCCTCGGGCAGCTGCGCCATCGCCATGCGGTCGGCGGAATCCTTGAAGCGGCGCGCATTGGCGTCGGGGCGGAACAGGTTCACACCGCCGTCGTCACGCTTGTAGGCCTTGAGGCCTTCGAAGATTTCCTGCGCGTAGTGCAGGACCGCGCCGGCCGGATCGAGCTGGAAGTTGGCGCGCGCCTCGATGCGTGCTTCGTACCAGCCGCCCTTGGCCTGGTTGTAGCGGACGATCGCCATGTGATCGGTGAAAACCCGACCGAAGCCGGGGTCCACCAGCTTGGCGACGCGGTCCTTCTCGGATGTCGGATTGGATGCGGGCTGGATGTCGAATTTCATACTCATGTCCTTGCCTCCCGCTGCCGGTAGCGGCGCTGTTCTGGCGCCCGCCTGCCCTGTTTGGGCCCGGCTGGCTTGATTAGGTTGTGGCTGGACCGCCGCCAGCCTTGTTACGGCCGGTTTCCGTGGCCAGCATGTCGCCGAGGACATGCTTTTGCGGAACGCGGAAGTCCAGTATGTTTTGCCGAAATGCCGCTCGACAATCGCACGGTAGATCTGCTTCGGCCGTCGTCGCCTGTCCGGCTCTCTCCGGCCGCTCCTAGAACTGCCACCCGACGCGAAGCGATCTAAAATTTCGTGCGGGCTGATCGTTTTGTAACATTGAACCCAAGATACGTCAATATGCCTGACATAAATTTCGCAACTCCCTCTCAAGACGCAGCCGAGCCGCGGCCGGCCGCAGGCGATGGAGGCAATTTGCGCTGGGATATCATCGAACTGCTGTTCTTCGCCTATCGTGATTTCGTCGGCGATCCCGACCAGGAGCTGGAGGCTTTCGGCTTCGGCCGGGCCCACCACCGGGTCATGCATTTCGTCTATCGCTATCCCGGCCTCAAGGTCGCCGACCTGCTCGATGTCCTGCGCATCACAAAACAGTCGCTCGGCCGCGTGCTCAAGCAGCTCCTGGACGAGGGCTATATCGTGCAGAAGACCGGCGACAATGACCGCCGCCAGCGCCTGCTCTACGCGACGCCGAAGGGCGAGGCGCTGGTGCAGAAGCTCGCCGGGCTCCAGACCACGCGGATCACCAAGGCGCTCGCCGAGTTGGCGCCGCAGGATGCCGATACCGTCAAGCGTTTCCTGCGCGCGATGATCGACCGCGACGATCCGGACAAGGTGCTGGAGACGATCTTCGCCAACGTCAATCAGGACGGAAAGGAGTGAACGTGCCGTTCGCTGCCACGCTCGCCCGCCCGCCGGTAGAACCGGCCGACGATGCGCCGCATCTGCTGCTGGTCGACGACGACCGCCGCATCCGCGATCTGTTGTCGCGCTTCCTCGCCAGCGAAGGTTATCGCGTCACTACCGCCGCAAGCGCCGGCGATGCACGCTCGAAGCTCATGGGGCTGCATTTCGATCTCCTGATCCTCGACGTCATGATGCCCGGCGAGACCGGCTTCGATCTCGCCCGCTTCATCCGGACCTCCTCCTCGGTGCCGATCGTGATGCTGACGGCGCGGCACGAGGCCGAAGCCCGCATCGAGGGCCTGCAGATCGGGGCCGACGATTACGTGGCAAAACCGTTCGAGCCGCGCGAGCTTGCGCTGCGCATCAACAACATCCTCAAGCGCGCCGCACCGCCGCCGCAAACCGCCGCGGTGGAGAAGATCGCGTTCGGCCCTTACGTCTACCATCTCGATCGCGGCGAGCTGCGCCAGGGCGAGGAGGTCATTCACCTCACCGACCGCGAACGCGAGATGCTGCGGATTCTCTCGGAGACCCCGGGCGAGACCGTGCCGCGCAGCGCGCTCACCGGCAATGGCAGCGTCAACGAGCGCGCCGTCGACGTGCAGATCAACCGCCTCAGGCGCAAGATCGAGACCGACCCCGCCAATCCGCTGTTCCTCCAGGCGGTACGCGGGATCGGCTACCGCCTGGTGGCCTCGCCATAAAGCAGTGAAGCGCGACCGATGAGCACGATCGATACCGGCCTGACGCTGTTGAAGAGCGCCGCCGGCCGCGTCTCCGCCGCCAATGGCTGGATGGGCAACGCATTCAAAGGCTGGATGCCGACCGGCCTCTATGCCCGCGCGCTGCTCATCATGATCGTGCCGATGGTGATCCTGCAATCGGTCGTCGCCTTCGTGTTCATGGAGCGGCACTGGAACACGGTGACGCGCCGCCTGTCGGCTGCCGTCGTGCAGGACATCGCCGCGCTGATCGACGTCTACAAGGGCTATCCGCAGGACAAGGACCGCAACGAGATCCGCCGCATCGCCCAGCAGCGCCTCGGCCTCGTCGTCGACTTCCTCCCCGCCGGCGACATGCCGCCGCCGGGCCCAAAACCGTTCTTCTCGCTGCTCGACCAGACGCTGTCGGTGCAGCTCGGCCGCCAGATCGGACGCTCGTTCTGGATCGACACCGTCGGCCGCTCCAACCTCGTCGAGATCCGCATCCAGCTCGACGATGCCGTAATGCGCGTGTTCGCGCAGCGTAGCGCCGCCTATGCCTCGAACTCGGAGATCTTCCTGTTCTGGATGGTCGGCACGTCCTCGATCCTCCTGATCGTAGCCGTGCTGTTCCTGCGCAACCAGATCAAGCCGATCCTGCGGCTGGCAGACGCCGCCGAGAGTTTCGGCAAGGGCCGCGAGGCGCCGAACTTCAGGCCGCGCGGCGCGCGCGAGGTACGGCGCGCGGCGGTCGCCTTCCTCGAGATGAAGTCACGCATCGAGCGCACGATGGAGCAGCGCACCGCGATGCTAGCCGGCGTCAGCCACGATCTGCGCACCATCCTGACCCGGTTCAAGCTCGAGCTGGCGCTGATTGGCGACAACCCAGAGCTTGAGGGCATGCGCAAGGACGTCGACGAGATGTCGATGATGCTGGAGGACTACCTTGCGTTTGCCCGCGGCGATTCCGGCGAGCAGTCGCAGCCGACCGACATGGCGCAGGCGCTCGAGGAGCTGCGCAGCGACGCCGAGCGCCACGGCCACACCGCGACCGTCGCGTTCCACGGTCTGCCCGTGGTGACCGTGAAGCCGGCCTCGTTCAAGCGCTGCCTCGCCAACCTCGTCACCAACGCGGCGCGCTACGGCAAGAGCATCGCCATCAACGGCCAGCGCGATCACCGTTATTTGACCGTCACGGTCGAGGACGACGGCCCCGGCATTCCCGCGCACTTGCGCGAAGAGGTGTTCAAGCCGTTCCTGCGGCTCGACAACGCCCGCAACCAGGACGAAGGCGGCACCGGCTTGGGGCTAGCCATCGCCCGCGACATCGCGCGCTCGCATGGCGGCGACATCACCCTCGGCGACAGCCCGATGGGGGGATTAAGGGCGAGTGTCCGGATTCCGGTGTAGGCGGCTCTTCCTTCTCCCCTTGTGGGAGAAGGTGGCGCGAAGCGCCGGATGAGGGGTTGTTTCCGCGAATTCAGAAGTAAGAGAGTCACGCGCGGAGAGATACCCCTCACCCGTCTCGCCGCTACGCGGCGAGACACCCTCTCCCACAAGGGGAGAGGGGAAGACAAACCTACTTCGGCAGCAACGCCTTCAACTTGTCCATGTCGCGCACGTTCATCTTGAAGCCGCCGGGCATCACGATGTCGCCGGGCTTCTGGTCGGGCTTGCAGGCCCCGAGCCACTTGGCTTCGAGCTGCATCGTGGTGTCGCGGCCTGCTGCGCCGGCGGCGCCGCCTTGTGCATGCGACGAGGTCTTCACCGTATAGGCCGAGTTGAAATCGCCGGTGATCTCGGCATGCGAGGTCGTGCTGATGCCGGCGACGTTGCACTCGGAATCACTGACATAGCCGGTCGCGGTCTTCTTGATGTCCTGCTTGGCGCAGATCTGCTTGGCCATCGGGGAGACGTTGTTGTTCATCTCCTTGTCGACGGTCTCGTCGGTGCAGTGCTGCATGGTCATCTCGGGCATGGGCGTGCCGGTCCTGACCATCTTCATTTCCCAGAGACCGGCCTTGCGCACCGGCAGATCGTCGGCGCTGGCGCTGCCTGCCGACACCACAAGACAAAGGGCCGAGCCGAGCAAAGCGAGCTTGCGCGTCATGTGGGAAGCTCCCGACGTTCCGAAAGCGCCTCAGTACAGCGTACGGATCGGCTGTTGGGCAGCGCCATAGGGCACCCAACGGCAGGAGAACGAGATATAGCCGCCCTCAAAGGCCTGCACCGCGAGGAATTTCACGACCTTGCCGTAGCGCGCGCAGTGATCGACCGCGACCTGCCGCGCATCAGCCTGGGTCGCCAGCGAATAAGCGATGATGCCGCCGGTGTCGTTGCCCTTGAACGGAGGCACCGGAAGGAGATCGGCGCGTGCCGACTGGCTGGCCATCATCCCCAGGGCAAGAAAGCCCGCGGCCGCAATGATTCGCATTCCCGTTACTCCAATTGGTTGGGACCAGTTTACGGTGCCGGGAGGTCCATGAAAAGAACTGATGCCCCGCCGGCTGCGAGGTTGGGGTCAACTCTTGGCCAAGTGTTGCCGCGCTGCACTTGACCTGCCCCGGCCTTCGCGGCACCGTCCATCCTTCGCAAGACCCAGCTGTCCGGATTGCCCATGCGCGCCCTCCCCCTGAAATCGCTCCGCTTTGCCACCTTGCTTGGCCTCATGTTCGGGGCGCTGTCGCTCGGTGAGGCCAGGGCCGCCAATCCGCTGGAGCTGAACTTCTGGCTGAACGGGCCGCGCTATGACGGCGCCGTCGTCGATTGCGAGAGGGCGCTGCCGACCATCGCCACCCAGTTCTGGGAGAAGGAAAGCTCGTTCTGGAATTCCTCGTTGAAGATCACCGGCTTCGCCGCCGTTCACGAGATCGCGTTCCGGCCCTGGCAGTCTGACAACATTCCGCGCCGCTATTGCACCGGCGACGCCATGCTCAATGACGGAAAGGTGCGCAAGGTGCATTTCTCGATCATCGAGGATGGCGGCTTCTCCGGCTACGGCAATGGTGTGGAATGGTGCGTGGTCGGGCTCGACCGCAACTGGGCCTACAATCCGTCCTGCCGCGCCGCCAGGCCCTGAGGCTCGATCGAAAGGCCTGAATCGGACTGATCAGGCGCCTGACGGGCCGGCCCGAATTTTGTTCTTGAAATGTTCTTGTTGCCTGCTAGGCTGACTGCACAGTCTAGTTGAGGGGCGTCGCCATGTTTCATTTTAGATTGCATTCGTTCACCCGTCTCGTGATCTCACTGACCCTCCCCCTGGTTCTGGCCGCCGGGCTGGTCGCGCTGCCGGGCGGCGCGAAGGCCCAGGACAAACGGCAGAACGCGCCCGGCGAATTCGACTTCTATGTGCTGTCGCTGTCATGGTCGCCCTCCTTCTGCGAGGAGGCGTCCGAGCGCAACCGCGGCGGCGGCGGTGGTCGCTCGCAGATGCAGTGCAGCGGGCGGCCCTACGCGTTCGTGGTGCACGGGCTGTGGCCGCAATATGAGAATGGCTTCCCTGAATATTGCCAGCGGCCCTCGCCACGCCTGAACCGCAACATCGTCTCTTCGATGCTCGATTTGATGCCGGCGCCGGGGCTGATCTTCAACGAGTGGGACAAGCACGGCACCTGCTCCGGGCTCGACAGCCGCAATTATTTCGAGACGATCCGAAAGGCGCGCGCCGCGATCAAGATCCCGGCGGAATATCTCGAACTGTCGCAGGCCAAGACCGTGGCGCCGGGCGAGGTGGAGGAAGCCTTCATCAAGGCCAATGCGGGCCTGAGCAACGCGGCCATCTCGGTCACCTGCAACCGGACCCGGCTCTCGGAGGTCCGCATCTGCCTCAGCAAGGACCTGCAATTCCGGGCCTGCGAGGAGATCGAGCGCCGCGCCTGCCGCCGCGACCAGGTGACGATGCCGCCGATCAGAGGTGGCTAGTCCAACTGCTCATGCCCCGTACGCCGCGCCGCTTCGGCGGTGCGCTGCAGAATCGGGGCCTATGCTGCATGGGAATCCAGACCCGGGCCCTGGCCCGCAACGCTAAGAGCGTTGCAGCGCGTCCGGGACAGACGCGCATGCCGCTTTGCTCAAGCCGTGACGTAGCGTAGTCCTGTCTCATGAACTACCGTCACGCCTTCCACGCCGGAAACTTCGCCGATGTCATCAAGCACATCGTGCTCGCGCGCATCATTACTTACCTCCAGGACAAGCCGGGGGCATTCCGTGTCATCGACACCCATGCCGGCGCCGGCCTCTATGATCTCGAAAGCGACGAGGCGCGCCGCAGCGGCGAATGGCTGACCGGCATCGCGCGGCTGATGCAGGCGCGCCTGTCGAACGACGCCGTGGCGCTGGCCAAGCCCTATCTCGACATCGTTCGTGCCTACAATCCGAAGGGCGAACTCAAGGCCTATCCGGGTTCGCCGCTGATCACGCGCGGCCTGCTGCGGCCGCAGGACCGCCTCGTTGCCTGCGAGCTTGAGCCGAAGGCGCGCAAGGCGCTGATCGGTGTGCTGCGCCGCGACGAACAGGCGCGCGTGGTCGATCTCGACGGCTGGGTCGCGCTGCCGGCCTTTGTGCCACCGAAGGAACGGCGCGGGCTCGTGCTGATCGACCCGCCGTTCGAGGCGAAAGACGAGTTCGAAAAGCTCGGCGACGCCTTCTCGGCGGCTTTCGTGAAATGGCCGACCGGTATCTATGTAATCTGGTACCCGGCCAAGAGCCGACGCGCCACCGACACGCTGGTGCAATCAGTGGCGCGGCTCGCAGCCGCAGCAAAACCGCCAGGAAAATGTCTGCGTCTCGAATTCAGTGTCGCGCCGCAGCTTGATGGCGCCGCCCTCACCTCCGCCGGATTGTTGATCGTCAATCCGCCGTACACGCTGCATGGCGAGCTCAAGACGATCCTGCCCGAGCTGGAGATACCGCTCGGACAGGGCGGAGCTGCCAGATTCCGATTAGAGGTGCCGAGGCCGTAACACACCGGCATTCTTGGGAAAAAGATGCAGGAGCGGTAGTCAATCTGCAGAGAACCGTATTATGCTGTTTCCGTGACTGGCTTTACGTTCCGCTTCCGCGAATGGTTGCGGCGGAGTGAAGGCCTAAGAAAGATCCGATCGGACCGAAAGAAAGGTCCGCCCAAGGATGGCCAGCTCCCGGGCTTCGTAAGGCCCGGTCATGTCGTGACGTGAGTCTGCGTCGCGACGGAGGAGCAATGAGGGGGAGTTTCCCGATGGCCATGACGGGAACGGTCAAGTTTTTTAACGGCGAGCGCGGCTACGGTTTCATCAAGCCCGACGACGGCGGGCGCGACGTCTTCGTGCACATTACTGCTGTGGAGCGGGCGGGACTGAAAGATCTCGCCGAAGGACAGCGCATTACTTTTGAAGTCGAGCCGGACAAGAAGGGGAAGGGACCAAAGGCAGTCAATTTGGTCATCGTCTCCTAGAGCGTTTTCGAGCGAACACCTGGCGAAAAAAATCCCGGCCGCGAGCGGCCGGGAGGCTATTGTCCGGTATTTTCTTCTTCAACTATCAGAAGTGATAGTTCACGCCGGCGCGCACAACGCTGGCGCTATAGCCGTTTGACACGCCGGTAATTGCGAACTGGCTCGTCGACAGATCGATGTAGAGATATTCGAGCTTGGCGCTCCAGTTCGGCGCGAAGCCGACTTCCGCGCCGGCACCGATGGTCCAGCCTGCGGTGGTGTGCGACTCCGTCCAGCCGAATGTCTGCGCGCGCAGTTCGCCGAAGGCGAGGCCGGCGGTGCCGTAGAACAGCACGTTGCTGAAGGCATAGCCCGCACGGCCGCGCAGCGTGCCGAACCAGGGGTTGGAGAACTTCCACGGCGCGAAGGTGTCATCAGCGCCCGCGGCCTGGATATCGCCCTCGACGCCGAACACCCATGGACCGTTCTGGAAATTGTAGCCGGCCTGTACACCGCCGACGAAACCGGAGGGCTTGACGGGCGAGTTACTCACCGAGCCCCACTCATAGCCGAGATTGGCACCGAGATACGGACCGGCCCAACTATAGGCATTGAGCGGCTGATTGACGGTGTAGGGCGCACCCTGCCCGTAATTGAGATCGGCGGCCTCTGCCGAAGCTGTCCAGCCGGCTGCAACCAACACGGCTGCGCCTACAACGAACCCCCTCATCGGTACTCTCCAACGCAACGGCCGCCCCCCGCGATGCCTGCGCCGCCGCGCAAGGCAAAATCGCATGGTTACGGAACCTCCTCTTTTTCGCGTAAGATTTATCGAGAGTTTTAAGTTAAAGGCCTGTTAAGCCGGGTTACCACGCTCTTAACAGGCTTAAGCAAGTGTTACCCGGACCCGCGCCGCCATCCTGTGTGTGCCGCAAGGCTGGAACTTCAAATCGGCACCCCCAGCGCTTAAATTCGCATCATGGCTCACGATTCCACCGACAATCCGGACGACGCACGCGCGCGCAAATCTCCGCGCGGCACGACGGCCGACGCCCCGCCGGAGAGCCTGGCGCCGCCGGACCTCGATCCCGCCACCACCGCTGGCGAGGACGAGGACGACGCGCTGCTGCCTGACATCCTGGAGGAGAGCGGCGCGGTCGGCGAAGAGCCGCTGGCGACCGGCCATGAAGCGATCGAGCGCGCGGTCCGCCTCGCGCCCACCTCGCCGGGCGTCTATCGCATGCTCAGCGCCAATGCCGACGTGCTCTATGTCGGCAAGGCCAAGAACGTCAAAAAGCGCCTGTCGAACTATGCGCGCCAGAGCGCGCCGCAACCGGCGCGCATCCTGCGCATGATCGCAGCCACGGTGACCGTGGAGATCGTCTCGACCAACACCGAGACCGAAGCGCTGCTCCTGGAAGCCAATCTCATCAAGCAGCTCCGGCCGCGCTTCAACGTGCAGCTGCGCGACGACAAGTCGTTTCCCTACATCCTGATCACCGGCGACCATTGGGCGCCGCAGATCCTCAAGCATCGTGGTGCGCAGTCGCGGCCCGGCCGCTATTTCGGCCCGTTCGCTTCCGCCGGCGCGGTCAACCGCACCATCACCGCCTTGCAGCGCGCGTTCCTGATCCGCTCCTGCACCGATTCCTTCTTCGAGAGCCGCTCGCGGCCCTGCCTGCTCTACCAGATCCGCCGCTGCGCCGGCCCCTGTACCCGCGAGATCGATTTCCCCGGCTACACGACGCTGGTGCGCGAGGCGACTGACTTCCTCTCCGGCAAGAGCCAAGCGGTGAAGCAGGAGCTTGCCGGCGAGATGGAGAAGGCCTCCGGCGAGCTCGAATTCGAGACCGCGGCACTCTACCGCGACCGCCTCGCCGCGCTGTCGGCGATCCAGTCGCAGCAGGGCATCAATCCGCGCACGGTGGAAGAAGCCGACGTGTTCGCCATCCACCAGGAGGGCGGCTTCTCCTGCGTCGAAGTGTTCTTCTTCCGCACCGGACAGAACTGGGGCAACCGCGCCTATTTCCCGCGCGCGGAGAAGACCTATACGCCGGAGGAAGTGCTGGGGTCGTTCCTCGCCCAGTTCTACGACGACAAGCCGCCGCCGAAGAACATCCTGCTCTCGCACGAGATCGAGGAGAGCGAGCTGCTCGCCAACGCGCTGTCGATCAAGGCCGGCCACAAGATCGAGGTCACGGCGCCCAAGCGCGGCGAGAAGAAGGAGCTGGTCGCCCACGCGCTGACCAATGCGCGCGAGGCGCTCGGCCGCAAGCTCGCGGACACCGCGACGCAGAGCCGGCTGCTCGACGCCATGGCCACGACGCTGAGCCTGCCGCATTCGCCCAAGCGCATCGAGGTCTACGACAACAGCCACATCCAGGGCACCAATGCGGTCGGCGCAATGATCGTCGCCGGCCCCGATGGTTTCGTGAAGAACCAGTACCGCAAGTTCAACATCAAGTCGGAAGGGCTCACGCCGGGCGACGATTACGGCATGATGAAAGAGGTGCTGGAGCGCCGCTTCAAGCGCCTGATCAATCCGCCCGAGGACGCCGCCGGCAAGGCCAAGGACGACGACTTCCCGCAATGGCCCGACCTCGTGATCATCGACGGCGGTCGCGGCCAGCTCAACGCCGTCCGGGAGATCTTTACGAATCTCGGCCTGACCCAGGTGTCGCTGATGTCGGTCGCCAAGGGACCGGACCGGGATGCCGGCCGCGAAACCCTGTTCATGCCGGAGCGCGAGGCAATCAAGCTGGAGCCGCGCGATCCCGTGCTTTACTTCATCCAGCGCCTGCGCGACGAGGCCCACCGCTTCGTCATCGGCTCGCACCGCAAGCTGCGCAAGAAGGACATCCGCGAGGCCGGTTTGCAGGAGATTCCGGGCATCGGCCCGTCACGCAAACGTGCCTTGCTGCACCATTTCGGAACCCTGAAGGAGATCGAGCGGGCCTCGATCGCCGATCTCGGCAAGGTTCCGGGGGTGAGCGCCGAGAGCGCTCGCAGGATTTTCGACTATTTCCATCCCCAGCCGGGGTGAACTAAGGGAGCCGCGGTCATATGGTCGTCGCATGCTGCACCTCATTTGGGGAGCGGGACGGTTGACCTTCAGGCACGAGCGGTATTGGTAGGACGGATGAACATCGCCACGACACGAGGGACGACCAGCCGCGCGATGTCCCTCCCGAACATCCTGACCTATGGCCGGATCGCCGCGATCCCGGTCGTGGTCGGGTGCATCTATGCACAATCGATTCTGGATCAGCCGCTGTGGCTGCGCTGGGTCGCGGTCGCCATCTTCATCGCGGCAGCAGTGACCGATTACCTCGACGGCTATTACGCGCGGATCTGGAATCAGCAATCGGCGTTCGGCCGGATGCTCGATCCGATCGCCGACAAGCTGCTGGTGGCCTCCTGCCTGCTGATGCTGGCCGCCGACGGCATCATCCATGGCTGGTCGCTATGGGCCGCCATCGTGATCCTGTGCCGCGAGATCCTGGTCTCGGGCCTGCGCGAATATCTCGCCGCGCTGCGGGTGAGCGTTCCCGTGACCAAGCTTGCGAAGTGGAAGACGACCGTTCAGCTCATCGCCATCGGCTTCCTGCTCGCTGGCCCGGCCGGCGATGAGGTGGTGCCCGTGGTCTCGATGATCGGGCTGGCGCTGCTCTGGGCGTCAGCGATCCTCACCATCTACACCGGCTACGACTATTTCCGCGCCGGCATCCATCACCTCATCAAGGAGGATGAGGCATGAAGGTGAAGTACTTCGCCTGGGTGCGCGAACGCGTCGGCAAGGCCGAGGAGACCATAGAGCCGCCGGCGACCGTGCGCACCGTCGAGGAGCTGATCGCCTGGCTGTCCGGCCGGAGCGAGGCCTATGCCTACGCCTTCGAGAAGCCGAAGGTGATCCGCACCGCGATCGATCATGCCCACGTCAAATCGGACGCCGCGATCGCGGGCGCCCGCGAGATCGCGTTTTTCCCGCCGATGACCGGCGGCTAGGCCATGACCTCCCCCGTAAGCACCGCCCCCGTCAGCCCCTGCCCCGTCACCATCCGCATCCAGCAGGACGATTTCGACATCGCGCGCGAGATCGCGATCCTGACCGGGAGCCGCACCGACATCGGCGCGGTCGTAAGCTTTTCCGGCATCTGCCGCGGCGACGAGAACAGCGCGAAGATCGCCGCCCTCACGCTCGAACATTATCCCGGCATGGCGGAAGAAGAGATCAAGCGCCATGCCGACGAAGCTACATCGCGCTGGCCGCTGAACGGCGTCACCATCATTCATCGCGTCGGGCGGTTCATGCCCGGCCAGAACATCGTGCTGGTGCTCACGGCGTCGCAGCACCGCCAGGCGGCGTTCCAGGCGGCCGAGTTCCTGATGGATTATCTCAAGACCAGCGCGCCGTTCTGGAAGAAGGAAGAGAGCGCCACCGGCACCGGCTGGGTCGAAGCCCACGCCCGTGACGACGAGGCCGCCGCACGCTGGACCCGATCCTGATGGCAAGAGCATCCAAGAAGACCACGCGCGGCCGCGCGGCACCGAAACTCGCGAAGGTCGGCCGCGGCGAGTTGCTCACGCTGATCGATTTCGTGCGCTACGCCGTGAGCCGCTTCACCGAGGCGAAGCTCGCCTTTGCCCATGGCACGACCGATCCGGTCGCGGAAGCAGCCTTCCTGGTCTGCGAAGCCCTGCATCTGCATCCCGACCAGTTCGAGATCTTTGCCCATGCCTGCGTCACGTCGGCGGAAGGCAAGACCATCGTCAACCTCATCCATCAGCGCGTCACCACGCGCAAACCGGCCGCCTATCTCGTCAACAAGATCTACATGCGCGGCCTGCCCTTCTATGTCGACGAGCGCGTCATCGTTCCGCGCTCCTTCATCGGCGAACTGCTGGAGTCGCATTTCGGCGGCGACGGCGAGGCGGGCTCGCTGATCGACGACCCCACGGCCGTCGAACGTGTGCTCGATCTCTGCACGGGCTCTGGATGTCTCGCCATCCTCGCCGCGCACCATTTCCCGAATGCCACCGTTGATGCCGTCGACATCTCCAAGGGCGCGCTCGAAGTTGCCTCGCGAAATGTCGGCGAATTCGGGCTCGATGACCGGATCAGCCTGCATCGCGGCGACCTGTTCGCCCCGCTCGGCGACAACAGATACGACCTCATCATCACCAACCCGCCTTACGTCGATGCGGAAGGCATGGCCGCGCTGCCGCCGGAATGCCGGGCCGAACCAAAGCTCGCCTTTGACGGCGGCCCCGACGGTCTCGACGTGGTGCGCCGCATCCTGCGCGATGCGCCCGATCACCTGACGCCGGATGGCGGCTTGATCTGCGAGATCGGCCGCGGCCGCGAACTGGTCGACGAGGCCTTTCCGGAACTGCCGCTGCTCTGGCTCGACACCGAGGAGTCCGAGGGCGAGGTGTTCTGGATCGCGGCCGCCGATCTCGGCTGATCCGTCCCGGCAGCCGCGCTCCGCGCGGAACAAGTCAAATTCCGCCACGTTCATCCCCCGACGATTTTTTCGTTCTCGGAGGATGTCCGCATGCTCGCGCCATCGGGCGAATTGCTGCGCGCCGGCATGGCGCTCAAGATCAATCATCTCAAGCGCGCCGCGCGATCGTACTTGCGCGACCGCACCAATCAGGCCACGGGCCGCGCGACGTCCTATGCGGTCGCGGCAGGACTGCTCGCAATGGCCGGGCTGTTCCTGATCGCCACCCTCTTTGTCGGCCTGATGGCCCTTTATCGTTGGGTCGCAATCACCCAGGGACAATTCTGGGGCTTTGGTGCCGTCGCGGCCGTGCTCCTGGTGCTGGCCGTATCCTGCGCCGGCGTGGCTCTGGTCCAAATAAAGCGTCGGGACAAGCCGATCGTGCCGCTTGCCAGCCGTATGCGCGTCGCGATCGCCACCCCGCGGATCCCGCGCGGAACGGTCAAGCAGGCGGTGAAAGAGGTCGCAACGACGATTCCGCTGGTGTCGCTCGCACCGGGCGAACGTGGCCGTGGCGGCAACGCCGTGTCGGCTCGGACCAACCGGCCCGTGCAGCTGGGTCTGATGCTCGCAGCCGTCGGGCTGCTGGGCTTCACGGCCGCACGGCGGCGGCGGCACGGCCACAGATTGGACGCTTGAAATGCGCGCGCGGCGCACCGAGCACCTCGACAGTTGGTTGCTGGTCGCCGCCACGGCCGTCTTCGTGCTGTCCGCGGAACGCTACTTTCAGGAGTCCGGCCCCATCCGGCCGGGGCCTCCGCAAGACCATCGCAATAATGAAGCAAACTCGCCGGAAACGAGCCCGGCCGGCGCGGCGATGCAGCTTGGCCACGGCCGGCACGCGAAAAGCCCTTTCGCGATCCCGTGGGCGGGCTGGAAAGACATCTTCTGGCGCACCTATCAGCGCATCGACGACGATCGCCTGCTCGCGACTGCGGGCGGCGTCGTCTTCTTCGGGCTGCTCGCGGTCTTTCCCGCCGTGACCGCGCTGGTCTCATCCTACGGCCTGTTCGCGGATCCCTCGACGATCAGTTCCAACCTGCATTCGCTCGCGATGCTGCTGCCCGAGGGCGCGTTCCAGATCGTCGAGGACCAGGTTACGCGCGTGGTGTCCAACGGCAATACCGCCCTGGGTGTCACCTTCCTGTTTGGCCTCTTGCTCGCGATCTGGAGCGCCAATGCGGGCGTCAAAGCCATCTTCGATGCCCTCAACGTCGCCTATGAGGAGCGCGAAAAGCGCAGCTTCGTCCGGCTGAACACGGTGTCGTTGGCTTTCACCGTCGGCGGCATCGCGGCGCTGCTGCTGATGGTGGGCACCGTGGTCGCCTTCCCGCTCGCGCTCAACCATCTCGGCATCGCGCCGGAAAGCAGGCTGATCGTCGCTCTCGCGAGATGGCCGGTGCTGTTCGTCATCCTGCTGGCCGCGCTTGCCGTCCTCTACCGCTTCGCACCGAGCCGCGACGCGCCACGCTGGCAATGGCTGAGCCTCGGCGCGGTGACGGCCGCCATCCTCTGGATCGCCGGCTCGGCGCTCCTGTCCTGGTATCTCTCGGAATTCGCCAATTACAACGCGACCTACGGCTCGCTCGGCGCGGCGATCGGCTTGATGATGTGGATGTGGATGTCGGCGATCGTCATCATGTTCGGGGCCGAGCTGAACTCGGAGATCGAGCGGCAGACCCTTCGGGATACGACCACCGGACCGCCCAAGCCGCTCGGCACCCGGCAGGCCGTCTCGGCCGACACGGTCGGCGCAGCCGCGCCATCGTGATTGCCGGCGGTCAGGCCGGGGCTCGGCCTGACCGGATCACGACGGCAATTCAGCGCTTGCTGATCACGACCTCCAGATACTCGCTATGCACCACCACCGTACCGTCGTCGGCACGGTTGAATTCGCCGAGCAGCGCCATGAGATCGCGCCGCAGCGCGGCCTGGCCGGTCTCCTCCAGCGCCACGAACGCTTTCAGCATCGGCCCGTAATAGGATTTGAAAACCTCGAGCCAGTGCTCCGGCGAGCGATAGCGGAAGGCGAACATGCGCGGCTCGGCGGCGATCTCGGAGGCTTGGCTGCCGAACATCTCCTCAAGCCGTGCCGGCGTGCCCCACAAGGCCGGCGACTTCACGCCCGCTGGCGGCGGCAAATGCCTGCCGATGGTCTTGAAGAGCTGACCGATGAAGCCCTGGGGCGTCCAGTTGGCGAGGCCGATCTTGCCGCCGGACTTGCAGACCCGCGCGAGCTCGGACGCCGCCTTGTCCTGATCCGGCGTGAACATGACGCCGAAGGTCGAGAGCACGACGTCGTAGCTGGCATCCGCAAACGGCAGCGCTTCGGCATCCGCTTCACGGAATTCGACCATCAGATGCTCCGCCGCGGCCCGTTCGCGTCCCCGCTTGAGCAACGCGGGAACATAATCGGTCGATGTGACGTCGCACCAGCGCCGCGCGGCGGCCAGCGTCGCATTGCCGTTGCCGGCGGCGACATCAAGCACCTTGCTGCCGGCGCGCAAGTCGAGCGCCTCGCAGAGTTGCTCGCCGACGATCTGCAAGGTGGTGCCGACAATGGCATAGTCGCCGGATGACCAGGCGCTGTGCTGGCGCTGCTTGACGGCGGCGAGATCGGGCTGGGCGAGGGCCGGCTTGAGCGCGGCGGATGTCGACATGGCAATTCTCCTGCGGTTGAAGACGCCGGGACGATAGGGCGCATGCGGCTCGCTGGCCTTGAGAGTGGCGTTATTTTACGCTGAGAACACCTTGATTTCCCCGCGCGAGCCGAGGGCGGCGTGACATTTCATTTCGAAGATTTCGTGCTCGACCCCGCGCGCCGCGAATTGCGGCGGGCGGAGACGCTCGTCGCGCTCGAGCCCCAGGTGTTCGATCTCCTGCTTTATCTGGTCCGCAACCGCGAGCGCGTGGTGACGCGGGACAATCTGCTCGACGCGATCTGGAACGGCCGCGTCGTCTCGGAATCGACGCTGACCAGCCGGATCAACGCGGCGCGGCGCGCGGTCAATGACAATGGCGAAGATCAGCGGCTGATCCGCACAGTCGCGCGCAAGGGCGTGCGGTTCGTCGGCGAAGTGACCGAACGCTCCGTAGCAGGCTCATCGTCGGCGCCGGGCAAGCCGCCCGACGCAATACCGACGGAATTGCCACTGCCCGATCGTCCCGCAATTGCCGTCCTGCCCTTCACCAACATGAGCGGCGAGGCCGAGCAGGATTATTTCTCCGACGGCATCAGCGAGGACATCATCACCGCGCTGTCGAAGCTGCGCTGGTTCTTCGTGATCGCGCGCAACTCCTCCTTCATCTACAAGGGCCGCACGGTTCACCTGCGGCAGGTCGCCGAGGAGCTCGGCGTGCGCTATGTCGTCGAGGGCAGCGTCCGCAAGGAGGGCGATCGCGTCCGCATCACCGCGCAGCTCAACGATGTCGCCACCGGCAGCCATCTCTGGGCCGAACGCTACGACCGCGAGCTCGCCGACGTCTTCGCCGTACAGGACGAGATCACCGAACGCATCGTCGCAGCGATCGAGCCGCAGCTCTATGCCGCGGAGAATTTTCGCGCCGAGCGCAAGCCGCCCGACAGCCTGGACGCCTGGGACCTTCTGATGCGCGCCCTCTCCCATTACTGGCGCGTGACGCGGCAGGACCACGTCGCGGCGCGAGCCCTGCTCGAAAAGGCCATCGCGCTCGACCCGAACTACGGCAAGGCACTCGGGCTGCTCGGCACCAGCTACATGTTCACGGCGCATATGGGCTGGATGGAGATGGCCGCGGCGCTGCCGGTGGCCGAGCGCGCGGCACGGGCCGCGATCCGCGCCGACGACCAGGATGCCTGGGCGCATAATGCGCTCGGCCATGTCGATCTGTTCGCACGCCGGTTCGAGGATTCACTTGCCGAATTCGAGACCGCGCTGCGGCTCAATCCGAACTTTGCGCTGGCGCAGGGCTATTATGGCCTGACGCTTAGCTATTGCGGCCGCTGGCGGGATGCCGACGAGGCCGCGCGGCGGGCGATCCGCCTCAGCCCGCGCGACCCCTATGCACCCGTCTATTTCGGCATCGCCGCCTTTGCCCGTTTCCTCGGCAGGGACTATGCGGAGGCGATCCGGCTCGCACAGGAGGCCCTGCGCCAGCGCAGTGACTTCGTCGGCGGGCACCGGGTGCTGACCGCGGCCGCGGCGATGGCCGGGCAAACCGAGACCGCCCGCGCGGCGCTGAAGGAACTCCAGCGTGCCCAGCCCAACGTCTCGCTCGCCTGGATCGCCGAGTTCATGCCGATCAAGCTCGCCGCCGACCGCGAGCACTACCTCGAAGGCTTTCGCCGGGCCGGCCTGACCTAGACTGCCCGAGCATGATCTCCGCGCAAACGCGTTCCGCGTTTGTCGCGAGGGAAAACCGCTACACACTTTTCCGGATCATGCTCCGGCGCCGCGAACAGGCCGCTATCCCCTCGAATCAACAATGATGTTAAGGTCGCCTTGCTTGGGGGAGCATGAGGCGTGACGGGTTCGCACACTGACCCGTGTTTTCCCGGATGAGGCAGTCAGCTCTTTGAGGCGTAACGCGCGGCATGATTCGCATTTCGACGATCTTCATCGCCATCTGCATGGTTCTGGTCGCGGCCTCGCTCGGGCTTGTCCTCTACTCGGTCGCCGGCATCAGCGGAACCGAATCCGCCATCGTGGCGCTGACCGCGCTGACCTTCCTGATCCTCTACAACGCGGTCTCGATGCGGCTGCGCGACCGCAGTGACGTCGGCGGCCAGATCGCCGACCTCTCGCGCGGCACCGCCGACCTCGCCCGCCAGGTCGCCGAGTTCGGCCGCCGGCTCGCGGCGATGGAGGGGCGCATCGCCTCGGCCAATTCGACCAACTCCGACCGCATCCAGTCAGTGGTCGGCGAGATCAACGAGCTCGGTGGGCTGGTCAGGCAGCTCGCCACCACCGTGTCAGCCCATGAAGACCTCTTGGCCGGGGCCGCGCCGACCCCCGCCCCCGCTCCGGTCGCCCGGCCAGAGCCGGAGGCGCCGCTCGACCTGATTGCGGCCTTCGAGGAGCGGCCGGCCGCCCCTCCGCCGCTGCCCGCACCGCCGCCGCGGCCAACGCCGGCGATCCAGACCCACACCGCCGTTCCGGTTCAGACGGCCAATGGCCGCAACCCGACCCAGTTACTGGCGACACTGCGCAACGCCATCGACGAGAACCGCATCGACATCTTCCTCCAGCCGATGGTGACGCTGCCGCAGCGCAAGGTGCGGTTCTACGAAGCCGTGACGCGCCTGCGCGACGAGCGCGACCAGCTGATCGCCGCCGAGGAATTCATCAGCATCGCCGAAGCCTCGGGTCTGATCGGACGCATCGACAACATGGTGATGCTGCGCTGTGTGCAGGTGCTGCGGCGCCTGATGGTGCGCAACAAGGATGTCGGCGTGTTCTGCAACGTCGCGGCCTCCACGCTCGGCAATTCCACCACCTTCGCGCAGTGCCTCGACTTCCTCGAAGCCAACCGGGCGCTGGCGCCCTCGCTGGTGCTGGAGTTCAAGCAGTCGACCTTCCGCAATCTCGGCCCGGCCGAGACCGAGAACCTCGCGGCGCTCGCCCAGCGCGGTTTCCGCTTCTCGATCGACCATGTCACTGACCTCAGGATCGAGCCGCGCGAGCTCGCCGATCGCGGCGTGCGCTTCATCAAGGTGCCGGCGTCCCTCCTGCTCGACCCCAGGCAGGCCTCGACCTCGGACATCCACCCTTCCGACCTCTCCGACCTGCTCGGCCGCTTCGGCATCGACCTGATCGCCGAACGGATCGAGGGCGAGCGCGCAGTGGTCGATTTGCTCGACTTTGACGTGCGGTTCGGTCAGGGGTTCCTGTTCGCGCCGCCCCGGCCATTGCGGCCTGAAGGGGCATCTGCTACCGGCGGGGCCTCGCCGAACCCGGCGCAGGAAATTCAGGGATCCAATGGCTCCGCTTCTCCCAGCCCAGGCGCCACGTCTTCAGCGCCTCCAGCCCAACGTATCACCGGCAACGCGGCGCTCGCGCGCCGGATCTGATCGGCCGCACGCATCATGACCACGCTGCATTTCGCCGAAAGCCTGCGCGAGCTCGTGGGCGGCGTTGACGTTGTGCTCAGCGACATCTGGGGCGTGGTTCACAACGGCCTGGAATCCTTCCCCGAGGCCTGCGAGGCGCTGCACACCTATCGCAGCCGCGGCGGTACGGTGATCCTGATCACCAATGCCCCGCGCCCGGCCGACTCCGTCCAACGGCAATTGCGCAAGCTCGGCGTCGCGGACGAGACCTATGACGCGATCGTCTCGTCGGGCGACCTGACGCGGCTCTATGTCGCCGAGCATCCCGGCCGCAAGATGTTCTGGCTCGGACCCGAGCGCGACAACTCGATCTATCGCGGCCTCGATGCGACGACCGCGCCGCTGGAAGAAGCCGACTACATCGTCTGCACCGGCCTCTATGACGACGAGACCGAGACGGCGGAAGACTATCGCGGCATGATGCTGAAGGCGCGCGAGCGCAAGCTGACGCTGGTCTGTGCCAACCCCGATATCGTGGTGGAGCGCGGCGACCGGCTGATCTATTGCGCCGGCGCGATCGCGGAACTCTATCGCGAACTCGGCGGCGAGGTGATCTTCTACGGCAAGCCGCATCGCCCGATCTACGAGCGCGCGATGATGCTCGCCGGCGAGCGCCAGGGCCACATGATCGACCGGAAAAAGGTGCTGGCGATCGGCGATTCCGTCCGCACCGACCTCACCGGCGCGCGCGAATTCGGCATCGACTGCCTGTTCGTCACCCGCGGCATCCATGCCGAGGAGTTCGAGGGCCTCGACCAGCTCGACCCGAATTCGGTGATGGAGTTGTTCGGCCACCCGCCGAAGGCGCTGATGCGCGAATTGAAGTGGTGACGGTGGAGCCCACGCAGGTGCTGCGGGCTTAGACCAATTGCTTAGACCCAAATGCCGTCATGGCCGGGCTTAGCCGTCCGAAGGACGGCGTCGCTTCCGCTCGCCTACGCCCCGGCCATCCACGTCTTCATTTGCAGGATCCAAGAACGTGGATGCCCGGGACAAGCCCGGGCATGACGATCTCTATAGAGAGCTGTTATGCGGTCTGGCGGCGCTTACGCGCTCGCCATGTCCGGGAAGACCGCTTCGATCTTGGTCTTCAGCGTCGCCGCGTTGAACGGCTTGACGATGTAGTTGTTCACGCCGGCCTTCTTGGCCGCGATCACGTTCTCGGTCTTCGATTCCGCAGTGATCATGATGAAAGGCGTGGTGGCGAGGTTCGGATCCGCGCGCACTTCGCGCAGCAGGTCGTAACCCGTCATCGGCTCCATGTTCCAATCGGAAATCACGAGCCCGTACTTCTTGCCACGCATCTTGTTCAGCGCCGCCGAACCGTCGCTTGCATCATCGATATTCTCGAAGCCAAGCTGCTTCAGGAGATTCCTGATGATACGGATCATGGTGCTGTAGTCATCAACCACCAGAACCGACATCGACAAATCAACCGCCATCTCGACTCCCCCAACGCAAACCCAGGAAATATTACGATCGGACCCACCGGAGCCGGAGCCCCGCTGTTCCACATTTCAAGGACTAGCACCAAGGCGTTAAACAGCGCGTTAACTGGGAGCGCCTCCGAAGGACTGAAATCACGTTCAATGCGGCCGCTCCCCTGCCGCTTGACTTCGTCCGGTCGGTCAAGCCACGGTCCGCCGGTCCTGCCGCTTCGAGAATTCCCCTGATGGTCCCGCATTTTACCGTTATCCGCGACACAACGCCGGATTCCGCGGTTTTGCGGGGCGCCGTGGTCGCCATGGGCAATTTCGACGGCGTTCATCTCGGCCATCGTGCGGTGATCGCAGCCGCCCTGGAGATGGGCCGGGCGCATGGCCGCCCTGCGCTGGCATTGACCTTCGAGCCGCATCCGCGCCGGTTTTTCAGCCCGAACACCCCGCAATTCCGCCTGACGGACGAGCCGGCCAAGTTGCGGCTTTTAGCCGGCACCGGGCTCGCCGGCGCCGTGGTCATGACCTTCGACAAGGCCAGGGCCGGGACCAGCGCGCAAGACTTCATTCACCATGACCTGATCGGACGCCTCGGCGTCAGCGGCATCGCGGTCGGCTACGACTTCCATTTCGGCAAGGGTCGCGTCGGCTCGCCGAGCCTCCTGGTCAACGAGGCGCCTCGACTCGGCATCGAGGTTGACGTGCAGGCCCATGTCGACATCGACGAGCGGCCGGTCTCCTCCAGCGCCATCCGGATCGCGCTCGCCGAGGGCCTCATCGACGAGGCCACCACCATGCTGGGCGCGCCCTGGTTCATCACCGGCGAGGTGATCCACGGCGAGAAGCGCGGCCGCGACCTCGGCTATCCCACCGCCAACATCCGCCTCGATGCCAATTGCGGCCTCAAGCACGGCATCTATGCGGTGCGGGTCGGCCGCGGCGCCGAGCGGCTGGACGGGGTGGCAAGCTTCGGCCGCCGTCCGACCTTTGATAATGGCGCGCCGCTGCTGGAAATCTTCCTGTTCGACTTCAAGGGCGACCTCTACGGACAAGCGCTCGACTGCGCCTTCGTCGGCTTCATCCGCGAGGAGCTGAAATTCGACAGCCTGGAGGCCCTGATCCGCCAGATGGACGACGATTCCGCCCGCGCCCGCGCCGTGCTGGCCGCCGCCCCGGACGCGTTTCCGCGGCTTGGCGTGATCGATTGAGGCCCAAATCCGGCCCGCCGAACCTTTTGCGCTTCTACCTTTTGCGCTTCCCTTGGGCCCCTGCTATGGAGAGCCCATGTTTGCGCGGCGCATCATAGGGATTAGCGGCCCGGCTTCCGCCTGAGCCTGAAGGCTCGGCGCAAGACCGGGATTTCGTCGTTTCACCCCGCGATTCCAGTCGCTATCCGTTTCCGCGCCCTTCCGAGCCAGTCAGCCCCATGTCCGAAAAGCCGCAAAAGTCCGACGCCAAAGACTATTCCAAGACCCTTTATTTGCCGCAGACGGATTTCCCGATGCGCGCCGGCCTGCCGCAGCGCGAGCCGGAACTGCTGAAGTACTGGAACGACATCGGCCTCTACGACAAGCTGCGCCGGGAAGCCCAGGGCCGCGCCAAATTCGTGCTGCATGACGGCCCGCCCTACGCCAACGGCAACATCCATATCGGGCACGCGCTGAACAAGATCCTCAAGGACGTCGTGACCAAGAGCCAGCAGATGCTCGGCTTCGACTCCAATTACGTGCCGGGCTGGGACTGCCACGGCCTGCCGATCGAATGGAAGATCGAGGAGGAGAACTACCGCAAGAAGGGCAAGCAGAAGCCCGACTTCCGCGACTCCGCCGCGATGGTGGCGTTCCGCAAGGAATGCCGCGCCTATGCGACGCACTGGATCAACGTGCAGCGCGAGGAGTTCAAGCGGCTCGGCATCATCGGCGACTGGGATCATCCCTATCAGACGATGAGCTATCCGGCCGAAGCGCAGATCGCCCGCGAGCTGATGAAGTTCGCGGCCAACGGCACGCTGTATCGCGGCTCCAAGCCGGTGATGTGGAGCGTGGTCGAGAAGACCGCGCTTGCGGAAGCCGAGGTCGAGTACGAGGACTACACCTCCGACATGGTGTGGGTGAAGTTTCCCGTCACGTCACCGGCGCATGGCGCACTTGCCAGTGCCTCGGTCGTGATCTGGACCACCACGCCCTGGACGCTGCCCGGCAACCGCGCGATCTCGTTCTCGCCGAAAATCGCCTACGGACTCTACAAGGTGACGGATGCGCCCGCCGACAACTGGGCCAAGACCGGCGATCTCCTGATCCTGGCCGATGCGCTCGCCGCAGAAGTGTTCAAGCAGGCGCGCGTCACGTCCTATGAGAAGGTGCGCGACATTCCCGGCGACACGCTGGACGCCGTGGAATGCGCCCATCCCCTGCGCGGGTTCGGTGGCGGTTACGAGTTCATCGTGCCGTTGCTCGCCGGCGAGCATGTCACCGACGACACCGGCACCGGCTTCGTGCACACCGCGCCGAGCCACGGCCGCGAGGACTTCGACGTCTGGACGGCCAACACCCGCGAGCTCGATGCGCGCGGCATCCCGACCGCGATCCCCTACACCGTCGACGAGAACGGCGCCTACACCGCGCAGGCCCCCGGCTTCACCGGCAAGCGCGTGCTCAACGACAAGGGCGAGAAGGGCGATGCCAACGAGGCCGTGATCAAGGCGCTGATCGAGGGCGGCAAGCTGCTCGCGCGCGGCCGCCTCAAGCATCAATATCCGCACTCCTGGCGCTCGAAGAAGCCGGTGATCTTCCGCAACACGCCGCAATGGTTCATCGCGATGGACAAGGACATCAGCGATGACGGCCATGCGAAGAAGGGCGACACGCTGCGCGCCCGCGCGCTGCACGCGATCTCGGTCACGCAATGGGTGCCGCCGTCGGGCGAGAACCGCATCAACGGCATGATCGCCAATCGTCCGGACTGGGTGATCTCGCGCCAGCGCGCCTGGGGCGTGCCGATCGCCGTGTTCGTGCGCGAGAAGAGCAACGGCTCGGCAGAGATCCTGCAGGACGAGATCGTCAACCAGCGCATCGCCGAAGCCTTCATGGAGGAAGGCGCCGACGCCTGGTACATGGACGGCGCCCGCGAGCGCTTCCTCGGGTCCCGCGCGAGCGAGGACTGGAAGAAGGTCGACGACATCTGCGACGTCTGGTTCGATTCGGGCTCCACGCACGCCTTCGTGCTCGAGGATCGCCAGAACTTCCCGCAGCTCGGCAACATCGTCCGCAAGATCGACGGCGGCAACGACACCGTGATGTATCTGGAAGGCAGCGACCAGCATCGCGGCTGGTTTCATTCCTCGCTGCTGGAAAGCGCAGGCACGCGGGGCCGCGCGCCCTACGACATCGTGCTCACCCACGGCTTCACGCTCGACGAGAACGGCCGCAAGATGTCGAAGTCGCTCGGCAACACCGTCGAGCCGCAGAAGGTGATCAAGGATTCGGGCGCGGACATCCTGCGCCTGTGGGTCTGCGCCACCGACTATGCCGACGACCAGCGCATCGGCCCGGAGATCCTGAAGAACACCATCGAGACCTATCGCAAGCTGCGCAACTCGATCCGCTGGATGCTCGGTACGCTGCATCACTTCAAGGCGAGCGAGAAGGTCGCCTATGCCGAGATGCCCGAGCTCGAGCGGCTGATGCTGCACGAACTGGCCGGCCATGCCGAAACCGTTCGCAAGGCCTATGCCGCCTTCGACTACAAGACCGTGGTCGCGAGCTTGGCAGCCTTCATGAACTCCGAGCTGTCGGCGTTCTACTTCGATATCCGCAAGGACACGCTCTATTGCGACCCGCCGTCGTCGCCGGCGCGCAAGGCCGCGCTCACCACGATCGACCTGTTGTGCGATGCCCTCCTGAAATGGCTCGCGCCGATCCTGAGCTTCACGACCGAGGAAGCCTGGCGCATGTTCCGGCCGAACGCGGAGCCTTCCGTCCATCTGACCCTGTTTCCCGAAGGCATCGAGAAGCTCCGCGACGACAAACTCGCCGCGAAATGGGAGACGATCCGCAACGTCCGCCGCGTCGTGACCGGCGCGCTGGAGCTCGAACGTGCCGCCAAGAACATCGGCTCGTCGCTCGAGGCCTCACCGGTGATCTATGTCGCCGACCGCGACATGCTGGCGACGCTGTTCGACACCGATCTCGCCGAGGTCTGCATCACCTCGAACTACGAGGTGCGTGAGGGCGAGGCGCCTGCGGGCGCGTTCCGTCTCGATGCCGTGCCCGGCGTCGCGGTCGTCGTCGAGAAGGCCGTGGGCACCAAATGCGCCCGCTCCTGGAAGATCTCGCCTATGGTCGGTGAAGACCCTGAATACCCCGACGTCACCCCGCGCGACGCCCAGGCGCTGCGCGAATGGAAGGCGCTGGGGGTGGGGGTCTGATCCCCGGCCATGACCCCGCTTCGCGCCGGCATCCTCGCGGCCGTGGTCACGCTGGTGGCCGATCAGGCCTCAAAGCTGTGGCTCCTGAACGTGTTCGACCTCGCCCGCCGTGGCGTGGTGAAGGTGACGCCGTTCTTCGACCTGGTGCTGGCCTGGAACATCGGCATCAGCTTCGGCTGGCTCCAGAACGACGGCCAGTCGGCGCAGATCGCGCTGATGGCGGTCAAGGTCGTCGCCGTGGTCGCCCTCGCCATCTGGATGGCCCGCTCGCACACCCTGCTCGCCACGGTCGCACTCGGGCTGATCATCGGCGGCGCGATCGGCAACGGCATCGACCGCTTCGCCTACGGCGCGGTGGTCGATTTCGCCCTGTTCCACATCGAGATCGGCGGAAATACCTATAATTGGTATGTGTTTAACCTCGCGGACGTGGCCATCGTTGTCGGGGTGGCGGCGCTATTGTATGATTCCTTCCTGGGGGTACCCGCCGCAAAAGCGCCCTGATCCCGGCCGATACGGACCGGCAGGTGGAACCCTGCGTTTTGCGAGGATTGGCCGCGTGCGAGCGGCAAAGTGCAGCAATCTGCCACAATATGGAACAGGTACAGTGATGCGCAGCTCCGAGACCAGCGGTTCGATGGTTCGAGACCCCAAAGCGGGGTTCTGGCGGGCGTTGAAATTGTCCGCTGTCGCGCTCGGCATCGGCCTCGTCATGACGGCAGGCCCGGTCCGTGCCGGTGACGACGACGATGATGATGACGGGATGACCTTCGAAGAGAAGATCATCGACAATCTGATGTCCGGCATCGGTGCCAAGAGCATGGAAAAGCCCGGCATCGAATACCGCGAGCGCTCGCCGCTCGTCGTGCCGCCCAAGCTCGACCTGCCGCCTCCGGCAACCCAGGCCAAGAATGCTCCGAACTGGCCGAAGGACCCCGAAGAGAAGCGCCGCAAGGAAGCCATCGCAGCGCGCAAGAAGGCGACCAAGGCGACGGAGAACTGGCAGGCGGCCCAACCGCTGACGCCCGCCGAGATGAAGGCCGGCGAGGTCGCCGCAGCCCCCCGTACAAGCAATGACCCGATCCAGCCGGGCACCAACGGCAACCCGTCGCTCAGTCCCGCCGAACTCGGCTACGCCGGCGGTCTCTGGAACATGATGAAGGGCGGCAACAGCTCCGAAGAGAAGAAATTCACCAGTGAGCCGCCGCGTTCGTCGCTGGTCGAGCCGCCGCCGGGCTACCAGACCCCCTCGCCGAACTACGCCTATGGCGCAGGGCCGGACAAGTCGCGCCGGACCTATTTCGACATCATGTCGGGCAAGGAAAAGGAATAATAGCGCTCCTGCCCCACCGCGACATCCTGACAGGCGCATCCTGGCACCGGCGGCTTACGCACGCCGGACGCAGTCTGCATATTGCTTATCAGTAACTTGCCACCGCGTTGAGTTCTCTGCTTCGTGACGCGAAGCCTCAGCCGCACGGTGTAGCATGCCGTGCCTCCGAGCCGGACATCCGGGTTCGGCCTTTTCATAAGGATTATGATGTCCTCTTACCGATCGGCCGCCTGCCTCCTTGCCGCGCTGCTTTCGACGAGTGTCCTCTCAGCCAGCGCCGCCCTCGCCCAGACCACGGTGACGTCGGCCCCGCCCGCCAGCTTCACGCTCGCCAACGGCATGCAGGTCGTGGTGATCCCGGACCACCGCACGCCCGTGGTCACGGAGATGATCTGGTACAAGGTCGGCTCGGCCGACGAGACGCCGGGCAAGTCCGGGCTCGCGCACTTCCTCGAACATCTGATGTTCAAGGGCACCTCGAAGCATCCGGTCGGCGAATTCTCCCAGACCGTGCTCCGCGTCGGCGGCAACGAGAACGCCTCGACCTCGGTCGACTACACCAACTACTACCAGCGCGTGCCGAAAGAGCAGCTGCCGACCATGATGGAGTTCGAGGCCGATCGCATGACCGGCCTGATCCTTAAGGACGAGAACGTGCTGCCCGAGCGCGACGTCGTGCTCGAAGAGTACAACATGCGGGTCGCCAACAATCCGGACGCGCGGCTCAACGAGCAGATCATGGCCGCGCTCTATCTCAATCATCCCTACGGCCGGCCGGTGATCGGCTGGCACCAGGAGATCGAGAAGCTCGACCGCGAGGATGCGCTCGCCTTCTACCGCCGCTTCTACGCGCCGAACAACGCGATCCTCGTGATCGCCGGCGACGTGGAAGCCGCCGACATCCGCCCGCTGGTCGAGCGGAATTTCGGCTCCATTCCGGCCCAGCCCGCGATCCCGGAGCGGCGCATCCGTCCGCAGGAGCCGGAGCCGGCGGCGCCGCGCACGGTCACGCTGGCCGACCCGCGCGTCGAGCAGCCGGGCCTGCGCCGCTATTATCTCGTACCGTCGGCGACCACCGCCGCGGCCGGTGAAAGCGCCGCCCTCGACGTGCTGGCGCAGCTGATGGGCAGCGGCAGCAATTCCTATCTCTACCGCGCGCTCGTGGTCGACAAGCCGCTCGCGGTGTCCGCCAGCGCCAGCTATTCGAGCATCTCGCTCGACCCGACCCAGTTCGCGATCTCGGCCTCGCCGAAACCGGGCGTCAGCTTTGCCGATGTCGAGCAAGTGGTCGACGGCGTCATCGCCGACATCGCGCAGAACCCGATCCGCGCCGAGGACCTCGAGCGGGTCAAGACCCAGCTCATTGCGGAAGCGATCTACGCCCAGGACAACCAGGCGGTGCTGGCGCGCTGGTATGGCGGCGCGCTGACCACGGGCCTTTCGATCGAGGACATCAGGAGCTGGCCCGACCGCATTCGCGCGGTCACCGCCGAGCAGGTTCGCACTGTCGCGCAGAAATGGCTCGAGAAGAAGCGATCGGTGACGGGCTATCTGATCAAGGACACCAGTGCCGCCAAGCGTGAGGAGAAGCGTTCGTGACCTATCCCTTCCTTCGACGCGTTGCATTCTCGCTTGCCACCGGCGCGGCACTCGCGCTGGCTACGGTGTCGCCGTCTCAGGCGGCCGCAAAGATCCAGCACCTGACTTCGCCGGGCGGCATCGAAGCCTGGTTCGTACAGGATGCGACGGTGCCGCTGATCGCCATGGAATATTCCTTTGCCGGCGGCTCGGCGCAGGATCCCAAGGACAAGTCCGGCGTCGCCAATCTGGTCGGTGATCTCCTCGACGAAGGCTCCGGCGATCTCGACTCCAAGACCTTCCATGAGCGGCTCGACCGCCGCGCCATCGAGCTCTCCTTCAGCGCCACCCGCGATACGTTCCGCGGCAGCCTGCGGATGCTGCGCGACAACAAGGACGAGGCCTTCGACCTGCTCAGGAGCGCGCTGACCTCGCCGCATTTCGACACCGCCGACGTCGAGCGCATCCGCTCACAGGTGATCTCGGGCCTGCGCCGCGAGACCACCAATCCGTCCTCGCTGGCGAGCCGAAAATTCCTGGAGGTCGCGTTCGGCGACCATCCCTATGGCCGGCAGACCAATGGCACGCTGGACAGCGTGCCGACCATCACGGTCGCCGACATGAAGGATTATGTCGGCCGCGTGATTGCGAAGGACGGGCTGAAGATCGCGGTGGTCGGCGACGTCGATCCGGCCACCCTCGGCAAGCTGCTCGACCACACTTTTGGTAGCCTGCCCGCAAAAGCCAATCTCACGCCGGTCGCCGACGTCGAGGCGGCAAAACCGCCGCAGCGCGCCTTCGTGCCGCTCGACGTGCCGCAGACCGTGATCACCTTCGGCGGCCCCGGCGTGAAGCGCAACGATCCGAACTTCATGGCCGCCTATGTCGTCAACCACATCCTGGGCGGCGGCGGATTGTCCTCCCGGCTCTATCGCGAGGTACGCGAGAAGCGCGGGCTGGCTTATTCCGTGTTCGAATCGCTGCTCTGGATGGAGCATTCGGCGGTCTTCATCGGCAACACCGGCACCCGCGCCGACCGTGCCGGCGACACCATCGACGCCATCGACAAGGAAGTGCGCCGCATCGCCGAGGAGGGCCCGACGCAGAAGGAGCTCGACGAAGCCAAGTCCTACCTCAAGGGCTCGCAGATGCTGGCGCTGGATACCTCCTCGAAGCTCGCGCAGGCGCTGCTGCAATACCAGCAGGACAAGCTGCCGATCGACTATATCGAGAAGCGAAACGCCATCGTCGATGCGGTGACACTGGACGACGCCAAGGCGGCCGCCAAGCGCCTCTGGGGCCAGGGCCTCCTGACCGTGGTCGTCGGCCGCGCCCCACAGGCCGCCGCGCAACCGGCCGCGGCACCGGCGACGAAGTCGAACTGACGTCCCCTGACATTTCCTGAAATGGCCGGGCTCGCCCGGCCATTTGCGTTTCCAGGATGCGCCATTGCCGAACGTGGACGTCCGCGATATGTCCGGACATCACGAATGGTGCCATCATGCTGCGGATATCCCGCGATCTCGTCATCGACGAGGACGATATCGAGATCGGCTTCGTCCGCGCCTCCGGCCCGGGCGGGCAGAACGTCAACAAGGTCTCGACCTCGGCCCAGCTGCGCTTCGACACGCGCAAGCTGACCCTGCCGGAGGATGCGGTGATCCGGCTCGCCCGCATCGCCGGCCAGCGCATGACCAAGGACGGCGTGATCGTGATCCACGCCCAGCGCTTCCGCACCCAGGAGCGCAACCGTCAGGACGCCATCGACCGGCTCACCGAGATCCTGACCGAAGCGATGATACGGCCGAAGCCGCGCCGCGCCACGCGGCCGACCTTTGGCTCCAAGCAGCGCCGGCTCGACGGCAAGAAGCGCCGCAGCGACATCAAGGCAGGGCGCGGCGGCGGCCGCTTCGACGACTAACAAAGCAGACCCAGTCAAAAAAACTCCGGCCGCAGGGCGACCGGAGTCTGCTTGCTTCACCCCGGCGGGACTAGTAGCGCTTGGCTGGGGCTGCACCGCCCGTCGCGGAATCGTCGGCGGTTCCCTTATGCGCAGCGCTACCGGTGGTGCCGACCGTGCCCCTGGTGCCTTTGGTCGACTTCATGCCCGTCTTCTCGCCCGCAGCGCCCGGCTGAGCATTCATCTCCTCATCCCCGCTGCCCATTGTGCTGCCTTGCATCGGTTTGCTTTGCACGGTGCCGCCCGTCTTGGCGGGTGGCGCGCCTTGCGCGAGAACCGGCGTCGCAATGAGAGCCGACAGAGCGCATGCGATCATCGAGGTCTTCACCAACTTCATCCATTTCTCCTGGATTCTTCCGCGACGAATGGCTCGGCTGCATCCTGCGCCGCTCACCTGCACCGGGTCATCGCATCGCGTAGGGAGTTTAAGCGGCGCAATCGTCATGCAATGCGCATGGTGTGGTGATCGTTTAGGGATTTGACGGCAGTTTCGCGGAATTGTGCTCCGCATATAAGGCATTGCGGAACACACGCGGTCACCAGTGTCTCCGCGGCATCGAAACAGCCCGCTACTACCACCGCATCTTTGACGCCGCCTAGAGTTTGCGCACGTTGATGTGGATGGGCGGATTCTTGGCGATGCGCGCAGTCGTGCTTGGATTGTGCACCGCGATGGTGCTGGTGACGCGGGTTGCCGATGCGCAAATGCCCTTGCCGGCCGGCAAGCCGCCGGATGGCGCGACGCTGTTCAAGCAGCAATGCGCGGTGTGCCACACGACAAACCTGTCAGAACCGGCGCGGCAAGGCCCCGCACTGGTGAAGGTCGTTGGCCGTCCCGCCGGCAAGACCGAAGGTTTTAAGTACTCAGAGGCGCTGTCGAAAGCGGACTTCGCCTGGGACGAGACCAGGCTCGACGCCTGGCTGAGCAATCCGCAAGCCGTCATTCCCGGCGTGACCATGGTCTACCGGCAGGCGAAGCCGGAGACGCGCGCCGCCATCATCACCTACCTGAAGGAGCTGAACTGAATGGCAAAGCCCGTTCATTCCATGATCCGCGTGCTCGACGAGGCCCGCTCGCTCGACTTCTACAAGCGCGCCTTCGGCTTGGAGGTCGCCGACCATCTGAAATTTTCGGACTTTGCCCTGATCTACCTGCGTCACCCCTCCTCACCTTTCGAGGTGGAGCTGACGGTGAATTTCGATCGCAAGGAGCCGTACCAGCTCGGCGACGGCTACGGACATATTGCCGTGGTGGTCGACGATCTCGATACCGAACATGCCCGCTTCGAGCGCGAGAAGCTCGCACCGGGACCGCTGCGCGACTTCAAGCACGACGGCAAGACGCTGGCGCGCTTCTTCTTCGTCAGCGATCCCGATGGCTACAAGATCGAGGTGATCCAGCGAGGGGGTCGTTTCGGCTGATCAAAATCACAAAAATCCAAATCACAAAATCTACGGAGGAATGCCATGAGAGAAGTCGATCGTCGAAGCAAGCACAGCCGCCGCGTCTTTCTCAAGGGCGCGGCGACCGCCGTTCCGGTCGTCGCTGTCGCGACCAGCGTCGCCGTCAGCATCGAGGATGCCTGGGCGGATGATGCCAGCACGCTCTCGCCCGCAACGATGAAGACGCTGCTGAAGGTCGCGCGCGACATCTATCCGCACGACGTCCTCGGCGACAGCTACTACATCACCGCGATCAAGCCGTGGGACGGCAAGGCGGCCAAGGACCCCGCCGTCAAGTCTCTGATCAGCGACGGCATCACGCGGCTCGATCAGAACGCGCGGGATCGCCACAAGGTGGCTTACGCCGAAGTGCCATGGGAAGCCGACCGCGTGGTGCTGCTGACGGAGATCGAGCAGAGCGACTTCTTCCAGAAGGTGCGCGGCGACCTCGTCGTGTCGCTCTACAACCAGAAAGAGGTCTGGCCGCGGTTCGGCTACGAAGGCTCCTCCGCCGAGCACGGCGGCTACATCAACCGCGGCTTTGCCGACATCGACTGGCTGCCGAAGGCTTAAGGCTCACCCAACGGTTCAGGAGAACGCATATGGCAAAATTCGATCTGAACGACTCCAGCGTTGTGGTGATCGTCGGCTCCGGTGCCGGCGGCGGCACGCTGGGCAACGAGCTCGCGCAGAAGGGCGTCAAGGTGGTCATCCTTGAAGCCGGCCCACGCATCGAGAACCAGGATTTCGTCAACGACGAGTGGGAGAGCTTTTCCCAGCTCGCCTGGACCGATGCCCGCACCACGTCGGGGACATGGCGCGTCGCCAAGGATTTTTCGGGCCTTCCCGCCTGGATCGTCAAGGCGGTCGGCGGCTCGACCACGCATTGGGCCGGCGCGTCGCTGCGCTTCGACGAGCATGAGTTCAAGGTGAAGAGCACCTACGGCGGCCTGCCCGGCGCGAACCTGCTGGACTGGCCGGTGACGCTCGCCGAGATCGAGCCATGGTACGCCAAGGCCGAGAACAAGATGGGCGTGACCCGCACCAACGGCATTCCCGGACTTCCCGGCAACAATAATTTCAAGGTGCTGGAGGCCGGTGCGAAGAAGCTCGGCTACAAGACCGTGCATACCGGCAATATGGCCATCAACAGCCAGCCGCGTGACGGCCGCGGCGCCTGCCAGCAGATCGGCTTCTGCTTCCAGGGCTGCAAATCCGGCGCGAAATGGTCGACGCTCTACACCGAGATCCCCAAGGGCGAGGCGACCGGCAATCTCGAAGTGCGGCCGAGCAGCATGGCGGTCAAGATCGAGCACGACGCCTCCGGCAAGGTGACCGGCGTTGTCTATGCCGACGAGAGTGGCGCGATGCAGCGCCAGAAGGCGCGCGTCGTCGCGGTGGCCGGCAACTCGATTGAAAGCCCGCGGTTGCTGTTGAACAGTGCCTCGACCATGTTCCCCGATGGCCTCGGCAATTCATCGGGCCAGGTCGGGCGCAACTACATGCGGCACATGACCGGCAGCGTCTACGCCGTGTTCGAGAAGTCGGTGCACATGTATCGCGGCACCACTATGGCCGGCATTATCCGTGATGAATCCGCCAACAATCCGAAGCGCGGCTTCGTCGGCGGCTACGAGATGGAGACGCTGTCGATCGGCTTGCCGTTCATGGCGGCCTTCCTCAATCCCGGCGCCTGGGGCCGTCCGTTCACCGCAGCGCTCGACGGCTATCCCAGGATGGCCGGCATGTGGCTGGTCGGCGAGGACATGCCGCAGGAAACCAACCGCATCACGCTCGACCCGAGCGTGAAGGACAAGTTCGGGCAAGCGGTCGCGAGCGTGCATTTCGACGACCATCCCAACGATCTCGCGATGCGCGCACATGCCTACAAGCAGGGTGCTGCGGTCTATGACGCCGTCGGCGCCACCGTGACCTATCCGACGCCGCCCTATCCGAGCACGCACAATCTCGGCACCAACAGGATGAGCGAGAAGCCGCGGGATGGCGTGGTCAACAAGTTCGGGCAGAGCCACGACGTCAAGAATCTGTTCGTCTCGGATGGCAGTCAGTTCACCAGCGGGGCGGCCTGCAATCCAACGCTGACCATCGTCGCACTCGCGATCCGGCAGGCGGATTACATTGCGGGGGCGATGCAGAAAAAGGAGATTTGAAGGTTCAAAGGAAACCGTTTCCTGCTCCCGTCATTGCGAGCGAAGCGAAGCAATCCAGAATCCCGCCGCGGTGACGGTCTGGATTGCTTCGTCGCACTAGCGCAAAATTGCTACGCAATTTTGTCGCGGGCTCCTCGCAATGACGGCGGAGAGAATATCGTAGCCCGGACGGAGCGAAGCATAATCCGGGGTGCTCGCGGGTGAGCTGAATCCCGGATTGCGCTTCGCTTCATCCGGGCTACGCACTTTTGTCGGGAAAGCTACTCGGCCGCATCAAGGATCGGCGCGACGGTTGCCTTGAAATCCTGCACCTGCGTCACGCTCCGGGAGCGGTAGATCAGGCAGGAGCAGCGTAGCAGCGAGGCGAAATTATTGACCTCGCCGTGATGGTCGAGCACCTCGTTGTAGAGCGTGGTCAGGAACTTGCCGACGCTCATGCTCTCCTTGGCCGCGATCTCCTCCAGCGTGTCCCAGAACGCCATTTCCAGCCGGATCGAGGTGCAGTGCCCGCCGATCCGCAACGAGCGGGTCTGGGATTCGTAGTTGCGTTGGGGCTGGTGCGCGAAGAAATTGCACATGGCGTCCTCCCGTCCTGTTGCCATTTTTTCACGATGCTACACCGCTGCCCGGCCCCCCACAATCAGGACGGCAGCAGGACGATCGCTCCGTCCCGGTTGCGCAATTTTCTCGAACGTCCAATCCCTTCAATGTGATAGGCATCCCTCTTCCCCAGGCCGCCACACGGCTGTTGCCCAACACATGCTTTTGACGCAACACGGCCTAGAATAGCGCCGTCAGCGAATCCAGATCGAAAGCCCCATGCCCGTCCGCCAACTGCCAGAGCAAATCGTCAACCGCATCGCCGCCGGCGAGGTGGTCGAACGTCCGGCAAGCGTGGTCAAGGAACTGGTCGAGAACGCCATCGATGCCGGCGCCAGCCGGATCGACGTCTTCACCGATGGCGGCGGGCGGCGGCGGATCGGCATCACCGATGACGGTGGCGGCATGACCGCGAAGGACCTGGCGCTCGCGGTCGAACGCCATGCCACCTCCAAGCTCGACGACGAGGATTTGCTCCAGATCCGCACGCTCGGGTTCCGCGGCGAGGCGCTGCCCTCGATCGGCTCCGTCGCGCGTCTCTCCATCACGACGCGGCACGCGAGCGAACCACATGCCTGGGCGCTGTCAGTCGAGGGCGGCGACAAGTCCGAGATCATGCCGGCGGCGCTGGCCCACGGCACGCGCGTCGAGGTCAACGACCTCTTCTATGCAACGCCCGCGCGGCTGAAATTCCTAAAGACCGATCGCACCGAGGCGGAGGCGATCCGTGAGGTGGTCAGGCGCCTTGCCATGGCGCGGCCCGACGTCGCCTTCACGCTGGCCGGCGAGGAGCGCGCGCCGGTGACCTGGACCGCGGCGCTGCCTGGCGCCGCCGGACGGCTGACGCGGCTCGGCGATATCCTCGGCGCAGAATTCCGCAGCCACGCCATCGAGGTCCATGCCGAGCGCGAGGGCGTCGTGGTCGCCGGCTATGCCGCGGCGCCGGCGCTGACCAAGGCGAACGCGCTCGGGCAATATCTCTTCGTCAACGGCCGTCCCGTGCGCGACAAGCTGATCCTCGGCGCCGTGCGCGGGGCCTACGCCGACTATCTGCCGCGCGACCGCCATCCGGTGCTGGCGTTGTTCGTCACGCTCGATCCGCGCGAGGTCGATGCCAACGTGCATCCGGCCAAGACCGAGGTGCGCTTCCGCAATGCCGGCCTCGTGCGCGCGCTGATCGTGCACGGATTGAAGGACGCGCTCGCGCGCGAGGGCCGGCGCACGGCCGCCAACAGTGGCGAGAGCGCGTTGTCCTCGTTCCGGCCGGCCTTCACGCCGCGGCCTGCGAGCTGGGACTGGCGCGCCTCGCCATCCGCCCCGGTCGCACCGATGCCGTCGTTCGACGGATCGGCTGCGCCCGTCTTCGCCGAGCGCGCACAGGCGGCATTCGATGTCGGCGCGCCCAGTGCGGACGTGCGGATCGAGACCCAACCCGTCAGCGACCTCGTCGACCGCCCGCTCGGCGCGGCGCGCACCCAGATCCACGAGACCTACATCGTCTCGCAGACTCGCGACGGCCTTATCATCGTCGACCAGCATGCCGCGCATGAGCGCATCGTCTACGAGCGGCTGAAGGCCTCGCTCGCCGCCAACGGCGTGCAACGGCAGATCCTCCTGATCCCCGAGATCGTCGAGATGGACGAGGCCACGGTGGAGCGCCTGCTGGAGCGCAGCGAAGAGCTCGCATCGTTTGGCCTCGCCATCGAGTCCTTCGGCCCCGGCGCGGTCGCGGTGCGCGAGACGCCGTCGCTGCTCGGCAAGACCAATGCAGGCGGGCTGCTGCGCGATCTCTCCGAGCACATGGCCGAATGGGACGAGGCGCTGCCGCTGGAGCGCCGCCTGATGCACGTCGCCGCGACCATGGCCTGCCACGGCTCGGTGCGCGCCGGCCGCCGGCTGCGGCCGGAGGAGATGAACGCCCTGCTCCGCGAGATGGAGGACACCCCGAACTCCGGCCAGTGCAATCACGGCCGCCCGACCTATGTCGAGCTGAAGCTGAGCGATGTGGAGAAGCTGTTCGGGCGGAGATGATCTTCGTAGGGTGGGCAAAGCGAAGCGTGCCCACCACCTACCGCGATCGCAGAAAGTTGGTGGGCACGGCGCGTTGCGCCTTTGCCCACCCTACGGCAGCGAGACTACGGCCTCTTCAAAAACACGAACTCCGTGTCGTCATAAGCCCGCCGCTCCAATTCCTCGAAGCCCTCAGGCGTCACGAACTGCGCAGCCTTCGCCTCTTCCACCACGAGCAGCGCGCCCGGCATGAGCCAGCCGCCGTCGCGCAAGCTCGCGAGCGCCTTCTCCGCAAATCCTTGGCCATAGGGCGGATCGAGGAACACCAGCGAGAACGGCTCGACGGGATGCGCAGGGCCAAGATCCGTCGCATCGCGGCGATAGACCTTGGTCACGCCGCCAAGGCCGAGCGTCTCGACATTGTTGCGCAGCAGCGCGCGGGCCTCGGCGCCGTTGTCGACGAACAGCGTGAACTTCGCGCCGCGCGAGGACGCCTCGATGCCGAGCGCACCGGTGCCGGCGAAGAGATCGAGCACGCGCGCATCCTCGATCGGATCGTCATAGGCGTGCACGAGGATGTTGAACACGGACTCGCGCAGCCGGTCCGCCGTGGGGCGGATGTCGCGCGAGGACGGTGAGGCGAGATTGCGCCCCTTCAAACGACCGCCGACGACGCGCAATCAGTCCTCCCGCGGCGTCAGATCGCGCTTGCCGTGATAGCCGCGCTTGGGCCGGCGCGGCGGGCCGTAGCCGTTGGCCTCGGCCTCGTTGCGCTCGCGCGCCTCCTCGCTGCCGGTGCGCTGTACCAGCACGCGGCGGCCCTTGCGATCGTTGATCACGTCACGCTTGCTGGCAGGCTTCTTCTCGCGTGGCGCTTCGCCGTCGGGTGAAGAAGATTTCTTCGGCACGTCGAACTGCGCGCCCGACTTCTCGATGACCTTGTCGCCGAGCTGATCGCGCAGCACGCGTGACTTGATCTCCTCGACCTGGCCTTCGGGGACCTCGCCGAGCTGGAACGGTCCATAGGACACGCGGATCAGCCGGTTCACCTCGAGCCCGAGATGGGCGCAGACGTTGCGCACCTCGCGGTTCTTGCCTTCGCGGATCGCGAACACCAGCCAGACATTGGCGCCCTGGTCGCGCTCCAGCGTCGCCTCGATCGGACCGTATTTGACGCCCTCGACCTCGATGCCGTTCTTCAATTCGTCGAGCTGCGCCTGGGTGACGTCGCCATGGGCGCGGACGCGGTAGCGGCGCAGCCAGCCGGTGTCCGGCAACTCGAGCGTACGCGCGAGCCCGCCGTCGTTGGTGAGCAGCAGCAGGCCTTCGGTGTTGAAGTCGAGCCGGCCGATCGAGATCAGCCGCGGCAGGCCTTCGGGCAGATTGTCAAACACGGTCGGACGGCCCTCGGGGTCGTCATGCGTCGTCATCAGCCCGCGCGGCTTGTGGTAGAGGAACAGCCGCGTACGCTCACGCTCCGGCAACGGCTTGCCGTCGACAGTGACGACATCGTTCGAGGTGATGTCGAGCGCCGGCGAATTGATGACGCGACCGTTGACGGCGACGCGCCCCTGCGTGACCATCTCCTCGGCGTCGCGGCGCGAGGCGAGGCCCGCACGCGACAGCACTTTTGCGATACGCTCGCCGGCCTTTTTCGGCTTCGGTGCTTCGTCACGGCGCGGACGGCCCTCGAAATCCCGATCACGGTCACGATAGGCGCCGCGGCCACCGAAGGCGGGGCGCTTCTCGAAGATCCTGCTCTCATCCTCGTTTTCACGGCGCGGACGGTCGCCGGAGCGGCCTTCGCTGCGCGGATGCTCGTGCCAGTCGGAGCGGCCCTCGGAGCGCTCGCGCGGACGATTGAATTTGGGACGGTCACCGCCGCGTTCGCCATCGCTGTCACGACGAGGCCGATCGAATTTCGGACGGTCGTCGCGCGGACGATCGAACTTGGGCCGATCGAACTTGGGCCGCTCGCGGAACGGACGATCGCCGGACGCGCGATCGTCGCGCGAGCGCGAGAAACGCGGACGGTCATCGCCGCCACCCTGCCGATCGTCGCGCTTCTGCCAGGGCTTGTCTTCGCTGCGGTCACGGCCGCCGAAATCCTTGCGCGGACCCTTGCTGAAGTCCTTACGCGGCGGACGATCGCCACGCGGACCCGCGTCGCGCTTCTGCCACGGCTTTGAATCGCTGCGCTCGCCACGATCGCGCGGGCGGTCACCGAAGTCACGCGGGCGATCGCTGCGATCCCCACGGTCGCGCTCGCGATCCGGCGCACCACGCGAAAACTTCCGCTCGCCGTCGAACTTGCGTTCCGGGCGGTCGCCACGCGGCGCGTAGGGCCGCTTGTCGCCGAACTTCTTGTCGCCGAACCGGCCGGCGGGACGGGAATCGTCGCGATCCCGGCTGCGCGGCGGACGGTCGTCACGGCCATAGGACGGGCGATCACCGCGCGGTTTGAACGGCCGCTTCTCGCCATCGCGCGCGCCGCGATCCGAGAACGGGCGGTCGCCACGCGGCTTGAAGCTGCGCTCGCCGCGCTCCTCACCACCACGGTCGTCGCGCTTGAACTTCGGACGGTCGCTGAAATCGCGGCGCGGGGCATCGCCCTCCTCGCGGCGGCGGAACGGACGATCCCCGCGGTCGGCGCGAGGCGGACGGCTGTCGCGGTCGCCACGGGGCGGGCGGGCGTCGCTCCTGCCCTCAGGGCCGCGCTTGGCGAATTTCTTCTCAGGGCCACGCGGCTTGCCGGACCGGCCCTTGGGCGGGCCACCCCTGCCCGGGCCTCGATCACGCCGGCCGCGGGAATCGTTGTCTTTGTCGCTGTCGCGAGGCATGAATAAACTCACTTAGGGGGTGGCCAGAAAGCATTGTGCGCGCTCGTTTCGAGCCGCATGCTCAGGCAAATCCGGTATTCACTCTTGCTGAAGGCGGAGCTACTAGCAGGTTTCTGGCGATGATACGAGGCTTGAAAGCCCCCTCTTTCATGGATTTGGCGCTCAAAACGGCCGAAAATGCCGGAAAGGCGGGCGAAGTTCCGATCGGATGCGTCGTGGTCCGCAATTACGAGGTCATCGCGACCGCGGCGAACCGGACGCTGACTGATTACGACCCGACCGCCCATGCCGAGATCATTGCGCTGCGCGAGGCCGCCAAAAAGATCGGCAGCGAGCGCCTGGTCGACTGCGACCTCTACGTGACGCTGGAGCCCTGCACCATGTGTGCGGGCGCGATCTCCTTTGCAAGGGTCAGGCGGCTCTATTACGGCGCCGCCGATCCCAAGGGCGGCGCGGTGGAATCAGGCGTGCGGTTCTTTGCATCCCCAACCTGCCATCATGCGCCGGATGTCTATTCCGGGGTCGGCGAGAGCGAGGCGGCGCGGCTGCTCAAGGACTTTTTTCGCGAGCGGCGGTAGATTCACATATTCCGCCGTCATGCCCCGCGAAGGCGGGGCATCCAGTACGCCGCGGCCTATCGATCAACCACCACCGTCTCGGAGTACTGGATCGCCCGGTCAAGCCGGGCGATGACAGTTGTGTGTGTCGCGACAGCTTAGTTCAGCCTGCGAAGAACTCGCGCAGCGCCTTTGCGGTGACGTCCGGGTTCTCCTCGGTGAGGAAATGGCCGGAGTCCACCGGCATGCCGTCGACGTTGGTCGCCCATTGCTTCCACGTATCGAGCGGCGTGGCGGCGGCCTGGGCGATGCCTGCGCCACCCCACAAGGCCAGCATGGGAATCGTGATCTTCTTGCCGGCTTCGAAATCGGCCTTGTCGAGGTCGTAATCGAAATAGGCGCCGGCGCGGTAGTCCTCGCACATCGCATGCACGCGGGCGGGATCGCGGAACGGGGCGATGTAATGTTCGAGTGCACGCTCGTCGATGGCGTCCAGCGTCTTCGACTTGGTCTGGCTCGCCATCTTGAAGCGCAGGAAGAACTCGCCATTGCCCGAGATCAGCGTCTCCGGCAGCGGCGCCGGCTGGGCGAGGAAGGTCCAGTGATAGATCTTCAGCGCGTAGGCGCGGTTCATCCGCTCCCAGTAATTATAGGTCGGCAGGATATCGAGCACGGCGAGCTTCGACAGCCGGCCGGGATGGTCGAGCGCAAGCCGATACGACACCCGGCCGCCGCGGTCGTGGCCGGCGAGCGCGAAGTGGACGTGGCCGAGCTGCTCCATCGCTTCCACCATCGCCTTGGCCATCGCGCGCTTGCTGTAGGGGATGTGCTGTGCATCGCTCTCGGGCATGTCGGACCAGCCATAGCCCGGCAGATCGGCGATGATCAGCGTGAACTTGTCGGCGAGCTGCGGCGCCACGCGGTGCCACATCACGTTGGTCTCGGAGAAGCCGTGCAGCAACAGCAGCGGCGGCCCCTTGCCGCCGACGCGGGCGAAGATGCGGCCCAAGGAGGTGTTGATCCATTCGGAGGCGAAGCCGGGGTAGAGGTCGGCGAGATCGGACATCTTCGGCATCCTTATCGGGTCAGTCCTGTCTGGTCAGTCCCGGGCCGCCTCGAACAAAAATGTCGAAAACAACCCCATGCACAGTAGCACGATGGTCACCTGTGAGGGTTGCTAACCCCAACAGGCGATTGCGCAATTTTGGAATGTCGATGTGGCGGAGCGGTGGCACGCGGCAATCTTGATGCCGGCGTGCGCGCAGTCCGGAAAAAAGCCTGTCAGCCCCGGGCCTTCTCGGCTTCCACCGCCTGCCAGCCGATGTCGCGGCGGCAGAAGCCTTCCGGCCAGTTGATGCGGTCGACGGCCTGATAGGCACGCGCCTGCGCTTCCGTCACGGTCTTGCCGAGCGCGCAGACATTGAGCACGCGGCCGCCATTGGCGAGGATCGCGCCGTCCTTCTCGACCGTGCCCGCATGGAAGATCTCGGCGGTGTCGACCTTGGCTGCGTCATCGAGCCCCTCGATGCGCGTGCCCTTCTGGTAGTCGCCGGGATAGCCCTTGGCCGCCATCACCACCGTGAGCGCGGATTCCGGATACCAGCGCAGATCGAAGTGCTTAAGCTCCCCGTCGCAGGCGGCGATGAACGCCGGCACGATGTCGGACATCATGCGCAGCATCAGCACCTGGCACTCGGGATCGCCGAAGCGGACGTTGAACTCGAACAGCTTTGGGCCCTGCGTCGTCAGCATGATCCCGGCATAGAGGATGCCGCGGAACGGCGTGCCGCGCTGCTTCATGCCGGCAACCGTCGGCAGGATGATCTTGGCCATGATCGCGTCGTGGATCGCGGGCGTGACCAAAGGCGTCGGCGAATAGGCGCCCATGCCGCCGGTGTTCGGGCCGAGATCGTGGTCGAACACCCGCTTGTGGTCCTGCGCGGAAGCGAGAGGGATGGCGGTCTCGCCGTCGCACAGCGCGAAGAAGCTGATCTCGCGGCCCGGCAGAAATTCCTCGATCACGACCTCGGCGCCGGCATCGCCAAAGGCGCCCTCGAACATCATGGCGATGGCGTCCTCGGCCTCGCGCACGGTCTTGGCGACCACGACGCCCTTGCCGGCGGCAAGGCCGTCGGCCTTGACCACGATCGGCGCACCCTGGCTCTGGACGTAAGCACGCGCATCATTGGCGTTGGTGAAGCGCTTGTAGGCGCCGGTCGGAATGCCGAATTCGGTGCACAGCGCCTTGGTGAAGCCCTTGGAGCTCTCGAGCTGCGCCGCCACCCCGCTCGGCCCGAACGCCTTGATGCCGGCGGCGGTGAGGTCGTCGACGATGCCGGCGGCCAGCGGCGTCTCCGGGCCGACCACCACGAGCTCGACCGCATTCGTCTTGCAGAAATCGATCACCGCGGCATGGTCGGCGACATCGAGCGCCACGCATTCCGCCTCCCGCGCGATGCCGGCATTGCCGGGCGCGCACCAGAATTTGGTCACCAGGGGGGAGGCTGCGATTTTCCACGCCAGGGCATGTTCGCGGCCGCCGGAACCGAGCAGGAGAATGTGCATCGAAGGCTCGAAATGAGGGGTTTTGCTGGGGCGGAGGTCGCACGAATCGCGGCGGGTCTCAAGGGGAAACGCCCACACTCCCCGTCATTCCGGGGGCGTGGCGAAGCCGCGAGCCCGGAATCCATAACCACCATCGTGAGTATGGATTCCGGGCTCGCGCCCAAGGGGGCGCGCCCCGGAATGACGGCGGAGAGAGGGGAACGCCCGAGGACGACAATCGCCGCTAAACCTGCCTCCCCGCAATGATCTCCTGCAACGTCGCCACATGCCGCGCGAAGGCGCCGCGGCCGACGGCGGTGGCGGTTACTGTGGTCTGCGGCTTCTTGCCGACGAAGGCCTTGTCTACCGAGACGTAGCCCGCCTTCGCCAGCGTCTCGATATGTGCGCCGAGATTGCCGTCGGTGGCGCCGGTGAGCTTTTTCAATCGCGAGAACTCCAGGCCAGCGGAGACCGGCAGCGCGTTCAGCGCCGCCATGATCTTGAGGCGCAACGGCTGATGGATGATGTCGTCGAGCTCGGCCATTGGCTAGATCCGCCGCATCCAGAGGCCGCCGAGGATCAGTCCGCCACCGTTGACAAAGGCCATCCAGAGCGGGAACGCCTCGCCGATGTAGAAGAAGCCGAACAACGTCAGTGCAGCGATGCCAAGACCGATCGCGACGAAGGCGTAGCCGAACCAGAGACCCGCCAGCGTATAGAACAGCATGAAGTAGAGCGGCCAGAACGCGCCGAGCTGGCGTGGGCCGAAATGGCCGACGACGTTGGTGCAGAGATAGCCGAAGGCGAAGAACAGCACGAAGACCAGAACGAGCCTGACATCGAAGGCGGCACCATGCGGACGGGGCGATGGATTGAGCAACCGGATTCCGACCAGACCACCGACGCCCAGAACGTCCACGGCAACCCAGGCGTGGACCGCGTAGACCGGCCAGAGCCAGGTCACGAGATTGCCTGCGAATACCAGGACTCCCCACCAGACTGCGGCGAGGCTTGCGAGCTCGTAGAGCTGCGATTGCTTCACGCGCTGGACGATGTCGTCGATGTCGGCCAGCGCTGCAGACGCCTCCTTGCTGTCGATCATGACTGGCCTGCTCCGCGCGTTGCCACGTCCTCGGCGATTGCATTGACCGCCTTCGGGTTGGTGACCATGCCCATGTGATTGACGCCGTCGATCATCTTGACGTCGATCGACGGCTTCACCGCCCGCACGGTCTCGGCATATTTGTCCGAGATCATCATCTCATCGTCGGCGCCGCCGAAAATCGTCATCGGGTGTGTCACCCCGGGCAGATCGAGGCGATAACCGCGTGTCGCAAAGTTGCGCATCAGGCGGTCGGAATAGGTAGAGGTGAGGTACTTGGCCGAATTCGCCGGCACGGCGAAGGCCAGCACTGGAAGCTGCGAACAACAGTCGATGCCGAGCTTGCGCAGCGCCGCCAGCCCGAAGTAGCGCGGAAGGTCAGCATTGGCCCAACCGCCGGCGTGCGGTTTGTTGGTCGGCGCGTCGTAGCCGAGATAGGGCGCGATCAGGACAGTGCGGACGAACAGGTCCTGCATGATCGGCGTCGCGGCAACACGCAACGAGAAGCCGGCGCCGGCGGAATGACCGATCAAGGTCAGTGGCAAATCGGGCGCGCTCTTGCGGACATGGGCGACGAAGTCGACCAGATCGTCCTCGAGCTGGCCGACATAGCCGATATCACCGCGCGTGCCGGAGGCGCCGTGGCCGCGCGTATCGAGTGCCCAGGTCTCGACGCCGTGCGCGGCGAATGCTGCCGTCAGGGCATGGTTCACGGTGCCGGAGGAACCGGACGATCCATGGATGAAGATGGCGCCGCGGTCGGTGGCCGTCCCCTTCGGCGCGTAGTGCCGGAAGCCAAGCCAGGTGCCATCGCGGGCCTGAAAGCGCTCGAGCGGTGGCAGCGTAGACCAGTCGATCCCCTTGGCGGAGTCCGAGACCGAGCGCATCTCCGCAGGCCGCTCCAGCGGCGTCGCGATCAGGGCGGTGAGCAGCAGCGCGACTGCGCCAACCGCGCACAGGCCCCATTTCAACAGGCTTAGAGAACCCCGCAGCAGCCGCATCGCCATCGCAAACTCCCTCGAACTGATCATTTATAGAGAACTCTATATTACAGAGTACTCTCCATATCAATCCCAGGATTGGCGCCGCGCGGCGAAAATCCTTAACGTCGGGTCTGACCCCAAAATGCCGAATCGTTTGCCGATGCCGCCTGCGGAACCACTGCTCAACGCCCCCGAATTCACCGTCTCCGAGCTCTCGCAGTCCCTGAAGCGGACGGTCGAGGACGCCTTTGGCCATGTCCGGGTCCGTGGCGAGATCTCCGGCTTCCGCGGCGCCCACTCCTCCGGCCACTGCTATTTCGCGCTCAAGGACGAGAGCGCCAAGATCGAGGCGGTGATCTGGAAGGGCGTGCACGGCCGGATGCGCTTCAAGCCCCAGGAAGGGCTCGAGGTCATCGCCACCGGCAAGCTCACCACTTATCCGGGCTCCTCGAAGTACCAGATCGTGATCGAGGCGCTGGAGCCGGCCGGCATCGGCGCGCTGATGGCGCTGATGGAGGAGCGCAAGAAGAAGCTCGCCGCCGAGGGCCTGTTCGACGAGGCGCGCAAGCAGTTGCTGCCCTGGCTGCCGGAGGTGATCGGCGTGGTGACCTCGCCGACCGGCGCCGTCATCCGTGACATCCTGCATCGGCTCGAGGACCGCTTTCCCCGCCACGTACTGGTGTGGCCGGTCAAGGTGCAGGGTGAAGGCTCGGCCGAGCAGGTCGCAGCCGCGATCCGCGGCTTCAACGCGCTGCCCGAGGGCGGCAAGATTCCGCGGCCCGATGTGCTGATCGTGGCACGCGGCGGCGGCTCGCTGGAGGACCTCTGGTCGTTCAACGAGGAGATCGTGGTGCGGGCGGCAGCCGAGAGCATGATCCCGCTGATCTCGGCGGTCGGGCACGAGACCGACATCACGCTGATCGACTTCGTCGCCGACAAGCGCGCGCCGACGCCGACGGCAGCGGCCGAGATGGCGGTGCCGGTGCGCAGCGATCTGTTCGTCGAGGTCGCCGATCTCGCGCGGCGCACCCGCGCCTATTGGCAGCGTGCCCATGAGAGCCGCCGCAGCGAGCTGCGCGCCGCCGCGCGCGCCCTGCCCGCGGCGGGCGATCTGCTCGCGATCCCGCGGCAACGGCTGGATTCAGCGGGCGCGTCGCTACCCCGCGGCCTCAAGGCCAACACGCACGCGCATTTCCGCCGGTTTACCGCGGCGAGCGCAAAGCTGACGCTGCGGGTGCTGCACGGGCAGATTTCGCAGGCCGATCACCGCCTCACCGTGTGCGGCGAGCGGCTCGGCCTGTCCGCGCGCTCGCTGCTGCGGCAACGGCGCGACCGTTTTGCCGGGCTGGAGGTGCGCTTGCGCGCCTCGAAACTTTCGAATGCGCAGGCGCAGCGCAACGCAATTGCCCGCCAGCGCGAGCGCACGCATCGTCTGGCCGAGCGCGCCAACCGCGCGCTTGTCACGCTGTTACAGCGGCTGGATGCCCGCATCGAGAACAGCGGCAAGCTGCTCTCGGCCTTGTCGTATCGCGGCGTGCTCGCGCGCGGCTTTGCTCTGGTACGGGACGAGGCCGGCCATCCCTTGCATTCGGCCGACGCGATTGGTCCCGGCGCACGCCTCGAGATCGAGTTTGCGGACGGCCGTGTCGGCGCGACGGCGGATGCGGATCGCCCGGCGCCGACGGCAAAGCGTGCGCCGGCGCAAGCAAAGCCGGCCGCGCAAGACGCAAAACCTGCGCCGAAGCGCGCGGGCAAGCCGGTGGATCAGGGCACGTTGTTCTGAGCGCTACGGCGGCGTTCCGCCCTCAGTGTCATTCCCCGCGAATGCGGGGAATCCAGTACGCCGCGGCTTCTCGGCTCAATCACTAACGTCTCGGAGTACTGGATCGCCCGGTCAAGCCGGGCGATGACAGCCAGTGTGGGACGCGTGTCGCCACAACCTCGTCATTGCGAGCGCAGCCCGCCTACCGGCAGGACAATCCCGCGTCGATCGTGGTCCAGAAGCCGCAATGTTCCGGCGCGATCATCGGCGCGCCGGCGTGGGCTTCGAACAGGAAGATCGCGACGGTGAAGACGATCAGTGCGGATGAGAACAGGACGAAGCGGTTGCGCATGAGGACTGCGTTTAATCGACATCGTGGTCGAACTAAGGCGCCGTCACCTGCTGAAACCGCCGCGACACGCGATACGTAGATTCACGGTCGGCCATACTCCGTGCAGGGCGGTGGTCGATGCGGGGCTGTCCGCCTAACGTTGTTCCTCGGGCGGCCCCGCTTCCGCCTTCGCTCTATCGAGCTACGGCGGGACAAGCCCGCTCCATCCGGGCTACAGGACCGCCCTCACCGCGCCAGCCACTCCGCGACTTCCTTCTGCGACTCCGCGCGCGCCTCTGCGTCCGTGCCGAGATGGCCGTGCTCGGGCGCGGCGGCGTCGGTGGTGCCGGCAGCTGCGTGCAGCGGCGTATTGGCGCGGTCGAAATCGTGATAGGCGCCGGGATAGACCACGATGCGCGTGAGCGCGCTGCGGCCGCGCGCGCCGTCGACCATCTGGCGGCAGGCCGGCGGCGACGAGACGTCGTCATTGGCGCCGATCAGCACCAGGGTCGGCACCCGCGCGCTCCAGCCGAGGCCGGCGGAGATCCGGCAATCCGGATAGAACGCGATCGCCGCGCGAAAATCCGGCCCGGCTTCGCGCGCGGCGCTCTGCGGACGCACGGCCCAGAGCAGCGCGCTGGCACCATTGGCCCAGCCGATCAGGCTGACGCGGTCGCGCGCGACCCAACTCTGCTTCACCAGCCAGGCGCGCGAGGCCGCGATGTCGGCGACGCGCTCGCGCCGCGCCTTGACGTGCATCTCCTTGACGCGGCATTGCGGCCCGAGCTCGCGCGAGCCGTAGCTGTCGGGCAGCAGAACGGCGTTGCCGGCCTTCAGCAGTTGCAGCGCCCAGTCGCGATAGCGCGGCAGCACCGATTCTGAATGATTGCCGAGGCCGCCGCAGCCATGCAGCGCGATCACGGTCGGAAACGGCCCCTCGCCATCGGGCTTGTAGAGCTGCCCATGCAGGATTCCGGACGACAGCGGAATGTCGACCTGCTGCGGCGCCGGCGCGGCGTGCGCGGCCGACATCAGCAGCATCATGAACAGGGCGGTCAGTCGAAGGCGCATCGGATTCTGCCGTGGAAGATGCCGGAACCGGCCATCCCTCGCGCGAAGCACTATCATGCGGAAACGGCGGCAAAACATCACAAACCGGTGGGTTTACCGGGCGGACAAGCCACCCTATCTATGCTAAATTCGGTGCAACACATCGTGCCCTCCAGGGTTTTCCACGGAGAGGCCTTCCACGGAGACTTTCGACCGTGCTGAACAAGTTCGGCCCCTCGGGCCATGGCGAAGCGCAGGTGCAATATCTCGACGGCGATTTCCGCGTGATCTCGCCGGGGACCTTCGTCCGTTGCGCGATCACCGACACGCGGATTCCGCTCGACGAATTGAAGTACTGGAGCGTGGATCTGCAAGAGGCCTACGCCACGCCCGCCGCCGTGCTGCAGCGGCATTTCCCCGGCGCGCTGAAGCCGCAGCCGTAGGGTGGGCAAAGGCGCCTCGCGCCGTGCCCGCCATCTCTTCACGACCGCAACGAACAATGTAGGCACGCTTCCGCCTTCGCTCGCTCAGCTTCGGCGGACAATTCGCCTTGCCCACCCAACGATACCGAGTTCGTGGCATCGCGCGGCTATTGCGGCTCGGGACCATCCGCGCCCACACAGGTCTTGATGAAAGTCTTCCTGGTCTCACCGACCACTTTCTGATCGATCGCCTGCTTCAGACAATCGACCCGTGCCTGCGCCATGCAGAGCTGCATCTGATCGCGCTTGTCCTGGCCCTTCAGGCTTTGCGTCGTCGCAAGGCACGTGACGCGCTTGGTCGCGGGGACTGGCACCGTGCTGGTTGGAGCAGCGGGAGCCGTCGTCGGCGGCGTCTGCGCAAACACGGGCGCCATGATCAGACACAGAAGACTGGCAGCGACGGCTGCAGATGGCAGTTTCATCGGATTCTCCTGATCGTCTGGAACCGATAGGCGTCTGGCGAAGAATGTCGCCTGAATGGCGGGCCGCTACAGGGTGAGCAAAGGGTAGCTGTCCTGCCGGCGCCGCATGAGCGGCACAGCTTATCGCGCAGCAGGAGGATGGAGACGATGTTCGCGCGCACCTGAACTGCGCGCCTCGCCGCCGAAATGATCTCCGTCGCGCCGATCCGCGTTGCAACGAATTGCGCTTGCACTCCGTGGTAAGTCACTTCGCGCTGTGGTTGGATTTTTCGCTGCGGTTCGGCGCCCTTAAGTTGTTTGACGAAGTTCTGGTGAAACAGAGCGCTGCTAGAGTGCGCGTTAGGTAATTAGCCCTGCTGCTTTGTCGCACAGACCATCAAGTCAACCAAACGACCATTGAGCTTTGGAATTGGCGCAGTCTGTGAACGGGCTCACATCGGAAGAGCCATCTGACGGGCTACGATCACCTCGAAAATTCGCGGTGGATACTTTGTAAATCGAAAGTCAACGATGGGGGTGATCATGCCCACCATACTAGACATGCTCTATCGTGAATATTGCCGCGCCCGCCTCGCTGAAATGCGGAAACAGCTTCTGATCATAGCTCAACGCTCTGAAGCTTCCGAAGCGCATCATCATCTTGCGGATCAGGGTGACGATGAGAGGGCGGACGCACAACGCAAGACCGGTCGCGGCGTGCCGCATTGAAGCGGCCCGAGACCGGCGAACTCTCCCGCGTAGCAGTGACCAAGCAATTGGCGGCAGTTTGGGAGCAAGCGATGAATACACCCGAATGCTATACTGTCATGGTGGCCTGCGTCTCGTGCCTGACCATCATCGGAATGATGGCTGTTGGAGCCTGGTGAGGGGACTGAGGGCTGAGCCGGGATTGCACGCCCTGAACGGGTCCGCTGGCAAGCACGTTCAGTCGGACCTGTGGCGCCGGACACAGCACGCGCCCTCCCGCATCGTCCGTCGATGGACGCCGGAAGGCCTTCGCCTCGCCTCAGCGCGCAGACCTGCTTTTTGCTGTGAGGTAAGCGTTGCCGCCGCCTGATACGATTGCGGCGGCATCGCTTGAGATCCGGATGTCAGCCTCCGGGCGGACTATACGAAGAGCGCAGCTTCGCCGCGTTCTGGCGGACCTGCTTGATCTCGTCCTGCGTGAACAGCCGGGTCAGTTTCACGTTCTGCAGGGTGCCCACCGTGACGGTCAGACCGGAGATGGCCGGAGCCGTGCTCGGATCAGGCACATCGAAAATCACCAAAACGCCCGGACCGTCGGCAGCAACGCTGTACATCGAAATCAGCTTGCCGCCGGCCGCTTCAATGAGTTTTGTCGCCGCCTCCTGGCGATTGATCGTGGGGTTTTCCAAAATGGCGTTGAGAGCGCGTGGTGTATATTGTCCAGTGAGGCAAAAATGCATGGCATGTTCTCCTCTGAGCTTTTGGCAATAACTCTCCGGCCGTTCCGAACTGATCGTAACGGTCTCGCATCTGAAATGATGATGGTACGTTGCCCGCCGTGGGCATAAACGCCGCCGATGATTGCCGGGAGTTCGGCACGTCCCGGTGACGGCTCTCATGCGAGGCTACATCAACTCCCGAACGTGCGGAAGACAATTCATCCGCCGCGACATGTCGCATATCGCAAGGCGCGCGGTGTTGGGCTACGGCGGAGCGCTTTGCCCACGCCAAGAAATCATCAAGAAATCATCAAGAAATCATCGCCTGCCGAACCGCCGCTCGCGCGCCTTGTAGAGATGATCGCTGATCAATTGCCGGAGCGCTGCCGGATCATCGAATTCGAGCTGCACCGCGAACGGCACGATGCCGTCGGGGACGCCTTCGCGGCCGCGGAGGCGCGCAAGATCCTTTTCCGTCGTCACCAGCGTGAGTTGCTCGCGCTGCGCCTCCGCTGCGAGCGCCGCGATCTCGTTCTGCGAAAACATGTGGTGATCGGCGAAGGGGCGCGTGCGCGCGACCTCGATGCCGCAGGCGCGCAAGCTGCGGAAGAAACGCGCGGGATCGCCGATGCCGGCGAACGCAAAGACTCGTTTGCCGAGGAGTTGCGCGACCGAGGCCGCATCCGGCTTCAGGCGCGCGCGCAGCTCCGGCTTGTTGCGCTTCGCAAGCTCCGCCGCGACATCGTTGGCGGCATGGCCATTGCCGATCAGCACCAGCGCATCGGTGCGCGCGAGCTGCGCCTTCAGCGGCGCGCGCAAGGGACCGGCCGGAAACACCTTGCCGTTGCCGAGGCCGCGCTCGCTGTCGATCACGATCAGGGAGGCGTCCTTCAGCAGGCGCGGGTTCTGGAAACCGTCGTCCATCAGGATCACGGTCGCGCCCCGCGACTTCGCGAGCGCAACGCCTTCGAGACGGTCGTGCGCGACCACGACAGGAACGTCGCGCACCATCATCAACGGCTCGTCGCCGATGTCGGAAGCGGTGTGGCGCTCGCGGTCGACCATGACCGGACCCTTGAGGCGCCCGCCATAACCGCGGCTGAGCACCACCGGCGTCTCGCCGAGCTCGCGCAACAGCTTCGTCAATGCGAGCACGGTCGGCGTCTTGCCGGCGCCGCCGACATGGTAGTTGCCGACGCAGATCACGGGGATGCCGGCGTCAAAGCCCTGGCGCAGCATGCGCCGTTCGGTGATCGCGCCATAGAGCAAGCCCAACGGCCGTAACGCATGAGACTTGAAGGAACGCGGCCGGTACCAGAAGGCCGGCTCACGCATTGGCGGCCCCCATCTCGATGGTGAGCTGCAGGAGATAAGGCTCGAGCGCCGTCATCGTGCGATTGAGCGCGCCGCCGAGATCCTCGACCACGCCTGAGCCTGCGCGCTGCATCCCGTCGCGCACCGTGGGATCGGCCAGCAGCTGGCCGAGCTGCTTGACCAGCGTCTCCTGCGTGTCGGCCTGGCGCGCGCCGCCGCTGCTATCAAGCGCCTCGTAGACATCGGCGAAGTTGAAGACGTGCGGACCATGGACGATCGCAGCGCCGAGCTTGATCGCCTCGATCGGATTCTGGCCGCCATGGCGGATCAGCGATCCGCCCATGAACACGACCGGCGAGAGGCGGTAGAACAGGCCGAGCTCGCCCATGGTGTCGGCGACATAGACGTCGGTCGCGGCCGTCGGCAATTCCTCGCGCGAGCGCAACGCCGGCTTCAGGCCCGACGCCGTGATCAAGCCGGCAATCGAGGTGCCGCGATCCGGATGCCGTGGCACGATCACGGTCAGAAGCTGCGGGAAGAAACCGACGAGGCTGCGATGCGCCGCGACCAGCATCTCGTCCTCGCCCGGATGGGTCGAGGCCGCGACGATGATCGGGCGGCCGCGCGTCATCGCCATCAGCCGCTCGAGCTTGGCGGGATCGGCCGGCGGCGCGGCCACGTCGAGCTTGAGATTGCCCGTGGTGACCACGTCGCGGCCGCCGAGCGCGGAGAAGCGCTCCGCATCGGTCTTCGATTGCGCCAGGCAAATGTCGAACCGCGACAGCAGCGCCGAGATGGTGCCGTACATCCGCCGCCAGCGCGGGAAGGAGCGCGGCGACATCCGCCCGTTGATCAGCACCATCGGCAGGCGGCGTGCGGCGCCCGCCAGGATCAGGTTCGGCCACAAATCGGATTCGATGAACAGCGCCAGCGAGGGCTTCCAGTGATCGAGGAAGCGCGCGACATAGCGCGGGGAATCATACGGCACGTATTGATGGATGACGTCGGGCGGAAACCGCTTTGCGACGACGGCGGCGGAGGTGACGGTGCCCGAGGTGAGCAGGATGCGAAGATTGAGGTCGCGCAGGCGCTCGATCAGCGCGGCTGCGGCGAGCACCTCGCCGACGCTGGCGCCGTGAATCCAGACCAGGGGGCCGTGCGGACGCACGTCCCGGGACAGGCCCCGCCGCTCGCCGACGCGCGCGGGATCCTCCTTGCCCTGCTTCAGCCGCCGCTTGATCAGCGCCGGCGCAAGCGGCACCAGGCCCGAGGCCAGGCGCCGGTACATCCGCAGCGTTATCGGCAGCGAATTAGCCATCTTGGGGCCCCGGACGGCCGAGTTGCGCATAGGCGCGGCGGGTCGCCTCGTTCAAGGTCTCTTCCAGCTCCAGCCGCAGCGCTTCCATGGTGGCGGCGTCGGCATCCGGCGGCACGTGGATTTCCTTGATCCCGACCAATGCGCCCCGCCCGAACGGCAGGTTGATGGTGGTGCGGTCCCAGTTCTTGAGCCGGATGAAGCGGCTGGTCGCCATCGCGAAAGGCATGATCGGCCGCCCCGATTCCCGTGCCAGCATGATGATGCCGAGCCCGGCCACGCGCGAGCGTTTGGGGACATCGGCGGTCAGCGCGACATTACAACCGTCCTGGAGCGTGTGCACCATTTCCCTGAACGCGCCCACCCCGCCCTTGCGGTGGAAGGCGCCGCCGTGGTCACCGGAACCACGGATGAGGCCGATGCCGAGCCGCTCGACGGCGATCGCGTTGAACTCGCCGTCGCGATGCCGCGAGATCAGGACCTTGGCCCGGTAGGAGTCCTTATTCCTGATGAAGGGCGTGAGGAAATGCTGGCCGTGCCAGAAGGCGAAGATCGCGGGGATCTGCGGCTCGACGATGTCATAGACGTCAGGCGGATCGAACGTGAATTTGTTGGTCCGCCAGACCAGACGCAGATATTCGGCCGCCAGAACCCCGACGGCACGCTGAAGCCAGCTGCTTCGCAGCGTATTGCGAAGCAGTTTTTTCAACGTGCCGGTTCTTGATTCGGGTCGAGCAGCCGATGGAGATGGACGATGAAGTAGCGCATCTGCGCGTTGTCGACCGTGCTCTGCGCCTTGGCGCGCCAGGCGACGTGAGCGGACGCGTAGTTCGGATAGAGGCCGACGATCTCGACGTCGTCGAGGTTCTTGAAGGTGTTGTGCTCGAGATCGAGCAATTCGCCGCCGATGACGAGATGCAGCAATTGTTGCGGGGCACTATCTGGCATGGGTTCTGTTCCTAACGGGCTGCCCGGCAAAGCAGTGTTCGAGAAGCACGGCGGACGCACTCAGGGCAAGGGCCGATTTCGAAAATGCGCGACGATGCCCGCATGACGATCGCGACCCGCTGCCACCAGCACCCCGTGCGTGACTTCCCGGCGGTTATAGAGGATGGGATCTCCGGAGAGGTCGCTCATCCTACCATCCGCTTCCTGCACGATCAAATCGGCCGCCGCAAGGTCCCAATCATGGCTGTTGCCCCCGGCAAAAGCCGCATCCAGCACGCCATCGGCGACCCGGCACAGGCGCAGCGCGAGCGAACCGATTCGCGGATGCAGCTTGATGTCGCCGCCGGCCGTATTGAGCCGCTCGACCATCGGCTTCGGCCCGGCGACGCGGGAGAAGTCGAGCGCGGATCCGGACGCCGCCCGCACGGCTTTGCCGTTGAGCGTCGTGCCCTGCCCGCGGGCCGCGAAGAAGAACTCGTCGGTCGCGGGCGCGAACACCGCAGCCAGCACCGGCGAGGCATCCTCGACCAGCGCGACGCTGACGCACCATTCTTCATGGCCGCCGAGATAATTGCGGGTGCCGTCGATGGGATCGACCACCCAGGTCCGCCGCCGCGACAGCCGCACCTCGTCGTCGGCGCTCTCCTCGGACAGCCAGCCATAATCGGGCGTCGCCGAGCGCAGGCGCGCTTCGAGCAAATCGTTGACGGCAATGTCGGCTTCCGACACCGGCGAGGACGCGCCCTTGGTCCACTTCCTCAATTCGGTGCGGAACATCGACTGCGCGAGGCTGCCTGCCTCCCGCACCGCGTCCTGCAGCAGCGCCGCGTCGCGCGTCAGGATGGTTTCGTCCGTTGCATGCGCGTCAGCGTCCGCCAAGCGTCAAACCCTCGATGCGCACCGTCGGCGCATTGATGCCGTAGCGGAACTCGAGATTGTTCGCCGGCTGCATCGATTTGAAGATCTCGAACAGATGGCCCGCGATCGTCACCTCGCTGACGGGATAGGTCAGCTCGCCATTCTCGATCCAGAAGCCGGAGGCGCCGCGGCTGTAATCGCCGGTGACGCCGTTGACGCCGGAGCCGATCAGGTCGGTGACGTAGAAGCCCTGCTTGATGTCGGCGATCAGTTCGGCCGGCGTCGGCGTGCCCGGTTCGAGATGCAGATTGTACGGTCCCGGCGACGGCGAGGACGAGACGCCGCGATGGGCGTGGCCGGTGGTAGTGAGGCCGAGCTCGCGCGCGGTCGCGCAGTCGAGCAGCCAGGTCGTCAGCACGCCCTCGTCGATCAGCGCGATCTTCTTCACCGCGACGCCTTCGGCGTCAAACGTCTGCGAGCGCAGGCCGCGCTTGCGCAGGGGATCGTCGATGATGCGGATGTTTTTTGCGAACAGCTGCTGGCCGAGCTTGTCCTTCAGGAAGCTGGTCTTCCGTGCGATCGAGGCGCCGTTGATGGCACCGACGACGTGGCCGACCAGCGAGCCCGCAACGCGCGGATCGAACACGACCGGCACCTTGCAGGTCTCGACCTTGCGCGGATTGGAACGCGCCACGGTACGCTCGCCGGCGGAACGGCCGACGACTTCCGGCGACAGGAGATCGGCGCCGTGCGGCGCCGAGGTGAAGTCGTAGTCACGCTCCATGCCGGTGCCTTCGCCCGATATCGCGGTCGCCGAAATGCCCTGGCTGGAACGCAAATAAGAACCATGGAAGCCGGTGCTGGTGACGAGCACCATGCCGCCCATGCCGGCGGAGGCGGAGGCGCCGCCGGACTTGGTCACCCCCTTCACGGCGAGCGCGGCAGCCTCGGCTTCGAGCGCGCGGCGCTCGAGCTCGGAGGTCGCGGGCACGTCGGGATCGAGCAGATCGAGATCGGGGAAGTCGCGCGCGAGCAGCGCCGGATCGGCGAGGCCGACATATTTGTCGTCGGGCGCGACGCGCGCCATCGCCACCGCGCGCTCGGCAAGCTTGGTCACGGCATCGCCGCTGACGTCGTTGGTCGAGACCACCGCCTGGCGCTGGCCGACCAGCACGCGCAGGCCGACATCGTCACCCTCGGAGCGTTCCGATTCCTCGACGCGCCCGTCACGCACCTCGACGCCCTGCGAGACGCCGCGCACGGCGACCGCATCGGCCGCATCCGCACCGGCGCGCTTGGCCGCCTCGACTAGCCGCTGCGCGAGATCGGAGAGCGCGGTCTGATCGAACAGGTCGCGATTGGCTTTGGACGAATCCTGGGGCGAAAGCGTCGAGCTTGGTGAAGGGTTCACAAACGAAATCCTGTTGCGGCGGGAGGTTTCGGGGCGATACCGGCCCTGAACACCAGATGTGCCCAATTGGTACGGACTTCAAGCGTTTTCAGCCCGCAAAAAGCTCAGATTCGCAAGTCCGGCGCAACGTCTCGTCAATCATGCGTGCCAAGGTCTTGTCAATCATGAGCGGCGGTGACGCTGGATTAACCAGCCTTTTTAAGTGGTTTCGGAACGGCGCGCGCTAAGGTCCTCGCATCGACCGGGAACATAATCCCGGCGGGGAGAACTAAAGCCGTGAGGCGTCAAACAGCAACAAGCGGGATCGCTCCCGCCGGGTCGGGCCGCAGCTTGCGGCTCGACCCTCTTTCCCTTCCGGTCCGCTTCGATGCGCACGATCCGCGCGCCGACGGATACACCAGACAGATCGAGCTTCATCGCGAGCGTGTCGTGCTGCGCCGTGCCGTCCGCGGCATGCAGATGGCGATCAACGTCCGCGTCAGCGACTTCATCGGCGTTGCGTTGCGCGGCAATGACGAGGCGCAGACCCTCGTCCTCGTGCATCGCGATCCCTCGCTGTCCGTTCCGCTGCTGGTCAGCACCGATGGCGACGAACTCGCCGAGGCCTGGGCGATCTGGAGCGAGCTATTCGCGCTTCCGCAGCTCGACGAAGGTGCCCGCAAGCCCACGCCGCGCCGTCGCCGCGCCAACGCGATCCGCGCCCGCCGTCCGAAATTTTTGATGCGCCGGCGCACCGCCATGACGCGCGAGCTGTCGGTTCATCAGGGCGAACGCGAGATCATCGCAAGGAATTGAACGGCACGCACAGTGCCGTAGGGTGGGCAAAGCGAAAGCGTGCCCACCTTTTTTATCTCAATCCCGGGAAGATGGCGGGCACGGCGCAAGAGCGCCTTTGTCCACCCTACGGGCTACGCCGCCCGCATCACCGCGTCGACCAGCAATCCCGCAAACAGCAGGAAGCCCGCATACTTGTTCGAGAAGAACAGGCGCTTGCAGAGCAAGGGGTCGCTGATATCCAGCCGCACGATCTGCGAGGCCAGATGCACGGCGAACGCCGCAAGCCCGAGCCAGGCCGGCCAGCGCGCATCGCCTGAGGCCAGCGCGACGCCGATCAGCATCACCGCAAGCCCGTAGAACAGGATCAGCGCCTGGTGCGTGTGCGCGCCGAACAGCCGCGCGGTGGACTTGATGCCGATCAGCGCGTCGTCCTCGGCGTCCTGGTGCGCATAGATCGTGTCATAGCCGATCACCCACGAAATCGATCCCGCATAGAGCACCAGCGCGGTCAATTCGATGCGACCAAAGGTGACGGCAAATCCCATCAGCGCGCCCCAGGAGAAGGCGAGGCCGAGCACGATCTGCGGCCACCAGGTGATGCGCTTCATGAAGGGATAGATCGCGACGATCAAAAGCGAGGCAATGCCGGTTAGGACCGCGAAGCGGTTGAATTGCAGCAGCACCACGAGACCGGTCAGTGCCTGCGCGACCATGAAGGCCAGCGCCTGCTTCGTGGTCACCTGGCCCGACGGCAGCGGCCGCGAGCGGGTGCGCTCGACCTTGTCGTCGAGATCGCGGTCGGTGATGTCGTTCCAGGTGCAGCCTGCTCCGCGCATGACGAAGGCGCCGATGAAGAACAGCACGATGGTGAGCGGCAGGCCGCGGACATCATGCGCCATGCCCGCCGCGAGCGCCGCCGACCACCAGCACGGCATCAACAGGAGCCAGGAGCCGATCGGACGATCGAAGCGCGACAGGCGCAAATAAGGCCGCGCCCATTGCGGCGCGAGCGTATCGACCCAGTTGCCGGTGGAATCGGCAACGCGGGCGGATGTGTCACTCATCGGGTGAGGACGTTGCCGTTGAGCGTGTCGAAGGTGCTGCCACCCTTCTTGCCGGCATTGGCCTCAGGCGCCGAGCCAGAACCCAACACCTCGCTCAGCGACGGACCGGCCGGACCGCGCGGCTGGTTCTGCATCTGCTGCGCGACGTTGCAGACCTTCGTCGCCATGGCCTCGGTGTTCTTGTGGCCGTCCTTCATCTGCGCGCTGACCTGCGCCGGAATCCCGCACTTCGAGGCGTTGGCCTCGATGTACTTGATCATCTTGGTCTCAGCCTGGCTGAAATTGCGGATCAGCTTGCAGGCTTCTTCCGGCGCGGCGTGACGATCACTCGCGGCCTTGATCAGCTTGCCGCGCTTCTCGGCTTCCTCGCGCAGCGGCATGAAGGTTTTCATGCAGTCCTCGCCGGGACCGCCTTGCGTCGGCGGGGCGGCGCTGAAGGCACCTGCGCCACCGACGGGCGCGGCGCCGTTGACGGGAAACGATCCTTGGGGCGCTGCACCGACCGAAGCGCTCGGCGCCGAGCCGTTCACGGGCGGAAACGCGGAACTGGTTGGGGCTTGGCCAGGCAGCGGCGCAGGGAAGCCCTGCGCGTGGGCACCCGCGGCGCCCAAGGTGACCATGGCGGCAGTGATCGGAACCATCAAATGACGGATCATCAAGGCAGTCTCTCCGGCAGGAGCTTACGGGGCTTGGCGTCTTCCCAATTGAAGCGCAACCAGCGTGCTCGCGATTTTACGATTCCCGCCGGCCCTTAACAACCCGTCGAATAGGGCAAGAGCGCGGCGCGCCGACGCACCGATTCGGCAATATTTACCCCCGAAATGGCGGCTTTCGGTTAATAACGGCGGCAAATTGGACCTTTGAACGATGCCCTCCCACGATTTTCGCGCCCCCCGCCTGTTTGTCGATGTCCCCCTTGCCCAGGACGCCAGGGTTCCGCTCGACCGCGACCAGAGCAATTATCTCGGCAATGTGCTGCGGCTGGCCGCCGGGGCCGAGGTTTTGGCGTTCAATGGCCGCGACGGCGAGTGGCAGGCCGCGATCGAAGGCCGCAAGCGGCCGGACGGCCTCGTCATCCTCCAGCAGGCCCGGCCGCAGGACCGGCTCGCCGACCTCACCTACGTCTTTGCCCCGCTCAAGCATGCCCGGCTGGACTACATGGTCCAGAAGGCCGTCGAAATGGGCGCTGCCACGCTTCAGCCGGTCCTGACCCGCTTCACCCAGGCCTCGCGGGTCAACACCGAGCGGATGCGCGCCAATGTCGTCGAGGCCGCCGAGCAATGCGGCATCCTCAGCATCGCCACGGTCGCCGAGCCGGTGCCGCTGGACCGGTATCTCAGTCAGCGCCCTGCCGACCGGCTGCTCATCTTCTGCGATGAGGCGGCGGAGGTCCAAAACCCCATTCAGAGCCTGCAAGACGCGCGCGAAGCCGGACATGACCAAGGCAGAATTGGCATCGACGCGCTGATCGGCCCCGAAGGCGGCTTTGCCGAAGAAGAGCGCGCCCTGCTGCTGCGGCAGCCGAAAATCCTGCGGCTGGCGCTGGGACCCCGGATCATGCGGGCCGACACGGCCGCGGTGGCGGCGCTGGCGCTGGTGCAGGCAGTGCTGGGCGATTGGGACGGCACCTAACCAAGCGAACCTAACGTCGATTCGCGCGCGGCGGCTCTACAGGTTCGCGCTTCAGATGACCTCTCGCTTCGACCGATGCAGGGTCTCGGACGGCAGCTCTCCGAAAGCCGCCCTGTAGCTCGCTGCGAACTCGCTCAGATGCCAGAAGCCATGGCCGATTGCGCAGGCCTTCACACTGCGACGAGCCGGGCCGGTGCGCAGCTGCTTTCGTACCGACCAGAGGCGCAAGACCCGGCTGTAGCGATGAGGGCTCATGCCGCAGATGGCCTGCGTCGCACTCTGGAGGGTCCGAACGGACACGCCCACCCGCTCTGCCAGTTCGGTCGTTTTGTGCCAGATCGCGAGATCGTGGCGGATCAATCGTTCCATCTCTGCGACGATCCGCTGATAGCTGTCCGTCGTGGAGTGCATGGGCCCGCGCTTCACGTTGGACCGAATGGCAGCATCCATTGCGGCGAACAGGGATTGTTCGACCGCCGTTCGCGACGTCGGCTCGTTCAGGAAGTCTGGATCATGTGCCGCGGTTTCAAGCGTCGTGGAAATCGAGCCATGCAGGGAGGCAAGTACTTCCGATGCCGGACTCAGCAAATGATAGCCGTCATCCAGCTGAGACCAGGGCTCGCGCTCGGGCGGGCTGAAATAGGCGACAGCCCACAAACGCCCCGCCGGCTCATAGACCAGGCAATCGGATCTCCCCTTGAGAACGAGTATGGAGCTGCCAATTGATTGCCCGTTGATGCGGGTGGAGGTCACATGGTCCATCGGCACCGCCACCGCGATGGCGTGCGCCAGATCATAACCGCGGATGATCCGCGGGAAGGTCTTCACCAGAGACAGCGTCAGGACCGGCAGGCTGAGCTGGGCACGCTTGATTGCAGTCGCCCCGGCCGACAGCGGCATGCTGGATGCGCCGACATATCTCTCACTCTCTCCGAAATGATCGATGTCGTACGATCGGAGCTCGAGAGCCGCGGATGGCTTGAGACCCTGGAACGACAGCAAGCCGTCTAATGCTGTTCTTTGCGTTCCATCGCGAGCAGTATCGAGAAGGCTTTGATCCATATCCTGCCGCTTACTTCGCCTTCCTTGTCGATGCAGCGCCCTTGGGGGCACGCAGATCATCCGGCCCGTTGATGCCGGCGCGCTTGAGATCGCGAAGCAGTTTTGTGAGCAGCAGCATATTAGTCTTCTGCAGTTCGTGATTGTTTCCAAACCTGAATGCGTTCTGCTCGGTCACGATGAGCCCGGCCTTGGTTTCGGCGAGAATCTTTCGTCTCTTAAGTCCCGTCACGCGACGGCGAACCGTCTCGAGCGGCAGGCTGAGGAAGCGAGAGAGCGCCGCGCGGGACACCCCTTGCTTGATCGCATCCGGCTCGACCGCGTGAATGCTGGAGAATCTCTCGTCCAGCGACGGATCGTTCATCACATTGATGACGTTCGCGTTGAGAATCGCATGAACGATCAGTAGGTCCAGCGGATCGAATTCGTCGTAGTGCCGGAACAGCTCGCTGATCGAAAACAGCATATAGGCCAGCGTGTGCCGCGAGACCGTCCGGATAGCGTCTGATGCATTGCGCATGAATCGAAACCAACATTCACATTGTAAGCGAAGGCAGCAGCGAACGGGTCATCCGCCATACCCAATATGAGTATGCGACGACTTGCCTGTCCTCCTCAATTTCTCAATGTGACGTTGAGCTTGCGGTTGCTGCATTGAGTCGCATGCGCGGACAAAAATCAGCGACGGGCAATGAGGCTGTCGCGCAGGACGACATGGCCATGGACGACGATGTTGCATCGGACAGGCGGCGACGCGAGGAGCTCGGGCTCATCAAGGCATTTCTCGGCATAAGGGACCCGAGCAGGAGGCAGAGAATTCTCGAGCTTGCCGAGGAGCTCGCAGATCACGCCGCGTCCGAAACCGCAGGGCTTGCGTTCGCCTCGACCGATGCATCGCTTGGCGATGCGCCCAGAGATCTCCCTGGCCAGACTGAGTGAAAACCAAGCCCTTCCCGCCCTAGGTATTAAAATACCCAAAATACCTTCTGACAGATCGCTGCGTCCCGCCTCCAAAGCCGTTAAGCGATTGATCCTTTGGAGGTCGAAACCGCTTTCGCGCCATGCTAAGGCCTGCGCCAATTCGCCTCCCTTCTTTCGCCCTGCCCGGTTCCACCGGGACGATGGACCCCTGTTATGACCGCGACTGCCACCTCAAATGCTGCCGGCTCCGCCGCCTGGGCGGATACGCTGCTCTTGTCGTTCGCGCAGGCCGGCTATGTCAGGGCCGAGCCCGCGATTCTGCAACCGGCCGAGCCGTTCCTGGACCTCTCCGGCGAGGACATCCGCAAGAGCCTGTACCTGACGACGGACCTGTCCGGCGAGGAGCTTTGCCTGCGCCCGGACCTGACCATTCCCGTCGCCCGCGACTACCTCACCTCGAGCCGCGCCGGCCAGCCGGCCGGGTTCAGCTATCTCGGCCCGGTGTTCCGCTACCGCAGCGGCCAGGCCAGCGAGTTTCTTCAGGCCGGCATCGAATCGTTCGGCCGCCAGGACCGCGCTGCGGCCGATGCCGAGATGCTGGCGCTGGCGCTGGAAGCGACCGCGGCCTTCGGTGTCCGCGATGTCGAGATTCGCACCGGCGACGTGGCGCTGTTCAACGCCCTGCTCGATGCGCTCGACCTCTATCCGGTGTGGCGCCGCCGCCTGGTCAAGGATTTCAACCGCAAGATCAGCCTGGAAAAAGATCTGGAGAAGCTGGCGGCCGCGACCACCGCGACCCGCAGCGAATATGAGGGTGTGCTGGCCGCGCTCGCCGGCTCCGACCGCAAGGCTGCGCTCGCCTTCGTCACCGATCTGATGTCGATCGCCGGCACCACCAATGTCGGGGGCCGCACCACGGCCGAGATCGCCGACCGTTTCCTGGAGCAGTCGACGCTGAAGGGCGGCGCGCTGCCGCGCGAGGCGATCGCCGTGCTCAAGCGCTTCCTGTCGATCGCGGGCAATCCCGACGATGCCGTCGCCGAACTCCGCGCGCTCACCACGGACGCGAAGCTCGACCTCAGCGCTGCCGTCGACCAGTTCGAAAGCCGGGTCGGCTTCATGGCCGCGCGCGGCATCGACGTGAAGCAGACGCGCTTTTCGACCGCGTTCGGACGCGGCCTCGACTATTACACCGGCTTCGAATTCGAGCTGCATCACAGGGGCAACGGCGCCGAGCCGCTGGTGGCCGGCGGCCGCTATGACGGGCTGATGACCCAGCTCGGATCGGCCGAGCCGATCCCCGCGGTCGGCTTCTCGGTCTGGGTCGACGCGCTGACCCGGATCGGCCGCAAGGTGGGAGCTTAAGTCATGAGCGCGCCATTCGTCCTGGCCGTTCCCTCCAAGGGCCGCCTGCAGGAAAACACCGAGGCGTTCTTCGCCCGCGCCGGGCTCAAGCTGTCGAAGGCCGGCGGTGCGCGCGACTATCGCGGCACGCTCGCAGGCCTCGACAATGTCGAGGTCGCCTATCTCTCGGCGAGCGAGATTGCTTCGCAACTGTCGCGCGGCTTTGCGCATCTCGGCGTCACCGGCGAAGACCTGGTGCGCGAGAACATCGCGGATGCCGACAAGCGCGTGTCCCTGATCGACGGGCTCGGCTTCGGCTATGCCGACGTCGTCGTCGCGGTGCCGCAGGCGTGGATCGACGTCCGCACCATGGCCGACCTCGACGACGTCACCACCGGCTTCCGCGAGCAGCATCACATGCGGATGCGGGTCGCGACCAAGTTCATCAACCTCACCCGCACCTTCTTCCAGAGCCACGGCATCACCGACTACCGCATCGTCGAAAGCGCGGGCGCGACCGAAGGCGCGCCCGCGGCCGGCAGCGCCGAGCTGATCGTCGACATCACCACGACCGGTGCGACGCTCGCCGCCAACGGCTTGCGGGTGCTCGACGACGGCGTGATCCTGCGCAGCCAGGCCAATCTGGTCGCCTCTAGGGATGCCGACTGGTCGCCGCAGGCGCGGGAGACCGCGCGCGTCATCCTCGATCACATCGCAGCAAGGGCGCGGGCCAACAAATACCGCGAGGTCCGCACCCGCTTCCAGCAATGCGACGCCGCCCTGCTCGGCGAAGCCCACGAGCGCTTCGGCGTCGAGGCCCCGTTCGGAGGGCCGACCTCGTCGGGCATGCTGACGCTGCACTGTCCGCCGGGTCAGCTCTATGCGCTGGCGAGCTTCCTGCGCGAGCATGGCGCCGAGACCGTCTCGGTGGTTTCGCTCGACTATGTGTTCGACCGGGAGAACCCGCTGTTCGCCAAGCTCGAGGCATTCCTGCGGCAGTGAGCCTCAGGTCCGTTCAGCGTAGCGACAGCAAACGGCAGCTACCATATGCTGTTGAGAACCATGGACGCCTCTGGAACCTTGATCAATGACGCTGGGCTCTGACGTTTCCGGCATGACGACCACCGCGGCCAGTGCCGCCGCGAAGGGGTTGTCGATTGTCGTCCCCGTCTACAACGAGGCGGCGGGCCTCGCCGCCCTGCACCAGCGCATCTGCGATCTCGCCAAGACCTTGCAGCAGCGCTATCGCTTGCGTTGCGAAGTCGTCTATGTCGACGACGGCAGCGCGGACGCGACGCTCTCGATCGCCCGGTCGCTGCCGGCCGACGCGGTCGACGTTCAGGTGGTGTCGCTGTCGCGGAATTTCGGCAAGGAAGCCGCGCTGATGGCCGGCCTCGACCATGCCCGGCTCGGCGCCGTGATGTTCATGGACGGCGACGGCCAGCATCCGCCGGCCCTGGTCGAGCAGCTGGTGCGGCACTGGATCGAGGACGGCTATGACGTCGTCTATACCGCCAAGGCGCATCGCGACAACGAGCCCTTCCTGCGCCGCGTCGCCGTGCGCGGGTTCTATTCGCTGATCAATTGGGGCGCGCGCCAAAAGATTCCTGAAGACGCCGGCGACTTCCGCCTGCTGTCGCCGCGCGCGGTCGCAGCGCTCAGGCAGCTGCCGGAGCGTAACCGCTTCTTCAAAGGCCTCGCGAGCTGGATCGGCTTCCGCCAAATCCGCGTCGATTACGAGCCCGCGCCGCGCACCCATGGTGTGACGACCTTCAGCGCCGCGCGCCTGCTCGGTCTTTCGATCGAAGGGGTGACCTCGTTCTCGGTGGCACCGCTGCGCTTCGCCAGCCTGCTCGGCGTCATCCTCGCCGGCGGCGCCTTCCTGTTCGGCCTCTCGATCCTCTGGGAAGTCTGGACCACGGGCAAGCAGGTGCCCGGCTATCCCTCGCTCGTGATCGGCCTGATGACCATCGGCGGCGTGCAGCTCATCATGATCGGCATCGTCGGCGAATATATCGGCAAGATCCTGTCCGAGCTGAAGGCGCGCCCGATCTACTTCGTCGCCGAGCACAGCGAAAAGCATTTCGAGACCGGGAAGGCCGACGACGCCTCGAAGAGGACGGCCGCCGAATGAGCGCGGCCGCGGGCCTGCGGCGGATCTGGCTCTGCGCCGACGATTACGGCATCAGCCCGGGCGTCAATCGCGCCATCCGCGACCTGATCGAACGCGGCCGTCTCAATGCCACCTCGGTGATGATGGTGGGACCGGCGATCGAGCGCGGCGAGATCGAGGCGCTCCAGACGGCGGCGAAAGCGAGCCCGCGCTGCGCGATCGGCTTGCACGTGACCTTGTCGGCGCCGTTCCGGCCGCTCACCATGCATTTCCGACCGCTGGACGGCGACATGTTCATGCCGTTCCCGAAACTGCTGCGCGCCGGCCTTGCACGCCGGCTCGACCGCGAATTCTTTCGCAATGAGGTCAGGGCGCAGCTGGCGGCGTTCGCGGAAGCGTTCGGGCGCGCGCCTGACTTCGTCGACGGCCATCAGCATGTGCAGCTCTATCCGCAGGTGCGCGACGGCTTTGTCGATGCGGTCAGCGAAGCCGCGCCGAAAGCCTGGGTCCGCCAGGGCGGGCGCGACCTGCCGCTCGTGCAGCGGCTGGCCTCACCAAAAGCCATGGTGCTCGATATCCTGAGCGCGCAATTCCGCCGCCGCGCCGCCAGCGCCGGCCTCAGCTTCAATCCCGGCTTTGCCGGCGCCTATGATTTTGCGCGCGAGGCCGATTTCGGCGCGCTGATGCGGCAGTTTCTGGAAGGCCTCCCCGATGGCGGCCTCGTGATGTGCCACCCCGGCTTCGTCGACGATGTCCTCACCGGCCTCGATCCGATGACCGACGTCCGCGAACGCGAGCATGCTTATCTTTCAGGCGATGGGTTTGCGCGCCTGCTGGCCGACAGCGGCGTCACGCTGGGGTGAAACCGGCGGAAAGCAAGCCGCTGGGCAGCTTGTCGCATACCGAAATTTAATCCGGCCGGCACTGTTGGGGCCACAATGGAACCCTACATCTGCCTCGCGCTTGGTTTGAGCGAGGGAGACTGATCATGACGCCGCAGGAACGCCAGCTCGTCGACGAGCTTTTCGACCGGCTTTCGAAACTGGAAAATGCACCGCGGGATCCCGACGCGATCGCCGCGATCTCCGACGGGCTGCGCAAGGCCCCCGGCGCGGTCTACGCACTGGTGCAGACCACGCTATTGCAGGACGAAGCGCTGAAGCGTGCTCATAACCGCATCCAGGAGCTGGAAGCGGCCCATGCGCCCGAGCAGGCGCAGTCCGGCGGCTTCCTCGATACCATGCGCGACTCGCTGTTCGGCGGAGGCCCCTCGCGCGGCTCGGTTCCGAACGTGCCGCCGCGTGACGCGCGGCCGGTCTGGAACACCGGTCAGGCGATGCCGCAGGCACAGCCCGGTTACGGCGCGCCGCCTCCTTATGGACAGGCCTACGGCCAAGGTCCAGGTCAAGCTCCGGGTCAGGGCTATGGCGCTCCGCCGATGGGCGGTGGCGGCGGCTCGTTCCTCGGCACGGCGGCGGCGGCCGCGGCCGGCGTCGTCGGCGGTTCGCTGCTGCTCTCCAGCATCCGCGGCATGATGGGCGGATCGCACCAGCAGGCCTTCGGCGACACCAACGCGCTCGGCGACCGCAGCGCTGGTGGAAGTCCCTGGGGCGGCAGCGACCAGTCCGGCGGCTCGCTCTCGCGCGATGCCGGTCTCAACGACATTGGCTCCAACCGCGACCGCGACGACGGTTCCCGCCAGGGCCTCACCGACCAGGCGTCGAACGACCGGGACAACAACAACGATCAGAACTACGACGACAACGACCACGACAACGGCAATATGGACATAGCCGACGACGACAGCGATTTCGGCGGCGGAGACGATGGCGGCAGCGACTACGCGTGAGGCTGCCCGATCAGCGCGACAAACAAAAACGGCCGCCCGGGAGGCGGCCGTTTTCATGTCGAGCGTCAGACGCTCACATCACCACGACCTTGGTGCCGACATTGACGCGGCCGTAGAGGTCGATGACGTCCTCGTTACGCATGCGGATGCAGCCTGAGGAGACGTTGGTGCCGATGGTCCAGGGCTCGTTGGAGCCGTGGATACGATAGAGCGTCGAGCCCAGATACATCGCGCGCGCGCCGAGCGGATTTTCCGGGCCGCCTTCCATGTGCCGCGGCAGGTCGGGCCGGCGCGCGATCATTTCCGCCGGCGGCGTCCAGTCCGGCCATTCGCGCTTGGCCGTGATCGACTTCACGCCGGACCAGGTGAAGCCGGGACGGCCGACGCCGATTCCGTAGCGCATCGCCCGGCCGTTGCCCTCGACCAGATAGAGGAACTTGTTCGGCGTATCGACCACGATGGTGCCGGCAGTTTCCTTGCCGCTATAGTCGACGGATTGCTTCTCGAATCTCGGATCGAACGGACGCTGGCGCGGATCGACCGCCTCCTGCTGGAGACCTGCGCCTTGCTGATATCCACCCTGCATCTGCGGCTCGCCCATCGGTGGCAGGCGGCGCTGGTCGTAATAGCCGGGCTGCTGCTGATAGACCGGCTGTTGCGGCGCGTAGGCCGGGCCGCGGCCGGGACCGTCACCGAACAGGAACTCGATGAAGCCGCCGCCCATATTCGCATTGGAGGCGACACGCACCGGCGCCGGCTGCACCTGCGGCTGGTAGAGCACCGCGGGCGGATCGTTCGGCACACTATTGTCGAAGGCGCTGGCGCTGTTCGCGCCGGCAATGAAGGTGCAAGCGCTGCCGAGCAGCGCGACAGACATTTTCTTGAACATCGACGTACTCTGTACTGTTTCGTCTAGATCCCATGCGTCGTGCAGAGCCGATGGCTGACCGGCGACCGCGACGTGGTCAATAAAGAGCAAAAGCCGTTTTGTTTGGTAAACGTATCAGCCGTTTCGATTCACCACGTCGCGAGCGAGGGTGCAATTTGGCGATCAGCGTTTATTTTCGATGAACGCCGCAGGCCCATGGTTAATCGCTTCCTTTCGCGCCGTCGCGTGCGGCCGCGCAACAGTTCCCGCTGTGAACCTCGTGTTAAATTGCTTCTGTCTACAAAGACGCGTGAGTGAGGTGGGGGGAGTTCCTGATGGCTATTCACCGCAAACGTTTTCGTGTCGAGGAGGCTATTGTCGGCGAGATGCCCAGCCCCGAAATGATTGAGGAGGCTGCGCCGATGCATAACGAGATCATGGCGGAGCTGCGTGCGATCCGCGCACAGATGGCGAAGGGCACCGTGCCCTTGTCCGGCAGCGCGGCCATGGCGGCGATCGACGCCTCCACCGCCCACGAGCTCTCTGAAGCTCGTACCATGCTCGATACCTACCGGGCGCAGATCGAGCAGTGCGAGAAGCTGAAGGTCGAGCTCGACCTCATCCACGACGCCATCGATCGCACCAAGCGCGAGATCGCGACGCTGCACGGCAAGAGCTTCGACGGCGGCGAAATGGCCAAGGTCAATGGCGAGCTCGGCGCGGTCGTCGGCGGCACCGAGCAGGCGACCCAGCAGATCCTCGAAGCCGCCGAATCGATCGACCAGGCGGCCAGCGCGATGTCCAAGGTGCAATCGGCCGATCAGCAGAAGCGGCTCGCCGACGACATCCAGGAACGCGTCATCTCGATCTTCGAAGCCTGCAACTTCCAGGACCTGACCGGCCAGCGCATCAGCAAGGTCATGACCACGATGAAGTTCATCGAGCAGCACATCAATGCGATGATGGAGATCTGGGGCGGCGTCGACGCGATCAAGGCCCATGTGCCCGCGCCGGCCGACACCCGCAGCGAGGACGAAAAGCTCCTCAACGGCCCCAAGCTCGCCGGCGACGTCGGCCACGCCTCGCAGGACGACATCGACGCGCTGTTCGACTGATCGGGCGCGGCATTACGGAAAAACAAAACGCCGGCGAGAGCCGGCGTTTTTTGTTTTTGGAGCATCCCCTCCACTGTCATCGCCCGGCTTGATGTTCAGCCCGGGACATGACCGGGCGATCCAGTATTCCAGAAACTGCGAGGCTAGAACCGAAAAGCCGCGGCGTACTGGATGCCCCGCCTTCGCGGGGCATGACGAAGTAGAGAGACTACGCCCTTGGCGCGCAGCGGACGTAGACCATGTTGCCGTAGCGGGTGGCGGCGTCCTTGTCGATGAAGCGGGTGATCAGGACGCGGCCGTCGAAGGAGACGATCTCGCGGTCCTGCTCGCCGGGGGTGGGCCCCGCCGGGCCGATGTAGTTCTTGCCGCTGGGCGAGCCCTTCAGCCGCAGCTCCTGCGGCGTCGCCTGGTCGGCGAGATGCATGATCACGCCGCCGGAGGAACCGGCGGTGATCACGTAGGGATTCTTGCACTGCGCCCGGGCCGCGGCCTCGGTGCGGGCACGGTCGGCCGGGTTCTGGAACGAGGCGAGACCCCAGCGGCCGACGATCTCGTCGGCGCGGATGCTCGCCGGCATTTCCGGGCCGGTGCCGGGCTCGGCCTCGGGCGGCGGCGAAGACGACGAGAACGACGGCAGGCTCATACCGCCGCCACAGGCGCCAAGCAGCAGCGCCAGGCAGGAGGCGGCCGCCAGATTGGCAACCGTGCGTGCGTGAGCTGACCTGATCATGACATTCCCCCGAGCAAACCGTCCCCCAAATGAGACCCCGACCGCATCCCTCCTGCAGCCAAGCGCAAAACCGCTGTCGGAGCAATGACGTCCTTTATACGCCAGCGCGACCAATATGTTTCTATAGACACGATCCTATATCCGCCTCACCAATCGCTTAACCACCCTTGCTTGACAGGATCGCGGCCAAGCCATATTTCCGGGCGCACTATTAGCACTCGGAAAGCCCGATTGCTAAGCGCGCCGTTCGATCCTCGGCAAGAGGGTGGACGGACGCCGCCCCTACCCACTTCCATTCCTTCCGAAGCGAGCCTCCAAAGGGAAACGTCATGGCTAAATCCAAATTTCGTCCGCTGCATGACCGTGTCGTGGTCAAACGTATCGACGCCGAGGAAAAGACCAAGGGCGGCATCATCATTCCGGACACCGCCAAGGAAAAGCCGTCCCAGGGCGAGGTCGTCGCCGTCGGCCCCGGCGGCCGCGACGAGGCCGGCAAGCTGATCCCGATCGACCTCAAGGTCGGCGACCGCGTGCTGTTCGGCAAGTGGTCGGGCACCGAGGTCAAGATCGACAACGAAGAGCTCCTGATCATGAAGGAGTCGGACATCATGGGCGTCATGGCCTAAAGCCGCCAGCCTGAACAGCCGCTGAATGTCATGCCCGGATCGCGCGATCCGGGCATTCGGTCATTCCGCAAGCGGCAGACACATCACGAAACACGAGGGATTGAAGAAATGGCTGCCAAAGACGTCAAGTTTTCCGGAGACGCGCGCGAACGCATGCTGCGCGGCGTCGACATTCTCGCCAACGCCGTCAAGGTGACGCTCGGTCCGAAGGGCCGCAACGTCGTCATCGAGAAGAGCTTCGGCGCACCCCGCATCACCAAGGACGGCGTCACCGTCGCCAAGGAGATCGAGCTCGAGGACAAGTTCGAGAACATGGGCGCGCAGATGCTGCGCGAAGTCGCCTCCAAAACCAACGACACCGCGGGTGACGGCACCACCACCGCGACCGTGCTGGCCCAGGCCATCGTGCGCGAAGGCGCCAAGGCTGTTGCCGCCGGCATGAACCCGATGGACCTCAAGCGCGGCATCGACACCGCGGTTACGGCTGTCATCAAGGACATCGAGAAGCGCGCCAAGCCGGTCGCCGCCTCCTCCGAGGTCGCCCAGGTCGGCACCATCTCGGCCAACGGCGATGCCGCCATCGGCAAGATGATCGCCCAGGCGATGCAGAAGGTCGGCAACGAGGGCGTCATCACCGTCGAGGAGAACAAGTCGCTCGACACCGAGGTCGACATCGTCGAGGGCATGAAGTTCGACCGCGGCTATCTGTCGCCCTACTTCGTCACCAACCCCGAGAAGATGACCGCCGAGTTCGAGGACGCCTACATCCTCCTGCACGAGAAGAAGCTGTCCGGCCTGCAGGCCATGCTGCCGGTGCTGGAAGCCGTGGTGCAGTCGGGCAAGCCGCTCGTCATCATCGCCGAGGACGTCGAGGGCGAGGCGCTGGCCACCCTGGTCGTCAACCGCCTCCGTGGCGGCCTCAAGGTCGCCGCCGTCAAGGCGCCGGGCTTCGGCGACCGCCGCAAGGCCATGCTCGAGGACCTCGCGATCCTCACCGGCGGCCAGCTCATCTCCGAGGACCTCGGCATGAAGCTCGAGAACGTCACGGTGAAGATGCTCGGTCGTGCCGGCAAGGTCGTGATCGACAAGGAGAACACCACGATCGTCAAGGGCGCCGGCAAGAAGCCGGAGATCGAGGCCCGCGTCGGCCAGATCAAGGCCCAGATCGAGGAGACCACCTCGGACTACGACCGTGAGAAGCTCCAGGAGCGTCTCGCCAAGCTCGCCGGCGGCGTCGCGGTGATCCGCGTCGGCGGCGCGACCGAGATCGAGGTCAAGGAGAAGAAGGACCGCGTCGAGGACGCGCTCAACGCCACCCGCGCCGCGGTGCAGGAAGGCATCGTCCCCGGCGGCGGCGTCGCGCTGCTGCGGGCCAAGAAGGCGGTGGGCCGTCTCACCAACGCCAATGCCGACGTCCAGGCCGGCATCAACATCGTGCTGAAGGCGCTGGAAGCCCCGATCCGCCAGATCTCCGAGAACGCGGGCGTGGAAGGCTCGATCGTGGTCGGCAAGATCCTGGAGAACAAGTCCGAGACCTTCGGCTTCGACGCCCAGAACGAGGACTATGTCGACATGGTCGAGAAGGGCATCATCGATCCCGCCAAGGTGGTCCGCACCGCGCTGCAGGACGCCTCGTCCGTGGCCGGCCTGCTGGTGACCACCGAGGCCATGGTCGCCGAAACGCCGAAGAAGGAAGCTCCGCCCGCCATGCCGGGCGGCGGCGGCATGGGCGGCTTCTAAGCCTCCGTTCCGTTACAATGTTGCGAAGGCCGCCTCCGGGCGGCCTTCTTTTTTGCCGACCCTGCCCCTTCTGCTTTCCAATTCAACCGGCGGCCAAAACCCACTACGGTGGCGCGCCGATTCGATTGCGCGAGGATTCATCGATGCGTGCGCTTCTGGTTTGTTCGACAGCCCTTTTGGCGGCCCTGCTTGCCGTCTCGCCCGATGTCGCATCGGCCCAGATGAAGCTGTCGCCGAAGGCCACGGCGCCGGGCGGGACGGAGACCCGCTATTTCACCTCGATTGACGGCCTGATGGACGGCAATGCCGACGTGATCCTGAAGGAGACGCGGCAGGGCAAGACGGTGACGGCGGCCGTGCTCGACGTCTGCTATCCCGTCGCAAAGAATTCCGACCGCAAGGACCGCTTCGTCGTCAATCTCCAGGTCGCGGGCCAGAACCTGACGGGCACGACCCAGAGCCTCGGCGAGAAGGCGCCCGTCACCGTCAAGCTGCTGCGCAAACAGTCCGGCGACACGTTCGAGTTCCGCGGCCAGATCGCGATCGGCCAGGCCGTGACCGAGGTCACCTCGCCCGACAATTCCGATCTCAGCGAGAAGGAATTTCAGGACAACCAGACCTCCGACGACGGCATCACGCCGCAGCCGAAGGATTTCACCGACGTCTCTCCGGAAGCGATCGCGGTCAAGGTCAAGCTGGATGCGGCGTCCGAGTTCCTGAAGAGCCTGAAGGGCCAGGACGTCGAGGTGACGCTGGCGAGCCTGACCGTCGGCTGCGACGCGCTGCGTGCCGGCGAGCAGACCATCAACATGTCGGTCGATCCGGAACGCGCCGGCGCGCTGCTGGCGAAGTTCAAGGCGATGCCCGGCGTCACCGCGGCGGGCTGGACCGCGGGCATGACCGAGATGGACCGCACCATCCGCTTTCCCGCGGCCGACTGGCGCGACGGCGACAAGATCAGCCGGGACAAGCTCGCCTCAGCCGTCGCCGGCGTGATGAGCCGGACGCTTGCGGCAAAGCAGGTCTCGCACAGCTTCAACCCGGCCACCGGCAAGCTCAAGCTCGTCTTCAAGCGGCCGAACCAGGATTTTCCGGCACTCGAGCTCACCGACACGATCGAGGTTGCAGGCCTCATCTCGCCCGACAAGCCCGGCACGACCGACAAACTGATGCTTTGGATCGGCAGCCCCTCGACCACGACCGCCGATGAGAGCAGCGGCGCCAAGCTCAATCTCTCGGACGACGCTTCGGCCGACGAGGAAGGCGATCAGCCCGACGACAACGGCTCGATCGAAGCGCTCGCGAAAGAGCTGAAAGGCCAGCGCTGGGACGCCGACAAGTCGGTGTGGAAGTAGGCGTAGACACCCACTCTCGCCGTCATCGCCCGGCTTGACCGGGCGATCCAGTACTCCGAGACAGTTGTGGTTGAATCGAGAGGCCGCGGCGTACTGGGTGCCCCGGTCAAGCCGGGGCACGACAGCGATCGCGCCTCAATTCCCCGTCGTGCGAAAGCGCAGCGGCTTGGGACCGATCAGTGTCAGTACGTCGCCCTGACGCTTCCAGGTCTCGACGCTGCTGAGCGACGCGACGAGTTCGTCGTCGGCCTGCGCCCTGGCCGGCGGACAGGAACGGTCCTGGATCTGGCCGGGGACGAAGATCACCGTGTTGCCGGCGACCGAGAACTGGCCCTTGCCACCCTTGCACCAGAGCTCCAGCACGACTTCGCCATTGTCGCCGATCTCGATGTTCGGAATCCGCTTCGAGCCCGGCTGCGGCAGGGCCTCCAGCGTCATCTCGGTACCGAACGGAAAACCGTCCTCGGCACGCGCGAGCGTGGACATCGCGAGCATTGCAACCGCCAAACACGCCATCTGCTTGAGCGAAACCATGAGACCTCTCGACCGACCTGATTTGCGGCACGTTCTATAAGACGGCGGCGCTGTTGAGAAGGTTCGCGGAGGCTAAAGCGCGATGAGATTGGGACGAATCGTCATCGCGCTTCAGGTTGTTGTTTGAGCGTGATCTTTTCGGAAAACCGCTTCGCACTTTTCCGGATCATGCTTTAGATGCAAAAATCCCCGCAAGGCAGCGAAGCCCTGCGGGGATTTGCGTTGAAGCGAGGCGTGACCTGCTACTTCAGCACCATCGCCGTGAACGGCCAGACATAGGCCTGCAACGTCACGAACAGGCCGACCAGGGAGGCCAGCACGATCGAGTGCCAGAACACGAAGCGCAGGATCGTGCCCTCATGGCCGTACCAGTTGGTGGCAGTGGAGGCGACGACGATCGATTGCGCGTCGATCATCTTGCCCATCACGCCGCCGGACGAGTTCGCCGCAGCCATCAGGATCGGCGACAGGCCGAGCTGCTCGGACGTAATCTTCTGCAGATTGCCGAACAGCACGTTGGAAGCGGTGTCCGATCCCGTCAGCGCCACGCCCAACCAGCCGAGCAGCGTGCCGAAGAAGGGATAGAGCACGCCGGTTGCGGCAAAGGCGAGGCCGAGCGTTGCGTCGACGCCGGAGAGCCGCGTGAGCGTACCGATCGCGAGCATCGCCGAGATCGTGATCAGCGAGATCGCGCAGAGCCGGATGGTGCGGCCGTATTGGATCAGCAGCCTGCCGGGACCGACACCCATCAGGAAGCCGGAGATGATCGCGGCAATCAGCATGCCCGTGCCGGTGAAGGACAGGTAGGTGAAGCCGAACACCGCGCTCTCTTTGGTCGGCCCTGGCGCGACCGGCGGCATCTTGTTGATCATCTGATGCAGCTCGGGAACGGGATAGTTCCAGGTGAAGATCGAGTTCGCCCAGGTCTTGAAGCCGCCATTGCCCCAGACCAGCATCACGATGCAGACGATGATCCACGGCAGCAGCGCGCTGAACAGCTCGCTCTGCGTCAGCGGCGTCATGTCGAGCGGCTTGGCCGCAGCCATGGTGGAGGCCGATTCATCGTTCCCGCGCAGCGCCGGCGACAACCAGAGCTGCCTGGGTTGCCACACCTTCAGGAACAGGATCAGCGCGCCCATCGAGATCAGCGACGCCCCGATGTCGACGATCCAGGGATTGATGAAGTTCGAGATCACGAATTGCGGGACCGCGAACGACACGCCGGTGACGAGGATCGCCGGCCAGACGTCCTTCATGCCCTTCCAACCCGCAAACGCCCACACCACCCAGAACGGCACGATCAGAGAGAAGATCGGCAACTGCCGTCCGACCATCGCGCCGAGGATGTAGGGATCAAGCCCGGTGACCGAGGCAAGACCCTGGATCGGCGTGCCCAGCGCGCCAAAGGCGACCGGCGCGGTATTGGCGATCAGCGACAGGCCGGAGGCCGCGAGCGGCGAGAAGCCGAGCCCGATCAGCACGGCGCCCGTGATGGCGACCGGCGTGCCGAAGCCCGAGGCTCCCTCGAAGAACGCGCCGAAGGAGAACGCGATCAGCAGCAATTGCAGCCGCCGGTCCTCGGTGACGCCGCCGACCGCGCGCTTGAGCAGCTCGAAGCGCCCGGTGGTGACCGTCACCTGGTAGAGGAAGATGACGTTGAGAACGATCCAGCCGATCGGGAAGAAGCCGGTCACGATGCCGAGGATCGAGGCGCGGATCGACATGTTCGCCGGCATGGTGAACACGAAGATCGTGATCAGGTTGGCCACGATCACGGCGATGATTGCAGCAATATGGGCCTGGACGCGACCGCTCGCGATCAGGATCAGCAGCGTGACGACGGGTATTGCCGCCGCGATCGTCGACAGCACCGGGCTGTGCAGCGGGTCATAGACTTGATTCCACATGGTCTTCCTCCCCCACGCCTGTTGCGGCAGGCGGCCCGCGTGGACAGCCGAACCTGCTTGACGCTGGAAGCGATAACCCCCGAGCTGGACGCGAATTCCTCGCGAGTGCGGCGGTTCCCGTCCGCTCACAAGCCCGCGAAGTCCCGGAGGCCCCCACCCCGCGCCGTTGTACCCATGCTAGGGTTGCAAGCTGCGACAAGCCAACGCAAATTGATGAACTTGCGACTTTAGTCTAAGCGCTTTCTGCCGTTGCCACAGCCATTTGGCCTATGGCCGTTGTGCACATCCCCTCAGGAGACAGAGCTCTGTGAAGAACATCAGCGCCACGCTCGCGATCGTCTGGCGAATCGCCGTCCCCTATTTCCGCTCGGAGGACAAGTGGGCAGGCTGCGGCCTGCTCGCCGCCGTGATCGCAATCGAGCTGGCGCTGGTCGCGATCGACGTGCTGGTGAACCAGTGGCAGAACCGGTTCTACAGCGCGCTCCAGAACAGCGACTGGGACGCCTTCGTCACGCAGATCTGGATCTTCATCGGCCTCGCCTTCACCGCGATCGCGCTGGCGGTCTACAAGCTGTACCTGAACCAGTGGCTCCAGATCCGCTGGCGGCAGTGGCTCACCCAACACTATCTCCGCGAATGGCTCGACGGCTCCACGCATTACCGCATGCAGCTCAAGGGCGATGCGGCCGACAACCCTGACCAGCGCATCACCGACGACGTCAAGAACTTCGTCGAGCAGACCCTGACGATCGGACTGGGCCTGCTCTCGGCGATCGTGACGCTGTTCTCCTTCGTGATCATCCTCTGGGGCCTGTCCAACGCCGCGCCGCTGCACCTGTTCGGCACCGATCTCATGATCCCCGGCTATTTGTGCTGGGGCGCGTTGATCTACGCGATCTTCGGCACCGCGCTGACGCACTGGATCGGAGCGCCGCTGGTCAATCTCAATTTCGAGCAACAGCGCTATGAGGCCGACTTTCGCTTCAACCTCGTCCGCGTCCGCGAGAATTCCGAGCAGATCGCGCTGCTCAAGGGCGAGGGCGCCGAACGCGGCGGTCTCTTCCGTCGCTTCGGCTTCGTGATCGGCAACTGGTACGCCATCATGAGCCGGACCAAGCGCCTCACCGCGTTCACGGCGAGCTATCAGCAGGCTGCCGTGATCTTTCCCTACGTGCTGGTGGCGCCAGCCTTCTTCGCCAAGAAGATCCAGCTCGGCGACATGATGCAGACGGCATCGGCCTTCTCGAGCGTCCAGGGTGCGCTGTCGTTCTTCGTGGTGGCCTACCGGGCGCTGGCGGAATGGCGCGCGATCGTCGCCCGTCTCGACGGCTTCGAGATGTCGGTGGCCTCGGCCGCACACCCGCCGACGCATGAGCCGACCATCGGCCTTGCACCATCCGGCAGCACGACGGCGATCGCGCTCAAGCAGCTGCTCGTGAAGCTACCGAACGGTGCGCCTCTGGTCGCAGCCGATGCCTTCACGATCCAACCGGCGGAGCGGGTCTTGGTGACCGGGCCGTCGGGCTCCGGCAAGTCGACGCTTTTCCGGGCCATCGCCGGCGTCTGGCCGTTCGGCACCGGCACCATCGCCATACCCGGGAAATCGAAGCTGATGATGCTACCGCAGCGCCCCTACTTCCCGATCGGCCCGCTAGGCGACGCGGTCATCTACCCGGCAGAACATGGCGCCGTCGCACCGGAGAAAATCCGGGACGCACTCATTGCGGTCGGCATGCCGAAGCTGGCCGAGCGACTCGACGAGGACGGTCATTGGAACAGGACGCTCTCGCTCGGCGAGCAGCAGCGCCTGGGGCTCGCGCGCGCCCTCCTGCACGTGCCGGATTATCTGTTCCTCGACGAGGCCACGGCGTCGCTGGACGAACCATCGGAAGCCCGGCTGTACCGGCTGCTGGCGGAGAAGCTGCCGCAGGCCACCATCGTCTCGATCGGCCACCGCTCGACGCTCGACGCCTTCCACACCCGCAAGGTGGCGTTGGTGAAGGACGGCGAGATCCACGTTCTCGGCAAGGACGGCGAGCCGGCCCAGGCGGAGCCGACCGCGGCGAGCTGAGGTGACACAACCAAGCCTGAGGCTAGCCTCGGTAGGACCTTCGTTGCAGCCACCCTTCGAGACGCCGCCTCCGGCGGGCTCTTCAGGATGAGGTCTGTAATCGCGGCAAGATCCTCGACCCTCATGGCGAGGAGCGCCGCCTGGCGGCGCGTGTCGAACCATGCAGGCCGAGCGCTCTCACAGACGAGCCCAAGCCCAAAGCAAAAGGGCGGCAGATTGCTCTGCCGCCCTCGTTAGGTCGTCTCGGGAAGAAACTTACTTCAGGTTGGTCATCGCCGTCAGGTCGACCGAGAGCTTGGCGACGCCGGCCGCGCTGCACCAGTTGGAGCCGAACGCCGTGGCCGCGTTCGCGCCGCCATTGATCGGCGTCACGAAACCGGGGCTGGAGTTGGTGGCCGAGAAGTCGCTGGTGAAGGCGTTGCAGTTACCCTTCGAGAGGTCGGTGTCGTAGTAGCGCAGATCGAGCGTGAACACCTTGTAGGTGAAGCCGACGCCGACGTTCCAGGTGTTGTAGCTCGGCTCCTTGATGCCGTTGGAGTACAGCGGGTCGCCGGCAATGCCGTAGAAGATGTCGGAGGTGCCGAGCCACTGACGGCCGAATTCACCCGACACATACATGCCGACGCCGCTGGCACCGAACGTGGTGCTCGGCGCGGTCCACTTGGCGGTGATCGAGGCGTAGTTACCCCAGGCGCCGAGGTTCAGGAAGTTCGGCGAATAGTACTCGTTGAAGCCAACGACCCACTGGTCGTTGATGTTGAGATTCAGCTTGGCATAGACTTCGTAGAAGCTTGCGTCCTTCTTGGCGAAGTTGCCGTTGATCGGAAGGCCGATCGCGCCCTGCGAATTGTCGAGGCCGGTGCCGCAATTGCCCTGGGCGAGGGTGCCCTGCGAACCGAAGCAGCTTCCGCCCGGATAGAGGTAGCCCCAGATACCGAAGTCGAAGGCGAACATGCCGAAGGTCGGGCGGATACCGCCGTAGATGTCGACTTCAGCCGCGGCGCGGTTCGGGAACGAGATGCTCTCCGCGGACGCACCGACGTAGAGCTGGAGGTCCTTGTTGACGTTGTAGCGCGGCTCGAAATAGGCGGCGACCGACGGGTTGTGGTTCGACTGAGTAACGCCGCGGAAGATGTAATCGCTCATGATGCCGGCGCCGAAGGCGACATCCCAGGGGTCAAAGGCGGGCGGCGGCGGGGCCTTCAGAGCCTTGACCGGCATGTCTGCCGCGAAAGCCGAACCCGTCACCATTGCCAGCGCCGTTGCCAACAAAGCCACTTTTTTCATTTCGATCCCCATCACCAGTTCTACCCAGTCGGTTTCCCGGAAGCCCCCCGGGCGTACGACGTGTCTGCAAAATTTCGTTACCGCGACAATCTGGATGGGAGGATGCGAACCGTGAAGCAAAAATCACGAGCATCTGCCGACTTTTTAGGCGTTCTGACGATTCTACAGAAGGTTGTCCGCCTGTGTTGCTTCTCGATCACATTATTTTCATTCCAAAGTGCACAGAGCCGCCCGGATTAATACGGGAGCCGCCGGTGCAGTGGTGCCTGTGCCACGAATCGGACTGACGCGAGAAACGACAACCGGGCGGCGACCATTGTGCCGATGCAAAAAGGCCGCAGCATCACCGCCGCGGCCTTCCTGTTGTCGGTCGTTGTCGTCGGGATGGACCCAGCCTTGGCCCTCACCTTGGACCTGACTTGGACCCTAACCGTGGGAGCCCCTCGGGGCCTAACCCTGCCCTTCGGCCGGCGTCGGCTCCGCAGAAGACGAAGGCATCGCCCAGCTTGTCTCGGCGGCGGGCTCCGGAGCCGGAGCCGCCACCGGCGCTGAGGGCTTCGGCGCAGGAGCTGCCTTCGCCTTCTTCGGCGCCGCTTTCTTTGCGGCCTTCTTCGGTGCAGCCGGCTTGGCAGCCTTCTTGGCCGACTTCTTCGCAGCCTTCTTGGCGGCCTTCTTCGGGGCGGCCTTCCTGGCAGATTTCTTCGCAGACTTCTTGGCAGACTTTTTCGCGGACTTCTTGGCTGCCCTCTTCGCGGTCTTCTTCGCCGCTACAGCCTTCTTGGCCTTTTTGGCCTTCTTGCTTTTTTTCTTCTTCGCTTTCGCCATCGTGGTCCTCCTGTTGCCGCCGAACAATGGTCGATCGGGCGTCTTCAGCCGTCACCTCCGGACGAAGGCTAGCTCGAGGCATTCAATGCCGGCCGCGACCCGCCCGTAGCCCAATCGAGAAGCTCAATCGTGTGTACGACCGGAACTGACGTGCCACTGGCAATCTGCACCATGCAGCCGATATTGCCCGCGGCAATCATGTCCGGCTTGACGCTTGCGATGTTGGCGACCTTGCGGTCGCGCAACCGGCCCGCAAGCTCGGGCTGGAGAATGTTGTAGGTCCCCGCCGAGCCGCAACACAAATGGCTCTCCGGCACATCTTTCACCACGAATCCATTCTTGGAAAGCAATTCTTTCGGAAGGCCCGTGATTTTCTGCCCGTGCTGCAACGAACACGCGGAGTGATAGGCGACGACGATATTGTCCTGTCGCGTAGTGGTCGCGAGCTCGAGGCCGGCAACGAATTCGGTGATGTCCTTGGCGAGCGTGGACACCTGCGCTGCATCGGCGGCAAACGCCGTGTCCTCGCGCAGGAGATAGCCGTAGTCCTTGATCACCGTGCCGCAGCCGGAGGCCGTCACCAGGATGGCGTCGAGCCCCTCGCCGGCCGCTTCCTTTCGCCACGCCGCGACGTTGGCGCGGGCCCGCGCCAACGCATCCTGGTCGTTGCCCAGATGGTGGGTCAGCGCGCCGCAGCACTGCTCGTCCCGGACCAGGACAACCTCGATGCCGTGGCGGGTGAGGAGGCTGATGGCGGCCTGGTTGATGCGCGGCGCCAGCACCTGCTGGGCACAGCCTTGCAGCAGCGCGACCCGGCCGCGCTTCTTGCCGAGTGCCGCGAATACGCTGCCGGGGAGCGGGCCGGGCGACGGCAGACGGTTCGGCGCCAGCGCCAGCATCGCCTTGAGGCGCTGGATCAGGCCGGGCGTCGCCGACGGCCGCGGCGTCGGCAGGAATACGGCAAGCGGACGGGCGAGGCGCGCCAGCCACATGCTGGTGCGGAAGAGCTGCGGATTCGGCAGGACAAAGGCCAGCACCTGGCGCAACAGCCGCTCGGTCAGCGGCCGCTGATAGCGCTGCTCGATCCTGACCCGGGCCTGGTCGACGAGGTGCATGTAGTTCACCCCCGAGGGGCAGGTCGTCATGCAGGACAGACACGACAGGCAGCGGTCGACATGCTTGACCACCTCGGCCGTCGGGGTCTGGTCCTTCTCCAGCATCTCCTTGATCAGGTAGATGCGGCCGCGCGGGCTATCGAGCTCGTCGCCGAGCAGCACATAGGTCGGACAGGTTGCAGTGCAGAAGCCGCAATGGACGCAGGCGCGCAGGATCTTGTCGGCTTCCGCGATGTCGGGGTCGGCGAGCTGCGCCAGTGAGAATTCGGTCTTCATGCCGCAGCGCCCCGCGTCAGCCGCCCCCGGTTGAGAATGGTTTTCGGATCGAAACTGGCGCGGACCCGATCGCTCAGCGCGGCAATGCCGGGCGCCTGCGGATGGAATACGTCGACACCGCGCCTGACGTCCTCGGCCGCCCGGATCAGCGTGGCGTGCCCGCCCACAGCATCCGCACGCTGGCGCACGGCCGGGGCATGCGCGTCAGCCTTCGGCGGCAGCGCGGCCCAGATCAGGCCGCCGCCCCAATCGTAGATGATGTCGCCGCCGGTCTCGCGCGCCAGCTGGGTCCCGAGCACCGCGCCGGAAGCCGGCGGACAAACGATCCGCCACACCGGCCAGGCCCCAACTGCACCGCCGGCCGCGAACGGCAGGACGTCGCGGATCGTGGCCCACAATGCGGCGGAGGCCACATCCTCGACCAGCGTCGCGGTTCCGAACGGCGCCAGCAATTCGCGCAGCGAGCCGGCGCGGTGCGCGGCGGACGCCGTGATGCCCTCGAGCCGCAGCACGGTTAGCGCTTCGCCCTGGCTGGCGATGTCGCCCAGCCCGTCGGTCTTCGCCCGGAAGGCCGATTTCGGCAGATGCGCGGCGGCGGAGACGTCGAAGGGCGAGCCGAGCGCCGCGGTCATCGCCTTGTTGGCGACGGCATCGTCGAGCCCGCGCAGCAGCAGCGTCCGCTCCGCTTCGGGCTTCGGCATCACCTTGAGCGTCACCTCGGTCATTACCGACAGCGTGCCCCAGGACCCCGCCAGCAGCTTGCAGAGGTCGTAGCCGGTGACGTTCTTCACCACCTTGCCGCCGGTCTTGAAGCTGTCGCCGAAACCGGAGACGGCGTGCGCCCCGAGCAGGTGATCGCGCGCCCCGCCCGCCTTGATCCGCCGCGGACCGGCGAGACCGGCCGCGATCATGCCGCCGATGGTACCCAACGCGGGCGTGCCGAGCAGCGGCGCGGTGTTCATCGGCTCGAAGGCGAATTGCTGGTTCTTGGCGTCGATCAGCGACAGCACGTCGGCCAGCGGGGCGCCGGCCTGGAGCGTGACGATCAGCTCGTTGGGTTCGTAGGAGGTGACGGCATTCAGCGCGGAGAGGTCGAGCACGGCGTTGGTCGCCATTGTGTGGCCAATGCTGCGCTTGCTGCCATGACCGATGATCTCGAGCGGCTGCTCGTTGGCAATCGCCGCGCGCACCACCTCTTCGACGTCTTTGGCGTCTCTGACCCTGAGCGTATCCACGGGAAAAGGCGGTAGCGAAATTCGCCGCCAAAATCAAATGCGGCGTGACGCCGGCGATCAGCGCCGGTGCAGTCGGGGATCCGGCACGGGCGACCACGACGCTTCGATCATGATCGAAGCGTTCACGACATCGACACTTCGACCAGCGGCGAACCAAAGCCGGCAGGCCCTCGCTACAAGCTTGCGCCGATCGCGATCGAGGCCAACCGATGGAGACAAGCATGCGATCGACACATCAGCGGCTGGTGCCGCGCGTCCACGAAGCGTTCAGCCGCAGGTCGGTGATCCGGGCCTTCGGAGCCGTCCTGGCGATCTATCTCTCGCCATGGGCGGCGGCGTCATCTCAAGCCCAGCAGCAAGGAGCAAGGACCATGAACCACTATGCCACGCAGAAATCCCTCAGCGACGCCGTCGACGGCGGCGGCCTGCTCGTCGTCGCGCAATGGGAGGCCAAGCCCGGCGAGGCCGACAAGGTCGCCGCGATCCTCGACCGCTTCCTGCCGGAGGCGCAGCGCGAGGAGGGCGTCAAGCTGTTCCTGATCTCGCGCGCCAGGGACAATCCGGCCCAGTTCCTGTTCTACGAGCTGTTCCGCGACGAGGCCGCGTTCAAAGCGCACCAGGAGAGCGCGCATTTCAAGACCTGCATCGCCGGCGAAGCCCTGCCGCTGCTGGCGAAGCGCGAACGGGCTCAATACGCACTCATGTAAACACCAGCTCGTATGCCGCGGTTCGATCTGGACCGCGGCATACGACTATATGATCGCGCGCAGCGGCGATCTGCGCAGGATCAGTGCCGAGACGGCCAAGCTGCCGATCGCGGCCAACATGGTCAGCAGGAGCGCCTTCGTGAGTGCGAAGAGCGGCAGTGCGTGCAGAAGCAGGGCAAAGCCGACCAGGATCGGCGGATGGATCAGGTAGACGCCGAAGGCGTTGTCCGAGAGCCATTTGGCGACCGGCCCTTGCGCGTCGAAATAGCGGCGGTAGACGGCCAGCATCAAGAGACCCATGCCGACGCAGACCAGCGCCTCCCACAGGCACTTCCCGGCACTGACGACGTTGAAGCCGCCTGCATAGAGCGCGGTGTCCCCCTGCAGGCCTCCCCCGAACAGCACGAGCGCTGCAAACAGCGGCACAGAGAGCGACAGCGCGAGCAGTCCCCAGCGGATACAGGAGCGCTCGGCAAGCCCAACCATCCAATTGCTGCGATAGCCGACGGCGCCGGCTGCGAACATGAGAGCGTATTGCGGGAGATCGCCGGGGTGAACGTTGAGCACGGAGGTATCGGCGTGGATGGCGATGCGAACGGCGAAGGTGAACGCCGCCATGGCCGCAACGAACAGAACAATCCCCGTGCCGCACAGCGCAACCTCGGGCTCCCGCCATCCGGTCTGGCGGATCAGGCCATAGAGGAGCGAGACCAGCAGCAGCACCGCGCAAAACCACATCGGTCCCGTCTCGGAAAGCCATTCGCCGTCCATCAGATGGGTCAGCCATTGATGGCCGAAACCGCCCTTGCCCCAAGTCCATGACAGAAAATACTGCGTCAGCGGGCCGATCACCAACATGTAGAGCAAAGTCGGCAAGCCGAGCCTGATCAGCCGATCACGCGCAAATTTCGAAAGTCCTTTCCGATCGAAGGCGCCGACGGCGAAATAGCCGGCGATGAAGAACAGCGCGGCCATGAAGAAGGCCTGGAGGAAGCTCTGATAGATGCCGAAGAAGAGGGCCGTGCCGAAGCCGGTCTCCCGCCGGTCGACATAGTACCAATTGCCGAACGGACTGTAGGTGTCGGCTGCGTGCATGCTCAGCACGAGAATGATCATCGACCAGCGGATGTTGTCGATGAACAGCAGGCGCGACTTCGCCAGCGGCCTGCCCGGCGCTTCTTTCGTCACACTGATCCGAACGTCCGCCATGTCGCCGCCATGCCGGGTATCGACCGTCAGAACCGCGGAATGTCCGGAAACGCCACCTTCCCGGCGTGCACATGCATGCGGCCGAGCTCGGCGCAGCGATGCAGGGTCGGAAACACCTTTCCGGGATTGAGCAGGCCCTGCGCGTCAAAAGCGCATTTCAGGCGCTGCTGCTGGTTGAGGTCGATCTCGGTGAACATCTCCGGCATCAGGTCGCGCTTCTCGATGCCGACGCCGTGCTCGCCGGTGAGCACGCCGCCGAACTCGACGCAGGCGCGCAGGATGTCGGCGCCGAAGGCCTCGGCGCGCTCGATCTCGCCGGGCTTGTTGGCATCGTAGAGGATCAGCGGATGCAGATTGCCGTCGCCGGCGTGGAACACATTGGCGCAGCCGAGCTGGTACTTTTCCGACAGTTCGCGGATGCGGGCGAGCGCCTTCGGCAGCGCGCCGCGCGGGATCGTGCCGTCCATGCAGAGATAATCGGGCGAGATGCGGCCAACGGCCGGAAACGCCGCTTTGCGGCCGGCCCAGAACAAATTGCGCTCGGCCTCGGAGGTCGAGATCTGGCAGGTGGTCGAGCCGCAAGCATTCGCAATGGTCTCGACGCGCGTGATCAGCTCGTCGACCTCGATCTTGGGACCGTCGAGCTCGATGATGAGCAGCGCTTCGACGTCGAGCGGATAGCCGGCATGAACGAAGGCCTCGGCGGCGTGGATCGCCGGCTTGTCCATCATCTCCATGCCGCCGGGAATGATGCCGGCGCCGATGATGCGCGCCACGCATTCGCCGGCCGCCTCAACCTGCGCGAAGCCGACCATCAGCGCCCGCGCCGTCTCCGGCTTTTGCAGGATGCGCACCGTGATCTCGGTGATGACCCCGAGCAGACCTTCCGAGCCGGTGATGACGCCCATCAGGTCGTAGCCGGTGTTCTCCGCCGACTTGCCGCCGATGCGCAGGATCTCGCCGCTCATCAGGACAATCTCGCAACCGAGCACGTTGTTGGTGGTCATGCCGTATTTCAGGCAGTGCACGCCGCCGGAATTCTCCGCGACATTGCCGCCGATCGAGCAGGCGATCTGCGAGGACGGATCGGGGGCGTAGTAGAAGCCGGCATGCGCGACCGCCTGGCTGATGGCGAGATTGGTGACGCCGGGCTCGGTGACGACGACGCGGTTGTCGAAATCGATCTCGCGGATCCGCTTGAACTTGCCGAGCCCGAGCAGCACGCCATCTTCCAGCGGCAGCGCGCCCCCGGACAGCGAAGTGCCGGAGCCGCGCGGAACCACCTTGATCCCCTGCCCGGCACAATATTTCAGGACGAGCGAGACCTGCTCGGTGGTGTCGGGCAGCACCACGACCATCGGCGGCTGCCGATAGGCCGTCAGCCCGTCGGATTCGTAGGCCCGCATCTCGGAGGCGCTGTCGATCACGCCCTCGCCGGGCACGATTGCGCGCAATGCAGCCACGATCTCAGCGCGGCGCGCCAGCACGGCCTGGTCGCTCGCGGGCATCATGATGGCCATAACATATCCTTCCGACTCGTAGCCCACGATCAAATTATCGCGGCAAATCAACCACGTCCGCGCCTGTTTGGGTAGGCCATCCGAAAGTCGGAGCGGCCATCTTCGGCGAGTTCGCTCTGGGACAAGTAGGGCAGCATGAAACCTGTCATGGTTTCGCGGCTTGTCCAAGCCGGGCGGGCCTGCCAAAACCGGCGGGTCCGTCGTTTGCCGACCAGGCAAGACCGACCAGCCTAGACCCACCAGGGAAGAGACGAAGAGCACCCGATGACAAAACTGACTTTTGGCGCACTGATGATCCTCACCGTGACTGCCACCGCACCCGCCGCGATGGCGCAGGATGTTGCGGCCGGCAAATCGTCGTTCAACAAATGCCTGGCCTGCCACGCCATCGGCGAAGGCGCCAAGAACAAGGTCGGCCCCGAGCTCAACGGCCTCAACGGCCGCAAGTCAGGCACCGCACCGGACTACAATTATTCGGATGCGAACAAGAATTCCGGCATCACCTGGGATGAAGCCACGTTCAAGGAATACATCAAGGACCCCAAGGCCAAGATCCCCGGCACCAAGATGGCGTTCGCGGGCATCAAGAACGAGAACGAGATCAACAATCTCTGGGCCTTCGTCGCGCAGTTCGACAAGGACGGGAAAATCAAGCAGTAAGCGCGTGAACGGCGGCCGCCCGAGCTTCGGTTCTGATTGAGTCAGAACCGAAGCTCGGGCTTCTTGTTTCGACGCGTTTTCTTCACGCGAACCGGTATCCACTTCGCTCGAAAACGCCTTAATCGGCGGCCGCCTGCGCAGGGACGATTTTCCCGATCATCGTCTCGATTTCCGTCTTCACCAGATCCGGCACAGCGTTCTGCACCATGTGGCCGAGATCGGGCAGCACGATCAGCTTTGCACCCGGCACCATCGCGGCGAAGGGACGCGCGTGGATGGCGGTCTTCACCGTCTTGTCGGGCTCGCCGGCGATGATCGTGACCGGCGCCTTGATCTCGCCATAACGCGCAGCCTGCGCCGTCACCGCTTCCTTCAGCGTCACCAAATCATAGGCATTGGCGATGAACTCGCGCGGGCGCAGCAGCAGCGGCGTCGCGGAGTCCTGCACGAAACCATCCGGCATGGTCTGCGGCAGGAAGACGCTGCGCGCGCCGGCCTCGGCAACGAAATACCCCATCGGCAGCGTGATGGTATAGGCGAGCAGCCGGCCGATCACCGGCGTTGCGATGATCTCGTTGTAGCGGCCGACGCCGCCGCGCCAGGGATGGGTCACCGGCGCCAGCATGACGAGACCGGCGACGCGGCCGGGATGATCGAGCGCGATCCGCGCGCCGAGCGCACCGCTCCAGGAATGCACGACGAAGACCGCGCGATCGATCCCGAGCTTACGAAGCGCCTCGTCAATCATCCGGGCCTGGATCTCTGGCGTCGAATCCTGCCGCCGCATCCGCGTGCTCCAGCCGTGACCGGGACGGTCGATCAGGATGACGCGATGGTCTTTGGCAAGGAGGTCGCCGAGCGGACGCCGCATCGCTTCGAGATTGGAGCTCGCGCCGTGCAGCATCACGATCGGCATGCCTGAACCGCGCGGACCGATATCGACGACGTGAAGCACAGCGCCGTCGACCTCGACCATCCGGCCCTGGGGCGGAAAGGCGCGTTGCACGGCGAGGACGCCGGCCTGCGTGGCCAGCGCCAGCAGAACCAGCGCGGTCACGACTGACATCACAATCATGGGGAGAATCCGGGCGATCCAGGGCACCTGGCAGTTACGAGACTAGCGGGCGGCAGTTTCGCGCCGTGAGATCCCGCGCTCCACTTGAAATGCCGGGGCTGTGGATATGTGCATAATTCCAGCAGGAAAAAACGCAATAAAATCAATGGAATTCCTCGCAGCGCGCAAGCCTCGGGCCAGCTTCATGCAGTCGTCATCGCGGCTTCCATATAATCGCCACGGTCGGTTCCGCCATCTAGGCGCGGGTGGGCGCCGATCCTCCTCGCAAACTCCAAGGGGATGCGGGAAAGGCCGGCAGGATTTGTCCTGATTTGAACCGGAGAATGTCGATGAGCTTCAGATCCAAAGACACTGCGATCGACGAGATCGTGGCGAGCTGCAACGGTGACCTGCGCGGTGCAGTGCGGGCACTGCTTCTGATCAACGAGCATCTCGAGACGGAGCTTGCAAAGGCTTACGCCGCGGCCGCCGATCACGGCCTTGTCGAGCGCGCCGGTAGCGTCCTGCACTAAGTGCAGGCTAGTTCGTTCCGTCCTCGTCCTTTTCCTCGTCGGGTGTGACCGCAGGGCAGGCGCGGATCGTCGAACGGGCAAGCTTGGCATCGGCCCTGGATTTGTAGGGACCGTCGCCGAACCAGATGTCGCCGATGATCACGGGATTGCTGGTTACGATGTTGCATTTGCCGGTGGCGCGATTGCCGACCACCCAGAACAAGCCGTCGGCGAGGCTCACCGAGCCCGACGCGAGCAGCAATACACCTGCAAAGATCAAACGCTTCATGGCCGTGCTCCTGCCATGCAGGTAGGCCTGCGCGCGCTTCAACAATACCCCTGAGAACGCCGCACGTGTGATCGTGGTTAATCCGCGCACGCTGCAATCACTCGGGAAATGATCAACTTGTCCGCTAGATGTCGCGGCCTTCGACCTTCTCGGTCAGCGCCTTGACCTGCTCGGGGATCTTCTCGAGGTGCGGATTGACGGCCAGCGCCTTGCGGTAGGCCTCGAGCGCACGTTTCTCGTCACCGACCTCCTGCATGATCATGCCGAGGCCTGCGAGTGCGCCGAAATGGCGAGGCTCCCGGATCAACACCTCGCGGATGTCGGCAAGCGAGCGGCCGTAGTCATTCTGCATGTAGTAGAGCGTGGCGCGCCGGTTCCAGGCCTCGATGTAGTCGGGCCTGAGCTTGATGACCGAATCCAGCAGCTTGATCGCGATGTCGATCTTCTGCGCGTCGACCGCGGTCTTGGCCCGCGCCATCAACAGCGATGCGGTGTCGCTCGGGGTCTGGATCCAGATCGCCCAGATCCGCGCCTCGACATGCTTGGCGCTGGCCTCGTCGGGCGCGGCCTTGAGCGCGCCGAACAGGAAATCGAGATTCTTGCTGCGGTCGACCTTGGGCAGCTTGGCCGGCGCCTCCGGCAGCTTCTTCTGTTCCTTGCCGGGAGGGGCAGGCAGCTCTTTCTGCGCCAGGGCTGGCGTAAGGCCAGTGGCGCCCAGCACAAGGGCCAGACACAGGGTGCGTGCGAAAGGGAAGCTCACTGCCAGGAATCTCACTGCCATGCGCAAAGTCTAAACGCGCAAAGCCGCCCTTGCAAAGCAAAGGCGGCGTCAAACTCGTGTGAGCCGTGGTCTTGCGGGGCGCGCGGAGGCGACCGCGAGGGCAATATCAGCCCTGGCGAGCCTTGAAGCGGCGCTGCACCTTGTTGATCACATAGACTCGGCCCTTGCGGCGGACCAGGCGGTTGGCGCGATGGCGACCGCGCAGCGATTTCAGCGAGTTACGGACCTTCATGGCAGAATCCTGAACGTTCGAAAGGCCGTGTTCGGCACTACCGTTTCGGCACGCGCGAATGTGGCAAAATGAGATCTTTCCCGCTGGCGGACCGACCGCCCGGGACGGGGCGGTTCTTAAGGCATGGGAGGACCGGATGTCAATGTTAACTGCCCGGTTCCGGGCCAGCAAATTCTGGAAAACAACCCCATGCAAAGTAGAAAGCAAAGTAGAAACGGCCGGATCGGCCCGATCTACGCATTTGTCGACTTGGGGCTTCGCTTCGACGACGTGCCTTGCCAAATTCGTTATATCATATAATCAATTCGTCAACCCGTCGGGAGGAAACCAATGCCGAAGCTGAAGCTGCCCAACATCGACGATGTCGTCGCCATCGACATCCACACCCACGCCGAGGAGCCCTGCGGCACCCATCCCGACGACGGCTATGACGATTTCCAGGCGCAGATGGCGGACTACTTCAAGTCGCCGCACAAGCATCCGCCGACCGTGCCGGAGACCGCGGCCTACTACCGCTCCAAGAACATCGCCGCGGTGATCTTTCCGGTCGATGCCGAGCGCGAGACCGGCTTCCGCCGCTACAAAAATGAGGAGATGCTGGAGATCGCCTCCGACCATCTCGACGTCCTCATTCCCTTCGTCTCGATCGACCCGCACAAGGGCAAGCTCGGTGTGCGCGAGGCGCGCAAGCTGATCGAGGAATACGGCGTGCGCGGCTTCAAATTCCATCCGACCATGCAGGGCTTCTACGCCAACGACCGCATGGCCTATCCGCTCTACGAAGAGATCAACAATGGCGGCGCGATCGCGCTATTCCACACCGGCCAGACCGGCGTCGGCTCGGGCATGCCCGGCGGGATGGGCATGCGGCTGAAATATTCGAACCCGATGTACATGGACGACGTCGCGGCAGATTTCCCCGACCTCAAGATCATCCTCGCCCATCCCTCCTTCCCCTGGCAGGAGGAAGCGCTGTCGGTCGCGACCCACAAGCCGAACGTCTACATCGACCTCTCGGGCTGGTCGCCAAAGTATTTCCCGCCGATCCTGGTGCGCTACATCAACTCGATCCTTCAGGACAAGATGCTGTTCGGCTCGGACTGGCCGGTGATCACGCCGGACCGCTGGCTGTCGGACTTCGCCAAGATCGAGATCCGCGACGAGATCCGGCCGAAGGTACTGAAGGCCAACGCGCGCAGGCTGCTGGGGATCTAGCCGCGTACTCATCGCCACGGCGCATTGAGGGCTTCGACCGGTTGCCGAAGCCCTCACGCTCAGGCGCTCAAGGCCTCGCTGAGGCGGGCAAGGCGGCCCTAAAACTCCAGCTTGTCGCGTATAGCGTCGATTCCGGCCCTGGCGCAGGCTTCGTCAGCATCACCGCCGGGCGCCCCAGACACACCGACGGCTCCGACCAGTGAACCGCCCGCTTCGACAATCAATCCGCCACCTATAATGACCGTGCCGGGGAGATTGCGGATACCGGCCTGCAGCATGCCAGGTTGGCTGACGGCATTCAGTTCGGTGGTGCTGGTACGGAATGTTGCTGCGGTCCACGCCTTGCCCGAGGCCGTTGAAACGGTGTGAGCACCTGCGAACCTGTCACGAAGGATCACCTGTGTCCCCCCGAAGCGATCGACGACCGCGACGGCGACCTGGTACCCGCGTGATCGGCAATCACCAAGCGATGCCCGGGCCAGATCAAGCGCCAGCTCGGGACTCAGGGATTTGTAGGTCGCGAGCGGCTCCTGCGCCATTGCCGGGTGCGCGAGCATCAACAGGACGGTGGCCGCAAGCAGGGTTCGAGCGAGCATGGTTTCTCCGACGTGAGAGGGTCGACGCCGATGTTAACCTAGTTCAGCGCACCGTATGTCAGGTCGTCGAATACGGTGACACTGTCGGCCTTGGTCCACAAGCCGATCATGCCGGCGTCCCTGATCGATTCGTCCTCGACCTCGAACATCGGCTTGCCGTCATACGTCACCTTGAATAGCTTTCCCGCGAATTCGCAACGTAGGGAATGCCATTGACCTGACGGCACCGATACCTTGACGCCATAGCCGCCTTTCCGGCCGACAATATCGAGCGCGCTGCGAACACCCTTGATCGTCTTGTAGAGCACAACATTGTCTTCAAGCGCGTTGGCCCGCACGACATAGTAATTGTCGGCATCCTTTGCGCGCCAGACAATACCGGCCGCACGATCCTCGGAGCCTGCGATCGCCTTGAACTTGACCTCGACGAACCCGTCCAGGATGCTGGTGCCGCTCCTGAGCGCCACTGGAAACGTCGCCTGACCGGATTGTTTCAGGACGTTCGGCTTGCTTGGCGCCGTCGACTCCACCTCGACCGTCCATTTGGGCTGGCCACGACCCGTCATCGTCAGCGTCCAGCCTTCGGGCGCTGCGCCGGTTGCTGCGTTGTCAAAATTTACAGTTTCTGCCATCGCGTTTCCTTCAACCAACAATAGGAACAACGCCGCCCCTAAGAGCGCTACGCTCGTTTTTTGCACGACGTCTAAGCTTCCCGCCTGTATTGATCGTACAGTGTTGCAGCGTTGTCCCATTTGATCGCTTCCATGTAGATGTCGACATACTTCGCGGCCGCCGCGCCATAATCCATGTGATAAGCGTGCTCATACATGTCGAGCACCAGTACTGGGCGTCCGCCGGCCAGCGTCGTCGTGTGGTCGGCGGCCCACTGATTGACCAGCCGCTTGTCGCGCGGCGAGTAAGAAAGAATCACCCAGCCGGAGCCGCCGCCTTCGGCCTTGCCCATGGCGGAGAACTCCGCGCGCCACCGCTCCATGCTGCCGAAATCGCGCGCGATCGCGTCGGCAAGTGGTGTGCTCGGCTTGCCGGCACCGCCGAGCCCGTCGAAATAGATTTCGTGGAGGATCATCGAGTTTGACGCGACGAGTTCCTCGCGCTTCAGGCCGTTGATGACGAAGTTCGGAGCTTTCGCGAAGTCGAGCTCGGCGAGTTGCGTTCCGATCGCGTTGAGTCGCTTTACGGCACCGACATAGTTGTTCTCGTAGTGGCTGACGAGCACCTTCTCCGAGATGCCGGCAATGGATTTCGGATCGAACGGCATCGGCTTGGGCTGGTATGTCATTGGCCTGGCTCCTGTTGGCTGATTGGCTTGCGCAAGGGCTTGCGTCCCCGCGAGTATTGCGGTCGATGCCGCGGCGGCCCCCACGCACCTGATGAAGTCTCGGCGGTCGGTATTCGTCGTCATGGAGCCCTCCACGTCATCGTCGTCCCCGACTTGCCCCGTGTGCTCGCTAGCTCTTGGTGCTCGCCGTCTTGTCGAGTGCGCAAATAGACCGCGCGGTCCTTGTCGATACGGACATCGACGAGGGTCGGCGCGCTGGCGGCACCAATTGACGGGACAATTTCTCTGATGAGATCGAGATGAAAGAAGACATGCGGCGTCCTTGGTGACCAGGACGCGATACTTGGGCATGTCGCCTCGCGGGGAGATCGCAAATCCCCGTACCCTGAATTAAACGCCTGCCGGCGGCAGTGTCAATCTGCTGCGCGAGGTCGACGGGGTGACGATTGTTTGAAGAAGGTTCCGACCTTGTCGAGTACCGGGCCGTTTCGGTATTGTCCGTGCGCCACCGCAAAGTCCCAAAGGAGCGAGCCATGAGCATCAAGGCCGTCGTCTTCGACGCTTACGGAACGCTCTACGACATCCAGTCCGTCGCAGAGATCACCGAGGATGCTTTTCCGGGCTATGGCGAGATCATCACGCAGGTCTGGCGGATCAAGCAGCTCGAATACACCTGGTTGCGCTCGCTGATGCGGCGCTACCAGGATTTTGCCGCCGTCACGCGCGACTCGCTCGCCTATACGCTGCGCCTGCTCGGCCTCGCCTATGAAGGCGAAGCGTTCGAGCGGGTGATCGAGAAATATCTGGATCTCGATCTCTATCCGGATGCAGCCGCCGCGCTTGCGGCGCTGAAGCCGCGAAAACTCGCCATCCTCTCGAATGGCAGTCCGGACATGCTGAATGCGCTCGTGCGCAATTCCGGGCTCGACCGTCTGCTCGATGCCACCATCAGCGTGGATGCGAAGAAGGTCTTCAAGCCGTCTCCAGAGGCCTACACGCTGATCGGCGAGGTGTTCGGCACCAGGCCGGATGAGGTTCTGTTCGTCTCGTCCAATCCCTGGGATGTCGCGGGCGCGAAGTCGTTCGGACTGAACGTCGCCTGGATCGAACGTGTGACGCCCGAGGCGATGGCGCTGGCTTGCGTCGAGAACGAACTCGTGGCACCGCTGACGATGTATAAGGCGATCCGGACCCAGATGGACGAGCTAGGGTTCGCGCCGGATCATCGTGTCCGCGCGCTCTCGGAACTGCCAACGGTCGCCTAAGCATCGCCGCCCGCCCATGAGTCTGGAATGAGCTGTTTGGAATGAGCCTTCAATCCGTTCGCGCCTTCTTCGCCGAGAAAGCCCCCGACATCTCCGTCATCGAATCCCCGATCAGCTCGGCCACGGTGCCGCTGGCCGCCGAAGCCTATGGCGTCGAGCCCGGCCGGATCGCCAAGACCCTGTCGTTGCGCATCGGCGAGCGTGTGATCCTGATCGTTGCCGCCGGCACCTCGCGCATGGACAACAAGAAGGTCAAGGCTGCGTTCGGCGGCAAGCCGAAGATGCTGGGGCTGGAGGAGGTTGCCGAGATCACCGGCCACGAGGTCGGCGGCGTCTGCCCGTTCGGACTGAAGTCACCGCTGCCGATTTATTGCGATGTGTCGCTGAAGGCGTTCGACGTGGTGGTGCCGGCCGCAGGCTCGACCCACAGCGCCGTGCGCATCACGCCCGAGCGGATGGCGGAGCTCACCGCGGCCGAATGGGTCGACGTCTGCGAGCACAGGCCTTAAGGCGGCTCCGGCCTGTCCTCGTGAACCACGGCGCGGAGGGCGACCTCACGCCAGGTCGGTTTTGGCACCTGGCTGGCTGCATTCGTTGCACGAGTATGACGGTTTCGGGACTGGACGACCGGTCGTTGAGCCGCGATGGGGCCAGATGCGATGCCTGATGCAATTGCCGGTCAGGGAGGCTACCATATGGACCATGACCGACGACAAGGTGAAACGACGATTGACCACCGTCCTGTGCGCTGACGTGCAGGGCTATTCTCGCCTCATGGAGGCAGACGAGACCGGAACGTTGGAGACGCTGCGCCGCTACCGCACTGCCTTTGCGGGACTGGTGGAGCGTCATGACGGCCGGATCGTGAATACCTGGGGCGATGCTGTGATCGCCGAGTTCGCCAGCGTCGTCGAGGCCGTGCAATGTGCGGTCGAAATTCAGCAGGAAATTTCCAACCAGGATTCGGACCCACCTCACGCGAACCCGATGCGGTTTCGCATCGGCATTAACCTCGGCGATGTGATGGTGGACGGGTCCGACATCTATGGCGACGGAGTCAATATCGCGTCGCGGCTGCAAGAGCTCGCCGAACCCGGCGGCGTTGTGATCTCAAGCTCCGTCTACGATCAGGTGCACAACAAATTGTCCGTTGGCTTCGACTGTCTCGGCCAGCGACCAATGAAGAACGTTGCTCCCATGACCAGCTATCGCGTGGCCATGAGCGGCCAAAGCGCTGGGCGACGGAGCTTCCCGGTTGACGAAAGCCTCCCTCCCCAGGGGCGGGCTGTTGCAGATTCGGAAACTGGCGCGCGATGGATTGACAGCAGGCACGAGCCATCCACCTGGATGGGCTTCGTCTCGGATTGGCTGGCGAAGCTGCCCCGCCCGGTTGCAGTGGCCCTCACGGTTTCGGGCTTTCTGATTCTGATCAACGTTTTCACCGGCATGCACAAGATCTGGTTCCATTGGCCGGTCGCAGCATTGCTCTTCGGTGCCCTCTTGCGGACAGCACTCCGGCAGCGACCCGAGCCGAACAGCAAGCGGGATCGCTAAACGAGTCGGGAGTGAGGCGGTCGCTTCAGGTCATGACTTGAGCATGACCTTTTCGGAAAATCGCATCACACTTTTCCGGATCATGCTCTAGTCGTTGTCATCATCATAGGGACGTGGTGGCGCGGCGACAGGCGGCGGCGCATTGTTGTAGCGCGGCGGCGGCACAGCCCGGCCGCGCGGGACCGGCTGCTGCGGCTGGGCCTGGTTGTTCGACTGGAACACCGCCCGGCATGCGCTCGAAAGCTGCGGCGTGTTCTGCTGCAGGCAGGTCACAATGCGGTTCGTGTCCGGAATCTGGTCGCTGCACAGGCGCCAGACATCCGGCGTGCACGCCATCTGCTGTTCCATTGTGCCGCGATAGTCCTGGGCTGATGCCGCGCCCTGCGCGACGATGCCGCTGACTGCAAGCGCCAGACCCATCGCAATTCGCTCTGTTCGCATGTCCCGATCCTTCTCGCTTTCCTTGATTTGTCTTCAATCAATGAGACGCGGTCAGGTTCTGAACCAACAAAAAAATGTGAAAATGCGGCGGGAACCTATTCCACCTTGCCGATCTTCTTCACCGCCGCGATCAGCCGCGCGCTGTCCGTCGCCACGAATTGCGAGAATGCCGGCGCGTCCTGATAGGCGGCCAGACTGCCCGAGGCCTCGAAGCTCCTGAGCACATCCGGACTCGTCATCACCTTCGCCATCGCTTCGCGCAGGCGGCTCGCGACCGGCGCAGGAAGAGCGCTCTGTGCAAAGAGCCCGGCCCAGATGTACATCTCGACGTCCTTGTAGCCGAGCTCCTGAAAGGTCGGAACGTCGGGGAAGCTCGCGATGCGCTGTGCGCCGCAATTGCCGAGCACGCGCAGCTTGCCGTCGTCGACCTGCGGCTTCAGGGTGCCGGGCGCGGCTGCTATCGCCTGCACGGTGCCGCTGAGCAGCGCGGTCAGCGCCGGGCCCGCGCCGCGGAACGGAACATGCAGCAACTTGATCTCGGCGCTGCTCGCGAACATCTCCATCGCGACATGCAGCGTCCCGTAAGGACCGGACGAGCCGTAAGTGATTTGGCCCGGCCGCTTCTTCGCATCCTCGACAAAATCCTGCGCCGTCTTCCACGGCGCCGAGGCCGGCACCGCGAGCAGCGTGGGATCGGCGAGGACGCGCGCGATCGGCATGAACTGCGAGACTTCGTACGCAACGGGTCGGTCGAACAGGCGATCGGCCTCGGGGAGCACCGCGAGCGAGGACAGCGTCATCAGCAGCGTGTAGCCGTCGGGCTCCGCGCGCGCCGCCGCAGCATTGCCGACCGATCCGCCGCCGCCACCGGCGCGGTTGTCGACAATGACGGGCTTGCCGAGGACCCGCTCCAGCGCCATCGCGACCGGACGCGCGGCAAGATCGGCCTGACCGCCCGCCGGAAACGGCACGATCATGGTGATGTTGCGCACCGGATAGGCTTGCGCGAAGGCCTTGTCAGGTAAAGCAGCCCGCAACAACGGCAATGCCGCAGCCGCGCGCAAGAGATCGCGTCGATCCATCATAGTCCCCTCGCCCCCGATTTTCTTTGTTTCGCTGGCAGCCTAACCGGCCGAGCGGCAAGAACAAGGCGTTTACGAAGTATTGACCATGTTCGGCCCGGCCCGGAACGCTTCCCTGAACCCGCTGTTGCCCTCTTGAGGGAGTGGGTGATGCGGAATCTTGCGACCATCGACGTCGCCCTGGACGAGATGCTGGTGAATCTCGCAGCGATCGTCTTGCGGCTTTCAAAGCCCGAATTGACGCGAACGCCGGAAGCGCGGCGCGCGCTGGCGCAATCGGTCCATCAATACGCCGCCTGCGCGGCACGCTCGAACGACCCACGTGTGCACGAATTGAAGACGCAGCTGGAAGGGACGCTGAAGCCAGCCTTGCGCATTGTCGCAATCGACGGCGTGAAGGTGTCGTGATCGGAAGTCGTAATCTGAAATGGTGGGCACGCTTCGCTTTGCCCACCCTACGATAGTTGTGCGGAGGATCGACGAGCGAGATCTCGTAGGGTGGGCAAAGGCGCGCTCTTCGCGCGCCGTGCCCACCATCATTCTCCGAACTGCCCCGCGATATCCCGCATATCCCCTCCCCAATCCACGGGGAGAGTGCCTTGGTCGACGTAGCGATGGAAGCTGCTGAGCGACCAATCGCGCACACGCGTGACGAGGCCATGCTTCACTGGATTGAAGTGGATGTAATCGACGTGGCGCTCCAAGTCCGCGTCGTCTCGAATCGCGTGCTCCCAGTAGCGGCGCTGCCAAATTCCCTTCTCGCGCTTGAGTGACTTGCTTGCCGAGCGCTCCTGCGCTTCCAATCCTCGCGAGAAACCGCCCTTGATCAAATTCCAACGCGACGAAAAGTCGGAATCATTCTCCGGGAGCGACCAAATGGCATGGAGATGGTCGGGCAGGATACAGATCGCGACGGTCTCGAACGGTCGGCGCTGCTGAACGGTTTGGTAAATTCGTCTTAGGCGATCAACATGATCCGCGAGCAGAGTGCTTGAACGATCGGCGAGCACGACCGTAAAGAAGAATGTGCTGCCTTGTGTGCGCCGATATCGAGACATCTGCGATCCCATCAGGCAAAGGCGTGGGCACGCTTCGCTTTGCCCACCCTACGATAGCCGTTTGCAGGATAGACTAGCGAGATCACGTAGGGTGGGCAAAGGCGCAACGCGCCGTGCCCACCAAGGGATCTACCCCGCTTTGTTGACACCCTTCTTCGGCCGCCGCTTGCACGTGCCTGGCAGCTTCGCCGCGAGAAAATCGCCGAGCGCCTCGACGCGTGCGGGGCGCGGGCCGCCGGGTGGCGTCACCAGATGCACGGCGCCTTCGGCCTGCTTCCAGTCTTTCAGGATCACCTCAACCTCGCCGGACGAAATCGCCTCGCCGACGATGAACTCGGGCAGCTCGGCGATGCCGAGACCGGCGATCAGCGCCGGCATCACGGCTTCACCGTTGTTGACGCGAAGCTGTCCGCCCGGACGGACGCTCGCCTGCTCGCCTGCCGAATTGGTGTAGTTCCAGACATTGGGCGTCGAGAGATAGGCGTAGCTGAAGCATTTGTGTTCGGCGAGATGCATCGGATGCGTGGGCCGTCCATGGCGCTTCAGATAGGACGGCGCGGCCACCGTGAAGCGCGGCATGGTGAAAAGCCGCCGCGCGATCAGCGAGGAGTCCGGCAGCCGCGCGATCCGCACCGCCATGTCAAAACCCTCGCCGATCAGATCGATGGTCGCATCGCTCAGATGCAGATCGACCGAGACCTCCGGATAGGTTTCGAAGAACTCCGGCAGCAGCGGCGCCACCGCCTTGATCCCGAACGTCATGGGCACGGCGAGCCGGACCAGGCCGCGCGGCGCCACCGATTGCGCCAGCGCCTCGTTCTCGGCCGCCTCGCCGTCGACGAGCAGACGCGTGGCGCGTTCGGCGAGCTTGTGCCCGGCATCGGTCAGCGCCAGCCGCCGCGAGGTGCGGTTGAACAGCCGGGCACCGAGCCGTTCCTCCAGTCGCGTGACCGCCTTGGACACCGTTGCCTTGGACATCGCGAGCTCGCTCGCGGCCCCTGCAAACGACCGTAATTCCACGACTTTTGCGAAAATCGCGAGCGCCTCGAAATCGGGAAGTTTTGCCATGTGCGCCGGTCCAATTGGGGTATTCTGGGAAACAATGCGTTTCAACAGTTTCTATTTCTATACCACAGGCGGAGGCTTATCCAAGGGGCATCAGACATTCAGGAAATGGAGAAATCCAATGACCAAGAAGCTCTCAGGCAAGGTTGCCCTCGTCACCGGCGGCTCGCGCGGCATCGGCGCGGCCTCGGCCCGCGCTCTCGCCGATGAAGGTGCGGATGTCGCCATCAGCTATGTCGCCTCGCCCGAAAAGGCCGAGGCGGTCGTTACCGAGCTCAAGGCCCGCGGCGTCAAGGCCCGCGCTTTCAAGGCCGATCAGGCCTCGGCCAAGGACGTGACGCAGCTCGTCAATGACGTCGCCAGGGAATTCGGCCATCTCGACATCCTCGTCAACAATGCCGGCGTTGCCGCCGGCGGCGCGATCGACGATGCGAAGGCTGACACGGCCGCGCTTGAACGGCAGGATTCCATCAACGTACACGGCGTGATCGCGGCGATCCGCGCTGCTTCGCAATTGATGGGCGAAGGCGGCCGCATCGTCACCGTCGGCTCCATGCTCGCCGACCGCGCCTCGTTCCCGGGGCTTGCCGACTACGTCGCCACCAAGGCGGCCGTCGTCGGCTACACCAAGGGCGCGGCACGCGACCTCGGCCCGCGCGGCATCACCGTCAACGTGGTGCAGCCCGGCTCGATCGACACCGACATGAACCCGAAGGACGGCGGCGAGTTCGCCGAGACGCAGCGCAAGCAGCACGCGCTGCAGCGCTTCGGCCGCCCCGAGGAAGTCGCCGCCGGCGTCGTGTTCCTCGCAAGCCCGGAAGCCTCCTTCGTCACCGGCACGGTGCTCAACGTCGACGGCGGGTTCGGCGCCTGATCAAGGCGGCAGCCGTTCAACCCAAAGGATCACACAAAGGAATTACGCAGATGATCGAACTCAGACCTTTCGCAAAGCTCGGCGGCGCCGATCACGGCTGGCTCAAGGCCAAGCACCATTTCTCCTTCGCCAGCCACTACGATCCGAACAACATGGGCCACGGCGCCTTGCGGGTGTGGAACGACGACGAGATCGCGCCGAACACCGGCTTTCCCGCCCATCCTCACGCCAACATGGAAATCATCACCTATGTGCGCGAGGGCGCGATCACCCATCAGGACAGCCTCGGCAACGAGGGCCGCACCGAAGCGGGCGACGTGCAGGTGATGAGCGCCGGCAGCGGTGTTCGCCACTCCGAATACAATCTCGAGCCGACCAAGACCCGGATCTTCCAGATCTGGATCGAACCGACCGCGCGTGGCGGCCAGCCGACCTGGGGCTCGAAGCCGTTTCCGAAGGCGGACCGCACCGGCAAGCTCGTCACCATCGCCAGCGGGATCGAAGGTGACACCGATGCGCTGCCGATCCGCGCCGATGCACGGGTGCTCGCCACCACGCTGAAGGCCGGCGAGAGCGCGGAGTATGAGCCCGAGAGGTCGCGGCATCTCTATCTCGTGCCGGCGGCAGGCGCGGTCGAAATCAACGGCGTGCGCGTCAACGCCCGCGACGGCGCCGCGATCCGCGACGAGGACAAGCTGAAGATCACGGCGCTCGAAGACTCCGAGCTCGTGCTCGTCGACGCGGCTTAACAACGCGCTTCGTCATGGCCGGGCTTGTCCCGGCCATCCACGCCCCACCATGGGCGCACAAGAACGTGGATGCCCGGGACATCTAGCGCGAAGACGCGCTTCGCGCTTCTGCCCGGGCATGACGTCCCCCACAAACAGTCAACATCGATCCCAACGGAGACCACCATGACCAAAGTTCTCGTCCTCTATTATTCCGCCTATGGCCACATCGAAGCGATGGCCAACGCTGTTGCCGAAGGCGCGCGCGAGGCCGGCGCCACCGTCGACATCAAGCGCGTGCCCGAGCTGGTGCCGGCCGAAGTCGCCAAGGCGTCCTATTACAAGGTCGATCAGGCAGCACCCGTCGCCAAGATTGAGGACCTCGTCAATTACGACGCAATCATCGTCGGCACCGGCACCCGCTTCGGCCGCATGGCCTCGCAGATGGCGAACTTTTTGGACCAGGCCGGCGGGCTCTGGGCCAAGGGCGCGCTGCACGGCAAGGTCGGCGGCGCCTTCACCGCGAGCGCGACCCAGCATGGCGGCCAGGAGACGACGCTGTTCTCGATCATCACCAATTTGCTGCATTTCGGCATGGTCGTGGTCGGTCTGAACTACGGCTTCGCCGGCCAGATGAAGCTCGACGAGGTCACCGGTGGCGCCCCCTACGGCGCCACCACGATCACCGGCGGCGACGGCAGCCGCCAGCCCAGCGCCAACGAGCTCGCCGGCGCGCGCTATCAGGGCCGCCAGATCGCGGAGACCGCCAGGAAACTTCACGGCTGAGCCTCGCAGTTAGGCTTGGCGAACGACCGCATGGCTGATGCGACGGGGGCGGCGTTCTCATTCGGGAATGCCGCCCCATCTACGTGGTCGGGATATTTGACCAAAAGCGATACGAATGGCTTTCGAACTCTTGTTGATCGCGCAGATGATCCGCAGGCCTGCGCAAGCATTGGCGCGGCGCTGGTATTGCCGCAGCCTGTTCCGCGCCTCGCGCGGCCGGCTGCATTGCGCCGGGTGCGCGAAATCGTAAGGCGCGAGCGATCAGTCACGCCTGCGTGAGGTCGGCGTGCGGCTTGATTGAATTCGTCTGGACGGGTGCCGCAGCCGTCGAAAGCCACCAGCCCTCACCGGCAAACCAGCACATCTCGTCCGGAGCGCCCTCTCTGCGCAGCGACTGCACGCTCTCCCATCCTTTGGCGAACGCCTCGGCCAATCGCCGGCCGGCATCTGCGTCCTGCAGTCCCGCGCAGCCGATGAACTGGGCTCGACTCAGGAATTTCGCCGGCCAGACCGCGCCCTCGTCCGGGCGCGTGATCATCAACATGCCACCGAGCATGCCCTCCGGCGCCAACGGAAACACCAGCCGGCCGCCGGGCCGCAGCGCATCGAGCCATTCCGTGGCCGGCTGCGCCGCGCCCGCACAGACGTAGATCACATCCGCTCCCGGTAAATCGGACGCGATGCCCGAGCGATCTTCCAGCTCGACATGCGGGATGTGCTTCAGATTTTCGCGCGCGAGTGCCGCCAGGCGTTCGTCGATCTCATAGGCATGGACACGGCCCGAAGGTCCCGTGAGCTCGGCCAGAATGGCCGTGTAGTAGCCGCTGCCGGCACCGATCTGGATCACCGTCTCGCCTTCCCGCACGCCGCAGCCGCTGAGCCAATAGGCGTGCGCGCCCGGCATCCCGATATTGAGGCCGCGCGCCGGATCCAGCGCCAGAAGCGTGTTTTGATAGAGGAAGGCGGGGTCATCGTCGGGCGTCACGACATAGGGATGACCACCGACGGAGATCGACCACGGTCCGGGCCCAACGAAGGGTTCGCGCCTGACCGTGCGAAAGGCCTGTTCGATACGGGGATCCGTCGTCTTGGCTGCGGCGCAGATCAACTGCGCATAGAATGCGCGATATTTTGCCGAACGATCTTCCATGTCGCCTCCGGAAAGCGGAGGCGACGATAGCACAAAGCGCGCGATCATCGAAGCTCGGCGCAATCGAAGGCTTTGTGACAGCCCGGTGACATGTCGATCGCGCGGGCCACGCCTCAACCGCGTTCGGTCTTCTTCCTGATGAGGTCTTTACCGATCGGTCGCGCCGGCTCGCTCCGCAGCACGAGCGAGGTCGTCACAGCGCCGAAGCCGGCGATACGATCCACGATCGTCTCCAGATCTTCCGGCGCCGGAACCAGCACCTTGAGCACGAAGCAATCATCGCCGGTCACGCGATGGACTTCGACGATGTGCGGAATCTCGCTGAACCGTTTGAGGCAGGTCTTGATGTGCTCATGCGAGGTGCGCAGGCGGACCAGCGCCATCAGGCCGAGCCCTAGCGCGCGCGGATTGATGCGGGCGCCGTAGCCTTCGATAATCCCGGCTTCCTCGAGCCGCTTCACGCGCTCGGAGATGGCCGGCTGAGACAGCCCGACGGAACGGCCGAGCTCGGACAGCGGCACGCGCGCATTGGCCTGCAATGCCTCCAGGATCTTCAGATCCTTGGTGTCAATGCTTCCGAAGCGATCCAAGACAATTCTCCATTCCACCTTGAGATCATCGGCAGATGATCTCCTTCGCCGATGACTTGCCATGTGACGCAGCACCAAGACCGGCCACACTGCACGTGCATCTCAGATATCACGGGACGATCATGCACGACATCATCACCTTGCCCGGCCTCGGCGGCTCCGCAGAGACTCATTGGCAGACACTCCGGGAGCGCAACGATACACGTTTCACGCGGTTTCAGCCGGCGAGCTGGGACCGGCCGGAGCTCGCCGATTGGGAGCAATCCCTGGAACAGGTGGTCGGGCGCTGCGCGAAGCCGCCGGTGCTGGTCGCACACAGCCTCGCTTGCCTGCTGGTGGCGCACTGGGCCACGCGCTTCCCATCCACGATCGCGGGTGCTTTTCTGGTCGCGGTGCCCGATCCCGATGGCGCCAATTTTCCCGCGGAGGCGGCTGCGTTCAAGCCGGTACCGGACCGTACGCTGCGCTTCCCCTCGCTCATCATCGCCAGCACCGACGATCCCTTTGGCAGGCTCGATAAGACGCAGCAGCGGGCGCGTGCCTGGAAGTCCGGTCTGATCGTGCTGGGCGCCCTTGGCCACATCAATGCGTCGAGCGGGCTCGGCGACTGGCCGCAGGGTCGCGCGCTGCTGGACGCCTTCAGTGCCGGCCTTTCGAGATGACGCGGGTGCGGGCGGCCTCCGTCACCGCATCTTGCGTATCGCCCGGCTGGCGAAGGCGGCGAGCCTGGGATAGCGACGCAGGTTCTGCGCGGTATGGTCGCGCCATGCATAGGGAGCGCCGCGCCAGGACAGTGCGATGCTGACATCGGTCAATGCGACCTTCGCGGCGCCGAAGCGGCGCTTGTAGTCCTGGTTGCCGATGCTGAGATCGAAACGGCGCACGCCCTCTGCATGCAGCGCCGCCATGGTCCGTTCGGTGACGAGCAGCCCCGGCGAGCAGTTCGACCATGAATCGCCGGCGTGGCTGATGCGCAGGAGGAAATAGCTCGCACCAGACCTGACGCCGAACGTGGTGGCGACGACGGCCTCGTCGCAGACCAGCGCCGAGATGACGGCATAGCCCTCCGCGATACCCTGACGGGCGACCTCGCGATAGAATCGGGCATGAGCGTCGTCGTTGAGGACGAAGCGCGAGCCGAGCTTTCGCATGCGGGCCTGCTGCTGGACATCCATCACGTCCAGCAGCTCGCGCGCACGCGCGACATCCGCCGCGATCTCGAGCCGCGCGCCGGCATGACGGCTGAAGACCCGCCAGCAGCGCGGCATCTGCATGCGCTTGATCGAGGCCCGGTAGGCCTCATAGTCGTCGCCCGTCAGCACGAGATTGCCGTTGAGCGAGCAGGATCCGATCCGTCCGAGCGACACCAGTGGGTTCGGCTTGCCACCGACATGGGCCGGCATCTTCTTCAGCCGCAGCAGATCGAAGCGGTCGGGCAAGGCGCGCACCGCGTCGATCAGCGCCTTGCCGATCGCATCCGTCGCCGCAGCGTCCAACGCGGCATCGAGCGCCAGGATCGGCGCGTTGTTGTCGGAGACGCCGAGATCGGCGAATTCGACGATGCGGATGCCGCGCCTGATGTGGCTGATCATCGGCACCACCGCGATGTCCTTGCCGGTCGCGGCATCGGAGATCAATGCGATCAGCGGTGCAAAGTCGTGAAACGCCTCGTACCATGCGCCGAGCCAGTAACCGTGCTGGAATGCGGTGCGCTGCCCCGCGCTCAGGCGCGATGCGGCCTGCCGCCAGTCACGCACGAAATCGACAGCGATTCCCGACGTGCTGGACGCAAGACCATCTGATTGCTCGACGCTGAGAAACGTCATCCGCGGGACATGCGATTACTGAATGTTTCCAGATAGATTATGTTTGTCGCAGACCACAAGTGACGTAACGGCTTATCGTTAAGCCAACATCACTATCGCTTCGGCTGCGACAAGCTGTCAGCGCTCCGGTTCCGTCTGTTCAACGCATTGGAACCTGGCGAGGAAATGCAGGCCAGCCACTGCAAGCGCGAACATGAACCAGATCGGATTCTGCCGTTCGAGCAGGAAGGTCTCGGTGGCGCCGTAATACAGGCCAAACAGCCATACGGTGAGGAACAATTTTGCCAGCGCGCGACTATGGTTGTGAGCCTGGGCCGACTGGAAATTGCCGAGCGGTGCGAGCACGAAGACGAGAATCACCAGCAACAGCCCCGGCAAGCCGATGGTGACCGCGAGGTCGAGATAGCTGTTGTGGCTGTGCGCGGCGGACGTCGCCCATTCGGACCCCTGGGCAGTCTGCCGCGCGGTCACGTCGTCCCAGAACGCCGCATAGCCGTGACCGATGATCGGCTTCTCGGCGACGGCCGCGAGCGCGAATTCCCAGATCGCGGAACGGCCGGTGAAGGTGGGATCGAGCGGAAGCAGCCGCGTCAGCGCCCCGAGTGCCGGGCTCAAGACGCTGCCGACCGTCAGCAGGTTCATCACGATCAGCGGCACGAAGCAGATGAGCCGCTTCAGCCACAGGCCTGGCGTGACATAGACCAGCGAGGCGAGCGCGTAGATCGCAAGGCACAGCACCGTCGATGTCTTGCCGCCGGTGAAGATCAGGAAGATGCCGGCAAGCGCGGCGATCGCGGGCCCCATCACGAACGAGCCGACGCCGCAGAGATAAATACCGACATAGACCAGGATGGTCATCACCGGCGAAGCGATGTTCTTGTGGCCGAAGCTGCCGCGCCAGTCGCCGGCAAGCTGCGGCTCGGTGAGATCGAGCGCGGTGTGCATCGAATATTGCGGCGCGAGGAAGACGCCGAGATAGCACAGCACCAGCAGCACGAGCGCGGCGCCGCCTAGGCACAGGTTGAAAGTCCGCTGTGTCGGCGGCAGCAATGGCAACAGCATGGCGAGCGACGTCACGCTGACCGCCAGCACGAAGCGCTGGATCGAAACGCCGCGACTCTCGGAGAAGACGATGTTGATCAACAGCCAGCCGACCAGGCAAAGATGCAGTGGCGTCACCAGGCTCTTCAGCGCAGGCGCATCGGTGCCGGCGACGAACAGCATCGCGACCGCAGCCAGCAGACCCCAGGAGATATAGGTGAGCGCCATGCGCCCGCCGACGACCGTGGTCACATCCTCGTTGCGAAGGTCAGGAAACGGATCGAGCGTGATCAGCACCAGCAGCAGCGCCGCAACCGCGACGAGACAGCGCGCCGCCTGCGCGGCATTCAGCCCCGCGAGCCCATCGTGCAGGACGTGGCCCAGCGTTCGGGTCTCCACGTCGGTCATGTCAGCGACGCTGCGATCCATGGCTCGAGGCAAATGGTGAAGCCGGGGAAACTCGAAGTGTTAGCCCGTCCCTGTTAAGCATCCGTCAACCAGCACGCCCGAGGCCCGCGACGCCGTCTGCGGCCCCACGATGCTGCGCGCGATCTCGTAATATTGCAGCGCCCGCTGCTCCAGCGTGAGATTGTCGAGCACGAAGCCGCGCGGATCGAACGCATCAGCGGTGCACCCGGCCCAGAAACAATCCCAGCCCGCCTCGAACCCCGCGATGTCGATGAACTTGGCGCCGCAGCGGTCATCCCAATACGGCACCGACGACACCGGCGCGAACTGGACGCGGTGCGGATAATAATCCGGGTCGCGCCACGGGCCGCCGGGGTCCCAGGCGAACACCGGCACGCCGCAGGACAGAGCCTGCTGATAGGCGATGCCCTGGCTCTCGTTCTGGCACAGGAAGATCATCGCGCGCGAGCGCGCCAGCGCGGCCTGATAGTCTTCTTCCTTGTAGCTGCCGTAGCGCAATTCCGTGAACGAGCGGCCCTCCTTGAGGAGGCGGGCGCGGACGGGCTCGATCAGCTCCGGCGCGTAGCGCTCGCGGTCCCAATGGACCTTGTCGTAGATCAGGACGTCGACGGTCTTTTGCGACGGCGCCGATGGCGCCCAGAGATCCGTGTCGATGCCGATCGGCCAGGCCTCCGTGTCGGGCCAGTACGGCCGGTACATGTCGACGTACCAAGGGCCGGGCACCACGACCTTCTTCACCGGCAGCCGCTTGAACAGATCAGGATCGTCCAGCGGATGATTGTGGGCGGCAACGCCGAGCAGGATCGGATTCTTCCACGCGAACTTGTCGAGCAGGAAGGTGCGGCCGATGATGCAGGCGAGTTCGTCGGGATGCTGCGCGATGTAACCGTAATCGTTGACGCGGTAGCGGATACCGAGCCGGTCGAGCCCTGCGCAGAGATTGAGGAACACGCGAAGCTGCCCGCTCATGCGCGGCTCACCGAGCAGCATCCGGCGCGCCATGCGCCGCAGATGCCGGTCGCCGGGAAACCAGCGATCGTCCTTGTCCTCGTAGAAGAGGTTGAGGACGATGGCATCGGGGTCGTGTTCGAACGTCTTTGCGGGCACTAGATCCATCCGCGGCAAACAGGTCGGCATTCTCGCATGGGACCGGCTGTCGCACTCTTCCAAATTTGCGACAGGCTTAATGCCCGCGGCTTAACGCTAATCTACGAAACCAGAAACACGCAGGCCTTCGCGACAACGATTTGGCCGTAATGCGAGTATCATTCGCGGCGGGCCAATGTTGCGATTGATCGCAATGCCAGTCGGCAGATGCGCCCTGGTTAACAGACCCCTAAAGGCGAGCCGTGGCTCTGATCACCGCCGAAGATGTTCTCGATTTACCGGCTACCTCGCGCGTCGTTCCGGCGCCGCGTCTCCCGCTGCCGGCCGGCTCAACCACATCGGTGTCCGTCGTCATTCCCGCCAAGAACGTTGCGGCCTATATCGGCGAAACCCTCACCAGCGCGCTGGCGCAAGGCGAGATCACCGAAGTGATCGTCGTCGACGACGGCTCGAGCGACACCACCACGGCCATCGTCCGCGCCATTCGTGACCCGCGGCTGCGCCTGATGACCAACGAATCCGCCGGCGTATCCGCCGCGCGCAATCTCGGCGCACGATATGCGAGCGGCGAATGGCTGCTCTTCCTCGATGCCGACGACCGCCTGCGCCCCGGTGCGGTCGCGGCGCTGCTGGCGGCGGCCCGCAATGCTCCGCGCGCGGTTCTCGTCTACGGCGACTACAACACGATCGACAGCGAGGGACGGCAGATCGGCCGGCGGGGCCTGCTGAAGGGACGCCGCAAGCCGTCCGGCGACGTGCTGGCGCGGCTCGCGGCCGGCAATTTCATCGTCAATGGCGGCATCGCGCTCGCACGTGCGGAGGCCTTCCGCGCCATCGGCGGCTTCGACCCTTCCCTCAGATATTGCGAGGACTGGCATTGCTGGTGCCGCCTCGCCGCCATCGGCGAGTTCGAGTTCGCACCAAAGCTTCTGCTCGACTATCGCCTGCACACCGCCAACACCATGAATGCGGCCGTGCGGACGCCGAAGGACTTCTTCCCTGCGATCGCGCGGGTGTTCGACGATGGGCTGATCCTGGCGAGACTGCCCGAGGGTACGGCGGCCGGGCTGCGCCAGGCCGCCGAGGTCCATCTCGTCACCTATTCGGCGATGCAGGCCGTCCGCTTCGGCAGATATCGCGACGCCTTGGCTTATCTCGGGATGGTCGGCCGGCGCTCGCTCAAATCGCTGCCCCGCGCCGCGGTCAGGGTCGCCCTCGCCCGTTTGGGCATCTAACCCGCGTCAAGATACGATTTTCGACGCTTCGTAGGGCTTCGGTGCGAAGCCGAATGCTGCGAGCATGGAGCCAAGCGCGACCAGCGCGGGATGCATGGCGACGACGGCCTTCGATGTCGCGAGAAGACGAGCGGAACGCGCCAGCGACAGCGGCAGCCGTCCGAGCATCTGCGCGAACACTCGCGCCCGCGCGCCCGCGCCCTGTGCGGCCTTGTACTGCACGCGATAATTGATAGCGCCAATACGCAGGCCGCGCTTGGCGATCCAGCCGAGGCTGGTGCGGCTTTGCGGCACGGTCTCGGTGATGACCGCCTCAGCCGTCCAGTGGAAGATCATGCCGGCATCGCGGCACCGCACGAAGAAATCGCAATCGCCGCCGCCGAGGAAATTGAAGCGCAGGTCGAACGCGGGACGATCGAACCGCTCGAACGCCGCACGCGTGATCAGGCAGTTGCCACAGCCATAGATCAGCGGCACCGCGCCGCTGTAATCATAGGCGGGGCAGAAGGCGGGATGATGTGCGAGCCAGGGCTTGCTGTCGTCGTCGAAGACCGGCAGCACCGGCCCGCCGACCACGTCGGCGCCGGTCGCCTCCGCGGTGCGAACCATCAGCTCGAGCCAGTCGGGCGAAGCGATCTCGTCGTCGTCGATCATCAGGAAGCGGGTCGCGGCGGGAAACAGCGCCTGCGCCGTCTCGAAGGCGGCGTTGATCGCCTGGCAATTGCCCTGCCGCTTCTCGACCAGGCAAACGCCCTGGAGCCGGCCGTCGGCCAGATACTCCGCGGCAACCGGCGCGCTTTCGCGCCCCGCCGCGTCGTTCTCGACCATGACCACCGCGAAGGAGCGCGGGGTGCGCTGGCTCACGAGCGAGTCCAGTGTCAGCCGCAGATGGTGCGGGCGGCGGAAGCAGGGAATGCAGACGACGATGCCGACCGACAGGTCGATGACGCGGGAGCTCGCCGCGATCTCCCGGTTGGGATCGCGCACGGCATCCGAGATCCGGCTGGCGGAAAGGTCTGTCGGGATCAGCGTCATGGCATCCTAGATGTCCGATATGTATTGAAAAAGCCCTGCGTCAATCACGCAGTAATCGGCGCTGTCCTGCGACGGCACATCGCCGCGGGACAGATCAGTCCCAAAATGAACGGCGGGCCCGAGGCTCGCGACGGCGCAACGCCGCGGATCTCCCGCCCTTCATACGCTTAACCGCTTTTGCGCGTTTCTCCTGCAAGTCCCCGCATACGTGATAGTGCAATTCGCAGTCCATCACGCGCACGACAGCGCAACATGGACAATGCCGTAGTTAACGCCTGCCCGCATTAACCCGACCGTAAGCACCGCGACCGGTGAAGCGGCGCGGCATCGGATTTGCTCTTCGGGCATGCGAGATTTTTCCTGTAAATTTGAGTCGAACAAGCGCGGTCAGAAAAAATGAACAAGCCAGCCTCGATCGATTTCGCGACAGCCACGGCGATTCAAATCCCAGCGGCCGGTGCACGCACCCAGGCGCTGCACGATCTGGTCCCCGGCGAAGCCCGCGACAGCCTGCTCGCCGTCCACGACGTGCTACGCCGCGAGCTGCCGCAGGGCCAGCTCGCCACCTACGAGGCCGGCGGCGGCTCGTGCAGCGTCCTGCCACCGGAACTGCTCAACCGCAGCAAGGTCACCGTCGTCGACATCGACGAGGACCAGGTCCGCAACAACACCTACGCGGACGAGGCGATCCTCGGCGACGTGCAGACTTACAGCTTTGGACGCGAAACCTTCGATCTGGTGATCTGCTACAACGTGATCGAGCATCTGCCCCATGTCGATGCCGCGCTCCTGAATTTCCGCGACGCGCTCAAGCCCGGCGGAATGATCCTGATCGGCGCACCCAATCCGCGCTCGCTGTCGGGCGTCGTCACCAAATACTCGCCGCACTGGTTTCATGTCTGGTTCTACCGGAATATCCGCGGCATCAAGGATGCCGGCCTGCCCGGCGAGCCGCCGTTCCCGACCTTCTTCCATCCGCTGGTGACGCTGCCGCGGCTCGAAGCATTCGCCGCGGCCAACGGCCTCGAGACGATCTACCGCCGCGAGGTCGAGAGTCCGCGCTATCCCGAGATGCGCCGGCGCAAGCCGCTGTTCGCCGCTCTGGTCGATGCCGGCGCCGCCGTGATGAACGCCGTGCTGCCGGACAGGATCGACGTTCGCCGCGGCGATTACCACGTCATCCTACGGAAGCGCTGACAATCATGACACGCGCGCGGTCCATCGCAGGACGAGCGAAGCCTGGCGGCCTCGCTGCGCGCGGTAACGAACCGTTAATTCCTTGGGGACCTCAGCGTCACCGCGACGCGTCGAAGAGTGGCATGCGCTTAAACGCTTTGTTTGCCATTTCGGTGAATAGTCCCTCAATGAGTATGGTTAATTTTCCCTGTTGCGTTGATTGGGCACCTATATCCCGGGTGCGTGGCGTAAAGCGAAGAGTAACCCCTCAGCCCGCGGTCGTTGGAATGAAAGCTGGGGACTATGCTTGACTACAACCAGCCGATAGATCGGGCCGGACCGGAGGCCCCGCAGCAGAGGTCTCAAGCCGGCTTCAACGTGCTGGAGCTCGTCAATCTGCTCTGGCGGCGGAAGATCGCGATTGCCGCTGCCGCGCTCCTCGGCGCGACGCTTGCCGTCACCGCGGGCAAGAGCGTGACGCCCCGCTACACCGCCACCGCCCAGCTCTATGTCGACCCGCGCGAGCTTCAGCTCGTCGATCGCGAGCTCACGCCGCGTGCCCAGGACGTCTCCGGCATGGCCATGGTGGTGGAGAGCCAGGCGCGCCTGATTACCTCGAACAGCGTGCTGCTCCAGGTGATCCAGCAGGCCAATCTGGACAAGGATCCCGAATTCGGCGGCGGCGGTGATGCCAGGAGCCTGCTGTCGTCGCTGCTCGGCCTGATCGGCCTTCAGCCCCGCGCGCCCTCCGCCGCGGAGACGAAGGAAGTGCAGCTCGCGGCGCTCGACGCGCTGAACAGGCACATCACGGTCCGCAAGACCGAGAAGAGCTTCATCGTCGACATCGAGGTCTGGTCGACCGATCCGGCGAAAGCGGCGATGCTCGCCAACACGCTGACAAATGCCTACCTCGCCGAATCCCGCAACTCGCAGGCTTCGGCCGCGCGGCGCGCCACCAACGATCTCTCCGGCCGCCTCAAGGAGTTGCGCGAGCGGCTGCGCAGTGCCGAGACCGCGCTCGCCACCTACAAGGCCCAGAACAATTTCGTCGGCACCCAGGACGCGCTGATCAGCGACCAGCAGCTCTCCGCCAGCAACCAGCGGCTTTCCGCGGCCCGCGCGGCGACGATGGACGCACAGGCGCGGCTCGACCAGATCGAGGCGAGCCGGCGCACCGCTGCCGATGCCGGCGCGAATTCGGAAGCGCTGCAATCGCCGACCATCGCGAACCTGCGCGCGCAATATGCCGACGCGCGCAAGAAGTATGCGGAGCAGGCCGGCGAGCTAGGCCCGCGGCATCCGGCGCTGCGCCAGACCGAGAAGCAGGTCGAGGATCTCAAGCGCACCATCAACGAAGAGATCGATCGCTTCGCGCAGTCCGCCAAGAACGATCTGACGCGCGCCCGCGACTTTGAAGCCTCGCTCAACCGGGCGCTGGAAGCGCAGAAGCGGCAGAGCGTCCAGCTGAGCCAGGCCGCCGTGCGCCTGCGCGAGCTCGAACGCGAGGCCGATGCCAGCCGCGACGTCTATCAATCCTTCCTCAAGCGCTCGCGCGAGACCGAGGAGCAGGAGACCCTGAACACCTCGGCGGCCCGCGTCATCGGCGAAGCCACCGTGCCGCAGCGGCGCTCGTTCCCGCCGGCGATGAGCATGTTCGCCATGATCGGCTTCATCTTCGGCGCGCTCGCTGCTGCAAGCTGGTTCGTCGCGGCCGAGCTGCTGTCCGCCGGTGCGACCGCGCCGGCAGCGCCCACACCGGCCCGTCGTGAGCGCACGCCGGCACCGCGGCCTCCGCGCGCGCCGGAGGTTTCACGGACACCGGAGGTAGCCCAGCCGCAGCCGGCTCCGCGAGCTCCGGAAATTGCGCAATCTCTACCGGAGCTCGCCGCGCCATCGCTGCAGCCGGAGATGGACGAAAATACGCTGATCGGAAAGCCGCTGATCGCGCGCCTCCAGGAGGCCGACGTCATTCACACGCTCGGCGCCATCCTCGCCACCGGCGGCGGTGTCGATCTGACCCGGCTTGGCTGGCCGACGCTGCGCCCCGGCTTTCCGCTGACGACGCTGCTCAACGCCTGGCGCGACATGCGCACTGCTGTGGCCCGGCGTGCCGGCGGCAAGGCCATGCCGGTCATCGCGCTCGTCGGCGCGGGCGAGACCACCGGGCGCAGCGTGACCGCGCTGAATTTCGCACTCGCGGCCGCGCGCGACGGCGCCCGCGTGCTGATGATCGATGCCGACCATCAGGCACACTCGCTCTCCAACAAGGTGAGCCGCCCCGGCAAGAGCGAGCCGAGCCGACTCGGCTGGCTCTCGATCGGCAGCAAGGCCTCGCGCGAGATCAAGACGGTCAACGGCATCTCGGTGCTGCCGGCCGCCGACGGCGATGCCGGCAAGGCGACTGAAGCCATGCGCAAGGCCATCGAGCAGGCGCGCGCCGCCGGCGGCTACGATCTCGTGATCCTCGACGGCCCCGTGACGCCGCTTGGTGCGGCCAGCCGCAAGCTGCTCGACGACGCCGACGCGCTGGTGGCGGTGCTGCCGACCAGCCTCGACATCAACGACGGCCTGGAAGAAATCCTGAACACGCTCGGCCGCGCCGAGCGCAAGCTCGTCGGCGTCGTGCTCGACGAGCTCACCCCCGCAACTCAAGCGCGCCAGCGAGGCAGACAATATGCTTGAGCGCCGCGTCAATCTGGACGGCCGGGCCGCAACCGCCGACGTGCCGCGGATCACTATCGGCGGCCTTCGCATGGCCGCGCTCGACCTGGAAGCAACTGCCGATTTCATGATCGAGGCGACCGATCCTGACAATCGCATCGGCCGTCCGCTGCACCTGACCTCGGCCAATGGCGAGGTGTTGGCGCGCTGCTCGACCGAACCGGAGACCGAACGCCTGTTCCGCGGCGCCGACCTCATCAACGCCGATGGCCAGCCCCTGGTCGCGGCGTCAAAGCTGCAATCCTGGTTTCCGCTGCCGGAGCGCGTCGCCACCACCGATTTGTTCCACGTGGTCGCGCGCAAGGCCGAAGCCGTCGGCCGCACTTTCTACATGTTCGGTGCCAGCGAGGAAGAGAACGCCGCGGCGGTCGCGAATGTCCAGCAGCTGTATCCAAACCTCAAGATCGTCGGGTACAGCCACGGCTATCTGCGCGGCGACGCCCTGCGCGCGAAAGTCGAGGAGATCAACGCGCTCGCGCCGGATTACCTCTGGGTCGCGCTCGGCGTGCCCAACGAGCAGGCATTCGTCGAGCAATACACGCCGCTGCTGACCAATGTTGGCGTTATCAAGACATCCGGCGGCTTGTTCAACTTTTTATCGGGCAGCCGGTCCCGCGCGCCGCAATGGATGCAGAAGATCGGGCTCGAATGGGCCTGGCGCACAATGCTCGAGCCACGCCGCCTGCTCTGGCGCTATTTGACCACCAACCCTCGCGCGCTCTATCTTCTCTTCAGCCGCAAACGGCCTTCCAATCGCTGAGAGAAGAGTAGAAGACGACATGACCGACCGACCGACCGTCCTCGTCACCGGGGGCGCGGGCTATATTGGCTCGCATGCCTGCCGCGCACTGTCTGCCGCCGGCTATCAGCCCGTCGTTTATGACAATCTCTCGACAGGTCATCGCAGCTTCGTCGCGGGTCCGCTGGTGACGGGCGACCTGCTCGACGGCGCCGCGCTGGCGCGCGCCTTCGCCGACCACAAGGTCACGGCGGTGATGCATTTCGCGGCGGCAAGCCTCGTCGGCGAGTCCATGACCGACCCGCAGAAATACTACATCAACAACGTCCAGGGCACGCTGTCGCTGCTGCAGGCGATGCGCAACGCAGGCTGCCAGCGCATCGTGTTCTCCTCGACCGGCGCCGTCTACGGCAACGCCGATTCCAAGGAGCTGCCGGAGGACTTCCCCTGCGCACCGATCAATCCCTACGGCGCGTCGAAATGGATGATCGAGCGCATGCTCGCCGATTATCGCGCAGCCTATGGCTTCGGCGCGTTCTGCCTGCGCTATTTCAACGCCAGCGGCGCCGACCAGGCCGGCGGCATCGGCGAGTTGCGTGACAACGAAACGCATCTCATTCCGCGCGCCATGATGGCGCTCCAGGGCCATGTCGACTTCGCCGTGTTCGGCGACGATTACGACACGCCCGACGGCACCGCGATCCGCGACTACATCCACGTCACCGACCTCGCTGCGGCGCATGTCGCAGCACTGAAGCTCCTGGAAACGGGACATGCCGGCGGCAGCTTCAATCTCGGCACCGGTTCCGGCTTTTCGGTCCGCGAGATCCTGAACGCCATCAGGCAGGAGACCGGCCGCGAGGTGCCGCACACCATGAAGCCGCGTCGCGCCGGCGATCCCACTTATCTGGTCGCCGATGCCTCCGCCGCGCGAAAAGTGCTGAACTTCGTGCCGCGCCATTCCGATCTAAAGACGGTGATCCGGACTGCCTGGGCCTGGCACCAGACAGCGCATCCGCTCAGGACGCGCTAGACACCCGTATTACGGCTTGCCGGTCGGGCCCCCGAGCGGCTAAAGAGATGATCACAGCCGGCGGCGGCGCATGTCCCGACCGCCGCATGTTGCTCTTATGGCCGCCAATGGAAGCGGCATGTGAGGCTCCGCCAATAGCGCGAGCCTGTTCTTCACAGCGAAGGCCACGATCGAGTCCGGGCATCGGCCTGCTTTCAGGCGCGGCCCAGGGAGCACGGAGCGAATGCATCAGGCCGCAAGCCTGCAATTCGAGCGCGTGATGGACGAGCTCGTCCTATGGCACGCCGTGCCGGAGGACGAACGCTCGCCCGCACCGGCCTGGTGGTGGGGACCGGCGATGGCGGTGGTCGACGCGCACGAGCCGATGCGACAGGTGTGGTGTTGTGAGCTGGGCCTCGGCGACGGCTCGAGCTTTGCCGAAGGTGCGCATGCCCTCCTCGAGCTGTTCGCCGAGCAAACCTCGCAGCCCTGGCCGGATGATTTTCCGCGCAAAGCGGACATCAAGCAAGACAACGTCCGCGAGCTGCACCCGCAGCCGTCAGATGACAGCGCGTTTCAGCCGTAACGCCGCGGCTTCGGTCGCAGCGAGGTCAGGCTCCGGCTGGAGCGGCGGCGCGACAGGCAGCTCCATCGGCCGCAGCAGCTCGGCCATCTGCCGCGCCGGCACCGGTTTGGAGATGAGGAAGCCCTGCATCTCGTCGCAGCCATGGGCGCGCAGGAACGCCTCCTGCTCGGCGTTCTCGACACCTTCGGCGACCACGGTCATGCCGAGCGCCTTGCCCATGCTGATGATCGCCTGCGCGATCGCCTGGTCCTCCGAATCCTGCGGCAGGTCGCGCACGAAGGAGCGGTCGATCTTGATGGTGTCGATCGGAAAATGCTTCATCAGCGACATCGACGAATAGCCGGTGCCGAAATCGTCGATGGCGAGGCGGATGCCGCGGCTCTGGATGGCGTCGAGCACCTTCAGCGCGCGACCGACATTGCGCATCATCATGCTCTCGGTGACCTCGAGCTGGAGCAGCACCGGCGACATGCCGGAGGCCGCCAGCGCCTCGTCGACGTCCTGCAACAGATGTTCGTCGACAAACTGTCGCGGCGACAGGTTGACCGCCATCGACACCGGCAACAGACCGCGGCGCTGCCAGGCCATGGCCTGCGCGCAAGCCTCTTTCACGACCCAGCGGCCGATCGGAACGATCAACCCGGTCTCTTCCGCAAGCGGAATGAATTGCGCCGGCGAGATGCTGCCGAGATCCGGGTGCGTCCAGCGCAGCAGCGCTTCCACGCCGGTGATCTGGCCGGTCTCCATGTCCACCTTGGGCTGGTAGTTCAGCGAGAACTGCTCGCGCTCCAGCGCCCGGCGCAACGCGCTCTCGAGCGACAGCCGCTCGATCGACTGCGTCTTCACCTCCTTGGAGAAGAAGCGATAGCCGTTCTTGCCGTCTTCCTTGGCGAGATACATCGCCATGTCGGCGTTCTTGGTCAGCGTCTGAACGTCGGAGCCGTTGGCCGGATACATCGCGATGCCGATCGAGGCCGTGGTGTGGCACTCGTGGCCGGCCAGCTCCATGGGCTCGGCGAGCGCCACGAGCAGTCCGGTCGCGATGCGCTGGACGTCGTCGATCTCACCGCACTGGTCGAGGATCACCACGAACTCGTCGCCGCCGAGGCGTGCGACAACGTCGGTTTCCCGCAGCGCGCCGCGCAGCCGGCTCCCCACTTCGAGCAGGAGCAGATCGCCGGCCTCATGGCCGAGCGAATCGTTGATGACCTTGAAGCGGTCGAGATCGATGAACAACACCGCGAAGCGGTGATCGTGGCGCTGAGCTTCGTCGATCGCCTCCCGCAACAGCCCGTTGAAGGTCTCGCGGTTCGGCAGGTCGGTCAGGCTGTCATGCGAGGCGAGGTATTCGATCCGCTCGTCGGCCTCGTTCTTCTCGTCGGCGCGATCGAAATTCTCCATCGCGAAGGAGACGTTGTCGGCGAGGCGCTGCAACAGCTCGACGAACTCGGCCGTGAAAGTCTCCTGCTCGGTCGACATGTAGATCATGACGCCGACGGGCTGATCGTGCGTGATCAACGGGAACGCCGCGCCGGAGCGCGCGCCGTCGCCTTGCAGGACGGCGTGGAAGGCGCTCACACGGCTGTCGTTGACATAGTCGTTGCTGACACAGGGCTGCCGGGTGCGGAACGCGGTGCCGCTCATGCCGCGCCCCTCGGGCCGGTCGGCGTCGATGGAGAGACGAACGTTCCTCGTGGTCTCGGCGGACGGCCCTGCGGCCGCGACGATCGCGAGCTGGTCGCTGTCGGCCTTGGCGAGCGCAATGGTCGTCGAGGTGAACTTGCCGCCGGTGGACGCGGCCTGACACACCAGCTCGAACAGCTCGGTGCGCGACTTGGCCCGCACGATCGCCTCATTGGTGGCGCTCAGCGCGGCGAACATGCGCGTCAGGCGCTCCTTCTGCGCCTCGGCCCGTGACCGCTCCTCGGCCCGGGCGAAATTGTCGAGCGCAAAAGAGACGTTCTCCGCGAGGCGCCCCAGCAACTGGATGAGGTCGGGCGTGAATGTGCCTTCGTCCGGCGAAAGGAACAGAAGGACGCCGACGGCATCGGTGCCGTTCTTCAGCAGCGGGAAGCAGCCGCCGGATTTCGTCCCTTGATCCCGCGCGATGCGACGCCAGTGCGTCGCACGAACGTCCGTGAGGAGCTCGTTCGCGACGCAAGGGGCCTTGGTGCGAAATGCGGTGCCGGCGAGCCCGCGTCCTTCGGGCTCGTCGGCAGACGTTCCGAAACGCCAGTTCTCGACGTGACTGCGACACTCGCCCTTGGTGACGACGATGTCGAGATAGCGCCCCGTCGGATCGACCATGGCGATGGTGGCAGACGTGAACGTGCCGCCGAGCACGGCGGCCTCGCACACGGCTTCGAACAACTCGGCGCGGGACTTCACGCGCATGATCGCTTCGTTGGTCGCGCTCAGCGCCTCCAACATGCCCCGAAGACGGTTGCGCTGCATTTCGGCCTTCGCCTTCTCGTCGGCGCGATCGAAGTTCTCGAGCGCGAAGGCGACATTGGCCTGGAGCCGTTGCAGCAGCTCGACGAATTCGGGCGTGAACGTGCCGCGTTCCGGCGAGTTGAAGAGGAAGACGCCTTCGACGCTGTCGCCATTGAACAGCGGCAGCGCCGCGGAGGAGCCGATGCCGTTCCGACGAGCGTTGGCCGCCCAGGGCGCGATCCGGTCGTCGGACTGCACATCATTGCTGATGCAAGGCTGGCGCGTGCGGAAAGCGGTTCCCGTCAGCCCTCGGCCTTCAGGCACCTGGTCGGACGTGGAGAATTTGAAATTTCGGACCATATCCGCGTTCGGCCCGTAGCAAGCAACGACGCGAAGCAGCTCGGCATCGTGATCGACGAGCGCGATGTTGGCCGAGGTGAACTTGGCGCCTTTCGCCGTCGCTTCGCAAACGAGGTCGAACAGCTCGGCCCGCGAGCGTGCGCGCAGGATCGCCTCATTGGTCGCGCTCAGCGCCGCGTACATGCGCGCCAGGCGGTCTTCCTCCTCGGCGATCCGCGCCTTCTCGGCCTCACGGTCGAAATTGTCGATCGCGAAGCAGACGTTCTCGGCGATGCGCAGCATGAGTGCGACGACCCCCTCGTCCTTCGCCCAGGACTTGCTGAGGAAGGACAGGATGACGCCGATGCTCTCGCCGTTCCGGATCAGGGGGGCCGCGATGCAGGCGGCAACACCCGTGTTGAGATTGGCCTGCTCCCACGGCGTTCCCCTGGTGCGACGCGCGAGATCGCGTTCGACATGGGGCTTCTGGGTTCGAAACACCTCGCCGGAAATGCCGCGACCATAGGGATTCTCGGGGTCGACGGAGTAGTGGGTCCGGGCCACGATCTCCAGATTCTCGCCGGTGCCGGCGACAGGCTTCAGCCAATGCGAGTCCTGCTCCTTCAGCAGAACGAAGGTCGCCAGCGACTTGCCGCCGTGCACCGAGGCGTCGCACACGAGCTGATACAATTCCCGCTCGGTCTTCGCACGCAGGATGGCTTCGTTGGTAGCGCTGAGCGCGCCAAACATGCGGTTGAGCCGCCGCGTCGCGAGCTCGCTGGTCTGCCGCGCGGTCTCGCGCGCGAAATTGTCGAGCGCATAGGAGATGTTGGCCGACATCCGCTCGAACAGCGACACCATCTGCTCGTTCAGCGAGCCGGCTTCCCTGCGGGTCACATACAGCACGCCGACGCTCTTACCGCTGCAGAGCAGCGGCAGCGCAGCCGCCGCGCCGATGTGGGCCTTGGCTGCGCCCTCGCGCCACGCCAGCGAGCGAGGATCATTCAGGTAATCGTTGCTGATGCTCAGCTTCTGATTGCGAAAGGCTTCGCCGCCGACACCCGCTCCCTCGGGCGTGACGGAGTCGGTCGTGATCTCGAGCGAACGCAGCCGCGCAACGTCATCGCCGCAACCGGCCGCAAAGCACAGCCGCCGGCCATCCGGCCCCACCAGGAAAACCGCAACGGCCAAAAAGTTTCCGCTCGAAAACCCGGCGTCGCAGACCTTCTGGTACAGCTCGTCCGGCGATTTCGCGTAAAGGATCGCTTCGTTGATGGCGCTCAACGCTGCAAAGGTGCGCGCGAGGGTCGTCTGCACGGTCTCAGCTCCCGGGCATTTCTGCCTAATTCTCCCGGGTGCTTTATGAACGGCGACGGCCTAAGTGGTCGTTATTGCGCGCTGCAAACCCTCGATCAAAGTGAACGAGCTGCGAACGGCCGGCGCCAAACTGTCGGGAATGCCGCCGCACGGGAGGATTCTTCGACGAAAGGCGCGCTCTCTTTACGATTTTGCAGCCCTGTATTGGTTTACGGGAGATTGATATCGCTCCCACGCTTTGAGACGATGGCTCCCAACAAGCAGCCCGTTAAGGGCACAATGCCGAGGGAACGCCATGCCCGTCGTCAAGACCGACCGCCTCACGCTCATCAGCGCCGCGCTGCTCCGCGCCGCCGGAGCTTCCGACGAAGAGGCCGATGCGGTGGCCACAGGCTGCGTCAACGCCAACCTCGCCGGTCACGACTCTCACGGCGTGATCGCGGTTCCGACCTACATCGATCGCATCAAGGCCGGCCACATCGTGCCCGGCGCCAAATGGACCATCGTCCAGGAATCGCCGACCACGACCGTGATCGACGGCCAGTGGGGGTTCGGCTTCCACGTCAACGCCAAGGCGATGGCGCTGACGATCGAGAAGGCGAAGACGGCGAACGTCGCCGCCTGCACCGTGTTCCGGCAAAGCCATGTCGGCCGCCTCGCCGCCTATCCGTTGATGGCGATGCGCGAAGGCATGATCGGGATTGCGACGGCGGATTCCGGCCGCTCGCCGAAGCACGTGGCGCCGTTCGGCGGCAAGGAGGCGCGGCTCGGCACCAACCCGATCTCGATCGCGGTGCCGTCCGATCTCGACGCGCCGTTCTATCTCGACATGGCAACCTCGGCGGTTGCGGCCGGCAAGATCCAGCTCGCGGTCGCCCGCGGCGAGGAGATTCCGACGGGCTGGATCATCGATGCCGAGGGACGGCACACCACCGACCCCACGCAATATCGCAAGGGCGGCGCGCTGCTGCCGCTCGGCGGCACCGAGGGCTACAAGGGCAGCGGTCTCGCCGCGATGGTCGAGGTGCTGTGCGGCCTGCTCACCGGCCTCGGCTTCGGCGTCGAACCGACCGGACGTCACAATGACGGCTGCTTCATGGCCGTGTTCAACGTCGCCGCGTTCCGTCCGCTGAAGGATTTCAAGCGCGAGGTCGCCGAATTCGCGCGCTATCTGAAATCGACGCCACCCTCCGAAGGGAGCAAGGGCGTGTACTATCCCGGCGAGATCGAGGGGTTGCGCGAGCAGCAACGCCTGCGCGACGGCATCGAGATCGAGGATGCGACCTGGGAAAAGCTGCGCGCGCTGGCGGGCGAGTACCGGCTCGACACCGTCCTTGATCTGGCCTGACGGAATTTGGGAGAACAGCATGACGCGGCAGATGGTACTGGTCGGCTTCCTCCAGGCGCAGAACTGCACGAATTTGCCGAGCTCGTGGCGGCATCCGGACTCGCGCGACGATTCGATGTCGGCGGACTATTATCAAGAGATCGCGAAAATCCTCGAAGCCGGCAAGTTCCACATGGCGTTCTTCGACGATCGGCTGGCGATGCCGGACCGCTACGGCAACGATCATGCCCACACCGTCGAATACGGCATCCGCTGCGTGAAGATGGATCCGCTGATCGTGCTGACCACGATGGGCATGGTCACCGACAAGCTCGGCCTCGGCGCCACTTGCTCGACCACCTATTACGAGCCCTTCGACGTCGCCCGCCGCTTCGCGACCCTCGATTTGATGTCCGGCGGGCGCGCGGGCTGGAACGTCGTCACCTCGCTCAATGACGGCGAGGCCCTCAACATGGGTCGCGATTCCCATCCCGAACATGATTCGCGCTACGACCGCGCCGACGAATTCATGGAAGTCGTGCTCGGGCATTGGGACACTTGGGAAGACGGCGCGCTCATCATGGACAAAAAGAGCGGCCGTTTTGCCGATCCGGCCAAGGTGAAGCGGCTCGATCACAAGGGGGCGGCCTTCAAGTCCCGCGGACCCTTCACCGTGCCGCGCTCGGACCAGGGCCATCCCGTCATCATCCAGGCCGGCGCATCCGGCCGCGGCCAACGCTTTGCCGGCCATTGGGGTGAGGTGATCTTCACGGCTGCGCGCAATCTCGCTGGTGCCAAGGAAGGTTATGCCGCCGTTCGAAACGAGGCAGCCAAGGCTGGCCGCGATCCCGATCAGATGCGCCTTTGCAATTTGACGACGCCGGTCTGCGCCGCGACCAGGGCCGAGGCTGAGGACAAGATGGCGCTGATCAACAAACTGCCGCTCGAGATCGACGCGCTGTCGCTGCTGGCCGAAGCGCTCAACTACGATTTCGCCTCCAAGGACCTCGACGAGCCTTTGACGACGGACGATCTGAAGAGCATGCAGGGCATTCTGGGCCTCCGCGACGGTGTGCTGAAGAATTCCGGCAAGAGCAATCCGAGCGCGCGCGACTTCGTCACCTTCTCCGGCCGCGGCCAGGTCCACGACGCCATGGTCGGCGGTCCCAAGGAGATCGCAGACAGGCTGGAAGAGATGTTCGTCGAGCGTGGCTGTGATGGGTTCGTCATCGCCGCGACCTATGTGCCCGGTTCCTACGCCGATTTCGTGCAACATATCGTACCGGAATTGCAGCGCCGCGGCCTGTTCCAGAAGGACTATCGCGGCAAAACGCTGCGGGAAAATCTCGGGCTGAAGCGGCCCGTGGCCGGCGCCTGGAAGGTACAGCCGCGCGATGCCGCGGAATAACTGGAGGATCCGACATGCGCTGGCTGAAATTCACTGCCTCGGACAAGACCTCCTGGGGAATTGCCGAGGGCGACCAGGTGATCGCGGTCGACGGCGATCCCTTTGGCGAATGGCAGCGCACCTCGCGCACGCATCCGCTGGCGCAGGTTCGGATCGAGCTGCCGCTGATCCCGCGCACCTTCTATTGCGTGGGCTTGAACTATCTGAAGCACCTGAAGGAAGCCGCCGACAAGCGCGGCGAGGTGCCGGCCGTCCCTGATAGACCCGAGATCGGCTACCGCGCCCAGAACGCGCTGATCGCGCATGACGAGGACGTCGTGATCCCGTCCTTTGCGACGGACAAGATCCACTATGAAGGCGAGCTCGTCGTCGTGATCGGCAAGAAGGTGAAGCATCTCACCAAGCAGAATGCGATGGATTGCGTGTTCGGCTACACCATCGGCAACGACGTCAGCGAACGCAGCTGGCAGAAGGCCGACCGCAGCCTGTGGCGCTCGAAGAATGCCGACACGTTCAAGCCGATGGGCCCGTGGATCGAAACCGAGGCCAATCTGGCGAAAATGGAAACCGTCGTCCGGGTCAACGGCAAGGAGACCAACCGCTTCTACACCAACGACATGATCTTCGGCGTCGTGCCGTTCCTGGTCGAGCTGACCAAGTACTTCACGCTGTGGCCCGGCGACGTGATCTGGATGGGCACGGACGGCGCCTCGCCTGACATCGGGCACGGCGACGTGGTGGAGATCGACATCACGGGCGTGGGGACGTTGCGGAACAGGTTTGTGCGGGAGCAACGGTAGTCCTCATCCTGAGGAGCTTGCGAAGCAAGCGTCTCGAAGGATGAAGGCCCGGCTCTCGGCCTCGCCCTTCGAGACGGCCGCTGCGCGGCCTCCTCAGGGTGAGGAGATAGAGTTGTATACGCCGCGAGATCAACGGTGCCGTAGGGTGGGCAAAGCGAAGCGTGCCCACCACCTTCGCAAATCGAGGCGAGATGGTGGGCACGGCGCTATGCGCCTTTGCCTACCCTACGGCACTTCCCGCGCAATCAAAACGGCAGCGCCACACTCGTCTTGATCTCCTTCAGCACCACGTTGCTGCGCACGTAGCGGATGCCGGGAATGCGGAACATGAACTCGTCGAGGAACCTGTTGTAGGCCGCCATGTCCTGCACGACGACGCGCAAATGATAGTCGGCGTCGCCCGTGGTCGCGAAACACTCCAGCACTTCGCGCCGCGTGGTCACCCGCGCGACGAACTCGTCGACGAATTTGGCATCGTGCCGCTCCAGCGAGACATGCAGGATGGCTGACATCGCAAAGCCCGCCTGCTCGCGCGCGATCAGCGCGGCATAGCCCTGGATGACGCCGGCCTCCTCCAGCGCACGCACCCGGCGCCAGCACGCCGAGGTGGACATGCCGACCTCGTCGGCGAGCTGCTGGTTAGTGGCGCGGCCGTCCGTCTGGAGATGGGCGAGAATCCGCGCGTCCTGCTCTTCAATCATGGAAGCCCCCGATTCGGTAACTTCTACCGAATCATGCCATTTTCCGCAAAATTTTACCGAATTATCGATCAAGACAGGGTGAATAGGCAAGACCTACCAGCCTCCCCGGCATACCCTACCGTCATCAGGCAGGATGCCGCACGAGGTCCGCCATGGACGCCGTTCCATCACTCGACAGCTACGAGCTCTCAGACCGCTACGACCGCGAGGAGGGCCGCGTCTTCCTCACGGGCACGCAGGCCATCGTCCGCATCACGCTCGACCAGGCGCGGCGCGACCGCGCCGCCGGGCTGAACACCGCCGGCTTCATCTCCGGCTATCGCGGCTCGCCGCTCGGCGGCGTCGATCTCGAGCTCTGGCGCATCCAGGAGCGGCTCAAGCGGGATCGCATCGAATTTCTCCCTGCGGTGAACGAGGACCTCGCGGCAACGGCAGTGCTCGGCTCGCAGCAGGTCGAGACGCAGGCAGATCGCGAAGTCGATGGCGTGTTCGGGCTCTGGTACGGCAAGGGCCCCGGCGTCGATCGCTCCGGCGACGCCCTCAAGCACGGCAACGCCTATGGCTCCTCGCCGCGTGGCGGCGTGCTGGTCGTCGCCGGCGACGACCATGGCTGCGTCTCCTCCTCGATGCCGCACCAGTCCGATGTCGCCTTCATGAGCTGGTTCATGCCGACGCTGCACCCCGCAAGCGTCAGCGAATATCTCGAATTCGGCGAATATGGTTACGCGCTGAGCCGCTTCTCCGGCATGTGGGTCGGCTTCAAGGCGATTTCGGAAATCGTGGAGTCAGGCGCATCCGTCGCGCTGCGCCCGCCACGCGTCTTCAACACGCCCGATTTCACTCCGCCGCCGGGTGGCCTGCACTATCGCTGGCCCGACCTGCCGGGCCCCCAGATCGAGGAGCGGCTGGAGGCGAAGAAGCACGCGGTTTACGCCTTTGCAAAAGCCAATCCGATCGATCGCCACATCTACGATATTCCCAACGCCACATACGGCATCGTCACGACGGGCAAGGCGCATCTCGACCTGATGGAGGCCCTGCGGCTGATGGGCCTCGATGAAGCGGCCTGCCGCAACATCGGGATCGACGTCTACAAGGTCGGCATGGTCTGGCCGCTGGCGCTGCATGACGCGATGGACTTCGTGAAGGGCAAGCGCGAGATCCTCGTGGTCGAGGAAAAGCGCGGCATCATCGAGAGCCAGTTCAAGGAATATTTTTACGACTATCCAGGCTCAAAGCCCGAGCGCATGGTCGGCAAGCACGACGAGCGAGGGGCGCGGCTGATCTCCTGGATCGGCGAATTGTCGCCGCGTGCGCTTGCTGGCGTGCTCGCACGCCGGCTCGATCCGATGTTCCCAGGCCTCAATCTCGCCGCACGCGCGGCCGGCTTGATGCCCGAGGCCGCGCGCGCGATCAACGTCAGCGGTGCGACGCGCACGCCGTATTTCTGCTCCGGATGTCCGCACAACACGTCGACGAAGGTGCCGGAAGGCTCAAAGGCACTGGCCGGCATCGGCTGCCATTTCATGGCGAGCTGGATGGACCGCGAGACCTCCTCGCTGATCCAGATGGGCGGCGAAGGCGTCAACTGGGCGGCGTCGTCTCGCTTCACCGGCCACAAGCACGTGTTCCAGAATCTCGGCGAAGGCACCTACTACCACTCCGGCTCGATGGCGATCCGGCAGGCGATCGCCGCCAGGGCCAACATCACCTACAAGATCCTGTTCAACGATGCCGTGGCGATGACCGGCGGCCAGCCGGTCGACGGTCCCATCAGCGTGCATGCTATCGCCCACAGCGTTCGCGCCGAAGGCGTGGGGCGCATCGCGCTGGTGTCGGACGATCCCGCGCAGTTCTTGCCGGCAGACCTGCCGATCGGCGTGACCATCCATCCTCGCGAGGAAATGGACGCCGTGCAGCGCGAGCTGCGAGACATTTCCGGCGTCTCTGTCCTGATCTATCAACAGACCTGCGCCACCGAGAAGCGTCGCCGGCGCAAACGCGGACAGATGGCCGACCCAAGGCGCTTTGCCTATATCAACGATCTCGTCTGCGAAGGCTGCGGCGACTGCTCGGTCGAATCCAACTGCCTCAGTGTCGAGCCGAGGGAGACGCCGTTCGGTCGCAAGCGCCAGATCAATCTCTCGTCCTGCAACAAGGATTTTTCCTGCCTCAACGGCTTCTGCCCGAGCTTCGTCACCGTCGAAGGCGCGACGCGCCGGAAGAAGAGTGCGAGCGAGATCGACGTAGTCGGTCGCGCGGCTACGCTTCCCCTGCCCGCTCCCGCCACGCTCGATCGTCCCTACGATTTGCTCGTGACCGGCGTCGGCGGCACCGGCGTGATCACGGTCGGCGCGCTGATCGGCATGGCCGCGCATCTGGAGCGGCGTGGCGTCTCCGTGCTGGATTTCACCGGCTTTGCACAGAAATTTGGTCCCGTGCTGAGCTTCATCCGCCTTGCGTCAAGTCCGGACGCGCTGCACCAGGTCCGCATCGACCAGGGCGCGGCCGACGCGCTGATCGGCTGCGACCTCGTCGTCAGTTCCTCACCTAAGGCGTCCGGCACCTATCGCCGCGGCATGCGCGCCGCGGTCAACACCGCGGAGATGCCGACCGGCGACGTCGTCCGCTTCCGCGACGCCGATCTCGCCTCGCCTGCCCGCCTGCGCGCGATCCGGCAAGTCATTGGCAACGACAATCTCGACACCATCAACGCCAACGCGCTCGCCGAGCGGCTGCTCGGCGATGCCGTCTATGCCAACATCATCATGCTCGGTTTCGCCTGGCAGCGCGGGCTGATTCCGGTCGCGCTGCCGGCGCTGCTGCGCGCGATCGAGCTCAACGGCGTCGCGGTCGAGCGCAACAAGCAGGCCCTTGCCTGGGGCCGGATCGCCGTAGCCGATCCGGAATTTTTGCCGGGGGGCGACGAGGCGCCCGAAGCCGAGACGCTCGATCAGATCATCGATCGCCGCGCCGATTTCCTCGCCGCCTATCAAGACGCCGCCTATGCGATGCGCTATCGGGCGACCGTCGCGAGGGTCCGCCGGGCCGAAGCCGCTCTGAGCAGTGAGGTGCTGACCGAGGCGGTCGCGCGCGCCCTGTTCAAGCTGATGGCCTACAAGGACGAATACGAGGTGGCGCGTCTGCACATGCAGAGCGGTTTCCTCGGCGAGCTGAAGCGCGAGTTCGAGGACGGTTTTCGCGTCCAATATCACCTCGCGCCACCGTTCCTGCCGTCAAAACCTGACGCACGCGGCCGTCCGCGCAAGCGCGCTTTCGGCCAGTGGATCCAGATGCCGCTCGCGATGCTGGCGCGGTTGAAGGGATTGCGCGGGACACCGTTCGATCCGTTCGGCTACACGGATGAGCGGCGCACTGAACGGGAATTGATCGCCTGGTATGAAGGCCTGATCGAACGCATGCTCGGGCAGCTCGACGCAGCGCATCTACCCGACCTCGTTGCCGTCGCAAAGGCGCCGATGGAGATCCGCGGCTACGGACCAGTGAAGGACACCGCGATCGCCAAGGTGAAGCCCGAGGTCGCGCGGCTGCTCACGAATTTGACGACGTCGGTAACGCAAAAGATGCACGCCCACGGTTGACGCGGCACCAGTGAGGCCTCAGCCTCCGGACTTTAGGCGGCACCCTGTTGGCGCCCCTGCAATCGGATGACGCATCATGGATTTCGACCAGTTGACCCTGAGTCAGGCCGTCGTCGACCTGCGCGCCGGGAAAGTCACGAGCACCGCACTCACGACGGAAGCACTGAGCCGCGCCAAAGCCCATGCCGAGCTCAATGCCTTCGTCACGCTGGACGAGGCGGGCGCCCTGAAGGCCGCGGCTGCGTTCGACGCATCGGGCGACAAGACAAAACCGCTCGGCGGCGTGCCCATCGTGATCAAGGACAATATCGAGGTCGCGGGACTGCCCTGCAGCGCCGGCACACGGGCACTGAAGGACTACGTTCCGAAGGCCGATGCGCCCGTAGTCGCGAAGCTGCGGGCTGCAGGCGCCGTCATCATCGGCAAGACCAGCATGCACGAGCTCGCCTTCGGCATCTCCGGCTACAACACCGCGTTCAAGACCGGCGCGGAGTTCGGCGTGCGCAACGCTTATGACCGCACGCTGATCGCCGGCGGCTCCTCGTCCGGCACGGGCGCCGCGCTCGGCGCGCGGATCGTCGCGGGCGGGCTCGGCACCGACACCGGCGGATCGGTCCGGGTCCCCGCCGCGCTGAACGGATGCGCCGCGTTGCGCCCGACGGTCGGGCGCTATCCGCAAGCTGGCATCGCGCCGATCTCGCACACCCGCGACACCGCGGGGCCTATGGCCGCGACGATGGCAGATGTCGCGCTGCTCGATCGCGTGATCGCCGGCGGCGACGAGGTTACGCCGGCTGATCTGAAGCAGGTGCGGATCGGCATCGCAAGATCGATGCTGACCAATCTCGACGCCGATACGGAAGCCGCGTTCCACGCGGCGATCGCAAAAGTGAAGGCGCAGGGCGTCACGGTCGTCGAGATCGAGATGCCTGAGCTCGCCGAGCTCAACGGCCAGGTCAGCTTTCCCGTCGCGTTGTATGAGGCCTATGACGACATGGTCGCCTATCTCAAGCACACCGGGACCGGCCTCAGCGTCGAGGCGCTGGCAGAGAATATCTCCAGCGCCGACGTGAAAGGCATCTATGATGGCATGGTGATCCCGCGAAAACTGCCCGGACCCGACAACGCGCTGTTCGACGCGAGGCCGATCTATGACGCCGCGATCAAGACCGCACGCCCCGCGCTCCAGGCGCTCTACGGCAATACGTTTGCCAGCAACAAGCTCGACGCCGTCGCCTTCCCGACCACGCCGCGCGTTGCAATTGCCTCCAACCCGGACGCCAGCAGTCTCGAGAATTTCGGCCTGATCATCCAGAACACCGATCCCGGCAGCAATGCCGGCATTCCCGGCGTCCAGATCCCGATCGCGCTTGGCGCGACAAGCAAATTGCCGATCGGACTTGAGCTGGATGGCCCGGCGGGCAGCGATCGCCGCCTGCTTGGGATCGGCATGGCGCTCGACAGCGTGTTTGGGCGGCTGCCCGCGCCACACTAACGCTATTGTAGGGTGGGCAAAGCGAAGCGTGCCCACCATTGGTGCCGATTAGAAAAGATGGTGGGCACAGCGCTTCGCGCCTTTGCCCACCCTACAGTTCTGCCGCCGCCGCACTTGAGGCAAGCACATATCCACCTCCTCACCCTGAGGAGCTTGCGAAGCAAGCGTCTCGAAGGGCGAGGCCACCAGCGGGGCCCTCATCCTTCGAGACGCGCGTTCCGCGCTCCTCAGGATGAGGAACGATGACGTCTCACGCATACGGATTGATCAGCTTCTGCTGCTCGGCGCTGTGCTGGACGAGCATGTCGATGAAGGTCCTGACCTTCGCCGACAGATGATGCCGATGCGGATAGACCGCGTTCATCGACATCTCGACCGGCCGGTACTCCGGCAGGAGGCGCACCAGCCGGCCCGCATCGAGGTCATCACCCACCAGAAAGCCGGCCGCAAGACTGATGCCGGCGCCCTGCAACGCGGCCTCGCGCAGCGCTTCGCCGCTATTGGTGATCAGATTGCCTGAGACGCGCACCGAGGCCGGCGTGCCCTTGCGATCGAAGAAGCGCCACTCGTCGAAGGGATAGTTGATGTGGCGTACGCAATTGTGCCCGGCGAGTTCTTCGAGCGTCTGCACGCGCCCATGCGCCTCGATATAGCCGTGCGAGCAGCACAGCACGTGCCGCCAGGTCGCCAGGCTCCGCACGATCAGGCTGGAGTCCGGCGGCGCGACCATGCGCAGCGCGAGATCAAAGCCCTCCTCGATCAGGTCGACATTGGTCTCGCCCATGCGCAGATCGACCTTGACCTCCGGATAGGTCGCGAGGAATTCGGCCATCACGGGCGCGACGAACGGCACCATGTGGGTGGCGGTGTGAATGCGCAGCGTGCCGCGCGGCGTCGATTGCAGCGCGCCGGCGATGTCATCGGCTTGTTCGAGATCGGCGAGGATCTGGGTCGAGCGGTCGTAATAGGCCTTGCCGATTTCGGTGAGGCTCACTTTTCGCGTGGTGCGGTTCAGCAGACGAACCCCGAGCCGGTCCTCCAGCGCCTGGACGTGGTTGCTCACCATGGTCGTGGACATGTTGAGCCGGCGGGCGGCGGCGGAAAATCCGCCATTTTCGACCACCCGGACGAAGGCGGTGAGACTGGTGAAGCGGTCCATCGGTCTGGCTCCGGATTATCCGCTATGGGTGGATAATGCTTCCATTTCTTCCGGGATTATCACAAGCGGGAAGACAGCGCATCTTGCCGGCATCAACGGCGCACCGTTCGGATCGGGGCGGTTGGGAATTCCGAGGATGCCATGTCGAGCGCTTCTTATGTCACTGAAACCAATCAGAAACTCAGCTTTCGCCCGTCCCGGCAGGCGGTCAAGCGGGCGGCCATCGGCTTGGCACTGGCCCTCGGAATCGCCGCGGCCGGCGACTTCGGCTACAACTACCTGAGCACCGGCCGCTACCTCGAATCCACCGACGACGCCTATGTGAAGGCGGATTCCACCATCATCGCACCCAAGGTTTCCGGCTACATCGCGAAGGTGCTGGTTGGCGACAACGAGAAGGTCCGGGCCGGCCAGCTCCTCGCCAAGATCGACGACCGCGACTTCAAAGCCGCGCTCGACCAGGCCCGCGCCGACGTCGCCGCCGGCGAAGCCTCGGTGCGCAACATCGACGCCCAGCTCGAGCTGCAGCAGCCGATCATCGAGCAGAGCACGGCCGACGTGGCCGCGGCCGACGCCAATCTGAAATTCGCCCAGGAAGAACGCGCCCGCTACGACGACCTGATGAAGTCGGGCTCCGGCACGATCCAGCGTGCGCAGCAGACCGATGCGGCACTGCGCGCCAGCAACGCGCAATTGCAGCACGCCAAGTCGGGCCTGGTGGCCGCACAGCGCAAGGTCGATGTGCTCACCACCCAGCGCGCCCAGGCCACGGCGCAGCTCGACCGCGCCCGCGCGGTCGCACTGCAGGCAGAGCTGAACCTGTCCTACACCGAGATCACCGCACCGGTGGACGGCACGGTCGGCGCACGCTCATTACGCGTCGGCCAGTATGTGCAGGCCGGCACGCAATTGATGGCGGTGGTGCCGCTCGATGCGGTCTATGTCGTCGCGAACTTCAAGGAGACGCAGCTCACGCATGTGCGTGCGGGCCAGCCGGTCGAGCTGCAGGTCGACAGTTTTCGCAATCGCACGCTTCGCGGTCACGTCGACAGCCTTTCGCCGGCCAGCGGACTTGAATTCGCGCTGCTGCCGCCCGATAACGCCACCGGAAATTTCACCAAGATCGTGCAACGCGTGCCGGTGAAGATCGTGCTCGATGACCACAGCCTGACCGGCCTGCTCAGGCCCGGCATGTCGGCGGTGCCGACCATCGACACCAAGGCGACGGTGCTGGCCGAGCGCGAGACGGCCAAGCGACTCGCCGACAACACACCCCGCCCGAACGGCGGCTGAGGCGGGGAAGACCGGCAGATTATCAAGTCCTGCCGGACGATCCTTCCCACACTTCCTCGATTATCGAAACCAACCGCCTAATGCATCCTGTCTCCGTGACCGAGACGAGGCTTCCATGAGCACGCTCCAACCGACCGTCGACGCCGCCTCCACTGCCAGCATTCCCGCCCCTGCTGCGCCCGCCACGCCGGCCGTTTCCGCAAAAACCTGGATCGCGGTGATCGGCGCGACTCTCGGCGCCTTCATGGCAGTGCTGAATATCCAGATCGTCAACGCTTCGCTCGCCGACATCCAGGGCGCGATCGGCGCCGGCATCGACGACGGTGGCTGGATCTCGACCTCCTACCTGATCGCCGAGATCGTCGTGATCCCGCTCTCCGGCTGGCTCGCGCAGGTGTTCTCGATCCGCATCTATTTGCTCACCAATGCGGTCCTGTTCCTGGTTCTGTCCGCGGCCTGCGCGCTGGCGCAGGACCTGCCGCAAATGATCGTGCTGCGCGCGGTGCAAGGTTTCACCGGCGGCGTGCTGATCCCGATGGCCTTCACGCTCATCATCACGCTGCTGCCGCGCACCAAGCAGCCCGTCGGCCTTGCGCTGTTCGCGCTGTCGGCGACGTTCGCACCGGCGATCGGCCCGACCATCGGCGGCTATCTCACCGAGAATTTCGGCTGGCAGTACATCTTCTACGTCAACCTCGTGCCCGGCGCGATCATGGTCGGCATGCTCTGGTACGCGCTCGACGCCAAGCCCATGAAGCTTGCGCTGCTGCGCGAGGGCGATTGGGCCGGCATCATCACCATGGCGATCGGCCTGTCGGCGCTTCAGACCGTGCTGGAAGAGGGCAACAAGGACGACTGGTTCGGCTCGCCTTTCATCGTCAAGCTGTCGGTCATCGCGGCCACCGCGCTGACCGCCTTCCTGATCATCGAGCTCACGGCGAAGAAGCCGCTGCTCAACTTGCGCCTGCTGGTGCGTCGCAATTTCGGCTTCGGCATGCTCGCGAACTTCCTGCTCGGTGTCGCGCTCTACGGTTCGGTGTTCATCCTGCCGCAATATCTGGCGCGCATTCAGGGCTACAATGCCGAGCAGATCGGCATGGTGCTGGCCTGGACCGGACTGCCGCAACTCGTGCTGATCCCGCTGGTGCCGCGCCTGATGCAGAAGTTCGACGCGCGGATCATCATCGGCGTCGGCTTCGTCCTGTTCGCGGCCTCGAACTTCCTGAACATTTATATGACCAACGATTACGCTGCCGACCAGCTGTTGTGGCCCAATGTCGTCCGTGCGATCGGCCAAGCGCTCGTGATGGCGCCGTTGTCGGCTGTGGCGACCGCCGGCATCGAAGCGGAGAATGCTGGCTCGGCCTCGGGCCTGTTCAACATGATGCGTAATCTCGGCGGCGCCGTCGGCATCGCCCTGCTCCAGACCGTGCTGACCAAGCGCGAGCAATATCACTCCAACGTGCTGATGCAGTCGGTCTCGGTGTTCGAGCAGGCGACGCGGACGCGGCTGGAGCAGCTTACCCAATATTTCATCAATCACGGCGTGCTCGACCGCGCCGACGCCGCGCATCGCGCCTATGTCGCGATCGGCCACACCGTGCAGAAGCAGGCTTACATCTTCGCCTTCAGCGACACCTTCTACCTGCTCGGCATGGCACTGATCGTGGCCCTGATCGCCGTATTCTTCCTGAAGAAACCCGGCCAGACCTCGACCGGTGGAGCTCACTGAGATCAACCCAAGAGACTAACTCAAGCAAAGGAGAACGACCATGAAGCCCCGCATGAACTTCTACCAGGCCGCCCCCGACACGATGAAGGCGCTGATGGCGCTGGAGGAGCAGATCCAATCCACGGGACTCGAGAAATCGCTGATCGAGCTCGTCAAGATCCGGGCGTCGCAGATCAACGGCTGCGCCTTCTGCATCAACATGCACACCGAGGACGCCCGCAAGCGCGGCGAGACCGAACAGCGCATCTATCTGCTCAACGCCTGGCGCGAATCCCCGCTCTATACCGATCGCGAGCGGGCCGCGCTCGCCTGGACGGAATCAGTGACGCTGATCTCCGAGACCCACGCGCCGGACGACGTCTACGAGCAGGTCCGCGCGCAATTCTCCGATGCGGAGACGGTGAACCTGACGATGCTGATCGGGGCGATCAATGCCTGGAACCGAATCGCGATCGCGTTCCGCGCGGTGCATCCGGTGAAGGTGAAGGCGTCCGTGGCGTGAGGGGTGGTGTTTCCCCACGCACAACTGTCATGCCCCGCGAAGGCGGGGCATCCAGTATTCCAGAGGCCGTACTGATTCAACCGCGAGGCCGCAGCGTACTGGATCGCCCGGTCAAGCCGGGCGATGACAGCTGAGCGTGCGGCTCAGACCGCCGTCGCCTTGGCGAACTCGATATAAATCTCCCGCAGCCGCGTGGCCATCGGGCCGGGCTTGCCATCGGCGACCTTCTTGCCGTCGATCGCAACCACCGGCTGGACGAACAGCGACGCCGAGGTGGCGAAGGCTTCCTTGGCGGCGAGCGCCTCGGCGACCGTGAAGGAACGTTCCTCGACGCGAAGCTGACGCTCTTCGGCGAGCGCCACAACGGCCTTGCGGGTGCAGCCCGGCAGGATCGCGTTGGAGTTCTTGCGGGTCACGATGACGTCGTCCTTGGTCAGGATGAACGCCGAGGACGAACCGCCCTCGGTGACGTAGCCGTCTTCCAGCATCCAGGCCTCGCCGGCACCGGCTTCGGCCGCAGCCTGCTTCGCCAGAACCTGCGCGAGCAGTGCCACGCTCTTGATGTCGCGCCGCTCCCACCGGATGTCGGGCACGGTGATCACGTTGATGCCGGTCTTGGCCGAGGCGGCGTTGATGATGTCCTTCTCGGAGGTGAACATCACCAGGCTCGACTTGACGTCGCCCTTGGGGAAGGCGAAGTCGCGGCCCTTGTCGGCGCCGCGCGTGACCTGCAGATAGACGAGGCCGTTCTCGACCTTGTTGCGCGCGATCAGCTCCTTCTGGAGCTCGGTGATGCGCTCGACCGTCTCCGGCAACTTCAGCTTGATCTCGCCCACCGAGCGCTCCAGGCGCGTCAGGTGCGAAGCGTTGTCGACCAGCTTGCCGTCGAGCACCGCCGAGACCTCGTAGATGCCGTCGGCGAACAGGAAGCCGCGATCGAGGACCGAGATTTTGGCGTCCGAGAGCGGGACGAATGAGCCGTTGACGTAGGCGATCGAGTCCAAGGCAGGTCTCCTGGGGAGGGAAAGGGGGATTTGCCTGCCCGTATACGGGATTTGTTGGGGCCACGAAACCCTCAACCCGTCATTACGGGGCGGCGCGAAGCGACGAGCCCGGAATCCATAACCCCGGCCGGTGGTTATGGATTCCGGGCCCGCGCCAAGAGGCGCGTCCCGGAACGACAGCAGAGGTTAATGCGACAAAATCTTCGACAGGAACTTCTGCGCGCGGTCGCTGCGCGGCTTGCCGAAGAAGTCCTCCTTCGCCGCGTCCTCGACGATCTCGCCGCGGTCCATGAAGATGACGCGGTTGGCGACCTTGCGGGCAAAGCCCATCTCGTGGGTGACGACCATCATGGTCATGCCTTCGCGGGCGAGATCGACCATGACGTCGAGCACCTCGCTCACCATCTCGGGGTCGAGCGCCGAGGTCGGCTCATCGAACAGCATGACGATCGGGTCCATGGCGAGCGCACGGGCGATCGCGACGCGCTGCTGCTGGCCGCCGGAGAGCTGCGCCGGAAATTTCTGCGCCTGCTCCTTCAAGCCGACGCGGTCCAGGAGCTGCATACCCTTTGCCACAGCCGTGTCGGACGACCGTCCTAGCACCTTCTGCTGCGCGAGGCAGAGGTTGTCGATGATCTTCAGATGCGGGAACAGCTCGAAATGCTGGAACACCATGCCGACGCGCGAACGCAGTTTCGGCAGATTGGTCTTGGGGTCATTGACCTTGGTGCCGTCGACGCTGATGTCGCCCTCCTGGAACGGCTCCAGCGCATTGACGCATTTGATCAGCGTCGACTTGCCCGAGCCCGAGGGGCCGCAGACCACGACGACCTCGCCCTTGGTCACGCTGGTGGTGCAGTCGGTCAGCACCTGGAAGGTCGGGGTGTACCATTTGTTGACGTGGCTGATTTCGATCATGACCGATGCGCTCTATCGAATGATGGCGATGCGCGACTGGAGGCGGCGAACGCCGAAAGACGCGATGCAGGAAATGGTGAAGTAGACGACGGCGGCAAACAGATACATCTCGACCAGACGGCCATCGCGCTGCGCGACCTTGCTGGCCGCGCCGAGGAAGTCCGGGATCGACAGCACATAGACCAGCGAGGTGTCCTGGAACAGCACGATGGTCTGCGTCAGCAACACCGGCAGCATGTTGCGGAACGCCTGCGGCAGCACGACGTAGCGCATGGTCTGCGCGTAAGTCAGGCCGAGCGCGTTGGCGGCGGCCGGCTGGCCGCGCGAGATCGACTGGATCCCGGCGCGCATGATCTCGGAGAAGTACGCCGCCTCGAACATGATGAAGGTGATGAGCGAGGATGCGAACGCGCCGACGCTGATCGGACGCGAGGCGCCGGTCACCCACTGCCCGATATAGGGCACCAGGAAATAGAACCAGAAGATCACCAGCACCAGCGGCAGCGAGCGCATGAAGTCGACATAGACACCCGCGATGCGCCCGAGTGTCTTGTAGCCGGACAGCCGCATCAGGGCGATCGCCGTGCCGAAGATCAGGCCGCCGAAGGCGGCGAGCGCCGTCAGCGTCACCGTGAAGGTCATGCCCTCGTAGAACAGATAGGGCAGCGAGCGGCGGATGACCTCGAAATCGAGATTGCTGAACATGGTGCTATTTCCCCGTGATGTAGCCGGGGATCGCGACCCAGCGCTCGAGGAAGCGCATCGCCGTCACGACAATGGCGTTGACAAGGAGATAGAGCAGGGTCGCTGCCGTGAAAGCCTCGAACACCTGGAACGAGAATTCCTGCATCGAGCGCGCCTGACCAGTCAATTCGATCAGGCCGATCGTGATGGCGACAGCCGTGTTCTTGATGGTGTTGAGGAACTCGGAGGTCAGCGGCGGCAGGATGATGCGGAACGCCATCGGCAGCAGCACGTAGCGATAGCCTTGCATGGTGGTCAGCCCGAGCGCGGTCGCCGCCATTTTTTGGCCGCGCGGCAGCGAGCCGATACCGGCCTGCAATTGTATCGCGACGCGGGCCGACATGAAGAAGCCGATGCCGATCGCGGCCGTCCAGAACGGCGCGTTCGGCAGCTGCTTCAGCCAGAGGCCGGCGGCCTTCGGCAGCAATTCCGGCAGCACGAAGAACCACAGGAACAGCTGCACCAGCAGCGGCATGTTGCGGAAGAACTCGACCCAGCAGAAGCCGAACCAGTAGGCGCCCTTGGACGGCAGCGTGCGCATGACGCCGACGAGCGAGCCGAAGATCAGCGCGATGATCCAGGCGAGCGCCGCCGTCTTGAGGGTCAACACCAGTCCCGACAGCAGCATATCGAGATAGGTGCCGGTCCCCATCGGGTTCGGCTCGAAGAAGATTCCCCAGTTCCAGTGGTAGTTCACGTGTCCCCCGCGCGAACGCGCCAGCTATGGATGTCCCGGCGCCTATGCAAATGTCCGGCCACTCTGGTGTCAAGAGTGGCCGGACATGATCCCGATCCGGAGACCGAGGTTATATTTTACTTATAGTCGTCCGGGTTCGGCGAGTCCGAAGGTTTCGCGAACTCGTTCTTCAGCTCGGCCGAGATCGGGGTGTTGAGGTTGAGGCCCTTCGGCGGGATCTTGGCCGTGAACCACTTATCGTAGATTTTCAGGCCCTCGCCGGAGGTGTAGAGCGCAGCGGTTGCTGCATCGACCACCTTCTTGAACGGCGCGTCGTCCTTGCGCAGCATGATGCCGTAGGGCTCAGGCTTGGAGAACGCGTCCTTGGAGATGACATAGTCGTCCGGCGTCTTCGAGCCGGCAACGAGGCTCGCGAGCAGAACGTCGTCCATCACGAAGGCGACCGCGCGGTCGGTCTCGACCATCAGGAAGGCCTCGGCATGGTCTTTGGCCGGGATGATATTGGCACCCAGGCTCTTCGCGACATTGGCCTCGGTGAGCTGCTTGATGTTGGTGGTGCCGGCGGTGGAGACCACCGTCTTGCCCTTGAGATCGTCGATCGACTTCAGGCCGCTCGACTTCTTGAAGACGTAGCGGCTGGCAGTCAGATAGTGCGTGTTGGTGAAGGCCACCTGCTTCTGGCGGTCGGCATTGTTGGTGGTCGAGCCGCATTCGAGGTCGATCGTGCCGTTGGCCATCAGCGGAATACGGGTCGCCGAGGTCACCGGATTGAGCTTGACCTCGAGCTTGTCGAGCTTGAGCTCCTTCTTCACGGCGTCGACGATCTTGTAGCAGATGTCCATCGCGAACCCGACGGGCTTCTGGTTGTCGTCGAGATAGGAGAACGGGATCGAGGAATCGCGGAAGCCGAGCGTGATGGCGCCGGTGTCCTTGATGTTCTTCAGCGTGCCGGTCAGCTCCTGGGCCCCGGCCTGGCTGACGGCGAAGGTCGCGGCGAGCGCGAGGCCGATGCTACGGAAATGTCTCACTTTTTTATTCCCCTTTCAGGATGATGCGGCCCGGATGCAAGCACAGATTGGGCCGGATTAGAATGTGACTTTCGGCTGGATTGCGGCTCAGGTTAATGGCTCAGCCGAGTGGCTTGGGCAATTCCCCGAGATCCCAGAACAGCCCGGCCATCACCGTCAAGGCCTCTTCGGTCAATGGCAGCAGGATGTGCTCATTGGGCGCATGCTGGGAGCAGCCGGGATAGGAGTGCGGGACCCAGATCGTCGGCAGGCCCAGGATCTCGGAAAACACGTCGTTGGGCAGCGAGCCGCCGAAATTCGGCAAAACGGCCGGCGCCTTGCCGGTGGTCTCCTTCACCGAATCCGCCGCCCACGTGATCCAGGGGCTGTCGAAATCGGTGCGCGACGCCGCAAAGCTCTGGGCGGCCCGCACCTCGACCATCGGAAAGCCCTTTTGCACCAGATGCGCGCGGACCGCATCGATCAGGCCGTCGACCTTGGTGCCGACCACGAAACGCAGTTGCAGCACGGCATTGGCGTGGCCGGGGATGGCATTCGCGGGCTTCTCGATATTTCCGGACGACATCGCCAGCACTTCGAGCGTGTTCCAGGCATAGAGCCGCTCGGCGGCCGACAGCCCTTCCTCGCCCCAGTTCTCCGCGAGCGCCGGCTCGTCCTCGGTCGGCACCACCTGCACGTCGGCGAGATAGCTGCGGATCTGGTTGGTGAGCCGCGGCGGCTTCAGCGCGTCGAGTTGAAGCCGGCCATGGCCGTCGACCAGCGTCGAGATCGCGTTGACGAGAATGGTCGCGGGGTTGGCGAGCACGCCGCCCCAATTGCCGGAATGATGGCCGCCATCGCGCAGATTGACGTCGAGATGAATGCGGATGCCGCCGCGGCAGCCCAGGAACAAGGTCGGCCGGTCGGCCGACAGGCGCGGTCCGTCGGAGGCCATGAACAAATCGGCCTTGAGCGCATCGCGATTGAGGTCGCAGACCTTGCCGAGGTCGGGCGAGCCGATTTCCTCGCCCATTTCGACGATGAATTTTGCGTTGAAGCCGAGCTTGCCGCCGCGGGCCTCGCGCACTGCGCGGAGTGCTGCCATGTTGATGCTGTGCTGGCCCTTGTTGTCGGCGGTGCCACGGCCATAGAGCCGCGTGCCCGCAACCGTCGTGCGCCAGGGATCGCGGCCGTCGCGCCACTCCCCCTCCATGCCGTCGACGACGTCACCATGGCCGTAGATCAGCACGGTTGGCGCTGACGCGCTCTCGTGATGCTCGGCGAACAGGAACGGCGCCTTGCCGCTCGGGGATTCGACGATGCGGCTGGTAAAGTCGAGCGCAGCAAAGGAGGGCATCATCTCCTGTTCCAGATAGGAACGCAGTTCGGCGCCGCGCGACGGATTCTGGCTCTCGGTCTTGAAGGCGACGCGGCGGTCGAGTTCAGCGAGGAACGCGCCGGATTTGAAATCCTCACGGGCGCGGGAGATGGCGTCGGCTCTGGTCATGATTTGCTTTTCGGACTTCGAGGCGAAGGACCCTACCCGAGACAGGGTGGCCTTCGAAAGTGGCGGGGACTTGGACAGTTCTTGTAGTTCTCTTGCGATTTCGTTCTTGCTCTCTTGAGATTGGCTTGCCAAGAGCGGGAGCGCCGCTGATTTTGGCCTTGCCAAGCGCAAGCCTTTCTATTCTTGGCCCTTGCCAAGGGCCAAGAATATGCAAGAACTTCGCCAAGTTGAGGCGCACGTTTATCATTCGAAGAGCGCTCGGTATAGGGCGCCGGGGGATCATCATGGCCAAGCAGATCAGGCTCAACGCCTTTGCGATGAATTGCGTCGCGCATCAATCACCCGGGCTGTGGACCCACCCGCGCGATCGCACCGCCGAATATAACCGCCTGCCCTACTGGATCGATCTCGCCAGGACACTGGAACGCGGCCGTTTCGACGGTTTGTTCCTGGCCGACGTGCTCGGGGTCTATGACGTCTATGGCAACAGCCCTGACGCGGCCTTGCGCAATGCAGCGCAGACGCCGTCGAACGAGCCGCTGCTGCTGCTCTCGGCGATGGCGGCGGTGACGAAAAATCTCGGCTTCGGCGTCACCAGCAACCTGTCCTTCGAGCCGCCCTACCCGTTCGCGCGGCGGATGTCGACGCTCGACCATCTCACCGAGGGACGGATCGGCTGGAATGTCGTCACCGGCTATCTCGACAGCGCCGCGCGCGGCGCCGGCAAGGACAAGCAGACCGGACACGACGATCGCTACGACATCGCCGACGAATATATGGAGGTGGTCTACAAGCTCTGGGAAGGGAGCTGGGAGGACGACGCGGTGCTGCGCGACCGCAAGCGCGGCATCTTCACCGATCCGAGCAAGGTTCATCGCATCAATCATGAGAGCGCGAATTACCGCATCAACAACACCATCCATCTCAGCGAGCCATCGCCGCAGCGGACGCCCGTGCTGTACCAGGCCGGCACCTCGCCGCGCGGCCGGCAATTCGCGGCGAAGCATGCCGAATGCGTGTTCATGTCAGGACCGTCGGCCAAGATCATTGCGCCGCGCGTCTCCGCGATCCGCCAGGAAGCCGCCGCGCTCGGCCGCAATCCGGCGGAGATCCTGATGTTCAACATGATGACGATCATCCTCGGCAACACGGAAGCCGAAGCGGCGGCCAAGTATGCCGACTACCGGTCGCATATCAGTCCGGAAGGCGCGCTGGCCCTGATGTCGGGATGGACCGGCATCGACTTCTCCGGCTACGAGCTCGACCAGCAGGTGCGTCACGTCCAGAACGACGCCGGCCGCAGCGCACTCGATAACGTCACCCGCGGCGACCCCGACCGCGTCTGGACCGTCCGCGACGTCATCGAGCATGTCGGCATCGGTGGCGCCGGCCCGGTCGTGGTCGGCACGCCCGAGAGCGTCGCCGACAAGATCGAGGATTGGTTCGAGAAGACTGACGTCGACGGCCTCAACGTCGCCTTTGCGATCTCGCCCGGCGATTTCGAGGATATCGCCGACATGCTGGTGCCGGAGCTGACCAAGCGCGGCCGCTACAAGCCGGAATATGCAAAGGGCACGCTGCGGGAGAAGCTGTTCGGCGACGGCCGTGCGCGGCTCGACGCACCGCATCCGGCGGCGGGGTATCGGGTGGGGAAGAAGGGGTAGAAGCCGCTAGGTACGCTGTCATGCCCCGGCTTGCCGCCTTCGCCAAAAGGCTTCGGCGGCCGAGTACCCTTGTGGTCCCGGCGTAGCCTTGGCGGAGCCGGGACCGGGGCATCCAGTACGCCGCGGCCTATCGAGGAATCACAGCCGTCTCTGGAATACTGGATCGCCCGATCAAGTCGGGCGATGACAGCTGAGAACGTGGCGAGCACCGACGCGATGGCGCGCTGCCCTACACCTTCCCGTCCACCATTACCTCGATCAGCTTCGTCCCCGGCCGACCGAACGCCGACGCCAGCGTCGCCTTCAACTCGCGGGGATCACTCACCTTGATCGCCTCGCAGCCGAGCGCCTTCGCAATCCCTGCGAAATCCACCGGCGGATCGACGAAATCCATGCCGACGTAATTGTCGTCACCATGGAAGGCGAGCAGGCGCTGCTTGATGATGCGGTAGCCGCCATTGTTGGCGATGACGACGTTGAGCGGCAGCTTGTGATGCGCCGCCGTCCACAGCGACTGGATCGAATACATCGCGCTGCCGTCGCCGGAGAAGCAAACCACCGGGCGATCCGGATTGGCGATGCTGGCGCCGACGGAGGCCGGCAGGCCCCAGCCGATGCCGCCGGAGGCAAGCCCATGATAGCCGAAGCGGTCGCGGTGCGGACGCAGCGCCGTGATCTGGCGGCTCGAGGTGAGCCCTTCGTCGACGAGGATCGCATGATCGGGCATGGCCTCGACCATTTGCAGCACCAGGAAGTCGGGATCGATGGGGCTGCGGCCGGCGCTCTTGCCGATCTGCTCGACCAGCGCGGCACGCCGCGCGGTCCAGTTCTTCGGCGCGAGTTCGACGAGGCGCTGCTTTGCACGGCTTGCCAGCGCGGCGCCGCCCATCTCCTTCAGCATCGGGATCAGCGCCCGCAGCGTTTCCTTCAGATCCGCCTTCAGCGCGATTTCAGCCCCGTAGTTCTTGGCGATCTCCCAATCGACGAGGCCGATCTGCACGATGCCCAGGCCATCCGGCAGCGCATCGACTTCGCTGTAGACGGACATGCGCAAGGGATCGCCGCCAAGCGCGATCAGAAGATCGTAAGGTGCGAGTGTGTCGCGCGCGACCTTCTGCACGCGGGCCAACGTACCGAGGAAGCTCGGGCTTTCCGAGAGGAAATGCGAGCCGTAGGGCGTCGAGGATTGATAGGCGGCCGCACCAAGCAGCTCGGCGAGTTCGGCGGCCTCCTTCAGTGCATCGCTCTTGACCACCTCGTCCATGGTGACGATGACGGGACGTTCAGCCTTGAGCAGCCGCGCGGCAAACGCCTTCAGCGCCTCGTCCGACGGCTTTACGCGAGCATCGATCCGGGTGGAGCGACCGAGATCGATGCCGGCCTCGCTGTTGAGGATGTCGCCCGGCAGCGAGATGAACACCGGCCCGGTCGGCGGCGTCATCGCGACCTTGGCGGCGCGGCGGACGATGCGCGGCAGATCTTCCAGCCGCGTCACCTCGACCGCCCATTTCACCAGCGGCTCGGCCATACGCACCAGCGGGCCATAAAGCACCGGCTCCATCAGGCCGTGGCCCTGCTCCTGCTGGCCGGCGGTCAGGATCATCGGCGTGCCCGTGAACTGGGCGTTGTAGAGCGAGCCCATCGCGTTGCCGAGCCCCGGCGCGACATGGACGTTGCAGGCGACGAGCTTGCCGGAGGCGCGGCTGTAGCCATCCGCGATCGCCACCACCAGGCTCTCCTGCATTGCCATCACATAGGTGAGATCAGGATGGTCCTTCAGCGCGTGCATGATCGGCAGCTCAGTGGTGCCGGGATTGCCGAACAGATGGGTGATGCCCTCGTCCTTGAGCAGCGCGAGAAAAGCGGAGCGGCCGGTAATCTTGTTCTTCATGTTTCCTCCAGGCCCCGCGGGCGCTGCCGCAAGGTGAGGCATGATGGCCGAACTTGGCCGAGGCACGCAAGGAAGCGCCGTCATGGCAGACTTGCGTCGGCGCGGGCAAGCTGGGAACATGCTCGGGCGTAAACCTGCACGGGGAGACGCGATGGCCTATGACGAGAACACCGCGGCGCGGGTGCGCAAATTGCTGGCGGGTCAGCGAGACGTCGCGGAAAAGAAGATGATGGGCGGCCTCTGCTTCATGGTGAACAACACCATGTGCTGCACCGTAAGCGGGCGCGGCGGCATGCTGATCCGTGTCGGCCCGGACGCGCATGCACGCATGCTGCAGGAGCCGCACGCCAGCCCGATGGAAATGCGCGGGCGCATCATGACCGGCTTTGTGCGCGTCGCGCCGGACGGCTATCAGAGCGATGCCGATCTGAAAAAATGGGTCAAGCGCGGGCTCGACTTCGTGGCGGCGAATGCGGCGGGACGCAAAGCGGCGCCGCGGAAGGCTGTTGCGGCGAAGACCAAGGTCGCCGCCAAGGCTAAAGCACCTCCTCGCGGCCGAGCTCGAAAGGGTCTTCGCCGCTAGCGCGCTTCTTCTTTTTCGAGCGCTGCCAGACCACGCCCGGAAAGCCCTTCAGCGGCACCAGCGGCTCGCCGGTATAGGCCCATTCCTGAAGCTCTTCGATCGCGATGTGATAGAGCGGCTGGCGGCCGGTGCGCTCGTTGAATAGTGCGCGGGGGATGTTGACCATGTGCGGTCCGCGCGGCCGCTCGTACGCGATCGGCGTGCCGCAATGGGCGCAGAAGCTGCGCGCGGTCCTGGTGGCCTTGTCCTCGTAGCGGGCGAGCGCGGTTTTCCCCGAGGTGATGCGAAAGCGCTTCTTCCAGCTTCCGACATAGGTCGCATAGGCCGCGCCGTGGGCACGGCGGCTACTGGCCGAATGATCATGCCAGGCCCAACGCGCGGGGACGTCGATCTCGAAGGTGACCTTGCCGCAGAGGCATTGGCCGGTGGCGGTTCCTGCGGCGACTGCGGCTTTGGCCATGGTAGGTCCTTCCGTCGTCATTGCGAGCGCAGCGAAGCAATCCAGACTGCCTCTGCGGAAAGACTCTGGATGGCTTCGCTACGCTCGCAATGACGGAGTTTGTGGGCTCGTCGGAGCTACGAATATAGACCTGTAGCCCGGATGGAGCGAAGCGCAATCCGGGGAAGTCTATCGGCGAGGTGAGAAACCCGGATTTCGCTGCGCTCCATCCGGGCTACGAAGGTCTCTACGCCGTCGCGAGCTCGTCATACACCGGGTAATCCGTATACCCCTTCTCCTCGCCGCCGTAGAACGTCGCGCGGTTATACGGCGTGATCGGATAGTCGTGCCGAAGGCGGCGCGGCAGATCTGGGTTGGAGATGAAGATGCGGCCGAAGGCGATGATGTCGGCATGGCCGTCGGCGATCGCCGCATTCGCGGTCTCGCCGGTGAAGCCGCCGGCGGTCATCAGCACGCCGCTGTAGAGCGGACGAAACAGCACCATCGCCGACGGCACGTTCTCCCAGTGGACGTCGGCACGGCCAGCGCCGCTGGAGCGCGGCTCGATGAAGTGAAGATAGGCAAGGCCGAGCTTGTCGAGCGTCTTCACGACGTGGGTGTAGAGGGGCATCGGATCGGGCTCGCCGGAATCGTTGGCGATGCCGTGGGGCGACAGCCGCACGCCGACGCGGTTCGCGCCCCAGACGTCGATGGCCGCCTGCGTGACTTCCAGGAGCAGCCGCGCGCGGTTCTCGATCGAACCGCCATATTGATCGGTGCGCTGGTTGCTGCGTGATTGCAGGAATTGCTCGAGCAGATAGCCGTTGGCGCCGTGGATCTCGACGCCGTCGAAGCCGGCGGCAAGCGCGTTCTTCGCGCCCTGCCGGAACGCCTCAACGACGCCCTTGACCTCGTCGGTCTCCAGCGCGCGCGGGGTCTCGTAATCAGAAATCTTGCCGTCGGCGGTCATCGCCTTCATGCCTTCGGCCTTGATCGCAATCGCCGAAGCCGAGACCGGCGGCTCACCGCCGTGGAAGGACGAATGCGAAACGCGGCCGACATGCCAGAGCTGAAGGAAGATGATGCCGCCCTTGGCGTGCACGGCATCCGTCACCTTGCGCCAGCCGGCGATCTGCGCCTCCGAATAGATGCCGGGCGTCGCGGGGTTGCCGCGGCCATGCGAGAGCACGGGGGACGCTTCAGCGATGATCAAGCCGCCTTGCGTGGCGCGCTGACCGTAATATTCGGCGTTGAGCGGCCGCGGCGAAAAACTCGCGCGCTCGGCGCGCATGCGCGTCAGCGGCGCCAACGCGACGCGATGCGCCAGCTTGTACGGACCGACCTGCAACGGTTTGAACAACGCCTCGAATTTCATGTGATCCCCGGAATGATCGATGAGAGGACGGGGATCATATGAGAAAGAGTGGCAGCCCGGAAGTCGCTTGGGTGGATGGCTGGCCAGCCGAAAGAAGCGGCAGAAGCAAAAAGCCCCGGGCCGGGCCCGGGGCTTGCTGTCCGTCCAGAACGGCGGATCAGTATTTCGCGACGACCGGGCCCGAGCCGAACTTGTAGTTCAGGCCGACCCGCGCGATGTGGCCGGTGAAATCCGCGGTTGCGTCAAAGCCACGCGCGGGGCCCGGAGTGAACGGGAACAGCGGATTGAAGAAAGTGTATTTCTCGCTGCCGAGATCATAATAGAGATATTCGAGCTTGACGCTCCAGTTCGACGCAAAGCGGTACTCGCCGCCACCGCCGACGGCCCAGCCCGCGCGCCAGCTTTCCGACGTCCCCGCCCCACAGATCACGTTGAGGCAGGGCGTGCCGGCCGCAAGCGTGGGATCCACGATCGACGTCGACGCCTTGACATGTCCATAGGCAAGACCGCCGGTCGCGTAGAGCATCAGGTCGGGTGTAACGGTGGCACCGATCCGGCCGCGCACGGTCCCCAACCAGTCGACCTTCTGCTCTTGCCTGGTCATGATGTCCGGAAAGACCGGCAGGGTTCGGGAGACCGTCGAACTGCCCTTGATGCCGGCGGCCGCGATATCGGCTTCGACGCCCCATACCAGGGAGCCCGTCTGCACATTGTAGCCGGCCTGCACGCCGCCCAGCACACCACGCGGGTTTGTTGCCAATGACGGCGGGACAAGGCCACCCGCGAGGGCCACGTCGAGCACACCCGCGGTGAAAACCGGGTCGTGCGGCACGAGCTTGATCGCATCATCGCTCCAGCCATATCCGACATTCACGCCGGCGTAGAAGCCCGACCAGTTGTAGGCGACGGGCAATTGCGGCGCCTTGTAGAGCGGCGCACGCGCGGCGATATCGGCTGCGACCGCGGGCTGCGTCGAGGCGACGCCCAAAGCCACAAGCATGATCGAAGTGAAGCGAAGCATTCTCGATATCCCAACCCGAACATTGACGTTGACCAGCAGTAACGGGCCGACGTTCGAAATGGGATAACAATCCTTGCGAGATCGCGGACAACAGCCGTTTCAAAACGCTTGTAGCGCCCGGGCAACAACTTCTGGTCGTCGCAAGCAGCCTCTCGTCGCCGCAAGCAAGATCAGCCGCTGAAACCCGGACGCGGCAGCAGAAACGCCCTACGCCGTCTTGATCCAGACGGCCTTCACGTTGAGATATTCCTCGACATGCTGCTTGCCGGATTCGCGGCCGTAGCCGCTCATCTTGTAGCCGCCGAAGGGTACGGCCGGGTCCATCGCCTGGTAGCAGTTCACCCACACCGAGCCGGCGCGCAAGCTCTTCGCCACCGCATGGGCCTTGCTGACGTCGCGCGTCCACAGGCCCGAGCCGAGGCCGAAGGTGGTGTTGTTGGCGCGCTTGACCAGCTCGTCCATGTCCTTGAACGCGATCGCGGAGATGACGGGACCAAAAATCTCCTCCTGCGCGATGCGCATGTTGTCCTGCACGCCCGCGAACACCGTCGGCGAGACGAAGAAGCCCTTCGACAGCGCGCCTTCGGTGACGCGGCCGCCGCCGGCGAGCGCACGCGCGCCTTCCTTCTGGCCGATGTCGAGATAGCCGGTGACGCGCTTGAGTTGCTCCTCGGACACGAGCGGGCCGATCTGCACATTGGGATCGAGGCCGTTGCCGACCTGCAGCTTCTTGCCGAACTCGGCGACGCGGCCGACGAACTCTTCGTAGACCGACTGCTCGACGAACAGGCGCGTGCCGGCGCTGCAGATCTGGCCGGAATTGGCGAACACCGCCATCGCGGCGCCGGGGACGGCGGCATCGAGATCAGCATCGGCAAACACGATGTCCGGCGACTTTCCGCCGAGCTCGAGCGAGACGCGCTTGAGGTTGCCGGCCGAGGCGCGGATGATCGATTGTCCCGTGACATGCGAGCCGGTGAAGGCGACCTTGTCGACGTCGTGATGCGAAGCAAGCGCGGCGCCCGCGGTCTCGCCATAGCCGGGCACGACGTTGATGACGCCGGGCGGAATGCCGGCTTCCATCGCCAGTTCGGCGATGCGCAGCGAGGTGAGCGGCGCCTCTTCGGCAGGCTTCAGCACCACGGTGCAGCCGGTCGCGATGGCCGGGCCGATCTTCCAGATCGTCGCGGTAAGCGGGCCGTTCCAGGGAATGATGGCGCCGACGACGCCGATCGGCTCCTTCAGCGTGTAGGAGAAGATTTCGCCGGGCAGCGAGTTCTCGATGGTCTCGCCATGGATCGCGGTGGTCTGGCCGGCGTAATAGCGCAGCATGCCGACGGCGCGCAGACGATAGGCGCGGGTGCGGCTGAGGGGCGCGCCCATGTCGAGCGTGTCGAGCTGCGACAATTCGTCGAAATTCTTCTCGACGAGGTCGGCGAGCTTGAGCAGCAGGTTCTGCCGCTCGAACGGTTTGACTTTGCTCCAGGGGCCTTCGAAGGCACGGCGAGCGGCGGCGACCGCACGGTCGATGTCTTCCTTGTCGCCCTCGGCGACCGTCGCCAGCAATTCGCCGGTGGCGGGGTTGTGGGTCTCGAAGCGCTTGCCTGAGGCAGCATCGACCCACTTCCCGTCGATCAGCATCTGCTTGTAGGACCCGTTGGCGAACGGATGGCGCGTGATCGGAATAGCCTGCGACACAGCCATGGCTGCACTCCCTGTCAAATGATTGATTGGTTCGATCTGGGCGGGATCGTTAGGTCAAATAGAATACAGCGCCGCCGGAAAGGCGTAAAGGCGGCGTGGAACGAAGACCTCCCATGCCGACTTGTGCAGGGTCGCGCGAGTGCCATGTTATAGCTCGACCGAGCCCTTCCCCGGAGACCAACCATGCCACATTCCGCCATCGTCAAAGACAATGTCGCCGTGATCACGGGCGGCGCATCCGGTATCGGATTGGCTGCCGCGCTGGCCTTCGCGCGCGCCGGCATGAAGGTGTGCATCGCAGATGTGGATCAGGCGCGGCTGGCGGAAGCTGCAACAAAACTGTCATCCGTCACGCCTGCCACACATGTGATGACGTTCGCGGTCGATGTCAGCAAGGCCGAGAGCGTGACGGAACTGGAACGCGGCGTGCGCGAGCGCTTCGGCGGCACCGACATCCTCATGAACAATGCCGGCATCCAGCCGGGCAGCACGCTGTTCGGCGAGCCCGACAACTGGCAGCGGATCATCGGCGTCAACATGTGGGGCATCATCAACGGCTCGCGCATCTTCGCACCCGGCATGATCGCGCGCGGCAAGGCTGGGCTGATCATCAACACCGGCTCGAAGCAGGGCATCACCACGCCGCCCGGCGATCCCGCCTACAACGTCTCCAAGGCCGGCGTGAAGGCTTTTACGGAAGCGCTCCAACACGAGCTGCGCAACACGAAGGACTGCCGCATCACCGCGCATCTGCTGATCCCCGGCTTCGTCTTCACCGGCCTGACCGCGAAGGGCCGCACCGAGAAGCCGGCCGGGGCCTGGACGGCTGAGCAGACCGTGGATTTCATGCTGGCACGGCTGGAAGCCGGCGACTTCTACATCCTCTGCCCGGACAACGACGTGCCGCGCGAGCTCGACGAGAAGCGGATGCTGTGGGCGGCGGGAGACATCGTCGAGAACCGCCCGCCGCTGTCGCGCTGGCACCCGGACTATGCCGACGCGTTCGCGAAGTTCGTGAAGGGGGACTGACTATCAGACCCTCATGGTGAGGAGCGCGGAACGCGCGTCTCGAACCATGAAGGCCCCGCTGCGACAGCTCGGCCTCTATCCTTCGAGACGCCCGCTTTCAGCGGGCTCCTCAGGATGAGGAGCTAGAGCCTCGCGGCGCAGCAATACCGCGCAAGCGCCCTACAGCGTTTCCTGCTGATGCCCGCAATTCTTGCACGCGAATTTGACCCGGCTCTGGCCCTTTTCCGCCTGCACCCGGTTCGGGGCGCCGCACTTGCCGCAGACGGCCTCGATGCGGGTCGAGCCCTGCTTGACGACGATGGTCTTCTTTTCCATCGATTCGCGGATCAGGCGCTCGGCCTCCTCACGCAGGGATTGTTTCGACAAAGCTCATCTCCGCCTCTGGAAAGCGCGAGAGCCATAACGCACCTGCGTTGGAATCTCAATCGGCAATGCCGGCTCAGACCTCGACAATCACATAGCTGTCTTCGACATGCACCGGAAACGTCTCGGCGACATATGGGCCCTTCTGCAACTCTTCGCCACGTTCCACCGCGACCGGATAGGACCGGATCTTGACCCGTTTCGGATCGAACCAGGACTGGCCGTTGCGCATGTCGAATTCCCAGCCGTGCCAGGGACAGCGCAGCATCTCGCCGACGCGCGAGCGCTCATAGATTCCGGGCTCGGGCGAGGTCAGCCGCGCCACGCAAGCGGCCTTCTCCAGCGGCGCGCCCTCGTGCGGGCAGCGGTTCAACAGTGCGAAGAACTCGCCATTGACGTGGAACACGACGATGTCGCGGCCCGCGATATCGACGACCTTGTTGCCGCCGGGCGGGATCTCCGAGGTGCGCGCGACGATGTGACGGGCCATATCCGTTCAGAACCTCTTTGCTCAGAACTTGTAGACCGCGCGGGCATTGGTGCTGAAGATCTTCTTCCGCTCGGCTTCAGAGAGCGGCGTCTTGAAGGCGAAGCGCGGATCGTCGAAATCCCAGTGCGGATAGTCCGACGAGAACAACAGCCTGTCGATGCCGACCCATTCGATCAGCGAACGCAGATGCCGCGCCTCGTCGGGCTCGTCGATCGGCTGCGTCGTGAACCAGAAATGCTCGCGCACATATTCCGACGGCTTGCGCCTGAGATGCGGCACCTCACTGCGGAAGCGCTCGAAATGCTGGTCCATCCGCCACACCGCCGAGGGGATCCAGCCGAAGCCGCCCTCGATGAAGACGATCTTCAGCTTCGGAAACCGCTCCGGCACGCCTTCGATGACGAGGCTCGCAAGCTGCGCCGCGATGGTGTGTGCGTTGGACTGGTGCTCCTCGACATAATAGGACGGCCAGCCGCCGCCGGTCGGCGCATGCCCGCCATAGCCGCCGACATGGATGCCGAGTGGCAGGTCCAGCGCCTCGGCGCGCTCGTAGATCGGCCAGTAGCGACGGCGGCCGAGCGGCTCGTTGGCGCGCGGCGAGACGTTGATCTGGATGTATTCGCCGATTTTGGCGCAGCGCTCGATCTCGGCGATGGCGAGATCCACGCCGTCCTGCCCGACCAGGATCGACGCCTTCAGGCGCGGATCGCGATGCGACCAGAACGCCAGTTGCCAATCGTTGATGGCGCGCTGGATCGCGGCGCCGAATTCCAGGTTCTGCTGCGAGAAGATGAAGAGATCGAGCACCTGCAAAATGCCGAACTCGACATCGAGCGGATCGAGATGCTGCTTCTGCATGAAGGCGAGATCAGAGCCGGGCGGCCCGCCGGTCGGCGGCCACGCATCACGCCGTGCGATCAAGGGCGATGACCGCGGATAGGGCGTGGTGAAGAGATAAGGCGTGCGCAGATGGCTGCCATACTCCTTCAGATGCTGCTGCCAGCGTTTCGGCAGGAACTCGTTGAGATCATCGGTCGAGCGCAAGCTCGGATGCACGTCGCAATCGACGATGCGCAACCGCGAGGCGGCGGGCTTTTCTTCGTCGAGCAGCGGGCGGTCGATGACGTCACTCATGCGATCCTCCAAACTTTTTGTTTGCGCATGATCTTATCGGAAAACCGGTACCCACTTTTCCGGATCATGCGTCAATTCAGCGACAACCGCGGAAACGTCTCCAGCGGATTGTCGACGCACATCTTCGCGATGATGCTCTTCGGCAGGTTCGGCGGAATCGGATCGTCGCCGTCGAACTGCCAGTGTGGATAGTCGGACGCGAACAGGAACATCTTTTCCGAGCCGATCTGGTCGATGATCTCCTCGACGCTTTTGGCGTCGCCCGGCGCATCGAAGGGCTGCATGGTGACGCGGAAATTGTCGCGGATGATTGCAGCCGGCTCGCGTTCGACCCAGGGAACCTCGACGCGGACGCCGCGCCAGGTCTTGTTGGCGCGCCACATGAAGGCCGGCAGCCAGCTCACGCCGGATTCCATCAGCACGACCTTCAGGTTGGGAAACTTGCCGAAAACGCCTTCATAAATGAGGCTCAGGATCTGCGCCTGAAACGCCTGCGCCTCGACGAAGTAATATTCGTAGCGGTGCGACGGCCAGCCGGCCGAGCTCGGCGCCTGACGATATTGCGTACCGGCATGGATCGCCAGCGGTAGCTGGTACTTCTCGGCGAGCCGGTACACCGGCCAGAAATGCGGCCGACCCAACAGCGTCTCGCCCTGCGCCAATACCAGGATGGAGACGAAACGATTGTCGCCGGCGCGGCGCTCGATCTCCTCGATCGCGAGATCCGGATCCTGCATCGGCACCACGATGGAGGCCCGAAGGCGCGGATCGCGCGACAGCCATTCGGCGGCGATCCAGTCGTTGATAGCCTTGCAGAAGTCTGCCGCCATGTAGGCGTCGAACACGGCCTGCGCGCCATAGAGCACGTTGAGGATCGCGTGGCTGGCGCCCAATTGATCAAAGGCGCCCTTCTGCACCATGGCGAGGTCGGAGCCGGGCTTGACGCCATTGGCCGGCCGCCAGTCGGCACGGCCGGTCAGCGGCATGCTCGGCGGATAGGAGGTGAGATCAAGCCCGTCGATGGCGCGGCTCACGACCTGCTCTTTCCAGTGATCGCTGAGATAAGGAAGCAGCGTCGTGCGCGTGCCACCAACCGCCGGGTGGATGTCGCAGTCGATCCGCGTCACCGCCATGGAGCTTCCTCGTGCAATCTTATTGGCGGCGTTCTTGTGCGCCGCTTGCGCAGAGTGCCCCTGCCCGTGCCGGCGCGCAAGGTCGCCCGCCCGCGCGATCCGTCATGGCTCGGTTGCATTTCGCAGGCGCGATATGAAGATCCGCGATTCGTCGCACGCGGCGACCGCTCGATGGTGGATGGTCTCACGGCGCGAGCGGTGGATGCTACGGCATCCGCCGCTCCATACTGCAGCTATTTCGCGCTTTTATGCGCTCTCGCCTCAAGCCGCCTTGGACACTTCCATCAGCAGTCGCTCGGCCTTGGCATCCTCGATCCGGTTCACCAGCCGGCTGCTCTCGTGATTGTCGCGCACCGTCTTGGTCAAGGTGATGCAGGTCTGGATCAGCATCACGATGCCCATGGTGAGATATCCCTTCATCCAGAGATCGATCGGCAGGAAGAAGATGCCGATGGCGACGAGGAACGCGGAGGCTGCGAAGGACGCGTAAGTGAAGGTCACCCAGGCGCTGCTGTGGGGCTGGCCGTTCTGGTTCATGATGGTCTCCTGTTGGTTCGAATGATGATTGGGTTTGGGATCAGGCGGTCGGCATGCGCTTGGACTTCAACCGCGCCAGCACGTCGTCCGCGGTCGTCTTGAGCCGGGGGCCAAAGCCCTGCTCGGCGAGCCGTTCGGCGGTGGCGAGCGGACCGCTGGCCGCATCGAGCTCGACCAGCGCGTCGTCAGCGGCCTGGGCTTCCATCTGCCGGTCGCGCAGGCGCCTCAAGGTGCTCTCCGCCTCCGGCAGCGTGGATTCGTAAGGGCGTGCCGCCTCAATGCCGCTGCGACGAAGCGAGCGCACCGCTTCCGAGGCACGGGCGACACGACGGCCGCGATCGAGCTCGGTGATGCGGGCCTGCGCGCTTGCGACGTGGCGCTTCAGCCTGATGATCTCGGTCGCGAACAATGCGCGTGCGGTCATCGCCGCATCGCGATCGGCCTCCAAGCCTGCGATGGCTTCGGCAGCATCCTTGGCGAGGTCCTCGCGGCCACCGTCGAGCGCCGCAACCGCGCGGGTCTCGAGGTCGGCGATGCGGGCCACGGTCGCCTCGAGCTTGCGGCCTTCCTGCTGGTCCTGGGCGATTGCCAGCGCCAGGGTCCGCTTGCTGCGCTCGACGGCGGCGGCCGCGTCGCGCATCTGCTGGTCGAGGATCAGAAGGGTCGTACGGTCTTCCAGTTCCTCGCCTGCGGCGGCCACGCTGCCGCGGAAAAGTGTCACTACGGTCTTGAACATTTGCTGCTCCCTGTTATGAGCGTTGCTCACAGATGGTTTGTAGCAGAAACCTTGAACATCGTTCAATAAATATTTGAGCGTCGCTCAAGAATTTGATTAATAAATGACTAAAGCCTTGGAACGTCGAGAGAAATTGCGGGCCGACCTGATCCAGGCGGCCGAGCGGATGATCGCTGAGCGCGGGTTGGCGGGTCTCAAAACCCGCGATCTCGCCCGCGAGATCGGCTGCGCCAATGGCGCGGTCTACAATCTCGTCGCCGACGTGGACGAGTTGGTCCTGCGCGTCGGCTCGCGCACGTTACTCCGGCTCGACAAGGTGCTCAGCGCGGCGGTGAGCGCGGGCAATCCGTCGCCGCAGGAGACGCTGGTCCGCATCGCGATCGCCTATTGCGATTTCGCCGCAGAAAATCTCGAGCTCTGGCGCGCAATGTTCGAGCATCGCATGGCGCCCGGCAAGGAAGTCCCCGACTGGTCCGTCGACGACCAGTTGCAGCTGTTCCGCCACATCTACGCGCCGCTGGCAGCGTTGTTTCCGGACAGAGGGACCGAAGAGCTCGGCATCACCGCACGCAGCCTGTTCTCGGCCGTGCATGGCATGGTGGCGCTGGGGCTCGAGCAGAGGCTGGTCGCCGTGCCGCTGCCGGCGCTGCGGAAGGAAATCGCGGGCCTGGTGCGGGCGATGATCGACGGCTTGATCGCGCGGGCGGCGTAGAAGCCGAGAGAGCGCAGCGAAACCGGCGGCGACGCCTGACTAAAATTTCGCCTGTCGCATCGCTGGCAGCACGCTTAGCTTTCGCCGCATCTCGTCCTCTCTCCGGAGTCTCCCATGCCCCTCCTCATCCGCGGCGGCACCGTCGTCAATCATGATCATTCGCGCCGTGCGGACGTGCTGATCGACGGCGAGACCATCGTCGCGATGGGAACATCGCTCGATGCACCGACGGGCGCGGAGATCGTCGATGCCGGCGGCGCCTATGTCATCCCGGGCGGGATCGATCCGCACACCCATCTCGAAATGCCGTTCATGGGCACGGTGACCGCCGACGATTTCGAATCCGGGACGAAGGCGGCGCTGACCGGCGGCACCACCATGGTGGTGGATTTCTGCCTGCCCGATCCCGGCCAGTCGATGCTCGCGGCCTATCAGGAGTGGCGGCACAAATCCGAGAAGGCGGCGATCGACTACGGCTTCCACATGGCGGTGACGTCGTGGTCGAAGCAGATCTATGACGAGATGGAGACCGTGGTCAAAACCTACGGCATCAACACCTTCAAGCATTTCATGGCCTACAAGGGCGCGCTAATGGTGAACGATGACGAGCTCTACAACTCGTTCGCGCGCTGCGCCCATCTCGGCGCCATGCCGGTGGTGCATGCGGAAAACGGCGACGTCGTCGCCTTGATGCAGGAAGCGCTGATCGCGCGCGGCGTCACCGGCCCCGAGGGCCACGCCTACTCGCGGCCGCCGGAGGTCGAGGGCGAGGCCACCAACCGCGCCATCATGATCGCCGACATGACGGGCACGCCGGTCTATATCGTGCACACGAGCTGCCGCGAAGCGCATGAGGCGATTGCCCGCGCACGGGCTGCTGGGAAACGCGTCTACGGCGAGCCGTTGATCCAGCATCTGCTGCTGGATGCCGGCGAGTACCAGAACAGGGACTGGGATCATTCCGCGCAGCGCGTGATGTCGCCGCCGTTCCGCGACAGATCGCATCAGGACAGTCTTTGGGCCGGCCTGCAATCAGGCTCGCTCCAGGTGGTCGCCACCGACCATTGCGCCTTCACCACCGAGCAGAAGCGGTTCGGGCTCGGCGATTTCAGGAAGATCCCGAACGGCACCGGCGGCCTCGAAGATCGGCTCGCATTGTTGTGGACCGCGGGCGTCGCGACGGGGCGGCTCACGAAGGAAGAATTCGTCGCGGTGACCTCGGCGAACATCGCGCGCATCCTCAATATCTACCCGCGCAAGGGCGCCGTCGCCGTCGGTTCGGACGCCGATGTCGTGGTGTGGGACCCCAGGGCGAGCAAGACCATCAGCGCGAAGCGGCAGATGAGCCGGATCGACTACAACGTGTTCGAAGGCTTTGCCTGCACCGGCGGACCGGCCGCGACGCTGTCGCGTGGCCGCATCGTCTGGAAGGCTGGCGATCTGCGCGCCGAGGCCGGCGACGGGCACTATGTCGAGCGTCCGGCGTTCTCGCCGGTGCATGTCGCCAACTCGACGTGGAAGCAACTGACCGCCCCGCGTGCGGTCACACGCGGAGCGGTGACGCCGTAACGATCAGGCCGCCTTGCCGGCCCGCAACCGGTCGAGCACCGGCAACAGTTCGGACGGATCGGGGCGTTGCGTATAGTCCGGGTTCACCTCCGCATAGGCGATGATGCCGTCGCGGCCGATGACGTAGCGCGCGGGCATCGGCAGCACCCAGGCCGGATTGTCGTTGAACGTCGGCAGGTCGTTCTTGAAGGACTTGTAGAGCGAGACGAGATCGGCCGGCAGCGCGAAGCGGATGCCGAAGGCGTCGGCGAGGCCGCTCGCGACGTCGCTCAGGATCGGGAACGACAGCTTGTTCTCGCGCTCCGACTTGCGGCTGTTCGGCGCTGTCTGCGGCGAGATCGCAACGAGGCTCGCACCACGCGCGGCGATCTCCGGCAGCGTCTCCTGCAGCGCCTGGAGCTCGAGGTTGCAATACGGGCACCAGACGCCGCGATAGAACGACACGACCAGCGGTCCCTTCGCGAGCAGGTCGCGCGACGCGACCTGCTTGCCGTCGGGATCCCTGAGGATGAATTCCGGCGCGGCGTCGCCGGCCTTCTTGGCGCGCTGCGCCTGGCCGCTCGCGATCAGTTCGGCGGTGGCGCGGTGCATGGTGTCGAGCGCCTCCTTGCTGGGCTTGAGCGGGAAGCGGCCGGCTTCGAAGTCGGCTTTGAAGGCATCGAGTTTGTCTTGCAGGGCCATGGGTAGCTCCATCTTTTGCTGTTGGCCCGTCCTATCTGGATCATTTGAAAATGAAGGGGTATACGGTCGATACGGACAACATTTATCTGGATTTCAAATGAGTGATCGACTGCAAGAATTGGCCGTGTTCGTCCGCGCGGCGGAGAGCGGCAGCTTTTCGAAGGCCGCACGCGAGCTCGGCCTGTCGCAGCCCTCGGTGTCCCGCATCATCGGCGAGCTGGAGGCCCGGCTGGGCGTCAAGCTGCTGCTGCGAACCACGCGCCGCATCACCGTCACCGACGCCGGCGCGCTGTTCCTCACCCGCGCACGCGAAGTGCTGGCCGATATCGAGGACGCCGAGGACGCCGCGCGCGGCATCGACTCGCTGCGTGGCACGATCCGCATCACGATGCCCGTCATGTACGGCGCCCGGAACATCATCCCGCGCCTGCCGAAATTCCTGGCTGCGCATCCGCTGCTGCGCGTCGAGCTATCCGTGGTCGACGAACGCCAGGACCTCGTCGCCGAGGGGACCGATGTCGCCATTCGGCTCGGCCTGCTCAACGACTCCGGCTTTGGCGCGCGAAGTCTCGGGATATTGCCGCGCCTCGTGGTGGCATCGCCGTCTTATCTTGCCATCTGTGGCACACCGAAAACGCCGGCGGACCTCGCGTCCCACGATTGCATTTTCGGACCAGGCCAGTCCGGCCGCACCAGTTGGTCGTTCACGCGGAACGGAACGGAGACATCGGTCGATGTCCGCGGCCGCATCACCACCGATTCCGGCCCCGGCGTATTCGCCTGTGTGCAGGCGGGGCTCGGCATCGCGATCACATCGCCAATCATGGCCGGACCCGAGATCGCCGCCGGCACGCTGGTCCCCCTGTTGAAGAGCTACAAGCTTTCGCCCATCGACGTCTACGCCGTCTTCCCGGGTGGCCGCCGCCCCTCGACCAAGGTGCGCGCTCTGGTGGACTATCTCGCGACCGACATGAAGCAGACGCCATGAGCGACGCGCCGGACCGTTCCGCGGGCACAGCGGGCTGCGACACCATGCGTCGCATTTACTGGCATGGCGCTTGCCTCCTTTGGTCGCAATTGGCTCAAGGAGGCATCGATGAATGCATCGTCTTTCGACATCAGCCGCCGCAATGTGTTGCTGGGAGGCCTTGGCGCAGCTGGATTGACCGCCATCGCACCTCGCTTCGCCACTGCCCAAGGGCGTAGCGAGACACTGCTGGTGGTGCAGGAGCTCGGGCCGAACTCGCTCGACATGCAGGGCGTCGGCTCCAACCAGACCGTGAACGGCCTGTCCTGGAACTGCTACGACCGCCTGCTGACCTACGCCTCCAAGACGTTGCCCGACGGGACCGCGTCCTATGATCGCGAGAAGCTCGCGCCTGAACTCGCCGAGAGCTGGGAGGTCGCAGCCGACGACATGTCCTGCACCTTCAAGCTTCGCAAGGACGCGAAATTCCACGACGGCACGCCTGTTACCGCCAAGGACGTCAAATGGTCGTTCGACCGCGCCGTGAAGGTCGGCGGCTTTCCGACCTTCCAGATGTCGGCGGGTTCGCTGGAGAAGCCCGAGCAGTTCGTGGTGGTCGACGATCACACCTTCCGTATCGATTATATCCGCAAGGACAAGATGCTGCTGTTCAACGTCGCCGTCGTCGTGCCCTTTATCATCAATTCCGAACTCGCCAAGAAGAACGCGACGGCGGAAGATCCCTGGGCGCTGGCTTGGCTGAGGACCAACGAGGCCGGTGGCGGCGCCTACAGGATCGAAAGCTGGAAGCCAGGAAGCGAGACCGTGCTGGCGCGCTTCGACGACTGGAAGAGCGGACCGCTGCCGAAGATCAGGCGCGTGATCGCGCGCGACGTCCCCTCGGCCGGCACGCGCCGCGCGATGCTGGAGCGGGGCGATGCGGATATTTCCAGCGGCTTTGCGCCGCGCGATTTCGAGCAGATCATTCGGGAGGGCAAGGTCAAGGTATCGGGGGTGCCGATCCCGAATGCGCTCTGGTACATCGCACTCAACACGGCGAAGCCGCCGTTCGACAATGTGAAGCTACGGCAGGCCATCGCCTGGGCGATGCCTTATGAGCAGATCCAGAGCAGCGCGTTCTTCGGCCGCGCCGTTCCTATGTATGGCGGAGCCGCCGAAGTCTCAAAGCCGGTCTGGCCGCAGCCGTTTCCCTATGTCACCGATCTCGACAAGGCCAAGGCGTTGATGAAGGAAGCAGGCTTTGAGTCTGGCCTGGAGACGACCTTGTCGCTCGACACGGGCACTGCGACCGTCGGCGAGCCGACCGCCATTCTGATCCAGGAGAACCTCGCCAAGATCGGCATCAAGGCGTCCATCGAAAAAATCCCCGGCGCGAACTGGCGCACGACGCTGAACAAGAAGGAGCTGCCGCTCGCGCTCAACCGCTTCAGCGGTTGGCTCGATTATCCCGAGTACTATTTCTACTGGAATTTCCACGGCAACAATTCGATCTTCAACATCTCGTCATACCAGAACAAGGCGATGGACGCGCTGATCGACAAGGCGCGCTTCACGGCGGATGCGGCGGAATACGACCGGTGCGTGAAGGATTTCATCGCGCTCTGCATGCGCGACGTTCCCGTCGTTCCGCTCAACCAGCCGATCCACGACGTCGCCATGCAGAAGGCCATCACCGGCTACGAGTTCTGGTTTCACCGCGAACCCGACTACCGCCAGTTCGCGAAGGGCTGATGCCGCTCGACAACGCGGACGACGTCCGAGGCGGCCCGCGCCTGCTCGGTCGGAAAGCCCAGCGCCAACCGTGCCGCGCTGGTGCGCAGCATCGCGGCGTCGAGCTTGCCCTGCCGCGCCCCATCCAGCGCACAGGCGAAGACCCGGTAGAATTGCGCGCCGTCATAGGCAACCAGCAGCAAATCGACGCCGGCGTTGATCGCCTCGACCACGGCTTTGCAGACGTCGTGCTGGTAGATCGCACCCATCACGAGGTCGTCGGTCATCACCATGCCCTGGTAACCCCACTTGTCGCGGATGATGCCATCAATAACGCGTTTCGAATGCGAGGCGGCGCGATCGGGATCGACGGTCGTGAGCGTCACGTGCCCAACCATGAGCGCGCTGCGCGAATGCGACAACACCTCGCGGAACGGCAGCCAGTCGGTGGCTTCGAGCTCTTTTACCGGCGTATCGAGCTTGGCGCTGAAATGATGCGTGTCCGTGCGGACGCGGCCGATGCCGGGAAAATGCTTCAGCGTAGCACCGACGCCTGACTCTTCCAGCCCGCGCACATAGGCGCTCGCGATCGTGCTGACGACGGCAGGGTCGGTCGCGATCGCGCGCTGACCGATCAGCGTGTGAAAATCGAGACGATTGCGCCGAACCGGCGGCTTGAGGTCGAGCACCGGCGCGAGGTTGAGGTTGACGCCGAGCCCGGCGAGCTCGCGGCCGTGGATACGGCCGAACTCTTGGGCCCTGGCCTGCTGTTCGTCGGGGGCGAGCCCGCTGAGCGTCGCCAGCGCCGGCACCTTCGTCAGCGGCGGCGCGAGATGTCCGACGATGCCGCCCTCTTGGTCTGCCGCAACGACCAGCGGCGGCAGGCCGGCGGCGCGCCGCTTGTCCTGGAGCGCCGCGATCTCGGCGCGCAACGTCTCGACGGTCCGGCCGTGGATGTTGCGCCGGGTCACGTAGACGCCGCCGATCAAGCCCTGCTCGGCAAGGCGCGCAACCTCGGGAAAGGAGGAATAGCCCACCATGAAGTGAGGTCCGAGCTGACGCGCCTCGGTGGCGCTCGCGGCGAGCACGTCGTGCTTGCGCAGCTCGAACTTCAGATGCGCCGCCGACATCAGGACCGGCGGCAGGCACCAGAGCACGACGAGCAGCTTGCCCGCGATGGTACGCCAACGCCCTTTGCGTAGCAGCAGGATGACGATCGCGAGGCTTGCGACGACAAGCGCGAGGTTTCCCGCGCCGCGCAGCGGGACCAGATAGGGATCGTTCTTGTTGGCGGCCGCGAATGCGACGAGAGGCGCGGCCAGCCAGAGCAGGACGAGACCGATACGACCGAGGAATTGCATGATGCGTCACACGCTATGAGTGGCGAATGCTTCGCACCTATCAAAGCGAATCACGCTGTGCGAGAGGCAAACGCGCGCCTGCACGAAAACTGCAAAAGACTCCTGAAACCGTGCAGACGATGGTCCCGCCTTCTGCACAAGCGCCGTTCAGACTTCGTGATGCCACCCATCACGAAAGGTCATTTGGACATGACGAGCCTGGCTTCGACGATAGCAGCGGAAATCCAGCCGATCAGGCATTCCTCGATCCCGGCCAAGGTCGGCCTCGCGCTGGTGCTGGCCACGCTCGCCGACTGGCTGTTCTACGGCCAGCGGATCGGGCTGTCGCTGACGCTCTTTGCGATCGCGATGGCCTGCGTGTCGGTGCTCTTCAATCATGCGGCCCTGGATCTGCGGCGCGCCATGATCGGCACGGCCATTCTCGTCGCCGGCCTCGTTCCGGCCATCGAGGAGCTCAACATGCTGTCCTTCCTGATCCTCACCATGGCGCTGGCCATTGCGCATTTGATCGCGACCAATCCGGAAACGACCGAGCTCACGGAGCGTGCCCGCGCGCTGCGCAACTTTGTCCTGTTCGGTCCCTTCAGGTTCTTCCTCGAGGCGCTCCAGGTCTTCAACATGTCGGCGTTCACCCGCGGCCTTGCACTCTGGCTGCTCCCGGCAACGCTCAGCACCGTCTTCGTCGCGCTGTTCGCTGCGGCCAATCCGGTGATCGAGCAGTGGGTGTCCCTGCTCAATCCAAAGCTCATCCTCGAATATATCAGCATCCCGCGCCTGCTGTTCTGGGCCATGATGCTGGCGCTGGTTTGGCCGTTCATCCATGTGCGCTGGCGGCGCAGGACGATTGTCACCACCGCCGTTGCCGACGGCCCCGTGCCGCCCCCGCTCCCGCCCTTGGTCTCGGCCGAATTTCTGAACCCCTCCACCATTCTGCGCTCGTTGATCCTGTTCAACCTGCTGTTCGCGGCGCAGTCCATCCTCGACGGCATCTATCTCTGGGGCCATGTGGCGCTGCCCGACAATTTGACCTATGCGGCCTACGCCCATCGCGGCGCCTATCCGCTGATAGCGACGGCTTTGCTCGCCGCTGCCTTCGTGCTGGTCGCGATGCGCCCGGGCGGGGCGGCCGAGAAATCGAAGGTGATCCGGCCGCTGGTCTATCTCTGGGTCGGGCAGAACGTGCTGCTCGTCGCCTCCTCCATCCTCCGCCTCGATCTCTATGTCGACATCTACATGCTGACCTATTGGCGGATCGCGGCCTTCATCTGGATGGGGCTGGTGGCGCTCGGGCTGGTCCTGATCTTGGCGCGCATCGCGCTCAACCGGTCCAACCAATGGCTGGTCGGTGCCAATCTGATCGCGCTGGCGATCGTGCTCTATGGCTGCTCGCTTGTGAACTTCGATGCGTTCATTGCCGACTACAATGTCACCCACAGCCGGGAAGCATCGGGCAAAGGCGTGCAGATCGACATCAACTATCTCCTGACGCTCGGGCCGCAGGCGCTGCCTGCCATCGACAAGGCCATCTTGCTCCGGCCCGGCGCCCCCGAGAGCTGCCTTGTGTCGCGCCGCGACCGCCTTGTAGAACAGCAGCGCCAGGATCTGGCCTGGCGGAGCTGGGGCTTTCGGAGCTGGCGGCTCCAGCGCAGGCTGGACGCGCGGGCGAAGGATCAGCAGGCAGGCTGAGGAAGCGGAGAGGTTCTTGGCGCATCGCATTCTCATCGTCGACGACGAGGGCCACATCCGCGAGGTCATCCGCGTCGCCTTGAAGAAGGCCGGCATGGACGTGATCGAGGCGCGCGACGGCAAGGAGGCACTCGCCCGCTTTGCCGCCGGCAGGCCCGATCTGATCGTGCTCGACATCGGCATGCCTGAGTTCGACGGTCTCGACGTCTGCCGCGAGATCCGCAAGACCTCCGACGTGCCGATCCTGTTCCTGTCGGCACGCGACGAGGAGATCGACCGCATCCTCGGCCTCGAGATTGGCGGCGACGATTACGTGACGAAGCCGTTCAGCCCGCGCGAGTTGGTGGCGCGGGTCAACGTCATCCTGCGCCGCCTCAGCCCGCGCAATGGCGAGGCCAAGGCCGGGCCGGGCGCGCTGTCGCAAGGCGGCCTGCTGATCGATCCCGAACAGCATGTCGCGACCTTCGCCGGCACGCCGCTAAAGCTGACCGCGATCGAGTTCGGCATTTTACGCGCGTTCCTGACCCGGCCGACCTCGGTGTTCAACCGCGAGCAGCTGATGCGGGCGGCCTATCAGCTCAACATCCAGGTCTCCGACCGCACCATCGACAGCCACATCCGCAACATCCGCGCCAAGCTCGCGGCGCTGGCCTGCGACAACGTGATCGAGACCATCCACGGCGTCGGCTTCAAGCTCGGCCGCTGCGAGAAAGAGGCATGAGCGCAGCGCCCGACAAATGGCGGCCGTCGCTCACCCTCGTGATCTTCACGGTGCTGGCGACCGTCGGCGTGCTGCCGCTGGTCGGCCTGTTCTTCTTCCGCCTCTACGACAACCAGCTCATCCGCCAGACCCAGGCCGAGCTGATTGCGCAGAGCCGCGTGCTCGCGACGATCTATGCGCAGGAGGTCACAGCGCGGCTCGACAGCGGCCTGACACTCGGCGCCGAGGTGCCGCCCAACGTGCTGCCCGACCCCGGCGACCAGGTCACCCCGATCCGTCCCGCGCTCGACCTCACCGCTAACGATCTCTTGCGGCGGCGGCCGGATGCGCAAGCAGCGCCCCAGCCGGCGCAGCCAGCCTATGTCGAGATCGGCGCAAGACTGACGCCGATCATCCGCGAGACCCAGAAGGTGACGCTGGCGGGCTTTCGCATCCTCGATCCGCAGGGCGTGGTGATCGCCGGGCGCTACGAGGTCGGGCAATCGCTCGCCCATATCGAGGAGGTCGCGGACGCGCTGCACGGGCAGTACCGCGCCACGCTGCGCAACCGCGTCCCGGATCGGCCGCCGCCGCCAATCTATTCGTTCAGCCGCGGCCTCGGCGTGCACGTGTTCTCGGCAATGCCCGTCATCGTCAACAACCGCGTCGCCGGGGTGATCTACACCACGCGGACGCCGAGCAACATCTTTGACCATCTCTACCAGGAGCGGGCCAAGTTCGTGCTGGCGGGGCTCGCCGTCATCCTCGGCACGATCGCGATCGGCCTCGTATTCTCGCGCACCATCACGCTGCCGATGCGCGAGCTGATCGACCGCGCCGCGCGCATCGGCCGCGGCGATCGCGAGGCGTTTCGGCCGCTCCGGCATTACGGCACCCGCGAATTCGCCCAGCTGTCGCACAGTTTTCTCGGCATGGCCGAGCAGCTGGCGCGGCGCTCGGACTATATCGCGACGTTCTCGGCCCACCTCACCCACGAGCTGAAATCGCCGCTGACCTCGATCAAGGGCGCGGCCGAGCTGTTGCAGGATTCGTTTCAAGGAAAGCCGGAAGGCCTGACGCCGGCCGAGCAGAAGACGTTCATCGCCAACATCCTGTCGGACACGCAGCGGCTGGAGGCGATGGCGCAGCGGCTGCGCGAGCTCGCCCGCGCCGAAAGCCTGCCGCAGAACGAACGCACCGAGCTTGCGCCCGTGATCGCCGACCTCAGGAGCCGGTTTCCGGCAAGCTCAATCGAGGCCAGCGGCCGCCTCGATCGGACGATCGGTATGTCCGGCGAGAAGGCGCTGATCGTGCTGTCGCATCTCGCCGACAACGCGATGCGGCACCGGGCGAGGACCATCAGGCTGGAGGCGGTGGACGAGCGGACGACCCTGCTTGTGACGGTCTGCAATGACGGCGAGCCGATTTCGGCGCCGAACCGCGACAGGATCTTTGATGCGTTCTTCACCACCCGCCGCGACCAGGGCGGCACCGGGATGGGGCTGGCGATCGCGCGCGCGGTGATGGCGAGCCATGGCGGCTCGATCAAGCTGAAGCCGACCGACGAGGGCGCGGCCTTCGAGCTCCAGTTTCCGATAGCCTAGATCGCGAACACCCAGGCGGCGACGATTGTGCCGATGGTGACCAGACCGGCGATGGTCCAGCCGGCGGCATATTCCAGCTCGGGATGACCGGTCGCCCGCATGATCTCTGCCGGATCGGCGGTATGCTTCTCTGCCATGACAGCCTCGCACGTTTTTTTCCGTGTCCTATGTAAGTCGCTTCAGCCGCCAATAGGTTCCATCACGGAAATGCGAGGAATGATGCAACTTGGTCTGTTCGCCGAACCGCAAGCCGGTCCTGGCGGGCTTCGCTATACCGATGACTTCGTCGAGGCCGCCGTCGAGCAGGACTTGATCGGCCGCATCGCAGCATTGCCGCTGCAGCGCTTCCAGTTCGGCGCCTTCGAGGGCAACCGCCGGGTGGCGTCGTTCGGCTATCGTTATGATTATTCGCTGCAACGGCTGGCCGAGGCCGAGCCGATCCCGGACTGGGTCCTGCCCGTGGTGCGGCAGGTCGAGGCCTGGGCGGGCCTCGCTGGCGGCAGCGTCCGGCAGGTGCTCTGCACCGAATATGACACCGGCGTCGGCATCGGCTGGCACCGCGACAAGCCGCATTTCAAGGAGATCCTCGGCCTGTCGCTGGGCTCGCCGTGCAAATTCCGCTTCCGCCGCCGCAGCGGCGACAAATGGAAGCGCCACGCGCTCGAAGCCCTGCCGCGCTCGCTCTACATGATGGACGGCGAGGCGCGGTCGCAATGGGAGCACAGCATCCCGCCGGTCGAGGCACGCCGCTATTCCATCACCTTCCGGACGATGAAGCGGGTGTAACGGCCGGTCCAAAACTAAAACTGCGAAAACAACCCCATGCACAGTAGAACGCGCGGCCGGCATGCGGCCGCGGTCGCGCGCCCCAAATGTTTGACACGTCGGACCAAAACAGCCGCACCGCGCAATCGCCGCGCGGTTCGCGGATTTTCCCTTCAATTGCCGGGCAGGGGCAAGATTTCGGGCGGAAGAGAAGCCGCCACTCGACTCTCCGCAAGATTGTAAGTTAGTCTCGATTCTATCGGCCGGTCCATTTTTAGCCGATGTTGCAGCATTTCAGGGCGCGGCACGGCGCCGTCCCGGCCGAAGACATTTTCAAGGGAAGCTCGCGATGCGTTCGCTGTTTGCGCGGCTGCACCGGCGTTACGGGCCCAGGATTTCGGGGGCGGAGCGCCAGCGGCGGGTCAAGGACAAGCTCGCCCTTCAACCCACCCCACCCACGATCCGCTCACCCACCGCGCTCCGCGCGCTGGCGGTGCGACGCCCGAAAGTCGCGATCATCGGCGGCGGCTTCGCCGGCCTGATGGCGGCCTCCGAGCTCGTCGCGCATTGCGAGGTGACGCTGTTCGAGGCCCGCGACCGCTTCGGCGGCCGGGTTCTCAGCAAGAAGAAGCCGAGCGGGATCGTCGAGGCCGGCGGCGAGCTGATCGGCTACAACCATCCGCTCTGGCTGAAATATGCCAAGCGGTTCGAGCTCGGCCTGTCCGTCATCACCTCGGACACCAATTTCGACGCGCTCGAGCTCGACATGCCGGTGTTTCTCGACGGCCACAAGCTCTCCGACGGCCAGATGAAGCTGGTCTATCACGAGATGGACGATGCTTTCGGCAAGCTCAGTCGGTGGGCCGGCAGGGTCAAGCCTGACAAGCCCTGGCGCGCCAAGGGCGCAAGGAAACTCGACGCCAGGACGATTGCGGAGTGGATCGCCAGCCTCGACTGCTCGAAGCTCACCAAGCACGCCATGGAGGAGCAGTTCTCCAACGACGCCGGCCAGCCGACCACCAAGCAGAGCCTTCTTGCTAATCTGGCCGTCGTCGCGGGCGGACGGATGAAGGACCAGATCGACGCCTTCTTCACCCAGACCGAGACTTTGCGCTGCTCGGAAGGCAATCAGGAGCTCGCCATTCGTCTCGCGCAGGACATCAAGGACAACGGCGCCAGCACCCACCTGTCGACGCCGGTGCGCGCCATCCGCATCGACAGTGAAGGCGTGACCCTGGAATTCAGCCCCTCCGGCAACGGAACGGCACGCGCGCCCTTCGCCGCCGACTATGCCGTGCTCGCGATACCCCCGAGCCTGTGGCCGGACTCACCCAACGCCAAGATCACGATCACGCCCCACCTGCCGCACGACTACTACGTCACGATGGGGACGGCGGTGAAATATCTCAGCCCGCTCAAGAAGCGCTTCTGGATCGGCGAGGGCCTCGCCCCGACCGCCATCTCGAACCAGTTCGGTGTCACCTGGGAAGGGACGGACAACCAGATCGCCCCGCCGGAGCAACCGGTCGAGCTCAGCCTGTTTGCCGGCGCCGACGTCGCGGCGGAAGCTCTCAAGCACTACCGGCCCGGTGACCAGACGCAGGTCGACTTGTTCTACGCGCAGCAGATCGGCAGCGTCTACAAGGGCTATGTCGCGCATCTGGCCGATCAGCCGGAGTTCATGGCTTGGCCGCGCGACGAATGGACCGCCGCCGGCTACTCCTGTCCCGCCCCCGGCGAGGTCTGCCTCGCCGGGCCGTTGCTGGCCAAGGGCTTCGAGGACCGCCTGTTCTTTGCCGGTGAGCACACCTGCTTTGCGTATTTCGGTTACATGGAAGGGGCTCTCCAGTCCGGCCAGACGGCGGCGGCTGCGATCATCAAGGCCATCGACAAGCAGCCTGAAGCGCATGGCTCTGCCCGGACTAGCAATTCTGTCATAGGTTCGGGGCGCCTTGCGGCGGCGAAGCCGTGACCGGAGAGGAAGCGACGCGAATGACATTCACGACAAGGGCCCGATCCAGGATTTGGGCCCGCATCGTCGCCGCGCTCGCTTTTGCCGGCGCGCTCAACGCCACCGGAGCCTCGGGGGCAACGCCTGCGAAAGTCTCGGGCTCGACGGCGCTGGCGCTCGCGGGCGTGATCGCGCCGCTGTCGCCGGACCTGACCGGCGCCGAGAGGAAGGCGGTGGCGATGCTGTTCGCCGCCAATGCCGAGATTCCCTACAAGAAGCCGATCGTGGTGACTGTGGACAGAATCGTCTGCCGCACCGGCAATGTCGACATCACGTTACGCAATTGCGAGCTGACCTTCGGCAAGAAGAGCAGGACCGTGAACGGCTCGACGGCCAATGAAATTTTCGCGACAGAAGCGCTCGCCGGCATTCCGCCCGATGGTGCGGCGGGATCGAACTTCGAGAGCCTGAGCAAGCTGAGCTGCACGATCGACCCCAATGCCATCCGCCGCAAGGACGGGAGCGGAGCCGACTGCACCTTCCAGCCGGGGAATTGAACCGCGCATGGGCAAGAACATGGGCAAGAAACCGGGTGCCGTGAAATCGCCTCAAGACCAACTAACTAATAAGGCGAATTGAAAAGACGGGCCAAACGCGCGAACCCATATCGGGCACGCAGGGCCGGCACCAACATACCAACATGAAGAATTATCTCGCTTTCTTTCTCATCCTGGGCATGACGGCAGCCTCGGCACACGGCCCATTGCCGGCGCGGCTCACGGGGCCGTCCAATCTCGTCCGGGTGGGCCTCACCGACAACGACACGACCGCCGGTGGCACCGCGCGGCTGTGCGAGCAGATCTCCTTCTCGCGCGGGCTGCGCTACGGCGACAGCGAGGCCAATGTGCTCGACGTCGCCACCAGCAGCGAGACCAAGGCGGATACGCCCCGGCCCGTGCTGCTGTTCGTGGGGGGCGACACCTTTACCGGCGATCGCGGCGCGCCGGACCTGTCCCGCGAGGTCCAGGACCAGGCGATGTGCTTTGCCGCGCGCAACGGCATGATCGGCGTGCGCGTCAACTATCGCTTTGCGCCTGCGGCGACCTGGCCGATGGGTGCAACCGACGTCGCGGCGGCGCTATCCTGGGTCCACGGCAATATCGACCTGTTCAATGGCGATGCCCGCGAGATCGTCGCGGTCGGCTACGGCGCCGGCGCCTTCCATGTCGCCACCTTGCTGGCGCATCCCGAGTTCCAGACCGACCGCGCCGATGTCGCCGCCGTCGTGCTGGTGTCCGGGATCTACCGCGCGGGCAAGGACGCGAGCGACAGCGAGAAGGCCTATCTCGGCACTGACCCCACCCAATATGACAAGCGGTCGGTCTTCCCCGGCATCCTCAACGTCGATGCGCCGATCGTGCTGGCCTGGGCCGCGAACGATCCCGCGAGCCTCGTGGCGCAGGGCGAGACCTTGAAGAAGACGCTGTGCGGCGCCGGCCACTGCCCGCGCAGCACGCTGCTGCGCAGCCGCGACGGCATCGCCGCCGCCTTCGGCCTCGACGGCTCCGGCGACAGCCTCGCCGAACCGACGCTGCTGCTGGTGCATCAGCTCGAGGCGCGGGAGCTGCCGTAGCGGCGCGTTGCGGGCGGCGCGACGACTTTCACCTTTTGCTGGGCCACCCCTCTCCCCCGCCCTCCCCCGCAAGGGGGAGGGAGCGCAGCGGAGCACGTGGCCACGCTGTGCCCTCATCGCCGACGCGCTAATGAATGGAGTCACTCGCCAAACGAAAGATGCGTTCCCTCCCCCCCTTGCGGGGGAGGGTTAGGGAGAGGGGTGCCACACGGCACGCTCTGTCGATTGATGGCCCGTCAACACGGCTGTCGTTTCGTTCGCGATGCGTCGCCTTGAAGCGGGCGATCAAGCCACAGCTTTGACAAACGCTTGACGTAGATCAAGCGGACTTGGTGCGGATTGAGCCGACCTCTTGGAGGGGCCAATATCAAGGTATCGAGCATGCGCGTCATCGGCAGGATGCTGTTCGTTTCGATGATCGCTATCGCGTCGCTTGGCGCGATGTCCCAGCAACACGCCGAACAACCCGCGAGCGGCGATGAAATCCGCATCGGCAACGTGATGCCGTATTCGGGACCGCTCTCGGAATTCGGCGCCATCGGCCAGGCGGAGGCCGCCTATTTCGACATGGTCAACGCGCGCGGCGGCATCAACGGCCGCAAGATCCGCTTCATCACGCGCGACGACAATTCCGATCCGGCCACCGCGCTGGAGCTGACGCGCAATCTGGTCGAGAAGGACGACGTACACCTGATGTTCGGCTCGTTCGGCACGCCCGGCAATATCGCCACGCGCTGGTACCTGAACGAGAAGAGAATCCCGCAGCTGTTCGTCGCATCCGGCGACGAGGAGCTGAGCCAGGCCAAGGCGTTTCCCTGGACCATGGGCTGGCAGCCGTCGTTCCGGTCGGAGGGGCGCATCTATGCCAACTACATCCAGGCCTATTACCCCAAGAAGAAGATCGTGGTGCTCTGGCAGAACGACCAGTTCGGACGCATGCTCTACAGGGGCATCCAGGAAGGTCTTGGCGACCTGAACCGCCTTGTCCTCGTCGACATCGCCTTCGACATTGCCGATGAGCATCTCGAAGGGCATGTCTCGATCCTCAAGCGCGCGGGCGCGGACATCTTCGTCTTTCTCGGCGTGCCGTCGACGGCGTCCAAGGTGATCAAGCTGGCGGCGTCACTCAAATGGCGCCCGGTCATCATCGTCAACGACGCCTCCGCCTCGATCGCCAACGCGATGGCGCCCGCGGGCCTGGAGAATTCGTCCGGCGTGATCTCGGCGGCCTTCCTGAAGGATCCGAGCGACCCCGCATGGAAGAACGACCCCGCCATGAAGGACTGGTTCGCCTTCATGGACAAGTACCATCACGTCGAAAGCACCAACAACAGCGCCGCGGTCTACGGCTACGGCGCAGCCGAGGCGCTGACACAGGTGCTGAAGCAATGCGGCGACGACCTGTCGCGCGAGAACATCATGCGTCAGGCGGCTTCGCTGAGGGATCAGCAGCCCTCCGTTGCGTTGCCCAACATCAGGATGAGCACCTCGCCCAACAGCTATCTGCCGATCAAGCAGATGCGGCTTGTCCAGTTCGACGGCCGTTCCTGGCAGCCTTTTGGCGATGTGATCGAGACCGCGTTCACGGAGGGCGCGGCGCGGTGAGTCTCGCGTCGACGCTGGTTGGTGCAGCGCGGCGTTCAGGCACGCACCTTTTGCTGGGCCACCCCTCTCCCCCGCCCTCCCCCGCATCCGCCTTCGCCAAGGCTGCGGCGGACAAGAGGGGGGAGGGAGAGCACCTGTCGCGTTGTGAGAGGTCGGCCCTTACCCTCCCCTGGAGGGGTCCGGGACGAGCGTAGCTCGCCCGTGGGTCGGCTCATGTTGAGCGAAGCGAGACATGAGGCGGGGTGGGGTGACGGTCTCTCCGCATCGAACACTGCCCGTGTTGAGAGATCACCCCACCCCGCTCGCGCTGCGCGCGATCGACCCTCCCCCTCCAGGGGAGGGTAAGAGCACCTTCACGCCGGCTTCAGCGAAGCCAGCGCGTTTTCCAGCAGCGAGCGGACGCGTGCTGCATCGCCTGACTTCACCATGGCGGGGTCGAGATACAGCTCGAGGCCGGGCGCGCGCTCGGTGATGACACCGCTCTTCTCCGCCGCAGCGTCGTTGAGCGCGTCGACCGAATAGGGAATGATTTCGCGGCTGATGCCCTTCATCGTGATCGCGGGCAGCGCGTGCGCGCGGACGATGTCGCTGACCAGCGCGAAGGTCTCGTAGCTCAGCACGATTCCGCCGGGCTCGGCGATCGATTGCAGACGCGCGGCGAGGTTCGCTTCGGCACCGATGATGGTGTAGTCCATGCGGTCGCTGCTGCCGAAATTGCCGACATTGCAATAGCCGGAATTGATACCCATGCGCGAGCGGAACGGCTGCTCGATGCCGGAGGCGCGCCACTTCGCATTGAGTTCGGCAAGACGCTGCTGCATGCGCCAGGCCATCTGGAGGCAGGCCTCAGCGTCCGCACGGTCGCCCCTGGTCTCGGGGTCGCCGAAGAAGATCAGCATGGCATCGCCGATGAATTTGTCGATGGTGCCGCCATATTCATGGGCGATCGCCGACATCTCGGTGAAGTATTCGTTGAGGAGCTGGGTCAACAATTCCGGCTGCAGCCGCTCGGCGGTCGCCGTGAAATTCTGGATATCGGAGAAGAAGATCGTGAGCTTCTTGCGCTCGGTGTGGATGGTGACGTCCTTCTGGCCGCTGAAGATGCTCTTGTAGACTTGCGGCGGGATGTAGCGCGAGATCTTCATCGACAACGAAGCCAGAAAGTCGTTGGCGGATTCGAGCTCCTTGTTCATGCCCTTGATACGGCCGGCCTGGCGGCGCTGGAGCGAGAGGAACGACAGGCCGCAGCCGGCGGCGATCAGGAAATAGGCCAGCAGGAACTTGAACGAGAAGATGTTGGCGGCGATCGGCTGCGCGATGATCACCTCCTGGATGCCTCTGATGTCACCGACCTTCCAGTCCTTCTTCGGGCTCTCGGGGTGGCTGTTGTGGCAGCTGACGCAGGCCGGGCCCATCGTGACGGGCGCGACCAGGCGGACCTTGTCGGAGAACAGCGAGGTCTCGGTCTCGACGATCTTCTGCTCGGGGTCCTTGCGAAGCGCGTCGAGCGCGTCCTTCTCGAACTTGTCGAGCTGGTGCGCGGCGCGGTTCTGGAACGGGAAATCCGAGACGAAGCGGTAGGCGATGTTCTCCTGCTGCGCGCCGATCACCCGTCCGAGCTCCAGCGACAGCGTCGCCGGGATCGGGATCGCACCGGGGACGGATTCGTAATTGTGCACGACCCTGGTGGTGCCGTTTGGGTTAGCCAGGATGCGGCCGACCACGTTGGACGCATAGTAGCTGCGCACGCTCGTGATCACCGAGTTGAGGTCGGCGGCCTGCCGGCGCAGCGCGGTCTTGCTGAGGTCGGTCAGGTCCAGCCACACCGCGACCGGCAAAGCGAGCAGGAGCAAGGCGATCACGGCCCCCGTGAGGATGCCGCTCTTGCGCTGTTCTTCGGAGATCTCTTGTTTCACCCTGTGGCTCCGTCGTGTGCGATCTTGACGCAAATCCCGGGAATTCGCGGCAAGAGCTTGCGGCGGCACAGAGCCCGCAAATGCGAGGCCGCGCAACCCCATTTCATGGTGGGTCGCAGCAAATGGCTTTTCGTTTCATGGCGAATGTTTAAGATCGGCATGAACCTGCATTCACTCCGCCGGGAGATCCTCCATATGACCGAGACCATCCGCATCAGGCGCTTCAATGCGCGCCCCGTGATCGTGCCGATGAATTTGCCGCTCAAGACCTCGACCGGCGCGGTCGCAAAGGCGCCGCTGGTGCTGATTGACTGCGAGACCGACCAGGGCGCGGTGGGGCATGCCTATCTGTTCTCGATCACGCCGTCGGCCTTGAAGCCGCTGACGGCGATGGTCACGGAAATGTCGGAGCTCGTCGCCGGCGACGAGCTGCTGCCGTTCGAGATCGAGCGCAAGCTGACCCAGCGCTTCACCCTGCTCGGCCTCGCCGGCCTGCAGCGGCTGGCGCAATCCGGCATCGACATGGCGGCATGGGATGCGCTGGCGCGCAGCAAAGGCTTGCCGCTGGCGCGCCTGCTCGGCGGCGCGCCGAAGCCGGTCAGGGCCTACAATTCGAAGGGACTCGGCATCATGCCGGCGGGCGCCGCGGTGGACGAAGCCCACAAGCTGCTGGCCGAAGGTTTTCACGCGGCAAAGATCCGCGTCGGCCGGCCCGATGCGCGGGAGGATCTCGCCGTGGTGCGCGCGGTGCGCAAGGCCGTCGGCGATCAGGTCACGCTGATGTGCGACTACAACCAGGCCCTGACGGTGACCGAGGCCATCCGCCGCGGCGAGATGCTCGACGACGAGGGGCTGACCTGGATCGAGGAGCCGATCCGCCACGACGATTACGCTGGTAACGCGCGCATTGCGGATGCGCTCCGCACGCCGGTCCAGATCGGCGAGAATTTTGACAGCGCCTTCTCGATGCAGGCGGCGCTGTCCGCTGAGGCCTGCGACTACGTGATGCCCGACGTGCAGCGCATCGGCGGCGTCACCGGGTGGCTCCGCGCCGCCTCGCTCGCACATGCCGCCGGCATCGAGATGTCGACGCACCTGTTCTCGGAGGTCAGCGCGCACCTGCTCTGCGTGACGCCGACCGCGCACTGGCTGGAATATGTCGACTGGGCCGACGCGGTGCTGGCGACACGGCTGACGATCAAGGACGGCTTTGCCCTGCCGGGCGAGGAGCCCGGCAACGGGATCGCGTGGGACGAGGCAGCGGTGAAGAAGTATCTCGTCTGATAAGACCGCCTCTTACGACCGAACAGCGGCAATCATACTCAGCTCGACGGGAGCGCCCCGCGGCAACTCGGCGACGCCGACAGACGTGCGCGTGTGACGACCGCGATCGCCCAAGCGCTCGATCAGCCGGTCGGAGGCCCCATTCATGACTTGCGACTGCTGGGTAAATCCGGGCGCTGAAGCAATGTATCCAACGAGCTGCAGGACCTGGACGATCCTGTCCTCTCCGCCTGTTGCGTGGTTGATGGCCGAAATGCAGAGATCGGCGCAAAGAGCAGCGGCCTCCTGCGCGGCCGCGATATCGACATTTGCGCCGACCTTGCCCGCATACAGCAGGTCCTCACCGCGACGCGGCAGCTGACCACTGACATACGCAATTCCACCATGGATGATCACCGGCAAATAGTTGCCGCCGGGCTTGTTCACGCTGTTCATCTCGAAAACTGCCTTCTCGTCACGTCCGGCGAAGCGACACGTTTCGCCGAACCCCGCAAATTGTATCTCACCAGGCTCGTCGCCGTCATGGATGACCGGACAATGGCAGGCGGAGGTTCACGGATCAAGGCTGCGAAGCATTTGCATGCCGAAGGCAGTGCGGATCAAGCCCGACAAGGCCTCGCCACCGCGCATTGCGCAGCGCCGGCGGGCACGATAACGATGCCCCCATGTCCACGTGGCGGCCCCACCCTCACATCCGCGTCGTCGCGCTCGGCCTGCACTGGCGGGGCGGGCGGCTGCTGGCGGCCGAGGTGCGCGACGATGCGGCGCGGATCAAGGGCGTTCGCCCGCTCGGCGGCGAGATCGAGTTCGGCGAGAGCTGGCGGACTGCGCTGGTGCGCGAATTCAACGAAGAGCTCGGCGTGGACATCACCATCACGGGCGAGCCGCTGGTGATGGAGAACATTTTTTTGCACGAGGGATCGACCGGGCATGAGGTGATGTTCATCGCCGAGGTCGCGCTTCCAGACGGCGCGTTCAGCGGCCAGGACCGCATCGACTTCCGCGAGGATAACGGCGAAGAGATCGTCGCACGCTGGTTCGATCTTGCGGAGCTCGACGTCGAGGGCGGGCCGAGCCTTTATCCGAACGGGTTGAAGGATGTACTGCTCCGACGGAAGCGCCAGTCCGCCTGACGGGCGCCTGGCTACCAAACCTCCGCGCCGGGGATTTTCTTGCGCACCACCATGCGCTGGATCCAGATGCAGCGACGGACGGATCTGTTGGAGCGGCCGACGGCGGATATCCCCTCGCCGGCCTGAAGCAGCGGCGCGATGTTCGCGCGCAGCGCCCGGCAGCGCTGGAGCTCGGCCTGCAAGTCGATCACCGCCGCATCCGCGCATGACGCCATCAGCGCCAGCACAGCCATTGCAAGACAGGTCGCCCGCATCGTTCGCATTCCTTTCACTGTGATCCCCCCGCGTCGCGCCGGTAGCGGAAGTCGCAATGGCTCGCGCGCCTTGCATGATGGTCTGCGCCCGCGTCAGCTTGACGTCGGGGCCGGACCCTTCCGCAGTCGCGAAGTCGGAAGTGCAGACAAAGGAGAAAAGCCGAGCTCCGGCTCGCCCAGCTGTGGCGGCCCCAACAAGGCTGAGCCAACGCAGACGTGATTCAGCGGTTACCGCGGGTCGCCAGATCCTGAAGAGCCGACGGCGCAGTCAGTGATATTATCCCCATCATACCAAATGCTGCGCGGGCTTCCCTAAGAACCAGCCAACGTCAAGGAGAACTCGAGTGCCGTTGTGGAAAGTCTATCACCCCGTCGGGGCCTACTCGGCTCATGACAAGAAGGAATTCGCAGAGAAGGTCACCGCAATGTATGCGAGGATTCCCATCCCGAAATTCTACGCCGTGATGATCTTCGAGGAAGTCGCCGCAGGTTCGGTCTATGTCGGCGGAGCTTCGCACGAGAAATTCGTCCGCTTCAAGATCGACCACATGGCGAGGACGATGCCCGGCCCCGTCATCAGGGAATGGTGGGTGAAAGCAGTCGACAAGTTGATCGCGCCCTACGTCAAGGACCGGGGATACGACTGGGAGGTCACCATCGACGAGCTACCGGCCGACCTTTGGTCGATTCAGGGGCAAATTCCGCCGCCATTCGAATCCCACGCCGAAACAAGATGGGTCAAGGAGAACCGGCCGAGTTCGTATGACCTCCAGGAAAAGCTGCCGGTCGGAGCCCTGTTCAAGCCGGGCGTGTCCGCCGGCTGAGGCGACGCCCGCAGGACTGTCGATCGACGCAAGACGCCGCTCCGCAGGGCGGACCGAGCCTCTATCCGACAGGACTGAAGGACCTGCTGCTCCGGCAGAAGAGCCAGTCCACCTGACGGGCGCCTGCTACCACGCCTCCGCGCCGGGGATTTTCTTGCGCACCGCCATGCGCTGGATCCAGATGCAGCGACGGACGGATCTGTTGGAGCGGCCGACGGCGGATATTCCCTCGCCGGCCTGAAGCAGCGGCGCCACGTTCTGCCGCAGCACGCGGCAGCGCTGGAGCTCGGCCTGCCAATCGATGATCGCCGCATCGGCGCGTGATGCCATCAGCGCCAGCGCAGCCATGGCAAGGCAGCTTGCCCGCATCATTTGCATTCCCTTCACCGTGATCCCCCCGCATCGCGCCGGTAGCGAAAATCGCAATGGCTGGCGCCCTGCATGATCGTCTGCGTGCGCGTGAGCCTGACGTCGGGACCAAACCCTTCCGCGGTCGCGAAATCGGCGGTGCAGACCAGGAGGAAGCCGAGCTCCGGTTCGCCCAGCGCCTTGTAGAACTCGGCATAGGCGCATCGCGTCACGTCGAACGCGAAGGTGTCCGCCGTCTGCTCGACGACGTCATAGGCGAGCGCGTCGTCGCGGGCATAGGTCTTGAACGCCGACGATACAGCGTTGCCGAGATCGGTCTCGTTCTTCGTTTTCCAGAACTCCTCACCGAAGCCGCGATAGAGATCGCCGAGCGCCTTGCGCACCAGCGCGTTGGCGCGCGCCTCGCCGAGCTCGGCCTGCAATGCCTTGACCAGCGGCACCAGCACCTGCGCCTGGATCTTTGCTTGCTCGATGACGGAAACGCTCATGGGCAGCCTCGCTCGTCTCTCGTTGCTGCGACTCTTTGGCCCTGTGACCTGGCACACATTTGCGACCATCTTAAGGTTGTATGATAGCCCAGCATAACCGAAGCCGGCCAGGCGCCCGACCTCCATTTTGATGATCTCATTTTCGAGCACGGAGAAGGAAGCAATGCTTCACTCAGTTCGCAGGGCTCGGCTATTTCCCGACCGCATATTTGCCCGAACCACAAGTTGAAAATCACGATCGATTCACGCAGATCCGTTCAGTATCCGGCCCGGCCAACAACGTAGGGCCGATCAATGTTCGTAGTCGGCACGCGCGCATGAGCGCGCGTGAACGATGTTGTCATGCCCGGCATCGGGCGGATCACGAGACGCGATCGGGATCACGAGGCGCAACAGCGCAGGACTCACCTGCCCGGACAGCCGGCCCGGGGAAATGCCGGCATCGACAGTTGCAGCACCGCGAGGGATCACCATGGACGAGCCCAAACCACTCACCAGTGCATTCACCAAGACCGCGAATTTCTCCATCCACGAGGTCGACGAGGTGTTCAGGGACGCCGCGCAGCCCGCCGCGGGGGCCGCCGCGCGAGCTGCGCGTCCGCCGGTCACCTTGCCGCCCATCCTCGGTCCGCTGTCGGCCTTCACGGGCACCTTCACAGGACAGGGATTCAATACGATCTTCCGGCCCGACAGCAAGATCACGCCGACGCCGATGCCGGGGCCGATCAGCACCACCGACCCCGACGACAACGTGCTGGAGCTGAATCTCACCGACGAGACGATGTCGTTCTCGAACAATCTTGGCTCGATCCCCAATCGCGGCTCGCTGCAGCAGGCAGATGCATTCCTCAACGGCGTGCCGTATCTCCAGACCATCAACGACATCACCACGGGAACGCCCGTGGGCATTCACTTCGAACCCGGCATCTGGCTGGCGGTGCCCGCCACCACCAATCCGCACGAGCCGTTCACCGTCGCGCGCATGGCGTCGATCCCGCACGGCACGACGATCACTGCGCAAGGCACCGCGCTGCCTCCGGTCGCCGGTAAGCCAACCATCGCGGCCATCGACATCACACCGTTCATCGGCGGCAATCCGGGCAACAAGATCACATTCCAGAACCAGACCGCGACCAACAAGACGACTCGCAGGCTACCTCAGGATCTGACCGCACTGATGGCTTCCGGCAAGCTCACCCAGGCGATGATCACCGACCCGAACACGGTGCTGCGCGATCAGATCGCGCATCAGACCATCACGCAGACCATCGTCATCGAGACCTCGACGAAGCCCGGCACACCGCTGTCCGGCGGCCCCTTGCCGGCCATCCCCTCGCCCGGCCCGCATCCGCAGGCGCCGAGCTTTGCCGGCGGCGCCGCGAACATCGCGTTCCTTCAGGGCTTGCCCGTTCCGACACCGGGCGGCAATGGCTCGAACGCCAACGCCTTCCAGATGGACGCAGTGTTCTGGATCGAGACGGTGGTTTACGACATCGACGTGCCGGCCCTGCCGCCCGGAACGCCGCCGGTGATCCTGCAACCGCGCCAGAGGAGCAACGTGCCGCTGGTTCCGAGCTTCGTCGCCGCGATCCCGTTCGTGCCCAACAAGGGATTCAAGGGCGGCCACGTCAGGGTGGCGACGACGCAGATCCAGTATTCACAGAAGGTCATGCTGGATTTCGCCGGGCTGACCTGGCCGCACGTCTCGGTCGCATCGCTGGTGCCGGCCGCACCCGTGCCGATCCCGGATCATCTGTTGCCGCTGACGTGAGGCGGATGGCGGTGTGACGACGATGCGCCACGTCCGCGGTATCGGACGTGGCCTGAACCAACGCATCCGTGATGCGACGGTGACCGCCGCTCGCGCGATCCTGAAAAGCCGGCGGCACGATCAATGGTATGATCATTGTCATCCAAAAGAGAGATGATCATGCCCCCTTCCAAGATGTCTCGCGGCTCCATCAGGCTACGACGATTTGCACGGCGCGGTCATGTTGCGGCAATTGCTGCAGCGCTGTTTCTCGCGGCGACCGCCTGGTCAGCCGGGCCGGCGCTGGCCGCGGCAGATGATGCCGAGGCGCGAACCATCTTCGAAAAATTCATTGCCGCGCAGAATGCGCACAACGCGGACGATGTGAAGGCCATGCTGTGGAATTCGCCCGGCACGCTGTTGTTTGCGAGAGGCATCGAAACCAGAGGCCGTGATGCGGTCGCGGACCGCTTCAAGGGCTACTACGAGGGCACCTGGCACCTCGAACCCGATATGTCGAAATTCCACGTCGCCGTGATCTCGAACGAGGTGATGCAGGTCCTCGTTCCCATCGTCTTCACGCGCGGCCTTCCCGGCAAGCCGGCCCAACAGAATACGTTTCTGATCAGCCAGACCTACGTGCGGGATGCGAACGGCTGGTCCGTCGCCTCGGTCCTGCCGGTCGCGAACACGGAACTGAAATAGCCGCGATCCAGAATCGTAGCCCGGATGGAGCGCACCGTAATCCGGGACAGCGTCGGAGAGGATACACCCCGGACTGCGCTTCGCTCCATCCGGGCTACACGCAGGCTTCGCAATCGCGGATTGTTTGGGCTTGCCTGGCCGAAGCTCGCCGCGGGCAGCCCGCCTGCGCCCTTTGGGCTTCGGCGTGGCATCCTTCTCTCGCTATCGCGAGCGAAGGATGGTGGGCGCGACAGGGATCGAACCTGTGACCCCTACCATGTCAAGGTAGTGCTCTCCCGCTGAGCTACGCGCCCTAGATGTCTCTAGATCGGGTCGGGTCCCTATAACGGCTCAGGGGAGCCGGTGCAAGGACCGAAGGGGGCCGATTTAGGCCGCCAGCATCTTGTTCACTTCGCTGACCAATTCGCGCAGATGCACGGGCTTGGACAGCACCTTGGCGTTCTTGGGGGCGTCCGAATCCGAGTTCAGGGCGACCGCGGCGAAGCCGGTGATGAACATGATCTTGATGTCGGGGTCGAGTTCCGAGGCCCGGCGGGCGAGCTCGATGCCGTCCATCTCCGGCATCACGATGTCGGTCAGCAGCATCTCGAACGGCTCTTCCCGGAGCCGCTGATAGGCGGCCATGCCGTTGTCATGGGACGAGACCTGAAAACCAGCGTTTTCCAGCGCCTTGACCAGGAAACGGCGCATGTCGTTGTCGTCTTCGGCGAGCAGGATTTTGGGCATGGCAGGAAACGTCAAATCCCCAGAGGATATCAGCAGAGGTTACTAAGCCCGACAGAGGGTAAATTTGGGGTGAAAATCTTTACCCTGGGCTGGCTGCGCTGCCGGTCCCTTGTGAACCCGAATGCGGCACGAATCAATCGAGCCGCGCTGGCGCATCCCCGCTTCCCTGCCCACACGGTTAAGACATGTTCCAGCGCCGATCACATCTTTTCGCTTGGCAGAATGGTTGCGATTCCAGACAATGACGACACATAAGAGCCGCTCCACCGGCCGAATCAATTCGATCCGAGACCCGGATCCCGCGGCGCGAAGGGACGAAGCCTGAGAAGATGACCCGGTTTGACGGCGACGTGTCGCCCGCCTTCGAGATCGTGGAGCCCGCGCAATGGCGCGCGCCTGTCATCTTCAACTCGCCCCATTCCGGCTCGACCTATCCGGACGAATTCCTCAGCGCCTCCAGGATCGACCTGACGACGCTGCGGCGGTCCGAAGATTCCTTCATGGACGAGCTGATCGGCCATTTGAGCGAGCGCGGCTTTCCGACCGTGCGGGTCAACTTTCCCCGCTCCTATGTCGACGTCAATCGCGAGCCTTATGAGCTCGATCCCCGCATGTTCACCGGACGGCTGCCGAGCTTTGCCAATACCCGCTCGATGCGGGTCGCCGGCGGGTTAGGCACCATCCCGCGCGTGGTCGGCGACGGCCAGGAGATCTATCGCGAACGCATCCTGGTCGACGATGCGCTGGCGCGGATCGAGACGCTCTACAAGCCCTATCATCGCGCGCTGCGCCGGCTGATCAACAAGGTGCACCAGATGTTCGGCACCGTGGTGCTGGTCGACTGCCACTCGATGCCCTCGGTCGGCGTCAGCAGGGACGAGCCGCGGCGGCCCGACATCGTGATCGGCGACCGCTACGGCACGAGCTGCACGCCGCTGCTTCCGGACAGGGTCGAGGAGACCATGGGCGGGCTCGGCTATTCGATCGGCCGCAACAAGCCCTATGCCGGCGGATTCATTACCGAGCATTACGGCAACCCCGCGAGCGGGCTGCACGCGGTGCAGCTCGAGCTCAACCGCGCGATCTACATGGACGAGCGGCGGCGCGAGCGCAGTCCGCGCTTTGCGCAAGTGGCAAGCGACTTCGGCGTGCTCGCCGACGTGCTGGCGACGACGATCCCGTTCGGCGATCTCGGCCCGTTCCAGGCCGCGGCGGAATAATAGCGAGCCGTCGCCGCGCGATCGCGCCGCCGATCAAACATCAGATCAAGCTGCCAGCGTATCGTGCGCCGAATCTTCGCTTCGCGTTTTCGCGCGCTCGAAGTGAAGATCGAGGCTCAAAGAAAAAAGGGCCGCTTCTGATGAAGAAGCGGCCCAAGTCTAGGGAGGAAACGCCCAAGGAGGGCAGCGGTAACGCAGAGCGCTACCGCACCGCAACAATATGCGGCCGCGACGCACAAAGTGCAAGGGCTTTTGAGCCGTTTCCCATGCAATATGCACATGGCTCAATTGCTTATAGCGAAACCCAGATTCAGTTTCTTTGATAAGGAAATTCAATGGGTTGATAACCGTTTGCATACGAACAAGGCATACTCGGAACTAAGTTTTCAACTCTATGATCGATATTTGGCCAGCATATGACTGGGATGGGGCAGCCGGTTGCGGCATCCAAAATACCAGGGAGCAAACCAACTCAGCGCTGCACGCGAGAAGCGAATTGAGCTAGGCAGGAGCGAGCTTCACCCGACTTTCGTTTTGAGGATGCGCCGTGACGGTGATCGACTTCTCAGCCTTCATCGGACGGCTCGCCACCGCCTCCGGCGAAACCATCCTGCCGTTCTTCCGCACCTCGCTGTCGATCGACGACAAGAGCAAGACCAAGGATTTCGACCCCGTTACGGAGGCCGACCGCGCCGCGGAGGCGGTGATGCGCCGGCTGATCAAGGCGAGCTTCCCCCAGCACGGCATCGTCGGCGAGGAATTCGGCAACGAGCGCGAGGACGCCGATTATGTCTGGGTGCTCGACCCCATCGACGGCACGAAATCCTTCATCGGCGGCTTTCCGATCTGGGGCACGCTGATCGCGCTGCTGCACAAGGGCGCGCCGGTGTACGGCATGATGCACCAGCCCTTCATCGGCGAGCGCTTCTCCGGCGACAACGGCTCGGCCACCTATAAAGGCCCGTCCGGCGAGCGCCGGCTCCAGGTCCGTCGCTGCGCCTCGCTGTCGGAAGCAACGAGCTACACCACCAGCCCGCTGCTGATGAACGAACGCGACCGCGCCATCTTCAGCCGCATCGAACAGGGCGCGCGGCTGTCGCGCTATGGCGGCGACTGCTACTCCTATTGCATGCTGGCGGCCGGTCACGTCGATCTCGTGGTCGAGACCGAGCTGAAGCCTTACGACATCGCCGCCCTGATCCCGATCGTGACCGGCGCCGGCGGCGTCGTCACCACCTGGGAAGGCAAGCCGGCCCAGGGCGGCGGCCGCATCATCGCGGCCGGCGATGCAAGAGTTCACGAAGAAGCACTGAAACTGCTCAACGGATAAGCGCCCCAAGGAGCGTGCATGAAAAGAGCCTGCATGAACAACTGGCCTAAGCTCCTCCTTGCATTCCTGCTCCTGTTTCCCGCCCTCGCCTCCGCGCAGAATTTCCCCGCAAAACCGATCAAGCTGATCGTGCCGTTCCCGGCCGGCGGGCCCAACGACATCATTGCCCGCGTGATCGGCCAGCGCATGTCGGAGCTGTCAGGGCAGCCGGTGCTGATCGACAACCGCGGCGGCCAGGGCGGCGTGCTCGGCACCGACGCGGTCTCCAAGGCCGCGCCCGACGGCTACACCATCGCCATCTCCTCAGCCGGCGCGCTCGCGATCAGCCCGAGCATGGAGCGGGTCGCCTACGACACCGCGAGCGACCTCACGCCGGTGACGCTGGTTGCGACCGTGCCGGAAATGCTGGTGGTTGCCACCAACGTGCCCGCAAAGGACATCGGCGAGCTGATCGCGCTCGCCAAGGCGCAGCCCGGAAAGCTCAATTTCGCCTCCTCCGGCCCCGGCAGCCTGCCGCACCTCGCCGGCGAATTGTTCAAGCTGACGGCCAAGATCGACATCGTCCACGTGCCCTATCGTGGCGCTGCTCCCGCGGTGAACGATCTCCTGGGCCAGCAGGTGCAGATGACCTTCCTGGATCTTCCGGTGCTGCTGCCGCAGGTCAAGGCGGGCGCGTTGAAGCCGATCGCGGTCGGCTCGGCCGAGCGCTCCGCGACCGCGCCCGACGTGCCGACCACCGCGGAAGCGGGCTTTGCCGATCTTCGTATCGAGAACTGGTACGGCATGGTGGCGCCGAAGGGCACGCCGAAGGAGATCGTCACCGCGCTGCATGGCCTGGCGACGAAGGCCATGGCGGATCCGGCCGTAAAGGAAAAGCTCGCCGCCCAAGGCGCGACCCTGATTGGCGACGAGCCGGAGCATTTTCGCAGCTTCATCGCGGACGAGACCGCGAAGTGGGCGAAGGTGATCAAGGATGCCGGAGTCGAGACGGCGAAGTAGCGCGCGGTAGGCGAACGGCCTCACAACGCGACAGGTGCGTTCCCTCCCCCCTTGCGGGGGAGGGCCAGGGAGAGGGGTCCACACGGGGACTCCATCGATCTCTCTTCTTCGCGACAGAGACACCTTTTTCTGGGTACCCCTCTCCCCCTCCCTCCCCCGCAAGGGGGGAGGGAGCGCAGTTGTGCGCACCGCCGCAACGTAGGCTCACATCAAAAAGCCGCCCTCACGCCGCCTCTGCCCTTAAATGCTCCACCAGCATCTTGGCCGGCCTTGGCAGCGCCTTGAAGCTGCGGGCGCAGATCACGAGCTTGCGGTTGGCGAAGGCATCACGCAGGCGGACCATGGCCAGCGGCATCAGCTTGGCGCAGCGGCGGGCGGCGGATATCGGCACCAGGGCGATGCCGACGTCAGCGGCGACCATCTGACAGATCGCGTCGAAATCGCGCAGACGCGCACGGTAATGCGGACGCATGCCGAGCCGGGCGGCGTGCTTCGAAATGTGCATCTGGAGTGCAGTGGCGCTGGTGAGCCCGACGAATTCGCAATCCCGCGTCTCCTGAAAATCGATCTGGCGACGGCCCGCGAACGGGCCGCGCCGCGACGTCACCAATGTCAGGTGGTCCTCGCTGAAGACGAAACGCTCGATATGATCAGGCAGCGCGTGCTCGGCGGCAAAGCCGAGATCGGCGGCACCGGCGGTGATTGCTGCCGCGATATCGGTGCTCTCGCGCTCCTCGATGTCGATGGCGACGTCGCGATGCTCGCGCAGGAAACCCGCCAGCGCCTTCGGCAGATGCTCCGACAGCCCCGAGGTGTTGACGAGAAAATGCACACTCGCGCGCACGCCGCTGGCAAAGCCGGCGAGATCGCCGCGCAGGGCGTCGACCTGGTGCATCACGACCCGTGCATGATCGAGCAGGCTCTCGCCCGCCGCAGTCAGCTCGACACCGCGCCGCCCACGCTTGAGCAGCGCGACGCCGAGCGCGTCCTCGAGCCCTTTGATGCGCGCGCTGGCAGAGGCCAAGGCGAGATTCGATCGCTCGGCGCCGCGCGTGATGCTGCGCTGGTCGGCAACCGCGATGAAGAGCTGGAGGTCGACGAGGTCGAAGCGCATGGTCGGATTCTCCTCAGCCTCCGCCAGGAACGAAGGCTGTCTCCGTAACCTTCAGATTGTGCCCGCGCGCGGCTTCGGTCAATGTGCAAGATATGATTGACCCGCTCCTCATCCTCATCGCCGCCGTCTTCCTGATCGCCGGATTCGTCAAGGGCGTGGTCGGGCTCGGCCTGCCGACCGTGTCCATGGGCCTGCTCGCGGTGAACATGGCGCCGAGCCGCGCGATCGCCATCGTGATCGTGCCCGCCATCGTCACCAATATCTGGCAGACCTTCGCCGGCCCCTATCTGCGCGACATCCTGAGGCGGCTGTGGCCGCTGATGATCGGCACCGTGATCGGATGCTGGCTCAATGCCGGCGCGCTGACCGGCCCGCATGCCCGTTACGGCACGATCGTGCTCGGAATCCTGCTCGTGATCTACGCGATCATCGGGCTCAGCAAATTCAAGTTCCACGTCGCGCCGCAGAACGAGAAATGGGTCGGCGGCGTGGTCGGCGTGATCACCGGCGTGATCTCGGCCTCGACAGGCGTGCAGGTGATCCCCTCGATGCCGTTCATGCAGGCGATCGGCATGGAGAAGGACGAACTGGTGCAGGCGCTCGGCGTGTTCTTCACGACCGCGACGCTGGCGCTCGCCTTCAATCTCACCGCCGGCGGCTTGCTGACGCCGGCGAACGCCGTGCCGGGCGCCGTGGGCATGGCCATGGCCTTTGCCGGCATGTTCGTCGGCCAGTCGGTGCGGGCGCGGATGCCGGCGGAAGCGTTTCGCCGCTGGTTCCTGATCGCGATGATCCTGCTCGGCATTTATCTCGCCGGCAGCGCGCTGCTGAAGGAGTTCGCCTGAGGCCTACGATTTGGGCTCGTAGCCCGGCACCCATTTTTCGTGCTGGGGCAGATCGTCCTGGATCGTCCACCACGGTGCGCGCGACGAGGTGAAGACGTGGAGGCGGGGCCTGACATCGGGATCGTCATCGAGCAGGCCGGCGGGAATGCTGACGGTCGGCAGATAACTCGCCTTGCCCGGCGTCAGGCAGCCGCAGGTCTTGCAGCGATGGCGGAAGCTCCCCGGCGCGGATTCGTAAGCCACCGTCATGTCCTCGCCGGCAACAAAGCGAAACTTGTCGGCATCGACATGGGCGTAGGTGGCGAAGGCGGCACCGGTCAGCTTGCGGCAATTGGCGCAATGACAATGCGTGAGCGCACGCACCTGATCGATCTCGAAACGCACGGCGCCGCATAGGCAGCTTCCACGAACCATCGAAACCTCCCCGCGCGGCCTCTATCGGGCCGACTGCATGCCGGACCAGTCATCCGTTCGAATGAGTTATCGCGTCTCCAGCATGGCGACGCGGATGCCGAGATAGATGAAGAGGCCGCCGAGCGCGCGGTTCACCCAGGCGATCGCGCCCTCAGACTTGCGCAGCCGGTGGGCCGCCCTTGCCGCGAACGCCGCCAGCACCAGGCACCACAACGTTCCCGTAAAGATGAAGATCAGGCCGAGCGTCAGGAAGGCGAGCGGCTTGTGCGGGGAATCGGCTGCGACGAATTGCGGCAGGAAGGCCAGGAAGAACAGCGCGACCTTGGGATTGAGCGCGTTGGTGAAGACGCCCTGGAGGAAGACCCGCCGCAGCGGGCTCCGCTCCGGCTCGTCGATGGCTGCGGCCAGCGCCGGGCGCGACCACAGCATCTGAAGTCCCGTCACGACGAGATAGGCCGCACCGACCAGCTTCAGGATCGAGAAGGCGGTCGATGAGGCCATCAGCAGCGCCGAAAGGCCGATTGCCGCGCCCGCGACGTGGAAAAAGCAGCCAAAACTGATGCCGAGCGCGGCCGCGGCGCCGCCCCGCCAGCCCATCTGCATGCTGCGGCCGATCACGTAGACCGAGTCCGGGCCAGGCGTGATGTTGAGCAATATGCCCGACAGGATGAAGAGCCAGATCTCGTGAATGCCCAGCATGTGAGGTGCCCCCGTCAGCCTTGAAAGGCGGGCTTATTCGGTTCGGCCGCCGCCGTCCACCGCCAGGATTGCGGAGAATTTACCTCAAATTTGCAATGCGGATCATGCTTTCGCCCGGCCTTATCTGCTCTATAAAGGCAGGGTTCTTGGAAATGCGGGATTCGAGGCGACTGCCACGCGGGGGCCGGTCATCGATCCCTTGGAGCTCCGGATTATGGAAAGACGTCTGGCCGCCATCGTCTGCGCCGATGTCGCCGGCTATTCGCGCATGATGGGCAGCGACGAGGCCGGCACCCATGCCGCCTTCAAGGCCCATCGCAGCGCGATCCATCCCATCATCCTCAACCATGGCGGCCGCGTCGTCAAAAACACCGGCGACGGCTTCCTGTTGGAGTTCCCGAGCATCGTCGGCGCTGTCGAGGCCGCGATCGCGATGCAGACGCTGATGGCGGAGCGCAACCATCACCTGCCGGCCGAGCGCGCCATGCAGTTTCGCCTCGGCATCCACATGGGCGACGTCATCGCCGACGAGGACGAGGTATTCGGTGACGACGTCAACATTGCCGTCCGCCTCGAAGCGGTGGCGAGCCCCGGCGGCTTCGCCATCTCGGCCAAGGCCTACCGGGAGGCGAGCAAGCACCTGACCGCGCTGCTGGTCGATGCCGGCAACCATCGCTTCAAGAACATCAAGGACCCGATCGGGGTCTGGACCTGGATGCCCGAGGGTGCGCCGGCGCTCGCGCCCGAGCTCCGGGAGGCGTCGGTGCTGTCGCAGCAGTACCGCACAGCGATCGTCGGCGTGCTGCCCTTCGCCAATCTCAGCGACGCCCAGGACGAATATTTCTCCGACGGCCTCACCGAGGATCTGATCCACGCGCTGTCGCTGCAATCCTTCTATCGCGTGCTGAGCCGCAACTCGACCTTCGCGTTCAAGGGCAAGAACACCAGCACCCGCCTGATCGCGCGCGAGATCGATGCCACCTATCTGATCCAGGGCTCGGTGCGGCGCGCCGGAGCCAAGATCCGCGTCACCGCCGAGCTGGTCGCGCCGGAGACCGGCGAGCAGCTCTGGACCGGCCGCTACGACCGCGACATCGGCGAACTGTTCGCGATGCAGGACGAGATCACCACCAATCTGTCCGCCGCCATCGCCACCGAGATCGTCCGTGCCGAGGCCTCGGCGCCGGCGCGGCTCTCCACCGACGTGACCGCCTGGGACCGCTTCCTCAAGGGGCTGTCGCACTACTACCGGCAGACCAAGGAGGACCTGGCCACCGCCGTCGACCTGTTCCGCGAAGCCATCAGCCTCGACCCCAAACTGTCGATCGCGCACGCCTATCTCGCCACGATCCAGATCCAGAGCATCCAGTTCGGGTGGGTCAAGGGCACGCGCGAGATGTGGGCCGAGGCGATGGCCCTCGCCGAGACCAGCGTCCGGCTCGACCCGCGCTCCTCCTTCGCCTTCTCGATCCTGTCCTGGGCGCATGCCATGGAGGCGCATTACGAGGCCGCGATGGACGCCGCCAAGCGCGCGGTCGCGCTCAACCCCTACGACAACGGCGCACGCGGCGTGCTCGGCATCTGCCATTTCGTCATCGGCGAGCACCGCGAGGCGATCGAGCTGTTTTCGATGGCCGCGCAGCGCGACAACAGCGACCCGCGCTACCAATGGGCCGCGCTGAACGCCTTCAGCCATTATCTGCTGGGGCAATACGACGCGACCCTGTCCTGGGCGCGCGAGCAGCTCTACATCAACCCGAACCACATGCAGGCGCTGGCGATCCGTGCCGCGGCGCTGGCACAGTTGGGTCGGGACGATGAGGCTGGCGAGGCCGTCGGCGTGCTGATGCGCAACTACCCGACGCTGAATGTCGATCGTCACTTGCGCAATTTCCACTGGAAGCGGCCCGAGGACCTTGCCCATTACCGCGAGGGGCTTCTGAACGCGGGCGTGCCGCTCAGCAAGCTGACCCTGGTGCAAAGCGACGTCAAACGCGCGGCCGAGTCCTGACAGGCGGGCCTTCTCGGTCTCGACCCAGCCCCTTCGCAAAACGCGGGCCGGCTTTTATTGACAGGACCGTGAATTCAGCCACACTTCTTTACACGCTGAAGTAGTATAAGCTGCTGTCGGTTTGTTAGGACTTTCCGCGCTCTATCGGCGCGTCTTCATTTCACGATTCGCTGTTTTCAGGATTTTGGGCCATGAACGACCCCGCCTCGAAGCCTCCCTTCGATCCCTCGATCCAGGTCTCGCCAGACAATCCCTGCCCCTTCCTGCGCGGCCTGGTCGGCGAAGGCTTCGTCGAAGGCGGGACCGTCCCGATCGGCAAGCTATCGCAGACGATCGCGAATGCGAGCGGCGACAAGGGGCTGATGAAGACGGTGGCCCGCGTCGAGACCCGCGGCATCGCGCTGATCGCCAACGGCTTCGGTCACATCCTGAAGAGCATCTTTTCGGGCGCACAGCTCGATGCCCTGCGCGGCGGCCCCCTGGACAAGCGCGGCGCCGGTTCGCGCATCCTCGGCGTCGACGGCAAGGTCAATGAGGATCAGATCGCCCGCCTGGCCAGCTTCGGCAGGGACTATACCGATCCGAACGGCGGCGGCACCGAGCCCGGCATCAACGCGTCGGAAATACAAACTTACATGCGCGACAACCTCAAGCGCGCCGGGAGCACTGCGCGCTGGTACTATCGGATCTTGATGCAGTTCGAATGGCCCATCCTGCTGAAGATCATGGGCAAGGGCGAAGGCGAGAACCGCTATCTCGCCATCGCCGACGTGCGTACGCTGTTCAACGAGCGCAAATTCCCTGACAGGATCACGCAGCGAGTCGTCAGCCAGCCGGTCACCCCGCCCTCGCTCATATGGCGCGTTGCCGGCGGGTTAGTCGCCGCGCTGCTCGTCTTTGGCGTCGTGGCGCTGCGCTTTCCCGATCAATTCCAGCCGATGCTGCCCGGCATCCTCGGTGACCTCGTGGCGCCGCCATTGCCGAAGCTTGTCGAACCGCGGGCCGCGTACTGGCTCGAGCAAAACTGGGCGCTGGAGGACCGGCACTGGTTTCATCACGCCAGCCAGGGCACCGCGACCTTCCCGGTGCCCTACAGCTGGTTCATGGCGCTCGAGCAGCCGCGGCTTCATTTCTTCGCAAAGCCCGGGATGCTGCATGACAGCGACCATCTGCAGCGCTTCGGCTTCATCCCGAGCCCGCAGACGATCAACACCGACGACGCCACGCTGCGCCGGTTCGGCTACGCCAATGTCTACGACAAGACCAAGCCGGTGCCGGCGCGGCTTTGGGATCCGCCGGTTAACTGGGGCGCCCAGGCTGAAAACGTCGACGGCCTGCCCGTCGGCTTTGCTCGCATGACCGGCGTACCCGATCCTGCGACCGGCCAGGTCGGCGACGACCGGATCGGCCTGACCTGCGCCGCCTGCCACACCGGCCAGATTCACTACAAAGGCATCGACATCCGTTTCGACGGCGGCCCGGCGATGACCGACCTGAGGAAGCTCGAGGTCACGACGGGTCTGTCGATCGCCTACACGCTCCTCGTGCCGGGTCGCTTTACGCGCTTCGCCGACCGTGTGCTCGGCCCCTCCGCCAGCGATGCGGATCGCGACGCGCTGAAGCAGAAGCTGCGCACGATCAGCACGTTCCTGATCGACTGGGAGAAGACCTACGCGAAAACCATCGACGGCAAGACGAGGTTCAACGAGAAGACGAAGCGGGAAGAGAAGCAGCAGGACACCGAGGAAGGATACGGCCGTCTCGACGCGCTCAACCGCATCGGCAATCAGGTCTTCGCCCAGGACATGACGCTCAGCGGCCTCAGCGGCTTCGAAAAGAATCTGCATGCCAAGGACGCGCCGGTCAGCTTCCCGCCGATCTGGACCGTGCCCTGGCTCAAATTCGCGCAATATGACGCGTCCATCGAACAACCGCTGATCCGCAACGCCGGCGAAGCGCTGGGCGTGACGGCGCTGCTCAATCTGTCCGACAATACCCCCAAGGACACGCTGTTCCGCTCGTCGATGGATATCAAGAACCTGAACTGGATCGAGGATCTGCTGAAGGGGTCGGCGCCCTATCCGAAAAAGCAGCTCTCCGGACTGACATCACCGAAATGGCCGTCCGACATCTTCGGCGACAATGCCTGGAAGATCGATGGCGAGCGCGTCAAGAACGGCCGCAAGCTCTACGCGCAGATCTGCGTCGAATGCCATCTCGGGCCGGTCAACGATCCCGTGTTCGACACCGAGTTTCCGGACCAGAGCATCTGGTCCTCGTCGCGCTGGGAGACCATCGGCAAAGACAAATTCCTGAACGAGGTCCAGAAAAGCGTCAAAGGCATGGGCACCGATCCCGCTCAGGCCAGTGTGCTGGCGACGCGGACGGTTCAGGTCCCGGGCTTTCTCGAGCTCGATCCCACGCAGAAGCTCAATGCCTGGTGGAGCTGCAATCTGCCGGCTATCTCCTCGACCGACATGCCGTACTCGGTCGGGCTGATGGTGCTCGTCGACATCGTCAGCCGCAAAGCGATGGACGATGCGAAGATCGACCCGAAGGTTCAGCAGGCCTGGTGGGGCGAGCGCAAAAACTGCCCGAATCCCGGTCCGCAGCCGGCCGAGGCGAAGGAGCCGCCGCCCTGGTATCGCGCGCGCCCGCTCAACGGCGTCTGGGCCACCGCGCCTTACCTGCACAACGGATCGGTGCCCTCGCTCTACTGGATGCTGAGCCCCGCGGCCGAGCGCCCCAAATCGTTCTGCATGGGTGGTGGTCGCGACTACGATCCGAAGCAGGTCGGCTTCGCGGTCGTCGACGGCGAGAGCTGCAAGACCGGGCAGTCGCGCTTCTCGACGCGAGCGTCTGATGGCACCGAGACCTTCGGCAACAGCAATGCCGGCCACTCGTTCGATGGCACGCCGGGCCCCGGCAAGGACGGCACCATCGGCCGCGTGCTCAAGGAGCAAGAGCGCTACGATCTGATCGAATATCTGAAGACGCTGTGAGGCAGAGAAGGTTCATCGTCATGGCCGGGCTTGTCCCGGCCATCCACGTTCTTTGATCGCGCAACAAGGCGTGGATGCCCGGGACAGGCCCGGGCATGACGGAGATTGTGGAACGATCAGCCGTCCTCAGGAAGCTTCCACCCCGTCACTTGAACAGCGGCGTGCCCGGCACGAAGGCGTCGAAGGCGGCCCAGAACTGGGAGCGGTAGCGGTCCTGCTCCTGGAGGATCTCGTGCTTGGCGCCGGCGATCACGAGATGGGAGCCGGCGCGCAAATGATAGGCGAACTCCTCGATCGCCGCGGTCGAGACCACGGTGTCGCTGGAGGCCGCCAGCATCAGGATCGGCTGGCGGATCTGGGAAGGGTAGTTCTTGCCCTTGAAGGTGTTCATGGCGTGGAAGGCGGTATCGGCCCAGGCGACCGTCGGTGACGCGAGCCCGAGCGTCGGATCCTCCTCCAGGATCGCGGCATTACGCGCATAGCGCACGGGATCGCTGGTCAGCGGATTGTTGATGAAGGGATTGAGCCCGGTGATGTGGTCGCTGCCGCCGGGGACATAGCGACCGCCCATCCCCATCAGGCGCATCGTCTTCAGCAGCGCCCGCGCCGGAAACGAGGTGGCGCGGCCGGGCAGGTCGATCATCGGCGCCGACAGCACCATGCGGTCGAACCAGCGCTTGCCGGCATGCGCCACCCGCAGCATCACGGTGCCGCCCATGGAATGGGCGAGCGCGAAGAAGGGCGGCGGGCAATCCGGCAGCACCACCTGCTGCACGAAGGTCTCGACGTCGATCTCGAAATCGGAGAAGTCGCGCACATAGCCCTTGCGCGGATCGCGCAGGCGGCGCGAGGAGTGGCCCTGCCCGCGCCAGTCGATCATCGCCACCGCAAAGCCGCGGTCGCGCAGGTCGCGCACGGTCTCGAAATATTTCTCGATCTGCTCGCTGCGTCCGGTGAAGACGCAGACCGTGCCCTTGCGGTTCGCCGGCGGCGCCCAGCGCGCAAAGCGCAGCTCGGCGCCATCGGGCGTCTTGATGGTGCCGCTGACGACGTCTTCGGGAACGGGATTGGACGGAATCGAGATCAGCGTCATTGGGCGAGAAATGCTGCAAATCAAGGGGCTGGAGCGCCGAAAAGGCGCAACTTGCCGCCCTCTTGAACGCCGTTCCCCTGAACCCATATCACCATGGTGCAGGCCGCTACCAGTGTTTCGGAACCGGAACATTAGGCTGCACACAGACTAAAGCCCGGCCCGATTGGCGGGCGGGTTACCAACAGTCGCTCAATGGAGGACTAGACCATGCGTACCTACGACCTGACTCCGTTTTACCGTTCCACTGTCGGCTTCGACCGCCTCTTCAGCCTACTCGACCAGGCCGGTTCGGACGGCAGCCCCGGTTATCCCCCCTACAACATCGAGCGTACCGGCGAGAACACCTACCGCATCACGGTTGCGGTGTCCGGCTTCGCCAAGGACGAGCTCTCCCTCGTCGCGAAGGAAAACACGCTGACGATCAAGGGCGAGAAAGTCGCCAACGAGAACTCGAAGTCCGAAGTGCTCTACCGCGGCATCGCCGCGCGTGCCTTCGAGCGCGCCTTCCAGCTTGCCGACTTCGTGCAGGTGAAGGACGCCTCGCTCGAGAACGGGCTGCTTCACGTCGACCTTGTGCGCGAGATTCCCGAAGCCAAGAAGCCGCGCCAGATCGCCATCAACGCGGGCGCGCCGAAGGCGCAGGTGATCGAGAGTTCGGTCGCCGCCTAAGCACGTCGACAGCCACCAAGTTGCGAAAACGCCCCGGTGCCCCGGGGCGTTTTTTTCGTTTTGCATCGCATCACAGAACGGTGAGGACATGTAACGCCGCGACCACGCGCTCCGTCCTTTGGGCATCGCAGCAAAAACAATACGGAGCACGATCATGTCACTTTGGCGCAGCCTTCTCATCGCCGCGAGCCTGCTGGCGGCCCCCATCAGCCTGGCTCACGCGCAGACGCCGCAGACGGTGAAAGCCAAGAACGTCGTGCTGGTGCACGGCGCCTGGGCCGACGGATCGAGCTGGTCGGAGGTGATCCCGATCCTCCAGGCCGCGGGCCTGCACGTCACCGCCGTGCAAAATCCGCTGTCGTCGCTTGCGGACTCCGTCGAGGCGACCAAGCGCGCGCTGGCCGAACAGGACGGCCCGACGGTGCTGGTCGCGCATTCCTGGGGCGGCACCGTGATCAGCCAGGTCGGTAACGACCCGAAGGTCACCGGCCTCGTCTACGTCGCCGCACGCGCGCCCGATGCGAACGAAGACTTCGTCGCGCTGTCGAAGCAGTTTCCGGCAGGCCCGGCCCGCGCCGGCATCGTCGAGCGCGACGGCTACACAAAGCTCTCTGAAGACGCCTTCCTGAAGTATTTTGCCAATGGCGTGAAGCCGGAGCAGGCCAGGGAGCTCTACGCCGTGCAATGGCCGACCGCCGCCTCGATCTTCGCCGGCCGCACCACGGAAGCTGCATGGCACACGAAGCCGAGCTGGTACGCGGTATCGAAGAACGACGGCACCATCAATCCCGATTTCGAACGCTTCCTCGCCAAGCGCATGAACGCAACCACGATCGAGCTCGATGCCGGCCACCTCTCGCTGGTGTCGCATCCGAAGGACGTGGCGAATCTGATCCTGGAAGCCGCGGGGTATCCGCGCAGCTGAGCGCGCGATTGCCGCAATGAAAAAGCGCCCGCGATTTTCGGGCGCTTTTTTTTGCTCAGGTCTCCGTCCGGAGCGTGGCGCGCAGTCGCGTCAAGCGAGCGCGCGCTAGTCCAGCCCCTGCGCCGCCGGCATCTCCTGCGTCGGCATGATAGTCGGAGCCGGCTTGGCCTGACCGACGGTTGGCGCGGCGGTTTGCGGTGGTGCGGCTTCGGCGGGCTTTGCCTGCACGGCAGCGGTCTGTTGGGCGGGCTGCGCCTGCGGCGCTTGTACCTGCTGCGGAGCTGGCGCGGCCGGCTTGGTGGCGGCGACAGGCGCCTCGCCGCGGCGCGGGGCGGCCTTCGGCAGCGGCACGGTGCGGCTGGCGACATGCGGGATCGAGGCCGGCGGACGCGGCGGGCCGCTGCGGACCATGGTCGGCGGCGGCAGCGCGCTTTGCGGACGGTAAGGTGCAACCGTCGGCACCTCATCACTGGGGGCCATGCCGAAGGCGTCAGCGGCCGGCATGAAGCGCAAAATTCGCCCGTCGCGGGCATCGATCACCAGCCGGCCGTCGTCGCCGCGGCGGTCGATCACCGCGATGGTGTAGACGCCGCCGCGCAGGCGCGGGATGCCAAGCGGAGAGAAGCCGTTGTCGCGCAGCACGGCGTAGACCTCGGTCGGCGGCAGCAGCGCCGGTGCCGGACCGCGCTCCTCGTAGCCAAAGCCGTAACCGTAGCGCGGCGGCGGCGCGGCTTCCGGCGGCCCATAGGGTCCGTCGAAATCCGAGACCGCGATATAGGCGCCCCGCGCAGCGCCGTTGGCCGGAACTTGTGCCTCGACGGCCGTTGCCACCAGCGCCAGCGTGGCAGCGGCCACACATCCTGTGAAAAACTTCATGGTCGACACGCTCCTGTCAGGCCCCCGAATGCCTCGCGCTCTTTCGCTTCTTGCGGCGTGGCGCGCCTTTCGAAGGGCTGATCCGAAGCTTCATTCGGGATTTCGGCGTCGGCAGGGCCGGATCAGGGCGCGTTTGCTTCAAAACCGGGGCCGCGTGCCATGCGGAAAGCGCTGATTGACACTCTGGGAATCGGGACTTCCGCGCGCTTGTGTGATAGACAAAAATTTGGCAAGGTGATGGTTAGGACAGGAAGACTGTCTCAATTTTGCTTGCAGTTCCGGCATACGGATTGCAACGAAAGTCGGTGCTTTCGAGCGCCAGGAAGGCAACAGGCAAAGCCGTTCTCGGGGACGAAGAACGCCTTGGCCTGAATTTAAGAAAATGCGGCTCGCAGCGGACGAGCGGTGACCCAGAGGCGGGTGCCGCGGAACGCCCAAGGTGCGCCGAAGATAGCGGTGAGGCAGCTTGCCGCATGGAGAGGATTGGAACAATGAACGGGTCGCAATTCGAGCGCGCAAACATCGTGGCAGAAGAACTGTCGGCGACGGTCGCCTCGAAAACGACTGATCCGATTCAGGAACACAATTCGCGTCCGCCGGCCGTAGGTCTGTACGATCCGAGCCTGGAAAAGGATTCCTGCGGCGTCGGCTTCATCGCCAACATCAAGGGCAAGAAGTCCCACGAGATCGTCGCGGACGCGCTCAGCATCCTCTGCAACCTCGAGCATCGCGGCGCCGTCGGCGCCGACCCGCGCGCCGGTGACGGCGCCGGCATCCTGGTGCAGATCCCGCACCCCTTCTTCAGCCGCAAGGCCGGGGAGCTCGGCTTCACGTTGCCGGCTCCTGGCGAATATGCCATCGGCGCGCTGTTCATGCCGCGCGACACCGCCTGGCGCAATGTCATCAAGAGCATCATCGCCGACCAGATCAAGGAAGAGGGCCTGACCCTGCTTGGCTGGCGCGACGTGCCGACCGACAATTCCTCGCTCGGCGTCACCGTGAAGCCGACCGAGCCCGCCTGCATGCAGGTGTTCATCGGCCGCAACGGCACCGCCAAGACCGAGGACGATTTCGAGCGCCGGCTCTACATCCTGCGCAAGTCGATCTCGCAGGCGATCTACCAGCGTCGCGACCGCGGCCTTGCGGGCTATTACCCCTGCTCGATGTCGTGCCGCACCGTGATCTACAAGGGCATGTTCCTCGCCGACCAGCTCGGCAAGTACTATCCCGATCTGCACGAGGCGGACTTCGAGAGCGCGCTGGCGCTGGTGCATCAGCGCTTCTCGACCAACACCTTCCCGGCCTGGTCGCTGGCGCATCCCTATCGCATGATCGCGCATAACGGCGAGATCAACACGCTGCGCGGCAACACCAACTGGATGGCGGCGCGCCAGGCTTCCGTGAGCTCCGAGCTCTACGGCAAGGACATCAACCGGCTCTGGCCGATCTCCTACGAAGGCCAGTCGGACACCGCCTGCTTCGACAACGCGCTCGAATTCCTGGTGCAGGGCGGCTACTCGCTGCCTCACGCCGTCATGATGATGATTCCGGAGGCGTGGGCCGGCAATCCTCTGATGGATGAGAAGCGCCGCGCCTTCTACGAATATCACGCCGCCCTGATGGAGCCGTGGGACGGCCCCGCCGCGATCGCCTTTACCGACGGTCGCCAGATCGGCGCTACGCTGGACCGCAACGGGCTGCGTCCGGCGCGCTATCTCGTCACCAAGGACGACCGCATCGTGATGGCGTCCGAGATGGGCGTGCTGACGATCCCCGAGGACCAGATCATCACCAAGTGGCGCTTGCAGCCCGGCAAGATGCTGCTGGTCGACCTCGAGCAGGGCCGCCTGATCCCGGACGACGAGATCAAGGCCGAGCTCGCCCGGAGCCATCCCTACAAGGAGTGGCTGGAGCGGACCCAGATCGTGCTGGAAGAGCTGCCGAAGGTACCGACCACCGGCGTGCGCTCCAACCTGTCGCTGCTCGATCGCCAGCAGGCGTTCGGCTACAGCCAGGAAGACATCTCCATCCTGATGACGCCGATGGCCTCCACCGGCGAGGAAGCCGCGGGCTCGATGGGCAACGACACGCCGATCTCGGCGCTGTCGGACAAGGCCAAGCCGCTGTTCACCTATTTCAAGCAGAACTTCGCGCAGGTCACCAACCCGCCGATCGACCCGATCCGCGAGGAGCTGGTGATGAGCCTCGTCTCCATCATCGGACCGCGGCCGAACCTGTTCGACCTGCAGGGCCTCGCCACCACCAAGCGTCTCGAAGCGCGCCAGCCGATCCTGACCGATGCGGATCTCGAGAAGATCCGCTCGATCTCCGATGTGGCCGAGTCGCACTTCAAGTCGCGCACGCTCGACACCACCTTCCACGCCGGTCTCGGTGCTGCCGGCATGGACCAGGTGCTCGACGAGCTTTGCGCGCGTGCGGAAGCCGCCGTCCGCGAGGGCGTCAACATCATCATCCTGTCCGACCGCATGGTCGGCAGCGACCGGGTGCCGATCCCGGCACTGCTGGCCTGCGCCGCCGTGCATCATCATCTGATCCGCGTCGGACTGCGCACCTCGGTCGGCCTCGTCGTCGAATCCGGCGAGCCGCGCGAAGTGCATCACTTCGCCTGCCTGGCCGGCTACGGCGCCGAAGCGATCAATCCCTATCTGGCGTTCGAAACCATCATCGCGATGAAGGACCGCCTGCCCGGCTCGCTCGACGACTACGAGATCGTCAAGCGCTACATCAAGTCGATCGGCAAGGGCCTGCTCAAGGTGATGTCCAAGATGGGCATCTCGACCTACCAATCCTATTGCGGCGCGCAGATCTTCGACGCCGTCGGCCTCAAGGCGGACTTCGTCGGCAAGTTCTTCGCCGGCACCCATACCCGCGTCGAGGGCGTCGGCCTTGCCGAGATCGCGGAAGAAGCGGTGCGCCGTCATGCCGACGCGTTCGGCGACGCGCAGGTCTACAAGACCGCGCTCGATGTCGGCGGCGAATATGCCTATCGCAGCCGCGGCGAGGACCATGCATGGACCGCGGAGTCGGTCGGGCTGCTCCAGCACGCCGCCCGCGGCAATTCGCTGGAACGCTACCGCGCCTTCGCCAAGATCCTGAACGAGCAGTCGGAGCGGCTGTTGACGCTGCGCGGCCTGTTCCGGATCAAGAACGCGGACGAGGAGAAGCGCAAGCCGATCCCGATCGACCAGGTTGAGGCGGCCAAGGACATCGTCAAGCGCTTCGCCACCGGTGCGATGAGCTTCGGCTCGATCTCGCGCGAGGCGCACACCACGCTCGCGATCGCCATGAACCGGATCGGCGGCAAGTCGAACACCGGCGAAGGCGGCGAGGAAGCCGACCGCTTCAAGCCGATGCCGAACGGCGATTCCATGCGTTCGGCGATCAAGCAGGTCGCCTCGGGCCGCTTCGGCGTCACCACGGAGTATCTCGTCAACTCCGACATGATGCAGATCAAGATGGCGCAGGGTGCCAAGCCCGGCGAAGGCGGCCAGCTGCCCGGCCACAAGGTCGACGCGACCATCGCCAAGGTTCGTCACTCGACGCCGGGCGTCGGCCTGATTTCGCCGCCGCCGCATCACGACATCTACTCGATCGAGGATCTGGCGCAGCTCATCTACGACCTCAAGAACGTCAACCCGACGGGCGACGTCTCGGTCAAACTGGTCTCCGAGATCGGCGTCGGCACGGTCGCCGCCGGCGTTGCCAAGGCGCGCGCCGACCATGTCACCATCGCGGGCTTCGAGGGCGGCACCGGCGCTTCGCCGCTGACCTCGATCAAGCACGCCGGCTCGCCCTGGGAGATCGGCCTTGCCGAAACCCACCAGACCTTGGTGCGCGAGCGGCTGCGCAGCCGCATCGTGGTCCAGGTCGACGGCGGCTTCCGCACCGGCCGTGACGTCGTGATCGGCGCGCTTTTAGGGGCCGACGAGTTCGGCTTCGCCACCGCGCCGCTGATCGCGGCCGGCTGCATCATGATGCGCAAGTGCCATCTCAACACCTGCCCGGTCGGCGTCGCGACCCAGGACCCGGTCCTGCGCAAGCGCTTCACCGGCCAGCCCGAGCACGTGATCAACTACTTCTTCTTCGTCGCCGAGGAAGTCCGCGAGATCATGGCATCGCTCGGCTTCCGCACCTTCAACGAGATGATCGGCCAGGTTCAGCTGCTCGACCAGACCAGGCTGGTCGCGCACTGGAAGGCCAAGGGCCTCGATTTCTCGAAGCTCTTCGTCAAGCAGAAGGAAGAGAAGGGCCAGAAGATCTATCACTCCGAGCGCCAGAACCATCATCTGGAAGCGGTGCTCGACCGCACGCTGATCGAGAAGGCGACGCCTGCGCTCGACCGCGGCGCGCCGGTGAAGATCGAGGCCAGGATCAACAGCACCAACCGCTCCGCGGGTGCGATGCTGTCGGGCGCGGTCGCCAAGATCTACGGTCATGCCGGCCTGCCGCACGACACGATCCATGTCGGCCTCAAGGGCACCGCCGGCCAGGCGTTCGGCGCGTGGCTGGCGCAAGGCGTCACCTTCGAGCTCGAAGGCGAAGCCAACGACTATGTCGGCAAGGGCCTCTCGGGCGGCAAGATCATCGTCAAGCCCCCCGCCAACAGCGGCATCGTGCCGGAAGAGAGCATCATCGTCGGCAACACGGTGATGTATGGCGCCATCCAGGGCGAGTGCTACTTCCGCGGCGTCGCCGGCGAGCGTTTCGCCGTGCGCAACTCGGGTGCGGTGGCGGTCGTCGAAGGCGCCGGCGATCATTGCTGTGAATACATGACCGGCGGCATCGTGGTCGTGCTCGGCAAGACCGGGCGCAACTTCGCGGCCGGCATGTCCGGCGGCATCGCCTATGTGCTCGACGAGACCGGCGACTTCGACAAGCTTTGCAACATGTCGATGGTCGAGCTCGAGCCGGTGCTGTCGGAAGAGCTGATCAACGCCGGCACCTATAACCACTCGGGTGACCTCGAGGCGCACGGCCGGGTCGACGTGTTCAAGAACCTGCTCGACTCCGATGTCGAGCGCCTGCACGTCCTGATCTCGCGCCATGCGAAAGCGACCGGCTCCAAGCGCGCCGCCGACATCCTTGCCAACTGGAAGGACTGGCTGCCCAAATTCCGCAAGGTGATGCCGGTCGAATACCGGCGCGCGCTGCGCGAAATGGCCGCCAACGCGGACGCCGAGCCGAAAATCGCGATCGGCGCGTAGAGCGATAAGCCCTCATGGTGAGGAGCGCGATAGCTGCGTCTCGAACCATGAGGTCACCAGCGGGGCCTTTCATCCTTCGCGACGCGGCGCCAGTGCGCCGCTCCTCAGGATGAGGGTCTGGCTAGAGAGAAGACGAATTTAAGCGGCAGGGACTTCGGGTTTAATGGGCAAGATCACGGGTTTTCTCGAAATCGAACGGCATGACCGCAAGTACACCCCGGTCGCCGAGCGCGTGAAGCACTACAACGAGTTCGTCGTTCCCTTGACCGAGAAGGAAACGCGCGACCAGGCCGCGCGCTGCATGAATTGCGGCATTCCCTATTGCCACGGCACCGGCTCGGTCGCGCCCGGCACGCCCGGCTGCCCGGTCAACAACCAGATCCCCGACTTCAACGACCTCGTCTATCAGGGCAATTGGGAAGAGGCCTCGCGCAACCTGCACTCGACCAACAATTTCCCGGAGTTCACTGGCCGCATCTGCCCGGCGCCGTGCGAAGCGTCCTGCACGCTCAACATCGACGACAACCCCGTCACCATCAAGACCATCGAATGCGCGATCGTCGACCGCGCCTGGGACAATGGCTGGCTGAAGCCGGAAGTGGCGACCGTCAAGACCGGCAAGAAGGTCGCGGTGATCGGCTCGGGTCCGGCCGGGATGGCCTGCGCGCAGCAGCTCGCGCGCGCCGGCCACGACGTGCATCTGTTCGAGAAGTTCGCCAAGGCCGGCGGCCTGCTGCGCTACGGCATCCCCGACTTCAAGATGGAGAAGGGCGTCATCGACCGCCGCGTCAAGCAGATGGAAGGCGAAGGCGTCACCTTCCACTACAACAGCCATGTCGGCGCTGACGGCAATGTCGACCCGCGCGAGATGCTCAACGATTACGATGCCGTCGCGCTGACCGGCGGCGCAGAAGCCCCGCGCGACCTGCCGATCCCCGGCCGCGACCTCCAAGGCATCCACTACGCCATGGACTTCCTGCCGCAGCAGAACCGCCGCGTCTCCGAGGAGCCGCTCGGCGGCGTCCAGGAGATCCTGGCCGGCGGCAAGCATGTCGTCGTCATCGGCGGTGGCGACACCGGCTCTGACTGCATCGGCACCTCGCTGCGCCAGGGTGCGCTCTCGGTCACCCAGCTCGAGATCATGCCCGCCCCGCCCGAGCGCGAGAACAAGGGCCTGACCTGGCCGAACTGGCCCTTGAAGATGCGCACCTCGTCGAGCCAGGCCGAAGGCGCGATCCGCGAATACGCCGTGCTGACGCAGAAGTTTTCCGGCGAGAACGGCCAAGTCAAGAAGCTGCACTGCGTGCGCGTCGACGACAAGTTCAAGCCGATTGCCGGCACCGAGTTCGAGCTCGATGCCGAGCTCATCCTGCTCGCGATGGGTTTCGTGCATCCCGTGCACGAGGGCCTGCTCAAGCTGCTCTCGGTCGATCTCGACCCGCGCGGCAACGTCAAGGCCAACACGCTCGACTACCAGACCTCGCGCCCGAACGTGTTCACCGCCGGCGACATGCGCCGCGGCCAGTCGCTGGTGGTGTGGGCGATCCGCGAGGGCCGGCTGTGCGCGCGGTCGATTGATACGTTCCTGATGGGGAAGACGGATCTGCCGCGGTAGGTTCTCGCTCCGCTGCCAGATTTACGAAAGGTGTCATCGCCCGCGAAAGCGGGCGATCCAGTATTCCGAGACAGCTGTCGCCTACTGAGAGGCCGCGGCGTACTGGATGCCCCGGTCAAGCCGGGGCATGACTGTTGAGCAAGCGGCAAGATGGCGCGTCAATCCACGTGCTCACCGCCTCTAGTTCTGCAACCTCACCCCCACCAACATCACCGTCCCCTGCGAGCTCGACCCCGGCTGGTTCGAGTTCAGGATGTCGTGGCGCAGCGTGCCCTTGATCCAGATGTTGCGGTTGAGCTTGTAGATCAGATTGCCTTCGAGCGAGTAGGTTTTGTCGTTGCGATTCTGGTTCTGGTAGTCGTAGGTGCCGTAGGTGAACTTGCCGACGGCGGTGAGCCAGCGGCGGAAGTCGTGATCGACCTCGATCCCGTAGGTGTGCACCAGCACGCCGGAGGAGCCGGGGACCGTGGACTCCGCGATCTGCGTGTCGGTGGCGAATTTCACCGTGGTCAGGCCGCTCGCATTCCAGATCAGCGAGCCCGCGGTGAGGAAGCCCGCGAGCTGGCTGAGGCGCGGGTCGACATAGTTGCGCGCGGTATAGCCGACCGAGATCTCACCGATCAGGATGCGCGAGAACTCGAAGCTCGAGCCGACCTTGGCGTAGCCACCCGATGAATCGCGGAAATAGCCGTTGCGGTCGGCGGGCTGGTCGTGCACGCGACTGTCGCCTTCGATCTCGACGAACGGCTTCAGCCCCGGCTTGAGGTCGTAGGAGAAACGACCGATGCCGCCATACTGGTTGAAGTCGCGGTCGTTGTTGCTGAAGGTCGAGCCGTCGGTCAGCTTGGAATCGGTGTAGGCGGTGCGATCGACGGTGGCGCCGGCGGCCACCTGGAAGCGATTGAAGGTCTGGTCGAAGCCGAAGGTGCCGCCATAGCTGGCGTAGATCGGATATTTCTGCAGGCCCGCCTGCACGTTCGGGCTGCCGGGATTGTCGGTCGCGACCCGCAGCCGGAACTGCGAGGTGAGCTTGAGGTCGCGACTGACGTCAAAACGACCGTCGACATGGCCGGTGAAATCGGGGCGGTCGATCTCGACCGGCGACGGCGAGGCAAAGCCGTCGATCGTCGCCGGCATGTTGTTGGTGTAGCCGGAGAACGAGCCGCGCAGATCGGCGACCAGCGCGTGGCGCTCCCAGTCGGACATCACGAGAAGATCGGGCGCGACGACATAGGCCGGCGAGCCGACCGGCTTGTTCAGGCGCGCCGGATTGGTGTCGTAGCCGGCGGAGAGCTCGAGCCCGCCCTTGATCAGGAAGCTGCCGGCATAGTCGCCGACCGCTCCGAACGCATCGTCGTCGGCCTTGAGGCGGCGGCGCAGCGGCTGGCCGGGCACGGTGCCCGCCATCGCCCGCGGCACCGGCGCCTTGTTTGCGGTTTCCGACGGTGGCGGCGCGATGCGCGGCGGCCCTAGCGTCCGGTCCGGCGTTGCTGGCGGCACCGGCGAGCCGGGTCCGACCGGGCGCTTCGGCTTCGGCTGCCCGGGATAGAGCTTTGGCTGCTGCCGCTTGCGGTTGAGCGAGTCGTAGCCGGAGCCGCTGGCGCCGTTGGCGGCCGGCAGGCCGTAGGTCGGCACCTGGCCGACGCGCGAGGTCGCCGGCGCCTGCTGGCGCTTGCGCGGATCGGCATTGGGATCGGGCAGCGCCGGGAGCGCATCCAACGGCGCCTGCGGCACGCCCGCCGTGCGGCGCGTCGGCAGCGTGTCGGGCGCGGCAAAGCCGCCGCGATTGGGATTGAACAGGTCGGGCGTGAGGCTCTGGGCGGCCGCCGGCGCGCTTCCGAGGGCAGTCAGCGCCAGGCACGGCAAAGCCGCACGCAGGAAATGCCCGCGTTTGCTCCGGCTCGTGCCTGGAGGCGCCCCCACGATGTAAGAACTCCAACGAAATCAAAGACTTCCACGACGACCTCCGCCAGCGGGCGGGAACCATCGTTAATGGAGTTAAAACAATTATGGTTAATGACCCGTTTCGGGGCCTGGCGCTCTCGTCGCCTCGCCGGTCTGGCCATGCTAAGCAGGCGCCAACGGGCGAGCGCCCCTCCTCCCTGGACCTGAACATGTCGAGCTCGAAACCCCTGATGACCCCATCATCCGGCCCCAACCCCGACAGCGTCGAATCCGCGCTCCGCACCTTGGAGACGGAGAGCGGCGGCATCAACGCGCTCGCCGCTGCCCTGCGCGGTCCGCTGGGCGCGACCTTCGCCAAGGCGGTCGACCTGATCCGCAACGCCAAGGGCCGCGTCATCGTCACCGGGCTTGGCAAGTCCGGCCACATGGCGCGCAAGATCGCTGCGACGCTGGCCTCGACCGGCACGCCGGCCTTCTTCGTCCACACCGCGGAGGCCGCCCATGGCGACCTCGGAATGATCACCGCCGACGACGTCATCATGGCGCTGTCCTGGTCCGGCGAGCAGCCGGAGATGAAGACGCTGGTGAACTATTCGGCGCGCTTCGCGATCCCGATGATCGCGGTGACGTCGAACGCGGCGTCCTCGCTGGGCCAGGCCGCCGACATCGTGATCGAGCTGCCGAAGGCGCGCGAGGCCTGCCCGCACAATCTGGCGCCGACCACCTCGACGCTGATGCAGGCTGCAATCGGCGATGCCATTGCCATCGCGCTGCTCGAAGGCCGCGGTTTTACCGCGCTGGAGTTCGCGCATTTCCACCCGGGCGGCAAGCTGGGCGCGATGCTGAAATTCGTCCGCGACTACATGCGCACCGGCGCGGAGATCCCGGTGAAACCTGAAGGCACCAAGATGTCGGACGCGGTGATGGAGATGTCGGCCAAGGGGCTTGGCTGCGTCTGCATCGTCAACGCCGCGAACGAGGCCATCGGCATCATCACCGACGGCGATTTGCGCCGTCACATGCGGCCGGACCTGCTGACGGTGTCGGTCGACGACATCATGACCAGGCAGCCGAAGACCGTGCCGCCCTCGATGCTCGCCAGCGAGATGATCGAGGTGCTGAACACCCGCAAGATCACCACGCTGGTGGTGACCGAAGCCGACAAGGTGGTGGGCATCGTGCACCTGCACGATCTGCTGCGGGCGGGCGTGGCGTAGGGCCGCTCTTTCCACATCGTCATTGCGAGCGCAGCGAAGCAATCCAGACCGCCTCCGCGGAGACGGTCTGGATTGCTTCGTCGCAAGAGCTCCTCGCAATGACGAGCGGTTAGAGCGGTGCCGGAAACCTCACCGCCCTCTCCTCCAGCGGCAGCTTCAGCCCGTTCGCCAGGTACGACACCGTGCGGTAGAAGCCGCACAGCAGCATGATCTCCAGGATCTGGGCCTCGTCGTAATGCGCCGACAGCGCGGCGAATTCAGCGTCGTCCAACGTCGCGCGGTGATACAGCGCATCGACGGCGGCGATCAACGCCTGCTCGGCCGGCGACCAGCACGGTGACGTCGCATCGCCCCGCACGGTCGCGTGCACCTCCTCCTCGCTGAGCCGCGCCGGCCCGGCGAAGATCGCGACATGCACGCCCCATTCATATTCGCATCCGGTCAGCGCGCAGGTGCGGTCGATCACGATCTCGCGCTGGCGCAATGACAGCGGGCCGGGATCGAGCAGCCCGCCGGCGCGGAACTTGTCCCAGGCGCGGGCGTGGCCCGCCATCACCCGAAACAGCACCAGCGGCGGCGCACCGCGCATGATGCGGTCGAACTGCGCCTGGATCTCCGGGGGATAAGGCGGGACGAGCGGCGCGATGCGCGGCGTGGCCTGGGACATCAGCTGTCTCCGTTGCTACAATTATCGTAGCAATACGCTACATTATTTGTAGCACGACGCAAGAGGGCCGGGATGGCGAAACAGGCAGCATCAGGGAGCCGCAATGTCCGCGGCTCGCGCACCGGGCGGCCGATCATGGCGCTGCTCGACCTCCTCGGCCGACGCTGGAGCCTGCGGATCTTGTGGGAATTGCGCGACCAAGCCCTCACCTCCCGCGCGTTGCGCACCGCCTGCGACGAGGCCTCGCCGACAGTGCTGCAGGCGCGGCTGACGGAGCTGCGCGACGCAGGGTTCGTGGAGCTGGGCGACGGTGGAGGTTACGGGCTGACGGCACTGGGGCGGGAGCTGTGCGAGACGTTCATGCCCCTGCACCGGTTTGCGGAGAGGTGGAAGAGGTAGAGCAGCCAAGCACGCTGCCTTTCTCTCCACAAACTCAGTATCGCGTTCGGTGAGAGATACCCCTCACCCGTCTCGCCGCTACGCGGCGAGCCACCCTCTCCCGCAAGGGGAGAGGGGAAGAAAGGATCACGCCGCGGCCACCGTCAAATTCGCACCGTCCACCTGCACCACCTTCACCCGCGTCCCGGCCGGCGTATCGGGCCCGGCCACGCGCCACACCGTGTCGCCGAGGCGCACGGTGCCGTTGCCGTCGATGATCGGTTTCTCCAGCGTGAACTCGCGGCCGAGCAATGCCTCGCTGCGCTTGTTCAGGAAGGGGCTGGTGCTTGCGTCCAGCTTCGGCCGCGCGAGCCGGCGCCACACCGGCACGGCGGCGGCAGCGAAGATTGCGAACATCACGAGCTGGATCTGCCACGACACGGCGACAGCAAAGGAGATCAGGCCAACCAGCAACGCGGCGAGGCCGAGCCAGAACAGGAACACGCCCGGCGCCAGCACCTCCAGCGCCATCAGGATGAAGCCGAAGATCAGCCAATTCCAGGTGCCGAGCGATACGAACATGTCGGTCATGACACGACCTCTTTATGCTGGCGTATGCCCTGATCGGAAAACCGGTCCCCACTTTTCCGGGGCATGCGCTTTAAATTGCCGCATGCACTTTTCGAAAGTGCATGCGCTTTGATTACCCCTGTCGCGGCGGTACCGCCGGCGGCGTGGGGCCGGTCGTCGGCACCGAGCCGCCGCGGCGGGCGGCAGCGGCCGCGGACGCCGCGCTTTCGCCGAACGTTGCCTTGGCGATCTCGCCGATGCCGGCGAGCGAGCCCAGCATGCTCATCGCTTCGACCGGAAGCATGATGACCTTCTGGTTCGGCGAGTCCGCCAGTTGCCCGAACGCCTTGATATACTTGTCGGCGATGAAATAGTTCAGCGCGGCGACGTCTCCCTTGGAGATAGCCTCACTGACCATCTGCGTCGCCTTGGCCTCGGCCTCCGCGGAACGTTCGCGAGCCTCGGCGTCGCGGAACGCAGCTTCCTTGCGGCCTTCGGCCTGGAGGATCTGCCCCTGCTTGGCGCCCTCGGCGCGCAGGATCTCGGACTGGCGCTGGCCTTCGGCGGCCAGAATGTCGGCGCGCTTGACGCGCTCGGCCTTCATCTGCCGGCCCATGGCTTCGACGAGGTCGGCGGGCGGCACGATGTCCTTGATCTCGATGCGGTTGACCTTGAGGCCCCAGGGCGAGACCGCAGCGTCGACGACGCGAAGCAGGCGCTCGTTGATCTCGTCGCGATGCGACAGCACCTGGTCGAGATCCATCGCTCCCATCACCGAGCGGATGTTGGTCATGGTCAGGACCGTGATGGCCTGGGTCAGGTTGGAGACCTCGTAGCTCGCCTTGGCGGCATCGAACACCTGGTAGAAGGCGACGCCGTCCACCGTCACGGTGGCGTTGTCCTTGGTGATGACCTCCTGCTCGGGAATGTCGATCACCTGCTCCATCATGTTGATCTTGCGTCCGACGCGATCGAAATAGGGCACGATCAGGTTGAGCCCGGGGCTCAGCGTCTGGGTGTATTTGCCGAACCGCTCGATGGTCCAGTCATAGCCCTGCGGCACCGTCTTCACGCCGGCGACCAGCGTGACGATGACGAGCAACACCAGAACAATCGCGAAAACATCGAAACCGCTCATACTTCCTCCAAGGCGGGAAAGCCCTTTCCCGCGCTGTCATTGGTCGGGAACGCAACCCTACCGGTTCAGCGGTCACCATTTACGTCGGCGCGGGGCGACATTTCCACAAGAAGTACGGAGGCGGAACGATCGCCGATAAGTATTGTGAGAAAGCCCTTGAAAGGGCACGGAGGCAACCTAGCAACGACCGGTGTCCTAGTTGGACCATGTAAAATTCACCGGCTTCAGCGCGGCGAGCTCGGGCCGCTCCTTGCGCAGCTTCGCCAGTTGGACGGCCGTCGGCCTTGTCTCGAAACTGCGTTGCTGCCCTGGAAAGACGGTCGCAACGTAATACAGTCCGGGGGCGGGAAGATCGATCTTGGGCGTATGCACCGGCACGAATCCCATCGACGCGCCATTCGGGAGATAGGTGCCCGGGCGACCCGTCGTCGTATAGTTTTGCAGCTCAAGCCCCGTCGTTCCGACAGCGACCGGAATCGCAACAAAGCCGTCCGGAGCAAGGCTGATCCCTCGCGCGTTGATCGCGGGAAAACCGTTGTGAACGAACTGAAGATAGTTGATCGTCTCGCTGCCGCCGTTTGCGACCAGGACAATGGCCGTATCACTCTTGACGGCACCGCCGGCCCGCACCGCTTCCGGATACATGGTCGACGCAACGTCCCCGGTCGTGTTGCAGCCAGCGAGTCCGCAGGCCACGACGGCTACAAGCAACAATCCCCGCATGTAATCGCGCCCGCCCCGTTCGAGCCGCATCGCTCGCGGCAACATCCCCACCGTCATTCTGCCCCAGGAATTCCGGAATCACCAGTCGAAGGTAGCTTCGGCGCCCCTATTCAACCACGGTGTTGGCGAGCGCAAGCAGCGAGGGCGACATCGTCAACCCCAGCGCCCTCGCCGTCTTCAGGTTGATCGCCAGCTCGAACTTGGTGGGGTTCTGGACCGGCAGGTCGGCTGCCTGCGCGCCTTTCAGGATGCGATCGATGTAGTTGGCAGCGCGGCGGAGCTGCTCGGCGCTGTCGGTGCTGTAGGACATCAGCCCGCCCTCGTCGACGAAGGTGCGGCTCCAGAACACCGCCGGCACGCGGGCTTCACCGATTGCAGCCAGGAGCTGGGAACGATTGGCCATGGTGAAGAAGTCAGGCAGCACCAGGTGGCCGCTGTCCTTTCGCGAAGCCAGCGCGGCGATCGAGCCGGCGTCCTGAACCGGCGCTGCCTCGACCGTCACGTGAAGCGTCCGTGCGGCGTCCTCGATCGTGCGCAGCATCAGGGGCGCGAACGGCGCGGTGGCGGGATTGTAGACGACGAAGACGCGGGACACTTTTGGCGTGACCTGCGTCAGCATCTCCAGCCATTTGCCGGCGAGCGGGCCGTCGTAATCGGTGAAGCCGGTGATGTTGCCGCCGGGATGGGCGAGGTTTTTGACAAAGCCCTGGCTGACGGGATCGGTCACGACGGCGAACACGATCGGGATCGTCGTGGTGCGCTGGCGCAACTCCTCGACCGAGGGCGTGCCGACCGCGAGCAGGATGTCCGGCTTGAGCGCCACGAGTTCGTCGGCGAGGCGCGCGATGCGCGCCCGGTCGCCGGCGCCGCTGCGCCAATCGATCCTGAGGTTGTCGTGCTCCTTCCAGCCATGAGCGGCGAGCGTCTCGACCAGGATCGTGCTGCGGGCCTGCCCGATCGCGTCATCCGCGGCCGTGACCGAGAGCACGCCGAGCCGCCGGGTCGCGTTCGGCTGCTGCGCCAGCACCGAGGCCGGCAGCGCGGCGATCGTCCCAAGAAGCGCCAAAGTCTCGCGGCGGTTCATGGGACACGCCATCAAATCCAGCCCTGAAGCTCGCGCAGCACCAGGGTGCGGATCACGTCCATGCCCGGATCGCTGTCGTTGAGACAGGGGATCGCGGAAAACTGCTCGCCGCCATTATGCTTGAAGATCTCGGCATTCTCCTGCGCGATCTCCTCCAGCGTCTCCAGGCAGTCGGCGGAAAAGCCCGGCGTCACCACCGCGATGCGGCGCACGCCCTCCTTGGCCAGGCGCTCCATGGTCTTGTCGGTGTAGGGCTGGAGCCACTCGTCATTGCCGAAGCGCGACTGGAAGGTCAGCAGCAGTTTCGTCTCGTCCATGCCGAGCCGGCGGCGCAGCGCCTCGGTCGTGGCGACGCAGTGGCTTTGGTAGGGATCGCCCTTGTCGACATAGGATTTCGGCATGCCGTGGAAGGACGCCACGATCAGCTCCGGCGTGAACGGCAGCGTCGCCAGATGCGTCTCGATCGAGATCGCGAGCGCCTCGATATAGGCCTCGTCCTCGTAATAAGGCGGCGTCACCCGCAGCGTCGGCTGGTTACGCAAGCGGGCGAGCACGCGGAACACTTCGTCGCAGACCGTCGCCGAGGTCGAGGCGGAATATTGCGGATAGAGCGGCACGGCGAGGATGCGGTCGCACCCCTTCGCGATCAGCGCGTCGATGCCGGACTTGATCGAGGGATTGCCGTAGCGCATCGCCCAGTCCACGACAACGTGGTCGCTGTCAGACAGTGCGGCCGCAAGCTTGTCACTCTGCGAGCGCGTGATGGTCTTCAGCGGCGACTCGTTCCGCTCATTGTTCCAGATCTTCTGATAGTCCAGCGCCTTGGTGCGGGGACGGCTGCGCAGGATGATGCCGTTGAGCACGAACTGCCAGACGAGCCCCTGGTCCTCGATGACGCGGGCGTCCGAGAGGAATTCCTTGAGATAGACCCGCACGCCGGGCGCATCGGCCGTATCGGGCGTGCCGAGATTGACCAGGAGCACGCCGACGCGCCGCAGGCTGGACCGGACGGCGGGCTTTTGCGCTGCGATGGGGGCAATTGTCGTCATGATCAGTTGCGTCGCGCGTTGCTCCGAACTTGTCAAGATGAGGTCGATTTCGCTAGGGTCGCGCCCAAGCGGGGAGGGGCTGATGACACTCGCGGAATTCTGCGTATTGGGAGCGCTGCTGCTTTATCTGACGACGATCGTCTCGATCAAATGGACGCGGTTTCGCATCTTCGACAATTCCCGGCCGCGCGACCCCGCCTTCTTCGAGGATGCGCTGGCGCAGCGCGCGCTTGGTGCCCACCAGAACGGCATCGAGACCTTTCCGTTCTTCGCCTTCGCGGTGCTGCTTGCCGAATTCCGGGATTCGCCGCAGCGGCTGATCGACGAGCTCGCCGTGCTGTTCCTGATCGTGCGGATCGCCTACGTGCTGACCTATCTCGGCAACCGCCCGACGCTGCGCTCGATCCTCTGGAGCATCGGTTTTGCGATCAATCTCGGGATCTTCTTCATGCCGGCGCTGAAGCGGTTTTTGCCGGTGTGATCTTTCTTCCTTCTCCCCTTGTGGGCCTGTTGCGTAATTCGTCAATTGTGATTCCCTAGGGCAAAGCCTTGGAGGGTAGCGATGGCGGTCAAGCGGACGGGACAGCCGAGCTTTGTGGAAGCGCTGATGCCGAAGGGAGCCGGCGCCAATGCGGCGCTGGATCGGCTGGCTGGCCTGGTCAAGTGGTACCGGTTCGAGAAGCTGATCGGCCATTTGCGGGATGAAGGGGGGCCCGGTCGACCAGGCTATCCGGTGCTGGTGCTGTTTCGTGCTGTGCTGTTGCAGTCGCTGTATGGTCTTTCGGAGCGCGAACTCGAGGAAGCGCTGGGCGACCGGTTGTCGTTCAAGCGCTTCGTCGGTTTGAGCCTTGAGGATGCGACGCCCGACCACACGGTCCTGAACCGCTTCCGGAACCAGCTCGTTGAACAAGGCCTGCTGGAGAAGCTGTTTGGCGAACTGGATCGTCAGCTTGAGAATGCCGGCGTGATCCTCAAGCGCGGCACGATGCTGGATGCGACCTTGATCCAGGCAGTCTCGGCTCCGCCCAAGGAGGATCGCCCCTCAAACGATCCTGATGCCCGGTTTGCCAAACGGCAGGGCAAAAGCGGCTCGACCTTCGGCTACAAGGCCCATGTCGGTGTCGACGAAGGATCCGGCTTGATCCGCGCGGTGTTGACCACACCCGCTAACGTCAACGATACGACACCGGCGGACGCTTTGATCCGCGGCGATGAAGCCGTGGTCTGGGCCGATGCGGCTTACGACACCCATGCCCGACGGGCCCGGCTGAAGGCGGAAGGCAAGAAGCCCCGCATCGCTCGTCGGCCCAACAGACATCACCCGGAACTGCCGCCCAGGCTCAAACGCTACAACCTCCTCATCGCGCGTCGACGAGCCCAGGTCGAGACCACCTTCGCTACTCTCAAACGCCGCATGCGGCTGACCTGCATCCGCTACGTCGGTCTGATCAAGGCGACCGGGCAAGTCCTGCTCGCCTCGATCGCCTTCAACATGAGGCGGTGGGCCACGATCGCCGCGTGAGCTGCCCGCTCAGGGCGACAACTACAGATCTTGCCAGGCAATTGCCGGGACCAGGGCACTCGCTCCTGACGTCTTCAGCCTCAAGAGCCGATAACGCAACAGGCCCCTTGTGGGAGAAGGTGGCGCGCGTAGCGCGACGGATGAGGGGTATCTCTCCGCACGATTCAATCGTGAGAGGTTTGCTCGCGGAGAGATACCCCTCATCCGTCGCGCTACGCGCGCCACCTTCTCCCACAAGGGGGGAGGGAAAGAGCAACCTTAGAAACACGTCGTCCGTTCGGCGGCGATGTAGCCGAACAGCAGGCCCGCGCCGAACAGCAGCACAAGGCCGGCGGCGCCGAATTCGATGCCGCGCATGAACAGGGCACCGCCGCCGTCGCGCCCGGCGCTGAGGCGGGCGGCGATGTCCTTGGCGGAGACGGCGACGACGGCGATGGCCGCGACCGTAATGGCGGTGCCGAGCCCCATCAGCAAGGTCGCGGCGATGCCGGCCCAGAACAGGCCCTGCGCCAGCGCGAACACCAGTACCAGGATCGCACCCGAGCAGGGCCGAATGCCGACTGTCAGGATCGCAGCGAACCCGCGCCGCCAGCCGCCGGGGCCGGCGAGCTCGCTCGGCGTCGGACCGTGGGAATGGCCGCAATGCTCGTCATGGACGTGGTCATGCGCATGGTGGTGATGGGCGTGGGCGTGACCATGGTCGTGATGATGGTGATCATGACCGTGATCGTGGTCATGATGGTCATGGGCATCATGGTGATGGCCGTGATCGTGATGGTCATGCGGCACGCCGGCGATCGCCGGCACCGGCTGGACCGCCTGCAGCGCACGGATGAAGGTGCGGCCCTTGACCCAGACCAGCCGCAGGCCGAACAGCGCGATCAGGCCGTAGCTCGCGATCTCGATCGCGCCTTCCGCCTTGCACATGGTCTTGGCGGTGGCGTTCAGCACCCAGGCCGAGATGCCGACGATCAGGATCGCCACCAGCGACTGCATCAGCGCCGAGGCAAACGACAGCGCGATGCCGCGCCGCGCGGTCTCGCGGTTGGCGACGAGATAGGAGGCGATTACCGCCTTGCCGTGGCCGGGGCCGGCGGCGTGGAAGATGCCATAGGCAAAGGAGATGAAGAGCAGCGTCCACACCGCCGAGCCGTCGGACTTGGCGGCGCGAATGGTCGCCGACATCTGGCGATAGAATTCCGACTGCTTTGCCAACAGCCAGCCAATGACGCCGCTGGCCTCGGGCTCCGCGGCCTGCGCCGGGCGTGGTGCACCGAACGGATTTTGCGCGAGGAGATCGTGAAGCGCGGCGTCCGCCACGCTCACAACAAGGAACACGGCCGCACAGGCCAGAAGCCCGCGCACAAGCGGGGAACGAAGACGACCAATCAAGGGCAATCCACCGTGATCTTGTTGGCGAACATCATGCCGAAATTCGAGTTCTCACCGTTCAGGAAGGTCTGCTCGTTGAGCTTCTGCGCGGTGGCGGAGCCGTCGCTGGGCCGATCGAGCTTCATCTGGCAGCCGGCGGGCGCGCCGACCAGCTTGACCGGATTGTCCTTGGCCATCTGGAAGTCGATGAAGTAGGAGCGGTCGAACACTTCGAGCACCAGCTGCTTGGGCTTGACCGGGTTCTTCAGCGGCAGCGTGAAGTGCAGGGTCAGCACGGTATCCTTGTAGTCGAGGAAGTAGTCGACCGGATCGTTAAAACGCTCCTTCTTGCCGTCGGCTCGCGCAAAGGTGAAGTAGGCGTATTCCTTCAGCGACTCGACATTGGTCTGCGCCAGCGGCCCGAGCTCCTCGCGCGTATAGGCGCCCTTGGTCTTGCTCTCGAGCCCCTGCAGGGCATAGGCCGAAAACATGTCATCAAAAGTCCAGGCGTGGCGCACGCCGGTGATGCTGCCGTCGGCGGCGTAGAGCAGCTCGCTAGTCGCGGTGATCCAGACATGCGGATGCGCCCGCGCCGCGCCGGCTGCGAACGTCATCGCAGCGGCGAGCAACAGGCCGAACAGGGCACGCATGCCCATCAGGCTGCCTTTGCGTCATCGAGCAGGCCGCGCCGGCGGAGCAGCGCGTCGGGCTCCGGCGGGCGGCCGCGGAAGGCTTCATAGGCGGCCTCGGGATCGACCGATCCACCCGAGGAGTAGATGTCGTCGTGCAGGCGCTTTGCCACTGCAGGATCGAAGATGTCGCCGGCCTCCTCGAAGGCGCCGAAGGCGTCGGCGTCCATCACCTCCGACCACATGTAGCTGTAGTAACCGGAGGCATAATGGTCGCCGGAGAAGATGTGGCCGAACTGGGTGGGGCGGTGGCGCAGCGAGATCTCCTCGGGCATGCCGATCTTTTCCAGCTCCTTCTTCTCGAAGGCGCGGACATCCTGCGCGGCGGAAGCCGGCTGGGTGTGGAATTCGAGATCGACCAGCGCCGAGGAGACGAACTCGACCGTGGCAAAGCCCTGGTTGAACTTTCGTGCGGCGAGGAAGCGCTGGAGCAGATCGTCCGGCAGCGGCTCGCCGGTCTGGTAGTGGCGGGCGAACTGCTGCAGCACCTCGGGCCGCTCCTGCCAGTGCTCGTAGAGCTGGGACGGCAGCTCGACGAAGTCGGTGAACACCGCGGTGCCCGAGAGTGACGGATAGGTCACATTGGAGAGCATGCCGTGCAGGCCGTGGCCGAACTCATGGAACAGGGTCCGGGCATCGTCGGGCGACAGCAGCGAGGGCTCGCCGTTCGCGCCCTTGGCGAAGTTGCAGACATTGATGACGAGCGGCGCGATCTCGCCGTCGAGCTTCTGCTGGTCGCGCAGCGAGGTCATCCAGGCGCCGGAGCGCTTCGACGGCCGGGCATAGTAGTCGCCGTAGAACAGCGCCTTGTGCTTGCCGTCCGGCCCCTTTACCTCCCAGACCCTTACATCCGGGTGCCAGGCCGGCACGTCCTTGCGCTCCTCGAAGGTGATGCCGAACAGGCGGGTGGCGCAGTCGAAGGCGGCGGCGATCATGTGATCGAGCGTAAGATACGGCTTGATCGCGGCGTCGTCGAAATTGGCGCGCTGGAGGCGGAGTTTTTCGGCATAGAAGCGCCAGTCCCAGGGCGCGAGCTTGAAATTGCCGCCCTCTTCCGTGATCAGCGCCTGCATCTCGTCGCGGTCGGAGAGCGCACGCGCACGCGCCGGCTTCCAGACCCGCTCCAGCAGGCCGCGCACCGCATCCGGCGTCTTGGCCATGGAATCCTCGAGCCGGTAGGCGGCGAAGGTCGGATAGCCCAGAAGCTTGGCGCTCTCCTCGCGCAGTTGCAGGATCTCGACGATGGTGCCGTTGTTGTCGTTGGCATTGCCGTTGTCGCCGCGCGCCGTGAAGGCCTTGTAGACCTTCTCGCGCAGGTCGCGGCGGGCCGAGCTCTTCAGGAACGGCTCGGTCGAGGAGCGCGACAGCGTGACGATGGCCTTGCCGTCCATGCCGCGCTCTTCCGCCGCAGCCTTGGCGGCTGCGACGAAGCTCTCCGGCAGGCCCTCGCGGTCGGCCTCCCCCAACTCCATGAACCACTCCTGCTCGTCGCCAAGCAGGTGGTGGCTAAAGCCGGTGCCGAGTTGGGCGAGCTTCTCGTTGATCTCCGCCATCCGCGCCTTGGCCTCTTCGGAGAGGCCGGCGCCGGAACGGTGGAAGCGGGTGTAGGTGCGCTCCAGCAGGCGGAGCTGCTCGGGCGAAAGACCAAGACCGGCGCGGTTCTCGTGCAGATGGGCGATGCGACCAAACAGCACGGCGTTCATCATGATCGGATTCCAGTGCCGCGCCATCCGCAAGGAGACCTCCTTGTCGATCTCCAGGATGGCCGGGTTGGAATGCGCCGAGACGAGGTCGTAGAAGACCGCCGCGACCTTGGTGAGGAGCTTGCCGGAGCGCTCCAGCGCCGTGATGGTGTTGGCGAAGTCGGCGGCCGCCGGATCGTTGGTGATCGCCGCGATCTCGGCGGAGTGATCGGCGAAGGCCTGCTCGAAGGCCGGCAGAAAGTGCTCGGGCTTGACCTCGTCGAAGGGCGGGGTCGCAAACGGCGTCACCCAGGCCTTCAGCAGCGGGTTGGTCTCGGGGTCCGTGGTTTGGCGGGGGTCTGACATCGCAAGTCCCGGTTTTTGTGGCTCGATTGTTGGGGTCAGCTATAGCACGCGATGGGGCTTTTTTGGGCCATTTGCCCTTGCTCCCGGCCGCCTTTTCGGGGAGATTGCGGCCCTCGAAGCTACGGACCCCAAAGCTCATGAACGCGCCTGCCTCATCTTCCCGTCAGATCGTCTGGCCAAGCGTCATCACTGTCGTCAGCGCGGCCATCCTGATCGGCGCCGAGGTGTTCGGCGCCGCGTTCGCCGGCGGCTGGGCGCTCGCGATCCTGTTCGGGCTCGGTGATCAGGGCACGCACATCCTGCAGGCTGTGCTGTTCGCGCTCGGCGTGCTCGTGATGACCGCGTTCATCCGCGCGGCTCAGCGCGTCGAGCCGTTCACGAAGCGCCGCTGACGCTTCCTCGCGCGCGCAAGACGCGCGCACGGCTGAGAAAACTTAACGCGCGTTCATCTTCCGCGTCGCTCGCGCAACACTGCGCAAGCAGATGTTAGGCAATTCTGTCCTCAGCCTAAAAAAATTCTTGCGAAGCTGAGTCAAAACGCTTATGTGCGCTCTTGCCCAATTTCGCACGTGCCTGTGGTCGTGTGTCAGTCGGTAGGTATCCGGACAAGAGGCCGGACAGCCGCCAAGGGGTGAAGAAGCCGAGGGGCTCTTCGGAAGTGCGGAAGTCGCGAGACCGAAAGGTCGGACGAGGAAGCAAACCCGGAGCGTCCAGCATCTCTCTCAAAGAGATGCCATGTCGAAGGTGACTTCACTTTTTGCAACCGTGACTGGCAGCCGGAGGCGAACCGGCGCACCCCGCTCTCAACGGGGGACGCGACTTAAAGCAACGACGGATCGGGCTTTTTTGGTCTCTACCGGCAGTCCAACGCCGGCGCGGGCTACTGAAAAGGCTTGTCCTTCATTGCCAGGTGTGCGGGCGGGAACAATCCCAACCAATCCACGGCAGCACAGTCTGGTTTGAGTCTTTGGCTCGTCGCGCCTCCATCGCGCGATCTGGCCGGAGCGCTCTTATCCGACGTCATTTTTTGAACGGATCCCCGTCGCTGGGCCGTTTGGGAGAGTGCTATGACCGAACGTATTCAGGAATTCCTGCGCACCCGCCGCAGCGAGGGCCGGGACACCGAGCCTTGCCTCGTCGTCGACCTCGAGGTCGTGCGCGACAATTACCAGACCTTTGCCAAGGCGCTGCCCGACAGCCGCGTGTTCTATGCCGTCAAGGCGAACCCGTCGCCGGAAGTGCTGTCCCTGCTCGCCTCCATGGGCTCCTGCTTCGACACCGCGACGGTCGCCGAGATCGAGATGGCGCTGGCCGCGGGTGCGACGCCCGACCGCATCTCCTTCGGCAACACGATCAAGAAGGAGCGCGACATCGCGCGCGCCTTCGCGCTCGGCATCCGGCTGTTCGCGGTCGACTGCGTTCCCGAGGTCGAGAAGGTCGCCCGTGCCGCTCCCGGCGCGAAGGTGTTCTGCCGCATCCTCTACGACTGCGCCGGCGCCGAATGGCCGCTGTCGCGCAAGTTCGGCTGCGACCCGGAGATGGCCGTCGATGTGCTCGACGTTGCCAAGCGCCTGGGCCTGGAGCCGTGCGGCATCTCCTTCCATGTCGGCTCGCAGCAGCGCAAGGTGAAGGCGTGGGACCGTGCGCTGGCGATGGCCTCGCAGGTATTCCGCGACTGCGCCGAGCGCGGCATCAACCTGACCATGGTCAACATGGGCGGCGGCTTCCCGACCAAGTACCTGAAGGACGTGCCGCCGGTCGTGACCTACGGCCGCTCGATCTTCCGCGCGCTGCGCAAGCACTTCGGCAACCAGATTCCGGAGACCATCATCGAGCCGGGCCGCGGCATGGTGGGCAACGCCGGCATCATCGAATCCGAGGTCGTGCTCATCTCGAAGAAGAGCGACGATGACGAGGTGCGCTGGGTCTATCTCGACATCGGCAAGTTCGGCGGTCTCGCCGAGACGATGGACGAGTCGATCCGCTACGCCATCCGCACCCCGCATGACGGCGCGGACATGACGCCGTGCGTGCTCGCGGGCCCGACCTGCGACAGCGCCGACGTGCTGTACGAGAAGACCCCGTATCCGCTTCCCGTCACGCTCGAGATCGGCGACAAGCTGCTGATCGAAGGCACCGGGGCCTATACGTCGACCTACTCGTCGGTGGCGTTCAACGGCATCCCGCCGCTGAAGACGTACCACATCTGATTTGCCGCATCTGATCCGCCTCTCGTTCTGAGGCCTGACGAACCCGGGAGCCGGTCCGCCGGCTCCCTTCCTGACATTGCCATTCTGACGACGTCTTGAGCCGGCGTGCTTCTCGCACGCGGGTTCAAGCGGGGACTGACGCGCCATGACTGCTTTTCGGAAGCCACAAGTCGCCCTCACTTCGAAAGCCGCTCCGTTCGCGATCCGTGCGGAACGTGCTGCCGACGTCGCCGCCCGTGAAGCGCTGCTGGATGCCTGCTTTGGCGAGAACCGCCATGACCGCACCTGCCAGCGCCTGCGCGACGGACGTGCACCTGCCGCAGGCCTTGCCCTGTCGGCTGTGCGCGAGGGGACACTCGTGGGAACCGTGCGGCTGTGGCACGTCAGCGCCGGAGGCAGGCCCGCTTTGGTCCTCGGACCGCTGGCGGTGGACCCTGCCTTCCGCGAGCTCGGGATCGGCGCCGCGCTGATGCAACAAGCGCTGGCCGCCGCCCGGGCACGCGGGCATGCCGCCGTGATCCTGCTCGGCGATGCCCCCTACTACGCCCGCTTCGGCTTCTCGCCCGAGAAGACCGGCGCATTGATGCTGCCCGGCCCGTTCGAGCGCGATCGTCTGCTGGCGATCGAATTCCAGGCCGGTGCGCTGGATGGCGTTGAGGGGATGATCGTCCCGACCGGCGCGGCCATGCCCAAACGGAGGGTAGTTCGCGCCCTCCAGGCGCACGCGGCCTAAGGGATTGCCATGATGGCGACGACTTAAGCCGCGTTCCGCGGCGATGCTCGCGCAGGCCCGTTCCTTTAGGGTTGCGCGGGCCTGAGAAACGCCCTTTAACCCGCCAAACACCCCCTTCAGTCGAGGCCCACGACCATGTCCCGTCGCCTGATCTCCACCGGCTCTCCCCTCGAGAAGACCGTCGGCTACAGCCGCGCCGTGATCGACGGCGAGTTCGCCTTCGTCGCCGGAACCACCGGCTATGACTACACGACGATGACGATGCCGGCCGATGTCACGAGCCAGTCACGCAACTGCTTCAAGACCATCGAAGCCGCCCTGAAGGAGGGCGGATTCGAGATGGCCGATATCGTCCGTGCGACCTACTACGTCACCGACGCCAGCTACATCGATGCCCACTTCGCTGTCTGCGGCGAGGTTCTCGGCGACATCAGGCCGGCTGCGACACTGCTTGTCGTCTCCGCCCTCGCCAAGCCCGAGATGAAGGTCGAGATCGAAGTCACCGCCAAGCGCCGCAGCGCCTGATCCACCCCCCACCCTTTGTCTGCCAGCACGTTCCGGAGAAACCATCCCATGAGCCACCCCTCGCAGATCTACGCGAAGATCACTGGTCCCATCGTCATGGTCGGCTTCGGCTCCATCGGCAAAGGCACGCTGCCGATGATCGAGCGGCATCTCGACTACGACAAGTCGCGCGTCACCGTGATCGATCCCAAGGACGAGGGCCGCAAGGCGCATTGCGAGAAGCAGAACGTCCGCTTCATCCAGAAGGCCGTGACCCGGGACAATTACCGGGAGTTGCTGACCCCGCTGCTCACCGAAGGCGGCGGCCAGGGTTTTTGCGTCAATCTCTCGGTCGATACCGGCTCCACCGACATCATGGAGCTCTGCAACGAGCTCGGCGCGCTCTATATCGACACCGTCAACGAGCCCTGGCTCGGCTTCTATTTCGATTCCTCGAAGGGCCCGGAAGCGCGTTCCAACTACGCGCTGCGCGAAGTGACGCTGGCCGCCAAGAAGGCGCGCCCCGCGGGCTCGACGACGGCCGTCTCCTGCTGCGGCGCCAATCCCGGCATGGTCTCCTTTTTCGTCAAGCAGGCGCTGCTCAATGTCGCCGCCGATCTGAAGCTCAATGCCCCCAAGCCGAAGACCAAGGCCGAGTGGGCGGACCTGATGCGGCAGGCCGGTATCAAGGGCATCCACATCGCCGAACGCGACACCCAGCGCTCCAAGTCGCCGAAAGAGCCTGACGTCTTCGTCAACACCTGGTCGGTGGAAGGTTTCCTGTCGGAAGGCGTGCAGCCGTCCGAACTCGGCTGGGGCACCCATGAAAAATGGATGCCCGAGAATGCGCGCACCCACGAAGCCGGCTGCGGCGCGGCCATCTATCTGATGCAGCCCGGCGCCAACACGCGCGTGCGCACCTGGTGCCCGACCCGCGGCGCGCAGTATGGCTTCCTCGTCACCCACAACGAGTCGATCTCGATCTCCGATTACTTCACGGTGCGCGACGCATCGGGTACGGCGGTCTACCGGCCGACCTGCCACTACGCCTACCATCCGGCCGACGATGCCGTGCTGTCGCTGCACGAAATGTTCGGCCGTGCCGCGAAGATGCAGGAAAAGCACCACATCCTCGATGAGAACGAAATCGTCGACGGCATCGACGAGCTCGGCGTGCTGCTGTTCGGCCATGACAACAACGCCTATTGGTACGGCTCGCAGCTCTCCATCGAGGAGACCCGCAGACTCGCGCCCTACCAGAACGCCACCGGCCTGCAGGTGACCTCCGCCGTGCTCGGCGGCATGGTGTGGGCGCTGGAAAACCCGAACGAAGGCATCGTCGAAGCCGACGAGATGGATTTCGATCGTCTGCTGGAGATCCAGCTGCCGTATCTCGGCCCGGTGAAGGGTTTCTACACCGACTGGACGCCGCTGACGGATCGTCCGGGACTGTTCCCGGAAGACATCGACACGAGCGATCCCTGGCAGTTCCGGAATGTCCTGGTGCGTTGACCTCTCAGCGCTTCCGGTCGATAGCGATGCCCGGCCTTGTGCCGGGCATTTCTTTTTGCCGACCTATTTCGCCAAGTAATCGAACGCCACGCTGCCGAGCCCGAGCGTCAGGTCCGCTTTGAAATGCAGCGCGGAGACCACCTCGCGCACCGGCAGGCGGGCGACGTCGCAGAGTGCGTGGGGAAACAGCCCGAGCGCGGCAGGGCCGGTCCAAGCTTCCTTCAGCACGACATCATCGAGATGAAACCGCACCAGCTCGCAGATCCGCGGGCTGCCGTCGACATGCGGGATGATCTTCAGGATGAAGTTCGGCGCCGCCATCGATTTCAGCACCGTGTCGTGGTCGACCTTGCGGTGCTTGTAACCCATCGTGGCCGAAGCGCAGAGGACCGAGCCGTAATGCAGCGAGCCGACCAGGACGTCGCTCTCGATCTCGATCTTGGGCCTTGCGAGCTTCTTCGGAAAGCCCCACAGCTCGCGGCCGCCGGCGATCGGGGCCTCGTCGTCCAGATACATCGCGTGGGTGTAGCCGCCCTCCTCGCCCTTGAAGCGGACCGGGATCACCTGCCCGGTTTCGGTGTAGTCGCCGAATCCGGTCGAGTCGGGCATCCGGATGAACTCGTATTTCACCACCGGCTCCGCCACCTCAAGCGGCTCGGGCACGATGGCGGCGAGGGCTTCGGGATCGGTCCTGTAGGTGATGATGAAATATTCGCGGTCGAAGAAGCGATATGGCCCCGGCGGGAATGCCGGGTTGGTGAGCGGCATCGAATAGGCGGTGCGGCGGACGTCTTCGATCTTCATGGGAGGCCCCATCTGTCGTTGGCGCGACAGATTATGGAACGGGCCGGTTGCCGAGGCGAGATCAAATGCGCGTCACAATACGCCGGCCGCCGGGCTACTTCTCCTTGATCGGCGGCGCGATCTTCTCCGCGGGCGCCGCCGGCAGTGCCGGCTTGGTCGCCGCACCCCGCGTCTGCGGGTCGGGGCGCGCGGGCTCGGGGGCCGGCGTGGTCGGCCGGTCGCCGCCGGGCTTGGCTTCCGCGGGCGTCTTATCCTGATCGCCGGATGGCGTGCCCTGGAGCGGTTGGGTCGCCTGCGCCGTCTGCATCCGGCTCTCGGCCCGGATCTGCGCCAGCGAGAGGCCTGACACCACGGCGCCTGCTGCGAGCAGCGAGCATGCGACCATCAGGTCACGTTTCAGTCTGCGCTTGTCATTTGGGCCGGGCATGTCGATCACCGCCTTTATCCGCGGGATCAACGAACTTGCCCGACTGCGGTTCCGTGGCGGACGAGGCGGGAACCGTGCCTTCGCGCGCCAAAACGCCGCGCTCAGTCTGAGGTGTTAACTTCCCAGGTGGCGTGGCGCACGCCCGGCAGGTGCTGAAGATTGGTCGCCACCGCGTTGAGCTCGTTCGGATCGACTGCGGTCGCAACCAGCTTTGCGACGACCTCGAGAATATCATCCCCGATCTCAACCACGTCGATATCGGCCACCGGATATTTCGCGGCCTCCAGCTTTTCAACGAGGCGGTCGCGCATGTCGGGCAGGGCGTCGGCCGCGACGGCGAGCTTGAAATAGTAGGTCGCCTCCGAGGCCTTCTCGTTCAGCGGAATGCGGTTGATGGCGTTGACCAGTGGGCGCAGCATGGTGTTGCCGGCGATGACGAACACGGTCAGCGCGGCCGCCTGTGCGACCATGTCGGCGCCGGCGCAGGAGCCGACCGCGGCCGAAGCCCACAGCGTCGCCGCGGTGTTGAGCCCGCGGACGTCCATGCCCTGCTTCATGATGACGCCGGCGCCGAGGAAGCCGATGCCTGAGACGACATAGGAGATCACGCGGACCGCGCCGTCGGCGCCGGTCAGGTGCATGGCGAGATCGACGAAGGCGGCGGCACCGACCGCGACCAGCACGTTGGTGCGCAGGCCCGCGGTGCGCTGGCGGTACTGCCGCTCGGCGCCGATCAGCGTGCCCAGCACGAAGGCCGTGAAGAGGCTGACCAGCGTGTCCGCGAAGTCAGCAATCTGGAATGTCGTCAAAAACCGCATGGTCCCTCGCACGGGTTGGCAAACGATCTATGCGAGAGTGCCGACGAGGTCAATTTGAACGGGCACCGGCTGTGGAAGCCGATGCCCGGTCGTCTTGTTTTCTCCGCCTTAGTGAGCGGCCGCGAGCAACGTCTGCTGGGGCGGCGTGTAGTTCAGCACGGTGCCGCCGTTGCCGTCGGAGGCGAGCACGAAGGACGAGGCCGAGTATTGCGCCAGCAGAGCCCAGGAGTAGCTCTGGCCGCCGTCGGTCGTGACCGTCAGATTGTTCGCGCTGTCGACATCGACACTACTGACCACCGTGTTGCGGAAGTCGATGGTGTCATCGCCGCCGAAATTGGCGATCGAGCCGGCCAGGCCCGCCGGCATGTCCAGCACCAGCGTTGCGCCGCCGGAGCCACCGAAATCGACGTTCTGGAGCAGGCCGCCAGCGTAGACATGCTCGCTGCCGCCATCCAGATGCGCGTTTGAGACGTTGCCGCCCGCCCCCACATCCTGCTCGCCACCGCCGCTGACCGTCGTTGCGGTCGCAGCGCCTGCGACGAACTGATAGCCGCCATTGATCGTCGCGCTGCCGTCGGTAGCGCCGGCGTCCACGTACTGGAAGCCGCCGGCTGCGATCGTCGTGCCCGTTGTCGCGCCACCGGAGCCGACATATTGCCGCCCACCGGCATTGATGACGGTGCCGGCAGCGTGGCCATTGCCGAGCACCTGCTGATTGCCGTCGAGCACGGTGTCGGTGACGGTACCTTGGTAAACATCCTGGTAGCCACCCGCCGCGACCGTCGTTCCGGCGGCGCTACCGCCCTGATAGACGTGTTGGGAGCCGCCACTCGCGACGAGGACGCCATTCGCCGTGCCGTAATCGTATTGATTGCCGCCGGCGCCCACCGTCGTGCCCGTCGCCGTTCCGCTCAGATATTGCGTTCCGCCGTCGATCGTCGAGTTGACGTCGCGGCCGCCGGCGGCAACGGACTGCTGTCCGCCAGCCTTGATCGTGGTGTGGGCCGAGGTGCCGTTAGCGTAGACCTGCCCGAAACCGTACAACAGGGTATCTGTCGCACGCCCACCGGCGCGGATGTCCTGATAGCCGCCGGCTTCGATCATCGCGCCGGTCGTGCCGGTGCCAAAAACATGCTGCTGGCCGCCGTTCTTGACCACCGATCCGGTCGAGATGCCGTAGTCTTCTTCGATTCCGTTGCGCAAGACGGTCGCCCCGACCGAGGTGCCGCGGACAACAAGGCTCGGGTTGAAGGACGAGGAGGCCGCCGCGACGATCGCGTTCTCAAGTGAGGCGCCGCTCGCTAGCGTGTAGCCAAAGGCGAGAGGGATCGATTGCGACACGCCGGTATTGCCGGCGGCGTCGCGCAGACGGGCCGTCACATAGGAAAGTCCGGTTGCCGGAGACAGATTGTCCAGCCGCCAGGTGCCGTCGGCGGCGCTGGTGACTGCGTGATCCGTTGGACCAAACGACAAGGTGAGCGCGGAGGTCGCGTCAGCCAGGTCGAGCGTGCCCCGGACGGTGATCGAAAAGGGCGTTGCATCGGAATTTTCGATGCTCGTGATCGCGAGGACGGGGGCGGTCGCATCGACCGTAAAGGTGAATGCGGGCCCGGGGTTGCTATGGTTGCCCAGGCTATCCGTGGCGGTCGCGGCGTAGCTGTAGGTCGAGCCGTCCTGGAGGCCGGACACGCCGAGGCTCCAGCTGCCGTCGCTGCCAACCGTGGTGACGCCAACGACGGAATTGTCGCCGGCATTCGTGACCGTGACGGTGTCTCCGGCATTGCCGGAGCCGGACAGGGTCGTCATCCCGCCATGGAAGTGCGCCGCGTTGATGTAATTGTTGCCGTCCGCACCCGGCGTCACGTCCGCATCGACGATCGTCAGGGCCGGAGGCGTGCGGCTGATCGTATATTGCGTGGTGGTCGAATTCGGCGCGGTGAGGAAAACATCCTCGCCGGTCGAGGAGTTGCTCGTTGTCCACTCCACCACCACGTCGGCTTTTCCGTCTCCATTGAGGTCACCGACGGTGATTCCGTTGGCGCCCGAAGCGAGCGGCAACGTCACCGCCGGGCCGAACGTGCCGTCACCGCGACTGTAGAAGGTCGAAAGCGTATTGTTGCTGCTAGCGACCACGGCGAGGTCCGTTTTACCGTCGCCATTGAAGTCCGCGGCCGCCAAGTTCCAGATGGGCGCCGGTGTCAGGAAGGTCTGTGGCGACGCGAAGGTGCCGTCGCCGTTGCCGAGCAGGATCGCAATCGAGTTGTTGGTTCCGAGTGCAAGATCAAGCTTGCCGTCGCCGTTGAAGTCGCCGCTGATCGTTCTGGATGAGGTGCCGGCCGTGATCGGGGATTGGAACGTGCCATCCCCGTTGCCAAGCCGCACGGCAACCGGCGAACTTGACGAGTCCTGCACAAGCAGATCGATCTTTCCATCGCCGTTGAAATCTCCGCTCGCGAAGGCGTTGGAGGCATTCGTGGCAATGGGCGATCCGAAAGAACCATCGCCGTTACCGAGCAGCAGCGACGTGCCGATGTTGTTCGACATGATCACGTCGGCCCTGCCGTCGCCGTTGAAGTCGGCAAACGCCCTGATATTGCCGCCAGTGCTGCCACCCGTCGCATACTTCGTCGCCGCCGCGAACGTGCCGTCGCCATTGCCCAGCCTGACGTCCAGGGTCCCGGTGAAGATGTTGCCCATCAGGACGTCCAGCTTGCCGTCGCCGTTGACGTCGCCGAGTCGAATCGACGATTCCAGCTCCGAGGCGCCGGTCAGCGAGGTTTGCGTGAACTGGCCCGTGCCGTCATTGTTCCTGACATCAAGAAAGTATGCGGAAGCGCTGACGGTTCGGATGTACACCATATCCTGCTTGCCATCGCCGTTGACGTCGCCGACCGCCGCCGTGTTGATGATGCTGAAGCGCGGACCGCTCATCTGCGTTTCGGACTGGAACGGCCCGACATAATAGCCGCTGGAATCGTGCACATTGGTGCCGGTCAGTTGCAGCCCCAGCGAACCGCTGCCCGAGCCGGTGTTGACCGTGACCGTGTAGCTCGCGCCGTTGCTGCCAGCCACCGGCGTGATGTCCGTGATGCCGGCACCATTGATGCTCCCCGTCGTGGCGAGGGTGAACTGATCGACCGTGACGCCGGACACCGGCTTCGAAAAGGTGACGGTGTAGTGCACGACGGACGCGTCGGTCGACGACGGATCGGTGCCTGTGATGCTGACGAGCGTCGGAAGAACGGGGATGAGTGGCATGGGGATTCCCTGGCGTGGCGCTTGATGCGAGGATTCGAATTGCACGCCGGCTCCGGACAGGCCGACGCCAAGCGCAACTGATCGCGCGGCAGCAATTCGAAATTGCACGCCGTGCTCTCTACATCTGCGACCCTACAGGGACTGCTTGTCGGTTATGTTACACATTAACGATAAACAACATAACGCAGGGAGCCTGTGCCTCGCAGAAACCGGTCCCTCGCAAGATCGACAGACGATCCATGCGAGAGTTGCGCCGCGGTCAATTTGAACGGGCATCGGCGCTATGGAAGCCAATGCCCGTCCGTCTTGGTTTTGCCTGCCTTAGTGAGCGGCCGCGAGCAAGGTCTGCTGTGGCGGCACATAGCTCAGCATCGTTCCGCCGTTGCCGTCGGCCGCGAGCACGAAGGACGAAGCTGCGTACTGCGCCAGCAGCGCCCAGGAGTAGCTCTGGCCGCCGTCGGTCGTGACCGTCAGATTGTTCGCGCTGTCGACATCGACACTACTGACCACCGTGTTGCGGAAGTCGATGGTGTCGTCAGCGCCGAAATTGGCGATCGCGCCAGACAGGCCCGTCGGCGCGTCGAGCACCAGCGTTGCGCCGTTCGAGCCGCCGAAATCGACGTTCTGGAGCAGGCCGCCAGCGTAGACATGCTCGCTACCGCCGTCGAGATGCGAATTCGCAGCGATGCCGGTTGCGCCGACATCCTGCTCGCCGCCGCCGCTGACGGTGGCGCCGGTCGCCGTGCCCGCCACGAACTGGTAGCCGCCGCTGATCGTGGCACTGCCGTCGGTGGCGCCGGAGTCCACATACTGGAAGCCGCCGGTCTCGATGGTCGTGGCGGTGGTTGCGCCGCCCGAACCGACATATTGCCGCCCGCCGGCATTGATGGTGGTGCCGGTGGCATGGCCGTCCGTGAGCACCTGCTGCTCACCGTCGAGCACGGTGTTGGTGACTGTCCCCTGGGAAACGTCCTGATAGCCGCCCGCCGCAACGGTCGTGCCATCCGCACTGCCGCCCTGATAGACATGCTGGATGCCGCCGCTCTCGACAAGAACCGCGATAGACGTCCCGTAGTCGTACTGAACGCCGCCTGCGCCAACGGTCGCGCTCGTCGTTGACCCGACGATGTACTGCCGGCCACCAGCGATGGTCGCACCGCTGTCGGTGGCGCCGGCGTCGACATACTGGAAGCCGCCGATCGCGATGGTCGTATTGGTGGTCGCGCCACCGGAGCCGACATATTGCCGGCCACCGGCATTGATGACGGTGCCGGCAGCCTGGCCACCGGCAAGCACCTGCTGATTGCCGGCGAGCACGGTGTTGGTGGCCGTCCCCTGGTAGACGTCCTGATAGCCGCCCGCAGCAACGGTGGTGCCGCTGGCACTGCCGCCCTGATAGACGTGTTGGGAGCCGCCGCTCTGGACCATTGCGCCGGTCGCTGTGCCGTAATCGTATTGATTGCCACCCGAGCCGATCGTGGCATTCGCGCTGCTGCCCGTCACATATTGCGTACCGAAGACAGTCGCATCGTGGTCGGCGCCGGCCGTGCTTTGGGTGCCAAGAGCCTCGATGACGGTGCCGTAGGTGCTGCCGTTGACGTAGATGTTCTGGAGTCCGCCCGACTTGATCGTGGTGTGGATCGCCGTGTTGCCGACCGTTTGCGTGCCATAAAGCACCGTGTCCTTGGCGGTCCCCTGGAAGCTCACGAGCTGAGTGGCGCCAGCCTGCACCAGGGTCCCGGTCGCCGTGCCGTATTCGAGCCCTTGGCTCCCACCATTGTATATCGTTGCCCCGGTCGAGGTCCCGCGGACGATTTCGCCCGCGCCAGAGAGAACGATCGCGCCGGTCTCCGCGGCGTTGGAATCCACGGTGAAGAAACTGTCGACAACCACCGCGTTGGCGAGCTGCGTGCTGGAGACAAGCGTATAGTTGCCCCTGATGAGCGTATAGGTCGGCGAGGCGCCGACATTGCCTGCGGCATCCGAGAATCTAGCCACGATCGTCGTCAATCCGTATGGCACGACCTGGCTATTGAACTGCCACGATCCGGTCGCGCTGGAGACGATCACGTCGGTCCCTCCGATCGAGACGGTCACCTGCGCCGGCACGTCGGTCGTCCCCTGCAGGGTGACCTTCGGGTTTGACACCGACGAGTCGGCCGACAAATTGATGCCCGTGATCCCGAGCGATGCGGTCGCATCGACCGTGAAGGTGAACGCCGGGCCGACGCTGCTGTTGCCGTGGGAGTCGGTCGCAGCCGCGACATAGCTGTAAGTGGTGCCGTCCTGCAGGCCGGACACGCCGAGGCTCCACGTGCCGTTCTGGCCGACCGTGGCCGTGCCGACGACTGCGTGAGTCATGGCGTCGGTGACCGAGATGGTGTCGCCGGCATTGCCGGTGCCGGCCAACGTCGTCGCCCCACCATGGAAATGCGCCGCGTTGATGTAATTGTTGCCGTCGGCGCCGAGGGTGACGTCCCCGTCGGTGATGGTCAGAGCCGGCGACGTCCGTACGATCGTGTACGCCGGTCCCGTCTCGCTGGATGAACCGGTCAGCAGGATATCGGTGCCCGAACTTTGAGTGAAAGGATTGGTGCCGAATTGATATCCGACCAGAACGTCGGCCTTGCCGTCGCCGTTCAGGTCACCGGCGCCGATCTGCCCGGCGGTCTTGTCGAGCGGCGAGATCCTCACTTGCCCGAACGTGCCGTCGCCGTGACCGAAGAAGGTCGAGAGCGTGTTGTTGGTTCCGACGACCACGAGATCAGCCACGCCATCGCCGTTGATGTCGGCGACCGCGCCGGATCCGATCGTACCCGCCGCCTGAAGAGTCGTCCCGGACGAGGTGAAAGTGCCGTCGCCGTTGCCGAGCAGGATCGAGATTGTGGCGCTGCTGACGGCCGCCATGTCGAGCTTGCCGTCACCGTTGAAATCGCCGGTGAGGACAGATGTCGCCGTCCCGACCGGGGACGACGGAGCCTGGAACGTGCCGTCACCATTGCCGAAGCTCAGCGCTATTGCCAGATTGGTCGAATTCCTCGTCACGAGGTCGAGCTTGCCGTCTCCATTGAAGTCACCATAGGCGATGGAGCTGACCCCGAGATTCGTGGTGATGGCAGTCCCAAACGTACCGTTGCCATTTCCTGGCAGGACCGTACTGCCGACGACGATGTCGAGCACGCCATCGCCGGTCACGTCGATCACTTTAGGTGTTTGATAGACGCCGCTGCCGGCGGAATAGCTCGTGTTGGCCCCGAACGTGCCGTTACCGTTGCCGAGACGAACAGTCACGGTACCGTCGAGGGTGACCTGTGCGATGTCCAGCTTGCCGTCGCCATTCAGATCGGCAAGCGCCAGCAAGGGCAATAGGCCTGGGCTCGAGGTGTTCGAGGCTGAGGAGAAGTGACCGGTGCCGTCGTTCAGCGCCACGCTGACGTAGCTCGGGTTGACGAAAAAGTTTGTCCCCATCACGACGTCCAGCTTCCCGTCTCCGTTGACGTCGCCGATCGCGAAGGACGTCGGGCTGTTTACGGTCAGCTTCGATTCGGATTGGTACGGTCCGACATAGTAACCATTGGTATCGTGGACGTTGCTTCCCGTGAACTGGAGCGCCACCGAGCCGGAGCCGAATCCGGTATTCACCGTGACCGTATAGCTCGAAAGATTGCTGCCGGCGACCGGTGTCACGTCGGTGATGCCCGCGCCGCCGATGCTGCCACTCGTTGCAAGGCTGAACTGATCAATCGTGACGCCAAGAACAGGCTTCGAGAACGTGACGGTGTAGTGCACCGTTCCGGCGTCGGTCTGGGTCGGATCGGTCGCTGTGATGCTGGTGATGGTCGGAAGATCGGGGATGACGGGCATCTGAATTCCCTGCGGTGGCGCGTGTTGATGCGAGGATTCGAAATGCACACTGGCCCCGGAAAAACCGGCGCCAGGCACATTCGATCGCACGGCAGCAATTCGAAATTGCACGCCGTGCTCTCTACATCTGCGACCCTACAGAGGCTGCTTGTCGGTTATGTTACATGATAACAAAAATAACATAACAGGGAGAGGCTGTGGATAGTCGGCCTCATAGCTCCAGCAGACCGCCGTCCCCATTTTCGTCGGCGAAGGCCAGCAGCGTGCCCTTGGCGTTCCAGGCAATCGCTGCGACCGGAGGGGTGCCATTGCGGCGGACCAGGATCTCGGCGCCGTCCTCGAGCCGCACCATCAGCACGGTGCCGTCGCTGTAACCGGCGGCGAGGATGTCGTTCTTCGGATGGCAGGCGACCACCGACACGCGCGCCTGCAGCGGCGCGAGCATCGCGGGCTCCTTGCCCATCGGGCCGTCCTTGCTGCCGAACGGCCAGATGATGATGGTGTCGGCACCCGAAGTCGCCAACCCTTTGCCGCCCGCGCTCCAGGACATCGAACGGACGCGGCCGGGATAGCCGGTCATGCGCATGTGCCTGTTGTCGGCAAGCCGCCAGCCGTGCAGCGCCGCCTCGTGCATCGTGGTGACCAGGAACTTGTTGTCGGGGCTGAAGGTGACGCCGAGATGCGAGCCGGCCCAGGGCAGGAATTCGGCGGATCCTTCCATGTTCGGAAACCACAGCGTCGCGCCGTTGTAATGCGCGATCGCGAGCCGCAGGCCCTTCGGCGCGAAGGCGAGGCCGCCGACGGTCGAGGGCACCTCGAGCGACTTCTCCTCGGTCTTGCCGCTCTTGACGGTGGCCGTCTTGCCGGCCGACCAGGCATAGGCCCCGTCGGGATGCAGCGCCACCGCGTCGATCCAGCGCCGCTTGGGGTCGGTGGCGAGCAGCGTCACCTCACCCTTGGCGTCGAGCGACACGACCTTGCCGTCGTCGCCGCCCATGATGAGGCGCTTGCCATCGGAGGCGGTCGACAGAATGCCGCCGCCATGCACGGCGACCGTCGTGATCTCGCCCTTGGCGTCGACGAACGCGACATTCTCCTCGCCGCTGACGAAGGCGGCGCGGGGCCCGAGGAAATACACCGAGGTCACGCCCATGCCGAGCGTAACAGGCTTGACGCGATCGGTGACGGAGACGATCGAGGCGGAATCGGGGGCCGGCGTAAATTCTTTCATCACGAGACGATGCAGCTCTCAAAACCCTCGCGAATGGCCTTTTCCGGCAATTCGCGACCGATGAAGACGAGGCGGCTCTCGCGCGGCTCGCCGTCCTTCCACTTCCGCTGGTGGTTGCCCTCCAGCATCATGTGGACGCCCTGGAAGACATAGCGGTCATCATCGTCGTGGAAGGCGAGGATCCCCTTCGAGCGCAGGATCTTGCCGCCCTCGACCTGCACCAGGTTCTGGAGCCAGGGCATGAACACGTTCGGATCGAGCGGCTTGTCGGTCTTGAGCGACAGCGACTGCATGTCCTCGTCGTGATAGTGCTTCAGGCCGTGGCCGTGATCATGGTGGTGATGGTCGTGGCCATGGTGGTGATGATCATGGTCGTGGTCATGATCATCGGCCTCCAGGAAATCCGGCTCGATGTCGAGGATGCGGTCGAGGTCGAAGGCGCCGCGGTCGAGCACGTCCGCCAGGGCGACCGAGCAGCGCTCGGTGCGATGCAGCTTGGCATAGGGGTTGATGGCGCGGATGCGGGCCTCGACCTCGGCAAGCTCCGGCTTGGTGACGAGATCGGTCTTGTTCAGCACGATGACGTCGGCGAACGCGATCTGGTTCTTGGCCTCGGGCGCATCCTTGAGCCGGTCGGACAGCCATTTGGCGTCGGCGACCGTGACGACCGCGTCGAGCCGCGCGTTCTTCTGCACGTCCTCGTCGACGAAGAAGGTCTGGGCGACAGGCGCGGGATCGGCAAGGCCGGTGGTCTCGACGATGATGGCGTCGAACTTGCCCTTGCGCTTCATCAGGCCGTCCATGATGCGCACGAGGTCGCCGCGCACGGTGCAGCAGATGCAGCCGTTGTTCATCTCGAACACTTCCTCATCGGCGCCGATGATGAGATCGTTGTCGATGCCGATCTCGCCGAATTCGTTGACGATGACGGCGTATTTCTTGCCGTGGTTTTCCGACAGGATGCGGTTCAACAGCGTGGTCTTGCCGGCGCCGAGATAGCCGGTCAGCACGGTCACGGGAATTTTTTGGGACGCTTCAGACATGACAACTCCGGGTCGGGCTTTTCCGCGCGACGCGAGGCGGGGTGGCCCCCTGCCCTAGTGGTCAAGCGCGCTGGTCAGGGCCTTTATATTGTGCCTGACCATATCAATGTAAGTGGGTGCAAGCCCCTTTTCGCCGGTCAAACCGTCCGAAATCAGGGTCCCGCCGACCTTGGCCCCGGTCTCGGCCGCGATCCGCCGGATCAGACGGTCATCACTGATGTTTTCCAGGAACACAGCCGGGATCTTTTGGGCCTTGATCTGGCCGATGATGGCGGCGATGTCCCGCGCGCTGGGCTCGGTCTCCGTGGAGACCCCCAAGGGGGCCACGAACTGGACACCGTATTCGGCGGCGAAATAGCCGAAGGCGTCGTGGGTGGAGATCACCTTGCGCCGCTCCGGCGGGATTTTCGCCACGGCCTCCCGCACCTCGCGGTCGAGCGCTTCGAGCTTGTCCAGATAGGCCTTTGCCCGGGCGCGGAAGAACTCGGCGTCGTCAGGGTCGGCCGCGGCCAGCGCATTGGCGATGTCGCTCACATAGATCCTGGCGTTGGGGACGGACTGCCAGGCATGCGGATCCGCGGCCGAGCCGAGCTTCAGCGGTACGATGCCGGCACTCACGGTGACCACCTGCGCCTTGCTTCCTGCGGACTGCACCAGACGGGGCAGCCAGCCTTCGAGGCCGAGCCCGTTGACGATGACGAGGTTTGCATCCGCAATCCGCTTCGCATCGCTTGGCGCGGGCGTGTAGACGTGGACGTCGCTGTCGGGGCCGACCAGCGTCGTGACGTCGACCCGATCGCCGCCAACGGTCCGGACGAAATCGCCGAGGATCGAGAAGCTCGCGACGACGTTGAGCCGCTCGGCCGCATGCAGCGGCGAGGCGATCAGCAGGAGCACACAAAGCAGGAGACGCCGCATCGTCACGCTTCCAGATGCCGGCCGGGAAACATCTGCCGGACGATACCACCGACGCGGCCGAACAGCACCGAGACGATGTAAAGCACCGTCGCCAGCAGAATGATCGCAGGGCCCGACGGCACGCGGGTCTGGAACGACAGCACAAGGCCCGCATAGCCCGAGACGGCGGCAGCGACGACGGCGATGCAGATCATCACAGTGAGATCGCGCGACCAGAACCGGGCAATGCCCGCCGGCAGGATCATCAGGCCCACCGCGAGCAGCGTGCCCAGCGCCTGAAAGCCATTGACGAGGTTGATCACGACGAGCGCGAGGAAGGCGAGATGCGCGGGACCGCCGGCGCGGCTGACGGTGCGCAGGAACAGGGGATCGACGCTCTCGATCACCAGCGGGCGATAGATCACCGCGAGCACCAGCAGCGTCACCGTGGCGTTGAAGGCCACCACCAGCAGGGTCTGGTCGTCCATCGCGAGAATGTTGCCGAACAGCACGTGCAACAGGTCGATGTTGGTGCCCTTGATCGAGACGATGGTGACGCCCAGCGCCAGCGAGGCCAGATAGAAGGTCGCAAGCGAGGCGTCCTCCTTCAGCCCGGTCGAACGCGCGACCACGCCGGCGAGGATCGCAACCGCAAAGCCTGCAACCAGGCCGCCGGCCGTCATCGCGAACAGATTGAGGCCGGAGAGCAGGAAGCCGACGGCCGCGCCAGGCAGGATCGCATGCGCCATGGCATCGCCGACGAGGCTCATCCGCCGCAGCATCAGGAACACGCCGATCGGCGCGCCCGCCAGCGACAGCGCGATCACGGCGGCGAGCGCGCGCCGCATGAACTCGAATTCGGTGAACGGGCCGATCAGCGCGTCATAGATCATCTGCGATCACGCCGCCCGCGAGTGTCCGTCCTCGGCGCAAGCCGTGGCACTATCGTCAAAAGCCTCGCACATCCGCATCGCGACCAGCAGGTTTTCCGGCGTCAGCACCTCCGCCGTCGGTCCCCAGGCCACGGGGCCGCGCGCCAGCACCAGTGTTTCGGTGAAATGGTTGCGCACCATTTCCATGTCGTGCAGCGCGGCGAGCACGGTGCGGCCTTCGCCGTGCCAGTGCTTCACCAGCGCGAGCAGATCGGCCGTGGTCTTGCTGTCGATGGCGTTGAAGGGCTCGTCGAGCACGATCAGGCGCGCGTCCTGGAGCAGCACGCGCGCGAACAAGATGCGCTGCATCTGCCCGCCCGAGAGCGTGCCGATGGGGCGGTTCTCAAAGCCGTTGAGGCCGACGGAGGCGATCGCGCGCAGGATCTTCTCCCGCGCAGCCTTGCCGATGCCCCCGAACAGGCCCGCGTCGCGCCACAGCCCGGTGCCGACGAAGTCGAACACCGAGATCGGGAAGCTGCGGTCGATCTCCGCGCTCTGCGGCAGATAGGCGATATCGCGGCTATCGAGCCCGCCGAGATGGATGCTGCCGTCGAGCGGCCGGAGGATGCCGACGATGCCGCGCAACAGCGTCGACTTGCCGGCGCCGTTCGGGCCGATCACGGCGACCAGCGCACCGGAGGCGACCTCGCCGTTGAGATGATGCACGGCCGGATGCCGGTCGTAGCCGAGCGTGACATTATGGAAGTGCACGGCCGCCATGGTCACCTCATCGCCAGGAAGACCACGCCCCAGAGCACGGCGCAGACGGCAAGCGCGGCCGCGAGGCGGCCGGCCATGGTCATGCGCAGGATCGACCAAGGCGCGTCCTGGGCCGGATGGGGCGAGGCCGCATCATGGACATGGGCGTGGGTATGGTCGTGCCCATGCGAATGCCCGTCGCCATGAGAATGGTCATGAACGTGGTCGTGGTGATGGGCGTGGGACGCGGCGGGAACCATGCCAGCGACGTTATATTATAACATTACCCCTGTCCACGGCCGGCTCAGGGCTTGCCGATCACCATCGCGATGGCGGCGGCGACGAACGGGAACGGCACCGAGACGGCGCAGCGGAACCAGACGAACCGGGCCGGCATGAACGGGATTTCCCATAAAATCACCCGCTGGAAGGCGAACAGGGCCCAGGCCACGACATAGGCGACCACCTGCGGCACCCCACCGCCCGACTTCAGCGCTACCGTGCCGATGGAAAAGCCGATCACGGGTCCGCCGGGGGTGGCGGCGCCGGCGACCACGGCGGTCGCAACCCCGAGCCAGCCGCTGTCCGGCCCGAGCCAGCCGGTGATCACCTCCTGCGGGATGATGGCGGCGATGTAGCCGGAGCCGATCACTCCGAGCGCAATGCGCGGCACGATGTTGATGAAGTCCATGGAGCCTTCGCGGAGCGAGGCCTTGAACACCGGTGGGCCGCGGCGGAAGGCGATCAGGCCGACGCCGAACACCGAGCCCCACAGCAGGATGTCGATCAGAAGCGCCGCGCTCAAGTCTCGTCGTCCTTCGCGGCCGGCTGCGGATAGATCCGGACATAGACGAAGCGGCCGAGCGCGCCGGCGAGCACCGGCAGCGGCAGCGAGATCAGGATCCGCCACAGTGTGAAGTCGGTGCCCATGATCGGGATTTCCCAGGCCACCGCGCGGCCGTACCCGATCAGGGTCCAGCTCACGACCATGGCGATGGTGGCGCCGAAATCGGCGCCGACAGCGAGCAGCGCGCTCGCCACCGGATAGGCGGTGAAGGGTCCGCCCGGCAGGATCGCGCCGAAGGCGGTGCCGATCAAAAGGCCCATCAGGCCCGATTTCGGCCCGAGCGAGCGCGAGACTTTTTCGTGCGGCAGGATTTCGGAGATGAAGGCCCCGAGCAGGCAGCCCGCCAGCACGCGCGGCAGGATGCCGCCGAACAGCGAGAGGTCGTGCGTGAGAATCTCCAGGACACCGTCTGTGCCATCACGCCGCCAGACCAGGCCCGCGCTCACCGCCACCAGCACCGCGATGATGATGGTCGACCAGCCGATCGGCTTGCGCACACGCCCCGGCCGCGGCTCGGACTCCGCGTCCTCGGCAGGCGCCGGATTGTTCGGGGAAGGCTCTGACAACGGGCTCGGTGGGCTCGAGGGTGATGCCCATCCTGATTAAGGGCGCCGCCCATGCGATGCAAACAGTACGATGATGGGAAGCGATGCGCATCTCGCGCAGGGCCATGCGAAGCAGCAGTCGAATTCCGCACAGCAAAAAGGCGGCCGCGCATGCGACCGCCTCTTCGAGTTCGTCATCCCGGAGCGGCGACGCCGCACCCGGAAAGTGTGATGGCTCAGGCCTTGTCGAACAGGGACTCGACGTATTCCCAGTTCACGAGGTTCTCGACGAAAGCCTTCAGATAGTCCGGACGGCGGTTGCGATAGTCGATGTAGTAGGAGTGCTCCCAGACGTCCACGCCGAGGATCGGGGTAGCGCCGTGCACCAGCGGATTCTCGCCGTTCGGGGTCTTGGCGATCTCGAGCTTGCCGTTCTTGACCTGCAGCCAAGCCCAGCCGGAGCCGAACTGGCCAACGCCGGCCGCCTGGAAGTCCGTCTTGAACTTCTCGAAGCCGCCGAGGTCCTCGTTGATCTTCTTCTCGAGCTTGCCCGGCAGCTTGGTGCCGCCGCCATTGGGCTTCATCCAGCTCCAGAAGTGGATGTGGTTGTAGTGCTGGCCGGCATTGTTGAACACGGCCGGGTTCTTGCCGAACGAGCCCTTGACGATCTCCTCAAGGGACTTGCCTTCCCATTCGGTGCCCTTAAGCGCGTTGTTGCCGTTGGTGACGTAGGCCTGATGATGCTTGTCGTGGTGGAATTCCAGCGTCTCCTTCGACATGAACTGGCCGAGGGCGTCATAGGCGTAAGGGAGTGGGGGCAGCGTAAAGGTCATGGGTTGTTGTCCGCGACTGATGGGGAACTGGCTTAACGGGGACTCTTATAGAAGGTTCCACCGCCGTTAAATACCGCCAATTTGCGAAATTGCGTGATGCGGCCGATTGGCCGGATTGCATAAAATCGACGCATCGTGGGGCGCGCTTCGACAGGCCGTAAAATATCATTGCCTTTGAGGCGCTTATGGCAGAACGAACGCACCACGGCGCGGAGATGCGAAAGAGAAGGCAATGAGCATCGAGATCGACATCCTGAACGGCGACGCTTCGTGGCGGATCGCACAGCCCCTGCTCAGTGCGGTCTGGGGACGCGACGCCGCCGAGAAGCCGTCGTGGAGCCACGTTAAATGGGCCAATGCCGACCTTCGCGTGCTGATCGAGACGCCCGAGGACGGCCTCGTCTGCCACGTCGGCATCTACTTCCGTACCGTCACCTGGAATGGACAGAAGGTTCACATCGGCGGCATCGGCGGGGTCTGCACCCGCGAGGACCGGCGCGGCCGCGGCTACGCGACCATGGCGATCGACGCAGCCATCCACACCATGCGCGCCAACGAGGCGGTCCGTTTCGGGCTGCTGTTCTCCGAATCGAACAATTTTGCGTTCTACGAGGCCCGCAGCTGGCTGCCCTTCAAGGGCGAGGTCTATTGCGAGCAGCCGGAGGGTCGGATCCGCTTCGACTACATGGCGCCCTACGTCTTCAACATCGTCCGCGCGCCGACGCTGGGCACCATCGACCTATGCGGCCTGCCCTGGTGAGCCCTGCGTGAGGGGAGGACTGGCGCGAAGATGCTGCGCCCGATAAGATGTCGATCGTCATCCAATATTCCGCCCGGTGAACATGACGATCGACGCCTCCGCAGACGCCGCGCCGCCACGTGCACCGGTCGCTTCCCCCATTGCGAGCCTGCTGACGGCGCCGATCCTGCCGACACTGCTGCGGCTCGCGATCCCCAACATGATCGCGATGGTCGGCAGCACGCTGGTTGCGATTGCCGAGACCTCCTATATCGGCCGGCTCGGCACCATTCCGCTGGCGGCGATCGCGCTAGTGTTTCCGTTCGCGATGCTGACGCAGATGATGAGCGCGGGCGCAATGGGCGGTGGCGTTTCGTCCGCGATCAGCCGCGCGCTCGGCGCAGGCGATCGTGACCGCGCCGCGACGCTGGCGCTGCATGCCGCCATCATCGGCCTCTGCGGCGGGCTGTTCTTCACGGTGATGATGCTAGCTTTCGGCCGCAGCTTCTTCACGCTGCTCGGCGGACGCGAGCGCGTGCTCGAGGAAGCCAGCGGCTATTCGCAAATGCTGTTCTCCGGCGCGGTCGCGATCTGGCTCGTCAACACGCTGGCCTCGGTGATCCGCGGCACCGGCGACATGCGCCTGCCTTCAATGACGCTGATCGGGGCGAGCGCGCTCCAGATCGCGCTCGGCGGCACGCTGGGGCTCGGCCTGTTCGGCGTGAAGCAATTCGGCATGCCCGGTGTCGCCGCCGGCCAGCTGATCGCCTTCACCTGCGCGGCGATCTTCTTCCTCTGGTATCTCCTGTCCGGCCGCAGCCGGCTGCCGCTGAAGGTCCGCGCCTTCCATTTCGAACGCGCGATGTTCCTGGACATCCTCAAGGTCGGCGCGGTCGCCTGTCTGTCGCCGCTCCAGACCGTGCTCACGATTCTGATCTTCACAAAAATCCTCGCGACCTTCGGCACCGAGATGCTGGCCGGCTACGGCATCGGCTCGCGGCTGGAATTCCTGCTGATCCCGATCACCTTCGCCTTCGGCATCGCCTCGGTGCCGATGGTCGGCATGGCGATGGGCGCCGGACATGTGAAACGCGCGCGGCGTGTCGCCTGGACCGCAGCCGCGGCTTCGGGATTGACCGTCGGCCTGATCGGCCTCGTCATCGCGCTTGATCCGGCGCTGTGGGTATCGCTCTTCACCGGGGATCCCGGCGTCGCCGCGGCGGCGCACAGCTATTTCCACTGGGCCGGCCCGGCCTTCGCGTTCTTCGGCATGGGCGTGTCGCTGTACTTCTCCTCGCAAGGCGCGGCGCGCGTCGGCGGTCCGGTGCTGGCTTCCACGGCGAGGCTGCTGATCGTCGCGATCGGCGGCGTCGGTCTAATGACTGCGCAGGCGCCGGCCTGGACCTTGTTCGCACTGGTCGGCGGCGCCATGGTCGTGTTCGGACTTTCGACCGCAGCCTCGGTCGCCTTCGCCCGCTGGGGCAAATGAGCGCAGGCAAATAAGCGGGCAGATAAACGCAGGAATGTGATTCCATCCAGCGTTGCACTATCCTGCCGGACTGCTATGGAGGCGCCTCCATTTTCGGGGGCTCTCTATGTTCGGCAGATTCGCCATCCTTTCCGTCATCCTGACTACGCTGTTTGGTGCGACTGCCGCCCACGCGCAGAGCGCCGATGGGACCTGGCTGACTCAGGCCGGCGATGCGCGCGTCAAGATCAGCAAATGCGGCGGCGGCATCTGCGGCCATATCGTCTGGCTGCGCGAGCCCTATGACACCGCGACTGGCCAGCCTGCGACCGACAGCAAGAATCCCAATCCCGCGCTCGCCAAACGCGCGATGATCGGCCTGCCGCTGTTCAGCGGCATGGAGCCCTCAGGGCCGAACAAATGGTCGGGCCAGATCTACAATGCCGATGACGGCAGCACCTATGCGAGCAACGTCTCCGTGACGGGTGCGGATTCGCTGCGGGTCGAAGGCTGCGTCGGCGCGCTCTGCGGCGGCGAGACCTGGACGCGCGCGGGACGCTAGCTCGCGCCTGCCATCATCGCCTTCAACGCCGTTGCCGCCGACGCGTAGCCGCCGCGCGCGCCGTCGATGAAATGGACGTGGTCGCTGCGCAGGGCTGATGGCGTGAAACAGGTCATCATCGCGGCGTCCTGCTGGTAGAGGCCGTAGCGCACGACGCCGTCGCGCGCCGCAGCCGCGAGACGGTCGCTCAACGCGCGCTCGAGCTGCGGGGTGCAGTCGAGGATCATGCGCAGGCCGTCGTCATATTTGCGGAAGTCAGAATTCTCGACCACCTGGCGCTTGTAGACGTTTGGCACGAAACCGCCGACGTTGAGGTCGAAACGCATGATCAGATAGACGAACAGCGTGTAGGCCAGCACGCGGGCGCGGCGCGCGACCAGCGGACCGCCGCGTTTGGTGCGGGCTTCGAATTCCAGCCCCTGCGGCGGCCATTTCAGCGGCGGCCCCTGCGGCGGCACCGGGCGGCCGCCATCCGGACTGCGCTCGACGAGATGAATGATGTCCTCGATCACCTTGCGGAAAGCATGCGGATCGACACCGCGCGCCGGCATCACCAGCACCGACAGGATCAGACCGCGCGCGGACGGCATCACCTCGAAGCGGCAGGACAAACCGGAAAGATCGGGCTGCGTGCCGGCGGGCGCCTCGGCGACCGCGAACTCGCCGCGCTTCATGGCGGCGTCGGCCCAGGCGAGCCCGCCGCCGGAAAACATCGCATAGGACAGATTGGCCGACGGACCGAAGCGCGCGACGCGCACGTCGAGCCCTTGGGCGCGGATCGCACTCACCGGCACCAGCGCGACGCGCATCTTCAGATCGAGGTCTTCCCGCACCCAGGTCGCGGTCGCGGCCAGCGCCTCGCGGGCGCGTTCGACATCAGAAGGCGCGACCGCAAAGCTCGCGCCGTCGCCGCCGAACACGAAGGGGAATTCGCGCCCCTCCAATGCGTTCGTCACCGCCGCGATCACGGCCGCACCGGCCATGTTGACCGCCTTGTAGCGCTGCGCCGCAATCGCCTTGGTGGAATCGACGATATCGGCGACGCCGATGTTCCAATCATCCGGCAGCGGCGCATAGAGCGCGGGGTCCATCAGGCTCGTGAAGCCGCGGAAGACGGGAATGCCGCCGTAGAAGGATTCGCCTGATGTCATCGGGTGATGCCGGATGGTTGGGAAGCGCGTCCGAGGAAAGATACGAGGCAGGATCGATCCGGGTTCGCCGGCCGGCGCCCCTCTTTCGATTCCCGATCATTGGCCGAAATGCACCCGGACAACAAGATCGCGCCGGCGCAAATGGCGCGATCCGTCATTGATCGGCGTCAAACAGCCGGCCGGAAGAGCGGCTATGGTCGGGGCATCTCCAGAGATTGATGGGATGATCGAAGTGCCCGACTTCGACAACAAGGACTCGACCGCTCCGGTGCACCGGCGTACGGGGCTCGATCCGCTCAGCGCGGTGAAGATGCCGGAAGGACTGACCGCGGCCGTCGACGCCTGGGCTGAAGCTCATCACTTGTCGCGTTCGGCTGCGATCTGCAAGCTGGTCGAACTGGGCCTGAAGGTCGCGCCCCCGGCATTCTCGTCGGCCCAGCCGGTCGCATCCGACGCCACCAAGATCGAGGCGCTGGCCGTGCACGAGATCGAGCGGCTGCTCGACCCCGCATTGCCAACGGACGAACGCGAACGCCGCATCCGCCGCCTGACCGAAGGGCCGCCGGAATTTTCACGCGAGCGGATTGACCTGCCGAAGTGAACGCCTAGTGCAGCTTTTCGGCCTCGCGCTTGCGCAGGGCGTCGAGAGAGAGGTCGTGGCAGCCGACCAGGCGCACGAATTGCTGCGGATACATTTCATGACCGTGTCCGCCGGAATTCTGATGCGTCATCGGGGGGCAATGGACATCGTCCGGCTTCGCGCGAGGCTCCTCGATCCGGGCTTGATTTGAAGCGGTCATGTTTGAAGTGGCCATGGACTGCTCCCTGTCGATTGGGGCAGATCGATTGACATAACCCAACCGATTGCGGGGCATCTTACGACCAATTCCGGCTTGATGTCATCGCCCGGATCAACTCAATTGTGGCGGCGGAGTTCCGCTTACGCCGTATTCCCCGCATCGATCGTGAACACGGTGCCGGTGACGTTGCGACCGCCCTCGCCGAGGAGATATTCGACCATGCGCGCGACATCATCGGTCTCCGGCAGGCGACGCAGCGCGCTGCGGCCGGCGATGCGCTTGCGTCCTTCGTCGGAGAGATTGTGGGTCAGCTCGGTGTCGATGAAGCCCGGCGCAATCGCATTCACGGTGATGCCGAGCTTGCCGACCTCGCGCGCGAGCGAGCGGGTGAAGCCGGTGGCGGCGGCCTTGGTCGCGCCGTAGACGGACAGGCCGTTGTAGCCCGTGGTCGCGATGATCGAGGACATATTGATGATGCGGCCGGCGCCGTCGGCCATCATCTGGCGCGCGACATATTTGGAGAGGATGATCGGCGACAGCACGTTGAGCTGCACCAGCGCCTCGATTTCGGAATTGTGCATGGTGGCGAGCAGGCCTTCGGTGCCGAGGCCGGCATTGTTGACGAGGCCGTAGATCGGGCCGAACTCGTCGCGGATAAGCTTCGCGAAGGCCGGGATCGCGTCGATCACGGCGAGGTCGCAGGCGCGGAAATGCAGGCGCCCTTCGGAGAGGCCGATCGCCGCCCTGAGCTCTTCGCTCTCGCGCCGTGCCGCCGCAATCACATTATAGCCGGCATCAGCCAGCCGCTTGCCGATCGCAAGGCCGATGCCGCGGCTGCCGCCGGTGACGAGGACATTATGCATCGGTGCGCGCCAGTTTGCCGGCCGGAGTGACGTCGAGCGCCTCGACGAAGCGGATCACCGCCGGCACCTTGTGAGAAGCGAGCTGCGCGCGGCACCGATCCAGGATCTGGTCGCGGATCTCCTTTGCCCGCGCCTGATCGGTGCCGTCGGCGAGGATCACGTCGGCGACGACGATGCCGCCGGTGATCGGGCTGCGGCGCGATTTCGCCCGCGACATCCGCACGTCAGGATGACGATTGATGACCGCCTCGATCTCCTCGGGGTGAACCTTCAGCCCGCCGATATTGATGATGCCGCCGCGGCGGCCGACGAAATAATAGCGGTCGCCGCGCAACTCGACGATGTCGCCGCTGTCGACGAACCCGTCGTCATCAGTCAGCGCGGCTACATTGCGGCCGATGTAAGCATGCGCCGTGCGCGTCGAGCGGATGCGCAGCGAGCCATCCACGACCTTCATCTCGACACCGTTGCGGTTGCCGAGATAATCGGCCGGAAAGCCCTCCAGCCCATCATTCACGGCAAAGCCGACGCCTGCCTCGGTCGAGGCATAGGCATGACCGACGGAGGAATTGGGGAACGCGGCCTTCAGGCCGTCGAGCACCGCCTGGTCGGCGATCTCGCCGGACAGACGGACGTATCCCGGCGCGAACTGTGCGGCCGAGCCGCTCATCAAGAGCTTGCGCCAGTGCGATGGCGTGCCGGAGATATGGGAGACGCCGCGAGTGTTCAGCCGCGCGACGTGGTCGCCGAGCGCTTCGTGCGGATCGGACAGCACCATCGAGCCGCCCGAGAGGATGGCGCGCAGGAAGATCTGCAGACCGCCATAGCGGCGAATGTCGTAAAATGTCGCCCAGACCGGCGCGAGTCCGCGCGCAGGACCTTCGGCGACGATGGCGCCCGTCAGTGCTTCCAGCGTGTGGCCGGCGATCTTTGGTACGCCCGACGTGCCGGACGTCAGCATCAGCCATTCCGTGGCGCGTTCGGTCCTGGCCGGCGTGGCGGCCTGAAGCGGCAATTGCGCGGTGACGGCGAGCGCGATTGTCTTTGCGGCCCACTGCGCGGGCTCATCGGTGACAACGGCATCGATCTCGGCGTCCGCGATCAGCGCGTCGAGGTGGTCAGGATTGAGATCGGGCGGGCACAGCAGCATGCGCCGCGCGACACCGTCGAGCTCGATCATGGCGAGGCCCGACTTGAGCTGGTCCGACAGCTTCAGCAGGACAGATCGGCCCGCCAGCTCACGCAGGCGGCCGCCCAGGACCGTATGCCCCAGGACGTCCGTCAGCGACACCACATGATGGGCGTCGGAGATCGTGCGGCTCTTGAGCTCCGGGCTTAGATAGTCGCGAAGCGCGAAAATCTCACGCGGGGACATTTTCGTAGGCCCGCACGAAATCGCCCACGGTGGCGGGGAACGCTACGTCCTCAGAAATGGTGAAGGGATCGACGCCGGTCTCGTCCTCGAGGCGCGCCACCAGAATTGCGAAGGCGAGGGAATCGAAACCCGTCTCGTGCAGGGACAGATCGTCCGAGAGCGCAGGAAGCGTGACGTGCTGCTCCTTGGCGATCTGCTGGATCGCTTCGATGACCTTAGACCTTACCGACATGGCTGGCTCACTCTTGTTATTGATGGTTCGTGTTGCAGCGGCTCTTGATGACCGCCTCCCCAAGGCCCGTGTTGTTTACCCGACAGAAGTAAATGGCTTCTTGGACAATTCAGATAAAATTGGACCTATCTGGCGGATTTTGCTGCGTGTTGCAGTGAGGTGAGCACGCTGCTCGCATTCCCTCCCCCCTTGCGGGGGAGGGGCAGGGAGAGGGGTGCCGCACGGCACACTCTCTCGGCGCTGGCAAATTCTGTTGCGACACCCGAGATGACGGTTAGTCCTTTTCCGGGGCTACCCCTCTCCCCAGCCCTCCCCCGCAAGGGGGGAGGGAGCGCACCTGCCTCGTGGCAACGTGCTCATGAGTTACAGCCTGATCGTACCAACGACGACACGCGCATATGTCTCAGCGTCCAAGGCGATGTAGGCGCCGGATTTCGGGTCGAGCATGAACAGCGGCTCGCTTATCAGGCCCGGATCAAAGCCCTCCCGGGCCAGTTCGCCCTTCTTCTGCTTGAACGTCTCGGTCGCATCGAGCTCGCGGGAGATACGGATGAAGACGGGGCGGGCGTAAGCCGGCAAACGCTGCGCGAGATGGGCGGGCAGCCCCTCGATGTCAAACCCCTCGTTGACGACGATGGCGCTCATGCCGGCGCGGCCGTCGGTGCCGGGGATGCTGACGCCATAGGTGGTGGCATCGATCACGCCGGTGAAATCGCGCACGGCGTCGTTGACTTCCGATGTCGCGACGTTCTCACCCTTCCAACGAAAGGTGTCGCCGATGCGGTCGACGAAATGGAAGAAACCCTTGTCGTCGAGCCGCATCAGATCGCCGGTGCGGAACCAGGCATCGCCCTTGGCAAAGACATCGCGCAGGATTTTCTTCTCGGTTTCGCCCGCGTCGGTATAGCCCTCGAAACGGCCACCGCCCTCGTCCGCGGTGCCGATGCGGCCGATGGCTTCGCCGGCCTCGCCCCGGGCGCAGGCAACGCAAAAGCCCTCTTCGTTGCGCAAGGGTGCACCGCTATCAGGATCGAGCTTGACGAGCCCCGCCGGAAAGCGATGCGCGAGCAATGGCGGAACGCGTCCAATCGCACCCGGCTGGCCCTCGACGTTGAACAGCGAGAAATTGCCTTCGGTCGCTGCATAGAATTCGAGGATGCGCGGAATGGCAAAGCGGCCCTGGAAATCCTCCCAGATGTCGCCGCGCAGGCCGTTGCCGCAGACGAGCCGCAGGCGGTGACGGTTCTCGTATTCGGACGGCGCCGCCTTCAGAAGGTAGCGGCAGAGCTCGCCGATGTACTGGAACAGCGTGCAATCGTGCCGCACGATGTCGGGCCAGAAGTTCGAGGCCGAGAATTTTTCCGCGATCACCACGGAGCCGCCGGCGGCGAGCATGCTGCACGGCGCGACGATGCCGCCGACCGAGTGGAACAGCGGCAGGCAATCATAGAGCCGGTCCTGCGGGCTGGCGCCGGTGAGGCCGGCGAACCAGAAGCCCCAGTTGAGGATGCGTCGGTGGCTGATGCTCGCCGCCTTCGGCAGGCCGGTGGTCCCGGAGGTGTAGATCAGCAGGGCCCGGTCGTTGATCGTCACGTCGCCATGCTCGTCCGGCGAGAGCGGCCCGTCCTCGAGCGCGACAAGTGCGACGTCGATCGCGCGCTCGCTGCGGGCATCGCCATGGGTCCAGACTTTTGCTTCTGTCTTCAGGTGCGGCGACGCGCCGTCCAAGGCTTCCATGAGCTCGTGCGCGACGATGACATGCGACGGCCTGGCCACATCGACGCAATGCGCGAGCGACTGGCCGACGAGCCTGGTGTTGATCAGCGCGACCACGCCGCCGACCCGGCTGATGCCGAGCCACGCGGCAAGATAGTCGATGCCGTTCGGCATAATCAGCGCGACGGTATCCCCCTTGGCCACGCCGACCGAGCGCGCCCAGCGCGCATAGCGGTTGATGCGCTTCGAGAGGCCTGCGTAGTCGATCGTTGTCTCATCTGCGACCAGCGCGGTGCGATCGGGCTGACGCTGCGCCCAATCGTCAACGACGTCGGCGAACAGCCGGCCCGGCAGCGTCTCGATGCGTGCGGTGAGCTCGATCGCCTTCAGCCAGATCTTTGAAGCCGAAGGTGCGCGCGCGACTTTCGGTTGCTCGATGACGCCGATGGTCATGCCGTCCATTCTTTCGGAACGTGTCTGCTGTTTCTCCAAGCTTAGCTCGCATGCCCTGCCCAGGTGTTAAGAGACAAGGTAAAGCCAGGTTAGTACGTGATTAACTCTGGCCGTCCGACGCGGGCGAGTTGGGCGGCGTGCTGACGGCGGGGACCGATCGCTGGTGCAAGGTGATCGAGTTGTCGGGGATCGGGACGGGGTAGCGATCCGGCCTCGCCGAGGCTATGCGCTCCCTGGTAAACGGGCTATGCTTTTCTACCCTGCGTTGTCATGGCTACGAAAGGGAGGCGTCCCGTGGCTTTCGATCCGTCAGAGTTTCCGGTCCAGGCCGCGCCGTTCGACCAGCGCCTGGAGAATTTCGGCAGCCGCGTGAAGGGTGGGCAGGCCAGAGTGGTTGCGATCGGCTCGTCGACCACGGCGGGCGAAGGAGGCATCGCTCCCTATCCGCAACGGCTGCTGGCGGATCTTCGGATCAAATTTCCAAATGTCGGAATCGAGGTGATCAACCGGGGCGTCGGCGGCGAAGACGCTCCTTTGGAGCTGAAGCGGTTCGAGCACGACGTCTTCGATCTCAATCCCGATCTCGTCATCTGGCAGGTCGGCACCAATTCGGTGTGGCAAGCCGACGGTCCCTCGTTTGCGGACACCACGAAGGCCATTCGTGAGGGTGTCGACCAGCTGCTCGGCGCGAAGCGGATCGACGTGATCCTGATGGACCTTCAATATGTGCCTGCGGTGCTGACACCGGCCAAGCACCAGAAAGCGGACGCCATGGTCGAGGCGATCAGCCAGATCGCGTACGAGAAACAGGTCAACGTCTTCCGCCGCTTCGCGCTGATGAAGAGCTGGCACGAGGTCGCAAGGATCTCGTTCGACCATTTGGTCGACCCGGGCGATGACACCAGGCTGCACGCCAGCGACTGGACCACGGACAAGATGACCTGGCAATTGACCGACGCGATCTTCGCGGCTGCCAACAAGGCGCCTCACGGCACCTAGTTCTGCATGCTCCGCCGGATTCGCAGCTGAACGGGTGGTGGGCGCTAGCCGCTTCGCCTGTAGCGTGGGCGCGGCGGCGCAACGTTGACCGGATAATACGGATTGAGATCGCAGGTCGCGGCGCGGCCCGACGCCGTGGCGCGGCACTGCGGCAGCGACGTGAAGGAGCAATCGTACCACTCCCCGCCGCCGCCGTTCGCGCCGGAATAGACGTGCATGCAGACGGGAAAGCTGGGATCAAAGGTCTGCGCATGCGACGGCGCAGCTGCGGTCAGCGCGCCGACGGTGATGATCAGGCCGGATGAGAAACGCATGAGGGATGTTGCTGCGTGCCGCATCGCGAACAACTACTGCACCTTCTTGTGACGCTTGCGCGGGGGCGGCGGCGGTTCGTTGTAGGCGTAATAGGGATTGACATCGCAGCTCGCCGCGCGGCCCGACGCCGTGGCCCGGCACTGCGGGATCGAGGTGAAGGAGCAGTCGTAATAGTCGCCGCCACCGCCCCGGCCGCCCGAAGTATAGACGTGCATGCACACCGGATAGCGCGGATCATAGGTCTGGGCTTCGGCATCTGCCGCCACGAACAGCGTGGCAATCGCGGTGAGGGTCAGGACAGGCAGGCGCATGGAGACATCCTCGAATCGATGGCGGCGTCGGATCTGATGCCGACGTCCTCCTATGGCATAACACCACGCCGGAGGCGACTGTTCCTCCGGCGGATGACGGCAAGGTGAGCAGGGTGCGCTGCGCGCGCTACCCGCCCAGCCCCTGCAGGACCAGCCGGTTGAGCCTTGCCGCAAACGCGGCAGGGTCTTCGGGCAATTCGCCGTCCAGGATCTGCGCCTGTTCGAGCAGGATCAGACTGAGATCGTCGACCGCCCTGGAGCCGGCCTGCGCCCCGGTGATCGCCGTCACCAGCGGATGGCGCAGATTGATCTCGAGGATCGGCTTGGTGCGCATGCCGCGGTTCTGCTGCGACAGGATGCGCTCGAGCTCGCGGCTCGGGCCCTGACTGTCGGCGACGAGGCAGGAGGCGGAGCTGGTGAGGCGCGTCGAGACCTTGACGTCGCTGACGCGCTCGCCGAGCGCGGCCTTGATCACCGCGATGGTAGCGGCCTCGTCGGCTTGCGGCTCGTCCTTCTTCGCCTCGTCGGCCTCGTCGGTGCGCGGGATCAGGTCGAGATTGAGATCGCCCTGGCTCAGCGATTTCAGCGGCTTGCCGTCAAACTCCGATGGCATCGAGGTCCAGAAGGCATCGACCGGATCCGACAGCAGCAGCACCTCGATGCCGCGCGCGGTCGCGGCTTCCAGCCGCGGATTGGACTTCAGCCGCTCGATGCTGTCGCCGACGAGATAGTAGATCTCGGTCTGGTTCGGCTTGAAACCGGCGATGACGTCCTTCAGCGAACGCTTCTCGCCCGAGGTGGTGGCGAAGCGCGACAAGGACAGCAGCTTTTCGCGCCGCTCGAAATCCTCGTAGATGCCTTCTTTCAGCACTGCGCCGAAGGCGTCCCAGATCCTGGCAAAATTCTCCGGGTCCTTGTCGGCAAGGCTTTCCAGCTCGGAAACGACTCGGGTCGCCACGGCTTTCCGGATCTGCGCGAGCTGCGGATTGTTCTGGAGCATCTCGCGCGAGATGTTGAGCGGGAGATCTTCGCTGTCGACCACGCCGCGGATGAAGCGGAGATAGCCGGGCAGCAGATCGGCATCGTCGGTGATGAAGACGCGGCGGACGTAAAGCTTCACCCGGCCCTTGCGGTTCGGCTCGAACAGGTCGAACGGCTTCGTCGACGGCGCGAACAGCAGCACGGCGTAGGAATAGCGGCCTTCCGCGCGGTAGTGCAGCGTCATCGCGGGATCGTCGAAGGCGGAGGCGATCTGCTGATAGGCCTTCTTGTAGTCCTCGGCCGTCAGCTCGGACTTGGAGCGCTGCCACAGCGCGCTCGCCGAGTTGATCTGGCGCGGCTCACCCTCTTCCGGCACCAGCTCGATGGGGAACAGGATGTTGTCGGAATAGGCACTGACGATGCGCTCGATCTCGTAGGTCTCGAGATACTTCTTGGCGTCGTCCTTCAGGTGCAGGACGATCTCGGTGCCGCGTGCCACGCGCGCCACTTCCTCATCGCTTGCGTGCGCGATCTCGAAGCCGGAGCCGCCGGAGGACGTCCAGCTCCACACGTCGCTCTCGCCGGCACGCCGGCTGACGACGACGATCTTCTCGGCGACCATGAAGGCGGAATAGAAGCCGACGCCGAACTGGCCGATCAGGCCGAGGCCGTCCTTGGCCTCCTTCAGCTTCGAGACGAACGCCTTGGTGCCGGAACGGGCAATGGTGCCGAGATGGTCGATCAGCTCCTGGCGCTCCATGCCGATGCCGTTGTCGGCGATCGTGAGCGTTCCGGCCGTCTTGTTGGGGATGATCCGGATCTTGAGCGCGTCGCCCTCGCCCAGCAGCGCCGGGCTGGCGATGGCTTCATAGCGCAGCTTGTCGCAGGCGTCCGATGCGTTGGAGACGAGCTCGCGCAGGAAGATGTCGGTCTCGGAATAGACGGAGTGCACCATGAGGTGCAGAAGCTCGGAAACCTCGGCCTGGAAAGGCTGCGTATGCGCGGCCGTATCTGACGTCGTCATGCGTTTACCCGGTCAATCAAAGGGGAAAGAAACCCGGGATATAACGCGAGGGGATAGGGGATCAAGTGGACGTGAACTATCGCCCTCCCGGCGGGAAGGCGATTTGTCCGTGGCGGCCAAGGGCGGCGAAGACGAATCAGGTCACACAGCGGCCGGGCTGGAGCAGCTTTGCGACCTCGGTCAGGGAGCTGACCATCGGCTCGCAGGCAATCGTCGGCCTCTTGGGACCCTGCTTCCGGTTCTGGAGCAGCACCGGCGGCTTGGCGTTGCCGGTCTCGATGACCGCGCGGACCCGCAGCAGCACCGACGTCTCGGCCAGATCGTTCAGCCGCATCGACACGGTGCGGGTGGGAACCGGGGCCTGCTTGACGTCGGCGAACCGGTCGGCCTTGCCGGAACGGTTGACGTTGTGACCCGCATCTTGCGTGGGCCTGTCGGCGACCGCCTGCCAGCGGTCGGCCAGATCATGGCCAGAGGCCAGCTGGACGGCACCGACCTGGACGGCACCAAGCGTCGCGGCAATCGCGACAACACCCAAAAATACCTTTTGCATCTGCAACATGGCTGTCGATCCCTCGCCCCATGGCGATCGCGGGAACAACGCGATGGGAGGACCGGCAGTTCTCAGCCGTTAAGATCACTTAACCGTGTGCGAAATTCACGGCAGGGCGCATAAAAAGGCCGCACAAAAAAATTTTCAACCGCCTGGAACGACTCTCAGGCCCGAGAGTCGTCTCAACAGCCGGCTATTCCCCCCTGCCCCATAAGCCGGCGACGTAGGGCGCGACTGTGGTGATGCCAGTCGCGCCTTACTTTTTTTCGCGGGAAATCCGCAGGTTAGCCCGTTCCCGCCCCACCATCCGCCCCACTTTCTGCCGGGTCGCTGTCCGGTCGGCGACTTCACGTTTCTGTGGATCATGGGGACGAGTGCCGGCGCCTGCCCGCCGGGCGGGTGGGCTGCCACTATTCGCGCGGACGCTGGCGAACGTCGGAGATCACGCGGGATTGCCACTATGCCGCAGCTAACACGACGCCTGCCCAATTTGTCGGGGGGCGGCGCGACGCCCCAGCACACCATCGATCCCGAGACATGGGACCGGATAATTCCTCTGTTCGGACGCCCCCTGCCCGCGGATCAAATTGCTCAGTTGAAGAGCGACCTGGAGGGGGCCACTGGCCGCTATCTGCTGCGCGCAGATGTAGCCACGTCCGCTCCCATTCGGGACCGGCAGAGCAAACAGATCCGCAAGTATCGTCAGGCTCTCCTCACCTTCCTTCGCCTGTCGGAGAAGCTGCAGGTGGGGGACGAAGGCGACTTCGACACTGGGCTCATCGAGCATCACCTCTCGCACCCCAAGCTCGACGGCGGACGGCAGGGAAAGCTGACCGAATTTTATGATCGCACGCGCGAATACGAGGAGATCACGCGCGAGTACGAGGGGATGGTGCGTGCCGTCGCGGCAGCCAGCAAAGCAGCGCTGAAGACGGCGGCCTTTTCAGGCGCTGGTCTGCAGCCCACGAAAATGTGGGACATCTGGGTGAGGGAGACCGCTCGGGCTTGGGGGAAGTATGTTCGTCCGGTTTCCGTACGACACGACGGCGACCCCAAAGTTTCCGATTTTGTCACCCTGATCGACATTCTGCAGTCGTCTCTCGCTGGGCGGTATCATCATCACACAAACGGCCCGACCGCATTGTCTTCAGCGGTAGCGCGCGCGCTTGATGAAAGCCCTGTCCACGATGATTTCACGTGAAATCGAAACTGACGTTTCGGATCGCAAAAAAACAATTCGCTGAGATCGCCTGATCCGGGCATCCAAGTGTCCGCCTCGCTACGCTCTCGTTCGCTCATTTTTATTCGGAGCACGGGAGGCAGCAGTGAACAAGATCATTCCCATTGAGCGCGAAGGCCTGTCGATTGCCGAGGCGTGCGTCGTCGCCGGTATTGGCCGCACCATGCTGTACGAGGCCATTGCCGACGGCCGCCTGAAGTGCCGCAAGCTTGGCAAGCGCCGCCTGATCCTGAAGGCCGAACTCGACGAGTTCTTGGCATCTCTGCCGCTCGCCCAGTGACGTGAGATATTGCCCGGCACGGTCTGAGCCACCGTCGCCGGGCATTCGCTACCCCTTTCAGGAGAAGCGAGAGTGATCCGCAAGCGCGATAAAAGCATTCCCGGCCAATGGGCGGCCCGGATTATCGAGATGCTCGAAAGCCCGGCCTATCGAGTGTTGTCCGTTTCGGCCCATCGCGTCCTCAGTCGCGTCGAGATCGAACTTGCACATCACGGCGGCCAAGATAACGGCAGGTTGCCGGTGACCTACGCGGACTTCGAGTCTTACGGCATCGACCGCCACTGCATCGCGCCAGCTATCCGGGAAGCGGTCGCGCTTGGGTTCTTGGAGATCACTGCTCAGGGCCGCGCAGGCAATGGGGAATGGCGGAGACCCAATTATTTCCGCTTGGCCTATAAGCCGGCGAAGGGCCACCCCGGTCACGGAACGAATGAGTGGCGGCAATTTAGCACAACGGAGGAGGCCCTCGCGGTGGCTCGCGCCGCGCGCACTGCAGCTTCCAGAAAAACAAAAGTCCAGTGCGGGTTTCCGCCGAAAGTCGGCGGGGAAATCCCCACCGAAAAGCACATTTTCATACCGGGGAAATCCCCACCACAGGCCAAGGTGGAAAAACCCGCACTACTCTCGATATTTCGGGGAGGGATGCCGGTACCGGATCGCGAAGCGCGCCCGTCAGGGAGCGCCGAAGCGAGCGATCCGGCCTCACCGGAAGATACCGCGGTCGTTCAGAACCGCATCGCGATGCGCATCGGTCCAGACGGCTGGATCGTCCTTGGCAATTTGCCCAGCGACGAGCTCGAACGTCTTACGGAGCTTGAGCGGACCGGCACGCTCACGGATGAAGCGCTCGGACCTGCAATAGCGGCAGCCCAGATGGGCAAAGCATGAACGGGCGCAGCAACCAGCCATCGGCCAGCGTCGAAGCCCTGCTGGGTGGAGCGTGCTCGCACGCGGGTCAGCACTGACCGCTGTTTCATAACAATAGTCAGGCACGTAACGGACGGGCCCGTTACGTAACGAAAGGGAGATCGTCATGGGCCTCAGCAATGCCGAGCGACAGGCGCGCCATCGTGCCAAGCAAGCCGCAAAAATGGAGGCGTTACGTAACGGAGCGGCACCGTCGCAAGGTGCGGAGATCGAAGCGCTGCGCAAGCGGGTTAGAGAGCTTGAGACCGCACTCGCCGCCAACGCCGAGGCAGCGCCGCTCAGCGATGTGAGCCACAGGGAGTTATCGGGCAAGCTCATGCATGCCCAGTTTGAGATACACCGGCTGAGCAGGGAACTGGAGGAGGCGCACAAGGCCGAGCCTGAACGGATTGCCGCCCTGAGTCAGCGAATCCGAGCGCTTGAGCAGGAGCGCGCTCGGCGTAACAGTGCAAGTAAGGCCGCCCGAACACGGACCGCCAAGGCGGCACTCGATCCTGACAGCGCAGCCGCCAGTGAGATCAAGGGCCTCAGGACGCGCATCAAAACTCTCCAGGGCCAGCTTGAACACGCAAACAAGAAACACGCTCGCATGAGCTTTGAAACGAAGTCCATGATCGCGAAGGCCCTGCATCCCGATGCCTCGCCCAGCCCCAAGGACCGAGAGGAAGCATTCAAGGCGTTCTCGGGATGGAAGGCCGACGACGACGCAGTGCGACGGCAATGAGCCGCGCTTCGGCCAGCAGTGTCAGGCTCATGCGCGTCCCAAACTCCGATGCGCGCACATAAGATGAGGGCGCGCATGAAGTCGCGGCTTGACCTTCCACATTGCGATGATCCTAATGGCGCGGCGATAGAGTAACGGGCTATGGCACCTGAAAATACAGATCGGAAACAGGCAGGCCGGTTTCAGCCGGGGCGATCCGGAAATCCGTCCGGTCGACCGCGCGGGGCTCGCAATGCGACCACCATCGCGATTGAAACCCTTCTTGATGGTGAGGCCGCAAGGCTGACGAAAAAGGCCATCGAAATGGCCTTGGCGGGCGACGTGGTCGCGATGCGGCTTTGCCTCGAACGGATTTGCCCGCCCAAGAAAGGTAGCCCCGTAGCTTTCCCCTTGCGTCTGATCTACACCGCGCAGGACGCGGCGGACGCCCTCGCCGATGTGGCGGCCGCTGTTGCTGCCGGTGAGATCACCCCGAGTGACGCCGATGCGATCTCCAGCGTTTTGAGTCGCGCCGCGAGGGCATTTGAGGCCACCCATCAGTCGGTTTCCGGGAAAACGATCAATGACTACACAGACGCGCAACTCCTCGACATCATTTCACGCGGAACGTCACCGGAGTTAGCCGCTCAGCGGCGCCAGATAGCTAACAAGACGGGCATCGACTGATCGACTTCGCAGGCTGTCGCTCAACACGTAACGGCGCGGCGTGGTCCAATCGGGTGGGTACCGCACCACACGAACAGGCGCCTTATTTGACGGTCGCCCTCATTGCCGCTTCCTCGCTACTTCGCTGGGCCCTTGCGGCCTGCGCCAGCTTTAGCCATTCGTCGGCGAACATGAGCCATTGTGCCTTGGCTGACGGGATGTCGCTCTTGGCAGCTTCTGCCAAGCAGTCCTCACGCTCTTTGAGAAACGTTATAGCGTCCCGTTCGCCGGGTGCATCCGCCCACTTATCCATGACTGGCTTTCGCAACCAAAAATCAGCGTCTTGACCTAAATCAACCTCCGAATTGAAAACCTATTACGACCGTATGTCCAGCAATGCCGAGCGGACATATCGTGGAGCTTCCGGTGAAGTTGCTTGCCGAGTACATTGAACGCGCACTGCAACTGGAAGCCCTTGCCGAGGGCGAAACCGAGTTCAAGTTCAAGGTGCAGCTACTAAAGCAGGCGGATGCGTACCGTAAGCTGGCAGTAAATCGTGCGGAGCTTTACGGGATGCCACCGCCGAGCCGCCCTGACAAATCAGGTTAGCCGCCGAAGCTGGGCCGGCTCTGCCGAGACCCTGGTCTCGGCCGGCCCTTAGACTGGCGGGCCTTTTCGTTTGATCCAATAAAAACGCCGCCCGCTTAAATGTCGCGCGGACGGCGGCTTTCCAGCCCCGGCGGGTTTGACGCAAAACTCCGGTGACGATGATACTGCACAAGTTGTGCCAAGGTTTTGTGTCGCGTTCTGTGACACCCGCAGAGGGGATTGGGACACCGGGAAACACAGACAGACAGCCCCCGGCGGGGTGTTGGCCAAGGCCAACGCCCGGCTTGGTGTAGGAACGAGCCTTTGGACATGGCCCGAACCGTTGCACGCCTCATTTGGGTTTACCCAAGCGAGTCATGGCGCTGAGACAAGAATGCCGTCTCATTAGGGTTGACTTCTGATTTGTGAGACGACATTGTCTTTGGGTTTAGACCCTAACGAGACAGGATCGCCATGACCGTCATCGGCTACGCCCGAGTAAGCGCCACCGACCAGAACCTTGACGTTCAGGTGAGCACACTCCGTGCTGCAGGCTGCGAACTCATCCGGTCGGAGAAGCGCAGCGCCACCACGACGGCTGGTCGCGAGGAGCTGCGCACGGTGCTCGACTTCCTGCGCGAGGGAGACGTTCTGACAGTCACCCGTATCGACCGCCTGGCGCGGAGCATCGGTGACCTCCAAGACATCGTCCGCGCTGTAAAGGCTCGCGGCGCGATCCTGAAGGCCACCGAACAGCCCATCGACACCAGCACGGCGGCGGGCAAGTGCTTCCTCGACATGTTGGGAGTGTTTGCCGAGTTCGAGACCAACCTGCGGCGTGAACGACAGCTTGAGGGGATTGCGGGTGCAAAGGCGCGCGGCGTCTACAAGGGCCGCAAGGCGAGCATCGATGCCGAGAAGATCAGGAAGATGAAGGCCGACGGCGTGGGGCCGTCTGCGATTGCAAAGACGTTGAAGATCGGTCGAGCGTCAGTTTATCGCGCACTCGCGGAGTGAGCCCGCCTGTTTCCTGCACCCCGAGGGGAGAAGTCCACAGTCATCGCCCAAACCGACGCGATTGACCCATCTCGGAAGGTTGGCCTCTAGCTCAACTCCGCACCTCTCAACTCACGAGCTGCGCTTTCGGAGGCTTCCAAGTCGTCGCCTTCGCAAGATCGGGTTGATATAGCCGCAGCATGGGACTGATCCCTTGGTCCTCGCGGTTGATCGGCAGCCAATTTTCCGGCGGCACACCATCGGGCTTATTGGCAGCAATGTGGATTTCGATTCCCCCGTCGGCGTTCAGTTTGTATCCCGCATTTTGGCCGACCGAATACTTGTTCTCCTTGTTTGGGATGAACCAGCCGTTTTTTGTGTCGTAAAGAGTGACTGACCAGAAGGCCAAGGCAGGCGGCAGTTCGTCCTTTGTCATCTTTATGACGTAGTCATGCAACGCATTCATGGGCTTGTTATCTGCGGGGTTGACTGGAAGATACAGAGCTTCGTCTGCTGGCTGACCGATAGGCCCGATCACGTTCTGGAACACCAGAGTCGCAAGGTCCATGTGGCCCTTCGGCTTAAACGCGCGAAAGAGAAATTCCTCAGCCTTGCGCTGATCGCCCAAGATTGCGATGTTTGCCTGCTTCACTTCCTCTGAGACTTGGCGGAACGTCGCGCCATCAATCGGCGTCACCTTCGCTGCGTCATAGGTCTTGCCTGGTTCGACACCGAGAGGTCTGTAGGCGTCGAGCAAAGCCTGATCGAGTTCGTTACGTGAATCGAAGGTAGTGTGGTTAAAGACGAACTGCATCACTTCCAGCAGGTTGGTGCCATAGGTGTCTTGGTCGGTCGCGCCGTAAGCGGGAAATTGGACCTTGCTTGACGCTGTGGCCGACTTGCCTTGGTATTCGGACAGGGTTTGGACTTTCAAATCCTTGATCTGCTCAAGGATGCGGGCGTGCTTTGCGGGGTTGCTGGATTCCGGCATGACGCGGATGAAAGCGATAACGAAATCGCCCGTCATCGCTAGCGACTTACCTACCCCGGCGACCTTGGTGTCCGGCGTATACCCTTGAGTGCGAGCCGAATAGAACAGGAGCTTTGTAGGTTCCTTATAGTCGCCCGATCTGGTCGATAACGGTATGTCGATATAGCCATCGTAAGCGGAGGTTTCCATCGAAGCATATCGTGTGTCGAATGCAGGAACGTCGAGTATCACCGGCTCATTTCGCAGATCAAGCATAGCGATTTGATAAAGGGTGTCATTGTTCGGCCGAGCAATGGCGTGCATGTTGGCGTTGGCGAGTTCGGTAGACTTGTGAAACTTATTCCAGCCATCGGTACTCAAGGGGTTGCGTGCGTCCATAGCTGCCTTGTTATTCACATTGTACATGGCGACGTATTGGTACGACCGCCGTACAATGTTTTCGACCTGCGCATGGTCGAGCTTTACTTGTGCGTTCTGCGCATGCGCACATTTTGGCATCGTCACTACGGTGGTGATTGCAGCAAGTGAGACGGAGCGAAGGAAGTCGCGTTTGGTCAACATTTTCGGCACTCCTTCCAGTTTATAGCGAGCGTGCGCTGCTCCCATATCGATCTGGCTTTGAGAGATTAAGCGCCACCGCGACCGCTGACTATGCCAAATCGGCTTAATCCGACGCCCGCCGATGTCGCTTATTGGCCCTTTTGAGACCTGCCGACCGCCTCTGAGAATGTCTGCTATCAGGGGGATGAGCGGAAGAATTATGCTGATATATCCGACCGAACACCGGGCGCAGCTTGCTCTGGACAAATCACAGGTATTCGCGAACTGATCGAACTCCGTTGCCGTACGACACCGGGCAGCCCCAAACGGGGAGGGAAAAACTCCCCGAAAGCATGCTTATTTTCGGCACCCCCCTGACGAAGTCACCCGACGCCCGTCATTGCCGAATGAACACCGTGGCAAGCGATGGTCGCGGAGCGACGTAGAAGCGCGCTCGCTGACTCGCCCTGTGCCGAGGCCTAGGCTCCGCGCCAGACGCGCAATACGCCTTCGCGAAAGCCGCCGACGAATTGATCAGATACTTCCGGTGGCAGAATTTGGCTGAGATCATTGAACGAGCCGCTTACCATGGTGACCAGCTCATGTGCCGATGCATGCTCGGCCCACCGGCGACCCAACTCCAAACCGCGTTGCCGATCTGCCTCTGCGTCCATCGCCTTGGGCTATCCGAGTTAACTGGTCCCGGCGAAGTTGATGGCCGCGCCGGGGCCTTACACGTCCCCGCCAATCTTGGAAGCTTGGGGGCTGAGAAAGATCGGTGAGGCGCGCTCCAAACAAGCAGAACCTCAGTGTTTGGCTAGTGCACTTTGTGCCAATGCGTAACGCCGCGCTCGGAAGTCGCTGACGGTATGACGCAGGCTGGCCAAGACCCGGTATCGGAAACTGCCAAAGTGATGCCAAGGGCGCCTAAGCGAGTGCCGCCGAGGTCGCACGCCGCGAGCGCCGGCTTGAAGGAATAATGCAAAGGCGCGCGGCGCTATAAGGGGCGCAAGGCGACAATCGACCCGGAGAAATTCGGAAGATAAAGGCCTAAGGCATGGGCCCGTAGGCCATCGCCAAGGCGCTGAATATTGGCCGTGCATCGGTCTATCGCGCACTCGAAAGCTAAAGCCAGCCCCCAGTGTTCTTGGCCGCTCCATTGGGGGGAGGAAAAATCTCCTTGGAAAGAATGCTTTCTGCGCCCGGTGGTCAGGTCATCGATAGCCTATCCCGCCCCGGCTGAAATGACCTCCGCACCGGGCGGATCAGACAAATGATCACGATTAAAGGCGAAGTTCGAAATGGTATGCCCCTCTTCGGGCAGTTCTATAATGAGGTCGGCGCGCTCGTGCGGCTTTGCCTTTTTATGATAAAGGACGATACCACGGTGAGGTTCATCCTTTGGCGGCTCATCCTCTATTGCAAACCCGTTGTGCCACAGTGGATGATACTGGTTGTTGAAGGACAGCCGCCTAACATAGGTGACTAGCCCACGCCCCCAAGTGGTCATCGGAGCAACGTCATCAAGGCATACTGCGTCCAATGCGACCGGCTTTCCCGAAGCAAGGGCCGTGTTGATCGCAGCGTCGAGTTCTGCTCGTCGTAGGCAGCCGGGATATGGCGTCGGCGTCTCTGGCCTGAAGGCAAAATTGTCAAAATCGACATGTTCCGCGCCGATGCGCGACGCAACCAGTCTCGCGAGACCTGACTTTCCCACTCCGTCGAAGCCCTCGAAGCGCAGAAGTTTTGGATTGTTAGACGCGAGGAAAACGCGGATCACGGCGTCTGCAGCTTCCTCGAAAGTCCGCACCGTTGCGATCTTCACTGTCATGATGGGGACAAATCCTATGTCAGGTGGGCTCAGGGGCCGCGATTAAAATCTTTCTGCCGCAAGCCGGGCAGAAGCCAGGCTGCATTGTTTGATCGCAGCAACACGATGCGTGAGGCCGCCAACTGAGCCGGCCCGTTACTTCGCGATCCGAAGGCGCGGACTGCCGCTATGAGCAAAGCCGCGGCAACGGCGAGGCCGACAGCGGCGGCCAAGGGCGGAAGCAGTCCCTTGCGGCTGATCATCAAGGGGCTGGCGATGATTGCTAAGCCAGCGACCATTGCAGCAGCGCATGTGAGCGTCGGGGCCATTACCGCAGGTGATACTTCGACTTAGGCCAATCGTGAAATTACTGCCGCCCCACCGGGGGAGGAAAAATCTCTCCAAACACGTAGCTTAGGGCGTCTATCGAGGCCTCCAGATCGTCGCGCGCGTACCGCAATATTGCCTCCGAGCATTGGCTATTGTCAGCCTTTCCACTTTGCGTAGAGAGCCATCATCTTGTCGAAATGGTCTATGTCACGGGTTGCGACTGTGGCAACGGTCCATTTCGCAATTCCGTCCATCATGTCGATATGGCCAGTCATGATGGTCTCAAACTGGTCGCGAACGATGTCAGCATCGTAGTGACCTCGATGCACACCAATCGCCAGCGACTCAAAGTAGTTGAATATACTATTGAGATCGACCGCGTACTTGACCGGCTCCTTCTGCAACGATCCTTCGTTGTAGGCGACAGAAATACGGCGAGTGATTTGGTCGAGCACCGGATCAATGTCGTACCGCTCACATGCTGCAAGCGTGCGGGTTATCTTAGCGTCTCGCTTAATGGTCACAACTTGATAGATCGCAAACACCAAGAGGCCCAAAGTAAGGAAGGCCAAAGCACTATTCGCTAAGGCGCTAATGCCCGTCCACGCTGTATTATCCAAACCTGCGAACTTGCTGCCTGATGCATCCGCGACGAGGTTGTGCCAAGGGAAATAGAGCAAGGGCAGAACCACTAGTAGCCATATCGCGAGCAGCCCAAGAAACATAACCGCGATCTTGCCTTCGATCTCACGCATTCTTCTCTCGTTCTGAAGTTGTAGCCGTCGATTGGCGCATCCAACAGCATCCCCGTACTACGATCAAGGGCTGGTCCAAATGACGAAGGCCGCTTGACCGGATTATCCTCAACGTCTCCATTCGCGTTTTTCCGCGCTGCCTAACTTGGCAAAGGTGGCAGGATGGATCTCCGCAGTATCGCGGCCCGCGCCACCATCATGATCCCGCCGCGCTCGGGCACACTGCGGTTTGCTAGCGCTCCCGCCGCGACTCCTTCTCAAGCAAGGCGGCGTCGTACTCGCGCAGCAGATCGATGATGTGCTGCTCTTCCGGCTCGATCACCTCAGGCTCTTCGCCCCACCAATTGATCTGGATGAAGGTCTCCGCGAGCCTACCGATACGTTGATCCAAGTGCCGGAGCACGAGCGCCAACGCTGCTTCGTGCCCACTCAGGCGCACCAATTCCGCCAGCAAGATTGAAGAGCGAGGCTTGCTCGATTGAGACTATGCCATGCTGCTCGACCCCACAACCGAAGGGCTCACTCAAAGATCTTTTCATAAAAATACGTCTCCAACTTCTCCTGATCCGACATCGCCCCTAAAAAGTCGGTGTCTCTCAGAGCATTTCCAATTGCTTTTCTCGATACACCATCAAGCTTTTGAGACATTGCTGATAATGTCGGAACGTCCCCTTTGACGGTGTCTCCATGAATGAACTTCGACCTGAACGAGTAACATCGTTTCACAAACCGAAACGACTCGAACCGCTCCGCTTTGTCGTCGGATGAAATAAGAGCAACGCGCTCAGCGATCTGATGGGTCAGTTCGGTATGTGAGGTAGAAAACATGGCCTCTAGACCTGAGCAATAGAAGGCGATCTTCTCAGCAAAATTCATCGATGCTCTAGCTCTATCGATCAGCGACAAGGTTCGGGAAACGCGATTGGAGTTGTCCTTTGTGGCGAAATGTGCCGGCGGGTTGTTATTTGGTTTGTGTAAGGTACGATACGTTCTTATGATTTCGCGAAATTGATCAGCCGTTATGGCGAGTTCTTGGGATGAACCGTCTGCGAGGGATCGCAGTCCTCGATAGATGTTGCTGCTGATTTGAGTGCGCCCCACCATGCGATGGAATAGAAAAGCGATCTCGTGACCAAAGCAGCAATCATAGAACAACCAGAAGAAATTTTCGAAAGAGTCGAGCCGTAGCAGGTGAGTTAAAATTTCTTTCTGATGATCTTCTGGGCTCAGGTTCTGAACCGGACTGTACGCAATTAGAGCACTCTCTCTGAGAGACTTGTATTCAAGAGTACCTAAAGCATCCTTGTAGTCATGAGGTGTAAGGCTCTCGATGACGGTTCTGTCGTTCGTAATATAGAAGGTATCGTCTATTCGCTCGCCGCGTCCCAGGCCGCCGGCAATGTTCAAAAAGTTTAGGCGGCAAACGAAACTTGCGCTTTCCCGCTTAGTGTGAATTGAGAGCGACATTATTAGTTCTCTTGCTTATGAATTTCGATTGTCGTTGTGCAACTCGCGCGCGACTCAAGATGTGAACTACATCAATCGTAGTCGCAGCGTTCCGCGAGCGGCAGTACGTCGAGGAATTTCGCCGGCGGCATCGAGCGTGCAGACGTGACACCCGTCGGAGGCGTGGGTAAGGTCCACTGCTCCGCAACGCAAGACGTAGCTGGCGAAGGCCGGCGGATTTCACCGCCCTACCCATGCACAGCGCCGCTCGCGCGCAGCTCAGCCTCGGCTTCGTCCATAGTATCAAACACGCCGTGCAGCATGGGAGGGTCCTCGGGAGCGGCCTGCACACTAAATATCCATAGCGCGGCTGCTTCAACCTCTCCCGACTCCGTTCTCATCGGCGTGATCCACGCAATCGAAGCTTCGCCGCCCGTCGCAGCCCTACGGCACTTAGCTACTCGCCATTGGCGCAGCTCCAGTTCGTCGGGATCGGCCGCGCCGCCCTCGATCTCCTCCAGCCGCTCGTTAGACCAGGGCAAATCCAGCCCATAGACACCGCCATCGAAATCTTCTTCTTCGTACTTCGACCAGGAGCAGAACGAAAAGTCCCTCGCGCCCTCGACGGCCCACGCGTAGGACCATTTTTCACTGTCGTTGGAAGAGGCCTCAAGGCGTTCGAGCGCCATCTTTTCTAGTCTCTCTCGGCGCACGTGGTCCATGCTGGTCGCTCCCGCTATATGCGGCTCTCTCTCCCGCTTGCCTGCCGTCGCGAAAAAATGAACGACCAGACCGCGTCCACCTTCTCATTCCAGACAGGCTCTGGATAGGGATCCTCCGGCAATTCATTGAGCGTGAACCGGATCGTGCTCTGGACGGCGGCTCGGGTCTGCTGCTTCTTCTGCCATTCGGCAATCGAAAGTTGCTCCTGCAATTTATCCAGCAACTCGCGCGCGACTTTCTTGACTGCCGTCTCTTGCACCTTAGTGAGTTTTGGCTTCGGCTTTGTGAGTAGATCAAAGATCGCTAGTTCATCCTCGCTAAGGTTCTCGCGGGCGGCGCGACGTTCCTCCTCCTCCAACTGGGCAATAAGCGCCTTGAGCGCCTCAAAGAACGCCTCGACGTCCACTGTGCCGAGATTGTATTCCTCGACCAGCTTCTCAAATTTTTCCACGAGATGAACACGTGTCGGGTTGCGGGTGGCCATCTCATGGGCCTTGGCGTCCACATCGGACCGCAACTTGTCCGCAGCGGTCCTCGGCCGAACCGCAAACAGTTTCGCTAGTTTCTCAAAATCGATGGAAGAAAGATCGACACGCCCCCCTGCGTCATCCCCCTCCACGATTGGAGCTGTAATGGCCACACCTTCAATCTTGTCGTCGAGCAGGGCCTCGATCTTTGCCGACACGGCGGAAATATCTACAGGCCCGAGTTTCCCGCGAACCGCATCAGCTACCACGTGAACGGTTGCCGCAGGCTTGAGAAAAGGTGCGGCTCGTTCATCCGGCAATAGCGCCTTGTACGCCCGCACGGTCGCACTGGCGAGCCGAAAGAAGTTGCGTCGCCGGTCGTCGGGAGCCACAAGCGCCTCGACGGCATCGCTAATTAGAGCGAGTCTCGCGAACTTCTCCGACTTGTGGATCGCGTCAATGTCCACCCCTGTATCTGCACAGAAGGCTCGCGCTTCGGCCAGCGCTTTCTCCAGTAACGCAACCAGCTCGTCCTTGTCCTTAATAGGTCGGTCGCTGCTGCCTTTTGCGGCATATACCGCGAGCGCCCTTTGAAGGTTCTTGAAGACGCCGACATAGTCAACAATAACGCCGGCGCTCTTGCCCGGCGCCCGGCGATTGGCCCTCGCAATGGTTTGCATCAACGTGTGGTTCTTCATCGGCTTGTCGAGGTATACCGTGCTACAGGTCGGGACATCGAAGCCGGTGATCCACATCGCGCAGACGAACACGAGCCGGAGCGGGTCGGCAGAGTCCTTGAACTTTGTTTCAAGATCTTCCTTCTGCATGCGCTCGCGATGGCGGAGAATATCGAGACCCTTGTGCTTCAGGTCGTCGATTTCGTTCTGCGACTGACTAACGACGACGGCCATGTCCACGGTGCGCATCCATTCGAGCCGCTCGGCAAGGCCGGCCCGCGCTTCGTCCGATGCGGCCGAAAACTGCCGCTCCCGCGATGCCAACTCATCTGACCACGCCGTTTTCACCTTGTCGTACATCCGGACAGCCGTTGCCTTGTCGATAGCGACGAACATGCCCTTGCCGAGATAGCCGCGTGCGGAGAAATGGCGCACGAGATCGGTCGCGACCTCGTCGAGGCGGTCGTTCCGCGTGATCAGGTGATACTGCTTGCCAAATGTCTGTTGAAGCTTCTTCTCCTGCTCCTCGTCCAACGCGGCCTCATCTAGGAGCGCGTCCAGTTCGTCCTTCAACTCATCGGCCGCGAGTTGCAATTCTGGCTTTCGCGCCTCGTAGTACAGCGGCACGGTCGCGCCGTCGGCAATCGACTGAGCGAAATTGTAGATCGAGACATAGTCGCCGAAGACCTCGCGCGTCCGCTCCTCTTGTCCGGCGATCAGCGGCGTCCCGGTGAATCCGATGAAAGCGGCGTTCGGGAGCGCGCGGCGCATGTTGGCAGCGAGCTGGTCATACTGGCTGCGATGCGCCTCGTCCGTGATGACAATGATGTCGTCCCGGTCGGACAACATCGGCATCGCCTCGCCGCGTTCGGTGGAGAACTTGTGGATCAGCGTGAAGATGTAACGCTCCTGACCCGACAGAAGCTGGCGCAGATGGACGCGGCTCTGTGCCTGACAATCCTTGACGAGCTTCGTGAGCGCCCCGGTGGAGGCAAAAGTCGTGGCAATCTGGTCGTCCAGCTCCTGCCGGTCTGTGATGATCACGAAGGTCCAGTTGCCGCCCAGGCGCCTCAGCACCTTCTCTGCAAACATCACCATCGACAGGCTCTTGCCGCTGCCCTGCGTGTGCCAGAAGACGCCGAGCCGGCCTCGATTTTGACCGATTTCCTTGACGGCCTCGATGGCGCGATTGACACCCAGAACCTGGTGATACTTGCCGACAACCTTGCGCAACCCGCCGCGCGTGTCCTCATATAGCAGGAAGCTCTCCACCAGATCGAGGAAGCGTGACGGCTCGCAGGTGGCCCGCAACATCGTCTCCAGCGCCACGCTCTCGGGGCCTTCTTCCTCAAGGCGCTTCCACGGCGCGAATGCCTCAAACGGCGCGTGACTTGCCCCCATAAGCGCTTCCAGCCCGTTCGACAGGATGGTAAAGCCGTTAAAGTCGAACAGTCTCGGAATGGTGTCGCGATAGTCTCGGAGATTGGCGTCGTAGGCTTCCTGAACGGGCTTGGTAATGTCCTTCCACTCAATCAGAAGCAGGGGAATGCCATTGACGTAACCGATGCCGTCCGGACGGCGCGAGTAGAGATTGCTTTCGATCCAGACCTGTGCGGCAAAGAAAAAATCATTGGCAACAGGATTGGTCCAATCGATGATAGCGACCCGCTCGTCCTTAAGCAGCCCGTCGGGTCGGCGCACCTGCACCGCGATGCCATCGCGCAGCAACCCGTAAACCTCGCGGTTCGCCGGCACGGGCAGCATGGCGGAGCGGTCGGCCGAGACAACGAGCTCAGCCTGCAACAGCGCCTCATCGGACAACTCCGGGTTCAGCTTGCGTAGGGCGGCCCGCAGACGTGCCGGCAGCAGTAACTCACGGAAAGATTGCCTTCCCGTTGAGCTATTGGGTCCGGGCATCTCCTCCATCAGATTGACACAGGCCCAGCCCATCTCCGCCAGCAAATCGACGCCCGGCGTCTCAACCAGTCCGTACTCGCTGGTGATAGCGCCCGTGAGCGACTGATGGGGAGCTATTGGTGGCACTATGCGACGACCTCCAGTTCGCGCTCGGCAGTTGTGACCGACAACTCGCCGGACATGAGGCGCGGCAGCAGCAGATCGCGGGAGGCCATCAAACAGCGTTGTGTGCGCTCCAATGTATGGATCATCTTGGCGCTCGGATTTGTCAGGCTCTCAAATCGTCCGACGAGTTCCTTTGGCGGAAGCGTAATTGGAAGTCGGCGGAAGGTCCCCTTTGTAATTTCCTTGAAAGTCGCGCCGCCCGCGTGGGCAATAAACAAGGGAACGTTTGCGCGAACCCAATGAAGTAAAAAGCAGAGCGGGACGCGTTCATTCGGAATGCACGTGATGAAGCCTTGGTTGGTTGATGCCTCGGTAGCGTTAACGGAAACAACACCTATAGTAGCCCGACTGGTCATCATCACAGAGAACGCGGGAAACAATTGCGCAGAACTGCGCCGGAGGCCTTCCTCGGTGATCCTTAGCGACGAGGCGTCCATAAAAGTGGTATCAGAACCTGTAAGGTCGCTCGGTGTGTACCAATTGATTGTCCCGCCATCCCAATATCGCGGTTCAGCCTTGCTGGGAGTGCCACCACCAATGATCTCGAAAACATCTTCGATCATTTGAGTTGTCCACCCTTTTGGTTGCCGGCCATTCGCTTCCTTGACCATTGCGCATCCTTCGTGACCCGGAAAGCGAAAGCGAACAAACCACTCCTCGAACAGCCGCCGTACCATCTCCTTCAGTAGCGCTATCCGCCGCCGGTTGACCTCTATCAGGTCGTCATAGGCTCCGAGGATGGAGGCGATGCGAGTCTGCATCGGAAGTGGCGGAAGCCGCACCGGAAGTGTGTAGGCGTAATTCCTGTTCAACATCGGTTGCGCCGCTCCCGAGTAAGGTCGCGGAATGGCATCGTCTGCAAAAAAAGTAAAGAAACTTGGGATCGTTTCCTCTAAAATTCTTAACGAAGAGCGTAGTGTTGTGAGGCCAGAAGGGTTCGCGCACGTAGGTCACTTCGCCAGCGGAAGCGCCAGCTCGGCCGATTACAATTCCAGGGCCTTCGACGACCGCAGTGTCGTGCCAGCCCGTTGGGCCCGCCGAGCCAATCACCGGTACTTTTCCTGGTCGTCGCTTGTACTCAGGGAGGTCAAAGCCTCGCTGCAACTCCACGACATGTCCGAGAGTAGTAGACTTCCAAATGGTCATGACTGCAGTAGCTCTGCTATATTTTCTGCGATTCGGTCTTGTAGCTGCGCCGCTTCGATGCTCAGGCCCTCCAGTTCTTCCTGCAACGCCCCCATCTTCGTCTTGAACTCTTCATCGTCGTGCGCCTGTCCCGGCGCGACCCCGACATACCGGCCGGGGTTGAGGCTCCAGTCCTGCGCCTTGATTTCGTCGCGCGACGCGATCTTGCAGAGACCCGGAACATCTCGGTAGCGGTTCTTTGGAAACGCCTCTTTCATGCGCTCCTTGCTCCCGGCCTCTGTTTCGATCTCTTCGCCGCGCCACATCCGCACGATGTTGCCCAGAAACTCGATGTGTTCGGGATCAAATGTGCGGTGCGCTCGTGTCACCTGCCGAAACAAATGCCGAGCATCGATGAAAAGCACCTTGTCGTCGCGCGCACTTTTAGACTTGCCCTTGTCAAGGAACCACAAGGTGACCGGCAGGGTGACGGTGATAAACATGTTGGGGCCGACCGAAACGATGCAGTCCACCGCGCCAGTCTCGATCAGCTTCCCGCGCAACTCGCGCTCAGTGCCGCCCGCATCCGATGCGCTGTTCGCCATAACGAAGCCGGCGCGCCCGGTCGGGTTCAGCGCCGAGTAGAAAAGGTTGATCCAGAGATAGTTGGCATTGTTAGCGGTCGGGAGGCCGAGCGGATAGCGCGCATCGATCTTGCCGCTTTCCGAAACGAGTTTGGTCCGGTCCACTTCCGACTGGTTGAATGGCGGATTGGCCATCACGAAATCGAACCGGCCGAGCAGCTTGTGCGGGTCGTCGTAGTAACTGTTCGCCTCGCGAATGTCGCCTGAGAGCCCATGCACTGCGAGGTTCATGCGGCAGAGCTTCAGCGTGTCAGACATCTTCTCGATGCCGTAGATGCTGATCTCCTTTGACGGCGACTTGTGGTGACGGCGAACGAACTCGGCGGAGTGAACGAACATGCCGCCTGAGCCGCACGCCGGATCAAGGATCTTGCCGTAGTAGGGCTCGATGACCTCGACAATGAGCTTGACGATTGAGGACGGCGTGAAGAACTCGCCCCCCTTAGTCATGTAGTTCGCGGCGAACTGCCCCATGAAATATTCAAAGATCAACCCGTAGGCGTCGCCTCGATCTTCAGTGGCGCGAGCAGCCGCAGCAGCTCCTGCAGGACATCATTCGGCAACCCCGCGTAACCCTGTGGCAGAACGCCAGCGAGGTCGGGGTTCGCGTCAGCGATCCCCTTCATGGCACCGTTTAGCTCGGCGCCAAGGTTGGCGGTGCCCGGCAGCGCCAGCAGTCGAGAGAACCGCGCGGTCTCCGGCAAAAAGATCGCGCCTTTGGCCTGGTAGTCCGCCGGGGCTGGCTTCAGGCGCCCCTTGTAGTTCGGCGCCAACTCGGCGTGGACCCCCTCGAACTTGGCCTCCATCTGCCGCAGTGCGATCAGCGCCAAGACTGGCTGGGCGTACTGGTCGGGCCTCAGGCTGGTGTTTGTCCAGAGCTGGTTTGCGGCCGCGAACAGGGTCCGCGTAAATTCTCTCAAATCGGTTGGCATAGTTCCCCCTCTGTCGCGTTGTAACGGAGGACGAACACACCTCGCAATGCGCAATTGTGCGGTACACTTGCATCCCCCTCGATCCACCTCCGGCGGTCGCAGTTAGATCGGTTAGATAGCAAAATCAGATGGTTGTCGAACTTGCCGAGAAACGATGATCTCCTTGACTCCCAGCCGGCCGCCAGCCAAATGTCGCTCGATGGCAGCACGTTCTGCGGCGCGCGAGGAACCGGACATTGCCAGCTCTCGGTCGCGCTGCCCCGCGAAGCTGTCACCGCTCGCGCTCGACACGGGAGCAATCCCGCTGGCGCGCAGTGTCATCCAACCGGGCAGACCGATCACACCGCCTAGTCTTCCAGCCACCGCAAGCTGATCTCAACGCCTCGATGCGCTGCTAGGAAGCGCGATAACGTTGGAGGCATTTGCTACGTACCTTCCCCAAGCTTCCATCAACTGCGTGCGCTTTTTCAACGCATTCCCGCGCCGGTAGGCCAACTCCGTGTCATCGCCCACTTTGTGCGCTAGAGCCATTTCGGCGATATCGCGCGCGAACCGCGTCTCATCACCCGCCCAATCGCGAAAGCTCGACCGGCATCCGTGGGTCGTGATCGCCGGGTAGACCGCCTTGAGGGCGTGGAGCACGGCGTTGTGCCCGAGGGGCTTCATGTGATCTTTCGACCACTGCCCGGCAAACACGTAGGCGTCGGGCGAAGCATCGTCGGGGATCACCGTCCTGAGGATTGCAACCGCGCGGTCGCAAAGCGGCACCTCGAAATCCGTGCCCTCAGGATCATCTTCCGTCTTCATGCGCTCCGCCGGGATCGTCCACAACTTCTCGATAAGATCGATCTCGCGAACTCGCATGAACCTGGCCTCGCCGGTCCGAACTGCTGTCAGAATAATGAACTCGGCGGCGTAGTTCACCGGAGTGTTGGCGGACTGATGCCTCTCCTGCAAGGCCCGCACGATCCCCGGCATGCTCTTGTACGGCGCAGCGGCATGGTGCCGCTTGGTCTTCTTTGCCTTCGGCAGGAGTTCTTTCAGGTTGCCGCGCCACATTGCGGGATTTTCGCCGGAGCGAAGGCCCTTCGCTTTCGCCGCCGACAACACGCGCTCGATCCGGCTCCTTGTCTCTCGGGCTGTCCGATTTTTCGTCAGCCACATCGGCGAGATGATCGCCAGCACGTCGGGGGTCGCAATCTCGGAAATCCGCTTGCCGCGAATGGGCTTGCAGCGCACTTCAAGGTCGCGCTTCCAGTCCGCGTGAGTGTTCTTGCCCTTGAAGCCGGACTTGATCGAATGAAGCAGCGCGTCGGCGAACTCCCCGAACGTCGTGTCATCCGCTGTCTTAGCCCGGCGTTCGACAATCGGGTCCTTACCCTCGGCCAATGCCTTGCGCGCTTCAGCGGCCTTGAGGCGGGCCTGGGCGAGCGACAATCCATCCCTGCTCGGCCCCTTGGCTGCACCCAGCCCGATCTCTCTGCGCTTGCCGGTGCCCGGCGCACGATACAGAAAAACCCACTGCCTCCGGCCGTGGGTTCCAGTTTCAATCGCAAGGTAGAGCCCGCCACCATCACTATGACGCCCTGGCGTAGTGATGGTCTCCGCCGCACGCGAGGAGAGTTTGTGCAATTGCCTCTTGGCCATTTCCGCCCCACCATCCGCCCCACCTTTGAGCGCGGTTCGCCGTGAAATGAGGCGAACACTGGCGGGGCTCAGCGAACATTCGACGGGCGAATTATAGCTGAGAAGACAAGCAGTTAGAAACGTTCCGCGGACGATTGCGAACAACGGCGGACATTCATTGCGACTGTGGTGATGCCAGTCGCGCCTTACTTTTGTCTGCGGTTCACTTCGACTTCCCCGCCAGCCAATTCCGCCCCTCGCCATAGAGCTTCTCGACTTCAGTGCCGATCAGGCCCGGCATGTCGCGCTTGACCTTGTAGCCGATCAGCTCCTGCATGTAGGCGAGGTGGCGGTAGCCTTCGGGCAGTGCGGCGAGCGCTTTTTGGTCGAGTTGAAGCGTTGCGGCGGGATCGACCGGATCGATCCGGTCCTTCTCGTAGATCGGCTGGCGGCGGACGATGCCCCATTTGCCAATACCGGATTGGTCATGCCGCTTCTCCAGGAAATCGTAGAAGCGCCCGGTGCAGACGACGTCGCAGAGCACGTCATGCACCGGGGCACGCTGCGAGATCGTCATCTTGGTCTGCGCGATGGCGCGCTCGCCTGCGAGATCGATGCTGGTGCCGCCGAGGAAATGCAGGATGCGCACGCCCTTGGCAAACCCCTCCTGACTGACCCGCATGAAATCCCGCGCCGGTCCCTGAAACCAGGTGGCGGACATCCAGCCCTCGTCATGCCAGACCGTAGCAAAACGCTCCCAGTCACCGGCGTCGCGCCACACCGCCCAGTTCTCGACGAGGTCGCGGATGGCGAGGCGGTCGAGGAGTTGCTGGTCCATGATGAAAAATCCCCTGGCGGCTCGAGGTCGCGACTGATGTCATCGACCCGACGTATGAACGAGGCAATTTGGCCGCCGTCAAGCGGGCTTCCCAGCCCTTCGAATTGCCCACAGCCGCGCGAGCGCGATACGGGTAGGGAGCCTTGCAATCAACCTGACCGCGATTAGTATCCGCACCGATGCAGATGAAATTCCCCTTGTTGGCCGCGCTTCTCGGATTGTTGGCGGCGTTCCCCGCACATGCGCAGACTGAACCGCAGAGCGAGACCGTCAAAGCCTGGAAGGCGGGGCTGTCGGCACATATTGCAAGCAACAGGTTCTTTCCAGTTGGAGCACGGGGGCAAACCGGCAAGGCCAGAGTCACTTTCGTCATCGACCGGTCGGGCACGTTGATCTCGCGGGCGTTGGCTGAAAGCGCCGGCTCGCGGTCGCTCGACGATGCTGCGCTGGCGATCATCGCCCGCGCCGAACCGTTTCCGGCGCCACCTTCGGAGCTCAAGGAGGACTCGTTCCCTTTCACGGTGCAGATTGTCTTCAGCGGCCGTCAATTTCAGGTGCCGCCCTTAGGGGTCGTGCTGAGCAGGCCGGATCCCGCCTCCACGGATCCCGCCTCCACGGAGGCCGATCCCATGGCCGCCTGGCGCAAGACGGTCACCCAACACGTCTGGCGCCACAGGGCATTTCCTCCGGAGGCGATCGGTCAGAGGGGCGATACCGGCGTCACGTTCGTGGTCGATCGTTCAGGCAAATTGATCTCGAACGTGCTGGTAGAAAGCACAGGCTTCGCGCCGCTAGATGCCGCAACGCTCGCCATGGTCGAGCGATCCGTGCCATTCCCGAAACCGCCCGCTGAGGCGAAGGACGACCTGCAGAGAGTGACCGTCCTCATGAGCTTCGACGGAACGCGGCTAAACCCAGGGCCGTCGCCGGAACGAGAAAAATTGCTCAAATCCTGGATCGAGGACCAGGCCAGGCTGAATGCGAAGTCCCCTGGGCCACGATACCAAGCTGAATTCCATGCTTCGCAGCATCTGCCGCGGCTGCTGAAGCAGAACAGAACAACTCTCTGCCACATGCAAAAACGGCGCGCCTTGCGACGCGCCGTTTCCTTAGTCCGATAGAGGCTTGCTTACGCCGCCGGCGCCTTGGGCGCGCGGTTGCGCGAGTTCCGCTGGAAGAACAGCGCCTGGCTCGCCACCGCCGACACCATCGCGGGCTGGAACGGTTTTGAGATCAGGAACGCCGGCTCGGGGCGCTCGCCGGTCAGGAAGCGCTCCGGATAGGCGGTGATGAACACCACCGGCACCTCGAAGGTGCGGAGCAGCTCGTTGACGGCGTCCAGGCCCGACGAGCCGTCGGCAAGCTGGATGTCGGCGAGAATCAGGCCCGGCCGCTTGTTCTTGGCCAGCGCCACCGCATCGGCATGGGTGCGCGCGACACCAACGACATTGTGACCGAGATTCTTCACCAGACTCTCGAGGTCCATGGCGATGAAGGTCTCGTCCTCGATGATCAGCACGTCGGTCGCGATCTCGGCCGCCATCTCGCGTCCCGCGGCATCGGCAAGCCGCCGCGTCTCGGCGACGTCGGTGCCGAGGATGTAGCCGACTTCCTCTTCCGAGAATCCCTCGAGCGAGAGCAGCAGGAACGCCTGCCGCGGCAGCGGCGTGATGTTCGACAGCCGCCGCTCCGGCGGCATCGGCAAGGTCGTCACCTCGGCATCGTCGTTGACGGAGACCGAATTCCATATCTGGGTGAACAGCCGGAACAGGCCGGCGCGCGGACCATGGCTCTCGTCGAGCACGGACGGATCTCCGAGCATCGCTTCCAACATGGCTGCGACATAGGCGTCACCGGAGGCCTGGCTGCCCGTCAGGGCGCGCGCGTACCGGCGCAACAACGGCAAGTGTTCAGCAACAAGCTGCGAACGGGACATCCCCACTCCATTCATCTTCGGGCCAACCTTGACGAACCAGGCAACAAGCGGGGAGGCCCGGGTTCCCCTGCTGGGCTGTCTACGCCTCACGCCAAGAAAAGTTCCGCTTATCTGGGAACTTTTTGTCGAACCTGGAATTGTGCCTATTCAGGGAACGGCTCCCGGTTGAGAGAACTTCTCGATTTTACAGTTACTTAACTCGGGGAAACGTGGAACAGGTCATGAAAGATCTCAAGTCTCAAGCCAGCAAAAGCACGACCCCCGGCAAGGGAGGCCTCACTCCGGAGATTCAGTCCCGGATCGGCCACCAGCTGCGCGCCATGTACGACGACGTGGTGCGGCAGGGGGTTCCGGACCGGTTCGCGGAACTGATCAAGAAGCTTGATGCGCCCGGAGGCGCACCCCAAGTGGAACCTGACAGGGGCTCCAACGACAACAATGGGAGGGATTAATGCCTCTCACGGACTCCCTTCGTGACGACATCCTCGCGGCCGTGCCAAGTCTGCGCGCGTTCGCGATCTCGCTGAGCGGCAATGCCGACCGCGCCGACGATCTGGTGCAGGAAACGCTTCTGCGTGCGCTCGCCAACATCGACTCGTTCCAGCCCGGCTCAAACCTGCCGGCGTGGCTGTTCACGATCCTTCGCAACCTGTTCCGCTCCGACTATCGCAAGCGGCGGCGGGAGGTGGAGGATGCCGAGGGCAACTATGCCAAGACGCTGAAGACGCAGCCGTCGCAGAACGCGCATCTCGAGTTCGAGGAGTTCCGCGGCGCGCTCGAAAAGCTTCCGCAGGACCAGCGCGAGGCCTTGATCCTCGTCGGCGCCTCCGGCTTCTCCTATGAGGACGCAGCTTCGATCTGCGGCTGTGCAGTCGGCACGATCAAGAGCCGCGTCAATCGCGCGCGCTCAAAGCTCGCTGCGCTGCTTTATGTCGATGGCGCCGAGGACTTCGGGCCCGACGAGACCGTGCGCGCCGTGATCGGCGGCAGCGGCGGATAACGGCCGCGTCAACCGGACCGAGACGAATGTGAAGGCGGCCGTTTCTGCGGCCGCCTTTGCGCGTGCGTGAAAACCGGACGGCGCGCGTGAGACGGGATCATTCGTCCGCGAACGTGGCGGTGTCGGCGACGCTCGCGCGCGAGGTGCGGTAGCTGTTGACCTTGTCGGCGTCGTCGGCATAGCCGAACGAGATGCCGCAGACGACGCGGCGGTCGTCGGGCAGATTGAAGTGGCGGCGGATCAGGCCGGAGTGGCGCGCCAGTGCCGCCTGCGGAATGGTGCCGAGCCCGAGCGCCTGCGCGGCCAGCATGAAATTCGAGACATAGGCGCCGCAATCGATCGCACCGTAGATGCCGAGCGGCTCGTTGGTGTGGATGATCGCGACATGGGGCGCGCCGAAGAAATTGTAATTCTCCAGCGCCTGTTTTGCATAAGCCATCTTGTCGCCGCGGGCGATGCCGAGCGTGTTGTAGAGCTGAAAGCCGCTCTCGCGGCGGCGTTCGAGATAGACGCCCGCATATTCGCGAGGTGGCGTGAAGTCGTAATCGTCACCCAATCCGCCTGATGCTTCCTGGTAGATCGCCTGGCGGAAGCGCTCCTTGGCCGCGCCACTGGCGATGATGACCTGCCAGGGCTGGCTGTTGCACCAGGACGCGGTGCGCTGCGCGGTGGCGAGCACATGCTCGATGGTCGCGCGGTCGACCTCCTTGGCCAAGAAGGCGCGGACGGAGTAGCGCTCGTTGAGGAGCTCTTCGAGCACGCCGATGCGGTCTTGGGTCTGGCTCACTTTTGCATCCATGAATTAGCTCGCGCTCCTCGTAGGGTGGGCAAAGGCGCGATAGCGCCGTGCCCACCGACAGACTTGCCCCGGCGCATCTGCATATGGTGGGCACGCTTCGCTTTGCCCACCCTACGCGATACAGCGAGAGGCTGGATCACCGACCCTTGGTCGGGATCTTGTTATACGGCACGTCCTTGTCGACGCGAATGTCGCCCGGCAATCCCAGCACGCGCTCGGCAATGATGTTGCGCAAGATCTCGTCGGTGCCGCCGGCGATGCGCATCGAGGGTGAGGACAGCAGCATCTGCTGGAACTGGCCCTGCACCGTCTCCTCGTCGGCGCCGGTGAGAACACCAGCCGCGCCCTGAAGATCCATGGCGTAGGTCGCGATGTCCTGGAGCATCATGCCCGAGACGAGCTTGCCGATCGAATTCTCCGGCCCCGGGCGATCGCCCTTCGAGAGCGCCGAGATCGCGCGGTAGCTGGTGTATTTCAGCCCGCTCGACTTCACCGCCCAGCTCGCGAGTTTCGAGCGCACGGCGGGATCGTCGATGGCGAGCCCGTCCTCCAGCATCAGATTGGAGCAGAACTCGAACATTTCAGGGACGCCGGTCGCAAGCCGCGAGCCGATCGACATCCGCTCGTTCATCAGCGTCGTCAGCGACACGCTCCAGCCCTCGCCGACGGCGCCGAGGCGCTGGCTGTCGGGGATCACCACATCGGTGAAATAGACCTCGTTGAACTCCTGCATGCCGTTGGCCTGCTTGATCGGGCGGACCTCGACGCCCGGGCTCTTCATGTCCAGGAAGAACATGGTGAGGCCCTTGTGCTTGGGCACATTCGGATCGGTCCGCGCGATCAACAGACCGAAGTCGGAATAATGCGCGCCCGAGGTCCAGATCTTCTGGCCGTTGACGACCCAATTGTCGCCCTTCTTCTCCGCGCGGGTGCGCAGCCCCGCGACGTCGGAGCCGGCGGACGGCTCGGAGAACAGCTGGCACCAGATCTCCTCGCCGGAGGCGAGCTTCGGCAGATGGCGGCGCTTGGCGTCCTCGCTGCCGAAAGCCATCACGGTCGGGCCGCACATGCCCTCGCCGATCTGGAACGGTTGCGTCAGCTTGCCGTAGACGCCCTCCTCCTGCTGCCAGATCACCTTCTCGATCGGCGTGGCGTCGCGGCCGCCATATTCCTTTGGCCAGTGCAGGCAGGCCCAATTGCCCTCGAACTTCTTCTTCTGCCAGGCCTTGCCGACATCGACGATGTCATGATTGGCCAGCCGGATGCGGCCGAGCGAGGAATTTGACAGCTCGGTATGCAATTCCTTGGGCGCATTGGCCTCGACCCATTTGCGCGCGGTCTCGCGGAAAGCGGCTTCCTGCGGGGTGTCGTCGAAATTCATGGCGAACCTCTCAATTCTTGCTCGGTGCGTAGGGTGGGCAAAGCGAAGCGTGCCCACCACCTTCCCTCGTTCTCGACAGAATTGGTGGGCACGGCGCTACGCGCCTTTGCCCACCCTACGATTCTAACCTCTTCCCTTCGTCGGGATCTTGTTGAACGGCACGTCCTTGTCGACACGGATATCGCCGGGCAGGCCCAGCACCCGCTCGGCGATGATGTTGCGCATGATCTCGTCGGTGCCGCCTTCGACGCGCGTGCCCGGCGCGCGCAAGAGCATCGCCTGGAAACGGCCGACGAGTTCAGCATCCTCGCCGCTGATCACGCCGCTCGCACCCTGCAGGTCCAGCGCGTAGGTCGCGACGTCCTGGATCATCGAGCCTGCGACCAGCTTGCCGATCGAGTTCTCCGGCCCCGGCCGCTCGCCCTTCGACAGCGCCGAGATCGCGCGCATGCTGGTGTACTTCAGCCCGCTCGCCTTCGCCGCCCAGTTCGCAAGCTTCGAGCGCACTGCGCGGTCCTCGATCGCCGGGCCATCGTCGAGCATCAGGCTGGAGCAATATTCGAACAGCTCCGGGAAACCGGTCGAGACGGCCGCGCCGATCGCGCTGCGCTCGTTCATCAGCGTGGTCAGCGAGACGTTCCAGCCGTCACCGACCTCGCCGAGACGCTGATGATCGGGAATGCGGACGTTTGTGAAATAGACCTCGTTGAAGTCGGATGCGCCGCTCGCCTGCTTGATCGGCCGCACCTCGACGCCCGGGCTCTTCATGTCCAGGAAGAACATGGTGAGACCCTTGTGCTTGGGCACGGTCGGGTCGGTGCGCGTGAGCAGGATGCCGTAGTCGGAATAATGCGCCCCCGAGGTCCAGATCTTCTGGCCGTTGATCACCCAGTCGTCGCCGTCCTTTTCCGCGCGCGTGCGCAGGCCCGCGACGTCGGAGCCGCCGGCAGGCTCGGAGAACAGCTGGCACCAGACCTTTTCGCCGGAGGCGAGCGGCGGCAGATAGGTGCGCTTATGCTCCTCGCGCGCGAACGCCATCATGGTCGGCCCGCACATGCCATGGCCGATGATGAACATGCGGGACAGCTGGCCGAACGGCCCCTCTTCCTGTTGCCAGATCACGCGCTCGATCGGCGACGAGCCGCGCCCGCCATACTCCTTCGGCCAGTGCAGGCAGGCCCAGCCGGCATCGGCCTTCTTCTTCTGCCAGGCCTTGGCGACCTCGAGAATATTGGCGTTCTTGAGCTGGGTGCGGCCGAGCGAGGATTTGCGCAGCTCTTCCTCGTACTGCCTGGGCGCGTTCGCGCCGATCCAGGCGCGGGCGGTGGCGCGGAATTCGGCTTCCTGCGGGGTGTCGTCGAAATTCATGGTCTCTCATCCTTCGCCGGCGTCGTAGGATGGGTAGAGCGAAGCGAAACCCATCTGTCAGACCACCCGCGTCATGATGGGTTTCGCTACGCTCTACCCATCCTACAAATCACCTGTCGTTACGCCGCGTTCTTCTTGCGCATGCGGTCGATCAACTGGTCTTCCCAATAGGACAGGCTGCCGAGCCCGAGCGCCATGGCGTTGGCGCGGCGGTAGTACATGTGACAGTCGAACTCCCAGGTGAAGCCCATGCCGCCGTGAACCTGGATGTTGTTCTTGGCGCAATGCTGGAACGCCTGCGTCGCGCTGATGCGCGCGGCGGCTGCGGCTTCCGGCAGCTCAGCCGCGTTGGTCGAGAGCGCCCAGGCGCCGTAATAGCTGTTGGAGCGCGCCAGCGTCGCAGACACATACATGTCCGCGAGCATATGCTTGACCGCCTGGAACGAGCCGATCTGGCGGCCAAAGGCGATGCGGTCGAGCGCGTAGTCGCGGCCCATCTCCAGCGCGCGGTCGGAGCCACCGACCTGCTCGAAGGCGCACAGCACCGCGGCGCGGTCGAGCACTTGGGTCAAAATGCTCCAGCCTTCGCCGGCAGCTCCCAGCGGCTCGGCCTTGCAGTCTTTGAAGGTGATCTCGGCCTGCCCGCGGGTCGGATCGAGATTGGTGAGGCTTTTCACCTCGACGCCACCGGCCTTGAGGTCGACGAGGAACAGCGAGATGTCGCCGTCGCGACCGCTCGATCCCGCGCGTGCGGCAACCACGGCGAAATCGGCGATCGCACCATCAGCGACCGGCTTCTTGACGCCGTTGAGCACGCCATTCGCAGAGGTGAGCTTGACGTTCTTCGGCGACGGATTGCCCTTGCCCTCGAACAGCGCCAGCGTGCCGATCGCGTCCCCCGAAGCGATGGCCGGCAACCATTTCTTCTTCTGCGCGTCGCTGCCGGCGATCAACAGCGCTTCAGCGGCGAGGTACACGGTCGAGGAGAACGGCACCGGCGCGTTGGCACGGCCCATTTCCTCGGCGATCACGCAAAGCTCGAGATGGCCCGCGCCAGCGCCGCCAAACTCCTCGGGGATCGCGACGCCGAGAAAGCCCATCTCGGCGAGGCCTTTCCAGAGGTCCTTGTCGTAGGGCGCCTTGCCGTCGAGCACGACGCGCACCGCCTTCGGCGAGCATTCTTCGGTGAGGAATTTGCGCGCCTGGTCGCGGAGCTGTTTCTGGTCGTCGGAGAAATCGAAGTTCATGGCGGGCTACCCTTATTTATTCGTTGTCATTTATTTGCGCCGTCATTCCGGGGCGCGCGGAGCGCGAGCCCGGAATCCATATCCACCAGCCGGGGTTATGGATTCCGGGCCCGGCCCTTCGGGCCATCCCGGAATGACGAGTTGAGAGAGTTGCGCATTCATCGCAGCACGATCACATCCTGATCAGGCTTATCCGCATAGAGCCGCTCCACCAGCGCCGCGCGGCGTTCCAGGCCGGCACGCTGGTTGATGTAGCCCTTGTCGGTGAGCTCATTGCCGTCGATGGAGGGCGGCTCGGCCATCAGCATTGCGCGCGCGATAGCGCGGCTGCTGGCGCCGCCACATTCCGTGTTGTGTGCTTCGAGGCCACGTCTGAAGCAGGCGATCACCTCGGGATGTTTTACAGCATCCTCGAAGCTCAAATCGGGATTGCCGACGAGCTGGCGACAGGCGTGCAGGTTCGGCCATGCCAGCAGACCGATCGAGCATTGATCCTGCCCGGCAACCAGCGCGTCATGCACAACGGGCGTCGCCGCGGCGATCGCGTCAGTGCGGAGCGATCCGACATGGACGAAGGTGCCGGTGGTGAGCTTGAAGTCCTCTACGACGCGGCCGGCGAAGATGATGCCCTTCACCGGATCGGCATCGTCGACGAAGATGCCGGCATCGCCGATACAGTAAAAGCCTTCCTCGTCGAACATCTTTTTGGTGAGATCAGGCTGGCCAAAATAGCCGGGCGTGACGTTGACGCCGCGCAGGCGCAATTCGTATTTCGGGCCGCACGGCACCATCTTCAATTCGACGCCGGGGAACGGCAGGCCGATCAGGCCGACGCGCTCGGTGTCCCAATAGGTGCCGGTCGAGGTCGGCGCCGTCTCGGTCGAGCCCCAGCCAGTGTAGAACACGATGCGCTCGCCGGTCGTCTTCACCGCGAGCGCCTGCATGCGCTCATAGAGATCGTCGGGCAGCCGCGCGCCGCCATAGGCCATGATCGACAGGTTCTTGAAGAACGAGCGGCACAGCGCATCGTCCTTCTCCATGGCGGCCGCGAGCGCGGCATAGCCGGCCGGCACGTTGGCGTAATAGGTCGGCGAGATCTCGCGCAGATTCCGCAGCGTCTCCTCGAACTGGCCCGGCATCGGCCGGCCGTCATCGATATAGAGCGTGCCACCGTCGACCAGCACCGGGTGAAACGCCGCATTGCCGCCCATGGTGTGGTTCCATGGCATCCAGTCCAGCATGGTCGAGATCGGACCGCCGGGATCGCGCGGCCGCACCTGCATCATCATCGCCGCATTGGCGCACATCATCTCCTGCGTGTTGATGACCGCCTTGGGCATGCCGGTCGAACCGGAGGTGAACAACAGCTTGCCGACGGTCTGCGGCGTGATCTTCGCGATCGACGCTTCGACATCGGCGGTCACGGACGTTGCCGCGAGCTCGGCAAAGCTGACGCTCGTGATGCCGTCGCAGGGACGCACGACGTGAACGACGGTGACGCCGGTGAGATCGAGTGCGTTCAGCGCCTTCTCGAAGGTCGGGCCATCCTGAACCATCACCACGGCCGGCTTGATCAGGTCGAACAGATATTTCAGCTTGACGTGATCATGGCTCATCAAGGAGTAGGCCGGCGACACCGGAGCCGCCGGCGAGCGCGCCTGCATCGCGGCCTGCGTCATCAGCGCGTGCTCGATCGAATTGCCGGAGAGAATCGTGACCGGGCGTCCGTCGAGCTTGAGATTGAGCAACGTCTGCGTCAGCGCATCCACGGTATGCTTGGCTTCGCCATAGGAGACCTTGCGCCATTCGCGGTTCGCTCCGCCGCGCTGCGCGAGCCAGATGCGCTCAGGCGCTTGCCTGGCCCATTTCGCCAGCGAGGCCGGAAGATGCGTCTCGTAGGCTTGCAGCGGAATGCGCGACTTCAGCACCACCGTGCCGTCGTCGCGGCGCTCGACGTCGATGTCGCGCGCGAGCCACTCGACCTTGCGAAAGGCGGGCTTCGTCATTACGGCCGCCGCACTTCCACTCATTTTGCGTCTCCCGAAATTATCGTCCTTTGCGGATCGTTCTCGTTTCAGCGCCTGATATAGACAGGCTTTCGCTTCTCAAGGAAGGCCCTGATGCCTTCCGAAAATTCCTCGGAGCGACTGCACAGGACCTGGTTGCGGTCCTCTATCGCGATAACGGTTTCCAGCGATCCCGCATCGACGCTCATGTTGAGACATTCTTTTGACAGGCGCAGCCCCACGGGTGAGGCCGTCATCATCGCATCGACGTAAGGTTCAGCGGCTTCGTCGAGCTTGTCTTCGTCGACGACTTCCGAGACGAGCCCGACCGCGAGCGCACGCTCGGCGCCGATGAAGCGTCCGGTCAGGATCAACTCGGATGCGACTGAGACGCCGACGAGCCGCGGCAGAAAGTAGCTGGTGCCGATATCGCAGCCGCCAAGGCCGAGCTTGATGAAGGCACAGTTCATGCGCGCCGACTTCGTCGCGATGCGGATGTCGGAGGCAAGCGCCAGCGCGAACCCGCCGCCGGCCGCCGCGCCCTGCACCAGAGCGATGATCGGCTGCGGACAACGCCGCATCAGCATCACGATGTCGGCGATGCGGCGCTGCGAGTCGAGCGACTCGGTGACGCCGGGCGGCTCCTGCTGCCCGGCGCGGCGGGCCATCGCCGCCTTGAGGTCGAGGCCGGCGCAAAAATTCTTGCCGGCGCCCTTGAGCACAACGACGCGCGTGTCGCGGTTGCGCTGAAGGCCCTGGAAGTAAACGTTGAGCGCATCGATCAGCGCAGGATCGAGCGCGTTGAGGCTTTCAGGACGATTGAGCGTCACCGTGTCGACGCCGTCGTTGTGCTCGATCAGCAGCGGTTGGGACATGGGGCGCTCCTGCATCCGCTCTTCGAGTGGCGGTTATTGCGCCCTCTCCCCTTGTGGGAGAGGGCATGTACGTCGCTGACCAAGAACTCGCTTGGGTGAGGGGTCTGTCTCCGCGGATAGAGACCCCTCATCCGGCGCCATAGCCGATGCGAAGCATCGGCGTCCTTTTAAGGACGGCGGCCAAAGGCCGCCTATGCCACCTTCTCCCACAAGGGGAGAAGGAAGAGCGCATCTACTACCGCGGCGCCATGCGGATGGCGCCGTCGAGACGGATGGTCTCGCCGTTGAGCATCGCATTCTCGACGATGTGCACCGCGAGCGAGCCGTATTCCTTGGCATCGCCGAGGCGCGAGGGATGCGGCACCTGGGCGCCGAGGCTCTTGCGGGCCTCCTCGTTCAGGCCCATCAGCAACGGCGTGAAGAACAGGCCGGGCGCGATGGTGTTGACGCGGATCTTCTGGCTGGCGAAGTCGCGCGCGGCCGGCAGCGTCAGGCCGACGACACCGCCCTTCGAAGCCGAATAGGCGATCTGGCCGATCTGGCCTTCATAGGCGGCCACCGAAGCCGTGTTGATGATGACGCCGCGTTCTTCGCCGACCGGCTCGATCGTGACGAGGCGCTCGGCGAACAGACGCAGGCAATTGAAGGTGCCGATCAGATTGACGTTGATGATGCGCGCGAACTTTTCGAGCGGATAGACGCCGTCGCGGCCGACGATGCGCTGGGAGCCGCCGATGCCGGCGCAGTTCATCAGCACGCGCGCGACGCCGTGCGCGGCTTCCGCCTTCGCGATCGCGGCCTTGATCTGCTCTTCGCTGGTGACGTCGGCATGGAGCGCGACGCCCTTCACTTCGGCAGCGACCTTCTCGGCGTTGTCCTTGTTCTGATCGATCACACCAATCTTGGCGCCCTTGGCGGCCATGGCGCGCGCGGTCGCTTCACCAAGACCCGAACCACCACCGGTGATGAGAACGGCTACGTCTTTCAATTCCATGACAGGCTACCTTTCCTTGGGCGTTTCTTCTCTAGACTTGTACGTCTCGGCCGGATTATCCGGCCGCGGCAGCTTCCTCGGCTTGCGTGAGGATGCCACCGCAGATCAGCGTTTCCATGTGCTTGATGTATTGCCGGCAGACGTCATCGGTGACCGGACCGACGCCGATCGCGCGAGACATCGCGTGCCGGCCAAAGAACAGGTGATCGCAGGCGCCGATCAGGCTGGTGTAGAACAGCACCGGATCGGTGGCGCGGAACTCGCCGCGGCTGACGCCCTCAGTGAGCAGGCGCCGGTGGAAGTCCAGCAGCGGCGCGACGAAGAATTTTGAGACTTCGTCGGCAGAGCCGGCATTGGTCTCATGCAGCAGATAATGAATCAGCCGGTTCATGTAGGGGAACCGGTAATAGGCGCGGATGATGCCAGCGATATGCAGCTTCAGCTTCGCCGTCGATGTGATCGGTTGCGCCAGCAGATATTCCAGATTGGACATCTCGGTCGCGGCATCGCGCGCGAGCAGCGCCAGCAAGAGGCCGTCCTTGTTGCCGAAATGATATTTGACCAGCGCGGCATTGGCGCCCGACTTCTGGGCGATGTCGGACAGCGAGATCTCGATCGACGAGCGTTCGATCATCAGGTCGCTCGCGGCCACGAGCAATTTCTCTGCCGTGGAATTCTTTCCGCTCGGGAGCCTGTTCGGTACGCTGGTAGTCACGGAGTTCCCTGTTCTCGCCGCTTGAAGCGGCCGCAGATAAGCCGAAGCAGCGCCTCATCACAAGAGTTAATTGATCGATTGACTAAACGATATCACGCCCATTAAATCCGCGCCGACAATCCAACTCGATAGAGAACAATCCAGGGAGAGACCGACATGGCCGAGGCTTACATCGTCGCCGCTGCGCGTACCGCGGGCGGGCGCAAGGGGGGCCGCCTCGCCGGCTGGCATCCGGCCGATCTCGCCGCAAAAGTGCTGGACGAACTGGTCGATCGCACCAAGATCGATCCCGCCCTGGTCGAGGACGTGATCATGGGCTGCGTGATGCAGGTCGGTGAGCAGTCCAACAACGTCGCGCGCAACGCGATCATGGCCTCGAAGCTGCCGGAGAGCGTTCCGGGCACCTCGATCGACCGGCAGTGCGGCTCCTCGCAGCAGGCGCTGCACTTCGCCGCGCAAGCCGTGATGTCCGGCACGATGGACGTGGTGATCGCCGCCGGCGTGGAATCGATGACGCGCGTGCCGATGGGCCTGTCCTCGCAGCTTCCGGCCAAGAACGGCTTTGGCAATTACAAGAGCCCGGGCATCGAGCACAAATATCCGAACATCGTGTTCAGCCAGTTCACCGGCGCGGAGATGATGGCCGAGAAGTACGGCCTGTCGAAGAATGATCTCGACGAATACTCCTACAACAGCCATCAGCGCGCGATCGCAGCGACGCAAGCCGGCCACTTCAAGAAGGAGATCGTGCCGCTCGAGATCACCCGCGCCGACGGCAGCAAGGACACCCATCACATCGACGAAGGCATCCGCTTCGACGCCACGCTCGACGGCATCAAGGGCGTCAAGCTGATTGCCGAGAACGGCAAGCTGACGGCGGCGAGCGCCAGCCAGATCTGCGACGGCGCCTCCGGTGTCATGGTGGTGAACGAGCGCGGCCTCAAGCAGCTCGGACTCACACCGCTGGCGCGCATCCATCACATGACCATGACCGGCGGCGATCCCGTCATCATGCTCGATGCTCCGCTGCACGCCACCAAGCGCGCGCTGGAGAAGGCCGGCATGACGATCGACGACATCGACCTGTTCGAGGTCAACGAGGCCTTCGCCTCGGTGCCGACCGGCTGGCTCAAGACCACCGGCGCCGATCCAGCCCGCCTCAACGTCAATGGCGGCGCCATCGCGCTCGGTCATCCGCTCGGCGGCTCCGGCACCAAGTTGATGACCACACTGGTCCACGCCCTGCACCAGCGCGGCAAGCGCTATGGCCTGCAGACTATGTGCGAAGGCGGCGGCATGGCGAATGTAACGATCGTGGAGCGGCTGTAAGCTGCTGCTGCCACACTAACGGTGTCGTCCCGGCGAAAGCCGGGACCCATACCGCGAAATCTATCGATTGTGGTTGGTCGCAGTACCGAACGACAATCCTCTGCCAAACGACGCCCTGTGGTTATGGGTCCCGGCTTTCGCCGGGACGACATCTCGTGTGCCTTGGGACCTACGCTTATGACCCATCCGTCCGTCTACGCCAAAACCACGCCCGACAAGATCGCCTACCAGATGGCCGGGACCGGCAGGGCGATCACCTATCGCGAGCTCGACGAGCTCTCGAACCAGGGCGCAAACCTGTTCCGCTCGCTCGGCCTGAAGGCCGGCGACCACATCGCGCTCTTGATGGAAAACCGTCTCGCGTTCATGGAGATCTGCTGGGCCGCGCAACGCAGCGGGCTCTATTACACCGCCATCAGCCGCTATCTGAAGCAGGACGAGATCGACTACATCATCGGCGATTGCGGCGCCAAGGTCGTGATCACCACGCCGAAATGCGCCGACCAGATCAGGGCCCTGATCAAGGGGACCGCAGGCGAGCCGATCTTCTACATGGTCGACGAACCCCAGCCCGGCTTCCGCTCCTACGACAAGGAAGCGTCGGCACAGCCGACAACGCCGATTGCGGACGAGGTCGCCGGCTACGACATGCTGTATTCGTCCGGCACCACCGGCCGACCGAAGGGCATCAAGAGGGCCTTCGAAGGCAACAAGATCGACGTGCCGAACGCCTTCCTGCGCGTCCTCTGCGCCGACATGTGTGGCATGAATGCGGAGAGCACCTATCTCTCGCCGGCGCCGCTCTATCACGCGGCTCCGCTGCGCTTCAACATGATGGCGATCGTGCTGGGCGGCACCTCCATCATCATGGAGCATTTTGACGCCGAGGATTTTCTCAAGCTCGTCGAGAAGTACAAGGTCACGCAGTCACAGCTTGTACCGACCATGTTCGTGCGCATGCTGAAGCTGCCGGACGAGGTTCGCGGCAAGTACAACGTCTCCACGCTGAAGGGCGCGATCCACGCCGCTGCCCCCTGCCCTGTCGACGTCAAGGCAAAAATGATCGAATGGTGGGGACCGATCCTGATCGAGTATTACGCCGGCTCGGAAGGCAACGGCGTCACCGTCTGCAATTCGCAGCAATGGCTGGAGCATCGCGGCAGCGTCGGCCGCGCCGTGGTCGGCAAGATCAAGATCCTGGACGAGAACGACGAGGAGCAGCCGGTGGGCGAGATCGGCACGGTCTATTTCGCCGATGCGCCTGTTTTCACCTATCACAACGATCCAGAGAAAACGAAGAAGGCCTACAACGCCAAGGGTTGGTCGACGCTTGGCGACGTCGGCTACCTCGACAAGGACGGTTTTCTGTTCCTCACCGACCGCAAGTCCTACATGATCATCTCCGGCGGGGTGAACATCTACCCGCAGGAGACCGAGGACGTGCTCATCACTCACCCTGATATCGCCGACGTCGCCGTGTTCGGCGTGCCGAACGAGGAGATGGGCGAAGAGGTGAAGGCGGTGGTGCAGCCACACGACATGAGCCGCGCCGGCAAGGCGCTCGAAGCCGACCTGATCGCCTACTGCAAGACACGTCTCTCGGCGATCAAATGCCCGCGCTCGATCGATTTCGAAGCCGAGCTGCCGCGCACGCCGACGGGCAAGCTGGTGAAGCGGCATCTGCGCGACCGGTATTGGCCGAAGACGACGGCAAAGATTTAGCCACTTGCTTACCCTCCCCTGGAGGGGGAGGGTCGGCGCGAAGCGACGGGGTGGGGTGATCTCTCCACTCGGGCACTGTTCCACTCGGAGAGACTGTCACCCCGCCCCGCTGCGCATTCCGCTTCGCTGCATGCGCATCGACCCTCCCCCTCCAGGGGAGGGTGAAGCGGAGATTAATCAAACAAACTCGGCGTGTGGTTCACCAGCGCGCCTTCGATCTCGAGCATCTTCAGCTTCGTCACCACGCCGCCATTGGCCGAGAAGCCGCCGGGCTTGTTGCCGGCGGCCAGCACGCGATGGCAGGGCACGACGATCGGGCACGGGTTGCGGCCGAGCGCCTGACCGACATCGCGCGACAGCTGGACGCCGCCGAGCTGCTTGGCGATGTCGCCATAGGTGATGGTCTTGCCGGGCGGGATGGCGCGGGCGATCTCGTAGACGCCGCGGTTGAAGTCGGGCACGCCGTCGAGATCGAGCGGGATGTCGGTGAGATCGTCCGGCTCGCCCGCGAGCAATTTTGTGATGCGGTCGATCGCCTCTCGCACCTCGGCGGTCGGCTCTGCCTCGGTGGCGTCGGCATGGCGCTGGCTGATGCGGGTGCGGATCTTCTCCTCGCCGCCCATGGGCAGTTGCGTGCCGTTGATACCACGCGGGCCCCAGGCGATGGCACAGAGGCCGATCCTGGTGTCGAACAGGGCAAAATGCTGGTCGGTCATGACTTGGTTCCTGGCTTGCGCCCTCGTCGCATGCCCCCATTGTGATCCATGCCTAAATCTAGGCTTGGAAATAGTTGCGATCCACCCGGTTTCCGGGAATCTTGCACAGGAGTTCCTGCCCCCTCCCGCGAGCCCCGAATGCAAAGCCTCCACGTCAACGGATACGACATGCCCTATCTCGACGTGGGCGAAGACAGGAGCCGGCCGCCGCTGGTCTGTGTACATGGCTCGCTCAATGACTTCCGCGTCTGGGGCTGCGTGCTCGGACCGCTGACGCAGCGGCATCGGGTGATCGCCGTCAGCTTGCGGCACTTCTTCCCGGACCGCTGGGATGGCGTCGGCGACACCTATTCGATCGCCCAGCATGTCCAGGACGTCATCGCCTTCATCGAGAAGCTCGACGTCGGCCCGGTCGATCTGATGGGCCATTCCCGCGGCGGGCACATCTGCTTCCGCGTGGCACAGGCGCGCCCCGACCTGTTGCGGCGGCTGATCCTGGCCGAACCCGGCGGCGAGCTCGATGCGAGCCTCGATCCCGATTACGTCGGCGGCCCCTCGCCGCTGTTGGCGCGGTTCACGGCCTCGGCCGAGAAGATCGCGGCCGGCGATGTCGACGGCGGCCTTGCCGTCTTCGTGGACACGCTGGAGGGCGCCGGCACCTGGCCGCGGCTGCCGGCGATGGTGAAGCAGAATCTGCGCGACAACGCCTATACCCTGATCGGGCAGGTCCGCGACAACCGTCCGCCCTTCTTGAAGGCGGATGCGGAATCGATCAGGATGCCGACGCTGTTCATCCTGGGTGCGCGGACCAAAGGCCTGCTGCCAAAGGTGCTGCATGCGCTGGCCGCGCACGTACCCTATTCCAAGACGGCGATCATCCCGAACGCGACCCATCCGATGTTCGAGCAGGCGCCGCAAAAATACACCGAACTGGTTCTGGATTTCCTGGCGAGCTGATCATGCAGAGCTTTCGCGTCAACGGTTACGACATGGCCTATCTCGAAGTCGGCGACGGCCCGCCGCTGGTCTGCGTCCATGGCACGTTAGGTGATTTCCGCACCTGGTATTCAGTGCTCGGCTCGCTGTCGAAGTCCCATCGCGTCATCTCGGTCAGCCTGCGGCACTTCTTTCCCGAGCATTGGGACGCCGTCGGCGACGATTACAAGATGGCGCAGCACGTCGCGGACACGATCGCCTTCATCGAGCAGGTCAGACCCGGCCCGGTCGACCTGATGGGCCATTCGCGCGGCGGCCACATCGCGTTTCGCGTCGCGCAAGCGCGGCCTGACCTGCTGCGCAAGCTGGTGCTGGCCGAGCCGGGCGGCGATCTCGACGCCAGCCTGCCGGTGCCGGAAGGCACGCCCGCGCATCCGCCGCTCGCCGCGAAGACGGTGCGCTCGGTCGAGATGATCCGTGCCGGCGACATCGACGGCGCGCTGCAGAATTTCTACGAGGGCATCGAAGGCGACGGCTCGTGGCGGCGCGTGCCGGCGGCGGCGAAGCAACAGCTGCGCGACAACACGCTCACCTTCCTCGGCCAGATCAACGAGCAGCGCCGGTCCTACACGCTCGCGGATGCGCAGGCGATCAGGACACCGACGCTGCTGATCGGCGGCGGTGCGACCACCGGCAGCCTGTCGGTAATGTGGCGCGTGCTGGCCGAGCACATCGCGGGCAGCAAGACGGCGGTGATCGAGAATGCCGGCCACTGGATGTTCGAGCAGGCGCCGCTTGAGTTCGGCGAGGTCGTAAACAGGTTTCTGGCGGAGTAGCTTCTTCGCCTCTCCCCGCGTGCGGGGAGAGGAAAAAGAGCCTCACACCTTCCAGACACCCACCGGCATCTTGATCGTCGCATTCAGCCGGTTCCAGACGTTGATGGTCGCGATCGAGAGGATCAGGGTTGCGAGCTCGCGCTCGTCAAAATGCTTGGCGGCCTCGTTCCAGATCGCATCCGGCACCGGGTCCTCGCGATCGGCAAGGCGCGTGACGGCTTCGGTCAGCGCCAGCGCGGCGCGTTCGGCGTCGCTGAAATAGGGCGCGTCGCGCCAGGCCGAGACGGCGAACAAGCGCTCGTCGGTCTCGCCAGCCCTGCGGGCGATCTTCGGATGCATGTCGACACAGACACTGCAGCCGTTGATCTGGCTGGCGCGCAGGTGCACCAGTTCCAGGAGCTTTTCCGGCAGCCCCTGCTTGGTCAAATTGCCGAGGGATTGAAGGTGGTTCATGGCTTCAGGCAGGACCATGACGGGGTGGTTCATGCGCGCGTGCATCATCTTGCGTCTCCGTTTGAGAATTTCGAAGGTTCCGGTCACATCGGCCGGATTGGCTTCGTCATGGGCATGACGGATTGCGATGAGGGAATGTGACCGATGACCCAGAAAAACTTCGAAGAAAATTTTCTCAGCCGCCAGTTCGAGGCCAGCAGGGACCATTTGCGCGCGGTCGCCTACCGGATGCTGGGTTCCAGTGCCGAGGTCGACGATGCCGTGCAGGAGGCCTGGCTGCGGGTCAGCCGTTACGACACGTCCGATGTCGCGAACCTGCGCGGCTGGCTGACCACCGTGGTCGCGCGCATCTGCCTCGACATGCTGCGCGCGCGCAAATCGCGCCGCGAGGACCCGATGGGCCCGCACGTGCCCGAGCCGGTCGACGAGACGCGGGAGCGCGAGGCGGAGATGGCCGATTCCGTCGGCGCGGCCCTTCTCGTCGTGCTCGAGACATTGCAGCCGGCGGAACGGCTGGCCTTCGTGCTGCACGATATGTTCGCAGTCCCCTTCGAGGAGATCGCGCCGATCGTCGGACGCTCGGTCGACGCCTCACGGCAGCTTGCGAGCCGCGCACGTCGGCGCGTCCAGGGTGCGCCGGTGCCCGAGGCGCACATCTCGCACCAGCGCGCGATCGTCGATGCTTTCCTCAGGGCTTCGCGCGAGGGCAATTTCGAGGGCCTGCTGGCCCTGCTCGATCCCGACGTCGTGTTCCGTGCCGACCAGGCTGCGGTGCGGCTCGGCACGCTGCCGGAGATCCGCGGCGCGGATGCGGTCGCACAGCTCTACAAGGGCCGTGCGCAGGCTGCACGGACGGCGCTGGTCGATGGCGAGATCGGCGTCGCCGTCATCTTCGGCGAACGTCTGCGCATCGCGCTGCGCGTGACGTTCAACGGCGACCGGATCGCGGGGATCGAGGCGGTAGCCGATGCGGACCAGATCGCGACGATGGAGGTGGAGGTGCTGGAGCGCTAGCGGGACGTGGCATCGCGTCTTTCCGGATGCTAGGCTTTCCGCGCAATCGCGCGCGGTGCCAGCGCTCAAGACGCGAAAGGACGATTTCCATGACAGTCCGCTTCATTCCCCTGCTCGCCTTGTCCCTGCTCGGCCTCGCCGCCGGCAGCACCACCGCGCTTGCGGCCGCCGACGAAAAGCTGAAAGCCGCGGCCGAGCAGGAGAAGGCGCCGCTGATCGAGACCCTGCACGACATGGTGATGATCGAGAGCGGCAGCAGCGATGCCGACGGCCTGAAGAAGATGGCCGAATTCACCGAAGCGCGCCTGAAGGCGCTGGGCGCCACCATCGAGCGGCGCAAGACCACCGCGGGTACGGGCGCCGACATGGTGATCGCCACCTTCCAGGGCACCGGGTCGCGCAAGCTGATGCTGATCGCGCATATGGACACGGTCTATCAGCGCGGCATCCTCGCAAGCGAGCCGTACCGTATCGACGGCAACCGCATCTACGGCCCCGGCATCGCCGACGACAAGGGCGGCATTGCCGTGGTCCTGCATGCGCTCAAGATCCTGAAGGACGCCGGCTGGCAGGACTACGCCAGGCTCACCGTGTCCTTCAATCCGGATGAAGAGGTCGGCTCGATCGGGTCGGGCGAGATCATTGCCGAGCTCGCCGACCAGCACGACGTCGTGCTCTCCTGCGAACCGACGGTGGCCGCGCCGATCGCCAAGAATGACGGGCTGCTGCTGGGCGCGAGCGGCACTGCCACGGCGAAGATGGAGGTGAAGGGCCGCGCCTCGCATGCCGGCGCCGCGCCCGATCTGGGCCGCAACGCGCTGATCGAGCTCGCACATCAATTGCAGCAGACGAAGGACGTCGCCAAGTCGATCCCGGGCACGCAGCTCAACTGGACCACGGCGCAGGCGGGCACGGTGCGCAACCAGATTCCGGAAAAGGCCGAGGCCGGCGCCGACATCCGCCTGACCATCCCCGATGGCATCGCCAAATTGCAGGCGGCGCTCGACGCGAAGGTGAAGGACAAGTTCGTGCCCGACACCGAGACCACAGTGACGATCATTGCGGGCCGCCCGCCCTTCGTCGCCAGCGATCGCGGCCGCGCGCTCGCGCAGGAGGGGCAGGCGATCTATGCCGAGATCGACCGCAAGCTCGACATCGCCGAGATGACCGGCGGCGCCACCGACGCCGGCTATGCCAACCGCAGCGGCAAGGCGGTCGTGGTCGAGAGCTTTGGCCTCGCCGGCTTCGGCTATCACGCCCGGGACGAGTTCATCGACACCAACTCGATCGTGCCGCGGCTCTATCTGATGAGCCGGATACTGATCGAGCAGGGCAAGAAGAAGTAGGCGCCGGGGCCGGCCAAGCCATTTCGGCGAAAACAACCCCATGCACAGTAGACGGCCCTAGCGATATCAATGGCTTAGCGAGGCCAAAACGGCGGCTTGAGGTCCGCCTTGACGCCCTCCCCCTCCTGCGATACCTTCGAATACGGAATTCCGTATTCCCTTTTATGTCTCGGAGCTGCCGGCGTGATCCCTCTCGACCCGCTCCCGAACCTGATCGACCAGGTCTATGCGCGGATCCTGGAGGCGATCTCCGACCGCACGCTTCAGCCCGGCCAGCGCATCCGGCAGAACGAACTCGCCGACAAGCTCGGCGTGTCGCGCCAGCCGGTGTCGCATGCGCTGCATTTGTTGCACCGGCAGGGTCTCGTCGCCGAGAGCGGCCGTCGCGGCTTTGAAGTCACCCAGCTCGACCCCTCGCGCATCCGCCAGCTCTACGAGGTGCGCGGCGCCATCGATGCGCTGGCCGCCCGGCTCGCCGCTCAGCGCGCCGCAAGCGACGCGGCGGGACGCGCGCGGCTGGACGCGGCCCTCGCCGCCGGACGCCGCATCGACCGCAAGACTTCGCTCGCCGAGCTGATCGTGCTCGACGTCGATTTTCACCGCGCGATCTATCAGCTCGCGGGCAATCCCGTGATCGAGGAGACGATCGCGCCGCAATGGCCGCATATGCGCCGCTCGATGGCGACGGTGCTCTCCGAGCTCGATTATCGCGGCAGCGCGTGGGCCGAGCACGCGACGATTGCCGGACACATTCTCGCAGGCGATGCGAAAGCCGCCGAGCGCGCCGCGCTGGCGCATGCGCAGACGGCGGGACGGATGACCGAGGAGAGATTGAAGGCGACGGACGAGGCGGCGGCGTAGCCATTTGCGCGCCCGCCGTCATGCCCGGGCTTGTCCCGGGCATCCACGTTCTTCTCGCGAACGTGGAGCAAAGACGTGGATGGCCGGGTCAAGCCCGGCCATGACGAGAGAAAACAATGAAACAACCAAGGAGGAAGCGACCCATGAAACTGTCTCAGGAGCAATTGGAGTTCTTCCATCGCGAGGGCTGGCTGTTCCTCCCCGAATTGTTCAGCCAGGAGGAGGTCGACTTCCTCGCGCGCGAGGCTGTCGGCATCTATGACGCCGATCGGCCCGAGGTCTGGCGCGAGAAGAGCGGCGCGCCGCGCACGGCCTTTGCCGCGCATCTCTACAACGAGGCCTTCGGCATCCTGGGCGCGCATCCGCGCATGATCGACCCGGTCGAGCAATTGTTCGGCGAGCCGGTCTACATGCACCAGTTCAAGATCAACGCGAAATCGGCCTTCACCGGCGACGTCTGGCAATGGCACCAGGATTACGGCACCTGGAAGCGCGACGACGGCATGCCGGAGCCGCGCGCGATGAACATCGCGATCTTCCTCGACGAAGTCATGCCGATCAACGGCCCCCTGATGCTGGTGCCGCAGAGCCAGAATGCCGGCGATCTCCAGGCCTCGCATGACCTTGCGACGACCTCCTATCCGCTGTGGACGCTGGACGAAGAGACCGTGACGCGCCTCGTCAAGCAGGGCGGCATCGTCGCGCCCACAGGCAAGCCGGGCGGCATGCTGATGTTCCACGGCAATCTCGTGCATGGCTCGGCCGGCAACATCACGCCCTACCCGCGCAAGATCGTGTACCTGACGCTGAACGCGGTCTCGAACTACATCCGTACCCCGACGCGGCCTGAGTACATCGCGCATCGCGATTTTGCGCCGATCAAGACGGTGGACGACGATGCGCTGGTGCGGCTCGCACGTGCGCCGCGACAGGCGGCGGAGTAAGTTCTCACTGTCATTCCGGGGCGCGCCTTCTTGGGCGCGAGCCCGGAATCCATACTCCCGATCGTGGTTATGGATTCCGGGCTCGACGCTGCGCGTCGCCCCGGAATGACGAGCTTTGATTTTTGCGCTCAGGACATCCCCCATGAACCTCTTCCGCCTCCTCCAGGCCCGCGCGTCCGCCGGCAAGCCTGTCCGTGTCGCGCTGATCGGTGCCGGCAAGTTCGGCTCGATGTTTCTGGCGCAGGTGCCGCACACGCCGGGGTTGGAGGTGCCCATCATCGTCGATATCGATCGCGACCGTGCGCGCGAAGCCTGCCGCACCGTGGGCTGGGATGCGGAGCGCATCGCGGCCACTGTGTTTACCGACGACGGCGCACGCGCCATTGCGGGCGGCGCGATGGATGTTGTCGTTGAAGCGACCGGCAATCCGGCCGTCGGCATCAAGCACGCGCGCGCTGCGATCGCGGCGGGCAAGCATATCGTGATGGTCAATGTCGAGGCCGACGTGCTGGCGGGCCCGCTGCTCGCCGAGGAAGCACGGAAGGCGGGCGTGGTCTATTCGCTCGCTTATGGCGACCAGCCGGCGCTGACCGCCGAGATGGTCGACTGGGCGCGCGCCACCGGTTTTCGCGTGGTCGCAGCCGGCAAAGGGACAAAATATCTGCCGGCCTATCACGACGTGACACCTGACGGCGTCTGGCAGCACTATGGTCTCACCGCGGGCGAGGCACAGTCGGCCGGCATGAATCCGCAGATGTTCAACTCCTTCCTCGACGGCACCAAATCCGCGATCGAGATGGCCGCGATCGCCAATGCCTGTGCGCTCGACGTACCCGCGAACGGTTTGCTGTTTCCACCCTGCGGCGTCGACGATTTGCCACACGTCATGCGTCCCAGCGACAAGGGCGGCGTGCTGGAGCGGTCGGGCGTGGTGGAAGTCGTCTCCTCGCTCGAACGCGACGGCCGGCCGGTGTTTCGCGATCTGCGCTGGGGCGTCTATGTCGTGCTGGAGGCGCCGAACGATTATGCCGCCGATTGCTTCAGGCAATACGGCCTGAAGACCGACGGCAGCGGACGCTTCGCGGCGATGTACAAGCCGTACCATCTGATCGGGCTCGAGCTGAACATCTCGATCCTGTCGGCGGCGCTGCGGGGCGAGCCGACCGGCCAGCCCTATGGCTTCCGCGGCGACGTTGCCGCCGTGGCCAAGCGCAATCTGCGCGCCGGCGAGATGCTGGACGGCGAAGGCGGCTACACCGTGTGGGGCAAGCTGGTGCCGGCGGCCGCGAGCCTGCAGGCCGGCGCGCTGCCGATCGGGCTCGCGCATCGCCTCAAGCTGAAGCACGACGTCGCCCATGGCGAGATCGTGCGCTGGAGCGACGTCGAGTTCGACGCCAACAACGAGACGATCAAGACGCGAAAGGTAATGGAGACGGCATTCGCGAAATAGCGGCTAGAACTGCCCCGGTTGAGCGGGTGGACTGGGCCAATCCGATCGCAAATTGTTCGGATTATTCCTTGCGAACAAGTCCTGCCTTATAACGCCGCTCGGGCCGGCATCAATTGATGGTGGCATTCCGCGAATATCACGGGTTGGCGCGACTATGACGCCGGTCCGAACGACACAATTGGCGGGATAGCCAACGTGTCGGCAGTAAGTTGCAGCACTCGCGCCTGCATTGCTTCCAACTGAGAAGCCAATAATTAGCGACGCTGACAAGGCAATTGATCGCTTCATTCTTGCCTCCTGTAACTGATCCACGGGAGAGAATTATAGATGAAGTGTAGCTATGCCAAAGCGGTGAATGTTGAACCATGAGTTCGGCTTCTCGATCAAAAGCCGGCATCGGCCGCAGCCCGCGCCATGTCCAACCGTATGCGGACTCATGATCGCAGCAGGTTGCGTCCTATTCGACCACGATGGCCTTGGCTTCGGCCTCCTCGAAATTCTTGCGCTGGTCACAGCGATTGATAGCCCCGAGAAGCCAATGGCCGGGCCGAGCAGTGTCAGGATGGTCGCGAAGGATGACACCGGGATGCTCGTTCTGTTCGTGCTCGCCCAACGTGTCACGTCGATTTGATGTTTTGCGCGCAAAAAAAACGGGTACTGACACACGTGGCATCTTGCACCACGGTCCAACCGTAAGGAGCAATCCATGATAAATCTGAAAATTCTTGGTGCGGTCGTTGTTGTGGCATCTGCCCTGTCCAGCTCTGCTGTACAGGCGCAGTGGTACAACTCCAATCCGGACGCATGCCAAGCTGAATTCGCCAGCTGCACGGGTCTTGGAACGGGGACCACCCCCGACTATCGGGTTCGGCCATCAACTCGGCGAACGGCATATCGCCAGCCGGCAGCGGCGGACGCGACTGTCGGCAGCTGGGGCAATTCCTACGCCATGTCGCCCGGCATGTCGTACGGCGAGATGGGCTGGAACGGCAGCTGGAGTACGTATGCTGCCCGCAACGGCATCGTCTGCCGGCCCGGCACCTATTTCAAGGGTAGCGACGGCCTCCAGCATCTCTGCCAGTAGGTCATCTGCTCTGACGTTAAACAGCTCAGGCGGCCCCAAAGGGGCCGCCTGTTTTGTGCTGGCTTGTGGCTCTCGCCGAAATCAGCATCCAGATCGCGCGGTGGGTGCACTACTGGGTGTACGAACGACCCCGATCTCCGGATCGAGGTCGCGTACCGTCACCAGTGCTTCGAGCGGGCGGCGGGCCTTCGTGGTAACGATCTCTATGGAAGCAGCCGGCTATCTTTGGCTTGCTTGAACCACTTCCGGAACATGTCCTCGGTGTCCATCATCTCGGTGAAGCCGGCGCGGTTGATCTTCACGGTCGAGACGATCGAGGGCGGACCGGACTCGGTCTGGCCGTAGCGCATGCTGTAATCGGCGTATTGGAACGACAGGCCGACGAAGTCGGCGAGGTCCGGCGACACGAGGCCGTGCTTGCGTCGCAACGCGTCCCAAGAAGAGACCCAATTGGGAAACTCCTTGGCGAGCGATAGCGGGATCGGCTTGCCGGGCTTCATCTCCAGCGCGTCGGCCACCGCGGGCCAGATGTTTTCCCAGGTGAAGACATCGCCATTGGTGACGTTGAAGGCTTCGTTCTGTGCCGCGTTGGCCTCGCCCGACCAGGCGATCGCGCGCGCGAGGAGATCGACGTCGACGGCCTGCGCCACCCGCGCGGCGCCGCCGGGAAAGTCGAGCGGCCTGCCCTGCTCGCGCAGCATCGCGGCATAGACGCCGAGCGGCGGGATCAGATCCATGGCGCCCCCCATGGCGAGGCCGACGATGAGAACGGGGCGCAAGATGCTCCAGTGCCAGGCTTTCCCGACCTGGAGCTCGCGCAGGAAATTTTCCTGCGCCCAATAAAAATTGGGCTGCTCGTACATCTCGGAGCGGCCTTCGCGCGCCGGCACCGTCAGGGGGCGAACGTGAACCCCGTAAGCCTTGGTGCCCTGCAACAGAGCGACATGCTTGAGGTCCGGCGCGACCGGCTCGAGCGCGGCCATCAAATTGCGCAGCATCAGATCATTGGTCTTGATCTGCTGCGGATCGCGCCAACCATCGACGAGCTGTGGCGCCTCGTAGAGCGCGGCGTAGATCAGATGGGTGGCGCCCTGAAGCTCGGCCGCGGCACGGCGGCAATCGGCTTCGCTAGTAAGGTCGATCGGGACGTGGCGGGCGCCGTAGAGGTGACGCGGCTTGCGTCGCGACAGCGCCACAACTTCTGAAGGCTCGGATGTGCCGAAGTGTCGCAACGCGGCGTTGCCGACGAGACCGGTTGCCCCAGCGACCACGACCTTTTTGCCCGTCATGCGCGAGCCTCCCTTGTTGTTGCCTAATCGCGTAGCAGATCGCTGATGGTTCCGACTTGCGTCTGGCCCGCGTTCGCACTTGCGAGGAAGGCATCAGGCTTGATTATCGCAGGGCGTCCGGTCATCCTTGCTGACGGAACCGCAACGCTCGGCTTCCAGCAACAAGAGCCCATCAGGGCCATTCGGAAACGCTCAAACAAATCTTAACAAGAGAACGTCGATCCTCGACGAAGACAAGACGACAGCAAGATCGTTCCCTGGTCGATGCATCGACGCAATGGAAGGGATGCGCATGAAACGTCGTGATTTTCTGAAGGTGACAGGCGTCGGCCTGGCCGCGAGCACAGCAGTGGCTGCGCCCGCGATCGCGCAGTCGTCGCCCGAGGTCAGGTGGCGCTACGCCACGAGCTGGCCGAAAGCCCTCGATACGCTCTATGGCGGCTGCGAATATTTCTGCAAGCAGGTCGCCGACATTACCGACAACAAATTCCAGATCCAGCCTTTTGCGGCGGGCGAGATCGTCCCGGGCCTGCAGGTGCTCGACGCCGTGTCGAACGGCACGGTCGAGATCGGCAATACCGCGCTTTATTACTATTGGGGCAAGAACCCCGCATTCACGTTCGCAACCGCCCTTCCGTTCGGATTGAACACGCGCCAGCAGATTTCCTGGTTGCTGTGGGGCGGCGGACAGGATCTCGTCAACGACCTCCTGAAGGAGCACAACGTCTACGGCATCCCGACCGGATCGACCGGCGCGCAGATGGGCGGCTGGTTCAGGAAGGAGATCAAGACGGTCGACGACCTCAAGGGCCTGAAGATGCGTATCGGCGGCTTTGCCGGCACGATCCTCGCCAAGCTCGGCTGCGTGCCGCAGCAGCTCGCCGGCGGCGACATCTATCCGGCGCTGGAGAAGGGCACCATCGACGCGGCCGAATGGGTCGGTCCCTATGACGACGAGAAGCTCGGCTTCGCCAAGGTCGCGAAGTACTACTACTATCCCGGCTGGTGGGAAGGCACGAGCCAGGGCCACAACATCATGAACATCGAGAAGTGGAACGCGCTGCCCAAGCACTACCAGGCGGCGATCGACGCGGCGTCACGCGACACCTTCACCTGGATCACCGGCAAGTACGATGCGGTGAATGCTCCGGCGCTGAAGCGGCTGATCGTGAACGGTGCGATCCTCAGGGGCTTCCCGCAGGAGGTGCTCGAGGCCTGCTACAACACCGCCAACGAGATCTATGCGGACCTGTCCAAGACCAATCCGCATTTCGGCAAGATGCATGCGAGCATGACCGCGTTCAAAAATGACTCGTTACCTTGGACGCAGGTGGCCGAGCTGAGCTACGACAGCTTCATGGCGCGGATGCGGACCAAGACGTGAGGCGCTGAGCGGCTCACACGACTAAAGACGGAGAAGCCCCGGAGATGCTGCCATCTCCGGGGTTTTACGTGCTTTGGTTCTGGTTTCGGACCAAACCTGGTTGTCCCAATCGGCTTCGCAACTGCGAGCGTCCCGACGCCGCTTGATTATCGCGAAGCGACCAGTCATCCTGATGGCGGGAACCGCAACGTACGGGATCCACAAAGAGCCCTGAAGGGCCGTCGGACACGCTCACACCATCACCAAAGACAAGTTCGGTTCTCGGCGAAGCAAAAGACGACACGAAGATCGTTCCCTTAGTCGAGCAATCGGCACAACGGAGGGATACGCATGAAACGTCGTGAATTTCTGAAAGTGACAGGCGCTGGCCTGGCGGCAAGCACAGCGGTTGCTGCGCCGGCCATCGCGCAATCTTCGCCGGAAGTGAGATGGCGGCTCGCCGCGAGCTGGCCCAAGGCGCTCGATACGCTCTACGGCGGCTGCGAATATTTCTGCAAGCGCGTGGCCGAGGCCACCGACAACAAATTCCAGATCCAGCCGTTCGCGTCCGGCGAGATCGTGCCGGGCCTGCAGGTGCTCGATGCCGTCTCGAACGGCACGGTCGAGATGGGCAACACGGCGCTGTATTATTACTGGGGCAAGAACCCCGCCTTCACGTTCGGCACCTCGCTGCCGTTCGGACTGAACACGCGGGCGCATATCTCCTGGCTGCTGTTCGGCGGCGGCACGGAAATGCTCAACGACCTGCTGAAGGAATACAACACGGTCGGCATTCCCACCGGCTCGACCGGCGCCCAGATGGGCGGCTGGTTCCGGAAGGAGATCAAGTCGATGGAGGATTTCAGGGGACTGAAATTCCGCGTCGGCGGCTTCGCCGGCACGATCATCGCCAAGGTCGGCGGCGTGCCGCAGCAGATCGCGGGCGGCGACATCTATCCGGCGCTGGAGAAGGGCACGATCGACGCCGCCGAATGGGTCGGGCCCTATGACGACGAGAAGCTCGGCTTCGTGAAGGTCGCGAAATACTATTATTATCCGGGCTGGTGGGAAGGCACCGGCCAGGGCCACAACGTCATAAATCGCGACAAGTGGAACGCGCTGCCGAAGCACTATCAGGCCGTGGTCGAGATGGCGTCACGCGATACCTTCACCTGGGTCACCGGCAAATACGACTACGTCAACCCGTCTGCGTTGAAGCGCCTGCTGGTGGCCGGTGCGGTCCTGAAGCCGTTCCCGCAGGAAGTCCTGGAGGCCTGCTACAACGCCGCCAACGAGATCTACGCCGATCTCAGCAAGACCAATCCGCACTTCAACAAGATGTACACGAGCCTGTCGGCGTTCAGGAACGAGTCGCTCGCCTGGATGCAGGTGGCAGAGCTCAGCTACGACAGCTTCATGATGCGGATGCGGACACGGACGTGAGGCGTTAAGCTAAACGCAGCGCCACAAACGACGAAAGCCCCGGAGATGTCTCCGGGGCTTTTTGTTTCGGGATCAAGAGCGCGGTGAGGCGAGAGCCCGAACCACACCAAAGGTGTCATCGCCGGCTTGACCG
>NZ_CP197234.1:8165000-8954086 GCF_052075995.1 Bradyrhizobium sp. 613_E4_N2_2
TTCCGACCTCACGCTTATCAAGCGCGCGCTCTAACCAACTGAGCTACAAGCCCCTAACGCATATCCAGTCAAGGACCAGGGATTCTGCAAGCCTGCAGCCCCAGCGCGTGTTCGTCCGCGAAGAAAGAGAAACGAAGACGGCGAAATCCCGCCAATGCAGCTCAACAATCCTGACGATCGTTGGCCACTGATGTTTCTAAAACGGTTCGATAGAAGCAAGCTTCTGAAGAACCATCCTTAGAAAGGAGGTGATCCAGCCGCAGGTTCCCCTACGGCTACCTTGTTACGACTTCACCCCAGTCGCTGACCCTACCGTGGCCGGCTGCCTCCATTGCTGGTTAGCGCACCGTCTTCAGGTAAAACCAACTCCCATGGTGTGACGGGCGGTGTGTACAAGGCCCGGGAACGTATTCACCGTGGCGTGCTGATCCACGATTACTAGCGATTCCAACTTCATGGGCTCGAGTTGCAGAGCCCAATCCGAACTGAGACGGCTTTTTGAGATTTGCGAAGGGTCGCCCCTTAGCATCCCATTGTCACCGCCATTGTAGCACGTGTGTAGCCCAGCCCGTAAGGGCCATGAGGACTTGACGTCATCCCCACCTTCCTCGCGGCTTATCACCGGCAGTCTCCTTAGAGTGCTCAACTAAATGGTAGCAACTAAGGACGGGGGTTGCGCTCGTTGCGGGACTTAACCCAACATCTCACGACACGAGCTGACGACAGCCATGCAGCACCTGTGTTCCAGGCTCCGAAGAGAAGGTCACATCTCTGCGACCGGTCCTGGACATGTCAAGGGCTGGTAAGGTTCTGCGCGTTGCGTCGAATTAAACCACATGCTCCACCGCTTGTGCGGGCCCCCGTCAATTCCTTTGAGTTTTAATCTTGCGACCGTACTCCCCAGGCGGAATGCTTAAAGCGTTAGCTGCGCCACTAGTGAGTAAACCCACTAACGGCTGGCATTCATCGTTTACGGCGTGGACTACCAGGGTATCTAATCCTGTTTGCTCCCCACGCTTTCGTGCCTCAGCGTCAGTATCGGGCCAGTGAGCCGCCTTCGCCACTGGTGTTCTTGCGAATATCTACGAATTTCACCTCTACACTCGCAGTTCCACTCACCTCTCCCGAACTCAAGATCTTCAGTATCAAAGGCAGTTCTGGAGTTGAGCTCCAGGATTTCACCCCTGACTTAAAGACCCGCCTACGCACCCTTTACGCCCAGTGATTCCGAGCAACGCTAGCCCCCTTCGTATTACCGCGGCTGCTGGCACGAAGTTAGCCGGGGCTTATTCTTGCGGTACCGTCATTATCTTCCCGCACAAAAGAGCTTTACAACCCTAGGGCCTTCATCACTCACGCGGCATGGCTGGATCAGGGTTGCCCCCATTGTCCAATATTCCCCACTGCTGCCTCCCGTAGGAGTTTGGGCCGTGTCTCAGTCCCAATGTGGCTGATCATCCTCTCAGACCAGCTACTGATCGTCGCCTTGGTGAGCCATTACCTCACCAACTAGCTAATCAGACGCGGGCCGATCTTTCGGCGATAAATCTTTCCCCGTAAGGGCTTATCCGGTATTAGCACAAGTTTCCCTGTGTTGTTCCGAACCAAAAGGTACGTTCCCACGCGTTACTCACCCGTCTGCCGCTGACGTATTGCTACGCCCGCTCGACTTGCATGTGTTAAGCCTGCCGCCAGCGTTCGCTCTGAGCCAGGATCAAACTCTCAAGTTGGACTTGAACTTTGAACCGGCTGATCACAACGTTTGACGAGGTCCCACCATTATTTCGACAACCGAAGTCGCCGAGCTGCCCGCGATTCACATCGCTGGCAGCGATGGTGTTTCCTTTAAAACGTGTACCGCCGAAGTCTTTCGTCCCCTCTCAGAACTCAAAAGCCGAAGCTCTTCAGTGTCCGAGAGGCGCAAGGACTCCGCCGTCCACGTTTCTCTTTCTTCATCTTCACTTGTCAAACAGCCCGGGACCACGAGGCCCCAACCTTCCAGAGTGGAAGGGTTCCGACACCCTTACCGACGATGAATGAACTCCAATCGACTTACGTCGACTGTTGTGTCACTCAACAAGGTGAGGAGCATCAGTGGCGCGTTCGCTCGCCTCGGTCAGTGACCCGGCGGCGCCGCGCTCAGTGGTCGGGTTATAGGCCCCCCCGCCCGGGATTGTCAACGCCCATTGTCAACAAATCGTCGCACGGTGGATCATCGAAAAAAAATCCCGCGATTCCAGTCAATTAGAAGGGCCGCCAATGGCCGGATCAAAGCTGCACCGCAAAAAATCTCGAAAAAAGTTTGCCCGCCGGCCGGCTCCGGAGGGGGCTTTGGACGCCTCTCCAGGCACCCCCCCCTGCGTCCTTCCAGACGCCCCCGGGGCCGGACAGGCGGAGGCCCATCCAGGCCGGACCGAGCCCTCGTCCATGGCAGACGAGCCCCATCCAAGGCTGGACCGAGCTCCACCCCAGGCCAAACCTAGTCCCCCGGACCCGGCCAGACGGGCTTCTTGCGCCCGGCCGTTCAGGAAACTTTTTCCATATTAGGCGCCGTACTAGAGCCACAATCCCGCGGCGTTCTGGTACAGACAAGCTTGAATCGCGGGATGCCAGTGGGGGCTGCCGGCGATTTTCATGGGGTCAGAGGAAGGCATCTTGCAGATGACGCGGCCTTCCTTCGACATTCGAGAGACATCGAGAGACCTTTACCCGTCCAGCTGTTCGTAATTTCGGCCGGCCCCATCGAGGGCCTTCTGAGCGCGGGCGCCTGTGCGGCTTGCCTTTTCCGGCGATCCCCCTTCAAGAGGGCGGCCAGGAAGGGTTCGAAAGCAGGCATCTTGGGTCGTTGATTGGGGGACTTGGTTTGAACCACAGGACGTCGCGCGGCGCTTACGGGCGTGAGACCGGGATCATCGATCTCGGCCACGAGCCGCCGCTGTCCGTCGATGGTTCCGAGGCCGCCGTCATCGATCGCCGCCGCGTTTCCGTGCAATGGTTCAGCGGGACAATTCTGACCGGACTCTGCGGCGCAGCCCTGATCGGCGGCGCCGTTTTCGCTTCTCTCGACGGTGAGATGACCTTCGCCAAGGTGCCTGAGCGCGTCGAAGGCGCGCTGCGCGGCGCATTCGGCGCGGCCGATCGCGCCGCCACGCTGCACAAGAGCGACCGCCTGCCGCCGCCGAACGAATCCACGGCCTCGCGCAACATCGTGCGCGTCTCCACCGTCGCCCGCGTCGGCAACCGCGACGTGATGCGAGTGCGCCCGTTCGTCCGGATCGCCGGCAATCTGTCGATGACGACGAGCGATCTGTCGGCGAAAATCCCGCCGTTCAACGCCCAGCGCCTGCTCACCGATGTCGGCTCCGATCCGAAGACCGCGGCGGAAGATCCGAACAATCCCGAAGCCGTCGAGCCCGATGCCGAAGTCTCCTTCGTCACCAAGGACCTGTCGCCGGTGCTGCCGAAGGCCAAGATTTCCGCCGTGGTGGCGCTCGACGACATCCTGATGCGGGTGCGCGACGCCGCCAACTGGCGCGGCAATGGCGGGGTGCGCTACGCCTCGCTCGCCAATGCCACCGCCGACGTCTCCGGCGCGACCGGCCCCTCCGACATGAAGATGGCCTACGCCACCGAAGCGTCGGCGTCCGATCCCTATGCCGGCTTCGAGACGCGCGTGGTGCCGGAAAACGTCACGCTGCTGCCGAAGACCAAGGAGCAGATCACCGGCGGCAATCCCAACGGCGAACGCGTCCACGTGGTCAAGAAGGGCGACAGCGTCGGCTCCGTCCTGCGCGATCTCGGCGCGACGGCCGAGGAGATCAAGGCGATCACCGCGACGCTCGGTCCGCGCGGCCGCGACGGCGGCCTGAAGGAAGGCGAAAAGCTCCGCATCCTGATGGCGCCCGCAAGCCCCGGCGCCCGCCTCCAACCCTATCGCGTCGTGGTTGCAAACGACACCATGGTCGAGGCGATCGCGGCGCTGTCCGATCTCGGCAAATACGTCGCGGTCGACGTCTCCAGCATGAACACCGTCGCCGATGCCGCGGCCAGCGCCAACAGCGACGACGATGACGACGATGACGGCACCGGCGTGCGGCTCTACCAGAGCATCTACGAGACCGCGATGCGCAACAAAGTCCCGATGCCGGTCATCGAGGACATGATCAAGATCTACTCCTACGACGTCGATTTCCAGCGCAAGGTCGCGCCGGGCGATTCATTCGACGTGTTCTACGCCGGCGAAGAAGAGGGCACGACGTCGAACGAAAAGAACGACGTGCTGTTCGCCTCCCTCACGGTCGGCGGCGAGACCAAGAAATACTACCGCTACCAGAGCCCCGACGACGGCGTCGTCGACTACTATGACGAGACCGGCAAGAGCGCGAAAAAATTCCTGGTCAGGAAGCCCGTCAACAACGCGATCATGCGCTCCGGCTTCGGCGGCCGCCGCCATCCGATCCTGGGCTATGTGAAGATGCACACCGGCGTTGACTGGGCCACCTCCTACGGCACGCCGATCTTCGCTTCCGGCAACGGCGTGCTCGAGAAGGTCGGCCCCGAAGGCGGCTACGGCAAATATATCCGCATCAAGCACTCCAACGGCTACGAGACCGCCTACGGCCACATGTCGGCCTTCGCCAAGGGCATGGAGATCGGCAAGAAGGTGCGGCAGGGTCAGGTGATCGGCTTCGTCGGTTCGACCGGCCAGTCGACCGGCCCTCACGTCCACTACGAAATCCTGGTCAACGGCCGCTTCGTCGATCCGCTGCGCGTGAAACTGCCGCGCGGCCGTTCGCTGGAAGGCACGGTGCTCGCGGGCTTCGAGAAGGAACGCGACCGGCTCGACGCCATGATGAGCGGCCGCAACGGCGCCATCGCCCGCATTTCGGACGCAACCGGCGGCCCGTTGCAGGTCACCAACCGCTGATCCCTAACCGGCCGAAATCGACCGGACATCTCTGGAAAACATGATCTGGATGCGACGTCGTTTCACGGCGTTACAACGTCAAGTTTCGTTTGCCAAAGCGGCATCAAGGCATCGCGCGCGGGAGCGACGGCAGGCTGATCGTGGCGGAAGTGGGCGCCAGGCGACTAATCGAGATCGCGCCGGACAGCGGCAAGGTCACCGAGATCGCTGCCAATCTTCCGATCGGGCTGATGGGCGCACCCGGGGGCCTGCCCAGCAACATCCCGACTGGCGTCGCCATCGGCGCCTCCGGCGTCATCTACTTCTCCTCCGATATCGAGAACGCGATCTACAAGGTCACCAGGAAGTAGCGCGGAGGAAACCAGCCCGGTGGAACCGGCACACGCGTTTCCCGGTTAAATGCTGACGGAAGCCGACCAACAGGAGGATCCCCATGCGGCGCCTCTCACGCGACGATGTCGTCAAGACCGTGGATCGAGCCGACGAAGTCACCATCGCCCAGATCATCGGAACCGGCGCGACGGTCGAGGAACTCGCCGAAGCCCAGGCCTGGCTCGCCAATGACGAGCCGATGATCAATGATTTGCGCCCGCTGGCGCACGGACGCGTGCGCGAGCTTGTCGACATCCTGTCGGAGCTCGATGAGGACAGCGACGAGCAAGGTCCAGCCGAACCCGGCTCAACATCCGCGGTCAACTAGAGCGAACCTCGTCAAAGCAATTCGCCCCGGAGAGTTGGCCTCTCCGGGGCGATTTTTCGTTTTGCAGTGAGCGCGACGATCAGTTCAATTTCCGCTTCGACACCGGCGCCTCGAACTGGGCGATCTCCGCGGTCTGCGGCGCGTTGCCGTTGAAGGTCAGCACGTTGCCTGCGGCGGAGATCGCGACCGTGTCGCCGTCCCTGATATCGCCAGCCAGAATCATTTCGGCGAGCGGATCCTGCACGTAGCGCTGGACCACCCGCTTCAGCGGCCTTGCGCCGTAGGCGGGATCCCAGCCTTTGGCAGCGAGCCAGTCGCGGCCGGCGGCATCGAGCGTCAGCACGATCTTGCGATCGGTCAGGAGCTTTTGCAGCCGGGCGAACTGGATCTCGACGATCCGGCCCATCTCGCTCCTCTGCAGGCGGTGGAACAGGATGATCTCGTCGACACGGTTCAGGAACTCGGGCCGGAAATGCCCACGCACCATTCCCATCACCTGTTCACGCACCGCTGAGGTGTCTTCGCCCTCCGGTTGATTCACCAAATACTCCGAACCGAGGTTCGAGGTCATGATGATCAGCGTGTTGCGGAAATCGACGGTGCGACCCTGGCCATCGGTCAGGCGGCCGTCGTCGAGCACCTGCAACAGGACGTTGAAGACGTCAGGATGCGCCTTCTCGATCTCGTCGAACAGCACCACCTGATAGGGCCGGCGCCGCACCGCTTCGGTGAGCGCGCCGCCCTCGTCATAGCCGACATAGCCGGGAGGCGCACCGATCAGCCGCGAGACCGAGTGCTTCTCCATGTACTCGGACATGTCGAGGCGGACCATCGCGGTCTCGTCGTTGAACAGGTACTCCGCCAGCGCCTTGGTCAGCTCGGTCTTGCCGACGCCGGTCGGCCCCAGGAACATGAACGAGCCGGTCGGCCGGTTCGGGTCCTGCAGGCCCGCACGCGAGCGGCGCACGGCGGTCGCGACCGCACGCACGGCCTCGGCCTGGCCGACGACGCGCTTGCCGAGCTGCTCCTCCATCTTCAGGAGCTTCTCCTTCTCGCCCTCCAGCATCTTGTCGACGGGCACGCCGGTCCAGCGCGACACCACCTGCGCGATGTGGTTGGCGGTGACCGCCTCCTCCATCATATCGCCGGAGCCCTCACGCGCCTCGATGTCCGCGAGCTGCTTCTCGAGCTGCGGGATCCGGCCATAGGCCAGCTCGCCGGCCTTCTGGAATTCGCCGCGTCGCTGTGCGTCGGCGAGATCGACACGCAGCGCGTCCAGCTCTGACTTCAGCTTCTGGGCGTTGGAGAGCTTGTTCTTCTCCGCGCTCCAGCGCGACGTCAGGGCCGCGGATTTCTCTTCGAGTTCGATGAGCTCCTTCTGAAGCCCCTCGAGACGGGTCTTGGAGCCGAGATCGCTCTCCTTCTTGAGAGCTTCCTGCTCGATCTTGAGCCGGATGATCTCGCGGTCGAGCGAATCCAGCTCTTCCGGCTTGGAATCGACCTGCATCTTCAGCCGCGCGGCCGCCTCGTCCATGAGGTCGATCGCCTTGTCCGGCAGGAAGCGGTCGGTGATGTAGCGGTTGGACAGCGTCGTCGCCGCCACGAGCGCGGAATCGGTGATCCGCACGCCATGGTGCTGCTCGTACTTATCTTTCAACCCGCGGAGGATCGAGATGGTGTCCTCGACGGAGGGCTCGCTGACGAAGATCGGCTGGAAGCGCCGCGCCAGCGCCGCATCCTTTTCGACGTGCTTGCGGTACTCGTCGAGCGTGGTGGCGCCGATGCAGTGCAGCTCGCCGCGCGCGAGCGCGGGCTTGAGCAGGTTGGATGCGTCCATCGCGCCGTCACCCTTGCCGGCGCCGATCAGCGTATGCATCTCGTCGATGAACAGGATGAAATTGCCCTCGCTCGCGGTGACTTCCTGGAGCACGGCCTTCAGCCGCTCCTCGAACTCGCCGCGGTACTTCGCACCCGCAATCAGCGCGCCGAGATCGAGCGAGAGCAGCTTCTTGTCCTGGAGGGTCTCGGGCACGTCGCCGTTGACGATGCGCAGCGCGAGGCCCTCGGCGATGGCGGTCTTGCCGACGCCGGGCTCACCGATCAGCACGGGATTGTTCTTGGTCCGGCGCGACAGCACCTGGATGGTGCGGCGGATCTCCTCGTCGCGGCCGATGACCGGGTCGAGCTTGCCGTCGCGCGCAGCCTGGGTCAGGTCGCGGGCATATTTCTTCAGCGCGTCATAGGCGTTCTCGGCGGTCGCGGAGTCCGCCGTGCGGCCCTTGCGCAGCGCCTCGATCGCAGCATTGAGATTTTGCGGGGTGACGCCGCCCTTGGCCAGGATCGTGCCGGCCTCGCTGGTCTTTTCCAGCGCAAGGCCGAGCAGCAGCCGCTCGACGGTGACAAAGCTGTCGCCGGCCTTCTCGCCGGCCTTTTCGGCGGCGTCGAAAGTGCGGGCGAGCTCGGGCGCCAGATAGATCTGGCCGGCGCCGCCGCCGGAGACCTTCGGCACCTTGTTGAGGGCGTCCTCGGTCGCCTTCAGGATGGCGCGGGAATTGCCGCCGGCGCGGTCGATCAGCCCGGCAGCGAGGCCCTCATTGTCGTCCAGCAGAACCTTCAGGACGTGCAGGGTCGAAAACTGCTGATGCCCCTCGCGTACCGCAAGCGATTGCGCGGACTGAACGAAGCCCCTGGAGCGTTCGGTGTACTTGTCGATGTTCATGTCTTTTCTTTCCCTCGGCCTGCCCCTGGAGCCCTCTAAGGCACTCCAAACGGCATCTTCATTGGGTTTCCGCTGGACGCGTTGACGTTCCTCAACCGGCAGCGGTCGTTATCAGCCGGCGCTGGCGCCGGCCTGACCCAGATGTGGGAAGCTTGGCCTCGGATCGGAAGAGGCGCGTTCACAATTTCGTGCACGGGTCCGCCTGCTTGGCGCCAGCAGGTCGAATCCCTTAAGTAGCGACATGACAGCCAGCCAGACCGCCGAAATCACCGGCCTTTACCGTTACCCGATCAAAGGCCTGACGCCGGAATCCCTGCCCCGGGTCCCCCTGCGGACCGGCCAGACCCTGCCCGCCGACCGCCGCTACGCCATCGAGAACGGACCGAGCGGCTTCGATCCGGAGGCGCCGGCCTGGAAGCCGAAAATCCAGTTCCTGATGTTGGCACGCAATGAGCGGCTGGCGTCCCTCGACAGCCGGTTCGAGGACGCGACCAACCGCCTGACCATCCGCAAGGACGGCCAGATCGTCGCCAGCGGGAACCTCGAGACCACTGCCGGGCGCGCCGCCATCGAGGATTATTTCACGGAGAATTTTCAGCCGGAGCTGAAGGGCCCGCCAAAAGTTCTGTCCGGCCGCGACCACAGCTTTTCCGACGTCGCCCGCAAGGTCGTGTCGATCATCAACCTCGGCAGTGTCCGGGCGATCGAGACCATGCTCGGCGGCGCCGCAGTCAATCCGCTGCGCTTCCGCGCCAATCTCTACGTGAAGGGCTGGCCGGCCTGGTCCGAGCTCGAGCTCGTCGGCGAGACGCTGGCGATCGGCGAGGCCCGGCTCAAGGTGGTCAAGCGCATCGTCCGCTGCCCGGCGGTCAACGTCGATCCCAAGACCGCGCAGCGCGATCTCGAGATACCGCCGACGCTGTCGCGCAATCTCGGCCACATGGATTGCGGCATCTATGCCGAGGTCATCGCCGATGGCGAGATCGGCGTCGGTGACGCGATCGCGGTGGAAGCGCCGAAGCTGGTGTGAGCCGTCCGCCGCTGCCGTAGTGTGGGCAAAGCGAAAGCGTGCCCACCACTCCGGTCCATCTAACTCCGTTGCACCGCCGGTGGGCACGACGCTTGCGCGCCTTTGCCCACCCTACGGCTCCGTCGTCAGTTCGGCATCACATACGCATAGATCCGGCCGCGCGAGACCGGCGCCTCGCGAACACGATTGCCGTTGTTGCCGGAAATCATGATCGGATTGCCCTGCGCGTCCACGCCGGTGATGATGCCGACATGGCCGCCCCGGCGACCGCGCGACATGACCGCGATGGCGCCGACCTGCGGACCGGAGACACGCGTGCCGTAGCGCGCGAACGAGCTCGCCATGTCGGAGCCGGTGCCCTGATGGCCGGTGTGCTGCAGCACCATGTTCATGAAGCGCGCGCACCACAGGCTGCCGCGCCCGGTCGGATTGCCGCCGATATAGCGACGCGCCTCGGACACGAGGCCGGATCCGCCGCCGAAGCCGCCACCGCTATTGGCCATTCCAGGATTGGTCATTCCGTTGTTGGCCATGCCGCCGACATTGGCGTTCGGATTGTAGCTCGCCTGGGTGTCGGCGAAGCCGCTCGCCTGCAACTGCGCCGCGCCGCGCTCGAAGCGCGAGCTGCGGGCATGGTGGCGATAATGACGGTAATGATGATGTCTGGCGTGATGCACGTAAGCGTGCCGCTCTGCGCTATGACGATGATGCGGCCGCGCTGAGGCCGGAGAAACGAACGCGGCAACCGCCGCGAAGAAAATCGCCAGCGCGACAACACAACGCGACAGGCGAGACGCAAACAACTCCAACATACTTCATCCTTCTTGACACCCCACTTCCCCAATCGGCCCGTGCGATGGCCGGCATCCGTCTGGCCGTTAAGCCGCCGGATGTGGCGAGAAAAAGACGCCACGCCCGCGAATAGCTGCGATGATTTTGTGCCGGTGCTGGCTTGAGGCTGCCGCATTGCGGACAACAACGTTAACTGCAATTCTCCAAAGGCGGCTTGAAGAGAGGGAAACAGTTAATGCCCCACGCCACGACCAGAGACGACGTCCGCATCTATTTCGAAGAAGCGGGTCAGGGAACGCCGATTATTTTTCTGCATGAGTTCGCGGCCGACTACACCAATTGGGAGCCGCAGATGCGCTACTTCTCGCGCAGCCATCGCTGCATCACCTATTCCGCGCGCGGCTACACGCCGTCGGACGTGCCTGATGGCGAGGTCTACACCTACAAGCATTTCTACACCGACGCGCTCGCGGTACTCGATCATCTCAAGATCGAGCGCGCGCATCTCGTCGGCCTGTCGATGGGCGCCTATTCGTCACTCCAGATCGGGTTGAACGCGCCGCAGCGCGCGCTGTCGATGACGCTGGCCGGCGTGGGCTCAGGATCGGAGATCGAGAATCTCGACAACTGGCGCAAGCAGTGCCGCGCCAACGCCGAGCAGTTCGAGACGCTCGGCTCCGCCGAGGTCGCAAAGGTCACGCGCGAGGCGCCGAGCCGGATTCCCTTCCTGGTCAAGGATCCGCGCGGCCATGCCGATTTCTACGCCGCACTGGCGCGCCACGATGCCAAGGGCTCCGCGAACACGATGCGCGGCTTCCAGGGCGGCAGGCCATCGATCTTTGCGATGACCGACGCGATCAGAGGCGTAGCGACACCGGCGCTGATCATCTGCGGCGACGAAGACGATCCCTGCGTCGGAGCAAGCCTGTTCCTGAAGAAGCACCTGCCCGCGGCGGGCCTCGCGATGTTTCCGAAATCCGGCCACGTGCTCAATCTCGAAGAGCCCGCGCTGTTCAACGAGAGCGTGGAGCGGTTCGTGACGCTGGTGGAAGCCGGGCGCTGGCCGGTGCGCGATCCGCGGTCGCTGGCGGCGCATTAGACTGCCAGCCGCTGTCATTCCGGGATGCGCCGACAGGCGCAGGCCCGGAATGACGGCAGCTACTTCCCCTGCCCGCGCGTGAGCAAGAACACACCCTGCTCGCCGAACATGTTCCACACCCACCACGGCAACCGCAGCCGCAATGGACGGCCGTAGAGATCCAGCGCCTCGGCGCGCTCCATCTTGACGTCGATCGCGTCGCAGAGCTCGACGAAATCCTTGATGGTGCAGAAATGGATGTTGGCGGTGTCGTACCAGGTCGCCGGCAGATTCTCGGTGCGCGGCATGTGGCCGCCGACCAGGAGCTGGAGCCGCATCTTCCAGAAGCCGAAATTCGGGAACGACACGATGGCGCGGCGGCCGATGCGCAGCAGATTCTCCAGCACGACCCGCGGCTGCCGCGTCGCCTGCAGCGTCTGCGACAGGATGACGTAATCGAAGGCGTCGTCGGGATAATTGACGAGATCGGTGTCGGCATCGCCCTGCACCACCGCGAGGCCCTTGGCGACGCAGCGATTGACGCCCTCGCGCGACAGCTCGATGCCGCGCCCGTCGATGCCGCGGGTCTCCAGAAGCTGGAGCAAATCGCCCTCGCCGCAGCCGACGTCGAGCACTTTCGAGCCGGGCTTGACCATCTCGGCGACCAGCAGATGATCGGCGCGAAACTGGCCTGACTGCTCCGTCGCAACGCCGCCCAGCGGCAGCACTTCCTGCACAGACATCGCTAGCCGTCCTTGTCAGTCAATCCTGCCGGTGAGCCCGCGCGCCTTCCCTGCCGATTGCAGGAAAGCACGGGCGATATCGAAGAATTCTGGCACGTCGAGCAGGAAGGCGTCATGGCCGCGATCGGTCTCGATCTCGGCGAACGACACCCGCGCGCTCGACGCGTTCAGCGCATGCACCAGTGCGCGCGATTCCGCGGTCGGGAACAGCCAGTCGCTGGTGAAGGAGACCACGCAGAAGCGCGTCTCGATGCCCGCGAACGCCTTCGCCAGCACGCCGCCATGGTCGCCGGCGATGTCGAAATAGTCCATCGCACGGGTCAGATAGAGATAGGAGTTGGCGTCGAACCGCTCGACGAAGGACGAGCCCTGGTAGCGCAGATAGCTCTCGACCTGGAAGTCGGCGTCGAACGAGAACGTCGGCAGCTCGCGGTCCTGCATGCGGCGGCCGAACTTGCGATGCAGCGCGGCGTCGGAGAGATAAGTGATGTGCGCGGCCATCCGTGCCACCGCAAGTCCGCGATGCGGATGGATGCCCTGATCCGTGTAGCGGCCGTTGTGCCAGTCGGGATCGGCCATCACGGCCTGGCGGCCGAGCTCGTGGAAGGCGATGTTCTGCGCCGAGTGCCGTGTCGAACAGGCAATCGCCAGCGCGGAGTACACGCGCTTGGGATAGGCCGCGGTCCATTGCAGCACCTGCATGCCGCCCATCGAGCCGCCGACCACCGCGAACAACGTGTCGATGCCGAGCCGGTCGATCAGCATCGCCTGCGCGCGCACCATGTCGGGAATGGTGATGACGGGGAAATCCAGGCCCCACACCTTGCCGGTCGCGGGATTGATCGAGGCCGGCCCGGTCGAGCCCATGCAGCCGCCGATCACGTTGGCGCAAATGATGAAGTAGTGCTGAGGATCAAGAGGTCGGCCGGGACCGACCAGCGTCTCCCACCAACCCGACTTGCCGGTGACGGGATGCACGTTGGCGACATGCTGATCGCCGGTCAGCGCATGGCAGATCAGCACCGCGTTGGAGCGATCAGCGTTGAGCTCGCCATAGGTCTGGTAGGCGATCTGGAACGGGGTGAGATCGATGCCGCAATCGAGCCGCAGCGGCTGCTCGGCGCCGAACTGCGCGACCTGCGAATTCGGATGATCCGCCTCATGCGACCGGTCGTCGGCACTGATCGCGGGACTCGGCACAGACTTGACGCCACCCATCTCTGACATCGCCCTCGTTTGCGATCAGACGTTCGATCGCAGTGACATCAGGCCATGAAAAACCCGGCCTGAACGATAGGTTCGGCCGGGATCGAAAGGGTCCCCGGCCTGTTTAGCGAGTTTTTTAACGTGGCTGCAAGCCGGCCGGCTCAAATGACCACGGAACAGGCAAAACCTACTGTCTTGGGCGGTTTTCGTCAAGTCGCGGTCCGGATTAGCCAAATTCGTCTCTGTCACATCAGCCCAAAAGGACGTCATTTCTCTTTGCTTTCGCCGCCCCGACTGCCTAATCAGGATATCGATCGCAGCGGATCCGAACCTACCAGCTTGCCTGGCCGATCCGCATTGGAACGCCTCTCAACAGTCCAGTCAGATATGTCCCACCGTCCGCCCGCGCCACCATCGCTCCAGGAATTGCGCAAGGAGATCGACGCGATCGACGAGGGCATGCATCGTCTCCTGATGCAGCGCGGCGACATCATCGACCGCCTGATCCAGGTAAAGCAGACCCAGGAGGTCGGCTCGGCGTTCCGCCCGGCGCGCGAGGCCGCCATGATGCGTGACATCGTCCAGCGTCATCGCGGCATCCTGCCGCTCGACACGGTCGAGAGCATCTGGCGCGTCATCATCTCGACGTTCACTTACGTCCAAGCGCCGTTCTCCGTGCATGCCGACATCTCGGTGAGCGAGCCGGCGATGCGCGATTCCGTGCGCTTCCATTTCGGCTTCACGGTGCCTTACGTCGCGCATTTCAGCGCGCAGGCCGCGGTCGAAGCGGTGGCGAAGTCCAAGGGCGATCTGGCGCTGGTCTCGGCGACCTCGAGCCGCACGCCATGGTGGCTGGAGCTGGAAGCGGACGGCGCACCGAAGATCATCGCGCGGATGCCCTTCGTCGAGCGCGCCGACCATCCGGCCGCGCTGCCGGTGTTCGCGATCTCCCGCGTCGCCGACAGCGCCGTGGTGACGGAGGTCGAGACCTTCAGCGTGCGCGTGTCCGGGTGGAACGCCGAGGTCGCGCGGGCGCTGTCGCCGCTCGCCGAGATCGTGGCAGTGCCCGATACCGCCTTCGACGGCGCAGCGCTGCTGGTCTCGGTCACGAGCGCGACCAGCATCGACAAGATCAAGGCTGCCCTGATCGAAGCGGGGGCCTCGGTGCGCTCCACGGCCCTCGTCGGCAGCCACGCAACGCGCTATACGGTGCCCTCGACCGGGTCGAAATCGTAGATCGCGAACCGCCTAAAGCTACTTCCGGAGTTGAAGATGTCCCGCCCCGTGCCGAATCCCGGCATTCTCGATATTGCGCCCTACACGCCCGGCAAGAGCCCGGTGGCTGAGCCGGGCCGCAAGGTGTTCAAGCTCTCGGCCAACGAGACGCCGTTCGGGCCCTCGCCCAAGGCGATCGAGGCGTTCAGGAACGTGGCGGCGCATCTGGAAGACTATCCGGAAGGAACCTCGCGCGTGCTGCGCGAAGCGATCGGGCGCTCTTTCGGGCTCGACCCCAACCGCATCATCTGCGGCGCCGGCTCGGACGAGATCCTCAATCTGCTCGCCCACACCTATCTCAGCCACGGCGACGAGGCGATCTCGACCACGCACGGCTTCCTGGTCTACCCGATCGCGACCATGGCGGTCGGCGCCAAGAACGTGGTCGCGCAGGAGACCAACCTCACCTGCAATGTCGACGCCATCCTCAAGGCGGTGACGCCGAAGACAAAGCTGGTCTGGCTCGCCAATCCCAACAATCCGACCGGCACCTATGTGCCGTTCGACGAGGTCAAGCGGCTGCGCGCCGGCCTGCCGTCGCACGTGCTGCTGGTGCTCGATGCCGCCTATTCCGATTACGTCTCGCGCAACGACTACGAGATGGGGATCGAGCTCGTCGCCACCACCGAGAACACCGTGGTGACGCACACCTTCTCCAAGATCCACGGCCTCGCCGCGCTGCGCGTCGGCTGGATGTTCGGTCCGGAGCACATCATCGACGCGGTCAACCGCATCCGCGGTCCCTTCAACGTGTCGACACCGGCGATGTATGCCGCGGTCGCAGCGATCGAGGACACTGCGCACCAGGCGATGTCGAAGCAGTTCACCGAGACCTGGCGCAACTGGCTCTCCGAGGAGATCGGCAAGCTCGGACTGAAGGTGACGCCCGGCGTCGCCAATTTCGTGCTGATCCACTTCCCGGAAAATGGCAAGACCGCGGACGAGGCCGACGCGTATCTTACCAAGCGCGGGCTGGTGTTGCGCGCGCTGAAGAACTACCGCCTGCCGCATTCGCTGCGCATGACCATCGGCACCGAGGAGGCCAACCGCCTCGTCGTCGAGGGCCTGCGCGACTTCATGGCCGGCAAATGAGCACCACACCGCACTTCCAGCGCGTTGCGCTGATCGGCTTCGGCCTGATCGGCGGCTCGATCGCGCGCGCTGCGAAGCTCCAGGGCTTGGCCTCCGAGATCGTCACCACCGCGCGCTCGGAGAAGACGCGCGCGCGGGTGCTGGAGCTCGGCATCGTCGACCAGGTCGTGGCGACCAATGCGGAAGCGGTGAAGGATGCCGATCTCGTCATCCTCTGCATTCCCGTCGGCGCCTGCGGGCCGGTGGCGCAGGAGATCGCTGCGCATCTCAAGCCGGGCGCGATCGTCTCCGACGTCGGCTCGGTCAAGGGCGCGATCGTCAGGGACATGGCGCCGCATCTGCCGAAGACCATTCATTTCGTGCCCGCGCATCCCGTCGCCGGCACCGAGCATTCGGGTCCCGATTCCGGTTTCGCCGAGCTCTTCATCAACCGCTGGTGCATCCTGACGCCGCCGGAAGGCGTCGATGCGGCGGCCACCGATCGTCTGCGCGCGTTCTGGGCGGCGATGGGCGCCAAGGTCGAGATCATGACGCCGGATCATCATGATCTCGTGCTCGCGATCACCAGCCACCTGCCGCATCTGATCGCCTACACCATCGTCGGCACCGCCGACGAGCTGGCGCAGGTGACGGAGTCCGAGGTCATCAAGTTCTCGGCCGGCGGCTTCCGCGACTTCACCCGCATCGCAGCGTCCGACCCGACGATGTGGCGCGACGTCTTCCTCGCCAACAAGGAAGCCGTGCTGGAGATGCTCGGCACCTTCACCGAGGATCTCGCCAAGCTCACCCGCGCGATCCGGCGCGGCGACGGCGAGGCGCTGTTCGACCACTTCACGCGCACGCGCGCCATCCGCCGCGGCATCGTCGAGATCGGCCAGGATTCGGCAGCGCCGGATTTCGGCCGGCCGCATGCGCAGCTCGGCAAGAAGCCGTAGCCCTCTCGCCTTCGTCATTGCGAGGAGCGTAGCGACGAAGCAATCCAGACTGTTTCCGAAGAGGAAGAGAAAGTCTGGATTGCTTCGCTTCGCTCGCAATGACGGGGATCAATACAGCGGCGGGATCTGCCCGACCTTGACCGGGCCGAGCAGCACGGCACCGTCGACGAACTTCAGCGGGAAGCTCCTCGCCTTCTTGCCTTCAAGCGTGCTCTCGGTGCCGATCGAATTGATGCCGGCCGCAACGCCGGCATTGGCGTTCTGCTTGATGACCTTGCCGAGGCCGGGAACGGCGCGGTCGAGGGCGCCGAACAGATTGTTGAGGTCCTGCGACTTCACGCCCGGCGCAACGCGGTCGAGGGTTGCCTGCGGCACCCCCTCCTCCAGCATCTTCTCGATGCCGAGCGCCGGGATCACGCGCTCGAGGCCGGTCACGGTCATCTGCAATTCGCCGTCGAGTCGGCCATTGGCCGAGAGGCCGAGCGTGCCGGCCGCAACCGCGATCATCTCGCCCTGCTGGACGCGCGACTGCACGATCTCGATGTGACCGCCGGCGGCCTGGATCTCGCGGAAGCGTTGCGGCCACGGCTTTGGGGTGAGGTCGGAGAGGCCCGTGATCTTCGCACGCGTATCCGCCTCGAACGGCTCGGCGAGCAAGGGATGAACGCCCTGGATGCTGCCCTGCGCGACGTGCAGCACGGTCTCGATCACAGGATGATCCGACCGCGACCCGTCTGCGAGGCGACCGTGCAGCTCGACCTGCTTGGCGCGCGCGAGCGGCACCTGCACGCTGCCGTCGAGACGATTGATGACGGGATCGTCGAACACGATGGAGGCGCGATCCGGCACCGCCGGCAGGCCGAACACGCTGCTGCGGCCCTTGCTCCAATTCACCACGAAGGTGTTTTGCGTGACGCCGTCGGTGAGCGTCGCCGGCGCGGAGAATTCGGCGATGACGCGCTTGGGATCGTAGACCTGGGCGACGACCAGGATGTTGTCGAGCTTCGCCGTGAACGGCGTCTTGCTGGCGTTCTGCGACACCAGGGCGACGCTGGCGCCGGAGCACTGGACCTCGAAGCGGAACGGGAAGCCGGCGATCGAGCGCTTGGCGCAATCATAGATGCGGCCGGACTTGGCCTCCTGCGCCCGCCAGGCGTCTGCGGCGATTTCGGCCTGCGAGGCCGCATAGAACCAGAAACAGCTCCACGCGACGGCGAGGATCAGGAGGATAATGGGGGCGATGAAAAGGCCCCAACGGGGGCGGCGGCCTGTGGCAACGGTCATATCTGACATGCGGCGACCCTTTGACCCCAGATTTTGTCAAATGTAAGCGGGGTTCGGCCGCGCCGAAAGGCCGAGAATTCGCTTCGCTTGGGGGCGTCGTTCTGGTAGCCGTGCCCGAAATGTCGGAAATCACCCTCCCCTCCGTCACCACAGCCAAGGGCGACCTCTGGGTGTTCGGCTATGGCTCGCTCATGTGGCGGCCGGGCTTCGAATTCAGGGAACGCGTCCCGGCGCGGCTGGTCGGCGAGCACCGCGCGCTGTGCGTCTATTCCTTCGTGCATCGCGGCACGCCGGAGCAGCCGGGCCTGGTGCTCGGGCTCGACCGCGGCGGCGCCTGCCGCGGCATTGCTTTTCGCGTCGCCGAGAAGGACCGCGCCGACGTCGTCGCCTATCTGCGGGCGCGCGAGCAGGTCACCTCCGTCTATCGCGAGGTGATGCGCTCGGTGTGGCTTGAGAACGATGCGCGACAGCGCGTCTCCGCGCTCGCCTATGTCGTCGATCGCGGCCACGTCCAGTATGCCGGCCGGCTGTCGCTCGCCGACCAGCATCGCCATGTCGTCCAGGGTCATGGCCAGTCCGGCGCCAACCGCGACTACGTGACGGCAACGGTGAAGGCGATCGAGGCCGAAGGTTTTCGCGACACGCAATTGCATCAGCTCGCGACCATGCTGCACGGTGATGCGCATTCGCTGCACGCGCCGGCTCCCGCAGAAGATCGAGAGAACCGCTAGCTCTGCGACGGCGCGTAGCTCGGCGACGAGCCGATCAACTGCTCCTGCTCTTTCCGGCCCGCTTCGACGAGGCGGCCGGTCGCGTCTTCGATGGCGGTTTGCACGCGCGAGAGAAACTCGTCTTTCGGAAGGCCTGATGGCAGCGGATCGAGGAACTCGACCACCAGCGTGCCGGGATAGCGCATGAAGGTGCGGCGCGGCCAGAACAGGCCGGAATTGAGCGCGATCGGCAGGCACCGCACGCCGCAGGACGAATAGATCTGCGCAAAGCCGGTCTTGTAATCGGGCGCGGCGCCGGGCGCCCGGCGTGTGCCTTCCGGAAAGATCACGAGCTGCCCGCCTGCGCGCACCGCGTCGCGCGCCCGCCGCGTCATGTCCAGCAGCGCCTTCACGCCGGCCTTGCGGTCGATCGCGATCATTCCGGTCTTGACCAGGAACTGGCCGAAGACCGGGATCTGCATGAGCTGACGCTTGAGGATGAAGATCGGACGGTTGAAGAAGCCCGGCAGCACGAACGTCTCCCAGAACGACTGATGCTTCGCCGCGATCACCAGTGGCCCTGCCGGAATCTTCTCCAGCCCACGGAATTCGACCTTGATGTTGCAGATCACGCGCATCAGGAACAGCGTCGCCTTCGCCCACCATTGCGCGATCGTCAGCATGGCGCGCGGCGGCAATGCGAAGGTCGGCAGCGCCACGATCGCGAGGCATACGAGCACGGCGTAGAACAGCACGTTGAACAGGAGCGAGCGCAGGAAAATCAAAAACATCGATGGTCCGATCAATTGGCCTGTGCCGTGGCGGGCCGCTTCGGCGCCACGCCAGCAGGCTGCTCCGACATCTCGGGGGAAAGGTCAATCCCGAAATCCTCCAGCCGCACCCTCAGCTCGGCGGCGATGTACTTGACGTATTCGGACAAGAGCAGCCGCAAGGTGGAGGCCGAGGTCCACCACGGCTCCTCACGCCATTTTTCGCCGACCACCGCGAACGGGATCAGCGTGGTCTCGGGCATCGCATGCGAGAACTCCACCAGCGCGCGCGGCATGTGATAGTTCGAGGTGACGACGATCAGCGATCTGAAGCCGCGCCCCTCGGCCCAGCGCCGCGCTTCCGCCGCGTTGCCGCGGGTCGAGACCGCAGTGCGGTCGAGATCGACACAGCAATGCATGAAGGACTGGTTCTCCGGCAGCGTCCGGGAAATGTCGCTCGCCGTCGAGGTCGGGTGCACGCCGGAGATCAGGAGCCGCTTGCCGTAGCCGGCCGCCAGGAGCTCCATCGCATCCGACACCCGCGAGGAGCCGCCGGTCAGGACCACGATGCCGTCCGCCTTGCGGTCCGGCGCGATCTCGGCGCCGCGCAATTGCGCCAGGAAGGCGATGAAGCCCGCCGCCGCGCCGACGAAGACGAACGCGATCGTCGATACCAATGCCGCGCGCAGCCAGCCGCGCGGCAATTTCGGCGATCGATCGTCGGTCGGCAAGGTCATATGATGTCGGTGATCCCTTCCCCGGATGATTTTAGGACGTTTTGAGGCGAAGTGGAGTCCGGTTTATCGGGCTCAATCGACATCATTCAGCGTCGCGAACAGCGTCTGGCGCGAAGCAACCGCGGTGATGGCGCCGATCAGCACCGCCTGCACCGCGAGCACGATGTAGCCCGACGGCCGCAGCGAAAAGGTGCCGAGCAGAGCTGCGAACTGGTCGCCGACGGGGGTCCCGGAAAACCAGCCGGCGATCGACTCGGAGAAGCCGAACACCAGCATGGCGGCGCCGCCGCCGATCACGCCACCCTCCAGGCCCAGCCTGAGGAAGTGACGCAGGAAGCGGTTGGCGATGTAACGGTCGCCGGCACCGACGAAATGCAGGACCTCGACGATCGGTTGGTTCGCCGCCATGGCGCCGCGGGTCGCGAACGAGACCGAGATGATGGTCGCGATGATGACGAGGGCGAGGATACCGATGCCGGCGAGCACGGTGGCGTTGGTCATCGAGCGCATCCGCTCGATCCAGGCGCGGTGATCGTCGACGCTGGCGCTTGGGGCGGCCTGGGTCACGCGCGCGCGCAAGGCGCCGAGATCGAGCGGCGTGCCGGGCTGCACGCGCGCGATGATCATCCGCGGCACCGGCAAATCGTCCATCGACAGGCCGGTGCCGAGCCAGGGCTCGAGCAGCTTGCCGCTCTCGTCCTTGGTGAACGGCTTGACCTCGATGATGCCGGCCTGCGCGCGGATGGCCTCCGTCACTGCCGCCGTGTCGCGATCGAGATCGCGGCCGGTCTGCGGGCGGACCTGGATGGTGATTTCGCTTGCAACGTCCGACTGCCATTCCGCGGCGGAGGCACTGACGAGCAGCACCGTGCCCGTGGTCATCGAGGCGAGGAAGGTCATGATGGCGACGACGGCAACCAGCGCGCGGCCGTGGATCGAGGCGCGCGGCACGATCGGCGACATGTTGCGCGCCTTGGGCGGAAGCTGCGGACGCTCCTGTCCGAGATCTACCAGCACGCCGCGGTCGTCGGGCCTACTCATAGACGTGCAGCCGCCCCTGGTGCAGCACGAAGCGTCGCGCCTCGTACTGGTCCATCAGGCCGATGTCGTGGGTGGCGATGATGACGGCGGTGCCTGATTTGTTGAGCTCGATGAACAGCCTCAGCAGCCGGCGGCCGAGCGTCGGATCGACGCTGCCGGTCGGCTCGTCGGCGAGCAGGAGTTGCGGCCGCGAGATCACGGCGCGCGCGATCGCCGCGCGCTGCTTCTCGCCGCCGGACAGGATCGGCGGCAGCGCGTCCATGCGGTCACCGAGGCCGACCCAGCGCAACAGGTCGATCACCTCCTTGCGATAGCTCGACTCGCTGCGGCCCATGACGCGGAACGGCAAGGCGACGTTCTCATAGGTCGTCATGTGGTCGAGCAGGCGGAAGTCCTGGAGCACGATTCCGATGCGCTTGCGCAAATCCGCGATCTCGTCCTTGCCGAGCTGCGAGATGTCGTGGCCGAACAGGTTGACGAGGCCGCGCGTCGGCCGGTGCGACAGGAACAGCAAACGCAGCAGCGAGGTCTTGCCGGCGCCGGACGGGCCGGTGAGAAACTGGAAGGAATGCGCCGGAATCTCGAAACTGAGGTCGCGCAGAATCTCCGGCCCCAGTCCGTAACGCAATCCGACATTTTCGAACCGAACCAAGCTCAGCTCCGTTCGAGAGGGGGCGCGGGCCGCGCTGCTGCGCTCCGCCACACGCGATCAACGGGTTTTGCGACCGTTATGGTTTCCGGTTCGTTAACGGTCGCTCTGTAGCATCTGGGATGCCCGGTTCTCCGCGACCGAAGCATCGTCAAGACCAGTCCGTGCATCAAGGCTCGTGTCCATGCATATCGTCTGCCCCCATTGTACGACATCCTACGCCATCAAGCCCGCGAGCCTGGGGGCGAACGGACGAACGGTCCGCTGCTCCCGCTGCAAGGAGACCTGGGTCGCCTATGCCGAGGATGCCATCGAGGAGGCGTCCGTCCCGGCCATGGCGGCCGCCAGCCAGGCCGACGACCAGTCCGACCTCGCCGATCAGTGGAACTCCTACGCCAGGGACGACGGCGCCGCTGACACGCCTGTCGTCGACAGCCCCTCGATCGCCAGCGACTGGCCGGCCGAGGACGCCCAGGCGACCGAGGACGAATGGTCAGCGGCGGCCCGCGCCGCCGAGGATGACGTCGTCGGCGCGCAGCACCAGTCTTGGTTCCGCAGCCTGTTCAGCCGCCGCGGGGCGCGGGTGAGGCGTCAGGCCCCCACCGAGGCTCCGCGAAAATCCCATTTCGGTCTGCCGACCGCCTGCGCCGCCATGGGCGCGCTGGTGCTGGCGCTGGTCATCTGGCGCGGCGACATGGTCCGACTGCTGCCGCAGACGGCGGCGTTCTACAAGATGGTCGGACTCGAAGTTAATTTGCGCGGGCTGGCGTTCAAGGACGTCAAGCTCTCCAGCGAGACCGTGGACGGTAAGCAGGTGCTGGTGATCGAGGGCGTGATCGTGGGTCAAAGCAAGAAGCCGCTCGATATCCCGCGGCTGCGCTTTGCGGTGCGCGACGCGCAGGGAGCGGAAATCTACGCCTGGAACACCGTGCTGGAGCAGACCGTGCTGCAGCCGGGTGAGCGCGCCTTCTTCCGCTCGCGCCTGGCCTCGCCGCCGCCGGAGGGTCGCAATATCGACGTTCGCTTCTTCAACCGGCGCGACATTGCCGGCGGCAGCGTATAATCGATTTTGCATATCCCGCACGGGAGGCTGGTCCCAAGATTGGTCTCAAGGTTGGTCTCATGCCGAAAATCCTGATCGCCGACGACGAGGACTCGATGCGCCAGCTGGTTGCGCGCGCTATCGCCATGGACGGCCACGAGACCGTCACCGCGCAGGACGGCGCCGAGGCGCTGGAAATCCTGACCCGCGAGAACGGCGCGTTCGATCTCCTGCTCACCGACATCCAGATGCCGGTGATGGACGGCATCGCGCTGGCGCTCTCCGCCGCGCGCGATTTCCCCGACCTGACCATTTTGCTGATGACCGGCTTTGCCGACCAGCGCGAGCGCGCCTCGAATTTGAATGCGCTGGTGCATGACGTCGTGACCAAGCCGTTCTCGGTGGCCGACATCCGTACGGCGGTCGCGGACGCGCTGGCAGCGAAGAAAGCGTAGCGGCACGGCGTATTCCGCTGTCATGCCCCGGCCTTGACCGGGGCATCCAGTACGCCGCGGCCTCTCATTCAATCACAACCGTTTCTGGAATACTGGATCGCCCGCCTGCGCGGGCGATGACACCGAGTGTGACGTCAAAAATCCTTCAGCAGACGCTCGAGGTAATCGAGCTCGATCTGCGGACGCGCGGGATCGCTCAGGCGGCGGCGGAGCTCTTCGAGGATGCGGCGCGCGCGCTGGGCATCGATCTCGCCGGGAATCTTGACCGTGTAGTCGTCGCTGTATTCCTTGCCGCGCAGTGGCCGGCCCAGCGGGTCGGTCCGTTCGCCGCCGCTCTGCTGGCGGCCGACAGCCTGACCGGGGCCGTCACCGTCGCCCGGATCCTGGCCTTCGCCGTTCTGCTGCCCGCCGAGCGCGTCGGCGAGATCCTGCATGCCCTTGCGCAGGGCGTCGATGGCCTTGCCCTGCGATGCCGTCGCACCGTCGGCATCGCCCTCGCCGATCTGATTGCCGGCATCTCCCATGGCGTTCTCGGCGGCGTCGAAGCCGTCATCGCCATCCTGGTCGCCGTCCTGACCCTGACCTTGGCCCTGCTGACCTTGTTGGCCCTGCTGCCCCGGCTGTTTCTGCCCGCGCTGGCCTTTCTGGCCATCCTGCTGCAAGCCCATCTCGGCGAGCTTCTTCTTGAGGGCCTCCAGCCGCTTCTTCAATTGCTCCTGCCGGCCCTGCGTATCCTGCGACCCTTCGCGCGACGCCGAGGGATCGTTCGGATCGGGATAGAGATACTTCTCCATGTCCCGGATCGCCCGGGACTGCTGGCCAATGCTCTCGTCCGAGTTCTTGTCCTTCAGGTTGTCGGCGGATTGCTTCATCGACCGCTCGGCGCTGTCGAGCAGTGCATCCAGACTCTTTTGGTCGGCGCGCGACGACTGGGCGAGGCCAATCGAAGCCGTGGAACAGGACAGCATAAGCACGAGACAAGCCGTGGCGAGCCTTCCGCGCGCGACCTTGCCGTTCTGCCAGATTGAGGTGTGTTTCATGAGCTATCTCGCTCCCTGGGATTCACGCCAGGTCCTGAGCTCTTCGCGCAAGGCGTCCTGCTGCCTTGCCAGGTCCTCCAGCTGATCGCTGGTCGCGCCGCGCGTCTTCTGCCGCAGCTCTCTCGATTTGCGCAGGATCTCCGCAACCTTGGGCGGCAGAGGCTTGGTACGTTGGCCGCGCTTGGAGTCCTTGCTCTGCCGGTCGGTTTCGTCGCGAAGCGCGTTCTGCTCCCGGAGCAGGTCGTTCAGCTCGCGCGCAATCTCGTCCATCTCTTTCTGCTCGGCGCTGGGCGGCCCCGGAGGATTTTCCAGCGCGCGGGCCAGGCGGTCCAGCTCGCGCGCCGCCGCTTCGCGATTGCCGCGCTGGATCAGCCGCTCGATGCGCTTCATCTGGTCGTCGAGGCCGATGGCCGGCCGCGCCAGCGGATTGCTGCGCATCTGCTGCGCGTACTGGCGCATGTAATTGTCGAGCGCGGTCCGCAGATTGTCCATGAGCTTCTTGAGCTCTTCGTCGCTGGCGCCGCGCTGAAGCGCCTGCTTGAGTGCGTCCTGCGCCGCGCGCAACGCCTTGGCGACGTCGCTGATGTTGCCGTCCTCGATCGTCACCGCAAGCGCCCACAGGCTCGCCACGACCTCACGCAGGGAATCGTCGGTGCGCGCCGCCTCGAGCTGGCGTGCGACGCTGTGCAGACCGAGATACTGCCCGGCTTCCGGCGTGAACATCTCGGGCGCGATCATCAGCGCGTCGAGCGCGGCGTAGACGTCGGAATTCTTGTTGGCGTCGAGCGCGAGGATGCGGCGCTGCTCGATCAGCGCGCGGGCGAGCGGCTTGGTGAACAGCCGGCCCGGCAAGCGCATGTTGAAGGGCTCGCTCTTCGCCTCGTTGCCGGCCTCGTCCTTGGCGGTGAGCGTCAGCGTCACGTCCGCACCGGAATAAGGATCCTCGCTGAGGTCCTTCACGGTCTGGCCGACGCCGTTGCGGGTCCGCGCATTGGGCAGGGTCAGCGCGAATTGCGGCGGCTGGAACAGCGGCCGCGCGGCCTTGCCGTCCGCGTCCTTGGTTCCGTCCTTGTCTTCGGTTGCGCGCGGAACGAATTGCGCGGCGGCGCCCGTGACGCCGTAATCGTCCTCGATCTTGTAGGAGAGCTGCAACGCGCCGTAGGCCTGACGCTCGGGATCCTTGGCGAGCGCGATCGTCGGCGGGCGGTCGGGCGTCGCCGCGAAGGCCCATTGCGGCTGGCCGGAGGGCGCGCGGACATGCGCGGTGCCGTCGCCGGTGATGGTAAAATGCTTCTCGTTGGTACCCTTCGGCGCGGCCTCGCTGGGCGCAACCTCCTTGAGGCCGCCGGAGGTGACGACATCGAGGCTGCTACCGGAGGAGCGCACGATCAGGGTCGAGCCGGCCGGAACTGCGAGTGGGCCGCTGGCAGGCAGCGCTGCGGCCTCCTTGTTGGCGGCCGACAGGATGACCGGCGGCTTGCCGGTGTAGAGCGGCGGGGTGATCCAGGCATCGACGCGGACGTTGGTCGGCGCCAGCACGCCGTTCCAGTCGAACGCGGCACCCAACCGCATCGCGCGTTCGTCGCCGGCGGCGAAGAAGGTCGCGACCAGCATCACCATGACCAGCGCGCGTAGCGCCCAGGGATCGTGCAGGGCGAGGCGCGGATGCGGCAAGCCGGCACGGATGCGCTTGAGCGAAGCCAGCGTGCGCTCGCGCTGCGCCTGCCACAGCGCCAGCGCAACCGGGTCTTTCGAGCTCAGCGTGTCCGTCAGCGTCGTCGCCGGGCGGTGACGGATACCGGAGCCACGGTCGAGCCGGCTCAGAGCCTCGTCGCGGCCCGGCCAGCGGAAACGAAGCAGCGGGACCAGAGCGGCGATTGCGGCGCCGGCAAAAACCACGAGACCGATGGCACGGATGACGGACGGCAGCGCCAGCCAGAGGCCGGCCCACGACACCACAAGGAACAGGCCAACGACAGTCAACACCCGCGCCAGATGTGGCCAGGCACGTTCCCACGCGATGGCATAAATAGCCCGATCGAGGGCCTGCGTCAGCTTCAGCCGCGACAGAGCGTCGCCATCGCGGATCGGGTCTGACGGGTCGGGGGTGACGCCGTTCAATCAATTCTCCAGGTTGCCCGGTAGAGAAGCGTATCACAACGGCAGCACTGAGGCATCCGTTCCGGTACGGGAGAGACCCCTTTTCCCGCATAACACGAGGACGTGACTGGCCGGGCGCAACCCCGTAATTTCCACGCGCCATTCCCAAGGGAAACGCAAGGGAAATAGAGGGAACGCCATGGACAAGAAGATGCACGACAAGGGCCTGGAAGTCCGCAAAGCGGTGCTGGGCGAGGCCTATGTCAACAATGCCCTGAAGAACGTCGACGATTTCAACCGTCCGTTCCAGGAGATGCTCAACGAATATTGCTGGGGCACCGTGTGGGGCCGCGAGGAGCTGCCGCGCAAGACCCGCAGCATGCTCAACATCGCCATGATCGCGATCCTCAACCGCCAGCACGAGTTTCGCGCGCATCTCAAGGGCGCGCTGACCAACGGCGTCTCCCGCGACGAGATCCGCGAGATCCTGATGCAGGTCGCGATCTATGGCGGCATGCCGGCCGCAGTCGACAGCTTTCGCATCGCGCGCGAGGTGTTCGCGGAGATCGACGGCAAGGCGTGAGGCCGACCTCTCTCCGCCGTCGTCCCGGGGGGTGCCGAGCGCGAGCCCGGGACGACGAGCGGAGAATGATCGCCGTTTCACATCCAACGAACAACGAAGAAGAAAGAAGGAAACACCATGCACATCGGATTCATCGGCCTCGGAAACATGGGTTTCCCGATGGCGCGGCGGCTGATCGAGGCGGGGCACAAGCTCGTCGTGTTCGACACGCGCAAGGAGGTCGTCGACAAGCTCGTGGCGCGCGGTGCCACCGCTGCAACCTCGCCGAAGGACGTTGCCGACCAGGTCGAGACGGTCATGGCGAGCCTGCCCTCGCTGCAGGCGTCGCTCGAGGTCGCCACGGGAGCAAACGGCGTGATCGAAGGGAGCCGCGCCAGACGCTTCATCGATCTCTCCACCGTCGGCTCGACGATGGCGGCGAAGATCCACGGCCTGCTGGCAAAACGCGACATCGTGCAGATCGACTGCCCCGTCTCCGGCGGCGTCGGCGGCGCCGAGAAGGGCACCCTGGCGGTGATGGTCTCAGGGCCCAAAGCCGAGTTCGAGCTGCTCAAGCCCGCGCTCGACGTGATCGGAAAAGTGTTCTTCATCGGCGAGAAGCCGGGCGCGGCGCAGACCATGAAGCTCGCCAACAATTTCCTGTCGGCGACCGCGATCGTGGCGACCTCGGAAGCGGTGGTGATGGGCGTCAAGGCGGGGCTCGATCCCGCCGTGATGATCGACGTCATCAATGCCGGCTCCGGCATGAACACCGCGAGCCGCGACAAGTTTCCGCGCTCGGTTTTGCCGCGAACGTTCGACTTCGGCTTCGCCACCGGATTGATGGTGAAGGACGTGCGGCTGGCGCTGGAGGAGATGAAGTCGCTCGGCCTGTCGATGGAGGTCGCGGACGCGGTCGGACGGCTATGGGAGACCGTAATCAGCGCGGAAGGCGCCGAGTCCGATTTCACCGCGGCGATCAAGCCGATCGAGAAGAAGGCGGGGGTTGTGGTTGGCGGCGCGAAAGGTGGATTGGCCGGGAAGTAGCGCCACACACTCAGCTCGTCGTCCCGGGGCGCGCGAAGCGCGAGCCCGGGACCCATAACCACAGGCTGATATGGTAACGGGGACTCGGAGTTACAGCTTAGCCAAACAACCACTTCTTGTGGTTATGGGTCCCCGCCCCCCGTGCGCAATTGCGCACTAGGCGGGGACGACAGCGAGGATGAGGCGCGGCCTTACCGCCCCTCAATCCCTCACAACCACGGCGCCGGCGTGTCCATCGCGATCAGCTGCTCGACCTCGATACGCGGGCGCACCACGGCGTATTGATCGCCCTTCACCAGCACTTCCGGCACCAGCGCCCGCGTGTTGTAGGTGCCGGCCTGCACCGCGCCATAGGCGCCCGCGGTCATGATGGCGATGAGATCGCCAGGCTTCGGCGTCGGCAGCGTGCGATCCAGTGCGAGATAGTCGCCGGTCTCGCAGACCGGGCCGACGACGTCGGCCATGATCGTGGCGGCGCCCGCGGCCGGCTGCGTCACCGGCAGAATGTCGTGATGCGCCTCGTACAGCGTCGGGCGGATCAAATCGTTCATGGCGGCGTCGATGATGACGAAATTCTTGCCGTCGCCGTGCTTCACATAGATCACCCTGGCGACCAGGATGCCGGCATTGCCGACGATCATGCGGCCCGGCTCGAACATCAGCGTGCAGCCGAGATTGTGGCTGACGCGCTTGACCATGGCGGCATAGGCGTCGGGCGCCGGCGGCGCCTCGCGGTCCATGTAATAGGGAATGCCGAGGCCGCCGCCGAAATCGACATGCGAGATGTTGTGGCCGTCGCTGCGCAGCGTCTGCACGAATTCGGAGAGGATACGGAACGCGGTCTCCATCTTGGAGAGATCGGTGATCTGGCTGCCGATATGCACGTCGGTGCCTGTGACCTCGATGCCCGGAAGTTTTGCAGCGCGCGCATAGACCTCGCGGGCATAGGCGATCGGAATACCGAACTTGTTCTCGGACTTGCCGGTCGAGATCTTGGCATGCGTGCCGGCATCGACGTCGGGATTGACGCGCACAGAGATGCGCGCGGTCTTGCCCATCTCGGTCGCAAGCCGCGACAACAGCTCGAGCTCGGGCTCGGATTCGACGTTGAGGCAGAGGATGTCGGTGGCCAGCGCGGCACGTAATTCGGTTTCGGTCTTGCCGACGCCGGAGAACAGGATCTTGCTGGCGGGGATGCCGGCGGCCAGCGCGCGCTTCAATTCGCCGCCGGAGACCACGTCGGCGCCGGCCCCGAGCTTGGCCAGCGTGCGCAGCACCGACTGGTTGGAATTCGCCTTCATGGCGTAGCAGACCAGCACCTTCTCGCCGGCGAAGGCGTCGGCGAAGACGCGGTAGTGCCGCTCGAGCGTCGCGGTCGAATAGCAATAGAACGGCGTACCGACGGTTGCGGCCAGCTCGGACAGGTTCACGGCCTCGGCGTGCAGCACGCCGTTGCGATAGTCAAAATGGTTCATGGCGTCGGCTCAGCTATCCCGGCTCATTTTTTGCCGGGAGGTTCGTCCAGGAGCGGGTCGAGGATAAACGATTTCTTCTTGCCCTTGGCGGCGGCAGGCGCTGCGTCCGCACCGTAGCCGGGATTGAACACGCTCGGCGTCCTCTGGGCTTCGGTCTCGGTGTCGGTTGGAGCTGCGACATTGGCCGTGGATGCACTGGAGGCGGTCGGCGGCAGATCCAGCGGGCCCTTGCGGCCGCAGCCGGCAAGCGCGAGCGCCGTCAGGCTCAAGACAATGATGGCCCACCCCGAGCCGGCCGGGCGAAACTTTGACGTCACGACGAAATCCCCACTACGCGGGCCGCACCATACAGAGATTGGCACGCTCTGGCGAGAGCCGGATGACCATGAAACATAAGCGAAATTTTGCCCTCAGCCCAATTTTCGCTCTTTTTCCAGCCGCTTCGCCCAGGCCTTGGCCTGCGACGCCACGTTCTTCGGCGCGGTGCCGCCGTAGCTGGTCCGGCTCTTCACCGACGATTCGACCGAGAGCACGCCGAGCACGTCCTTGGTGATTTTTGGCTCGATCGCCTGCATCTCCTTCAGTGGCAGCTCGTGTAGCGCCACGCCGCCCTCGGCGGCCTTCGCCACGATACGGCCGGTGACGTGGTGGGCGTCGCGGAACGGCATCTTCAGCGTCCGCACCAGCCAGTCGGCAAGGTCGGTCGCGGTGGCATAGCCCTCGCCCGCCGCCGCCCTCATCTTCGCTTCGTCGGGCACGAGATCGCGGACCATGCCGGTCATGGCGCGGATCGCGAGCGACAGGGCAGCAAAGCCCTCCATCGCGCCCTGCTTGTCCTCCTGCATGTCCTTTTGATAGGCGAGCGGCAGGCCCTTCATCACGATCAGGAGGCCGTTGAGCGCGCCGATGACGCGGCCGGTCTTGGCGCGCACGAGCTCGGCGGCATCCGGGTTGCGCTTCTGCGGCATGATCGAGGATCCCGTGGTGAACTTGTCGCTGAGGCGGATGAGACCGACCAGCGGCGAGGTCCAGATCACGATCTCCTCGGCAAAGCGCGACATGTGCACGGCGCAGATCGAGGCCGCCGACAGCGTCTCCAGCACGAAGTCGCGATCGGAGACCGCATCGAGGGAATTCGCCATCGGGCGGTCGAAACCGAGCGCCTTCGCGGTGGCGTGGCGATCGATCGGGAACGAGGTGCCGGCGAGCGCGGCGGCGCCGAGCGGCGATTCATTGAGCCGCTTGCGGGCGTCCTGGAAACGACCGCGGTCGCGCGCGGCCATCTCGACATAGGCAAGCAGATGATGGCCGAAGGTCACGGGCTGCGCGGTCTGCAGATGCGTGAAGCCGGGCATGACGGTCGCGGCATGTTCGAGCGCGCGATTGACGAGCGCGGCCTGGAATGCGGCGAGCGCGGCATCGGTCTCGTCGAGAACGTCGCGGACATAGAGACGGAAATCGGTCGCAACCTGGTCGTTGCGCGAACGCGCGGTGTGCAGCCGGCCGGCGGCGGGGCCGATCAGCTCGGACAGGCGGCTCTCGACGTTCATATGGATATCTTCGAGCGCGCGCTTGAACGTGAAGCCGCCCTTGCCGATCTCTGACAAAATCGTGTCTAGACCCTTGCCGATATTTTTCGCATCAGAGCCCGTGATGATGCCCTGCGCGGCAAGCATCGCGGCGTGCGCCTTGGATGCGGCAATGTCCTGGGCAAAGAGGTGACGATCGACGTCGATGGAGACGTTGATCTCTTCCATGATCTCATCGGGGCGCTCCGAGAACCGGCCGCCCCACATCTTGTTGCTCATGATCCCCTGCTCACGCCTTGCTTGCCGCTGCTGCCGCACGTTTGCTGGCCGGAGCCAGCCGTATTAAGAGGCCCCTGATAGCCATATCTGCGACCGGATGACAAACGATATGCTCGACAAGACGCCCTCCGCCACGCGCCGGATCCCCCTCGTCATCGCCACTGTGGCGATCGGGGGGCTGGCCGGCTTCGCCGCGCTGTACGGGCTGGGCCTGAACCGGGCGCCCTCAGGCGATCCGGCCTGCCGGGCCGCGGTGGCAACGGCGCAAAAAATCGCTCCCCTCGCCCATGGAGAATTGGCCGCCCTGACCGTGGCGAGCGCGCCGCTAAAACTGCCCGACCTGGTCTTCGAGGACGCTGACGGCAAGCCGAAGAAGCTGTCCGATTTCCGCGGCAAGACGCTGCTGGTCAACCTCTGGGCCACCTGGTGCGTGCCCTGCCGCAAGGAAATGCCGGCGCTGGACGAGCTCCAGGGCAAGCTTTCGGGCCCGAATTTCGAGGTGGTGGCGATCAACATCGACACCCGCGACGCCGAGAAGCCCAAGACGTTCCTGAAAGAGGCCAATCTGACCCGGCTCGGCTATTTTAGCGATCAGAAAGCCAAGGTTTTCCAGGATCTTAAAGCCATAGGCCGGGCCCTGGGCATGCCGACCTCGGTGCTGGTCGACCCGCAGGGCTGCGAGATCGCGACGATCGCGGGGCCGGCGGAATGGGCGAGCGAGGACGCGCTCAAGCTGATCCGGGCTGCGACGGGCAAGGCCGCCGCGTCGCTCTAGGCGGTGTGTCTTAAGCGGTGACGTTGAGGTTGCCGCCGACGCCGGCGCCGACATTGGCGAGCGAGGGCTGACCAGCGCCGAGCAGCGTCAGGACGGTGGATTTTTCCGCGTCCGCATTCTGCTTCATCAGCGTCGCCGTGATATTCGACTGCAGCGCGCCTTGCTGAGCGGCCAGCATGGTGCTGACCATCGCCATCATGTCCATTACGCAAACCCTCTTACCGGGCGCAGCCTAGGGGCGATGGGTTAATGCGACATGAATTGTCACGGTGCGGATGCGCGGCCGGAGGGCGAGAGCGCCGTAGGGTGGGCAAAGCGGCTTGTCCGCCGTAGCTCGAAGAGCGAAGGCGGAAGCGTGCCCACCAATTTCCACCGCATCATTGGAGAGATGGTGGGCACGGCGCTTTGCGCCTTTGCCCACCCTACGGCACCGGAAATTGGATCAGCGCGTCGGAACCGGCTTGGCGCCGCGGTAGTCGTAGAAGCCGCGCTGGGTCTTGCGACCGAGCCAGCCGGCCTCGACGTATTTCACCAGCAGCGGGCACGGGCGATATTTGGAGTCGGCGAGGCCCTCATGCAGCACCTGCATGATCGACAGGCAGGTATCGAGGCCGATGAAATCGGCGAGCTCGAGCGGGCCCATCGGATGATGCGCGCCAAGCTTCATCGCCGCGTCGATGGCCTCGACATTGCCGACGCCTTCATACAGCGTGTAGATCGCCTCGTTGATCATCGGCAGCAGGATACGATTGACGATGAAGGCCGGGAAATCCTCGGAGACCGCGACCTGCTTGCCGAGCTTGGAGACGAATTCCTTGGACGCCTCGAAGGTCTGGTCGTCGGTGGCGATGCCGCGGATCAGCTCGACCAGCTCCATCAGCGGCACCGGATTCATGAAGTGAATGCCGATGAAGCGCTCGGGCCGGTCGGTGGCGGCGGCTAGCCGCGTGATCGAGATCGAGGAGGTATCGGAGGCGACGATCGCCTCCGGCTTCAGCACCGCGCAGAGCTCGTGGAAGATCTTGCGCTTGACCTCTTCCTTCTCGACCGCGGTCTCGATCACGAGGTCGCAATCGGCGAGGTCGTCGAGCTTCTCGGCGAGCTTGATGCGCGCCATCGCCTTGGTCTTGTCGTCCTCGCTGACGGCCTTCTTGGAGACCTGGCGCGCCAGATTGCCATTGATGGTGGCCATGCCCGACTTGAGCCGGTCGGCCGAGACGTCGTTGAGCACCACGTCGAAACCGGCCAGCGCCGCGACATGCGCGATGCCATTGCCCATCTGACCCGCGCCGATCACGCCGACCTTCTTGATCACTGCCGCCATAATGTCATCCACCGGAACGGCGCGCAGATCGCGCCTGCCTCATCCCCCGAGCCGGGAGGTCCGATTTAATCAGAAACTCGATTAGATCAGAATCCTGGCTCGAAACCTAGATTGGATCGCTTCCCCGGCGTGCCCCACGCCAAAGAAAACGCCTTGAAAAAGAAAAACCGGCCGGAGTGTACCACTCCGGCCGGTGTTTTTAGCGCGTTTTTACTTGCCGAGCTTGGCGAGCGCTTCGGTGAGCTCAGGAACCGCCTGGTAGAGGTCGGCGACCAGGCCGTAATCGGCGACCTGGAAGATCGGCGCGTCCTCGTCCTTGTTGATCGCGACGATCACCTTGGAGTCCTTCATGCCGGCCAGATGCTGGATCGCGCCGGAAATGCCCACCGCGACATAGAGCTCGGGGGCCACCACCTTGCCGGTCTGGCCGACCTGCCAGTCGTTCGGCGCATAGCCGGCATCCACCGCCGCGCGCGAGGCACCGACGCCGGCACCGAGCTTGTCGGCGAGCGGCTCGATGTACTTGGCGAAGTTCTCGCGGCTCTGCATGGCACGGCCACCGGAGACGATGATCTTGGCCGAGGTCAGCTCGGGGCGGTCGCTCTTGGCGACTTCCTCGCCGACGAAGGACGACAGGCCCGGATCGGCCGCCGCAGCGACGTTCTCGACGGCGGCGCTGCCGCCTTCACCCGCCGCCGCAAAGGTCGAGGTGCGCACCGTGATGACCTTCTTGGCGTCCTTCGACTTCACCGTCTGGATGGCGTTGCCGGCATAGATCGGGCGCTCATAGGTGTCGGGGGCGACCACCTTGGTGATCTCGGAGACCTGCATGACGTCGAGCAGGGCTGCGACACGCGGCATCACGTTCTTGAAGCGCGAGGTCGCGGGCGCGACGATCGCGTCATAGCCGGAAGCCAGCGAGACGATCAGCGCGGCCAGCGGCTCGGCAAGATCGTGGGCGTAGGTCTCGCCCTCGGCAAGCAGCACCTTCTTCACGCCGGCAAGCTTGGCGGCGGCATCCGCCGCAGCCTTGGCGTTCTGGCCGGCCACCAGCACGTCGACATCCGCGCCGAGTGCGGCAGCCGCGGTCAGGGCCTTGTTGGTCGCGTCCTTCAGCGACGCATTGTCGTGTTCGGCAATCAGAAGCGTCGTCATCAGAGCACCCCGGCTTCGTTCTTGAGTTTCGACACCAGCTCGGCGACGTCCTTGACCTTGACGCCCGCCTTGCGGCCCGCCGGCTCCGTCGTCTTGAGAACCTCGAGACGCGCGGCGACGTCGACGCCGTAATCGGCGACGGTCTTCTCCGCGATCGGCTTCTTCTTGGCCTTCATGATGTTGGGCAGCGAGGCATAGCGCGGCTCGTTGAGACGGAGATCCGTGGTGACGATCGCCGGTCCCTTCAGCTTGACGGTCTGCAGACCGCCGTCGACTTCGCGGGTGACCTTGAAGTCAGAACCTTCGACCTCGAGCTTCGAAGCAAACGTCGCCTGCGACCAGCCGAGCAGCGCGGCCAGCATCTGACCGGTCTGGTTGCTGTCGTCATCGATCGCCTGCTTGCCGAGAATGATCAGGCCGGGCTGCTCTTCGTCGGCGATCTTCTTCAGAATCTTCGCGACCGCGAGCGGCTCGACGGTGCCATCAACCTTCACCAGGATGCCGCGGTCGGCGCCCATGGCGAGACCGGTGCGGATCGTCTCCGAGGCCTGCGCCGGTCCAATGGAAACCACGACGACCTCGGTGGCCTTGCCGCCTTCCTTCAGGCGCAACGCTTCCTCGACCGCGATTTCGTCGAACGGGTTCATCGACATCTTCACGTTGGCGAGTTCAACGCCCGATCCATCGCCCTTGACGCGGACCTTGACGTTGTAATCAACCACCCGCTTTACCGGCACCAAGACCTTCATCGATCCTCTTTCACTCAATTTGGGAGGGGGGTTATCAACTGGCGCGGAACCTAAAGGCCTGATCCGGCCCGGTCAACGCGCGACAGGGCCAAATTTTAGACCTTAGAAATATCGACCTCAATGGGTCAGCGATTCTGGCCCGGAACCCAGAGCACGTCGCCGGCACCATTATCGTTGGCGGCACGGCTGGCAACGAACAGGAAGTCCGACAGGCGGTTCATATACTGGATGCCAGCAGCGCCCACGGGCTCGCCGGGCCGGGCCGCCAGTTCCACCATCACGCGTTCCGCCCTGCGGCAAATCGTACGGGCAACGTGGAGGTAGGCGGCGGCCGGCGTGCCGCCCGGCAGCACGAAGGAGGTGAGCGGCGCCAGCTTGTCGTTGAGCGCGTCGATGTCGCGTTCGAGCCGCTCGACCTGGCTTGCCACCACCCGCAGCCGCTCGGCCTTGCCTTCACGCTCGGGCACCGCGAGGTCCGCGCCGAGGTCGAACAGATCATTCTGGATGCGGCCGAGCATCGCGTCGAACTCGGACATGTCATGGGTGTGGAGCCTGACAACGCCGATCGCGGCATTGGTCTCGTCCACGGTGCCATAGGCTTCGATGCGCAGATCGTATTTCGGACGGCGCTCGCCCGTTCCGAGCGCCGTCGTGCCGTCGTCACCGGTCTTCGTATAGATGCGATTCAGCGTGACCATTTTTAACGCCCCATCGCCCAGACCGAGAGCATGGCAATCACGATCGCCACGAACTGAAGCAGCACGCGCCAGCGCATCAGCTTCTGCGAGGTGTTTGGCGAGCCGCCGCGCATCATGTTGACGAGACCGAGCAGCAGCACCACCGCCACGGCGCCGGCCGCTACCGGCAGGATGAAAGTACTCAGGAGAGATGCCATTTGGGGTAGATAACACCGTGCTTGCGGATGCGCCATGGTGCCGCGGCAGCCGCCGCCGTCATTCCGGGGCGATGCGAAGCATCGAGCCCGGAATGACGGCGGGGGCGCTTCGCGATCTGGCTTTTAGGTCAATAATATCAGATGGTAGTGCGATGATTTCTGGTCTGCGCCAATTGCCCGGCTTTTTCGCCTCTCCCCGCGCACGGGGCGAGCGAGCGGCACCTGTCGTGTAGGTGGGCGCGTGAGGGCAATCCGCACCATCTACGTCGTCGTGGAAGACGCCTTCTACACCTTCCTCGCCGACGACGGCTGGGCGATCGCGAGCCATATCGCGCTGTCGACGCTGATGGCGCTGTTCCCGTTCCTGATCGTGCTGACCTCGCTCGCCGGCTTCTTCGGCTCCAAGGAACTTGCCGATCAGGCCGCAAGCCTGATGCTTCAGGTCTGGCCCAAGCAGGTCGCCGATTCGATCTCGGGGGAAGTCCACGACGTTTTGACCACGACCCGCACCGGCGTGCTGACGATCGGCGCAGCGCTGTCGGTGTATTTCGCCTCCAACGGCGTCGAGGCGCTGCGCGTCGCGCTGAACCGCGCCTATGCGGTGGTGGAGATGCGGCGCTGGTACTGGCTGCGCCTTGAATCGATCGGCTACACGCTGGTCGCGGCCTTCACCGCGCTCGCCATGGCGTTCCTGATCGTGCTTGGCCCGCTCTTCATCGAGGCGGCGCGGCGCCATATCCCGCTGGTCGTCGAGTCGAACGAGAGCATCCTCACCTGGCTGCGCTACGGCATCACCGTGGGTGCGCTGGTGGTGGCGCTGATCATCCTGCATGCCTGGCTGCCGGCGGGACGGCGCACCTTCCTCCAGATCCTGCCCGGCATCGTCTTCACCATCGTGGCGTCGCTGATCTCGGGCATCGTGTTCGGCCAATATCTGGCGCGCTTCGCCAACAACTACGTGACGATGTATGCGGGGCTCGCCTCGGTGATCATCGCGCTGGTGTTCCTGTATTTCATCGCCGCGATATTCGTCTACGGCGGCGAACTCAACGCCGCGATCATCAAGTCGCAGCTTCCTCACGGCGTTTCGCTTCAAGCAGCGCAGTCGCTAAAGCGCGCGGAGACACAGGCTTGACCAGGAAGGCGTCGGCGCCGGCCTCGCGCGAGGCCGCCTCGTCCTCGCCACGGCCGGACACGCCGATGATGGGGATCTGAGCCAGCGGCGCCGGCATGGTCCGGATCCGCCTGATGGCCTCGACGCCGTCGATGCCAGGCAGCACCATGTCCATCAGCACCGCATCGAACGCGCCCTGCGCGAGCCGGTTCACCGCGTCCTCGCCGCGCCCGATGAACTCGGCATGGTGGCCGAGCTCGGTCAGGATGGTGTTGAGCACGACGCGGCCGAACGGATTGTCCTCGACACTGAGCACGCGCAGCGCGGCTATCGCATCCGCCTCGGCTTCGCCCTTCGACTTGCGGGACTTGCGCGATTCCGTCGCGTCGAGCGACATCGTCAACGTGAAGGTGGCGCCGCCGCCGCGCCGCGGTGCGACCGTGATGTCGCCGCCCATCGCGCGCGCCAGTTGCTTGACCGAGGAAAGGCCCAAGCCGGCGCCGCCGAAGCGCGAGGCGATGGTGACATTGGCCTGGGTGAAGGGGCGGAACAGCCGCTTGATCTCGGCCATGGTCAGGCCGATGCCGCTGTCGGACACCGCGAAGGCGACGCCGACCTTGCCCTTCGCCTTGTCTCTGGCCTTGCCTTTGGCGGGACGCCAAGGCGCGACCGCGAGCGCGACACCGCCCTGCTCGGTAAATTTGACGGCATTGTCGATCAGGTTCTCGAGCGCGGCGCGCAGGCGGACGGAATCGCCGACCACCAGCCCCGGCAGCTTCTCGGAGATATCGACCTGGGCCTGGAGGCCCTTGGCCGCGGCGCGTCCGGCGAGCGAATCGCCGGCGCTGCGGGCGAGCGCGCGCAGATCGAACAAGTCCTGCCGCAAGGCACTTCCACCCTTGCCCGCCCCCTTGCCGGTCCTGGCGGCATCGACGAACAGGGTGGCAAGGCTCGCCAGATGCTCGGCACCGGCCTTGATGGTGTCGGCCCAGCGCCGCTCCCGCTCGCCGAGATCGGAGGTGGCGAGCAGGTCGCTGATCGCGAGAATGCCGGTCAGGGGGGTACGGACCTCATGGGCGAAGGCGGCGAGCGCGGCCTGGACCACGTCCGGCGCCACGGCCTTGGCGCTGCGCTTGCGCAACCGGCCGGTCGCCCCGGACCGCTTCCGAGGCGGTCGCCTGGACGTTCGCGTGGTGCGCGCTGAGCGCGTTTTCGCCGCCATGAATCCCTTCGAAGGGTCCCCTTCGATCCCCAGGCTCTCAAGCAAGCATCGCACGGCGGAACCCCTGGAGTCACGGCGGTGTTTCGCTAACCCCCAGAGAAACTTAACCTAATCCCACCAACCGGCGGATGCCGGCGGGCGTGGCGCCGGCAGCGCGCAGCTCGCGCAGGCCGGTCGAGCGACCCGATTTCGACAACTTCCGGCCCGCCTCGTCCAGAATCAGCGCGTGGTGGCGATAGGCGGGTTCCGGCAGATCGAGCAGGACCTGGAGCAGGCGGTGAACCGAGGTGGCGTGAAACAGGTCCTGCCCCCGCACGACCTCGCTGATGCCCTGGAGCGCGTCGTCGACGACGACGGACAAATGGTAGCTGGTCGGCGTCTCCTTGCGGGCCAGGATGACGTCGCCCCAGGCCTCCGGTCGCGCCGCGACGATGCCGCGCTCGCCATCGGGCCCCTCGCCAAGCTCGTTCCAGGTCAGACCGGCAACGTGTCGGCAGGCGGCCGCCATGTCGAGCCGGAGCGCGTAAGGCACGCCAGATGCAATGAGCCGGTCGCGCTCGCCGGCCGACAGCGATCTGGCGTCACCCGGATAAAGCGGCGCGCCATCGGGATCGCGCGGCCATGGCCCGGCGGCCTCGCGCGCGGTCACGAGCCTGGCGATCTCCGCGCGGCTTTCGAACGCGGGATAGACGAGACCAAGTGCAGAGAGTTTTTCGAGCGCGGCGCGATAAACCGCGAGATGCTCCGACTGCCGCCGCACCGGCGTTTCCCAGGCGATGCCGAGCCAGGCGAGGTCGTCGTAGATCGCCGTCTCATATTCCGGCCGGCAGCGCGTCGCGTCGATGTCCTCGATCCGCAGCAACAGCCGCCCGCCGGTCTCGCGCGCGCGGTCGAAATTGAGCAGCGCCGAATAGGCGTGGCCGAGATGCAAGAGGCCATTCGGACTGGGGGCAAAACGGAAAACGGGTGGCGCCATGCGGTGAAACTCGTCATGGCCGGGCATAGCCGTCCGAAGGGACGGCGTCGCTTCCGCTCGCCTATGTCCCGGCCATCCACGTTCTTCGGTGCGATACAGCGATCGTGTCAAGTCGTGGACAGATACGAACACTGTCACCCATGCTAGACATGTCGTGTGGTTAGAGAGACGTGGATGGCCGGGTCAAGCCCGGCCCTGACGCCGGAGAGAGTTTGCCGACCCAAATGACCATCCACCTCGAAACCCAGTCCGATCTCGAAGAGGCCGTCCACGCGCTGATCAAGCGCGACCCGCGCCTCAAGCCCGTGCTCGAGATCGCCGGCATGCCCGCCTTGCGGCGGCGTGAGCCGGGTTTTACGGGGCTCGCCCACATCGTTTGCGGGCAGCAGCTTTCGACCGCGAGCGCCGCAGCGATCTGGGGGCGGCTGTCGGCCGCGTTCGATCCGTTCGACCATGAGGCCGTGAGCCGCGCCCGCACCGACCGGCTGGGACGGCTCGGCCTGTCCGCCGCCAAGATCAAGACGCTGAAACATCTCGCGCGCGAGATCAATGCGCAGCGGCTGAACCTCGACGTGCTCGCCGAGGAAGACGCCGAGGCCGCGCACCATACGCTGATCGCGCTGCCCGGCATCGGTCCGTGGACGGCCGATGTCTATCTGCTGTTCTGCCTTGGACACGGCGATGCCTGGCCGGCCGGCGACATCGCCGTGCAGGAGGGGATCAAAGTTGGCCTGGGGCTCAAGGCGCGGCCGACGGAAAAGCAGATGGCGCCACTCGCCGAACCCTGGCGTCCCCTGCGCGGAGCAGCCGCGCATCTGTGGTGGAGCTATTATCGCGTGATCAAGAAGCGCGAAGGTGTCATCGCAGGTCAGGCCTGACGACGACAGATAGGTCGTGTCCCGGACGCGGTGCGGCACGAAGTGACGCACCGCAGAGCCGGGACCCATGGGCTTGGCGAGTTGGAGCATGGGCCCCGGCTCAGCAGCGCATCACTGCGTGCTGCGCTGCGTCCGGGGCACCAGGCCCCCTAGCCTCGCAGCCGCTCGCGATCGGCGCGGGCGCATTCGGCCACGAAGTCGACGACGGCCCGCACCGCGGACAACTCGACCAGATCGGGATGGGCGAGCAGCCAGAGATCGGCGACGCTGACGAGTTTCTGCGGCGCGACGCGCACGAGGTCCGGATAGCTCTCCGCGACGAAGCAGGACAGCGCAGAGATTCCGATTCCGGCGCGCACCGCCGCCAGCATGTCGCCCTGCGACGAGCAGCGCATCACCATGGTGCCTTGCCGGGTGATCGCATCGCTCCAGCGCGCCAGCTGCGCGTTCGAATCCTGGTCGGCGAAGCCGATGACGCTGTGCCCCTTCCACTCGCTGCTCCGCTCCGGCATGGACCGGCCCGCGGCATAGTCGCGCGAGGCATAGAAGCCGGTGCCGAGGCGGCCGACCCTGCGACCGACCAGATTTTCCTCACCGCTGTCGACCGGGCGCAGCACGACGTCGGCTTCCCGGCGGCGCACGCTGGCCGGAAACGGATGGGTGATGATCTCGAGCCGAATGTGATCATGTGCGCTGAGAAAAGAGCGCAGCCGCGGCATCAGCCAGTGCGAGGCCAGCGTTGCGCCGATCGACAGCTTGACCGTGCCGCGCGCCTTACGCCCGCCGGCGCCTACGGCGGCTTCGGCGCGGAGCGCGGCAGCCGCCATCGCCTCGGCATGCTCTCGCAGCGTACGTCCATCGGCGGTAAGCACGAAGCCATCGGCGGCCCGCGCCAGCAGCTTGGTGCCGAGCTGCGCCTCCAGCGCCGCGATCTTGCGGCTGACGGTCGGATGGCTGGCGTGCAGGCGCTTTGCCGCCGCGGTGAAGCTGCCGGTGTCGGCGACCGCGACGAAGGTCTTGCAGAGATCCCAATCCACCGCCGGCTCCGTACAAATCTGAATATCCGCTTGTTCAATATTGAACGATCCCCTGCGCGCCGTCCAACCCTATAGTGGGGTCAAACACGCAAGCGGCGGACACCCCGCCGGCGCGACAATCGACATGGAAGCGCTCACCCCGGCCGGCAGGCCGTTGACGCGCGTCGTCAGGAGGATCGGATGGCACTGCCCGCTCTGCTCAAGAACAATCTGGAGCTGCCCGTGGTCGGCTCGCCCCTCTTCATCGTCTCCGGGCCGGAGCTGGTGATCGCCCAATGCAAGGCCGGTGTCGTCGGCTCGTTTCCGGCGCTCAACGCCCGTCCGGTGGAAAAGCTCGACGAGTGGCTGAGCCGCATCGAGGACGAGCTCGGCGAATACAAATCGCGCAATCCCGGCAAGAAGGTCGCGCCCTACGCCGTCAACCAGATCTGCCATGCCTCCAACGACCGCTTGATGAAGGACATGGAAACCTGTGTGAAGCACAGGGCGCCCATCATCATCACCTCGCTGCGGCCGCCCGCCGAGATCGTCGAGGCCGCGCACTCCTATGGCGGGCTGGTGTTCCACGATGTCATCAACGTCAAGCACGCGCGGAAAGCCGCCGAGCAGGGCGTCGACGGCCTGATCCTGGTCTGCGCCGGCGCGGGTGGGCATGCCGGCATGCTGTCGCCTTTCGCGCTGGTGCGCGAGGTCAAGCAATGGTTCGACGGCGCGATCCTGCTGTCGGGCGCAATCAGCGACGGTTTTGGTATCGCCTCCGCGCTGACGCTGGGCGCTGACCTCGCCTATATGGGCACGCGCTTCATCGCGACACAGGAAGCCAATGCCGACGAAGCCTACAAGTCCGCGCTGACGCAGCACGCCGCGCACGACATCGTCTACACCAACCTGTTCACCGGCGTGCACGGCAACTATCTCGGCCCCTCGATTGCCGCCGCCGGGCTCGATCCGGACAATCTCCCGGTTGCCGACAAGACGAAAATGAACTTCGGCTCCGGCGGCAACATGAAATCCAAGGCGTGGCGCGACATCTGGGGCTCGGGCCAGGGCATCGGCCAGATCCTGGATGCGCCGCCGGTGGCCGAGCTGGTCGACCGGATGAAGGGCGAATTCGATCAGGCCCGGCAGGATTTCCTGATGCGCGCCAGCGCCTGACGGCTTGGTCCGACAAGAAAATTGGACTGACAAGACAAACGGGAGGACATCATGAAGCTGACAGCCGCGCTGACAGGCCTGTCTTTGCTGACGCTTGCCGCCGGCAGCGCCGGTGCGGACGAGATCCGGATCGGGCAGACCCTGCCCTATAGCGGTCCGGCATCCGGCTTCGGCGCGATCGGACGGACGCAGGAGGCGTTCTTCGAGAAGGTCAACGCGGAGGGCGGCATCAACGGCCGCAAGGTCAAGTTCATCACGCTGGACGACGCCTACTCGCCGCCGAAGACGGTCGAGCAGACCCGCAAGCTGGTGGAGCAGGACGAGGTGCTGATGATGTTCGGCTCGCTCGGCACCGCCACCAACAGCGCCGTGCAGCGTTACCTCAACGCCAAGAAGGTGCCGCAGCTGTTCGTGCTCTCGGGCGCCACCAAATGGGCCGATCCGCAGAAGAATCCCTGGACGATGCCAGGCATGGCGGCCTACGAATCCGAGGGCGTCGTCTATGCCAAGTATATCTTGCAGGCCAAGCCCGACGCGAAGATCGCGATCCTGTCCCAGAACGACGATTTCGGCCGCGACTATGTCGCGGGCTTCAAGCGCGCGCTCGGGCCCAAGGCCGCAAGCATGATCATCGCGGAGGCGAGCTACGAGACCAGCGCGCCGACGATCAGCTCGCAGCTCTCGACGCTGAAAGCGTCAGGCGCCAACGTGCTGTTTGGCGTGGTGCTCGGCAAGTTCACCTCGCAGATGGTCAAGGGTGTAGCCGAGATCGGCTGGAAGCCGGAGCTGTTGTTCGTGCCGACCTCGGCCTCCTCGATCTCGTTCCTGGAGCCGGCGGGACTGGACAATGCGGTCGGGCTGATCTCGTCGAGCAACCAGAAGGACACGATGGACCCGCAATGGGCCGACGATCCCGGCGTGAAGTCATATTTCGCGTTCATGAAGCAATACATGCCGACCGCGGATCTCTCGAACTCCAACTACGCCGCGGGCTATCACTATGCCACGCTGCTGATGACGGTGCTGAACGCCTGCAAGGACGATGTCAGCCGCGACAACATCTTGAAGCAGGCCGCGTCGCTGAAAGAGGTGAAGCTGCCGCTGCTGTTGCCCGGAATGAGCGTGTCGACCGGTCCGGACGACTATCTGCCGTTCCAGCAGCTGCAGCTCCGCCGCTTCAACGGCAAGAGCTGGGTGCCGTTCGGCGGCATTCTCGATGACCGGTAGAGGACATCCCATGATCATCAGCGGCGAGCGCAGGATCGATTATGCAGAACTCCATGCGCGGATCAGGCGGGCCGCAGGCGGGATCAGCGCGCTCGGCGGGCGCGAGGGCACGCCGGTCGCCATGATGCTGCGCAATGACTTCGCCCTGTTCGAGGTGGTCGCGGCTTCCGCCGCGCTCGGCCGACCGGTGGTGCCGATCAACTGGCATCTGAAGGCTGCCGAAGTCCGCTATATCCTGGCCGACAGCGGCGCCGACATCCTGATCTGCCATGCCGACCTGCTGCCGCAGATTCGCGACGGCCTGCCGGAGGAACTGGCGCTGATGGTCGTGCCGACGCCGCCGGAGATCGCCGGCGCGTTCGACATCCCCGCTGCACTCGCAAAGGTGCCGGACGGATTGACCGATTGGGACAAATGGCGGGACAGCCAGGCGGAACTCACCCAGCCGCCACGCCGCAGCGCGCCGATGTTCTACACGTCGGGCACGACGGGCATGCCGAAGGGGGTGCGGCGCATGCCGATGCGCCCCGAGCAGGTCGCAGCCTCCGAGCGCGTCGGGGCGATCGCCTACGGTGTGAAGCCGAACGAGGATCAGGTCGTGCTGATGAACGGCCCGATGTACCATTCCGCTCCGCACTCCTACGGCATGCTAGCCTATCGCAGTGGCTGCACCATCGTGCTGGAGCCGCGCTTCGATCCCGAAGACCTGCTGCAACTGATCGAGCGCCATCGCGTCACGCACATGCATATGGTTCCGACGATGTTCGTCCGCTTGCTGCGGCTGCCCGACGACGTGAAGCGGCGTTACGACCTGTCGTCGCTGCGCTTTGTCGTTCATGGCGCGGCGCCCTGCCCGCCCGACGTGAAGAAGGCGATGATCGATTGGTGGGGTGGCGTCATCAACGAATATTTCGGCTCGACCGAGACCGGAATTCCGGTGTGGCACTCCGCGGCGGAGGCGCTGAAGAAGCCCGGCACCGTCGGCCGCGCCATCGAGGGCGGTGTCGTCAAGATCTTCCGCGCCGACGGCAGCCCGTGCGACGTCAACGAACCCGGTGAAATCTACATGCGGCAGGCCTCGGTGCCGGATTTCGACTATCACGGCAAGGCCGAGGCCCGCGCCGAGGCGGGCCGCGACGGTCTCGTCAGCGTCGGCGACGTCGGCTATCTCGACGAGGACGGCTATCTGTTCCTGTGCGACCGCAAGCGCGACATGGTGATCTCCGGCGGCGTCAACATCTATCCGGCGGAGATCGAGAATGCGCTGATCGGAATGCCCGGCGTGCGCGATTGCGCGGTGTTCGGTATTCCCGACGCGGAATTTGGCGAGCGGCTCTGCGCCTATGTCGAGCCGGAGCCGGGCGCAGCGCTCTCGTCCGCGGCGGTCCAGTCGTTCCTGCGCGAGCGGCTTGCCAATTTCAAGGTGCCGAAGGACGTCGAATTCCGCGACGCGCTGCCGCGCGAGGCGACGGGAAAGATCTTCAAGCGCAAGCTGCGTGAGCCCTATTGGGCGGGCCACGCACGCGCCGGCGCGTAACGAACGGCTGCGAACGGCGTTTTAAACTATGTTGCTGTTGCAAAAAGATCATGGGTGAACGATGAAATGCCGGCGCAGACAGAGCCCGGATCAAAGCCATGACATCGATCGACTTCGTCGTTGCGAAAGATAACCTCGACCAGTGCAAGGTGGTCACGACCGAGCTTCCCGGCGCGGATACGCTGCCGCCTGACGCCCTGCTCGTGAAGGTCGACCGCTTCGCCTTCACCGCCAACAACATCACCTATGCGGTGATGGGCGACGAGTTGAAATACTGGCAGCTCTTTCCCGCGCCGAACGGTTTTGGCAACATTCCGGTATGGGGCTTTGGCGAGGTGCTCGCGTCCAGTCATCCGAACATCGCCGTGGGCGAGCGCCTGTTCGGCTATTTCCCGATGGCGACGCATCTCGTCATCGAGGCGACCGACGTGAGCAAGCGCGGCCTTCGCGACGGTGCCGCACACCGGCAGGGCGTGGCGCCGGTCTACAACGCCTATGCCCGCGTCAGCGGCGATCCCGCTTACGCCGGCCGGAAGGGCGATTACCAGGCGCTGCTGCGGCCGCTATTCATGCTGTCGTTCCTGGTCGACGACTTTCTGGCCGAGAACGACGATTTCGGCGCCCGCACCGTGCTGCTCTCCAGCGCCTCGAGCAAGACCGCGTTCGGCCTTGCGCATCTGTTGCACGCGCGCGGCCGCAAGGTGATCGGGCTGACGTCCGCCGGCAATGTCGACTTTGTCTCGTCGCTCGGTTGCTGTGACGAGGTCGTCACCTATGACCGCATTGCGTCGTTGCCATCGGGCGCGCCGATCGCCTTCGTTGACATGGCCGGCAACAGTGCGCTGCGCGCCGGATTGCATCGGCACTTCGGCGACCGGATGAAATGCTCCGTACGCGTCGGATTGACGCATCGCGCCACCGAGCCCGACGAAGGCGAGCTGCCCGGTGCAAAGCCGCGCTGGTTCTTCGCGCCCGACCAGATCCGCAAGCGCGCCAAGGAATGGGGCCCGGGCGGCATCGAGCAGCGCTTTGGCGCGGCATGGTCCGGCTTTGCGCCGCTCCTGGAGAGAAGCCTGACCGTGGTCGAGAGCCGCGGACCCGACGCGGTGCGGCAGGTGTTTCTCGATACGCTGAAAGGGCGTATTCCGCCGGAGCAGGGCCACATGCTCTCTCTGCTCGGGTAAACCGCTTTCGAGGCTCCTCGAACCGGTATAGCGTCAACCTCAGAGGAAACGCCGCGAAGACGGCCACGAGGTCGCGCATGCTGGACAAGACGAAGGATATTTCCGTCTCGGCGCAAGCCTGGCTCGATGAGTTCGAGCGCTCGCTCGGCAAGCCTGATCCGGCCGCACTGGACCATCTCTTCCTCGCCGACAGTTTTTGGCGCGATGTGCTGGCGCTGAGCTGGAACCTGCAAACGATCGCGGGCCACGACCGGATTGCCCAAGCGCTGAGGGCGCTCGCGCCACGGGCGGCGCCGACCAGCTTCACGATCGCGCCCAACCGCGCGGCGCCGCGCTGGGTTACGCGCGCCGGCACCAGCAATATCGAGATCATCTTCAATTTCGAGACCGTGATCGGTCGCGGCAGCGGCATCGTCCGGCTCGTGCCCGATACCGCCGATGGCGACCGGCTGAAGGCGTGGACGCTGCTCACCGCGCTCGATGAGCTCAAAGGCTTCGAGGAGCAACTCGGCACGTCGCGTCCGCGGGGGCAGGCCTATTCACGCGATTTCCGCGGGCCGAACTGGCTCGATTTGCGTAACGCAGCCCGCGACTACGCCGATCGCGATCCTGCCGTGCTGGTGGTCGGCGGCGGCCAGGCCGGCCTTGCGATTGCAGCACGGCTGAAGCAATTGAAGATCGACACGCTGATCGTCGATCGCGAGACGCGGATCGGCGACAATTGGCGCAAGCGCTATCACGCGCTGACCCTGCATAACCAGGTGCAGGTCAATCATTTGCCCTACATGCCGTTCCCGCCGAACTGGCCGACCTACATCCCGAAGGACAAGCTCGCCAACTGGTTCGAAGCCTATGTCGACGCGATGGAGCTGGATTTCTGGACCGGCGCCGAGTTCGAGGGCGGCAGCTATGACGACGCGAAGGGCTGCTGGACCGTCACGCTGCGGCGCGCCGACGGCAGCAAGCGCACCATGCGGCCGCGCCATGTGGTGATGGCGACTGGCGTCAGCGGCATCGCGAATGTGCCTGATATTCCGACCCTCGCCAATTTCAAAGGCACGCTGCTGCATTCGAGCCGCTACGAGGACGGCGAGAACTGGACCGGCAAGCGCGCCATCGTGATCGGCACCGGCAACAGCGGCCATGACATCGCGCAGGATCTCTGCTCCAGCGGCGCCGAGGTGACACTGGTGCAGCGCTCGCCGACGCTGGTCACCAATATCGAGCCGTCGGCCCAGCTCGCCTATGCGACCTACAACGAAGGCACGCTCGAGGACAACGACCTGATCGCGACCTCGATGCCGACGCCGCTCGCGAAGAAAACCCATGTGATGCTGACCGAGCAGTCGAAGGAGCTCGACAAGGAGCTGCTCGACGGCCTGCGCAAAGTCGGATTCAAGCTCGACTTCGGCGAGGCCGGCACCGGCTGGCAGTTCAAATACCTCACCCGCGGTGGTGGCTATTATTTCAATGTCGGCTGCTCCAACCTGATCGTCGAGGGCGCGATCGGGCTCAGGCAGTTTGCAGACGTCGAGAGCTTCACGGCCGAAGGCGCACGGATGAAGGACGGCGCGACCATTCCGGCCGACCTCATCGTGCTCTCCACCGGCTACAAGCCGCAGGAATATCTGGTGCGAAAACTGTTCGGCGACGGCGTCGCCGACCGCGTCGGCCCGGTCTGGGGCTTTGGCGACGGCCTGGAGCTGCGCAACATGTACGCGCGGACGAAGCAGCCCGGCCTGTGGTTCATCGCCGGCAGCCTCGCGCAGTGCCGGATCAACTCGAAATATCTCGCGCTCCAGATCAAGGCGATCGAGGAAGGGATTTTGGGGCGTGAGGCGGGCGCCGCTTAAGCCTCGTCATTGCGAGCGCAGCGAAGCAATCCAGGATCTTTCCGCGAAGACAGTCTGGATTGCTTCGCTGCGCTCGCAATGACAGTGTAGAGACGATCGCGCCGCTGAAACGAAGAAGAGGAAAAACAAATGCCTGCCATTCTCGGCACCGGCGAGCACCGCTACCGCGTCGTCGACAATTTTGCGAAGCTGCCCGACGGCTGGACGCTGACCGACGTCGCCTCGGTCGCCGTCGACAGCAAGGACCGCGTCTACGTCTTCAACCGGGGGGGCCATCCGATGGTGGTGCTGGATCGCGAGGGCAATTTCCTCCGAAGCTGGGGTGAAGGCCTGTTCTCCCGCGCGCACGGCCTGCACATCGATGCCGACGACAATCTCTACTGCACCGATGACGGCGACCACACCGTGCGCAAATGCACCACCGACGGCAAGGTCCTGCTGACGATCGGCATCCCCGAGAAGCCGTCGCCGTTCATGAGCGGCGATCCGTTCCATCGCTGCACCCATACCGCGCTGTCGCCGAAGGGCGATATCTACGTCTCCGACGGCTATGGCAATGCGCGCGTGCACAAGTTCACGCCGGACGGCAAGCTGCTCAAGAGCTGGGGCGAGCCCGGCACCGATCCCGGCCAGTTCAACATCGTGCACAACATCGCCGCCGACGCCGACGGTTTTGTCTATGTCGCCGACCGCGAGAACCATCGCGTGCAGGTGTTCGATGGGGAGGGCAGGTACGAGACGCAGTGGAACAACCTGCACCGGCCCTGCGCACTGTGCTGCTGTGGTGGCGGCAAGAGCCCGACATTCGTAATCGGCGAGCTCGGCCCGGGCCTCGCCGTCAACCGCAAGGTGCCCAATCTCGGCCCGCGGCTGTCGATCGTGGACGCACAAGGCAAACGCATCGCGCGGCTCGGCGGCGAAGAAGGGCCGGGTGTCGCCAGCGGAAAATTCCTGGCTCCGCACGGCATCGCGCTGGATTCGAAGGGCGACATCTATGTCGGCGAGGTCGGCGTCACCGACTGGAAGACGAGTTTTCCGGACCAGGAGATGCCGGCCGTGGTGCGCGCCACGCGGTGCTTGCAGAAGCTGGAGCGGGTGCGGGAATAGTTGGGCGGGCGAAGCCGCGATGCGCTGTCGGGCCGACCCTGCCTCCCCCCGGCGTCGTCCTCGCCCCCCAAATCACGGCGGTTTTGAGCGCTTTGCCACCCCGCCGCCGCATTGCGTGCATCTGAATAAGTCGCTCAACGGGCTTCACAATCCCGTCACGCTGCATGTAGTATGTCAGTACATGCTGCTTCGCAGCGTATATTGGAGGCCAGGAGCGTTACTTGAACGCACATGTCTCGCAAGGCAGTTGGCCGGTGTTGGTGCTGAATGCGGACTTCCGGCCGCTGAGTTACTACCCGCTGTCTCTCTGGTCGTGGCAGGACGCGATCAAGGCGGTGTTCCTCGACCGCGTCAACATCGTCGCGCATTACGATCAGGCGGTCCACAGTCCCACGCTGCAAATGCAGCTGCCCAGCGTCGTCTCGCTCAAATCCTTCGTCAAGCCGACCACGCATCCCGCGTTCACCCGATTCAACGTCTTCCTGCGCGATCGTTTTGCCTGCCAATATTGCGGCTCGCCCGAAGACCTCACCTTCGACCACATCGTCCCGCGCAGCAAAGGCGGCCAGACCACCTGGGAGAACGTGGTCGCGGCGTGCTCGCCCTGTAATCTGCGCAAGGGTAATCTGACGCCGGCGCAGGCAAAAATGTTTCCGCGCCAGAGCGCGTTCGCGCCGACCGTGCACCAGCTCCACCGCAACGGCCGCCTGTTCCCGCCGAACTATCTGCACGACAGCTGGCTGGATTATCTCTACTGGGATACGGAGCTGGATCCGTAGGGCGACGCTGTTCGCGCTCGGCCGTTCGTGCGACCTGCTGAAATCGAAAGATCGAGGACCCGTCGGGTCCTCGGTTCGTTTTATCGAACGTCACGCATTCTGCGCCAGCGAATGAGCCTCGATTCGTTGGCGGATATCGGGCGAATTGATCAGGTCGAACGGCTCCATGAGTTGCACGACATCCGAGAACGCGCGCTGGACCACCGGATCGGCCACGACAGCCCGGAATAGAGCGGCTTCGAACTGCCGGCTTTCCTCGTACCGCTCCGGGCGCTCGCCGCGCGTGGTTGGATAGGCGAAGTCAGCGTTCACGCCCATGTTCCAGGGTGCCTGAAGCAGCGCGCCCACTTCGGACATGAACCCAGCCTGGAGGGCCTCGATCGGGTCCGCCTCCCCGGCGACGCGATCCAGGATCTCGCGCAGCAACTTTGCCTCTCGCGCGGCGACCGTCATGCCCTGCCCGTAGACCGGATTGAACCGGCACAGCGAGTCCGCCACGGGGAGAATCCCGCGCGGCAGCCGCTTGAGCCGTTCAAAATGCCGCCAGCGGCTCGCGTCAAACACGAAATGCCGGAGGCCTCCGGGTGGCAAGAGCTTGTAGACTGCGTTGTAGATCGCCGGCGTCTTCAATTGGCGCGCAGCCGCAAGATAGTCCTCCCACGTGCCGGGGCAATTCGTCGCGCCGTGATGGGAGATCGATGTAAACCAGCGCCCGCCTTCGAGAGGAATGATCAAGCCGGCTGTCGCCGACGCGGCGGGATCGGGCAACGTGACCAGATTTTGCCAGTCGAACGAGGTTCGCCCCGGCCGCAGAACCGCGGTGGTGTAGCTGATGTCGACGCCCACGACGGTCTCCTGCGGCCGCTCCCAGCCAAGCACATCGAGCAGGCCGAGCGTCGGCGCGCCGCGGCCGGATGCGTCCACCACGAGATCCGCCTCGATCGCCGCACCAACGCCTGCGTCGTTCTCGAACTTCACCATCGGCCGGGTTGCAGCCGGCACAATCTCCATCACGCGGCTCTGCGATTGCACTTTGACATTGGCGATCGCAGTCACCTTTCGGCGCAGCGTATGCTCGATCAGCGGCCGCGAGCCGCACAGCAGCGACGTCCCGCAGTCGCGCCTTGGCAGCGCGCCGACATCTGGCCGCTCGTACTGGACGTCCTTGAAGACATTCACGGGAACTGCACCGGCGGCGGCAAGATCCTGCGCGAAACCCGGGAAAAGGGAGTCGAGGGCCTGCAGCCCACCGGCCAGAAGAAGATGCGGATGCCGATCCTGGGGAACGCCGGCGCGGGACATGATCGAAGCCGGCAGGACATCGCGTTCGAGAATGACGACTTCCTGGAAGGCGGAAGAAAGCGCACCGGCGGCAGACAATCCTCCAATCCCCGCTCCGATGACAACCGCGCGTTGCCCAAAATGACGGCTCATACTTATTCCTTTGGTTCGATTCACCACCTTTCTGTGCGTGGACCGCACTACGGGAATGTTTCCAATCGCGGGATCTTTGTTTCGATTGCAACGGAGCGGCCGCGATGCCCAAGCGTTACGACAGAACGCCGCGTTCAGCTGCGGTACTCGCCAGACTCGATGCGGCGCAATCTCTTAGGTTGCAACACCATGTTCTGACACGTTCTCGCCACGGATCATCGGTATTCGACCAAAATCGGAATACCGGGAAAGTCGCGATGGGTGCATGCAGCTGGTTCAGAGTCGCATTGTTTGTTCTCGCGTTCACGAATGGCGCGACTGCACAGGACATGCCGTCGGAGCTTACGCCTGTCGGCAAGGCCGTCCTTCAAGCCGAGATCGCGGCCAAGGACCGCTCGGGATCCGGCAAGCCGGTGGACTCTCCGTTGGCCGTGTGCACCTTCCCGGGCGGCCTGTGCGGCGCGGTTCGGCCTGACGGTTCGGTGGCCGTGCCGCCGCGATACGATTGGGTCGGCGACTTCTCGGACAAACGCGCCGCAGTTCGCAGCGGAGGACTGTACGGCTTCGTCGACGACGAGGGGCACGAGGTCGCCGCACCGCAATACGGCCTCGTGGACGACTACAAGTTTGGCTTTGCGCAAGTCGAGGTCGGGGGCAAGTCGGGCCTGATCGATCGTGACGGCAAGATGATCTTCGCGCCGACATACGGCTTCATCGAGGCGATCGGTCCCGACCGCCTCCGCGTGTCGGATTTTCCGCGACGCGGCGGAACCATTGGCGCCGAGGATTTCTCGGGGATAAAGACCACCTACACCTCAAACAGCGTCAGTGTCTCCGCCCCCTTCGAATTCAAGACGAATGGCGTGATCGATCTCTCCGGACAATGGATAGAACCGGCGGCGCCGCCATCGCGCGAATTCGACAAGACAAGTCCATCAGTTCGCTGGGTCGAAAGAGGCGGATTGTGGGGGTTGTTGCAAGCCGATGGAAGCTGGCTGGTCGAGCCGAAGTTTCAGCGGGCGGAAGCCCTAAGTGACGGCCTGGCGCGCGTGACTCTCAGCAGCAAGGTTGGCTTCATTGATGGCACAGGGAAATTCGCCATCGAGCCCGTCTTCGACACGGCCTGGCCGTTCAGGCTCGGCGTTGGGCGCACATCGGCAGAACGAGACGGCAGCTTCGGCGTGATTGACAAGTCCGGATCCTGGATATTCCAAACCAGTCACCAGCAAATTTATCTGGCGATTGCCCGTAACGAAGGCTCCTCCGAGGTGCCGTACGGATGGCACTTCAAGCAGGCGGACCACTGGGGTCTTCTGGACCTCGACGGCCGTACTGTGCTCGACGCAGCGTTCGATCAACCCGTCCAGCATTGTGAAGACAAGCGGCTGATCGCCTACAAGAACAAGCAATGGCTGTATTTCACGGAAGGCGGAAATCCTCTGCAACCTCCTGGAAGCCGGTTGATCGATGCGACATGCGGCGCCGCACCGCCGTACACCCTGCAAACCGGAGACACGTTCCAGCTTGTTGACGCACGCTTGCAGCCTATCGCGCCGATGCAGTTCGAGGCAGTCGTGCGAATTGGACGGGATGCCAGGAATGCCAAAGTCGATGGCAAATGGGGACGCATCAGGTCCGACGGGAGTTGGCTCGTCGAGCCCCGATTCGACTACCTTTCGACCAATCCCGATCCCTTTGTCGCGTCCATTGACGGTAAGCGCGGCGTCATGAAATCGGATGGGACATGGCTGATCGAGCCCAAATTCGACGCCGTTCGAATCCGACAAGACGGCACCGTCTTTGCTTCGACCGACGGAGCGACAGGCATCATGCGGCTCAAGGATCAATCCTGGGTCATGCAACCTCGCCCGGGCGTCATGTGCGATATCAGCAGCGCGCTCATGTCGCAGGCTGGCGGAAAGCGCGTGATCCTGTCTCCCGCCGGCGAGGTTTGGATCGACGCCGATGCCGAGCGCGTCGGCGCCAATCTCGACTTCGGACTTCTGACGTTCTTGAGAAACGGCAAATGGGGGCTGGTCGACACGGCAGGACACGTGATGGTCGAGCCGCAATATGACGAACCCGTCTATTTCGCGCCACGCAATCGTGGCATCGCCTGGGCCAGGCAAGAAGGTAGATGGTGCCCGATCGACCGGCGCAACCATTCGGTCCCGGGGATCGCATGCTCCGATGTCAATCCCGCGCCATCCCTGGCGCCCCCGTTCGAATGCAAGATCGAGCCGTAAGTTCGATGTGCGCAAGACGACGATAGAAGCGTCGCCTTCGGCTCACACCCCGATCGCATTCCGCATCACCACGTCGCGATAGAACGCCGCGCTCAGCTTCGGCACGCGCGCTTGGGTCTCGAAGTCGACCCGGTAGAGGCCGAAGCGCTTGCCGTAGCCGTAGATCCACTCGAAATTGTCCATCAGGCTCCACAGGAAATAGCCGCGAATCGGCACGCCCTCGGCGATCGCACGCTGCATCTGGGTCAGGTAATTGCGCAGGAACATGATGCGGTCGAGATCGTAGACCTGGCCGTCGGCGGAAATCTTGTCCTCGGACGAGGTGCCGTTCTCGCTGATATAGATGGTCTCGATGTTCCAGATTTTTGCGGCGAGACGCGGGGCCCAGTAGATCACCTCAGGGCCGACCCGCAGCCATTCCGAGTTCATGTGCGGGAACGAGGTTGGGAACGGCAGCACGCGGACGCCCGGCGCGCGATCAGAGGCCGTGACGTAGTATTGCGGCGCGTAGATGTTGAGCCCGACGAAATCGTTGGGCGTGCCGATGATCTTCAATTCCTCAGGGGTGAATTTCGGCGCATCCGCGCCGGCATAGGCGAGGAAGCCGTCGGTGTACTTGCCCTCCAGCACCACGCCAAGAAAGCCGGCGTTGAGCTCACGCGTCGCGATCTCGGCGGCGCGGATATTTTCCGGCGTTGCGATCGCGGGCACGCAGGCCGCGATGTTTTCGGCGGCACCGACGCGGGTGCCGGCGCGGCCCGACGCGCGGATCGCCTGCACGGCAAGCCCATGCGCCAGCGCGACGTGATGGCGCGCCTGGTTGAGCTGCGCCGCCGGCAGCTTGAGGCCGGGCGCGTCGATGCCCCAGCCATAGCCGAAATTTACGAAGCGCCCGACCTCATTCACGGTGAAGATGGTTTTGACGCGATCGGTCAGGCGCGCGGCGACATAGGCGGCGTAATCTGCAAAAGCCTTCGACGTGTCGCTCGACTGCCAGCCGCCGACGCGATCCTGGAGCACCTGTGGCAGGTCCCAATGATAGAGCGTCGCATAGGGCTCGATGCCGTTCGCGAGCAGCTCGTCAACGAGCCGGTTGTAGAAATCGAGCCCCTTCGGATTGGGCTGGCCCGATCCATCCGGAAACACCCGCGGCCACGCAATCGAGAAGCGGTAGGCCTTGACGCCGAGCGCCTTAATCAGCGCGACGTCGTCCTTGTAGCGGTGATAATGCTCGTTGGCGCGGTCGCCAGTCGAGCCGTCCTCGATCTTGCCGGGCGTGTGGCTGAAGACATCCCAGATCGATTGGCCGCGGCCGTCCTCATCGACGGCGCCTTCGATCTGGTAGGACGAGGTCGCTGTGCCCCACAAAAAGTCCTTGGGAAAGGGCGCGTGGCGATCGGCCGATGCGGGCGTCTCATTATCTGCAGCCTTGTTATCCGCAGCCTTGTTATCTGCAGCTTTGGCACCCGCCGCTGCACCAAGCGCGGCGAGCCCCGCGAGCTTCGCAAGATCGCGCCGCGAGACATCAGCTGACATCGCTATCTCCGAGCCTGCTCCATGTCGATCTGATAGGCGGAAATCCGGTCGATCTCGAATGCGACGGTGGGCGGTGATTCCGCATCGACCGGACCGACACCGAGAAAGAATTTCGATCCGATCGCGAGATTGACGATCATGTACATGGGATCGTCGAAGCCGATCGGCACCTTGATGTCGGAGACCGGCTTGCGGTCGATGAAATAGACCAGGCGATCCTCCTCCCACAGCACACCGTAATTGTGGAACACGCTGGAGGCATCGCCGACCGCATAGTCAAAGCCGCAGGACTGAATCTTCTGGGTCGACGGAATCCGCCAATGCGTCGTCATCACGAGATCGCCGGGCCGTTCGCCCCGGCCTTCCAGCACGTCGACCTCCGGCGGCCAGCCGCCGTCGTCCGCCAGCATCCAGAACGCCGGCCACACGGCGTGACCGACCGGCACCTTGGCGCGGATTTCGAAATAGCCGTGCTTCTGCGCGAACGTGCCCTGCGTGGTCAGGATTCCCGAGATGTACTCGTTGTTGAACAGAACGGACTTCAGTTCCGGCGGCGTGCGGCTGGCGACGATCGAGAGCACACCGTCTTTCACCTTGAACGGATCGAGCCCAAGCGGCATCCCCGCACGCCCCGAATAGCGCGGATCGACGTAGATCTGCTGCTCGCCATTGGCGCTGGTCTTGCGCTTGAAGTCGGAGCCGTCACCGCCCCAATAGCGCGCTTCCGGCCACGCCGCACCGCCGGCGTAATGCGGCACCCAGCGACCTGTCGCAAGCGGATGCTCGTCAAAGTCATCGTTGAAAGTCCGGCGCAGCGGCAGGAACGCGAGCAAGGCGGGATTGACCGTCTCAAGCTTGCGGCACTCGATCATGGAGGGATCGGTGGTCACTTGCAGCGTCATCGTGCCGGGCGCAGCATCGAGATCGTCCTGCGCGACGCCCGGCGCAGGCACGGCAGACAGGCCGATCGCAACCAGAGCGCCCTTCGTCCAACTGTCGATCATCACCGCACATCGAACTTGGCAGAAAGCTTCGCAGGATATGCGCAGGTTAGCTCGCCTGTCTTCGAGCGGGCAAGCACGGCCATCTGTGCCGGCGGGCGATTTCGAAATGGTCATCTCGACATCGCATTCGGGCCGGCCGGGAATCGCGTCACCCCGGCGCAAGATCGGCGGTTAACCGGGCCAGTTCCGCGCGCCCGGCTCCGCCAGAGGGGCGCCGGCGCCAAATCCTTCCGCATTCGTTACCGTCCCTTAAGCCTCCGATGGCAGTTTGGGCGGGATCCGCGGCCCTGCCCGCCCAACCGCCGATCCATCAGGTCCAAGGTCGTCGCTCATGTTTGCCGAGACGCTGGAAGCGGTTCAGTCCTCGCCGTCGAAGCGGACTGCCTATATCCGCTACGTGCTGGCGGCGCTGGCGTCGATCGCCGTCTTCAAGACCTTCTGGTTCGCACGTTTCGGCGGCTGGACGGATCGCGAGCTCGCCGATTTCGATGCCTTTCACATCGTCGCGCAGCACGTCTGGCGCGGCGATCTCGACCAAGTCTATCATTTCGATGCCCTGCTGAAGATGCAGATGGAGGCCGCCGGCGGCGCCACCGGTTTCATGCCCTGGACCTATCCGCCGCAATACGACCTCCTGCTCGCGCCGTTCGCATTCCTGCCGGTCGGCGTCGGTTATCTCCTCTTCACCGCCGCGACACTTGCGCTCTATCTCGTGACGCTCCGGGCGATCGCCGACCGGAATTTCGCGCAGGTGCTGGTGATCCTGTTTCCGGCGATGGCGATCACCATCGGCTGCGGGCAGAACGGCTTTCTGACGGGGGCGCTGATCGGGCTCGTCTGCCTCAACGTTGAGCGTCGTCAGCTGTTGGCCGGCCTCGCGCTCGGCGCCATGGTGATCAAGCCGCACCTGGCGATTGCCGCCGGCGTCTATCTGCTGGTGACGCGGCGCTGGATTGCGCTCGGAACGGCCGCGGCCGTCGTATTGACGAGCTCACTGCTCTGCACGCTCCTCTTCGGGTGGCAGATCTGGTTCGCGTGGCTCGGAGCGATCAGGGAATCGGCGGGCTATCTCGAGCAGGGCTTCTACCCACTCTTCCGCATGATCTCGACCTATGCGGCGCTGTACAAGGCCGGCCTTCCCGCAAGCGCCGCCTTCTGGGGACAGACGGCCGTTGCCGGGCTGGCCTTGTTCGCCGTCCTTCTCGGTGCGGCGCGGGGCGCTTCACCGGCCTTCACGCTCGGTGCCGCCGTAATGGTATCCGTGATGATCAGCCCCTATGCGTATGATTACGATCTGCCGATGGTCGGGATCGGCCTGGCCCTGATGCTGCCCGATCTCGCCAGGATGGCGAGCCCGCGCGAGCGGAGCGTCATATACGGGCTGATCCTGTTCGCCGGAGCCTATGGGCTGTTGCAATCGGGGCGGCTCGCAGTGCAATTCGGGCAGAAGGCCGATCCCGACCAACATTTCGCGCCCGCCCTGGGCGGCTTCGCCCTGATGGCGCTCCTGGTCCTGCTGCTGCGGCTGCTGTGGCGCGGGACGCAGTCGGCGCCCATCCTGTCGCAGGCCGCGGAATAACGCCTCTACGCCCGCTGCAACGCCAGCGTCACGCCGCCGAGCGTGAGCGCCATCGCCGCCCATTCGCGCAGGCCCAGCGGCTCGCCCAGGATGACCGCGGCGGAGACGACGCCGATCACGGGGACGATCAGCATGCCGGTCGAGGCGGAGGTTGGCGGCAGGCGGCGCAGCGTCTCGAACCAGGTGACGTAACAGACGCCCATCGGCACCAGCGTCATATAGACGAAGCAGCCGAGTCCCAGCGGGGTGATCGCGGTGATGTCGGGATGCTCGAACAGGATACCGAGGATCAGCATCGTGGCGCAGCCGAGCCCAACCTGCCAGGCGACGACCACGAGCGGCGGCATCGGCAGCGGCTTGCGGTTGAGCACATTGCCGAGCGCGAACAGGATGGCGCAGAGCAGTGCGAGCGCAATGCCGAGCAGCTTGTCGGCGCCGAACGCAAAGCCGTTGCCGCCGAGCAGCAGCGCGACGCCGGCGACACCGAGGACGAGACCCAAAATATCCCGCATGGTCGGCCGCGTACCCAGCACCGGCCAGGCGAACAGCATGGCCCAGATCGGCATCGTATAGGCGAGCAGAGCCCCCTCGCTCACGGTCACATATTTCATCGCGACCGTGCCGAGCCCCATCCAGGCAAGGACGTTGGTGAGGGTCGCAAACAACAGCCGCGGAATCGCCTCGCGCGGAACGGCGAAGGATTCCTTCCGGCTCAGTGCCAGCGCGCCGAGAATGAGCGAGGCGCAGACGCCGGCCAGCCCGCGCGCGAACAGCGGCGGCCATTGCTGGAGCAGCAGCTTCATCAATGGCCAGTTCAGCGCCCAGCCGAACGCCGTCACGCCGAGGCAGAGAGAGCCGATCGTCCTGTCGCGCCGCGCCGTATCCATGGACAGCGCTTAGCAGGCGGGTGCGGCGCACTCCACCTCGGCTGGCGCATGCGGGCCATGGCGGACGATGGAACCCGGAACGCCGGTACCCGTTCAAATGGGAGCGGGTGGCGGTGGTGCCGCAACGCAAACGAGGGAGACGTACCATGCCCACAGCCGAGTCGGATCACGTCTACAAGATCCTGGAGCTGGTCGGATCATCCGAGACCTCGATCGAGGATGCGATCAAGAACGCGATCAGCCGCGCCGCCAAGACCGTTCGCGAGATGAAATGGTTCGAGGTGGTGCAGACACGCGGTCACATCGAGAATGGCGCCGTCCGCCACTACCAGGTGACGCTGCGCGTCGGCTTCACGCTGATGGACTGACGCGGCAGACGCCGCACGAAACATCACGCCGCGGCGGCGTAGTTAACATCCGACGATGAGAGTCGATCAAAATATCGACGATCTCCTCCGGCTGACTACGGACGCGCAAAATCATCGCGGAAGTTGCAACAGGCCGTTAAGACCAAAGTGAGAGGTTTGCTCCGATTTGGAGCAAGCCGATGGTCACGGACCGCGAACTCGGCAAGACGCGCCTTCCGCTCTGGGCGGCGGGATTCGTCGTGCTGATCTGCGTGGCGATCCTCGGCTTGAGCGTCTGGCGCGAATGGGAAACGCACAACGCCGATCTCAGGAACGCCGAGATCGACGTCGCCAACCTCGCGCATTCGCTGGTCCAGCACGCGGACGACACGTTCGAGCTCGCCGATACGATCCTGGTCGGACTGGTCCATCGGCTCGAACTCGACGGAACCGGCCCGGACACGATCGCGAAGCTCCAGACTTACCTGCCGACCCGCAAATCATCGGAGCGCATCCGCGGCATCTTCGTCTATGACGAAACCGGCCGATGGCTTGCCACGACCGAGCATGTCGACTTCTCCAAGCTCAACAACAGCGATCGCGAATATTTCCGGCAGCACCGTGATTCCCCGGCGAAGGACACGCTGATCGGGCGGCCCATCAAGAGCCGCGCCGGCGGCCAGTGGATCATCACCGCGTCACGCCGGATCAACCACCCCGACGGCAGCTTTGCCGGTGTCGCGCTGCTCACGATCGACGTCGCCTATTTCGCGAAATTCTACGAGCGCTTCGACGTCGGGTCGAACGGCTCGGCATCGCTGCTCAACGACGCCGGTATCATGCTGGCGCGCAGCCACGACGAGAGCGGCGCCTTCATCGGGCGCGACCTCTCCAATGCGCCGCTGTTCAGGGAATGGAAAAGTCGCCCGGCGGCTGCGGTCTACTATTTCAAGTCGCCGCTCGATGGCGTGCAGCGGCTGAGCTACTATCAGCGCAGCAGCCGCTATCCGCTGATGGTGCTGGCGAGCAAGTCGCAGGACGACGTGCTGGCGCCCTGGCGACGCGCGGCAGCCGCACGCACGGCCTTCGTGCTCGGCCTCGTCGCGCTGATCGCGGTGATCGGCTTCTACCTGGTCCGCCAGCTCTGGCAGCGGCAGCGAATGGCGCAGGCCCTAGTCGCGAATGAAGCCCATTTCCGCCTGCTCGCCGAGCAATCCAGCGACATGGTATCCCGGATCGGGCTGGATAACCGGCTGCTCTACGTCTCTCCCTCGTGCGCGCGCATCACCGGCTGGTCTCCCGAGGAGCTGCTCGGCACGTCGGCGGTGGCCGGTATCCACGCGGACGACATGGAGCGGGTCGAGCAGGCTATCGCAGCGCTGAAGAACGGCGAGGCCGAGGAAGCGCGGTTCGTCTATCGCCAGCGCCATCGCGACAAGGGCGATATCTGGGCCGAGGCGGCCTTGCACGTGACCCGAGCCTCCGACAGCGGCGAGGTCGACGGTGTCGTCGCGGTCGTGCGCGACATGACCGAGCAGAAGGACTTGCAGGACAAACTGGCATCGCTCGCGACCACCGATGGCCTGACCGGCCTTGCCAACCGCCGCGCGTTCGACGAACGCCTCGCGGAGGAATGGGCGCGCGCCCGGCGCGACGGCACGCAGATCTCGCTCCTGTTGATCGACGTCGATCAGTTCAAGAAATTCAACGATCATTACGGACATCAGGCGGGCGACGGCTGCCTGCGCGCGCTCGGCCGGATCCTGTCCGCTCAGGCCAGGCGCCCGGCTGACCTCGCGGCGCGCTACGGCGGCGAGGAATTCGCCGTTCTGTTGCCGAACACCGGCCCGGATGGTTGCGCCGAAGTCGGCGAAGGGATTCGCGAGGCACTGCACGACCTCGCCATGCTGCATGCGCAGAATCCGCCCTCCCGGCTGGTTACGGCAAGCATCGGCGCTGCGACAAGCCTTCCATCTCAGACCGCGCTGGACTGCAACACGCTGGTCGCCGGCGCCGACCGCGCACTCTACGCCGCCAAGGACAGCGGCCGCGACCGTATGGTGATGTCGGGACAGGTCGTGCCCTGGCCCGCGAAGAGCGCGTGACGAATCCTGCCAGGCGTAGCGAACGCCGCCCTTTCCTGCGTAGCTGGCAAGCGCGGCTAACGCGGTGTGCACATGCGGCACGTCGGCGCGCGCCAATTCCTGCCCACCATCGCTTGCGCACTGATTTCTGAATGGCTACATCCCGAGGCGATGTTGGGGGGCCGCCGGACTTCGACGATCGGGTCCATGCGGCACGGCCTCATCGTGGGGCAATGCAGACGAGACGGCCGTGAACGAGACCATGCCGGCGGACATCCCGGGGCGCGGGGTGGACGCGCTGAGACAGTTGCGCGCCATGACAGCCGACATCTGCGATGTCGTTCCGCTCACCACGGAGGACGACTTCCATGTCACCACCGTGACGATGATGACCCGCAATGCGTTGCTGGTCGATACCCGCGCGACCGATCAGGAATACGACCGGACGCCCGCGCACGTCGCCCGCGGTGCGATGGACCACTTTCAGATCACCTTGTGTGTCGAAGGCGAGATGCGGTTCAGCTCGGGCCGGCGCGAGGTGACGATGGGGCCCGGCGCCATCTGCCTGATCGACATGGCGCAGCCGAACCGGACGGTGTTGCGCGGCGGCGGCAGTCGTACCCGCCTGATGGCGATCATCCTGCAACGCGCCATGCTGGCACCACGGCTTGCTCATCCGGATTCGGCGACGGCTACCTTGCTGCCGTCAAACCATCCTCATACGCGCCTGCTTGCCAGCCATTACGCGGCGCTTACGCTGCCACCCGAGCCCGAGGCGGGCAGCGCCGAGGCTACGATCGACGCGATCGCCGACATCGTTGCCGCGGCCGCCGGCGGGACCGCCGACATTGCGGCCGGAGTCGAACGCGCCGAGCGGCATCTTTATCTTGCGGTGATCAAGCGCCGCATCGCGGATAATCTCGAGACCGACGCGCTCACCGCAGACGAATTGTGCCGCCACTTCCAGATCTCGCGCGCGACCCTCTATCGGCTGTTCGAGGCGGATGGCGGGCTCTCGCACTATGTGAGGGAGCAGCGCCTCAATCTCGCTTTCCGCCAGCTGATATCGCCGTCCGCGGAGGACACGCGGCTGATCGACCTCGCCGTCGGCATGCGCTTCAGCAGCGATTCCACATTCATTCGCGCATTCCGCCGCAAGTTCGGCTTGACGCCGGGCGAACTGAGGGAGCTGGCCGACAATTGGCTCCGCGAGACCGGTGCGGTCCCGACCATCGACACGGTGCTGCATCAACTGGCCCGCCGCCGCACCTCGTAGCCATGAAGCTGCTACGCTCGACACCAGTATCGCAACGTCCGGCCTTTGTGCCCGGATTTGTCGCCCGCGTTCCAGTGGGATATGACTTTGAGCACGGCCGGATGTTTCGGTCCGGCCGGGAGCGTTCCCGTGCCTGACGAGATCAAGCTTGTCCTCTTTGATATGGACAATGTCCTCTGCGAATACGACAGAGGAAGGCGCGTCGCGTTTCTGGCGGAGCTTGCGGGGACCACCAGTGAGTTCGTCTACAAGGCGATCTGGGAGAGCGGATTCGAGCTTCTAGGCGACTCCGGCACCCTCGATGCCGCCGACTATTTGCGGGGATTTGGCGAGCGCATCGGCTATCCCCTGTCGCTCGATGAGTGGGTGGAGGCACGCCGCCGTTCGATGAAGGCCGATCGCGCGGTGCTGGAGATTGCCCGCCGCCTGCATGAAACCGTCGATGTTGCCGTCCTGACCAACAATACCACGCTGGTCGCCGACCATATCGACACGCTGCTGCCGGAACTGCGTCCGCTGTTCGGCTCCCGCATCTACACGTCGGCCCGGTTCAAGGCGGCCAAGCCGGACCCGCGCTGCTATCGCCTCTGCCTGTCGGAGCTACAGAGGACGCCGCAGACCGTTCTGTTCGTCGACGACCTCGCGGCAAATGTCGCCGGCGCGCGGGAAGCGGGCCTCTCCGCGCATCATCACACGTCGGTGGAGGCTTTCCGGCAGGCCCTTTCGGCGCACGGCCTGCTCAGGGACGGATGAACGGGCGCACCGCCTCGCGCGACGTCAGGCGAGGTGGCACGCCACGAAGTGCCCGCCCGCCCCTTCCTTCAGCTCGGGTGCGCTTTCCGCGCAGCGCGGCTGGGCGATCGGGCAGCGGGTGTGGAAGTGGCAGCCGGATGGCGGCTTCATCGGGCTCGGCACGTCGCCCTTGAGGCGAATGCGTTCACGCTTCAGCTTGGGATCGGGCACCGGCACCGCCGACAACAGCGCCCTGGTGTAGGGATGCTGCGGATTGCGGTAGAGATCGCTCGCTTTCGCCAGCTCGACGATCCGGCCGAGATACATCACGGCGACGCGGTCGGAGATGTGCTCGACCACCGACAGGTCGTGCGCGACGAACAGATAGGTGAGGTTCAGCTCCGCCTGGAGATCCTCCAGCAGATTGATCACCTGCGCCTGGATCGACACGTCGAGCGCGGACACCGGCTCGTCGCAGACGATCAGCTTCGGCTCGACCGCGAGCGCCCGCGCGATCACGATGCGCTGGCGTTGGCCGCCCGAGAATTCGTGCGGGTAGCGGCGCATGTGCTCGGCCTTGAGGCCGACCTTCACGAGCAGGCTGGCGACGCGCTCCTCGCGCTCCTTGGCCGACGACCCGAGCTTATGGATGATCAGGGCCTCACCGAGGATGGCGCCGACCGTCATGCGCGGATTGAGCGAGGCGAACGGATCCTGGAACACCAGCTGCATGTTCCGCCGCATCGCGCGCAAATCATTGCCGCTGAGCTGGCGCACGTCCTGGCCGTCGAACACGACCTCGCCGTCGGTCGGCTCGATCAGGCGCAGCACGCAGCGGCCGGTGGTGGACTTGCCGCACCCGGATTCGCCGACGAGGCCGAGCGTCTCGCCGCGGTTGACCGAGAACGAGACCCCGTCGACCGCATAGACGCTGCCGACCTGGCGCGACAACAGGCCGCCGTGCACGGGGAAATATTTCTTCAGGCCGCTGACGCGGAGCAAGGGCTCGGTCATGCCGTGCCTCCCAACTGCGTATCTCCCAAATGACAGGCCATGCGGTGGCCGGGCGCGATCTCGCGCAGCAGCGGCTCCTTCTCGGTGCAGACGTTCATGGCAAACTTGCAGCGCGGGGCGAAGCGGCAACCGACCGGCGGATTGATCAGGATCGGGACCGAGCCGCCGATCGCTTCGAGCCTTGTCTTGTGCTCGCTGTCGAGATCGATGCGCGGGATCGAGCGGATCAGGCCCTGTGTATACGGATGACCGGGATTGCCGAAGAGGTCGTCGACGAGCGCTTCCTCCACCACCTTGCCGGCATACATCACGACGACGCGCTGCGCGGTCTCGGCGACGACGCCCATGGCGTGGGTGATCAGCATCACCGCCATGCCGAAGCGCTCCTTCATATCCTGCAGGAGGTCGAGGATCTGCGCCTGGATGGTGACGTCGAGCGCGGTGGTGGGCTCGTCGGCGATGATCAGCTTCGGCCTGCAGGCAAGCGCCATCGCGATCATCACGCGCTGGCGCATGCCGCCTGAGAACTGATGCGGATAGTTGTGCACGCGGCCTTCGGCGTTGGGGATCTGCACCAGCTTCAGCATCTCGATGGTGCGCTCGAGCGCCTGCTTCTTCGTCACCGCTTCATGGCGGCGCAGGCTCTCGGCGATCTGCTCGCCGATGGTGAGCACCGGATTGAGCGAGGTCATCGGCTCCTGGAAGATGAAGCCGATCTCCTTGGCCCTGATCTCGTCGAGCTGACGGCTCGTCAGCGGCACGAGATCGCGGCCCTCGAAGATGATCTGGCCCGCCGCGATGCGGCCCGGCGGCATGGCGATCAGCTTCAGGATCGACATCGCGGTCACGGTCTTGCCGCAGCCGGATTCGCCGACGACACAGAGCGTCTCGCCCTTGTTGATGGAGATGTCGACACCGTCGACGGCCTGCAGGATGCCGTCGTCGGTCGAGAAGTGGGTTTTCAGCCCTTTGATTTCCAGCAGCGGCGCCATCAGATCACCCGTCGCGCATCGAGCGCGTCACGCAGGCCGTCGCCGATGAAGTTGATGGCGACCACCGCGATGAAGATCGCGCCGCCCGGAAACAGCGCCCAGTGCGGGCCGATGTCGAGGAAATCCTTGGCATCGTACAAGAGCCGGCCCCAGGTCGGCGTATCCGGCGGGAAGCCGAGGCCGAGGAAGGACAGCGTCGATTCCGCGATGATGGCGGCAGCGACGTCGATGGTGCCGGCGATGATCACGGGACCGAGCGCATTGGGCAGGATGTGCCGCACCACCTGGCGCACCGGACTTGCGCCGAGCGCACGGGCGGCCTCGACGAACTCCTTCTCGCGGATCGACAGGAACTGTGCGCGCACCAGCCGCGCGACCGGCATCCAGCGCAAGCCGCCGATCACGAGCACGATCAGGATGAAGATGCCGCCCTCGGGACCGAACATCTGCTTCAGCCCGTCGCGGAAGAGATAGATCAGCAGCAGCAGCAGCGGAAGTTGCGGCAGGGACAGGAAGAGATCGGTGAGCCACATCAGGCCGTGGCCGAGCGCGCCGCGCGACATGCCGGCGAGCGCACCGATCAGGACACCGATAAAGACCGAGACCAGCATCGCGGCAAGGCCGACCGCGAGCGAGATGCGGCCGCCATAGATCATGCGGGCCAGGATGTCTTGCCCGAGATCGTCGGTGCCGAACGGATGGGCAAGCGACGGCCCCTGCATGCCCGCCACGATATCGATGTCGTCGATCTTGACCCGCCAGACGAAGGGGCCGGCCACCACCGCCAGGATCAGAATGAGGAGCAGAAACGCACTGACCACGGCGAGCTTGTGGCGGCTGTAGCGCCGCCACATCTCGCGCCAGGGCGAGTAGACGCGCCGCTCAGCGGAGGGAGATGCGAGGGTCAAGCCAGCCATAAAGGACGTCCGCGATGAGATTGAACAGCACGACGAGGCACGCGAAGACGAAGGTAACGGCCATCACCACCGGCGTGTCGTTGGAAAGGATGGAGGAGATCAGCAGCGAGCCGATGCCGGGGATGCGGAAGATCTGCTCGGTGACGATGGCGCCGCCGAACACGGCCGGCATCTGCAGCGCAATCAGGGTGACGACCGGGATCATCGCGTTTCGCATCACGTGCTTCACGATGACCGTGGCCTGTCCGAGGCCCTTCGCGCGCGCCGTGGTGACGTAGTCGAGCCGGATCACGTCGAGCATCGCCGAGCGAACGAAACGCGTCATCGACGCCGCCTGAAACAGACCGAGCACCGCCACCGGCATGATCGCCTGCCGGATCATCTCCAGCACCCAATGGATGCCGGTGCCCTTGATGTCGGTCGTATAGACGAAAGGCAGCCAGTCCAGCGTAACCGAGAAGATCAGGATGAACAGAATGCCGGTGAAGAAGGTCGGCAGCGAGAAGCCGACGAAGGCGAGCGTATTGGCGATCTGGTCGAACAGCGAATAGGGCTTTGTTGCCGCATAGACACCGACGGGGATCGCGATCAGCAGCGCCAGGATCTGCGCCGAGCCGATCACGTAGAGCGTCGCCGGCAGACGCTGGAGGATCAGCGTGTCGACATTCATCCGGCTGACGAAGGAGAAACCCCAGTCGCCGTGCAGCATCGCGTTGAGCCAGTGCAGGTAACGGAGGTGGATCGGATCGTCGAGGCCGAACTTGGCCCGAAGTGCGGCCTGCACCTCGGGCGGGACGTTCGGGTTCGTCGCCAGTTCCGAGAACGGATCGCCTGGCGCAAGCGCCAGCACGACGAACAGCACAACCGAGATTCCGAGAAGACTCGGAATCGCGATCAGGAGGCGACGCAGGACGTACTGACTCATAGGGAAAGACCCCGTCTAGAGCTGGGGGATCATTCCTCGCGGTACCAATCGTGCAGATTGTCGGTTTCGTTGGCCCAGCCGCTGATGATCGGGCGCAGATTGTTGGCTGCCGCTTCCACCTTTAGGCGATGCTGCGCCGGGATGAACACGGTGTCCTGGAACATGAGGTCGTTGGCCTTGATATAGTGCGCCGCGCGCTTGACCGGATCCATTTCGCCTTCGGCTGCTTCGATCGCTGCGTCATAGTCCTTGTTGACCCAGCGCGGGAAGTTCGTGCCCTGCCACTTGTTCTCCTTCGTGGCGACGTTGGTCGACAGATAGCGGCGCATATGCTGAGACGGATCCGGCTGGCTCAGCGGGATCTGGAACATCTGGAGATCGGCGTAGAAATGCGCGTAGGTGTCGGGGTTGGCGACATCGGAGGAGAAGAACACGGACGCCACCACCGACTTCAGCTCGACGTCGATGCCGGCCTTCTGACAGGCCTGCTTGACGATCGCCTGGGTCTTCTGACGCGGTCCGTTGATCGAGGTCTGGTACAGAAGCTTCAGCTTCTTGCCGTCCTTCTCGCGGATGCCATCCGCGCCGGGCTTCCAGCCGGCGTCGTCGAGCAGCTTCGAGGCCTTCTCGATGCTGAATTCCCAGGTCGTGTTCTTGGAGACGAACTTCTCGGGACCGTTGAGGAAGTTGGCGGTGGTGCGGCCGGCGCGGCCGTAGATCGCCTTCTTGATGGACTCGCGGTCGACCAGCATCGACAGCGCCTTGCGTACCGCCGGATCGGAGAACAGCGGATGCTTGGTCTTCATCGAGGAGCGCTCGCCATCGACCTCGGTGTTCGGATCGGTGAAGTTGAGCGCGATGAATTCGGTGTCGCCGCCCACGGCATAAACGGTCTTGCCCTTGCCGCCCTTTTCGAGGCGCAGCAGCACGTCGTCCTCGACCTGGATGTTCCATCCGAAATCATATTCGCCGGTCTGGATCACCGCGCGCGCCGCAGAGACGGCGTCGCCGCCGCCCTTCATCTCGACCGTGTCGAAATAAGGCCGGTTCGGCATGTGGTAATCGGGATTGAGCTGGCCGCGGACGAGATCGCCCGGCTTGAACTCGACGAACTTGTAGGGGCCAGTGCCGACCGGCGAGAGGTTGGTGGGCGCTTCCCGCGATTTGGACCCCTTGTAGTCGGCGAACAAATGTTTGGGGATGATGGTGTTGGGAGCCCCGACAAAGGCGTCGGCCCAGAACGGCGTCGGCTTGTTAAAGAGGATGCGAACCGTGAGGTCATCCACCTTCTCGACCGTGATGTCGCGGAGCGTCGCGATGGTCAGGGCGGAGGTCGCCGGATCCCTGGCATATTCCCAGTTGAACACGACGTCATCGGCGGTGAACGGCTTGCCGTCATGCCATTTGACGCCTGGTTTGAGCTTCCAGGTCACCGACTTGCCGTCGGCGGCGAGGCCGCCGTTCTCGATCGAGGGAATTTCGGCCGCCAGAACCAGCTTCATGTTGCCGTCGGGATCCCAGCAGGCGAGGGGCTCGTAGAACAGGCGCGCGCCGTCCTGGTCCTTGGTGCCGGTGGCGAAATGCGGATTGAGCAGGGTCGGCCCCTGCCACCACAGCAGCTTCAGCGCACCGCCGCCGCCGCGCTTGGTCGGCTTGTAGGTCTGGGCACCTTCCGCCATGGCGACGCCGCCGAGCGCGAGGATCTGGTTGGCGAGGGGGGCGGTGAGGCCGACCGCGGCCATACGCATGATGAAGGCACGGCGGTCCATCCGGCCGTCCTTCACGTCACCGATCATCGAACGCAGTTCTTTATCCAGCATGGTTGTCCCCCGTCTGGTTCCCGTATGGATGCAGGCAGCCGCACCGCGGCCGCCGGGTTTTTGCTGGCGGTAGATGGCACACCGAATAGGCCGCGCGTCAACTGCGACCATGTGTATGCAAACGGTGTTCTGGCTGTCTGTTGGGCAAAACTCTGTTCCGCAGCCCAAGCGTTCGGCAATCCGGCGCTAAATCGCGCCGGAATCCACGTTGCACTGCGGAAAATTTGTTCGCGGCATCAGACGAAGTATCGAGGCGAAATTCTACGCCACGGACATGGTCAGCGGCGGCGCGACGTGGTCCGGCAGCGGGCAGACATAAGGTGTCTTGGCGGTCCGCTTCTGCAAGTCCGCTTTCGCGGCCTTGATCAGCTCCGGATCGGTCAACGCCTTGATGCCGATCCCGGCCATCGCCTTGGCCGCCTGCACCATGGCCTTATGAGCGTGTCCGCTCTTGCCCTGCGCCACCACCTGCCAGGTGTGGAACGGCGTGCCGATTGCAACCGTCGGTGCGTGAACCTGCACGGTCGGCACCACCCAGCTCACGTCGCCGACGTCGGTCGAGCCGACCAGCGGGTTGCGCTTGGCATCGAGCGGCACCAGGAAGTCGGCCAGCGGCCGATCGGTCGGCTCCATGCCGATCGCGTAATAGACCGACGCGATGTCCTTGTCGCTGAGCGTCGCGCGGATCTGGCTGGCAAACCCCTTGTCGGCGTCGTCGAAATGCGGCGGCCCCAGCTCTTCCATCACCCGGTGCAAGGCCTGCTCCAGCGGCGTATTCGGCAGGATGTTGGAGACCGCGGAGATGATCTTCATCTCGACCTTGGTCTCGGTCATCAACGCTGCGCCTTCTGCGATCTTGCTGACGCGTCCGACCAGCTCGTTCATGCCGGGCAGATCGCGGGCGCGGATCGAATAGCGCACGCGCGCATGTGCCTGCACCACGTTGGGAGCGATGCCGCCGGTGTCGAGCACGGCGTAATGCACGCGGGCGTCGCTCGGCATATGCTCGCGCATGTAGTTCACGCCGACATTCATCAGCTCCACCGCGTCGAGCGCGGAGCGGCCGAGATGCGGCGAGGCCGCCGCGTGCGACGTACGACCGGTGAAGATGAAATCCGCACGCGTGTTGGCGAGCGACGGCGTTACCGCGACTTCCCAGAAGCTATGCGGATGCCAGGTGATGGCGATGTCGGCGTCTTCAAACACGCCCGAGCGCACCATGAAGGCCTTGGCTGCGCCGCCCTCTTCCGCCGGGCAGCCGTAATAGCGAACGCGGCCGGGCACCTTGTTCTCGGCGAGCCAGTCCTTCATCGCGGTCGCGGCGAGCAGGGCCGCGGAACCAAGCAGGTTGTGGCCGCAACCATGGCCATGGCCGCCGGTCTCGACCGGACGGTGCTCGGCGACGCCGGCCTCCTGGCTAAGGCCCGGCAACGCGTCATATTCACCCATGAAGGCAATGACCGGACCGCCCTCACCCCACTCGCCCATCACCGCGGTCGGGATGCCCGCGACGTTCTCGGTGACGCGGAAACCCTGGTGGCGCAGCTCGGCGAGATGCTCGGCGGCGGACCGCGCCTCGGTGTAGCACACCTCGGGCATGCCCCAGACCCTGTCGCTGAGGTCGATGAAACGCGCCTTGATCGTGTCGACGCCACGCCAGATGTCGCTGCGGTTATCCATGCTTCGGTCCGTGATCTCTTGGTCAAACGAAGCGGCAATGGTTAGCAGCTTCATTGCACCCCGCCTAGCACGTCGCGGGACAGCAGCCATGCGGCCGGTGCTGGATCGCGCGGCCGCTTGCCACCTGTGCGGGCGTCCTGTGCCTGTCGAAGATTTCACGCGGCGATCTCCGGAATAGTTGGGAACGAGGCTTTCAAGACGGCCTCCTCCAGCCTAAATTATGAGTGCTTCGCGCGTCGTTCCGCCGGCCAAGGCGGAGCAATGCTCTCAGCCAGGAGAACTCCATGCCCGCCCTGACCGAATGGAGAGTGCCGCCGGCCAATCAGCCGCGCGCGAGCGACTACGGTTTCGATCTCGACCGCTCGCTCGCGTCCGTCGTCGGCCTGCACGCCATCATCCCGCCCGACGCCTTCAGTGCCGAAACGCTGGGCACCGAACGCGCCGGCAACGGCGTCGTGATCGACAACGGGCTGGTGCTCACCATCGGCTACCTCATTACCGAGGCGGAATCGGTGTGGCTGCATCTCGCCGACGGGCGCGTCGTCGAAGGGCATGCGCTCGGTTTCGATTCCGTCACCGGCTTCGGCCTCGTGCAGGCGCTCGGTCAGCTCGACGTCGAACCCTTGCCGCTCGGCAACTCGGCGAAAACAAGGGTCGGCGACCGCGTCGTGGTCGGCGGCGCCGGCGGGCGCACCCGATCGGTCGCGAGCCAGATCGTGGCCAAGCAGGAATTCGCCGGCTATTGGGAATATCTGCTGGACGAGGCCGTGTTCACCTATCCCGCACATCCGAACTGGGGCGGCACGGCGCTGCTCAACGAGCGCGGGGAGCTGATCGGCATCGGCTCGCTGCAGCTCGAACGCGAACGCGAAGGCAAGGCCGAGCACGTCAACATGATCGTGCCGATCGACCTGTTGAAGCCGGTGCTCGACGATCTGCGCAAATTCGGCCGCGTCAACAAGCCGTCGCGCCCCTGGCTCGGGCTCTATTCGACCGAAATCGACAACCGCCTGGTGGTGATCGGGATTTCCACCAACGGCCCGGCCGCGCGCGCGGAGCTGAAGACCGGCGATGTCATCCTTGCGGTGGACGGCCAGGAGGTGACGAGCCAGACCGCCTTCTACAAGACGATGTGGGCGCTCGGCGCCGCCGGCGTCGACGTGCCGCTGACCGTGCATCATGAAGGTGTCACCTTCGACGTCACGGTGACGTCGACCGACCGCTTCAAGCTCTTGAAGGCGCCGAAGCTGCACTGACGAGATCGAACCGACATCAGGCAAGGAAAGCGGCGATGAGCGAGGCCGTCGTTGACGACATCGTGACCGTGCTGCCGCCGCTGCTCAACGCGCTGGAAGCACTCGGCTTCTTCACCCGGAATCTGCATCCGCCGGCCTTTGCCTCGGTGATGAATGCGATCGGCGCGCCCGACGCGGCGCTGCAGGCGGCGCACGCTGCGATCGGCGCCTGGCCCGAGCAGTTCACGGGGCTGCGCGAGCGGCTCGACCGCGCCTGCAACGAGACGCTCGCCGCCTTTGCCGGCATACGCGAGGTCGAGCGCGGCAATGGCGATCTCGTCGCGGTCTTCCGCGCGCTACGCCATCTGCCTCGTGCGCAGGAGGCGCTGTATCCGCTGTCGACCCAGTTTCCGCCGGTGAGCAGCTTCTTCCTCAATGCCGCCAATCGCGAGAATGACGATCTGCTGGCGCGGCTGGAAGCCGGCGCGGGCGAACACACCGGCATCTTCCACGACCACAACGAGCCCGGCAGCCGCGGCGGCTTCTCGGTCTATGTGCCAGAATATTATTCGCCGGAGCGCGCCATGCCGCTGGTGATGGCGCTGCATGGCGGCAGCGGCAACGGCCGCGGTTTTCTCTGGAGCTGGCTGCGCGATGCCCGCAGCCTTGGCGCGATCCTGGTGGCGCCGACCGCGACCGGCCCGACATGGGCGCTGATGGGCGACGATAGCGACACGCCGAACCTCATGCGCATTCTCGATACGGTGCGCAGCCGCTGGACCATCGACGGCTCGCGCCTGCTGCTGACCGGCATGAGTGACGGCGGCACCTTCTGCTACGTCACCGGGCTCGACGGCGCCTCGCCCTTCACGCATCTCGCGCCGGTGTCGGCGACCTTCCATCCGCTGATGGCGGAGATGGCGGACGCCGTGCGCCTGCAGGGGCTGCCGATCTTCATCACCCACGGCAAGCTCGACTGGATGTTTCCGGTACAGACCGCGCGCCAGACGCAGGCGGCCCTCTCCGCCACCGGCGCCGATGTCACCTATCGCGAGATCGACGACCTCAGCCACACCTATCCGCGCGAGATCAACGCAGAGCTGCTGGAGTGGCTGAACCGCGGATGAACGGGTCGTCCTTATCTGCGCCGTACTGCCGCGGAACCATCACTCCGGGCCGACGTTATCGCCCGTCACCGGAGGTTCGCAGATGCAGACGTTTTTCGGAATGATTTTGGGCGCGCTGCTGCTCGGTTGCGGCGTGTACGTCTATGACTCCATGCAGACGTCGTCGGTCGCCAATGGCGAGGTCGCGACGTCCAATCGCACCATCGTGAACTGGGACGTCGCCAAGGCCGATTGGGATGCGCTGCGCGATCGCGCGCACAAGGACTGGGTCCGCATCTCGTCGAAGTAACGACGCCGTATCACGAACAAGGCGCCGTCGCGGGTCCGCGGCGGCGCCTTTGTATTGACGGCGATCGATGCGGTCGCGTCAGTTCATCTTGGCCTTGCGGGCATCGGCGATGACCTGCTCGAACTCGGTCATGCTGAGCACGCCCGGCACGCGATACTTGCCGACGATGAAGGAGGGGGTACCGCTAAAGCCGAAGGCTTCGGCCTGCTCGTTGTTGCGCTTGAGGACGGCGTCGATGTCCTTGGCACGGTCGGTGAGATCGCGCTTCAGGCGGTCCATGTCGACGCCGGCGGCCGCGAGCAGCTCGTTGATGCGCGGCTCTGTCAGGCGCGAGCTGACACCCATCATGGCATCATGCGCCTGATGGTATTTGTCCTGGAATTTTGCCGCGAGCGCGATCCGCGCCGCGGTGACCGAGACCGGCCCGAGGATCGGCCAATCCTTCATCACCAGCCTCACCTTGCCGTCGTCCTGGACCACCTGGCGCAGCTCCGGTTCGAGCTTGCGGCAATAGGGACAATTGTAGTCGGACCATTCGATAATGCTGATGTTGCCGTCGGGATTACCGGCGACGGGAACATCGGGGTCGCGCAACACCTTGGCTTCGGTCAGCACCTCGTCATCGGCGGCGGCCGCGCGCGCAGAGGTGATCCGACCTGCCGCAAGGGCACCAGCCCCGATCAGCGTCAGCGCCGCACGCCGCGTCGCCACGAGGCCCTTGTTCCTGAATCCAGCCATATCTCGTCCCGTTTCGGTCCCATCGCTGCAAATACGGTTCGCGACCGGGACCTGTTACGCGTCATATAGAGCGTTGCGGGCGCGATGTCATCGCCATGCTATGCGCGGATCGCCGCCGGCGCTGGCGAAGCCGCCGCGCGGGGCAGCATCGCCATCAGCGTCCCGGTCATGGTGGCGATCAGCGTGGTGTTACCCTCGTGCTCGGCAAAGGCCCGGGCCTCGCAGAAGGTGAGCGTGCGGCCGGGCTTGACCACCTCGGCCTTGAAGACGAAGCGCGTGCCGCGGGCGGGTGCCAGCAGCGTGGTCTTGAACTCGACGGTCAGGATGTCGGCCTCGCGCGGCATCAGGGTGAAGGCGGCGACGCCGCAGGCATTGTCGAGGCCTGCCGTGATGATGCCGGCATGGACAAAACCGTTCTGCTGCGTGAAGGCCGCCGAATGCAGCATGGCCAGTTCGACCTCGCCCGGCGCGAGGCGGACGATCACGATGCCGAGCGTGCGCATCGCCGGCTGGCCGTCGAACATGGCAATGGTAGCAGCGCGATAGCCCGGATTTTTCGGCTCGAACGCGGCCATGGCTCAGGCCTCGGCCGGCTCGGCAAGATGCTGCAGAGCGACCGCGCGGATCGCATCCGTGAATGGCGCCGACTTCCGCTGGCTGCGGTCCATGTGCACGCCGGTGATGTCGCAGAACGCGGCGATCTCGCCGGTCTCGGCATTGGTCATGTCGTGCCGGAAGCGGATCGACTTGTCGCGGACCTCCAGCAAATGGCTGCGGATCTCGACGATGTCGCCGGCAAGCAGCTCCCGCCTGTAGGTGATGTTCTGCTGCACGGCGGCCATGCCGCGGCCGGAAGAGCGCAGATAGCTCGGCGTCAGCCCGAGGCGGGCGAACAGATTCCAGTTGGCCTCGTCGAACTTGCCGACATACCACATGATGTTCATGTGACCGACATGATCGCACTGCCACGGATAGACCGTGCCGCGATAGGTCGCCTCCTGCATCGCAATTCCTCCTGCTGTTTTTCCACCCTCTGATCATTGATACGGTAGCGTATCAGCGCCTCCTCGCGTTAGCAATACGGCACCGTATCAAGAACCGGTGAGGCTTCCTTCATGAACGACGGCAAGGGCGATGTCTGGGTCGAGGCAGGGTTTACCGAGCTTGCCCGCTCGGGGGTCGAGGGTGTCAGGGTCGAGGTGCTCGCCAAGAATCTCGGCGTCACCAAGGGCGGCTTCTACCGCCGCTTCGCCGACCGTGCCACGCTGCTCGATGCCATGCTGGAACGCTGGCGCGAGGGACGCGCGGCGTCGATCGCGCAGCAGACAAGCCTCGATGGACAAGAGCCCCGCGAGCGGCTGAAGGCGGTGATCCAGCTCTATTCCGAGCGGCTCAATCCGGAGGGTATGGCGATCGAGCTCGCGATCCGGCAATGGGCCCGCTCGGACGAAAACGCCGCCACGGCAGTCGCGAGCGTGGACGCGGCGCGGCTCAAGCACGTCGCCGAGCTCTACCGCGCCACCGGCCTCGAGGCCGAGGCGGCCGAGGCGCAGGCCTTCCTTTTCTATTGCTTCATCTTCGGCCAGAGCTTGCTGTTCGTCGAGCGCGGTCCGCGCAAACGCTCGCAGCTCGTGGCGAAGTCGGCCGAGAAGCTGTTGGGCTAATGGCCGGAGCTTTGCTCCGGCCATCGCATCATGTCGAAGCTCAGGCGGCGCCCTTCAGCTTCTTGTTGCACTCGCTGTAATAGCCGCCGCCCTTCTCGATCCACTTCATGCCGCCATTGCCGTTGGTGGTCTTGTTGGCGTTGTACTGGTCGACGCAGGTGTGGAGGCGCGCCTTGCCGGCGGTCTCCTTGGCGTATTTCGGATCGACGGCGTTCGGATAGATCGCAGGTCCGGCCGGCAGGGTTGGCGCGGCAGCGGGGGCCGCCTCCTTCTTCGCCTGCTTCGGCTCGGCGGGAGCGGCGGGCGCAGCCGGAGCAGCGGCGGCCGGCGCGGCGGCAGGCGTCGCATCCGCTCCGCACTGGGCCTTGCGGAAGTCATTCCACTTCGTTGTGCCAAGCGAGCCGTCCTTCTTGGCGGCCTGGTATTTCGCACTGCACTCCTGCGAGGTCAGCGCCTGCGCCGGCGCGCTCGCGACCAGCGCGGCAAAGCCCGTCAATGCAACCGCACACAGCAATTTTGATTGAATGGTCATCCTTGGTCCTCCTCCTTGGTCTTCCCCGACGGAAGCGAAACGAGGATTGCTATCCTAGCGTGCCGCCCGGCCGCGACAAGGAAGCGATGGCGCCTGCCGCCAAAATATAGTGATCCCCCCGGTTCGGATTATTCATGTCGCGTTCAGCAAGGCGAGCCGACGTTCCCAACCCTCCGCAATCTCGCAAGAGTGCACCACCATGACCTTCACGTCTCGCCTCGCCATCGTCGCCCTGACCTCCCTGCTCGCCACCGGCACCGCCTTCGCGCAGACCGCCGCGCCGGCTGCCAAGACCGACGCCAAGACCACAACTGCCGCCGCCCCCGCCGACAAGAAGGCGTCGAAGGAGCGCTCGGCGGAGTCGCTCGAATGCTCCAAGCAAGCGGACGCCAAGGCACTGAAGGGCAAGGAGCGCAAAAAATTCCGCCGTGAGTGCATGAAGGAAGCGAAGGCCGGCACCGCCGCCCCCGCCGCCGACAAGAAGTAAATCCGTCACACTACGGCTCGCGAGCATCCGTGAGAGGCGCGCGCATTGCGGCATGACGAGGCTGCAATTGTGCGCCTCTCGTTGATTTGCGATAAGGTGGCGTGAAGCAAATCACCGCCTCCCTGCCGTTCGAATGGCCAAGCCGTGCCAAGATCTTGAGCACGGTGGAGACGCTCGTCATCGGCACCGCCGGCGGCCTCGTGTTTCTGGTCGCCGGACTTCCCGGGGGACTGATCTCGGGCTCGATGATCGCGGTCGGGATCGCCGCGATCGCCGGCCGCCAGCTGGCACTGCCGCCGATCCTGACCCAGACCGTGCTGGTGCTGCTCGGCATTTCACTGGGCTCGGTCGTCTCGCGCCACCTGCTGCAACAGGTCAGCGCCTATCCCCTCACCATCGGCCTGCTTGCGCTCGCGACCTTCTGCTCGACCTTCGGCTCGAGCTATTACCTCCAGCGCATTCATGGCTGGGACCGCACCTCGGCCTTCCTCGCCGGCAGCCCCGGCGCGCTGTCGCAGATCACGATCCTGGCGGTCGAGCGCGGCGCCGACCTGCCCGGCATCGCGGTGGTGCAGACCCTGCGCGTGATCATCCTCACCGCGGCGCTGCCGATGGTGCTCGCGTTCGCGGGCGTGGCGCCCTCCGTCGCGCCGTCGCTGACGACGACGATCGCCTCGCCGCTCGAGCTCGTGGAGCTGGTCGCGGCCTCGCTGGCCGCGGCGCTCCTGCTGCGGCTGATCAAGTTTCCGGCGAGCTGGATGTTCGGCGCGATGATCGCCTCCAGCGTGCTGCATGGCGCAGGCTGGGTCGAGGGCGGCCTGCCGAACTGGGTGCGCGGCGTGGCGCTGATCGGCATCGGCGCGCTGATCGGCAGCCGTTTCGCGCGGATGCGGATCAAGACGCTCGCCGGCCACATCCATGCGGCGCTGGGCTCGTTTGCCGTGGCCATCGCCGTCTCGGCCATCTTCGTCGGCATCGTCGCGCTCACCGCGCAGGTGAAATTATCGGATGTCGTCGTCGCCTTCGCGCCGGGCGCGATGGATGCGATGCTGGCGCTCGCGCTCACGCTGCACATCGACCCGATCTTCGTCGGCGCCCATCATTTGTCGCGCTTCGTGTTCGTGACGATCGCGACCCCGGGCATCGTGCACCTGTTCGGCCGCACGCAGGACGATGTGGATGATTAGCGAAGCGCCGCAGTCGTAGCGGAGCTCCGGTCTCGTAGGATGGGCAAAGGCGCGCTAGCGCCGTGCCCACTATGCTCCCGCAATATCGCTAAAAATGGTGGGCACGCTTCCGCCTTCGCTCTTCGAGCTACGGCGGACAAGTCGCTTTGCCCACCCTACGGCAGCTTACCTAACGCCTCGCCGTCCGCAAAAATCCCCACGCCGCGATCGCGGCCATCAACAGCGAGATCAGCACGTTGTAGCCGGCGAGCGAAAGGCCGAGAAACCGCCACTGCACCTCGTCGCAGCGCACCACCTTCACGGTATCGAGCTTGGACAGAAGGTCGGCGGCATTGCCGAGATTGATGACGGGACCGGAGCAATCGGTCGGGCCCTTCCAGAAACCCCATTCGACGCCGGAGTGGTAGGTGCCGAGGCCGGCATTGGCGAGTGTCGCCAGCGCGAGGATCGCAAGGCCCGCGAGCAGCAGCGGCCGCGGCGCCCCGCTCCGCGCCGCAAGCGCCGTGAGCACACCGACCGGGATCGCGAGATAATAGGCGTAGCGCTGCTCCAGGCACAGCGGACAGGGCAGGATCTCCAGCACGAGCTGGAAGAACCAGGCGCCGGCGATGGTCGCGGCGGCAATCAGCGTGACGAGCACCGAGGCGGTCAGCGCGGGACCGGTCCCAGCCGGCCTGAATGCAGGTATTGCGGCACTCTGGGTCGTCACGGCAGCCTCTTCCGGATGGGTCGCTTTCTTAAGGCTCTAACCCCGGCCCAGGCGGCTGTCGAGAACGGCCGGGATCACTTTGGCGCGGGTTGACCCTGCCCTGTCCATGGCTATAGTCCGCCCGCTTTGCGAGGCCCTTTTCCAGGGGCCGACCGGGAGCCCCTGTGGCGGAATTGGTAGACGCGCTCGACTCAAAATCGAGTTCCGCAAGGAGTGCTGGTTCGATTCCGGCCAGGGGCACCAGTCGAGCATCCGTCCCCATCCGCCAACGTTCACTTTACTCTACAATAAAAGGCACAAGCCGCATTTTGGTTTGCGTAGCCATTCGTCTATTTTTGCTGGCATCCGGCCGATTTGTTGGTATCTTTGTTGGTAGATCCTGGGGGTGTTGGTATCGCGATTTTTGGGGGAATCGAACCCTTGCCGGCCAAGAATGACACCTATTTTCGGCACCTGAAACCAGTCGAAAGTGACTACAAGCGATCCGACAGTGGCGGGCTTTTCATGCTCGTCACCAAGACCGGATCGAAGCTCTGGCGCTTCAGCTATCGCTTCGATGGCAAGCAGAAGCTGCTCGCGCTTGGCCAATATCCCACCACTGGTCTCGCGGACGCGCGGATCACGCGCGACCAAGCCAAGAAGCTCCTCGCTGAGGGTATCGATCCCTCCGTCGACCGCAAGGAAGAACGCCGAAATGCTCGGATCGCACGTGCCAATACGTTTGAAGCCGTGGCCAAGGAGCTGATGGAAAAATTCGAGGCGGAAGGAGATGCCTCGACCACTCTGAAGAAGAAGCAGTGGCTCCTAGACTTCGCCAACAAAGAATTCGGTAAGCGGCCGATTGCGGAGATCAAGGCTCCTGAAATCCTTGACGCATTGCGGAAGATCGAAAAACGCGGCCGGCATGAGACCGCGACTCGCACGCGGAGCACAGTGGGCGCCGTATTTCGCTTTGCTATCGCAACAGGTCGGGCTGAACGGGACCCAACCGCCGACCTCCGGGGCGCGCTGATAACCCCAACAGTCACCCATCGAGCAACAATCGTCGAACCGAGAGCTGTCGGGGCGTTACTGCGGGCAATTGATGGTTTCGAGGGGCACGCTGTAACGAGGCACGCCCTAAAGTTGGCACCGATCGTCTTTGTGCGACCTGGTGAGCTCCGTCAAGCTGAATGGGCTGAATTCAATCTGGCCGACGGCGAATGGCGTATACCTGCGAAGAAGATGAAGATGAGACGGCCGCATAGGGTGCCGCTGGCGCCTCAAGCGCTCGCTGTTCTTTGCGAACTGCAGGACATCACTGGTGGATCAAGATACTTATTTCCGTCCGTGCGATCCTGGCATCGTCCCATTAGCGACAACACGCTCAACGCAGCCCTACGCCGACTGGGATATGAAAAGACCGAGTTGACGGTCCACGGCCTGAGATCCACCGCGTCAACGCTTTTGAATGAAAGCGGAAAATGGCATGCGGATGCGATCGAGCGTCAGCTTGCGCACCAGGAGGCGAATGAAATCCGTGGCGCTTACACTCACGCTGCAGAATTTTGGCAAGAACGCGTACGAATGATGCGCTGGTGGGCAGATGAGTTGGATCGGCTGAAAGACATTGGTCGCATCGTCAAAATGAGCGCCTAACGAGAAGCCAGCAATCGGTTACTCCGACATAGTCGTGTCCAGAAGCGCGAGAAGTGATCGCACCATCACCAAGCGCCGGCGTCCGATCGTTGTAGTGACGAGTTGGCCAGATCCGATCAATTCGTAAAGCTTTGTGCGTCCCAAGCCTGTTGCCTCGCAGGCTTCGTCGATCGTACAGCTGAGCCGCTCGGCAAACGGGAGCGACCTTGCCTCGCGACCATTCGTAGACGAGACAACGCCTTTCGCCTGTCCTCGTCTTTCGTTCTCCAATTGATCGCCCGTCATAGACTCTCCTTGTCGCGAAAAAGTCGCCTGGTCGCAGCGTGATGTAAGACAGCGCCGGATGAAACAAAGTGCAGGAATCAAGAAACTTCAATAGACTCACATTTGCAAAGATGAACGACGGCCATTTCAATCCAGTCGTCCACATGCTCGTCAAGCTGTGGCAAATTTGGACGCACGTGACGAAGCCGTACAAAAAGCCGTGAGCGGTCAAGGGCGATATTGATCCTGAGAAGAAGTGCTATTGCTGAGCCTGAAGCGGTCCTCGTCTGCCCCGTCAATTGACCGCTCATAACGGTGGTTGCAGGTTCGAGTCCTGCCGGGCCCACTAAGAATATCAATATCTTGCTTGCTCTCCGCTGCCCTCAGCGCGACGAGCGCACCAGAAACCGCACCAGATACATCCACTGTTCGTTCACGCGCGAGTTCACGAAGGCGTCGAGCAAGCTCCTATGCCGGCGAGAGGATACGGCAGTGCATCCACGTTCCTCGCCTTTCCGGCCGACGGAAGCGATCTCTGCATTTGGTGATGATGTCGGTTATCTCCGGTAAAGCGGAAGTTAGCCACAACGTTAATCACGTCCGCTAAGGGCCGATTGTGTTGCAAAAGTCGAAAGTTGCAGGGCTCAAGATTTTTCGCGAAAACACTAAGCAGCGAGCGATCGCTGATTCGTATGACCTCAATCGCGCTACCGAAGTCGCCTGTGAATTTTGCGTGAGGCCGTGAGGTCCCCCGCATCTTGTACGCGAAAGTCGCGCCCACGGCCCGCAGAATTTTGGTCATCGGCGAAAATCGACTTTTGCAACAATATCGGCCAGAAGCGGAAGCACTCCACTGAGTGAGATTTCGCTTCCAGGTGTAGTCTTCAGCTTCGGGCCGAGGTTGCAGGCAATCAGGTTGAGGAGGAAGTCGGTGGCGACGCGAGCGAGGCCTCGATGTTTCGTCATTGCTCGCCTCGTGCTAGACTTTGCCTGCCCGATCAGGGAGAACAGCCATGACCGCCGAGTTCGATGAAGACCGCTTCAATATGGCTATCCGTAAATTTCTGAAGCGTGTCGGAGTTACATCGCAGCGTGAAATTGAGAACCTAGTGCGTAGCGGAGAGGTGAAGGGTGGCAAGCTCAAACTGCGAATGACCTTGTCCGCGGAGGGGACGCCGCTGAACCATGTGGTCGAGGAAACAGTCGCGCTCTGACGATTGTCCCGGCTGTGGGAAGCCATGGCCCTGATCCTCACGAAGGCTACCATTGCGGTCGCCGGCCGAACGTCGCCTTCGGGTCAAGCTCGGAAGTCGGCGGGTCCATGGTAGATGGTCTGCTCTGCCACTGTGAGCGGACATCACCGGATCCGCGGTTCAGGTCCGAGTTGGGTCACACGGCGACATGCCGAGTTCGCGCCACGTGACGGCTACATGCCGTAGCCTGCTCTTCCTGGCGCGGCTCCGAGACCCATCAATTCCCAATAGCGCAACAGCACGGCTTCGCGTAGCGCACGGCTTGAGCTCAATACGGAGCCGACTCCTAAGACGATCAGCAGCAAGCCCAACCAGGTCACCGCCCAGCCCCTCCCCTCATCGCCGGCCCCCCTAGGGCCCATGCCCACCGGCAGAACCGGGGGCATCGAGGCGGCAGCGGCGTCACTCGCAGCCGCAAGAAGCTTCTCTACGTCAACTTGGGGCGGCACGGAGAACTCCGACGTGAGCTGGTTGGTACGCCGATGCAGGTCGGGTACCGCTGGTATCGGGGCCGTCGTGCTCGTTCCAAGTTCGGAAGCAGCCTCAGCTACTTTCAATTCAGGGACAGGGGGCTGAGACTGCTCGGCCGGTCTGGGCCGCAGCAACTCTGCGCGCGCGTCAACGACCGGGCTCCGCTTACGACTAGCCACGGGATCTTTAGCTATGCGAGAACGAACGGGCTTCTTCACCGTCGCAATGCCCTCGGCCAGGAACCAACATTTGCGGCGACCATCGACTCGATAGACCCAATGCTGGCCATCGGGGACCGAGTCGCCGGGCCGCGCCAAGCATTCCGCTCGCGCCGGATCGGTCGGAGCACGTGCGCGCGGAGCGATATTGAACAAGTCGTCAAGAGGGTCGGAGGACGCGGGCGTCGTTGAAAGAATTCCAGCGAGAGCAAAACCAGCGAAGCAAAATCTCAAATAACCGGACATCGAAAACTCCCGGTTTGTCGCCCCCACCCCCTCGACCCTTCGCGCCGACATGGCGGCCATACGGCTCAAAACTGGCGGCGCAAGGGATTCATTGTGTTCGTGACTAGTCCCGGTCCTAACCAGCCGCAGCTGCGAAGTGCAGCAGCCTGCCAAATCTCTTTCGCCGCGGCGCTCGGACCGTGGCTTACGACCGTGGAAGAGCTGAGAATTTGGCCGATCAATTGCCATATCCCTTTGCTCGCGCGGAAGAATGCGGCCGGGGTGCGAAGGAGTTCGGCGAAGTCGTGAGAAAACCATAGACCTGATGCGGCCCTGGCACCGGCTTCGACTTCGTGCCGCGATCACCGTTGAACGTGGTCCAGATGCCAGCGAAGGCGAACAGCGGTCGATCGTCATTGAGTGCGAACCAGACCACATCCTTTTTCTTGGTCTCCGGGTTGGGCTCCGGCGCGTACTCGGCGAAGCTGTTGAACGGGACAAGGCACCGGTTCTCCGGCTTGAGCCAGCCTCGCCAATGTGGTGACGATGTGTTGCGGATGTTGGTGACCGGCGGGCCACCTGTGCGGAGGGGCGGCGGCATGCCCCAGCGCATCAGCACCATTTCGCTTCCGACATCGGTGTTGCGGATCACTGGAGCCGGATAGTCAGGAAAGACGCCCGGCATCGGCGCGAGGTTGCCGACGTAGCGCTTGACGAAACGAAACAGCGCAGCGATGGCGACTTGGTTCGTGGTGATGCTGTAGAGGTTGCACATGCGGTTCGCAGACTAACGCTTCCTAAAGTCCGTTAGCTTGCGCATGTAGTAGCCCTGTCTCTGAACGGCGAGTTTAATGTCCTCGCTGACGCTCGCTACTTTTTTCTTCTTGCGCCATCTGCCTGCCGCGCCCGGAAGAGGAATTGGCAAACCATTGCTCACAACCAACAGATCACGTCTGTCGTTCAGATACACATCGAACATTCTAAGCCCCCTAGCCGATTGTCAGAATATCGCGGCGGGCAAAAATGGCAACTACTCCGCCCGGCCATATGGAAGCGGCAGGCGCCGGCAGCACGCCGCTGCTGCCGCCTTCATTTGGGAAGACATTCCACATTGTAGGCAATGATAATCTGTGCTGGGTCAGCTTTGCCGATGGTCTTCAAGTCTTCTAGACCACTTCTCAGCTTAGCTCCGGCGTCCCCTAAACTTCTTTCAAGCGCCGACTTAGCCGCCCTGCATCGTTCTTCGTTCGAGAACTCTTGAAACACCACAGTCGGAAGGAGACGCCATTCCGCCCTGTCGTTGGTGGCGGCCGGGCTGACTGAGTAGGAGAAGACGTACATCAGAACCCACATCGGCATGCTCCACTTGTGACGTGATGGCAGTGACGGGGCCTCCCTCCGTCGTTTAGACGCGGATCGCCTTGGCCTCCGTTATTCCGTTGACTTAAGTGCGGCCGAGCACGCGGGCGACAATTCGGCCACTCGCGCCTTGAGGCAGCGTATGATGCGATGGCTACCGGGCCGAAGTCCTTTGCAAAAGCGCTCCACATCGCTTTTGCATTCTCGTGCAATCTTAACGGGGTCTGTCAACCGGTTTTTGGCGAATGCATCTTGACCAAACAACGCGATTGCAATGCCGAACAAGGGGCTTAGCCAGTTCATCTCTAACTCTCTTCTACAAAGCTGTTCACGTGCCTGAGCCCGAGGGCACAAACGTTGACCTAGATCAAACCATTAATGGCGGTGACGTTCTTCTGAACGGAGAGGGCCGCCGGGTGAGTGTCCAGTTGGGCTTGTTCTTTAATTCCTAGGATTTTAATCTATTTCGCCAAATGCGTGAGGGATGCAGATGTCGGACAATCCCATCGACGTGATCGAAGCCGCCATTCGCTCCGCCTTCACCAGTTACCCAAAGGAAGACGACCCGGATTGGAGAAGTCCGCACTGGATCAAGCCCGAAGAGTGCACGCACTTGGCACAGGGCATACTGCTGGAATTGCAGGCAAAGGGATTTGAAATCGTGAAGAGGCAGACCTGACAGATGGACGGCGCACGGCGCCAATCGGTCGAGTCAACGTGCCAATCCAGCGCGCATCAAAAATTGAAATCGGGTGCCGATCAACACTGGCAACGAGGTGATGCGCGCGGGCTGGCGGGCACCATGGAAGGATGGCGTCGGTCGTCCGGGTCCTCACCGGAGCGTGCGTCGCACAGGGTTGCAAAGGGGGCTGGCGCGTGTCGCCGCGCGGGTGCATGCTCCCGCATGTTATCTCTGCGAGGGAGGGCTTGATCATGCGTCACCCAAGACAGCTACTCCAAAGCGAAAAGGCCTATACCGCAGGCATGATCGGGCTCGGGTTGCTCCCGGTTGCGATGGCTATCGCCGCAATCCTGGTGCCGTGACCGACACGCAGCAACAACCATCGACGTTGCGGACGCCGATCCTAAGTCCGCGCGAGAAGCGGCTGTTGCGACGTTTCGCCCAAGGCAAGACAGACAAGACAATCGCGCAGGAGGTGGCGGCACGGCCAAGCAGGTCGCAGCGGCGCGCGCGATGCTCACCAACAAGCTTGGTATTTGCTCGCAAGAGAACCTCGTGTCGCTGGCCAGCCAGCTTGCTCCTTGGCCTTCGCGGATCAGGAGATGATCGTCCGCCAACTACGTCGCGCCGCCGGGTCCTTCTGAGGGCGTCGAACGGTGCCGGGACCGCGCGATCCCAGGAGGTCTGGATATTTACAATTTCCGTTTTTCGGGTTTCGTATGCTGAATTCGCTTTAGAGGTTCTCGCGAGATGTGGCGCACTGATCTTACCGAAGCGACGATGCAAGGCTGGGCGCGGCTCGACGCAGCGCAGCGCCAGCGGTTTTTCGAGGCGTTCGTTGCGGCGGCGCTGCGGCTCGACAGGCTTGAGCTGCGAGCCTGGCTTCGGCGGCGGCTAAAAAATCCACCGCTCGCCCCTCCGTTCGATCCGGCTCGCTTGCTTGGGGATGCCGACATTGCCCTCGTCCTGAGGGCGACGGGCGAGGCTGATCGCGCCGCCGACCGTTGACGATCCCTACAAGGACGAAGCCTACCGGCTATGGGCGATCAAGCAGCGCGGCAATGGGCTGATCTGGTTGGTCGCAGTGCTTGATGTCCGCTTGTCCCCCGGTAGCGGCGCAGAAGCGGACATGCCGAGAGGTTCAATAGCAGGGCGGATAGGGAGCGTATCCACAAGCCCTGCGGTAGCCATACGCTCCGTAAGCCGCAGCTCCCGCCGCCGCAGCTCCCGCCGCTGCACCATAGTAAGCTCGCCGATGCACCCTGCGATTAACGCCTGCTACGCTCATCGGTGTCAGTGGTCGCCCAACTCGCGCTTCGGCACCGTCAAGGGATACGGATAGCACTTTCGCCGGTGAGTATTGGAGCGACAACGGAGCTGCCGTGAAGAGCGCAGCAGTCACGATCAATCCAAGAAGCTTGGCATTTCTTGTCATGTTGTTCTCTCCCTGTCGGGCGATGATCAAACACAACGTGACATGCCGCCTTGCGTCTCGCCGTTGATCTGGATCAATAGGCACCCACTTCAAATGCGCCCCCGGAATGGGACCGAGGCCTTTACCGTCGTGGGACGGCATCGGTATTGTGCGATACGGCGAAATCTGACACGGCGATGACCGCTCCGGGTCAAAATCCGAAGAACTCGCTTGGAGCACAATTCGTCTGCTCCGCCTGCCGAAAAGCGGACTTCACATTCGGTTTCGCGGCAGCGCCGCATAGGCTGGAGCTACTGCAAGCGCTGCACCGGGACGATAAGCGGAGGTGGGGACCTATCGACCCACTACGCTCCAGCCGAGCTACTTAGCTGTCCCCGTCGTAACTCCTGGCTCTGTCGTAACTCCGCGCCGCACTTGGCGCGCTTCACGGCGCCCCTCGCGGCGCACTTGGCGCGCGTCACGGCGATCCTCGCGGCGCTCGCGTCGCCCCTCACGTCGATCTTGACGCCTTTCCATGCCAGCGGTCTGCGCCTCCGCGTCGGGGACCATCAGCATGGTCGGGAACGCGGCTATTGCAGTCGCCAAGCCCAAAGAAGAAAGAAGCTTCCGCCGAGAGATCATGACTACCTCCCTTGCTTGCTGGACTGCCCCAAGACTTAATAGTTTACTCGCTCTGCCCGTCCCCGTCTTGGTCTATGTCATTGTTGCACTCAGATCCGCCGTCCTGCGACGGTCGCGCCAGCGGACGAAGCCTACCGGTTGTGGGCGGTCAAGCAGCAGGGCAAGTGAGCGAGACATTATCGCCCGTCGTCCTGCCAAGGCCCCCTTTAACGACAGCACTGATGACCCGAAGCGGGTCACTTCCGGTAATGGCACCAAACGAACATAGGCTCGGCAGCCTTTGTCTGTTGCTGATCCAAACAACGATACGCTCGGCGAGCGGCTTAGGCTGTATGTCGAAGAGAACTTCCATAATGCTTGAAGAAGTTATCAAGCTTCACTGGTTCGCCGGTATCTCGCCAGAACAGTCTTTTACCGAGGCTGGCCGCCACTGCGAGGCGGTGGTGGCCGCCGATTAGAGTATGGTCATCGGATGCTGTTGCGATGATCTCGCCGTCTTCGTCCACGATTTTCATAGGCTGCCTCCAATCCAGCGCGCGGTCAGGCCGCCGCGATGGTGCGCAATCTATCTAACCTCATGCGGGCTCTGGGCGTTCCAATCCATGAAGATCACGGCTTCCGTATTCGACATGCGCCACATAGCGCACCGCCCTTTGTGTACCAACTGGCGCGCCAACTCGTGATGGCTGTTATTTCGCCGCGCAGCAACGGCTGGCCGCAAGAAAATCATCCGGGGTGTATAAAAAGGAGCATCCCGCAACGTTTTCGTGCCCTAATGCTGCGAGCATATGGAGCGGCAGAAAGAGACGATGCACTCCTAGGCGGCTTGGTTCTCTCTGCCGGAACAAGCCCTGAGGCGACCTCAGTTGGAGCCTCTCGCTGTCTATCCCCAGCGGATAGGGCGATCTCAGAGTGGCCCACAAATAGGCACACAGACCAGACAGTTTTTGCCGGTGACACAGCCACGTTGGACAATAGGGAGTAGGTGCAATGAGAGTTTCCTCGATTGTCGGACTGCTGTTTGCAGCAGTGATGTTGGCGATCATTCCGGTCTCGCCGCAGGTGACGCCGCGCGGCGTGGAATTAAGCGTTGATCAAGCGCAGGCCGTCACGTACCGGCGCGCCCGCGTGACTGCGCGTCGTGTCGACCGTCGCGATTACCGCTATACGCGTCGCGCCGTGCGGCGTGGTGTTTATTAACGGAGCGCGATAGGCAAGGGTGCGAAGTGGCTGCCGACACCGAGTTCGTCCGATTATCGGGGTAGACCGGAAGTGCGCCGGCAAGTGCCAAGACCCGAAGCGGGCGCTCGGTCGCATGGCCTTGGGCGCTAGGCGGACCTCCGTTGATCTAGGTCAACGTCCGCGATCCTTCGGCGCTCCTGCTATGTTCAGCCGCACCTGAGGCGGCTCCCGTCGATCTTTTAGTTCCGCAGCACGAAGAGCGAGGTCCGCCATGTATCCGAGGAAGCGTCTTTCGATCAAGTCAGCGACTGTTACCGGGATTGCTGCCAGCGCCTTGTTGGGGGTTGCAGGTCTCACTCTCACTCCGGCACCCGCCGAGGCGGTAATTTACTGCACGTATGTTGGCTATCCGGCAGGTTGCGTCGCGAGGGCCGGCGTCGTGCTGAGGCCTCGTCCGGTGGCGCGCGCGGCTGTCCGTCATAACGCCGGCGGCAACATGAACGGAGGCGTCAACCGCGTTGGGGCGCGTCGGTAAAGAATTTTTAGGCGGATCGCGAACGAGAAAAAAGCCGTCCCGCTTCGTCCCGGTGGCGGCTTTTTTCGTTCCCGCGCGTAGTACAGAGGACCAACAGCGGCGACATCGCAGCATGAAGCACACTTGGTATGTCACTTTCGAAGTGCCACCCGATGGCACGCTGTCAAGGCGGCGACATCCGCGTTTAACCGAGACGTTCGCAACAGAGGAAGAAGCTAAGGAATTTGCACGAACCAAATTCACCAGTGGATTGATCGTCACTGCCGGAACCATCATCCCTCACCTCCCGAGAAGGGCAATTCCGTCGGTGGAAATTCCAACTTGGCTTGAACTGCGTGGCCAAGTTGATCCAGATCAATAGCTAGGCTCTCGACGTTAGCGACATGCTCTGCGGATTAGAAATCCGCTGCTCTATCCATTGAACTACGGGCGCGACGGCCCGTTGCCGATAAAAAATCGCCGAGATTGGCTAGAGACTCCGTTGAAAACCTTTGGTCGATCTGCGGTCCGTTGTGGCGCCGAGACAAAATTAAATGATTGATTTTGTTGAAAGGTGGGACTTCTGCCGGGCCCACCAAGAATATCAGTATCTTACTTGGTCTCCGTTGCCCCCACCGCAATGAGCGCACCAGAAACGGCACCAGATACGTGCACTTTTCGTTCGTGCAGAGTTCGTGAGGGTGTCAGGCAAGATCTCCTGCTGATGAGTGGATGCGACAGTGCATCGGACGATCCTCGCCTTTCCGGCCGACGGAGAGGGACCGACGGAAGCAGCCCCTGCCTTTGGCGATGATGTCGGCCATCTCCGTTAAAGCAGCGCGGAACGGCTGCTCGTGCAAAACAACGCCTCCCCGAAAAACGGGCATGGTCAATCTGAGACGTGCTGTCCGCTTTATGCTACCTTCTGACGCCTCCATCGAGCGAAACCGATGTTTAGTTTTCGCTCTTTCAATCGCAACGAGGGGCCATCCCCTTTACGCAGCCGCCATGATCGAACCTAGCGGCACGTCTAGGAAATAAACAAATCCGCACGGATCGTAAGTGAGTTGCACACGACCGTTCAATTGCTGGCCGAGCGATTCCATCATGCGGGTGCCAAAACTGCGCCTTGTCGGCCGCTGAACCGGAGGGCCGCCCTTTTCAGTCCACGTCAGGCGCATCCGCTGCTTGTCGTCATCGATGGTCCAGGCAATTTCGACGCGGCCGTTGACGTCGGAGAGGGCGCCGAACTTGGTGGTGTTGGTGCAAAGCTCGTTGAAAGTCATCGCAAGCGCGATGACGGCGCCTGACGTGATCCTGATATCCGGTCCGTTGAAATGGAATCGCCTGGTCCCTTGGCTGTCGTAGGGTTCGGTGGCGTCGCTGAAGGTATGAGTGAGACTGGCGTTGGACCAGCTGATCTGCATCAGCAGATCGTGGGCGCGCCCGAGCGCGAGCAGCCGACCCTCCATGGCCTTCTGTCCATGCTCGATGCTGGTCGCGGTCCGGAAGCTCTGCGAGGCGATGGCGCTGACGGTCGCGAGCGTATTTTTGATGCGATGATGCAACTCGCCAAGAATGAGCTTTTGCAGTTTGTCGGCAGCCTCGCGCTCCCTCGCATCGATTCCGGCTTGGGCGAGCAACGCCTTGGCGTCGATGCCGGCCTGCTCCAGCAACAGACGAAGACTGTCGTTCTCCGCAGACAAAGCCGTTTCATGGGCGGTCCGCGACGGTGGATCGATCGGCGCGCCCGTCGGTACGTTGCCGTCGGCTTGCACCATGGTGGCGCCCTGAACGATCTTCAATGCGCCGGCGCCGACCATCGCCTGCAATTCCGCAGTCATTTGCGCGACCCCCAGCGGCTTGCTGAAGAAGCGGCTGTCGGTCGGCCTTTCGGCGTCAGATGGCTTCACCTGACCGGACACCAAGATGATTCCGATGTCGGGCCAACGGCTGTGCACGGCATGGGCCAGTTTCAGGCCGTCCATGCTGCCTGGCATCTGAATATCCGTGAACAGCAGGGCGATGTCCGAGCGCGATTCCAGAATGGCGATCGCCTCATCCGCGTTGACGGCTTCCAGCGCGCAAAATCCCGCATCTTCCACGATATCGGCAGCGCGCATGCGCAACACCATTTCGTCCTCAACCACGAGGACCTTGGCCACCTCGGGTAGCTCGGTTGATCCTGTTGCCGTTGTCATCGTGGCTCCTTCTCGAGGCAGTCGAGTGTCTGGCAGTTCCTTGCTGCGCTCATTGTGGACGAATAGCGAGCTAAAGCGGCTCCGCATCGCCAATAGATTCGATCAAACCCGCGGTGAGACCATAAGCTCCAGCATCGCCATCCTGGCGAGGACCTTGGGATCTCGTTCGCCTTCCTTGGTGGAGCGAAGAATGCTTTCGCTTATCGATGTGACCTGAGCCGATGAGACCGGGTGAGGGAGCGTGGAAAGGGCGCTGTCCAACGCCGTCGTCATGATGCTGATGACATCAGGCGGGAACGACGCGTGCGGAAAATCTTTCATGGGCCCGGCTTGGCTGAACTCTGGGAACGATCCTCGCGCAGTCGTTGCACGAGTTTTACCAGCGTGGGCGGCAGTCGAACGGACCCCTGATTGAGAAAGTCCGAAGCCGGTCACCAATTTCCTTGCCAATCGCCGAGAGGTGGACGCGGCTGATCTGAATGCTGCGTTCGTGCAAAGGATGAGTCATGAAGTATCCAACTTGCGTCAGAGCCGGCAAACCGGCGATTTCTTTAGCGGCGGGCGGTTACAAGGCGGGCTTCCAGAATTTTGGCGCCGTCCCCGGTCGTTCGCAAACACGCCGCTTCGAGGTTTGGCCAGACCTGACTGCCGCAGTTCACGGCTGACGTCCGGACTTGCAGGCGATCGCCCTTGGCGAGGACCGCTGCTTCGGCAGCTTCCACCTTGGGGGCGAAGGCGGGTAAGGCGACCACGGTGGCCCCGAGCAGCGCCAAGGCCGCGAGGACGAGGAAGGATTTGAACATTTGGGGGCTGCTGACTGGTTGGTCGCTCTCTTCGCCAACAGCCACCGCAGGAGATAGTTCCGTCGATGCGCCTTAGCTGTCATTCGGCCTGCAATATTGACCCCCTAAGCCGGGGGATCGGCGTCCAAAATTGACCCCCTATAGGTTGGTCTGTTGCGCTGCCTGCTTTGGAATGAAGCAGGTGGTCGAGGATGCTGATCGTGGAGACGATTGCGCGGATTCGGCGCGAGCACTTCATCAAGGGCAAGACGATCAAGGATGTTGCCCGTGACCTGAAGGTGTCGCGGAACACGGTCCGGAAGGTGCTGAGGTCAGGAGAGACCTCCTTCGAGTACGAGCGGCAAGTGCAGCCGCGGCCAAAGCTGGGACGATGGGCAGTAGAGCTCGACGGACTGCTGGCGGCGAACGCGGCCAAACCGGCTCGTGAACAGCTGACGTTAATCCGGATCTTCGAAGAGCTGCGCAGCCGTGGCTATGACGGCGGCTACGATGCGGTGCGGCGTTACGCCAGGCGGTGGAGCAAGGAACGCGGGCAATCGACCGCGGCTGCTTATGTCCCGCTAAGCTTTGCCCCAGGCGAAGCCTACCAGTTCGACTGGAGCCACGAGGTGGTCTTGCTGAGCGGCACCACGGTGATGGTGAAGGCCGCCCATGTCCGGCTCTGTCACAGCCGCATGCTGTTCGTGCGGGCCTATCCGCGGGAGACGCAGGAGATGGTGTTCGACGCCCACGACCGGGCGTTCGCCCTGTTCAAAGGCACCTGCACCCGCGGCATCTACGACAACATGAAGACCGCCGTAGAGACGATCTTCGTCGGTAAAGGGCGTCTCTACAATCGCCGCTTCCTGCAGATGTGCAGCCACTATCTGGTCGATCCGGTCGCCTGCACGCCAGCGTCGGGCTGGGAGAAGGGGCAGGTCGAGAACCAGGTCGGGCTGGTCAGGGAACGCTTCTTCACGCCGCGGCTGCGGTTCAAAAACCTCGACGAGTTAAACGCCTGGCTGCTCGACAAATGCATCGCCTACGCCAAGGTTCATCGCCATCCGGAGCTGGTCGATCAGACGATCTGGGAAGTGTTCGAAGCCGAACGCCCCAAACTCGTTCCCTATGCCGGCCGCTTCGACGGCTTCCATGCGGTGACGGCATCGGTCTCGAAGACCTGCCTGGTGCGCTTCGACAACAACAAGTACTCGGTCGCAGCCAGCGCAGTCGGACGACCGGTCGAGGTTCAAGCCTATGCCGATCGCATCGTGATCCGTCAGGATGGACGCATCGTTGCCGAGCACCCGCGATCCTTTGGCCGCGGCGATACCGTCTACGACCCCTGGCATTATGTGCCGGTGCTCGCCCGCAAACCCGGCGCCTTGCGCAACGGTGCTCCCTTCAAAGACTGGGTGCTGCCAGCCGCGATCGAGCGGATCCGGCGCAAGCTTGCCAGCACCGACGACGGCAATCGGCAGATGGTCGACATCCTCAACGCGGTGCTGACTGACGGTCTGCCCGCGGTGGAAGCGGCCTGTGCCGAAGCGCTCAGTCACAGCGTCCATTCGGCCGATGTCGTTCTCAATATCCTGGCCCGTCAACGTGAACCCGCCCCACCGGCCAACATCATGACGCCGGCCGCACTGACGCTCCGTCATGCACCGATCGCCGATTGTGCCCGCTACGACAACCTCCGGAGGACCATCTGATGGAACGAACCCAAATCTTCGACCTCATGGGCGAACTCAAGCTCTACGGCATGAAGGCTGCCTTCGACGAGATCATGGCAACTGCCGTCAAGCGCCAGCACGAACCTCAGCGCATTGTCGGCGACCTGCTCAACGCCGAGATCAACGAGAAGCAAGCCAGGTCGATCAAATACCAGCTCACCATTGCCAAGCTTCCGCTTGCCAAGGACATCGCCGACTTCCAGTTCGACGGCACGCCGATCAATCAGACTCTCGTCAATGATCTTGCTGGCGGCGGCTTCATCGCCCAACAACGCAACGTCGTGCTGGTTGGCGGCACCGGCACAGGCAAAACCCACCTGGCCATTGCCATCGCCAGAAGCTGCATCCGATCCGGTGCCCGCGGCCGCTTCTTCAACGTAGTCGACCTCGTCAATCGCCTCGAGACCGAGACCCGCAACGGACGGCAAGGACGGCTCGCCGAGCATCTGACCCGGATGGACTTCATTGTGCTGGATGAACTCGGCTATTTGCCCTTCGCCCAGTCCGGTGGCCAGCTTCTCTTCCACCTCGTCAGCCGGCTCTATGAGCGCGCCTCCGTCATCGTGACCACCAATCTCGCCTTCGGCGAATGGCCGAGCGTGTTCGGCGACGCCAAAATGACCACCGCGCTGCTCGATCGGTTGACCCATCACTGTGACATCGTCGAGACCGGCAATGACAGCTGGCGCTTCAAAAGCCGCGACGACGATCACGCCACCCGCGCTCGTCTCGTCTCCGCTATCCCGGCCAGCTCCAACGAGCCGAGCGCTACCGTCAAACCGCGGCGCACGAAGGGGTCAAAATTGGACGCCGATGAGGGGTCAAATTTACAGGCCGATTGACACGAGACTTCAGGCTGACATCTGGTGACAAGGAGATTGCGAGGAGGCTCGGCGGCACCGCCAAGCAAGTCTCACAGCAGGAAGCCCAGGCTGCTCGCGCGATTGCAGATCAATTCGCCCGACGAGATCGCCGATGCATGAGCGATGGGCGGCCTGGCCGCGCTATCGAGGCATCACGTAGAAATCTCGCCGGCGAAACCACGCGCACGTCTCTTGTCGGAACGGTCGGCGCACACCAGACGATACATTGACCTAAGGATCAAAGATGCGCCGCTGCCACTGGTCCAAGGTTAACGAATGGTTAAGCCGGGTCTGGGAGGTTGCAAAGGGGGTGACCTAAAACGAGGTCCACCATGTTGAGGCTGAAGAAAGCTGCCCCGGTATCCCGCAATTTGAACATCGGCCAGATCGACACCGCCGAGTTGCTGCTGCACCGCGTGTACGCCTTTGGAGCGGCCGAGGGACATGCCTCCGGCGAGTCAGTGGGGCAAGACGCTGCGGGCTGGGAACGGGCAGAAATGGCTCTGCTACAGGCGCAGATCGACACCCAGCGCCAAATTATCAAGCTGCTCCGCAACGAATTGTCAGACGTGAGGAAGGAACGGGACGCTTGGCGCAGTCGGGCTCACAGGCTGTGTCGATCGGTTTCGACTGACCTCACAGCCACCCCGCGCCCCGGATCGTTTGCGGCATTGCTCCAGCAACGTCGAATACATTTCCGGCAGCATTGACTCCAACAACTGCCGCAAGGACCGCACCTCGCGCCGATAATAAGGGGTGCCCCTGGGTCATTGTAGTAGAGGTGCAATGTGAGTCTGACGAGACGGCGGGTCGCACGTGGACCAAGCGATACCCCTGGATCGTCGAGGCCGCGCTGAAGAACCGCGAGCAGCAGTTCGCCATCGACGGCGAGGCTGTGGTGCTCGGCGTCGATGGCGCCTCGGACTTCAATGCCCTGCACTTGCGCAAGCATGATCACGAGGTTCAGCTCTATGCGTTCGACATCCTCGCGCTTGGCGGCGAGGACCTGCGCCAGCTGCCATTGAGACCGATCTGGCGCGGCTGCTCCGCGGCCGGCCTGATGGCATATTCGTCGCGCCGTTCGAGGCTGCCGAGATCGGTCCGGATCTATTCGCCGCCGCCTGCCGCATGGGCCTCGAGGGCCTGGTCTCGAAACGCCGCGACCGGCGTTATGGCGCCGGCCGCTCGAAAGACTGGATCAAGGTGAAGAACCGGACCCATCCGGCAATGACGCGAGAATTCTGAGCGTTCGGTCGCGCGCCTCCTGCCCAATCAGGGCCCGGCGGTTCAATTGCCCCTTTCCGTCCATCCCCATTCTGGGCCCCTCGGTCGGCTGCGGGCAGCGTTCAGTCTATCGGCCTCTGCTTCAGCGGTGGAGTGCGACAAACCAGACAGAGGCTTCCCGCCTTTTCCGATCGCAGGCACATCTACTGAAAGATCCAGTACGGTGAACCGGCCGGTTACCGGTCGCTCATACCAAACAACGTACCGCGCCTTCATTTCGGTCATTCTAGACTCCCTCGGTAGCGGATCGATCCTCGAATAGATCAACGTATCGCGCATGGAGAATCACGTAGCCCTTGGCACCGTCTAAGAGCACCTTGACCTGAGTGGCCGTCGCTCCCTGACCAAGAACGATGCCTTTCTTACCGCTAAGACGCGGTCCAGCGAAGCACCAATGACAATCCGTCGACCAGCAAGAAGCTCGTCCTTGGCGGTCAATAGGTCCGCAGATCGCGGCAGGTTACGGTTTGCGCTCCGAGGCATGGCTTTTAAAATATCGCAGCATCGTTGAGTTAGAAAGCCCGTGTGTCGGGGGACCACGGCTTGCGCGATCGCTTTTCGATCGGTCAAGCTGGCGAACCGCTAGCGTGACTGGTGGTCGCAATGCGTACTGCAGAACAATTGTTAAAACCAAAACGTGTATTCCGCCCTGGTACACGTGATCGAACCCGACGCGACCTAAGAAGCCGCTTATTTGTGCGCGCTGCTTAACAAATCTGCTAGCTACGAGGCGCCGAGCGGCGTTGACTTTCAGCGGGTCCTTGGCGTGACACCTAGACGCCCCGGCGCTAGCCTCAGGCCATCCATCCGCGGCAGCCCCTGTCGTAAACCGGCAGGGGTTGCTTATTGGTGGTAGGCCCGCCAGTGAACCAGCGGGCCTTTGAGTTGGCATCCCAACAGATGTCCTGGCCCTGATCCCCATCTCGTCTTCCCCCAGAAACGGAGGTACCGCTTCCGCTGCTCGAACCATGCCGACAGTGCCGCGCGGTCTGCTTGGCGACGTCGAGCTGACTGGGGGATCACCATTGACCGCCCCACGTCCGATCGGTGACCCGCTGAAGATCGAGCAACCGAACAAATTGGCGGGTAGCGCTTTCGCCACTCCTATTTCCGAGACAACCCCTTAAACGAGCTCGCCCTCAATAGACCTTCTGAGGTGATGTCTCGAAATTCGATATCGGCGTAAAACGTCGGCTCGACCCATGTAGCCTTGGGCTTCCTGATCGGTTTGGTCAGCTTAGCCTTGGGTCTCACGACGGTGTCGAGCTTCTTGCGGATCTCGCTGGAGACGGTACGAGACCACCTCGTCCCGACCTTGCCCATGTAGACCAGCTCTTTGCCCTCCTTCTTTCCGAGGTACAAGGCAGCGACACCTGAGGGGTCTTTGACGAAGCCGACGACAGGAAATTTGCCGTGCTGGACGGCTTTGACTTTCAGCCAGCCTTCGTTGCGGTCGGAGCGGTACGGCGCTTCGACGCGCTTCGAGATGATGCCCTCGTAGTTGAGCAGAGCCGCGTGCTCGAACATCTCCTGGCCGTCGCCAATCAGGTGGTCGCTGTAGAGCGCGGGCGCTTCGACGCCATGGGTATCAAACAGCTCCTTCAACAACTCCTTGCGGGCAAGCTGAGACGTTTTCCTTAAATCTTTGCCGTCGAGCCATAGCAAGTCGAAGGCGTAGTACAGCAAACGATCCTGCCGCCGGCCTGCAAGTTCAGCCTGTAGCTCGGAGAAGTTGGTACGGCCTTCATGGATGACCACGACCTCCCCGTCGATGATGGCCTGGTATGGAAGGTCGAAGGCACCGGCAATGACGGAGAAGCGCTTAATCCAATCGTGGCCGTTGCGGGTGAAGGCCTTGTGGGTGTCACCGTCGAGGTGAAGCTGGATGCGGTAGCCGTCGTACTTGACCTCGTGAATCCAGTCCTCGCCCGCAGGGGCTTTCATCTTGAGGGTGGCAAGCTGGGGCTTGATGAAGCCCGGCATCGCGCGTCTCGTACGCCGTGTCACTTACGCTACTCACAAAAAAACCGCCGGCGGTGTTGGGGCCAGCGGCGGCCAGTCTACCTACCTTACTCAACGAGTCTCCAACTTCGAGGCCGGAGACGCGTTCCATCCGTGAATACATCCCAGCGCCTCCCACAACCGCGAGCGCCTTTGCAGGTTGTATTTTTGAGAACGGTTCTCGAACAGCGCGCGAACGGGATGTGAAAAAAGAGAACGGCGCTAAGGAATGTCGCTCCTGCTTCGGCTCGGGCCGATGCTGTGCGGCTTGTTGAGGAAGAGCTCCCGGTTGCCGAAAGCGTCTTCCGCATACTGGTCAATCGCAACCTGGATGGCCTCGATGTGCGCCCTGCACCAACCTTCACGGGTCGACAGCCTCCGCGTCTGGTCGAGTGACTTCAGGAATTCCGGAGCATCCTGCATGTCGGAGAAATACTTTGGTCGTTCAACTACCACTTCCGCCCTCCTAGAACGCGCGTACGGGTTTCCTGCGGCTGCGCTTTCTTCATGTCGTCCCGCTGCAAACAAAGGCCATCGACCTTGGCCTGCATCCGGCTTAGCAGAGCATCCGCCGAGGCGGTCCCTACCCCGGCCCGCTGGAGCTGGAGGATTTCCTTGCGCTGCCGGCCTATCTGCGCGCGCATGCGCTCGATTTCCGAGCGGATGTATAAGAGTGTGGGCATCTTGTTTTTCAATGAGTTACGGAGCTCAATAAGAACAAATAGGGGGCATCCAGTCAATCGCTAGGAATAGTTGTTTTGGAACGCCCCTATTCCAAGTTTCTTGCCCCTTATGAGCAAGCAAACCGAATACCTCAGAGAACAGGCGCGTAGAGCGGAACGGCTTTCTCAATCTGTCAGCAGCAATCAAGACTGCCAGACTCTGAAGGCTTTGGCCGAGGACTTGGACGCGGATGCCGAGCGATTAGAGCGCTCCGAAGATTCCCTCAACCCGCCAAGCTGAGAAGTAAAACGCCGCCTGCTTGGCGGCGGCTTTCCAGCCGCAAGAGGATAACGCGCAAAATCTCATCTCGATATTCTAGGCACATCTTATGCCAAGCTCTTACGAAGAAAGACGTCCGGGCGGTTGGAACATTGCTGTGGCCTTGGGCCTGTTGGCGGTAGCATTCCTGAGCGATCGCGGCGCTCCGCCGGACCAAGATGCAGAAGACGCATCGCCGATGCCATCCAAAGAAAAGCGTGACGCTTCGACGGACGATCTTTCGCTCTTCATGCTCGGGACGCTGACTCTCGGTCTTGGGCTCTGGATCATCTACGGCTTCATCCGGGGCGGTTGGATGATCGTGGCCGCGAACGTGGTAGGCGCCACGCTCGCGGCCATCGTTTTCTGCTGCAAGATACGGGATCTCAGGTCGCGAGGCCGCTGTAGAATCCATGGGCCTGAAAACGGAGGCCGAGATGACCGCGATACGAATCCGCCATACGACCACCTATCGTTTTAGAGAGGCAGTACATCTCTCTCCACACCGCCTAATGCTACGCCCTCGCGAGAGCCGTGAATTGCGGCTGATGTCACACATCTTGACGGTCACTCCGAACGCTGTGACCAAGTGGGCCCAGGATGTGTTCGGCAACACTGTCGCCCTGATCAACTTTGCAGACACAGCCCCGACGCTCGTTATTGGCAGTGAAGCCGATATTCTTCTCGATGCAGTTGATTGGCCGGTATTCGATATCGCTGCCTCGGCCCTTTCATACCCATTCCGCTACTCCGACGAAGAATGGACCGACCTCGGCGCATTAACTATTGCCCAATACCCTGATCCGGGCGGGCGACTGCAAAACTGGACGAGAGGGTTCATACGTAGCAACCCAACCGATACGCTTTCGCTGCTCAAAGACCTAAACGCCGGAGTCGCCCAGCACGTTCGGTACCAAGGCCGTGAAATCGAGGGCACGCAATCTCCCCAGGAGTCACTCGACCGCGGGTGGGGATCGTGCCGCGACTTTGCAGTCTTGTTCGCCGAATCCGCACGAAAGCTCGGCTTCGGCGCGCGGCTCGTCTCCGGCTACCTCCACGACCCGAGCCATCAGCTCCTAGGTTCGGGCGATGCTGGCTCGACCCATGCTTGGGCCGAGGTGTTCCTACCAGGCGCGGGCTGGGTCACCTTCGACCCGACGAATCGCAGCGTCGGTGGTCGAAATCTGATCCCCGTCGCAGTTGCCCGCGATATCAGCCAGTGCATGCCGGTATCAGGAAGCTTCTTTGGCCCAAGCGGTAGCTTCTTGAGCATGGGCGTGACTGTCTCGGTCACCGCCTAACGCATCTCCGGATGTATGCTTGGGGTAATGTGCTTGATCACTTTGCAAACACCTGTGGTTCGCAGAGTAAGCTGCGCCCAGTGCTTAGTCAGATACATCGACAGTTGTATCGCTCATCCCCTGATAGCAGACATCCTTAGAGGCAGTCGGCAGGTTTCAAAAGGGCCATCAGCGGACGTGGCGGCTACGGGACGAGAGGCGGCTTCATATCGTGGACGCGAGACTCTAATCACCCCGTCGTCTCCTCGCCTACGCGCCCGATCAGCTCCGCGGCCTCCATGTTCAGCGCCTGCGCGTCGTGTTGCACCACGCTCAGTGGAGTTGGCGTCGGTCGCGTGCGCAGCAGATCGAGTCCACCGTAGATGCCCTCGGCCTGCTGCACGGTAAGCCGGTCACGATCGCGCGTGCGGAGGAAATCCTCCACGATGGCCGCACGGTCGACGCGGATACCGATTGCCACCAGAGTCTCGCGGCCAAAGCTCATCGCGGATTCGAAGGTCTCGCGCAGCTCATAGTCCACTTCATGCGCGAGCAATTGCAGCGTGTGGCCCCTGTCGTACGAACGGGCGAAGATCTTGGTGCCGGGAAATTCGGTACGCGTCAGCTCGACGATGCGGTTTGTTGCCCCTTCACCGCTAGTGCAGATCGCGATCAGCCGGGCTCGACCAAGGCCTGCCGCGCGCAGCACGTCCAGCCGGGTGCCGTCACCGTAGTAGACCTTGAAGCCGAAGCTGCCGGCGACGCGGATCATCTCGGGATCGAGATCAATGATCGTGACGTCGACATCCTCGGCCAGCAGGTATTGCGCCACGATCTGCCCGAAACGGCCAAATCCGATGACCAGCACAGAGGCGTTCGTCCCGTCGAAATTGTCGGCGGCACGCTGGTCGCTTGTTGCGAACCGACGAAGCATCGCGTCCGTCAGCGCCGCGAACGGCGGAGCGATAAGCAGCGTGATCGCCGCGATAGCCGAAATATCCACGCCGATTGCCGATATCGCCTCGGCTTCCGCAGGTGTCGCGACTTCGTAAACTTGCGTCAGCAATGTCTTACACGCTGCCACCATTCAGTTGAGCAGACAGGATGGGATGGTCTTGGGTCAACGGCCGTTTTGGGTCAATCGCGTCGGTCGGGCGCACAGCTAACCGCTTCCGATCGAGGTCGTCCTTGCTGGCGACGCGCTCCCTGTTGCAGATCAAGTGATCGAGCAGATCGAAAACCTGAGGCGTTGCCGACACCACGTCAAGTGCACGCCGCAACTCGCGCCGGAGTCACGCTCCCCAGCCGAAAGCAAGCAACCGTGATCGGCGCGTGCGTGATCCGCATTTGCGCCCATCCTTTGCCGCAGCGGGTACGGCTTGCAGTTATCGTCCCGGCAGAGCCGTGAGCTCTCGGGGCGGCTTGATGCGCCAGAACGGATATGCCGCCAGTTCTTTCGAATGCTGCGCGAACATATCGACCCGTCTGCTTGTAAACTCCGTAAAGACGCCGAAAAATTCAGTTGGTGACCTGATCGTCGCAAGTCTCAGGCCGAGTTCAAAAGCAAATTGCGCGTTGGCCTCGGCTATCTCAAGAAGCTTCGCCTGATACGCCTGCATGTTTGCCGTCGCTAAAGCAAAGCCTTTCGTTGGATCGCTATCCGTCATTCTCTGACTGAGGTCATCTAGTAGGGCATCCGCCCGAGGCTCAATGATAGGAACCTCGTGTTTAGGATCATCATGAAGCTCAGGAGGCGGTTCGACCGAGACTGCCGCAGCAAAGTGAAGTAAATTCTCTTTCGGGCTTCTAACAATGGCCTGCTTGTTCCGTTGGGCCTCCGCTGATACGCCGGCGGGCCACGACGGTGCGCACGAAGGCGAGCGCGACCGGGGACGAGAACGTCCGGTCGTCGCGCTTCTCGAGTCCTGGATTGGTCTGGTGGGTCACTGCCCGTCTCCGCCTGATTTGGCGGAGGGGAAGGATTCCCGGCCGCCTTACGCTCTTGCTATGAATGTCCCGAGATTTTTGGGCGTCAGATAGCTGGGATCTTGCTTCGTCACGGACATGCGCGACCAATCAGACGGCCGAATAAACAGCAGTGCGGCAGCGGCCTTCGCGACGGTATGTGAGCGCAAGCTCAACATCGTTTCGGTCCTCGGAGCGCCGAAGCATTTGCTCGGCGGGATTCAATGGGGCAGCGTTATGCGCAGCAGTTTCCGAATCCGTCAAGGGCTCGCGAGCGAAAAGTTTCATCGACCTCCGCGAGTGGCCCACGGGATACGGTGCGGAAGGCCCACTAAGCACCACAAGATATTGAGGATTCGACTCCGGCCCGGCGGCATAATTCGTCGCATGACCGAGCCAGCCCTCACCCGTCGCCGCAGTGACAACCCGCACCAGGAGACCTGGCATATCTACTTCACCGATGTTCGCGTCGGCGCCATCGGCGCGCGCGCCGGTGTGCCTATAACCGCCGGTCAGTGGGGCTGGTCATGCGGGTTTTATCCCGGCCTCCACCCCGGGCAGCACCGCAACGGAACAGCCGCCACCTTCGAAGCCGCGCGCGAGCCTTTCGAGGCCGCATGGTCGGATCTACAGCCGAACATCCCCAATGCCGCTTTTGCTGAATGGCGCGACGATCGCGACTGGCGCGCCGAGCTTGCGGCCAAGCGTGCGCGAGGCGAGAAGCTCGACAGCGAGATCCGGAGCACGCTGATGCGCTGCGTCTGCGGCACCACATTCGACAGCTGGAAGCCGGCGGAGAGCTATCCCCACCGCCAGCACATCTATGCCGCGCAGGCCACCAATGGGACATACCGATGAAGCACACCGAAGAACGACCCTATGCGGATCCTGAAGCGGCCGCTCGCAAGCTCATCGAGCTCGCAGCGAGCGCTGAGGCTGTCCAGGACGGCCGCATCTATATCGAGAGGATCAACGCGCCGTTCATGATCGAGCTGAAGGGCAGCGGCAGCGAGTTCGGCGCTGGGCTCAAACACGCGATCGAGCGAGGTTGGTTATCGAAGCATGAAAGCGGCACCTACGTGAAGCTGATGCCGCCCGGGGAGGATCTGCTGTCTCGCAAATAAGAAGCTATGGCCACATAGGGCCGCCAACTGAGACGGCCTTACTTGCTAATGCGGAGATACAAGCGCGGCCACACTGAATGCCACCACGCAGGCGGCGGCGAGGGACCAGAGCGTTATGGCAGTCTCTCTAGGCATGGGCCCCAACGTCATGCACCACCGTTTCAAGCGGGTTAATTCATGAAGTAGATGCTCGTAATCGCTATGGCGACCAGTAGTGCGCCACCAAACATCGCAATGGCAAAACAGACGCGCGCCGGGATCGAATACGTATGGAAGTGGGGTTCCCTGATCATGCTACGGCTTCTCCTGCGTTTGGAGCTCAACCGGCAGTTCCGATGAGTGGAACCACTAAAATCCCTTTATGAGACGACGTCGAGTTAATTCGGTTCCGCGGTGCAAAGACCGGAACGTTCTAGCGAGGCGGCCTCAATGCCCGCGCCGTTCGACTTCGAACGTGAATTTGAGCTGGAGCACGGGACCGCCGTCGTCCCGGACTTCAATCGACATCTGGTGGCTGCCGTCCCCCGGGGTCCGAACGGCATCTCGGGCCATATCGGCCAGCGAGCGCGCCGCCTCTTCTTGCACCTTCTCTACGGTTGAGAGTTCCAGACCTTCCTCATCCGAGAAAATCTCGTCACCCTCTCTGATGTCAAAGTAATACCGTCTCATCAGACCAGAACGACGCCAACCTCAAATTGTTTCTTTCGTAAAACGGGCCACTCAACTAGGCGACTGATGCCGCAAGCAGGCCGGCACCCCCTACCTCTGCTCGTTCCTCGCAAGGGAGGCTAGTCTATCCAGCTGGCCAGCCAAGCCAACATAAGTCCGGGCAATATTTTTCAGGACGGCAACGCGATCCTTGGAAATACCGCTCGCGCCAGAAAGTCTCTTGTAGAGATCAGCATGTTCTTGGCACTCAGCAATGTTGATCACTGGCTCTGCCTTCTGTTGGCCGTGCGGGTCACAGGAGCGCCTTCCCCGCTGGCTTGCCTTCTACCATGTTAGGCCCCCTTAAAATCAGTCTTATGACACTGGTTAAATACGGACGCGCCCCCTGCGTTCCTCGCCCTCGATCGTGCCGGCCGACCGCCTCAACCGCGATATCTATCTGGTGCTTGAAGGCTTGGGAGCGCGCCGGTTGCGCCTGGCGCGAGACCCAGGAGGTTGCCGCCGACATCGTTTGAGCATCTGTAGAGTCGGAAGGGTCCGCGCCTCACGGTCGATATCGGGACCCAAGGCGAAGCCGACTGGACCATCGCGACGGTGGCGCAGCCCACCGAACCCGCTAGGAGCGCCCCGCCCATGCGCCAGAGCCCCTCGCCTAAGACTAAGGCCCTCAAGGCCCAAATAACGCGCGGGCGGCTGGTTTCTGGCGCTCTGTCGGGTAAGGGCGCGCCGACGCCTCAGGAGTTCCGCGAACTTCGCATCAAGGAGCTGCGCGCGGCTGCTGCGCAGCTTGTTAGGCGCGCCGAGGTGCTTCGCGCGGAGGCAGAACGCTTGATCAAGATAGCCGAGCGCGAGAAGGCGAAGCTGGCGCGCAAACGCCGGGGCCCCCCCAGAGCGCGGCGGCACTGAGCGCCAAGGCTTTGCGCCATCCCGGATAATTTCTCCGCAGAAGCCGGCTCGGAGCTGTCTGCTGGCGCGACGCGCCGCCTCTGATGCACGACGGCTGAAGTCTCTTGCTAAATCACCGAGGCCGCGCATTGCCTCTTTTTTGGCGACCTGGACAGTCGGTAGTTCCTCGCCCACGCTATCAGCCTCCGGAGGGCCATCGTCGCGGGAGAAATCAAAATAGAAATGAGGCGTCCGCTTAAAACGACGTCTCCGTTTTCCGGTTCCCCGTTTTGCTAGTGTGATTTGACGGCGGGAATAACATCAATCACCGCCATATCCTCACCGCGGACGGTGACGGAACGTCCCGTCTCGCGCGCGATTTGCTGAGCCACCTTCCGGGCCGCATCCTCATCGGCTAGCTCCAGAACAATAATGCTCCCCCGTCCTGAGAACGATGAAGGGTTCCTGACCTCGACGACGATGTGAGGCGGCTTTCGCGTCATTCCGGAGGGGCTAGTCGGGGAGACGAGAGCCACTCCTCGATGCGCGATGCCGACTCAAGCTGGCCGGCCTTGCGCAGAAGCCGTTCGCGCTCTGGGCAGGGTGGCAAAGCAGCCGTTTGCGCGCGAAGGCGGGTGGCCTCTTGCTCTAGACGTTCTTTGAGAGTCAAAATCTGTTTGAAACGCCGCCGCCTGGGCATGGTGCGCTCCTTTCCTGAGAGGAAGGCGGGAGCGCTAACCGGGCGTTCTCATCACAGATAAAAGCCACTGATCGTTCTGTGATATAGGGTAACTACTATCAGCGAGGCTTGGTTTCGCCTCCCAATTGTTAACTTTGGAATTAGGCCACATGGCCGTCGCCGGCGAAAGCACGTGCGCTCGCGGACAAGAAAGGGCCGCAGCTTTGTGTGGGTTGCCGCCCTCTTACTTGAGATGGATTGCCGCACCGGAGCAGACAATGTGTCGCTCCCGATGACTCGTCGCGACATTGCGGACTATCTCGGCCTGACGTTGGAGACGGTTTCTCGCGTGCTATCTAGCTTGCGTAAAGCGGGCGTCCTTACGTTCCTCGACGGCGATCAGCGAGAGATCATGTTAAACGACAAGACCGGCACAACCCTGATACCAAAAGCGACGAGCCGTACTGGCGACGATGATGAATACGCAGACCCACATCATGATCGCGGATATTGCGAGAGCTAGCACGAAGGTCCGTTGACTTAGATCAAGGATTGCCGGCGATCTAGGTTCAAGGCCTCTGCCATGAACAAGCCTTCCGAAACCGAGCCCAAGCCAACCGAACCCGAGCCCAAGCCAACTCGCTTGGAGGAGGCGCGCCGGATCGTTGAGGATTATGCGAATGACCTTCGCGAGTTCATCCGAAAGCTCCGTGAGAAGATGAATTGAAGCGGATTGGCGCCGGGCTCAGATATGAGATCGAGCGCGGCTGGTGATCGCAGCATGAAAGCGGGACGCCGCCCGGGGAGGATCTGCTGACTCGCAAATAGAAAGGTGCTCGGCGGGGTAGCCCGCCAACTGAGGCGGCCTTGCTTCGCAAAGGGCAACCGCAACGGTTGTCTTGCGCTTTTAAGTTTCTCCGTTCGGCAAAACAGCATCGATTGTCTGCTTGAGCTTATCCAGCGTGCACGGTTTGACTAAAACGGGCGTTCCTTCAAATCCGTGCGGCACGCCGCTGCTGCCGTATCCGCTCAAGAAGAAGAACGGCAGCCCTCGGCCTCTTACTGCTTCGGCAACGGGCCCCACGTTCATACCATGCAAATTGATGTCGAGGATCGCGAGATCGTATTCCCCGATCTCGGCAACGGATCGCGCATCATCTATATTCCCCACTTCAGCGATGACCCTGTGTCCGAGTTCCTCGACCATCTCGACAAGCATCATTCGAATAAGCGCCTCATCTTCCACGAGGAGTATTGATGCCTGCGTCATCTCTCGCCTCAAGCCTTGCCTAAATCGGCCGCCGAGCGCTCGTTAAGGAGCTGAGAGACCGCCGTTGTAAGCTGCGCGAGGGCAAACGGCTTCTGAAGAATTATGCTGTTGGGAACGCCTTGTGCCGGCCAGTCGTGGGCCGCTGCGCCCGATATGTAGACCACGGGCAAATTGGGATCGGTCTCGCGTGCCGCCCGCGCGACCTCCCAGCCGGTGAGGCTTCCTAACAGATTGATGTCAGTCACTAGAGCGCAGTATGCAACGAGCCGACCTTTGAGCAGTGTTACCGCCTCCTCGCCGGTCTTGGCGCTGGTGGTCTCGAAGCCCCCCTCCCTCAATGCTTCCTCGACAATGCCTTGGATCGCATCGTCGTCTTCTACCAGAAGAACTGTCGGCAGCACTTCCGTCATAGTTTTCCCCCGAGCACACGTGAACTGGAGGTTACAAAGTGCACACAAGCCAAACGTTCCCGGGAAAGTCTGGCACTCGTAAAATCCGGGGTCTAGCTCCTGTCGGAGGATTTTTTGGCCTTGACCTTTTCCCGGATGAAGCTGACCCGCAACTCTTCGCCGTTTACTCGTTCGAGCTGACAGCGACGATAGGCAAGTCCAGTGGACGAAAGCAGAAGAAAGAACTCGTTCAGGGTCAGCCCCTCAATCGAGGTCTCAACTTGAAGTGTTGCTCCGACATCTGAGACCTCCTTAAGCGTGCACGCGCGACGCCACGTGCCGTCGATGGCCATCATTTGCGCGGGCAACGGATGCTCGAAGGTGACCCTTCGGTCTTCTTGCTGTTTTTCTGCGGGCATCGGGTAAACGGAAGTGGTCCCCCCGTATATCCCCGATCAACTAAAAGGTAGTAACCGCGGTCGGGAACAGTTGGCAAATCGGGATCCACTTGGGACACCGAAGTTGAAATACGAACAGCGTCCGTGAAGTACGGCCAGCGCCTAAGGTCGGACACAAGCCAGTGCCCGTTTTTGGAATGATGGTCCCAATAGGAACGACGAGCCCGGGCAATTACTTGAGTCGTCGCTGGCTCGCCGGCAGAGCTGGCGGAGCGGCCTCGGCCTACCCCCTTGACCCCCTGCAGCCGGGGCCGTCTCTCCGCCATTATTGTACACCCGGCTCGGCGGCCTCGAGTACGAGAAGCCCGCCACAGTTGCCTGCCGGCCTTCTCGCAACGACTGATCTCCCAACCGCACCGGCGGTTCACGCCAATTCGGCTATGACGAACTAAGGCCCCGCGGAGTGACGCTCCGCGAGGCCTTGGCTCTTAAAAGCCTACACGCCTTAACCGATCAGTCGATGATTTTCACGACCCGCCGCGTGCGCGGTTCGACGATGACACGGCGGTCGTTCACGACCGCGTAGCGATACTCGGTGTAGTTCGGCACCGGGCGCAAGACCACGGTCGGGGGCAAGGGCTCGCCGACGACGACGCGCTCGTGGATCACGACGGAGTCGTCGCGCGGAATTCCGCCGAGCACGGCATTCGGAATTTCGAGGCCGGCGCCAACGGCCGCACCGACGGTGCCGCCGACCATCGCGCCGACCGGGCCACCGACGTCGCCGCCCGCACGCGCGCCGTCCCTAGCGCCCTGTTCGGTCGTCGACTGGGCAAAGGCTACACTCGACGCCGCCAGCAGCGACACAGCAGCCAATGAAATCGCAAGACCTTTCATGTCCACTCTCTCCAGTGGTTGTTGATGCGCCGTCAACCGCTGGGCCAGAGCATTGTTCCGGTTCCTCCGTGATGAAAGGCGCGCGTCTGGAGAATGTTACTGCGTAACAGTTCAGGCCGCGGCGGCGCAGCGTTGCTGTCAGGCATACGTTGCTAAGACGGGTAGCTCTTGATTGGAAAGCCGCAGTTTCATGGGCCCGTTGCAAGAAGTTGCGACGAAGAAGGCTATCGCAATTATTGCAATCTTTTGCTCGACGGATTCGAAATCCGCGTTTTCTTGAACGACGCGGAGCAATCGAATACACTGCGGCAAATCCTGAAGAAGGATGGGTTCGGGTGATTCCTCCCGGCAACTCGCTGTCCGCTCGCAGTATTCTGAAGGGCTTTGTAGAAATCAGGCTTAAGCGAACGTCCAGAACTTGGCGCACGTGAAGAGCCGCCTATCTCTTCTTTGCCTTCTTCTTTTTGGTAGCTTTCTTCTCAAGCCGCACGCCCTTGAATTTCTTTGCGGCCTTCTTGCCCTTCGCGGGCTTCTTGACGCCCATGAACTCGCCGGACGTCCTGTCGCGCTTGGTGAAAGCGGAAGCTCCGCCCAACGTCGTCTTTGTCTGCGAACGCTTCTTGACCGCACCCTTGCGCGCATTGTCGCCAAACCGGACCCGTCTTGCTTCCTAGCTTGAGGAACGAATCGGCCCTCGTCAAATTGAATCCCGGTTCCGTTGCGTGAGTTGCTTATGCGTCAATTCCGATGGCTTTTGTCGATCGCCCCGAACAGTGACGAGACTGTCTACCTGGTTGCGGACAACTCCGGCCGCAATGGCAGCGCCTGGTGCGAAGTAGACTTGGAGAGCGCGGTGGAAGCCGTCATCCAGGATCTGCTTGCCGGAGAATATCGCAAGCCGATACGGATTGTCGCCTTTAACCCGGCAGAGCGGTGGTCGGAAGATGTTTCCGGGGCCATCGCCCGCGAGATCCAGCGTCGTTGCAATCTGCAACTGAGCGACGTGCCGTCGTACCTGCAGGAGTTTGTGGATCGCTACTCACCACAAGATCTGCAGCAATTCAATCTTTGCCTGGTGTAGCGATGGCCTTCCAGCGGAAAAAGCCGGAAGCGCTGGGCGTCAAGGCACCCTTTCCCGGCTTCATTGAGCCCGCACTGGCATCCTCAATCGATCGCGTCCCATCCGGCGAGCGATGGATCCATGAAATCAAATTCGACGGCTATCGTGTTCAGGTGCATCTCGCCAACGAAGCAGTGAAGGTTTTCACTCGGCGGGGTCACGATTGGACCCGCCGCTTCAAGAAGGTCGCCGAAGACGCCTGGCACATCAAGGCGAACTCGGCCATCATCGACGGCGAGGTCGTGGTGCCGGCCGCCGATGGCAGCACCGATTTCTCGGTCTTGCAGAATGAGCTAAAGGGCACCTCAACCAAGATCGTGCTCGTCGCCTTCGATCTGCTTTATCTCAACGGCCGCGATCTACGGAAAGTCCCCCTGCTCCAGCGCAAGGCTGCGCTGAAGAAGATCATCACCGACACCAACGTCCAGTTCAGCGAGAGTTTCGAGATCGACGGGCGCGAGATGTTTGCGCACGCCTGCAAGGTCGGACTCGAAGGCGCAGTCTCCAAGGTGCGCGACAGCGTGTACCCGGTGGGTCGCAGTAATAATTGGGTGAAGAAAACCTGCGCACAGCGCGAGACCTTGACAATCGCCGGCTACGCGCTCGACGAGGGCAAATGGGACGGCATTTATCTTGGTCGGCGCAAGGGCGAGGATCTGGTTTATGCCGGCAAGGTCGATCACCGCTTCGACAAGACATCGGCCGCCGAGCTGCGAAAGAAGCTTCAATCGCTTGTCCGGAAGACCCAGCCTTACGCGAAGCGGATAGCGCACAAAGGCATCTGGGTCGAACCGAAGCTGCTGGCGGAGATCGAGTACCGCGCCAAATCAGCTGAGGGAAAGGTGAGGCATCCGTTCTTCAAGGGGCTGCGCGAGGATCTTTAGAGCATTGTACGCCTGCCCTGGAGACGAGCAAATGTTTATCTGCTAATTATCCTGCTGGCATGACTACACTAGCATTGATGGTCCCCGCACTGCTCAATCGCTGACGCAGCGCGCGACGGCCCCGAGCGTCCGGGAGGCCTGGGACAGGAGCCGGGACGCCGGGCCGCGAGCGCGCGGCTTGTCAAGCGCACTAAAGCAACCCTCCGCTTTCCGTGCGTCCGCGCGCTCACAATGATAAGTTGCCACATTAAATTCGGCGGTAGACCGCTTGCAAAGTGTTTTACGAGGAACGCTGGCGCTCGACCAACCCGCGTCATGAAGCGCCTCATCAGTCAGCGCAGAGCCGACATGATAAGCCGATCCAGCGCGCGGTCCGGCAGCCAGCGCCGCATGAATAGAATCGGGCCGGCGAGCCTGCCGGCATGATATCGCGTCCGCGGGCGCTTGGCCTCGATCGCCCGCAGGATCAGGTCGCTGACGACGCGCGGGGAAGGAATCTTGCCCAGCCCGGTCATGACCCTCTGCATCTTGATCACCAGGTCGGCATACGCTCCGTTGCCGGAGTAGCGTTCCGCTTCTTCCGCAGCGATGCCCCCCATTCGGTCTCTATGCCGCCCGGCTCGATGACGACGACGTCGATGCCGAACGGACGGACTTCGTACCGCAACGTATCGGAATATCCCTCGAGCGCGAACTTGGAGGCGTGGTACCAGCCGCCGAGCGGAGACGCGACCTTTCCGCCGGTCGAGGAGATGTTGACGATCTTCCCTGACTTCCGCGCGCGCATGTGAGGCAGGCATAGTTGCGTCATGCGGGCCACCCCGATCAGATTCACCTCCATCTGGCGGCGGCCGACGTCGATCGGTACGTCCTCCAACGCGCCGAACTGACCGTAGCCGGCGTTGTTGATCAGGACATCGATCCTTCCTCGCTCGGCGACGATACGGTCGACGGCGGCAACCATTGTGGCGTCGTCGGAGACGTCGACCGAAAGGGCCGTGCCGCCGGCCGCCTCGATGTCCTTCATGCGCTCGACGCGACGTGCCGCGCCGTAGACGACGTAGCCCGCCGAAACGAGCCTCAGGGCGATGTCCTTGCCCATTCCCGAAGACGCGCCGGTGACGAGAGCTACGCGTCTGTCCTCGATGCTCATCTGTCGTCCATCCTTGGCTGGTCAGTTTTTCAGGCCGATCGACGACGCTCGGCGAACGAGCCGCCGTCGCCCGTCACTTGGGGGCGTACTGCATCTCGCCGTTGCCGAACGACCAGTTTTCCGGAGACACGTCGACCAGGTTGATGAAGACGTCCTGCTTGCGGATGCCCGTCTTCTCTTGGATGTCGTCCGCGACCTTGCGATAGAAGGCTTTCTTCACGTCGGTGGTCCGACCGGCATTCCATGTGATCTGGATGAATACGATCCCGGGAGTGTAGTCGATGCCGAGGTAGCCTTCCTTCGGGTAGACCAGGTCGCCCGGCGCATGTGTCGAGACGATCATGAACTTGTCGTGGACAGGGACCTTCGCGATGGTCGTCATCGCGTCGTAGACGATGTCGCTGAGCTTCCGGCGCACTTCCTGGGAAATCGAAGCGTCGACGTCTATTCTTGCGAGGGGCATTTTCAAACTCCTTGTTCGGTGGGTGGAATGATTTCCCGTGCATCGTCGCTGACGGGGCGGATGACGACATTCGGGAAGCGCTCGCTACGGGACGTGACCGTTCAGCGTGTCGGTCTTTCCCGCCTGCCAGTCGTCGCTAAGGCCTCCGTACATCGTGTGGTACATCTCGTCGCCCGCGTGCTGAGTGAACTCGACGTTGATCGTCGTCTCGTCGAGCCCGCAGATCTCGATGCACGCCGCCACCAACTGGCGGGCGAGCTCCGCGCGGACCTCCTTCTCGCGACCCTGGCGGATGTCGCACATCAGCAGCGCCGCCGGCCGAGGGTCGCCCGGCCCGCATCGCCACAGGCCGCCCTCTCCGAGCTCGCGGATGGCGATGCTAATCCGATTGATGTTCGCGCTCATCACGTCGGCGTAGATCTCGCCCATGCGCTTGGCGAGGCGACGCTTCTGGTCGACCGAATGCTTGAACGGAGTGTCCAACTGCAGGTAGGGCATTTCGAAATCCTTCAGGCTTGAGTTCAAATGCGACGGAGGTCTACCGCTTCGCGGCGAGCCCCTTCAGATATGACTGCAGCGGCGCAGGAAGGCCCTCGAACCATTCCTGCTCCTTGCCGGGCGGCGGCAGGACGTGCCCGTACTCGACCATGTCCGAAGGCTCGAGGTTGCAGAGGTAGACCCAGACCGATTCCTGCGGAATGTTCGCGATGGCGCTGACGTCGCGCGCGATGTCAACGATGAGCCCTCGACGCACGTCCTCGGACCGGCCGGCCCGGACATCGCCGCGGATCCAGATGTGGCCGTCGGACGGTTCGCCGCCCAGGTAGCGTCTGACCGACGTGTTTTCCTCGATGACAACCTGAGCGAAGTAGGAAGGCGCGCCCGTCGCTTCGCTATGGCGCTGGCCGATCGCGATCGCTACCCGGTCCTTCTGCTCGTCGCTCAGGAGTTTCGGAGGAACGGCGCACACATACGTCGGCATGGGTATCTCCTTCGTGTGAGCTAGGTGCGGGCGGCGGCGAGCAGATCGCCGGGTCTGATCGGGAGGCGTCGGAGACGGATGCCCGTGGCGGCGAAGATCGCGTTTCCGATCGCCGGCGCGACGACCGTGGTCGGCGGTTCTCCGAGGCCCATCGGCGCCTCGACGCTGTCGACGAAAGCGATGTCGAATTCGGGCACGTCGCTGATACGCACCGGCGTGTAGGTGTCGAGGTTGGTGTCGCGGACCTTGCCGTTCGCGAAGTCCGTCCCTTCGTGCAGCGCCATGCTGAGGCCCCAGAGCATTGCGCCTTCGGCCTGCGCACGCGCGCCGTCCGGATCGATGATCGTGCCGGCGTCGATGTCGAGCCACAGCTTGCGCACCGCGACGACGCCCGCCCTTCTGTCCACCTCGACCTCGGCGGCGCAGGCGCACCAGGTCGGCATTCCACGCTCCTGTCCGAACGAGCTCGCAAGCCCCAGTCCGGTATTTGCGGGCAGCGAGCGTCCCCACCCGGCGCGCTCGGCGACCCGCCGCAGCACGTTCGCCTGCCGGTTCGCGCCACCGACCGCATTCGGCGCCGACCCCGCGTTGATGCCCCGACCTGTTAGGCGCGCGAGACGGAAGACGAGCGGATCCTGACCGATGCTTCGGGCGGCCTCGTCCATGAAGGATTCGAGCGCCCAGTTGGTCCAGCCCGGCGCCACCGCACGCAGCCATCCGGGACGGAAGCTCTTCTGCGCCAGATCGTTGTTGATCGCGCGCACGCGGAGCACGCCCACATCGTACCAATGGTCGGCGCCCGCGATCGAAAACGGATCGTAGAGCGCGCCGTTCGTGCCCTTGACGAGCCCGACCGGGAACATCGCCTTGGTCGGCCAGCCCGCGACGGCCGCGTGATCCATCACGACCGGTCTGCGGTCGGCGTCGAAGCCGATCTTCAACGTCTGCACAGTCGGCGAGCGGATCGAGTCGAGCACGGAATCGTCGGCGCGCGTGAGGATCATCTTCACCGGCCGGCGAAGAGCTTTGGCGGCCAAGGCTGCCGGGACGCTGTAGTCGCCGTTCAACCGACGCCCGAACCCGCCGCCGATGAGATAGGTCCGCATGACGATCTTTTCGGGCGGCAGTCCTAGCGCTTTGGAGAGTACGGGCAGAATGAAGCTCTGCGCCTGGTTGCCCGTGTGGATCTCCATCACTCCGTCCTTCTCGAACGCCAGCGCGTTGACCGGTTCGAGCTGGAAATGGAGCACGCCGGCAGTCGTGTAGGTCGCCTCGACGGTCGTCTTGGCCTGACCGAAGGCGGAGGCGGCGTCGCCTCCGCCGGTGTCGAGGACGGCCCCAGCCGCCGGATCGGCGATGAGGCGGGAGGCATGCGCCTGAAGATCGTTGTCCGAGACCTGGGCGGTCTCGTCGTTCTGCCAGGCGACTTGTACAAGCTCGGTGGCCCGCACCGCCGCGGGATAGGTCTCGGCGATCACCATGACCCAGCCCGGGACCGTGCCGGATGGATCGTCAAGGGCGGTGCTACGCAAATAGCCCTTCACCTTGCGCGCGGCGCTGTCGTCGATCGAAAGAACCTTGGAGCCATAACGCGTCGGCGGCAGTTTCGGCCGCGCGAAGACCATGTTCTCGACCTCGGCGTCGATGCCGTAGACGGCCTCGCCCTTGGTTTTGGGCGGGATGTCGAGCGCGCGCGTCGGCCTCCCGATCAACGTGCGCTTGTCGGGTGTCTTGATCTTGAGGGCCTTGAGCTCGTCGGCGCTGAATCGCCTTGACAGGTCACCTCGACGTACGATCTCGCCGTATCCGATCGAACGATCGCTTGCCACGACGCGGCCCTGGCGCGCGACGCAATCCAGCGGGTCGACGCCAAGCAGCTTCGCGCCTTCTTCGATGAGGGTCATGCGGCCCGCCGCTCCGGCCCGGCTGAAGTCCGGGTAGGAGGACCACACCGAGGTGCTGCCGCCGGTGATCATGGGTCCCCACTTCGGGTCGGTATCCACGCTCACGAGCCGCACCTGGCTCCAGTCCGCCTCAAGCTCGTCGGCAAGGATGCGCGCGAGCGCCGTCCCGATGTGTTGCCCCATCTCGGCCTTGGCTATGTTGATCGACGTGACGCCGTTCGTGCCGATGCTGAACCAGATGGTCGGCTCGAACAGCGGGCCCCTCGTTTGCTTGAAGGGATCAGGTAGAGGAAGCAAATTGGTCGCGCCGGCCGGCGGCCCGAATCCGAATGTCGCACCGGCCGCAACGCTCGAAATCAGGAAAGTCCTGCGCGAGATCACCACTTCTTCGCTCGGGCGCAGCGGCCTATTCATGGCCCGCACTCCCGGCGGACAAGGCTGCGGCCGCCTTGATCGCCGCGCGGATGCGGGGATACGTCATGCAGCGGCACAGGTTGCCCGACATCACCGCGTCGATGTCCGCGTCGGTAGGCGCCGGAAAGTCCTTCAACAGCGTGGCCGCCTGCATGATCTGTCCCGACTGGCAGTAGCCGCATTGCGGCACCTGCAGATCGCGCCAGGCCTGCTGCACCGGATGATCGCCTTGCGGGTGCAGGCCCTCGATCGTCGTGATCTCCGCTCCCTCGACGGCACCGATCGGAGTGATGCAGGAGCGCGACGGCCGACCGCCGACATGGACGGTGCAGGCGCCGCACATACCTATCCCGCATCCGAACTTCGTGCCCTTCAGCCCAAGCTCGTCGCGGATGACCCAGAGGAGAGGCGTATCGGTCTCCTCGCCGGCGCTGACAGAACGTCCGTTGATCCGGAAATTTGTGGGCATGTTATCCCTCTCCTTTTCCCTGTGCGCGGATTTCACCGACGGTCTTCTCGAGGTGCGGCCACGGCGGCTCGTTGGTGCGGGTGCGGCGGAGATAAGCGGCGATCCGGGCAACCTCTGCGTCGCTGAAGCCCGAGCCGAAGGCCGGCATCACCAGCCCGCTCGCACCTTCGGATGCGTCGATCCCGAACAGGATCACCCGGATCAGGTTGGCGGGATCGGCAAGATGGACGGCGCTGTTGAGCGCAAGATCGGGGCGGCTCGCGTTGATGCCCACTGAACCGTTGTAGTGGCAGGACGCGCAAGCTGCGGCATAGAACCGGGCATCGGGATCGATCTGACGACCAGTGCTGGTCGCATCGGCCTGCAGGGCCTTGGTCACGGCTGCTGCGGCAGTTTGAGATCGCGCGGCATCGCCGCCGACGGAGGCGACGTAAGTCACGAGCGCCTCGCGGTCGTCCGCGGACAAGGCGGCAAGCCCGTGCGCGGCCGGCGACATCGGACCCGAGGGCGTGCCGTGGAAGCGGCTGAGACCCTCGAACAGGTAGGCGCGCAGTTCGTCCGCAATCCAAGGCACGGGGGACGGGTTCGCGGCCGTGAGCGCCGGCGCGAACCAGCCGTCCACCGCAGCGCCCGCGTAGCGCGCGGGCCCGCTCCGTTCGGCGCCGAGCGGATTGCGCGGCGTATGGCAGGCCGAGCAGTGGCTCAGGGCTTCGGCGATGTATGCGCCTCGATTCCACTTCGCGTCGTGATCCGGAGAAGGCTCGAACCTGCCCGACCGGAAGAACAGCAGCTTCCAACCGGCCTGCAGCGCGCGGATTCCGAGCGGAAACAGAAGTTCGTTCGGGCGCGCCGGCGCGTGGACCGCGGGCTGCGTCATCAAGAAAGCGTAGATCGCATCGACATCGTCGTCGGAAACCTTCGTGAAGTGGTCGTAGGGAAAGCCCGGAAAGAGATGCGAGCCGTCCCGGGCGATGCCTTCGTGCACGGCGCGGCGGAAGGCCTCCTTCGACCAGGCGCCGATCCCCGTCTCGCGGTCCGGCGTGATGTTGGTCGAATAGAGCGTTCCGAACGTGCTCTTCATGGCGTAGCCGCCGGCGAACGGTTGTCCACCCTTCACGCTGTGGCATGTCGCGCAATATCCCGCGGAGGACAGCATCGCTCCGCGCGACACCACGCCGGCACTGAAGCTCGACGAAGGCGGCGTCGCGATTTCCGGTATCGTCGGCCGCCAGGCGAATGCGGCGAATCCGAACAGGCCGGCCACGCCCAAAGCGGTCGCACGCAGCACCCACCGGCGGAGCTCCCTGGCGTTCGCTCGCTTATTGGGCTGCGAGTGCGACGAATTGGAAGTCGGCACGATCATGCTCTCCGACGTTCTAGTTGGCGCGAGGGGCGAAACCCCAATAGGGGGACAGCGGCACGATGACGGGAGCCTGCAGGACGCCCGCGCGGACCATCGGCAGTCGGCCGAGCTTTTCGGCAGCGTCGTCGACCGAGTTCGCCTCGACGATCGCGAACGCCCCGCTGCCGTCGCTTCGCAGCCATACCTGCCGGATCAGGTTCTCCATGTAGAGGCCGCGGACCGCCTCGAACTCGGCCTCCAGAAGCTCGTGCGGAGGAGGTGTCTGTGCCTTTTCGGGATTCAGGCTGAAGAGGACCATCAACTGCATGTGCGTCGTCCTTTCGCGTTGCGAGTGCGGCCCGGATGAAAGCGGGGCCAGTGCCGGAAGTGGGCCCGGTGTCTTGGCCGCTCCGGCCGCGCACCTACGAGTAGGCCTCTCCGTCGCCGCCTCAAATGTCTAATAAACGACAGTTTAGGACATGCCGTCAGGCCTCGATCATGGCTTCCCTTCCCCGCGGTCTCGAAAAGGCTGGCCCCCGCAAAGCCTTCGTTGGTGTGTACGGTTCATCAATTGGCGTTTTGATAGAGGTAGTAGTGCCGGAAGCGGTAGATTATAACCCCGAAGCCGCAAGGGCTTTTGAATTGGGTTCATCAATGAAGCGGGGCGAACTCGACGACCTCGTGGCGTACGGGACCATCGCCCGGGCTCGCAGCTTCACCCGCGCAGCAGCCGAGCTTGGCGTTTCGCCGTCCGCCTTGAGTCACATGATGAAGGGGCTCGAGACGCGCTTGGGGGTCCGGCTACTGGCGCGCACGACGCGCAGCGTCGCCGCCACGCTGGCCGGCGAGCGGTTGCTGCGCTCCATCGAATCCGCCGTCGAAGAAGTCGAAACCGGCCTTGCCGCCATGGGCGAATGGCGCGGCGATCCCTCCGGCGCCATCAGGCTCACCGCGTCCCAGTTTGCCGCTCAGGCGGTGTTGGCGCCTGCGCTACCGAAGTTTCTGCTCGCAAATCCTAAGATCTCGGTCGAGGTCAGCGTGGACAGCCGCCTGATGGATCTGGTCCGGGACGGATTCGATGCTGGGATCCGGTGGGGAGGCAACGTCGCCCAGGACATGGTCGCCGTCCGCGTAGGTCCGGATACGCGCCTAATCGTCGTCGGCTCCCCGGATTATTTCGAGCGGAATCCTCGCCCGCAAACGCCGGCAGATCTGGATCGCCACAACTGCATCCTCTATCGCCTCGTCACGGGTGGCGGACTTTTCCCATGGAAGCTCGAGCGTGACGGAAAGGAAGTCCGTACCCGTGCCGGCGGCCAGCTCGTCCTCGACGATCCGGACCTTGCGGCGACGTTGATCTTGGCCGGTGCCGGACTGGGACTGATGCTCGAACCGAAAGCAGCGCCGCACCTGGCGGACGGACGGCTCGTCCAGGTCCTCGACGACTGGTGCGTCCCGTTCCAGGGGCTGCACCTCTACTATCCGAGCAGGCACGTGACGCCCGCCCTGCGGGCATTGATCGATGCGCTGAGGTGGAAGCCGTCCGACGCGTTGCGCGTCTAAGCCGCAGTCTCGCGATCGTCGACCTCGTCCTGGATGTCGATCGACTCGAGCCGCGCGTTGCGACGGAGCACCTGCGGCGGTTGCCCGAACGCGCGCAGGAACGCGCGACGCATGTGGTCGCGGTCGCTGAAGCCGGTTTGCCGGGCCACCTCGTCGATCGAGTGCCGGCTCTGCTCCATCAGATTGCGCGCGCCCTCGACCCGGAGATTCTCGATCGCCTTGGCGGGTGATTGCCCCGTCTCGGCGTGGAATGCCCGGCTGAATTGCCGCGGGCTCAGGCGAGCCGCATCGGCCAGGTCCGGGACGGTCAGGGGCTTGTGCAGATTGTCCCGCGCGTAGGTGAGCGCGGCCTGGATGCGGTCCGACTTCGGAGACAGTTCGAGCAGCGCGGAGAATTGCGATTGGCCGCCGCCGCGGCGATGATAGATGACGAGCTTGCGCGCCACCAACTTCGCAAGCTCCGGACCGAGGTCGTTCTCGATGAGCGCCAGCCCGAGGTCGACGCCGGCGGTCATGCCGGCGGACGTCCAGATCGGGCCGTCATTGATGAAGATGCGGTCCTCCTCCATCTTCATCAACGGGTAGGCCCGCTGCAGATCACGCGCGTGCATCCAGTGCGTGGTGGCGCGCCGACCGTTCAGAAGCCCGGCCTCGGCGAGCACGAAAGCGCCGGTACACACCGCCGCGATGCGCCGGTGACGTTTGGGAGCGTCGCGCACGAAGGCGATCAGACCCGGCGTAGATGGCTCCGGATAGGTCGCGCCGCCGACGACGAGCGTATCGAACGGCTTTTCCGTGAACATCTCCGTCTGAAGCGTCACGCCGGCCGACGTCTTGACCGATCCACCGCGCTCCGAGACGAAGTGGAGGTCGTAAGGCTTTGGATCGACCATCGAATTCGCAACTTCGAAGCCTGCCGTGACGGCGAGGGCCATCAGCGAATATCCGGGGTAGACGAGGAATGCGATGTCACGCATGGCGGCCTCCGACGTCCTAAATCTACGTTTGTATGACATTTGAGACTTGGGGATGCAACCCTATTCTCTATTTGCACGCTCGATCCCGAGCATCAAAGACGGAGAACACCCATGACCAACACGTCCTCCAAAGGCGTGGCCCTCATCACCGGGGCATCGACGGGCATCGGCGCCATCTACGCCGACCGCCTCGCCAAGCGCGGCTACGACCTGATCCTGGTCGCCCGCAACAAGGATCGTCTCGACACGTTGGCCGCGCGTTTGCGGTTGGAGACCGGCCGCCAGATCACCGCGCTGCAGGCCGACCTCAGCGACAAGACCGGCATCGCGAAGGTCGAAGCCGCCATCCATGAAGATCCTAGCATCACCATGCTGGTGAACAATGCCGGCGTCGGCTCGGTCGCTTCGATCCTCCAGGCGAACGTCGACAAGATGGAAGCGATGATCGAACTCAACATCACCGCTCTCACTCGCCTGACCTACGCGGCTGCGCCGGCGTTCGTCGAACGCGGCACGGGCACGATCATCAACATCTCGTCGGTGGTCGGCATCGCGGTCGAGGCCCTGAACGGCGTCTACAGCGCCTCGAAGTCCTACGTTCTGAGCTTCGGTCATTCGCTGCAGAAGGATCTCGCCGATAAGGGCGTTCGCGTCCAGACCGTGCTGCCCGGCGCCACCGCCACCGAGTTCTGGGACGTCGCTGGCTACGCGCCGCAGAAGTCCTCCGAGATCACCATGCGAGCAGAGGACCTTGTCGACGCGGCATTGGCCGGCCTCGACGCAGGTGAGACGGTAACCATCCCCGGCCTTCACGAAGGCGAGGCATGGACCCGATGGGAGCAGGAACGCCGCGACCTGGCCCCCAAATTCCGCAACCCCAAACCCGCCGCACGCTACCACGTGGCCTGACCGGCTTCTCCCACCGAACCGGGGACCTCGCATCTCCAACGCTGTCCCCTCCAAACTAAGGCAATCGAAATGTTTTTCCGCAAACTCGGCGGCGCGCTGGCGCTCGCCCTAACAATGGTGACTCCAATGACCGCTTCCGCACAAACCAAAGGCAAAGTTCTCGTCGTGATGTCCAGCGCCAACGCGCTCGATTTGAACGACGGCAAGACCTACAAGACCGGCTACTATCTGAACGAGTTCGTCGTCCCCTACCGCAAACTGGTCGAGGCCGGATACGAGCCGGTCATCGCCAATCCGAAGGGCGACCTGCCCGTGATGGACGTCAACTCCAACAACGCGATGTTCTTCGGCGGCGACGACGACGCCCGGGCCGCGGCGCTGAAGTACGCCGAGGGGCTCGAGCAGCTGAAGCATCCGAAGACACTGGCTTCCGTCGTCTCGGAAGGCACCAACGGATATGTCGGCCTGTTTATCCCGGGCGGTCATGCGCCGATGGTCGACCTGCTCAAGGACAAGAACCTCGGCAAGATCCTGACCAGATTCCACGAGTCCGGTCGTCCGTCCGTTCGGGCCTTCGAGCGCCTGCTCTTCGCGCCGACCGCGGGCGCGTGGCAACGCAGCGGGCAAGTCGAGGCGCTCGACAAGCGCGGTCATACGGCGGCCTCCTCAAGTAGGCGGTTGCAGCACAGAGACGGACGTCAGCAGCCACCACAATCAGTATAATGATCCATGGGTTAAGGTCATCGCGCCGATGTCTCAGATGGGTCAATCGCGTCGGTTGGCCCCTCAACCGACGACTACCGGTTTGCGTCCGATTCCGGACATGTCGCTGCGTCCCGCCACCGACGCGATGGGCCATGAGCCGACATCGCTCCAATCAAGCGGCGATACTTGTCGGGCTTCTTAGCGGCCGTAAGGGAAGCAGCGGCGGCGATCGAGTGTGAGGCCGAAATGCACTCCCAGCGCAGCGATGGCCGCGTCCTGCTCAGGATAAGGATCGGCATTGGATGCGGCAACGATGATGATCCGGAACCCGCCGCGGTCCTTGCCACCCGGTGGCAGCATCGCTGTAGCCAGGGCATTGCCCTCCCTGTCGCGCAGTGTGAGGAAAACCGGCATCTCTCGCTGTACATAGGCCTCGAGGCCAATGTCGCGCTCGATCGCGTCCGGCCGCTCCGGACGCCAGGACTGGCCTTCTCCCGCTCGTAGCGGAAATATTTCTCGACTGTGTGGCCCATCAGGCGCGACTCATGCGCCGCTTCACCTTCCGTCTCGATACGGAACCAGGTCTTACCCTTCGGCGCGTCGCAAACGTACCGCATTTTGCTCGTCCCGCGATCGCCGCAATTCTAGGGCGGCGGGCCTACAAAGCCAATATGAGGCTCGCTCCCGTGTATAGCGCTGCACGATCAGAGGGGCTAAGAGTTCTTGATTGGACGTTGAAGTTCTAGTGAGCCCAAACAATACTAGGTCGACGGGAATAATCCTCTTCAAGGAGCGTCCCGATGCCTGACGTAAGGGAAAAGCAACGCGAAGCCCGCCGGAAGATCATTCGCCAATGGGCGAAGCTTCCGAAGGATAGACGGCAGTCTATGGAGGGGATTTCTGAATTCGCCAGGACCGCCGCTCAGCAGAACGATAACGCATTCGTCCGCAGTCGTCGCGATCCGTATCAGACGATCATAGGATGGCTATTGCCGCGTGCTCATCTCTGAACGACTGAGTCCTCTGCACATCCTTCGAAGGCGACACCGGGTTCTTCAGCTTGCCCCCATGTGGCGAACGGCCCGCGCGATTTAGGGAGCAAACCACGCACCTTGTCGCAAACCACATTGAGCGCGATTTTGTGAATCCGATCAGGCGACGCCCGATTTCCGTTTAGGGTCACAAGCGGCGGTTTGGCCGCGAGCGCGCAATGTCCGGTCTGGCCCCGACTACGGTCGTGCTGAACGTCGCCTTCATCTTCACCTATGGGCCATGAGGGGCGAAAGGCGTTGTCCAGCCCGCCCTGACGCCTGCCGATCTCGCTAGTTGTTTAGGTGATGAAGACGACCCGCGTTTCCAGCGAAACCCGCCGGTACAAATCCTCGACATCGTCGTTCACCAGCCGGATGCATCCGGAAACGACGAGATGGCCGATCGTCTTCGGCGAATTCGTGCCGTGGATGAGCAGTCCGGGCTTGTCGAGCAACAGTGCGCGGGCGCCGAGGAAACTCCCGGGACGGCCGGCCGACGCCTGCAAGGCCTCGGTGTCCCTGCTACTCGTAGCGGAAGGCTGCCAGTCCGGCCATTCCAGCTTGTTTGCGATGCGGAAGAAGCTGCCGCCCTTCTGGCAGGCCTGCGCGATCCCGATGCCGTAGCGGCGCGCGGAATTGTTGTTATCGATCAGGTAGAGAAAGCGGTTTTCGCGGTCGACCACGATCGAGCCGGGAACGACGGTTGTTCGGTAAAAGACCACTTGTCGCTGTAGCGCGAACGGCAGGCCTTCGCCTGTGGAGCCGCCATCGACGCCAGGCTTGAGATCCGCCATTACGGCCTCTTCGCGCACACGCTGCAACTTGGGCGGCGACGATGTGGCATTGCTGGCAACAATGGCCGGTCCTTTAATAGCGACGTAGACGTAGAGCAAGGCCGACGCGGCGATGGCAGCAACTAGCGCGGCCGCGCCGATGGCGAACGGCCTCCAGTTCCTCCCCGTCGACAACACCTCGTTGATTTCAGCCGCGGCGTTCGCTTCCTCGGCGGCGAAGTCATCCTCGATCCGCCGAATGGCGTCCTCCAGCGCGGCGGCGTGCGACGACGCGGCCTCGCGCGTGAGGTGGGATCGCGTGATCAGTCCAAAGGCGTCCTTGTAAATCCGGTCGCGCGCCGTGGCGTCCTTGCCTGCGACGGCTTTCGTGATCAACGCATAATAGTCCACGTCCATGGTCGGCCCCCCAAAGGAATTATCTGACGGGAGGCGCGTACTGAATTCCGCCCTGCGTCCAGAGCCCGTTCAGCCCGCGCGGGATGCTGAGATTCGACTGCGTTCCGACATTTCTCTCGTAGATTTCCCCGTAATTGCCGACCGCGCGCACCGCGCGAGCGGCCCAATCCTTTGTAAGGCCCAGCTGCTCGCCGAACTCGCCTTCGCCACCGAGCAGGCGCCTGATGTCGGGATTTTGCGATTTCGCGGCGTCGTCGACCGTTGCCGACTTGACGCCCAATTCCTCGGCATTGATCACCGCATAGAGTGTCCACTTCACCAAGTTGAACCACTGGTCGTCGCCTTGCCGCACCGCGGGCCCAAGCGGCTCCTTCGAAATCACCTCCGGCAAGATGATGTGGCTGTCGGGCGCGGACAGCTTGAGGCGCTCGGCGTAGAGTTGCGACACGTCACTGGTCAGCACGTCGCATTTGCGATCATCATAGGCCTTTCGGCTCTCTTCCGCAGTGTCGAGTGCCAGCACCTTCAGTGCCATGTCCTTGGTGCGAAAATAGTCCGTCAGGTTCAGTTCGCTGGTGGTGCCGGTCTGGGTGCAAACCGTCTTGCCTCCTAGCTGCAACGCGGTATCGATCCCGGTATCCCGACGCAACAGAAAGCCCTGACCGTCATAATAGGCGATACCGGCGAACATCAGACCGAGCGAACTCTCCCGCGACATCGTCCAGGTCGAGTTGCGCGACAGCAAATCGATCTTGCCCGACTGCAACGCCGCGAAGCGGGAGGTTGCATCGAGCGGGGTGAACGTCACCTTGGCGGGATCGCCTAAAATCGCTGCCGCAACCGCCCGGCATATGTCGACGTCGAAACCGCTCCAGTTGCTCTTGTCGTCCATGCTGGAAAATCCCAGCAGTCCCTGGCTGACACCGCAATTCAGCAAACCGCGCTCCTTAACGGTTTTCAGGGTCTGCGCGCGGACGGGATGGCTCCCCGCAACAATCATAGCCATCAACATGACGGCCGCGAGGATGGGGCGCTTCCTGAAGTCGGGCATGCCGGTCTCACGACAAGTGGTGGCCACAGCGTTTTTCGGCCAAAGGAATGTCAGCAGTCTAGCACAACCCGAACGACTACCAATACGCTGCAGAACGGCGCGGCCTTCAGACGAAAAACGCATAGGTCCTATCGATCAGCCAAAAGGCCGCCATTGTCCCGATCGTGTAAGCCACAGCAAAGAGTACCGTTTGCTTCTGAACGCGTCTCGCTTCCTTCCATTCGGTCCGAACTGCTCGCGTGTGAAGTTGCAACAGATCATAGGGTTGTTCTGGCAGCATTTAGCATATTCGGCCGGAGACGGGACCGCTCATCGGCTTTGTGAACAGAGACCATGCCGGAAAATAGCACCTCGCGTATCCCCTTCGGGCCTGCTTTCAGTGATGGGCATCGGCGGTTACTGATCGCGACCTCGACCCACGGCGACCGACAAGGTAGACAAAGCTGCCTGACAGGCTCCTCCGCCAATTTGGGAGATCAACATGCAAATCGCGATCGTCGGAGCTGGAGCAGTGGGGTGCTTCTATGGCGGCCTGCTCGCGAGGGCAGGACATGACGTACTGTTCATCGGCAGGCGGGTGCACGTCGATGCGATCAATTCTCGTGGCCTCCTCCTGGACACGCAGAACTTCAAGGGATACTTGCCGGCCAGTGCGGCTACAGACGCAAGCTCCCTCGCCTCGCCCGATGTGGTTCTGGTTTGCGTGAAGTCGGCCGACACAGAGGAAGCAGGTCGGTCTTTGGCTGGACGCTTAGATCAGGAAACGTCGATCCTCAGTCTCCAGAACGGCGTCGACAATCCGCGGCGTTTTCGGGCCGTCACGGGGCATCCTGTTATTCCTGCCGTGGTCTATGTTGGCAGCGAAATGGCCGGCCCCGGCCACGTCAAACATCACGGCGGCGGTGCCCTCGTAATCGGCTCATCCCCAAGAAGCGAAGCGTTGGCACAAATGCTACGCGCGGCCGACATCCAGACGACTGTTACGGATGACATCGAAAAGATCCTCTGGAGCAAACTGGTCACGAACTGTGCATATAACGCGCTCTCTGCCGTCGCTGGCATCTCCTATGGACCGATGCTGGACGTCGACGGCACCAGGGATGTCGTGGCGAGCGCGGTGCAGGAAGCCATCACTATCGCTCGCGCTTGCGGCGTCCTCGTACAGGAGGACCTGCTTGAACAGATCCTCAAAATTCCCGCCGCCATGCCGAACCAGATGTCGTCTACCGCGCAGGATCTCGCGCGTGGCAAGCCAAGCGAGATCGACTTTCTCAACGGGTACGTCGTGCGCAAGGGCATTGAATTGGGCATTCCGACGCCAACCAATCGCGCCCTTCAAGTAATGGTCAAACTGGCGGAAGCGAAGCGCAAACAATGACCCGGCTTGAGACTCTTGCCTCGGCCCTGCTCGTTGAGACGATCGTCGTTGTTGCGGCTCCGGCAAAGGCCGATGATTTTGTTGGACAGGCCAGCGTCATCGACGCGATACGATCGAAATCCATAACGCGCGCATTCGGCTCTGGGGCGTCGATGCGCCGGGAGAGCACACAGTTTTGCCGAGGCCAGGACAGCCTCCAGTATCGCACGAGACCATTCGGCAGGGCCAAGCGCCGATCAATCAAGTTCTGCGAACATCTGACGGGCGATGACCCTACCGTGTTCGAGAATGTCTGCCACATGGGCCTAGAGTGCATCGTGTCGAAGCGGATAGATGCGTCCTCCGCCACAAGGGAATGGTCTCTCAGCGGGCTGGCACCGGCGCGCCCGGCGCAGCACCCGCGACCTCTATATGCGGATTGACCTTGAACGTGAGGGCTACAATGCTGCCGACTAGAGCGCAGCCACCGAGGACCAGCAGCCCGGCGGTGAAGTTGCCGGTCGCGTCTTTGAGGTAGCCCATGACGTAGGGACCGGCGAACCCGGACAAGTTGCCGAGCGCATTGATCCCGGCGATCCCAGCCGCTGCCGAAGCGCCCGTCAGGAAGGCACTCGGTATCGGCCACAGCAGAGGTGGCGTCGCGGAAACACCGATCTGGCTTAGGCAGAGGAAGCCAAGCACCAGAGCCGGGGCCGAGACGAGGCCCGCGCCCGCGAGACCAACCGCGGCAAGGAACATGGCGAAGCAAACGTGCTCCCGACGCTTCAAAGTGCGATCGGAGTTGCGGCTCAGGACGATCATCCCGACGGCGCCAAACAAGAAGGGCACAGCGGAGAGCAGGCCTGTCTCGAAGTTGCTCACGCCGAAGTTCTTGATGATCGTCGGTAAGAAGAACGCCACACCATAGCTCGCCGCGTTAAGACAGAAGTAGACGAACGCGCAGGCGAGGACGCGGAGGTCGGTGAGCGCCTTGAGGATGCCGACGTGCTCGACCGCCACCTTGTGCTGCCTCTCGGCCTCCAGCCGTCCTTCGAGCCAGTCCCTCTCGTCATTGGCGAGCCACGTCGCGATCGTCGGACGGTCCGTTAGGTAAAAGACGACGCCGAAGGCCATTAAGATCGACGGCAAGGCTTCGATGATGAAGAGCCATTGCCAGCCATCGAGTCCAGCGCCGGAGATGTTCAGCAGAGCCCCGGAAATCGGGCCGCCCACAATCGACGAGAACGGGATAGCCAGCATGAAAAGCGAGACAACGCGCGCGCGATAGACCGAGGGGAACCATAGAGTCAGGTAGAAAATGATCCCCGGAAAGAAACCGGCCTCGGCGAGACCGAGCAGGAAACGGAGGATGTAGAAAACCCACTCGCTCGAGATCGCTGTGGCCGCTGCGATCGAGGGGATGAAGGCGAACAGAGCAGAGATGATGCCCCAGCTTAGCATGATGCGGGCGATCCAGAGCCGAGCGCCGAACCTTTCCAACGCGAGGTTGGATGGCACCTCGAACAGGAAGTAAGAGATGAAGAATAGGCCCGCACCCAAGCCGTATGCCGCCTCCGATAGCCCGAGCGCCGAGTTCATCTGTAGTTTGGCGAAACCAACGTTCACCCGGTCGAGGTAGGCGACGAAGTAGCAGACGAAGAGAAAGGGCAGCAACCGCCACATCACCCTGCGGATGGTTCTTGCTTCAATCTCGTCCATGACACCGTTACTCCCTTTCTTGGGGTGACGCTTAGCCGGCCTGCCGGATCAGGACCGGCATCAACCACCTGCATGGGCGCGGACCGGCTCGGCCGGGACGTATCCTCGGGTGCCGAGCGCTGCAGCTCCGCGTGCGCATCCACCACCGCTTTCCGCTTGGGCGCGGTGTTGTTCTCTTCGGCCTTGGCGGCACGATCTTTGGCGGCGCGATCGCGAACCGGCTGCTTCACCGTCCCGGTCGCTTCGGCGACCTGGAACCAGCATCTGCGCCGGCCTTCCACCCGATAGACCCAGTGCTGGCCGTCGGCCGACTTGCCGGGCCGTGACAAGCACCCCACCTCCGCTGACGCGGGCGCAGGGGTTGGCGCGGGATCGGCGTTGAAGAATGCGGAAAATGTGTTCGACGACGCAGACGTCGTCGAGAGACCGGCAAGACATACAAAAGCGGCAAAACAAATTCGCAAATGACCGGACATGGAAACCCCCGGGGTTGCGCCCCTGCCCGACCACGAGCGTTGGCCGTGATCTGGGTCGCAACGCGACTTAAATCCGGCAACGCCGTGGATTCATTTTGGCCGCAGGCGAAATGATTGCGCAGACGAGGGGGGATTATGACAGTGCACTCAATAGCTCCGGCCGCCTTCGCGGGGCCTGTAGCTCAACGGTTAGAGCCGGCCGCTCATAACGGTCTGGTTGCAGGTTCGAGTCCTGGCGGGCATAGCAAGAATATCAGTATCTTGCTTGCTCTTCGTTGCCCCCTGCCCGACTGCCGCACCAGAAACCGCACTAGATACGTCCACTTTTCGTTCGTGAGGCGGTTCGCGCTCCACAATCAAAAGACCCGTGAGATCGTAGGAAGATGGTTCATTCCCGACAGTTGCCTGCCGTAACCAGCGCTTAACCGCTATCGAATCTTGACGCTGGGCTCTAGGAGCACTGTTCAAACTAGTTCCAAGCCCTCCTACCCATGCGGACTTCCACGGCTGATCTCCCTAGCAGCGATGGTCATGTCCGCTAAGGGTTCGATTCCGTTGAAAACGTCTTTTGCGGCGTTGAGACTGTCTAAGAGACACTGGTGCGCTCGATATTTTTGGGAGGCGGGGGACAACTTAGACTTGGGCGGTTTCAACCAGCGCCCTTCCACGCAATCTAAAACGGCATCGACAGCCGAAGTCAGAGATCAGCTAACTTTCGCGCGAATTTTGCTGAGGCGGTATTTTCGACTGTTTCAACACAATCGGCCAACGCCGACATCGGTTGCATACTTGAACGGCACCGAAGGGCCGGTTCGCACGGGGACTTCCCTCTGATCACCAAGAGAACCGTGCGGACGAGATCAGTAGCGGATTCCGCCAGCTGATCATGCCAGCAGTTTCAAAGTTCGTCTCGCTTGCCATGACCGCGAAGCCGGATGTGCGCCCCTAGGACCCCCTAGGACGCTTCTAACGATACGCTTTGACCGCAGGCAAACGACCACGCACAAATTGCTGCGTAACTCTCGCCACGCGCTCGCCAAGGTGTTCGGCGGTCAGAAGATCGGATTCGGGTGGCGCGACGTCAGGTCCTTGATCGTTGTTCGACTGCGCCGCAGCACCGAGCCAGAAGCCTAGCCGATTGAGGTCTTGATCCGAGCCGTGCGTACTATTGTTGCCCGGCGGCAGACCAAGATTGACCCAGTGCATGCCATGTTGTGCAGCAAGGATGGCGAATTGGGTCAGTGTTGCGAGCTTGTCCCCAGACCGTGACGCCGAGTTTGTGAAGCCTGCGGCGATCTTGTCCTTCCAGGCGCCCCTCGAGTAGGATTTTGACGTCGAATCCATGAAGGCTTTGAATGGTCCGGATGCGCTTCCCATGTAAGTCGGGGCGCCGAAGATTATCGCGTCTACTAGTTCGAGATCATCAGAGCGGCCTTGAGCCTCATCTGACGTTAGATAGAGGGCAGATGCGCCCGCGACTCGTTCGATTCCACTTCGTACGGCTTCGGCCTGCCGCGCAGTGTGGCCGAAACCGCTGTGAAATATTACGGCAACGGTTACTGGAGTTGCTGCGTAGTTGATACGATCACTCATGACGAACCCTTCTGTTTGCTGGTTGATGGACCTCTATCGTGCTGACTGCGCTGGTCACTTCGTGTATCGCCTGGCAAGCGAAGCGCATGAGGTGGTGAGTACCGAGCTGAACCGCCGTGCGGGATCGTCATGTCGGAAGACGAAACTCGGAAGTCCAACCCAATTCCACGCGAGCCTTTTCAGTCGCTACGGTTCTGTTGAACTGCGCAATATTATAGATGCCCGGGTCCCCGTGATCGATGGCGAGCATAGCGGCATAGGCCGCCGCATCCACATGAACCGGCACAGAATTTGAGGGTTGGTCCGAAGCGGTTCCCGGGCCATAAAGCTGCCCGTAGCGAAGGACGATGCCCTCGAGCGGCGGCGATTTTAAAATTAGATCTTCCAACGCAATCACTCCCTGCACGTTGATACCGCTCTCTCCCTCAGCGCCGGTATCGAGCGGGTCCGTCTCCGCGTGGGGCTCGGCCCCCGGCGCATAGGCCCACGCGATGCTTTGCGCCACCAACCGCTGCGCACCCGCCGCAATTGCGGCCCTGACGAGGTTCCGCGTTCCTTCGCTACGGATGCGGGCGGTGCGGACGATCGCTGCTCCCATCTCACGCGGATTGAGATCCTTCGGGAGGTCAGTGAGCTGATGGATCACAACATCTGGGCGCGCCGATGCGACGGCGCGTGACAGCGCCGATACGTCGAACACGTCGACTACGACCGGCGTTGCCCCGAGGGAGTGTAGCGCGTCCGCGTTCACTTTCGATCTGGTACTGCCACAGACGTAATGGCCAGCGCTGTGCAGGAGTGGCGTCAAGCGCCTGCCGATTGCGCCGGACGCGCCGGCAAGAAAGATCCTGTAACCCATCGTCGTTACTCCTTTCACTATCCACTCCAACAGGCGCGTCGTTACCAAAGCGAGAGATCCGATCAGTCTCAGATCGCGATCGGCGTCGAGATCACCCGCCTTCCCCTCGCCTCGGGGGCTTCAACCGTGATCAATTTTTCCAACGGCGCCCAGAGGATGCCGAACGCTACTTCGCGATGTTGATGATCTTGGCATGGGTAAAGGCTTCGAGCCCTTCTCGACCCAATTCAGCGCCGATGCCCGATTGCTTGGCGCCACCAAAAGAAATGTCGGGCGACACGTCAAGAAACGTGTTGATCCAGACAGTCCCGGTTTCAAGCTTGGCCGCCACCCGGAACGCACGATCGAGATCCTTCGCCCACACCGTTCCGCCGAGTCCATAATCCGAGTCGTTGGCACGAGCGATCACGTCGTCGACGTCAGAATAGCGCAGCACCGGGACGACGGGGCCAAATTGCTCCTCCGTCACCAGTTGCGCATCGTCGGCAATGTCTCGAACGATCGTTGGCCTAATGAAATACCCCTTGCGGGGGAGCACGTCGCCGCCAGCGACGATCTTGCCGTTTCGCTTTGCATCCTCAAGAAAGCCCTTAACCTTCTCGAACTGAGCTTTATTCTGCAGCGGGCCCATCTGCGTGCCCTTTTTCAGGCCGTCATCAACAACTGATTCGCTCGCCAGGCGTCCGAGCTCCTCGCAAATCTGGTCGTACTGTGAATCATGGATGTAGATCCGCTTAGCCCCGAGACAGATCTGGCCGGCGTTCATCATCGAGGCGGCGAGCAGTTTGGGAGCTACCTCGATTGGATCGACATCATCGAGCACGATCGCGGCGTCGTTGCCACCGAGCTCCAGGGTGAGCCGTTTCAACGTACCGGCCGCGCTGCACATCACTTTCTTGCCGGTCGCAGTCGAGCCCGTGAAGGCGACCTTGGCCACGTCCGCGTGACTTGAGAGCGCATCACCCAAATCGTTGTGATCGACGATGACGTTGATCACGCCTGCGGGCAGGATCTCGCCACAGAGTTCTCCGAACCGGAGCGTGGTTAGCGGCGTCGTTGGTGCCGGCTTCGCGACCAGCGTGTCCCCGGCAAGCAGCGCCGGAGCCACCTTGATGACGAGCAGGAGCATCGGAAAATTCCACGGCACAATCGCGGCGACCACGCCGAGTGGGATGTGCTGCCGCACGATTTTTTGTGTGGCGTCCTCCTTCAAGACTTCGATTGGCAGATCGAGACTCGCGTAATGGCGAATAATCCGGATAGTAAAATAGATCTCCCAGTTCGCCTCAGAAAGCGGCTTGCCCTGTTCCAGGGTCAACAAGCGCGCAAATTCGTCTTGTCCTGCATCCAGCGCATCAGCCAACTTACCCAACAGCGCACCGCGCTCGGATATCGGTTTAGCGGACCACGCTGGGAACGCCGCCTTCGCGGCGGCGACTGCCGCGTCAAGCTGCGCGCGATCAGCTCGCGGCGCCTCCGCCAGCACGTCCTCGGTCGCTGGGTTGATGACATCAAGCCTTCCTGCGCCGGGCACCAATTCTCCATTAATCAGCAGTTTGAATTCTCTCATTGCTCTCTCCTCACGGGATGTCGCGGCGATGATGAACTCCCTCAAGAGTTTACCATCCACACACCTGTGATGGCACCAAGCTGGGGGCGTATCTATCAGACCTAGGTGTCGCCGATACTTTAGGATCGGCCTGCGCGAAACCGCGGATCTTTCATCAGCGAACAGATCTTGCACGGCCAGTCGGTGCACTTGAGAGCAGCAAATCCGGCACAAGCCCTTTTCGCGAAGGCGCCCTACGCCACGGCGGACCCGACACCAAAGAACAATGGACGCTTCGCGACCGCTAACCATCTTTTCCAGAAGCGAAGTTGTCCCCACGATTGTAGTGGAGGCCTTCCGACGCACGCGACCGGCGCGCCGATGAGCGACCAAACCACACCGAAACCATCAACGCAGGGATTCTCCATGAGCAATCGCGTCGACTATGCCAAGGCTTCACCCGCAGGTTACAAGGCTTTCGGCGGGGTGTACGTCCATCTTCAGAACAGTGGCCTTCCAAAGGATCTCATCTATCTCGTTTACCTGCGAGCTTCGCAGATAAACGGCTGCGCCTATTGCATTGATATGCATTCCAGCGACTTGCTCAAGCTCGGCGTCGCAGTCGAGAAGCTCGTTCTCGTGCCGGTGTGGCGTGGAGCGGGTGACGTATTCAGCAACCGCGAACGCATCGCGCTCGCTTGGACAGAGACCGTAACAAACGTCGCCGAAACCGGCGTTCCCGATGCGGATTATGAAGCCGCGGCTGCCGCGTTCAGCGATAAGGAGCTTGTCGATCTTACCTATGCGATCAGCTTGATGAACGTCTTCAATCGTTTGTCGATTGCGTTCCGCACGCCCCCCGCCGCCGCGGCCAGGGCTAGCCATGCAGCATAGGCTGATCGTTGCTAAGGGCTTCATAACCGACGGCCTGAATCTCTGAAGGCACGTTCACGGCGAACCCTTACAAGCCGACAAACGACAGTACGTGCGAAATCAATGCTGCGTGTGCGCAAGCCGAAGTTTCGCGGCCATTGACGCCAGGTCGACCAGCGAGCCGGCCTGCATCTTGTGCATCACCCTGCCTCGGTGAGCTTTTACGGTGATCTCACTGATGCCCAGATCGAAAGCAACCTGCTTGTTCAACAAGCCGGTGACGATCAGGGCCATCACCTCCCGTTCACGACGACTCAGCGTCTCGTAACGATCGGATAGCATGCGAATCTCCGCCTCGTGACCAAGTACCGTGCGGCTCCGTTCGATCGCCTGCCGGATTGCGCCCAGCAACGCATCGTCGCTGAACGGCTTCGTCAAGAACTCGACCGCACCGGCCTTCATGGCCCGCACCGTCATGGGCACATCTCCATACCCCGTGATAAAGATGATCGGCATGTCGATCCGATCACCAGCGACGCGCACTTGAAGATCGAGGCCATTCAGGTCCGGGAGATTGACGTCGAGCACTAGGCAGCTGGGCGCGTCTGCTCGCGGGCGGGACAGGAACTCTTTTGCAGAAGCAAATATCTCTGGCCTCCAGCCGGCCGAGCTAATCATTAGTTCCAGTGATTCGCGCACCGACACATCGTCGTCGACAACGAACACAATCGGTATGACGTGCGATACGTGCGACATGGACGCTGACCCAAACAATGATTGCTCTGATGTTTGTTACTTTACTTTCCAGCAGTCAAAGGTACCACGTGACATTCCGCCCATGCGGAGTGCGATATCGAGGGCCCCGCGCAGCGAGGCGTCGCTGAATGGCTTGAGCAGACATTCCGCGGCACCTTCCGCCAGCGCGCGCGGCCGAGCCGTCTCATCGCCGTGACCGGTAATGAAAACGATCGGAATGTCTTGCCGGCGTAACCTAAGCTCTCGCTGGAGATCTGGTCCGGACATTCCTGGCATAGCCATATCGAGAATCAGGCAACTGGTCCGGCCAAGATGGTCAGAAGCCAGGAACTCTTCCGCCGACGAAAAGGCCTCCACCGCGAACCCGAACTCCTTGAGCAAGTCTGGTAGCGATTCACGTACCGACTCGTCGTCATCGACAATCGAAACGAGCAAACGGCCCGTCATTACAAACTCCTCATCGCCTGCTTTTGCGCAGCAGGACTCCAATTGCCGTCAAGTCTGCGGTCCTCCTTGCTCCCAAGTCCAAGTGGAATGGAAAAGGAGAATGAAGCGCCATTGCAATCATTCGATTCCGCCCAAAGACGACCATGGTGATTCTCGATAATGGATCGACTTACAGATAAGCCAATCCCCATGCCATTATCCTTAGTGGTGAAGAAGGCATCAAAAATTCTGCGCAGGTCCTGCGAACCGAAACCCACTCCCTCGTCCTGCACGGTCAGGCGCGCATGCTCGTCGGCATCCCGTCCGCTTCTGATGATCAGCCGCCGAGGACGATTGTCGATACCTATCATTGCGTCCGACGCATTGCGGATCAGATTCAGGATAACCTGCTGAAGCTGCACGCGATCACCCATGACCGATGGAAGGCCGTCGGCAAACTCCGTCTGAAGATTGATTCGGTCTCTCTTGAGTTCACTCATCAACAGTGCAATCACCTCTTGCGTCGCTTCGTTAAGGTCAACCGGCTCCATCGTGAATTTTCTCTTGCTGAAGAGCGCGCGCAGTCGAACGATCACGTCAGATGCACGGTTACCATCGCGAATGGTGCGCCGCGCAGTTTCACGCGCTCCGTCCACATTGGGCGGATCCACAGCCAGCATCCGCAGGCATGTGCTGGCATTGGTGAGGATCCCAGACAACGGCTGGTTGACTTCGTGCGCAATCGACGCCGTCAATGCTCCAAGGCTCGCGATCCTCGAAACATGCGCGAGCTCTGATCGTACGTCCTCAAGCGCTTCTTCCGAAAGTCGGCGCTTCGTCACGTCCTGCACCGCACCGATGTATTCAAGTTGACCGTTTCGGTTTCGAGTTGCATGTGCGACGAGGTGAAGGTGTTTGATCGAATCATCAGGCATGAGCAGCCGATGTTCGTACTCAAAGTCCTCGGCCTCCATTCCCGCCCGGGCAATCATGTCTTTCATCAACGGAATGTCTTCCGGATGAACCCGCGTGCCGATCAGCTCGAGCGTTACGGGAACCGTCTGATCAAACTCGAAAATGCGGTAAACTTGGTCTGACCAGATGATCTCCCCTGTAGCCACGCACCACGAGAGGCTACCGGTTCGGCTCAGATGCTGGGCTTCGGCGAGAAATGCTCCGCTTCGTTGAAGGGCCTCCTCCGACTGTTTGCGTTCGGTAATATCACGCAGGTAACAGGTGAATGACGGCGGCCCCTCAAGCGGGATACGAGAAATTGCAAGTTCGACTGGGAACTCGCTACCGTCGGCACGTACGGCCGTCATCTCGACGCGCTTGCCAATCAATCGCGTCTCCCCGGTCGCTAGGTATCGGGCCATTCCCTGCCGATGCTTCTTCCGCAAGGCTGGCGGGATAATGGCGTCCGCCAAGAGCTTGCCCACAATCTCATTCCGGGGATAGCCGAAGGTTCGTTCAGCGGCGGGGTTGAACTCTATGACTCGCCCTTCGTGGTCGATGGTGATGATACAATCGAGTGCCGCGTCCAGGATCGCGGCCTTGCGCGCCTCACCCTGCTTCAGCGCTGCGTCGCTCTGCGCGCGTTCAATGGCAATGCTTGCCACGTGGGCGAACTGGGCAATGAGGTCCTGTTGCTCCGGCGTGGGCGTCCGGGGCTCGCTATAGTAGATCGCAAAAGCGCCCACGACTTTGCCCATCGTTGATGGGATCGGCGTTGACCAGCACGCATGGAGACCATGCGCCATGGCCATTGGGCACCACGCGTGCGCCGCCCATCGCGTTTCTAGCGCGAGGTCGGCAGCAATCACCTGTTTGTTCAGGTACGCTGCCATTGCGCACGGGCCTGAATCGACATTTACCGGTCGGCCAATTATTGAATTGATGAAGCTGGCCGGAAGGCTCGGCGCGGCGCCGTGTTCAAGTCGCACGCCGTCTGCATCAACCAGCACGACGCTGCAGTGGCATTCCTCGGTCGTGGCCTCGACCAACCGACAAAGCGCTGCGAGAATGTCAGACATCGAGTTGCCAGCAGCTGCCATTTCCAGCAGGTGCTTCTCTCCCGTAAGAAGAGCCTCAGCCCGCTTCCGGTCATCTATGTCGGTCTCGATCACGTACCAGCGAACAATATTCCCACGCACATCCCTCCGGGGCATGCCACGCAGATGAAACCACCGATAAGCGCCGTCAGCACGCCGCAAGCGGTGCTCTATATCATAAGGTTCCCCAGTGGCTATCGCCCGATCGCAGGCTGCAATCACCGAGGGAAGATCGTCTGAGTGAACTAACTTTCCTGACTTCCAGCGCTTCAGCTCTTCCAGCGTTGTGCCGACGTACTCTAAGAATCGCTGGTTGACACTCTCGAGTTCGCCGGTCGGCGTCATGAAGGAGATCATCGCCGGAATGGCGTCGGTAATTGATCGATAAAGGCCCTCGCTCGCGCGACCAGACCGGCCTCGGTCCTCAATATCGACATTCAGTCCGATCCATCTGATGATCTTTCCAGATGCGTCCACCAACGGTCGAACTCGGAAAGTGAACCAGTGATAGGCACCATCGAAGCGGCGCAGGCGCGCTTCCATGGCGCTCACTTCGCCAGCTAACAGAATGGACCGCCACCGTTCGAGCAGGCCAGGCAGATCTTCCGGGTGGATCGCGCGCTGCCAACCGGTTCCAAACAGCTCACCAGCACCCAGCCCGGTGTACTCACACCAAGGCTGGCTTGCGAAGTCCACACGCCCGTCAGGCACCGCTGTCCAGATCAATCCCGGGAGCGCATCAAGGATGGGACCGAGGTCTTTCTCCATTGGAGTCCTTTCCTGGTAGCTGCCGTCCCAGAACAATGCGTCAAGTTGCTGACAAAGGTCGATGATACCTTGGTGTCGGTCTGGAAGGAGCCGAGACGCCATTTAGTCCGCCATCCTACTCCCCGTGGCCGTCGATCGGCAATCTGCCTCCCGCACCGAGGCGATCACTGACACTCAGACCTCAAGAGATCTTTGAACGAGAGAAGAAATGTAGAGGTCCGCTGGGGCGGACCGTCGCGCATGAACGAGACTTCGTGCAGAAGTGCCGACGACACCTAGGTGCAATAGATTCAATCACTCGCCGGAGTATCTTCGCAGGAGCGTATTCGAGCGATCACGCTAGAAGCCATCAGAAGGTATCCGGGCATGACCATCATCAAGGCTGCCGCAGTCCAGATCAGCCCTGTCCTCTACAGCCGCGAGGGCACCGTAGACAAGATCATCGAGAAAATCATCGAGCTTGGTCGTCAAGATGTGCAGTTCGCGACCTTTCCGGAGGCGATCGTACCTTACTATCCTTATTTTTCGTACGTGCAGCGACCGTTCGAAATGCTCGGGCAGAACCTCATACTGCTTGAGCAGGCAGTGACCGTGCCATCGCCCACAACATTCGCAATCGGTGAAGCTTCCAAACAAGCAGGCGTGGTGGCGTCCATTGGCATCAACGAGCGCGATGGCGGAACGATCTACAATACCCAACTGCTTTTCGATGCGGACGGTACACTGATCCAACGCCGCCGCAAACTGACGCCGACCCACCATGAGCGCATGATCTGGGGCCAAGGTGACGGCTCGGGGCTGAGAGCTGTCGATAGTGCGGTTGGGCGCGTGGGACAGCTCGCATGCTGGGAGCACTACATTCCGTTGGCGCGATACGCCCTTATGGTCGACGGCGAGCAAATTCATGCGGCGATGTATCCGGGATCCTTCGGCGGCGATCTCTTCGCCGAACAGACCGAAATCAACATCAGGCAACACGCGCTCGAATCCGCTTGCTTTGTTGTCAACGCAACCGCCTGGCTGGACCCAGATCAACAAGCCCGCATTGTGCAAGACACCGACTGTCCAGTCGGACCAATCTCCGGCGGGTGCTTCACCGCAATTGTCACGCCGCAGGGCCAGTTGCTGGGACAACCGTTGCGCACCGGCGAGGGAGCGGTCATTGCCGATCTCGATTTCGCTCTGATCGACAAGCGCAAGCGCCTGATGGACTCGCGTGGCCATTACAGTCGTCCGGAATTGCTCAGTCTGTTGATCAACCGTACGCCTGCCACTCACGTCCATGAGCGTCGTGCGCAGGTTTCATTAGTCGCTGTCGAAAGCGCGGACAAGCAATGTTGCGCTCCAGCTTGACAGCTTGGACGCGCGGATGCCCGAAACAACCACCGGAGATGACAATGCCTAGCATCGCAATGTCGGACTCACCGAGCCTGCCGAGCGTTAGCCGGCGCCAGCTCGCTATCGAGCATATTCGTATCGATTCCGAGAAGCCATACCTCGAAACCCGAACTGCACTGGAAAAATTTCCCCGATTCGACGAGCGCATCAGATCTCACTTGCTGCATGGCGACATCGAACGCGTCAAAACTGAATTGAATGATATTCAGGGTGATGCCGGGCTGGTTATCTTTTCCATTGCGACCCACGGTGACTGGCTGCAGATTTTGTTGGGGAAGCGTAATGTTGTGCAGTACGTCATAGGCAACGTACTCGTATCGACACAAATGACGCAGCATGAACTTGCTGCGGGTCTCTATGCACCGCTCCGGATCGTGCTTTACGAAAACGGGACTGGCACCTCAACGTTCGAATACGACCGGCCGTCGACGCTCTTCGGCCAATACGGAAATGAAGACGTAACCGCTGTAGCCAGAGAGCTCGACCGGAAGATCCACGACGCTCTGATCAATGCAGCAAAGTAATTTCAAGTTTCTTTCTAGAGCCGTGGCGGAACGGGACGGCTACTGGGAGCCCCGATATAGAAGCACAAGAGAACTCATTCTGTTTTTTAAGCATGCGAGAAGACAGCGCGAACGATCCAGGGAGTTTGGCCAATGCGAGCAATTCCGATCAAGAGCGACGTTGCGACGACCACCAGCGGAGACCAGGCGGTGACCTCGAATGAATTTTTGCTACTTCGGGAACTTTCGCACCGGATCGGCAATGAGTTCACATCGGTCATCAGCTATGTTTCAATAACCGCGTCGCACTCGACGAGTGAGGACGCGAAATTGGCTCTGGCTGGCGTCGCCGATCTGCTGCACCGCTACGCTGGCGTACATCGGGCGCTCCAAATGCCGACATGCAGCACCGAGATTGATGCATCTGGCTACATTCGCGCGCTGTGCCAATCGATCCAGAGCGCGAGACTGGATCACAGGCATATCAATCTTGTGCTGGTCGAAGTCCCACTTCGACTTCGATCTGAGCAATGCTGGAAGCTGGGCATGATCATTGCCGAGTTGATCACGAATTCAACGCGCCATGCCTTCGATGACGGTGGCGGAACAATTCGGATTCAAATGTCAGTATCCGGGTCGCTTGCCCAATGCTGCATCACGGACAATGGGTCCTCAAGTGGCCTACTTCAGCCTGGACATGGACTGAAGATCGTCGATGCGCTGGCAAGGGACCTGAATGGCAGGATTGACCATCAGTTTGGCGCCGAAGGAGCCACATCGGTATTGCGGTTTCCGATCGACGGCGAAGCTTCGCGATTGACGCACGGCGCCTGGATTGGTCCGGACGATCCAACTGTAGAAGACGTGCAGATCTCTGCCGCCACTGCCGCCCCCGGCTGCGTCGATCACCCGCGAGGCGAGCGAGCGAAACAAGGGAGGACGCGATGACCAGCACTTACGACCCCAAGATCACGGCGCTGCTGTGCATCGACTTCTACAACGACTTTCTGAGTGCGGGCGGGAAACTCTGGCCGTGGGTCAAGGACATCGCCGAAGAAGTTAACCTGCTTGATAATCTTCGTACGATCGTGCGAACCGCTCGCGAGACGGGAATCAAGGTCTGTCACGTTCCGCATCATCGCTGGGAGCCGGGCGATTATGTAGATTGGAAGTACCCGTCTCCTTACCAGCTCGGCGCAGCGGAGCGACAGGCCTTTGCGAAGGACACTTGGGGCGGGACTTTCCACGATGACTTCAAGGCGCGACCGGGCGATATCGTTGCGACCGAGCATTGGGCATCAAGCGGCTTTCCGAACACCGATCTCGAACACAAACTCAAGCGGTTCGGCAAGGAAAAGATCATCTGCGTAGGTCTCCTGGCCAACACCTGCCTTGAAGCCACGGCACGCGTCGGAATGGAGCTTGGCTTCCACGTCACGCTCGTTCGAGACGGGACAGCAGCTCGGTCGCATGAAGCCCTGCATGCCACACTCGACATAGATGGACCGACCTTTGCCCACGAGATCTTAACGACGGCTGAGTTGGTTTCAGCAATCAGGCGCTCCGTGGCTGCTGACGGATTTGCAGCCTAGGCAGATATCCGACCTTGAGTGGTAACCGAGAGCCAGCTTCCAACAGATCAGAGAAAGCAAAGTCATGAGCAAAACCTGGTCAGTGGTGCTGGTGCTTTTGTTGGCCACGATCGGCCATGTGTGTGCAGACCCGCTCACTGAAGATATGACGAAACTCAATGCGCAATGGGACGCCGCGATCAACGATCCGAATTTCGACGCCTTGCTGCCAATGTATGCCGCCGACGCCAGTCTAATGCCGCCCGGCGCAGCACCCGTCTCTGGCCCTACTGCGATACGCGACTTTTTTGCCAAAAGAGGCACGAGCGTCAAAAATCACAAACTTGAGCTTGTAGAGATTTTGCAGATGGGAGACTACGCTTACGTGACGTCCCGCTTCAAAGCCTCATTGGTAAAGGGGGAGGAAACGACCATGCTGTCCGGCAGTACAGTTAAACTTTATGAGCACCAATCCAACGGTGAATGGAAGGTTAAGTCCCATATTTTTGTTCGGGAATAGAAGGCGCATTTGATAGCCAACAGGATTCGTGGGCGATCCGTCTGGTCTGCAGCTCGAATACTTGGTGCGAGAGGCATTTGCATGACGGACCGGAGGTCGTTGATGAAAATACTAGCCGGTGCCACGCTCCTCGGCGTCGCGCCCAAGGCTAGCGCACAAAAAGTCAAATCATTCACCGTTGCCTACCTCGCCCTTCTTGCAGGTGAGGATCGTAGCTTCGCGCCGAATTTTTTGCGCCGTCTCGATCAGCTTGGTTACATTGACGGAAAAAACCTGCACTTCGTCTATCGCTCGGCAGAAGGCCGGCCGGAACTCTTGCCAGGTCTTGCGTCCGACCTCATTCGGATGAAGCCTGATGTGCTTGTCACCGGATTTGGCACGGTTGCCGCCAAGGCAGGCAAGGCAGCCGGAAACGGCATCCCGGTTGTATTCATGGCTGTCGGCGATCCTGTCGGCGCGGGGGTCGTTGCAAGTCTCGCCCGGCCCGGCGGTAACGTCACCGGACTGTCGGACCTAGCCGCTGGCATACAGGGCGCCCGGCTTCAGCTGTTGCGCGAGATCGTCCCTGCCGCCTCGCTGATTGCCGCGGTCTTGAATCCGGGCACGCCGTACGCGGCCCTCGCTTACAGGGAACTCGAGACCGCAGCGCGTGTCGCGAAAATAGAGTTACGGGTCTTTGAGGTGCGCTCGCCCGAGGAGATCGCGCCGCAGCTCGAGGCCAGCAAGGTCGCAGGAGCCGGCGGCCTTGCGATTCTCGAGGACCCCTTCACGTTTAGTCAGCGGACCGAAATTGCCGCGGCCGCCTCCCGCCTGCGTTTGCCCGCTATCTACGGCTACCGCGAGTTCGCGGAAGCAGGCGGCCTTATGTCCTATGGCACCGATCATGGCAAGCAATGGCGGCGCGGCGCGGAGATTATCGACCTCATCCTAAAAGGCGGGAAGCCGGCAGACATCCCCGTCGAGCAGCCGACCACGTTCGAGCTTGTCATCAATCTCAAGACGGCCAAGGCCTCGAACATCACCGTGCCGGCAACGATCCTGGTCCGTGCTGACAAGATCATTGAATGAGCGTCGCGACTTCCGGAATTGGCCCATCGCTTTGGCTACAATGTGCAGGTCGCCGTAGATACCGAGCACCATCTGATTGTGACGCATGAGGTGACGAACAGCGGCTCGGATCGGGCTCAGCTGGCCGATATGGCCAAGCAGGCGAAGGCTGTTCTCGAGACCGAGACCCCTCGAGGCCGTTGCCGATCGCGGCTACTTCAGCAGCCTGGAAATCCTCGCGTGCCACGAGGCCGGCATCATCGTGACTCTACCCAAGCCGCAGACGTCGGGTGCCAAGTCAAATGGTCGCTTCGGCAAGCAGGACTTTGTCTATTTGCCGGAGGAAGACGCCTATCGCTGTCGGGCTGGGGAGCAACTGCCGTATCGCTTTACGAACGAGGAAGATGGCAAGCGGATAAGGCGCTACTGGACCACAGCCTGTCAAAAATGTTCGCTCAAATCGCAATGCACGACAGGCCCGGAGCGACGGATTCCACGATGGGAGCATGAGCATCTGCTCGAAGCTGTGCAGCAGCGCCTTGATGCAAACGTACAAGCCATGCGCGTGCGTCGCGAGACGGTTGAGCATCCGTTCGGCACCATGAAGGCCCGCATGGGAGCGACACACTTCCTCACCAAAACGCTTCCAAAAGTAGCCGCCGAGATGGCTCTCTCGGTCCTGGCCTATAACCTGACACGGGCCATGAACATCGTCGGGACCAAGCCGCTGATGGCCGCGATCGCGGCCTGAGACCGAACCGTCATGGCTTATCACCGCCCTCCCGCGGAAGGCGTTTTTACACGACCAAGACCCTGACCGGACATGCAACCTCGCGGCGGGCGCTGGAATAAGTCGGCGCGCGTGGTAGACTTTCGGTCCTATCGGGCCAGAGTGGGTTGCACAAAATCCGGAGGGGCCGCGATGCAGCAAATTGCCGACTGGCTCGAAAAGCTCGGAATGTTCGAGTACGCGCAACGTTTTGCTGAAAACGGGATTGGTTTCGCAGCACTTCGCCATCTGACTGATCAGGACCTTAAGGACATCGGCGTGCTGCTCGGGCATCGGCGCATAATGCTTGCGGCTATCCAGGAGCTTGGGAGCCCTGCCGTAGCTCAACGCGTTACGGCCGAGTTGAAGCCCCAAGGTGCCGCCGAACGTCGCCAAGTCACTGTGATGTTCTCGGACCTTGTGGGTTCAACAGCACTTTCAGCACGCATGGACCCTGAAGACCTACGCGAGATCATTTCCGCGTATCAGAATTGCGTCGCCGACATCGTGCAGCGGTTCGACGGCTTCGTTGCGAAGTATATGGGCGATGGGGTACTGGTGTATTTCGGGTATCCGCAGGCGCACGAAGACGATGCGGAACGGGCCGTCCGGGCGGGGCTGGAGTTGGTGGCTGGCGTAGGTGCTCTGAAGATTCGTGCGCCCCTGCAGACGCGTATCGGCATCGCAACGGGACTGGTGGTTGTCGGCGACCTCATCGGGTCCGGCGCTTCTCAGGAGCACGCCATAATCGGTGAAACGCCAAACCTTGCGGCACGTTTGCAGGGCGTTGCTGAGCCGAACAGCGTCGTCATTGCGGAGAGTACTCGGAAACTGTTGGGCAATCTGTTCGAGCTTGAAGAATTTGGGCCGATAGAACTCAAAGGTATCTCAGGCGCCGTAGGGGCATGGGCTGCGTTGCGGCCGGCTTCAGTCGAAAGCCGCTTCGAGGCCTTGCACGCGAACGGATTGACCGAGCTTGTTGGGCGGGACGAAGAACTCGAACTCCTGTTGCGACGCTGGTCCAAGGCAAAGAGTGGTGAAGGCCAAGTAGTGCTGCTCTCCGGCGAGGCTGGTATTGGCAAATCGCGGCTTACGGCGGCGCTGCTGGAAAGCATCGCTAACGAGCCGCATACCCGATTGCGCTATTTCTGCTCGCCGCAGCATACCGACAGCGCTTTTTATCCGATCATCGGCCAGATGGAACGGGCCGCACGATTTGCGCATGACGACGCGCTGGAAACGAAGCTGGACAAGCTCGATAAAGTATTGGCGCAGACTTCAACCTCTTTGGAGGATATGGCGCTATTCGCCGACATGCTGTCGCTACCAAAAGACGGACGCTACGCGGCGCTCGACATGCCCTCCGAACAGCACCGCCAGCGGACATTTGAAGCTCTCTGGTCACAGGTGGAGGCATTGTCGCGCTCCACACCTGTGCTGATGATGGTCGAGGATGCACATTGGACCGATCCCACGAGTCAGGAAGCTTTCAGCGGGGTCGTTGACCGGCTTCGGACCTACCGTGTGCTGTTGATTGTGACGTTTCGTCCGGAGTTCGAACCGCACTGGATCGGGCGGCCCTACGTCACTGCTCTCACCCTCAATCGGCTGGCGCAGCGCGAAATCGAGACGGTGATTGATCACATCGTGGGCAACCAGCTCATCTCGGCGAGCGTGCGGCAGGACATCATTGAGCGCACGGACGGGATTCCCCTTTTCGTGGAGGAGATGACGAAGGCGGTCCTGGAAACCAAGAGTGAGGGCGAAGCCCGGCGAACTACAGGCAATATTCCGTCACCTGTGGCGGCGGTCCCCGCAAGCCTGCACGCCTCGCTTATGGCGAGGCTCGACCAGCTCGGGCCCGCCAAGGAGGTGGCCCAGATCGGTTCCGCGATCGGGCGAGAGTTCTCTCACACCCTGCTTTTTTCCGTTGCGAGCAAGCCGGAGCCAGAGTTGGCATCCGCCTTAGACCGTCTGATCTCCGCTGGCTTGTTGTTCCGGCAAGGTGTGCCTCCGTATTCCAGCTATCTATTCAAGCACGCGCTGGTGCAGGACGCTGCCTATGGCACGCTACTGCGCCGAAGACGGCAAGAGTTGCATGCACGAGTTGCCACCGCCTTGGAGCAGCATTTCGCAGATCTGGTCGATCGGCAGCCCGAGATACTGGCCCATCATCTGACGGGTGCCGGAGAGGCGGAACGCGCCTCTGATCAATGGCTAAAAGCGGGCCAGTTTGCGGCTTCCCGCTCCGCGTATGCCGAGGCGGTCAATCATTTCGATCGTGGTTTGTCCCTGCTGCCATCTCTCTTGGATGCGCAGCGCGATCGGCACGAGATCAAGCTGCAACTCGCTAAAGGCGTGTCTCTTAGTAACGCGAACGGCTTCTCCTCGGCCGAAGCAGCAAAAGCGCACGCTCGTGCGCACGAGCTTTCCGATAAGATAGGGGACATCGATTCTCAGTTCACCGCGATATTGGGGTTGTGGACTTTCCGACGCACGTCGGATTGGAATGCGGCGCGCCAGCTTTCAGATAGGCTTCTGAGCCTGGTCGAAAAGGGTAATAATGTCGGCCTTCGGCTCGAAGCTCATCATACGGGTTGGACAACACATTTCTTCTGCGGCGAACTCGCTCCGGCGCAGGAGCATTGCGAGAAGGGCCGAACCCTTTATGAGTTCGAGCAGCACCGGACGCACGCACACATCTACGGTCACGACCCTGGAGTCTGTGCACGAACGCTAGGTGCCTGGAGCGCCTGGCTGCTCGGCTACCCTGACACGGCGCTCGCTCACGTGAATGACGCGTTGGCGCTTGCGGAACGGGTGAACCATCCCTTCAGCCTTGCTATGGCGCGTCTGCATGCGTCGATATTGCACCAGTTCCGACGTGACTCAGCTTCGGTGCTGCAGTGCATTGAGAGCGCAGAGACCCTAGCGGCTAAGAAGCGCATTGCCTTGCCGCTCGATCCACGAGTCCTCCGCGGCTGGGCGTTGTTGGCACCGGATACGATTGAGGCGGCGATTGCCTCCTACCGCGCCGCGCTTGCTGATCCGGCGAAGCAAGGCACGATCCAGTACGCTCCCTATAGCTTTGCGCTCTTTTGCGAGGTGCTTTGTCGCACGGGAAACCACCCCGGCGGAGCCGAAGCCCTAACGGGTGCTGCTGCCATTGCGGAACAAAGCGGCGAGCACTGGTGGGATGCGGAAATCTCTCGGCTGCGAGGGTTGGTGGCATTAACTCGCGGCCAGCTCAGTGGGAGCAATGCATGGCTGCTGAAGTCCCTACAGACCGCTCGGCAACAACGGGCGAAATCACTTGAACTTCGGGCAGCGACGAGCCTTGCCCGTTTTTGGCGCGATCAGGGCAAACGCACCGCGGCACGTGATCTTCTGGCTCCGGTTTACGGCTGGTTCACTGAAGGGTTCGACACGCTCGATTTGAAAGAGGCCAAGGCGTTGCTCGATGACTTGGCGTCGTGAGCCAGTCGAATGGTCTAGCGACTTCCGAGCTTGGCCCATCAGTGAAGTGACGACACCCCTCATTGAGGTCCGCTTAGTGGGGCGGAGTGGACTGGATTTGCTCACTCTGAGTTCTTCGCATTTTGACCCAATTCGGACATCGTGGCCCACTCACTCGATCACTTCGGGGTACCGAGGCTTGGCTTGCCGGTCGGGGGGCCGAGTTCTGAACCCAGCGCCCGTGGCGACGGATTGACCAAAAGATCACTCGGCTGCGCTTGTTGCGCGTTTCAGAGTCACCACAGCAGTACCCCCACCGGATGCCGGTGTAGGATTCTTATACGTGAGCTCATCGCCGTTGATCGCGATGAAGCGCTTCTGATTCGTATTGTCCCAGGCGGGAAAGCTGCCGCCGATAATATGTAAGGACAGTGAATGTTCAGATTCATTGACTTTGTAGTCACCAAACATCACGATTATCCCCTCCAGAGCAGCTTTGCTTTGCCCGGCAGTCGGAAAGTCGCGGCGGGCAAATTTTCCTCGTCTCGGACGCATGAGATTGATTGAGAAGTGATCTGCTGCATCAAACATGAAATATCCTTTCGGATCGGAACCAAATACTTCGGTTGTTTTCCCGGTCCTTTCATTCACGTTTACAAATGAAATGACGCTCCAAGTGCCTACAAGCTGCTGTTTGAGCGGCTCTGCGGCTTCCGCGGATAACGTGGTGCATGCAAGAGCTGCGGCTATCGGAATTGACAATAGTGTTTTCATGGTGCTCCTCCGGTTTTCAGGAACGTTCCATCTATGACGGGTTCTGGGCTGGCCGCCCAGCTTAGTCAGAGCCTCGAAATCATTGCATGGGGCACTCGTAGGTCAGTGGGGCAATTCATCCCACAATACCGCACCAACGGCCAGTACGGGATTGAGCAATCGGCCAAAACGCTACGGCCGACGATCATGTCGGCGATCCCCGCGGAAGCCGTCGAGCGAGTCGAAAACGCACCCGCGATGGTTATACGCGCAGATCCAAGGCACCCATCTGCGTGCAGCCGCCATCTCAATGCTGATTTTGTTTGAAGGCGGCCGAACAGTTGCAGCCAAGATCGTACGTGCCTCTTCGCCGCTGAATCCCTTATCTCGCTCATGCAGAGAGTCTTTGACACGGACTCGGATACCCGCTGCGGGGTTCTCCAAAAGCATCTCTTGGTCGACCGCGAACTGCAGTGTCGCCTTTGCTGCTGCAAGATAGACGTCTCGGACAGTGATGTTGGACATCCCCATTTCCAAGAGCTTCTTTTTCCAAGCCACAATATTTGAACGTGAAATGCGGTCGGCTTGATCGTGGCCAAGATGGTCGATCAGGCGCTCTATGACAGGCTCCCAGCGTTTCAACGTCGATGGCGCGAGTTGAGCTTCGTTGGCATACGACTTGAAAACCGATCGGAGCGTCAGTTGTGGTCGAGATGCGGCAAGCTCGGAGACGTCAGCCTGCTCAGGTTGGATTTCGACCGCCGGCTTCGCTGCGATTCCCAACGACCCGATCGGAGGTGTTTGGGTTGACCATGCACCGACAATCGGCGTGGCGTCCCGCTCCCAACTGAGCTCAATCTTCAGCGCAGCCTCCAGATACCGAATCCGAGCAATCCCAGGGTCTCGAGTTCTCAATGAGATCTTGATCTCGCGCTTTCCGACCAGCTTCTGAAGCCGATCTGGAACGCGTTTCCAGAGCCAGAAAATGCCGCTTTCGGGATGTCGTCGTGGTGTGCCTAGTGCGCCCATGTGTGTACCAGCGTTGTGTACCAACGGCGGACCGGAAACCTATTGGAATCAAAAGGTCGGCTGATTTCTAGGCTGTTTTCGATGTGGTGGCGGAGAGGGAGGGATTCGCCCCCCGAAAGAAACGTTAGTGTTGGTAGCGTCGTTGGTAGTCGCGCCGAACAACCATAAAGAAATCACGTATTATCAATTAGTTGCCTTTTAAATTCGACGCCGGCCAGGGCACCAGCCTTCGCTGCTTCGCAGCTACGGCTGGGCGAGCCGGGCGGAGGTCTATCCATGCGAAGCAGGGAAGGCTGTCCCGCCGAAGCCTTGGCGAAGGCGGACTAGATCAACGAGTCCGGTATTTCCCTCCCCTTCCAATCGTCACATCCTACCTGTATAAACCGGTAGCTTCTTCTGTAACTCGAAGGAGCTCACATGAACGACCTGCATACGTGGCTTTCGCAGCAGCACCACGGCCTGCGCACCTTCCGGACATTTCAGCAAAAGCTCGAGACGCTCGGCCGGGACGATCCCGCCCAGCGCGGTCTTTGCCGCCTGTTGAGCGGCCTCGTCGGCAGCTATGTCGAGGCCTTTGACGAGGAGCCGCTGCCGGTCGAAATCGCCGATGGCGCATATCAGCGTCTGCTAACGCTGGTCGAGAGCATCGATATTCACGGCGACGCCGACCGCCGGCTCGCCGACATCAACCGCGTGGCGGAGAGTGAGCTCTGGCGGTGAGAGGCGGCACGGCCGTCGCCATCGCCCCGGCTTGATCACGCGAGACGCGTGTAGGTCGTGTTCATCGTGTAGTCCTTGCGTGGACCCGATACGACATGACGGACGACGAACGTTCCATCCGGCCGAAACATGTAGGCCGACTGATAGTCGTCGTGCTTGCAAAGATGGCGCGCACGTCCGCTCAGCTCTCCCCCGGAAGATGCGGACAATGAAATCTCGTGAAACAGCCGCGGCGGATCTTCCCTGAAGAAGACCTTGAATCCGCCCTCGCTGTTGCTGAAGACGTATTCGCGTTCGGCCTGCACAATGGCGCCGTTCGCGAGCTTCAGATGTCCCTGCTCGCGATAGGCCAACCGCCCCCCGTCCAGTGGCGTGAAGATCGCGATACCCTGCATCGTAGCCTGGCCTTCGATGACACGGTTGAAGGACCACGAGCCGATCAGCCTTTTCGTGACGTCCGAGGCGTCACCCCAGCCGTCGATCATCACTTCATTCATATCTTCAGACCTGCGCAATTAACCAGCCGGCCCAGCCTCTCAGGACCCGCAGCCGGGAGTTCGACTTCAGCGAGCCGATACCTATATCCTATCGCAACGAAATGGTGATGCAGTGAGCAGCTTCGATGGCCAGGAGACGCACGACGGAAGCGGACGCCGACGACCTCCCCCGCTATTTCGTCTGGGTCCGGGGCCTCGAAGGCCCCGAGCCGCAGAAATGGATGGCGATGGATTTCGGCATCGGTGACTGGAAGCGGCCGCAAGTGCTGGCCTTTCTCGAGCTGCCGGAAGGCGAACGGCACCTGCCGCTGTCAGCGCTGGCGCGCCGCTATCCGCCACCGAGGGTGGAGACCTAGCGCTCTCTCACTTCCCCCTCGCCGCGGTCGGCGTCAACCCAAACCGCCTGCGGAAGCAGCGGTTGAAATAAGAGAGATCGTTGAAGCCGCAGGCAAAGGCGATGTCGCTGATGCGGCCCTCGCGATGTGCCAGGAGGTCGGCGGCCTTGCGCAGACGCAGCTCAGTGAGGCGGGTGGTGAAGCTGGCGCCGGCCTCGAACAGCAGCTCGTTGACGTAGCGCTCGGAAAGGCCGCCGGCGGCGGCAAGCTTCTGGGCGGAAAAACCCGGCTCGTGGAAGCGCGCCTCAAGAATCGACAGCACGGCCTTGAGCCGCACGGCGCGCAGGCCCCCGCGTCGCGCGGCAGTGGCGATTTCGCTGCGGGCACCGAGACCGATCGCGGCAAGGTCGAGCAGATGGCCGGCGATCGCCATGCCGGCCTCGTCGGCGGCCGTGGGATTGCGGAGGAGGAGATCGCTGTAATCCATCGCCAGCAACAGCGCGCCGCCGGGCTCGAGCTCGCAGCCGACGAGATCGTCGATGTCGGCGACCATCGCGCGCAGCGTATCGACCGGCAGATGCACGTTGGTGAAACGCTTTTGGCTCGCGCCGTCGGCCGCGAAGAACGGCTCGTCCAGCTTGAGCAGCACCATCGCTCCCGGCCGCATGGTGAATTCGCGGCCACGATGGATCACCTGAGACGGAAGATCTCCGGTGTTGCGCGCGAGGCAAAAGCGGTCGTCGCCGGTCTCGATCACCTGGCGCTTCTCGCGCCGGACCGTGACGAAGCTGCCGTCGCAACGGCCGAGCATGGTGGTGCCGATATGGATCGAGTTCATCGTGGCGCGAAACGGCACGTCGGACGCCGGATCGAGCTCGCCGGTGTTGGAGAAATGCTCGAACAGCTCCGCGAAGCGGATGAAGCGCTGCCGGTCGGACAAGTCCTGTGGCAGCATCTCGGTCGAGAGCGACTTCCTGATGACGGACATCGAGAACGACTTTTCGAGAATGGCTTTTCTAAGTTCTTAAAAAAAGGCTTGGCGCTCGCCGAACCTCGCACGCCAAACAGACGCCCGCAGAAGACCAGCATACCGCAAGCTATCAGCACGCCAACGTGAATCAAGCCGCGCCGGTCAGTCCAAGCTGCGACGGCGCTGGCGCCGGACAGTCCAAGACGCCCCACACAAGCGGGCCCTATTCAGGCAGCGGATGCGGCACGCCACACAAGGACTGCATCCGGGCAAACGGGCGGCCCCAGCCTGACGCCCGCTGGAGGAGACAACGACATGCGAACCTCTCTACCCCGCAGCCTCGTGCTCGGCGGCGCCATCGCGACCAGCCTCTGCATCGGTTACGCGCTTGGCGCGCAGCCGCACATGGACGAAGCCATCGCGATCCTGCAATCGGCCCGCGCCGAGCTCGGCAAGGCAGAGCCGAACAAGGGCGGTCATCGCGAGAAGGCGATCGGGATGATCGACCAGGCGATCGCCGAAGTACGCGCCGGCATCGCGTTCGCCGCCGGCCATTGAAGCAAGGGCATTCGGGAGGAAGACATGATACGCACCCTGTTTGCCACGGCTCTCACGCTCGGCGTGATCACGGGCGTTGCCCAGGCCATGCCGCTCACCCTGCTCAACGCAGGCGCGAACGGCGACGTCATCGCGGTCGCCGGCGGCTGCGGCCCCGGCTGGCACCGCGGCCCCTATGGCGGCTGCCTCAGGAACTACGCCAACCCCGCCGCGCATGCCTGCCCGCGCGGCTACCATATCGGCCCCGGCGGCGCTTGCCGCGGCAATGGCAGGTAGGAGCTGAACACTCCGCCTCTCCCCGCTCGCAGGGGAGAGGCGTCCGCCGACATCACGCCTCTCGCCACCGGCACCAGCAAGACCAAACGTTTTCGTAACCGTCATGCCGCGGCGTCCGACCGCGGCAGGGCGGCGGCGCGATCCCGCTTGCTACCTCAACGGGACTATGCACAGAATGCACCTGTTTTTCATAACACAACCATTGATTGAAATCGTGGAGTGCTGAACGGCTCCAGCCCGAAGTGCTTCACCGTCGATTGCCAGAGGGGCCCCATGACCCAGCATGATGGCGCGCAGAATGGTGATTCTGCCAGACCCAAGCACACGCATGACGATGCAAGCGCCGGCGGGACGACCGCCACCACCCTGTCGAAGCGCAAGCTGGTGCTGTTCGCCGACGGCACGGGCAACGCGTTCACCGCCCAGGAATCCAGCGTCTGGCGGCTCTATGAAGCGCTCGACCACACCCAGCCGGACCAGATCGCCCACTACATCAAGGGTGTCGGCACCGCCGGCTGGGCGCCGCTCGCAGCCATCGACGGCGCCACCGGCATCGGCGTTCCCTCCAACGTCCGCAAGCTCTACCGCTTCCTGTGCTGGAACTGGCGCGAGGGCGACGAGATCTACATCTTCGGCTTCAGCCGCGGCGCCTTCACTGCGCGCACGCTGGCGGCGCTGATCGCGAGTCAGGGGTTAGTGCCGGCGGAAATCAAGGGCGAGCCGGTCTCGCATGCCGAGATGGAGCGCAACGCCATGTCCGCATGGCGGGAATACCGCAAGGAATCGGTGGGCTATCGCAGCCTGCCGACGATCTGGATTACGCGCTGGATTCGCGACCTGCTGCTCATCATCTACCATTTCGTCTGCGGGCACCGCTCCTATTGCACGGTCCGCAAGGCCATGGCCGGCCGCAAGAACGTCAAGATCGAATTCCTCGGGCTGTTCGACACCGTCGAGGCTTTCGGCGTACCGATCGAGGAGCTGCGCGTCGCGATCGACTGGGCAATTTGGCCGATTTCGTTCCGCAATCACCGGCCCTCGCGCAAGGCGAAGCACATCTGTCACGCGCTCGCGCTCGACGACGAGCGCACCACCTTTCATCCGCTGCGGATCGACCAGAGCCGTCTAGCGAATGACCAGACTGTCAAGGAGGTGTGGTTCGCGGGCGTCCATTCCGACATTGGCGGCGGTTACCCGGAATCCACCCTCTCCTTCGTTCCGCTGGTCTGGATGACCGAGCAGCTCGGTGGCCAATTGCGCTTCCAGAACGGCACGATCGAGCGCTTCCGCGAGTATCAATCGGCGATCGGGCCAAAGCACGATTCACGCAGCGGCGCCGCCGTGCTTTACCGCTACGGTCCGCGGCCGATCCTCGAAGGCGATGTGAACGGCGGCAAACCGGTCGTTCACTTCGCCGTGGTCGAACGAATGCTGTTCGGATGCGACGATTATGCGCCGATCATGCTGCCGGCGAACGCGCGGGTGCTGATGCCCGACGGAAGCATCAGGGAGCTCACCAATGACGGCGCGCACCAAGCCATGCATGACGCCTACGCGAAGAAAGCGAGGCGCCCGATAAGCAAGGAGGAATCCGACGCCTTCACTGGAATGAAAGCGCCAGACGCGGACATGGCGAATCTGGCGCGCGGCGCCGTGTGGTGGCGACGCGTGGCCTATTTCTCGCTCCTGATCATGACGGGCATCATCGCCGCCTGGCCGTGGATCGCCCGCAAGATCATAGATACATCCGGCAAGAGCCTGCGCGATTTTGTCAGCAACATCGACTGGGGTTTCAGCGCCATACTCGGCTCCGTCGCGAACCTGCTCAAGAACGTGTTGCCCTCCTATGCGGGGCCATGGCTCAATATCGCACTCTATTATCCTGTCGCGACCGCACTCGTCGTGCTGGTCACGTGGTGGGTCTGGAGCATCAACGCCTCGCTGCGTGATGGCATCCAGGAGCGGGCGCGACTCGCCTGGTACCGGCCGGAACGGAAGGCGAGCGCAAAAAACCTCAGCCGGATGAGTTTGTTGTTCAGGTTTGGCGGTTTGATGCAGCGAAATGCGCGGTGGATGAGCTTTCCGTTCACCAAGATCATCTTTCCCATCGTCTCCATCGTCGTCATCTACGCCGCGGCCTTGCTGATCGCCTCGAGCAGCTTCTTCACCTGGCGCGTCGCGACCGGACAGGTTTGTGAAACCCCGGAAACAAAAGCCGCAGAGGCGAAGAGAAAGGGAGCGAACGTCGCGGTAGACATTCCGCCTGCCAAGCCGGTGGGCGACAACGCGCTTCCTGCGGTCGAGCTTTTCAACGTCAACCAGTTCTGTTGGGCAAGCAGGCTCGCCGTGGAGAAGGGCCGCAAATACCGGGTCTGGATCGATATCGACCAACGCTGGTTCGACCGCACGATCATGACCGGCGTCACCGGATTCCAGACCTACGAAAACCACCATTACCTCGCTCTCCCGACCCGGCGACTGTTCGGCGCGGACTGGTTCCAGCCGGTCGTACGCGTCGGCGAGAAGGGCCTGAACGATCAGCCGCTGCAGGCCATGAACGTGATGTCGGCAGATGAACTGCCGCGCCGCATTGACCCGACCCTTCCCGAGGAAAATGCTCAGGATGAGCCAAAAAACAGATATCCCGTCCGCATCGAAAACGCTGAGGAATCGAGCACGGACGATGCGGCGAAGCTGACGACACTCAAGGCTGACATCGCGAAGATGGGCACATTCGATGCGCTTCCGCCAGACGAGTCGGCACGCAAGGTCTGGGACACGCAGAAACTTGCAGACCGGATGGTGGCCGAATTCACCGCACCTGATTCCGGCGAGCTGTTCTTCTACGTCAACGACGCCGTGCAGATCGTCCCGGGCTTCCTGCGATGGCTGGCCCCGGCAAAATACGTCGACTATTTCGGGCCGGACGAACAATACTACAAGAACAACAGCGGCACGGCGCGGATCACGGTACAGCGTCTGCCCGCGCCGCCGACGCCATCGGCTGCGGCAAAGCATTAGGCGCCGGCCACACCGGAGCGGAAGAGTGACAACGCCCCCATGATTATGGGTGTCGCGGCGTCCGCGCCGCGGCTAAACTTGGCCTCGCGCCGCGGGGGACACGCGGTGCGGGACGATGAACATGAGCGAACAGGGCGAGACGGGTGAGGCCATCACCATCCTCCTCGTCGAGGACGACGCGCCGACCTGCTGGCGGCTCCAGGATGCGCTGGTCAAGGCCGGCTACAAGGTGCGCAGCGCAGGAACGCTCGGCGAGGCGCGCCAGGCCCTGAACGGCGGCGCACCGCGCGTGCTGCTGACCGATCTGCGGCTGCCCGACGGCCATGGCATCGAGCTGATCCGCGAGACCCGGCAGCGCTTTCCCGACACCGAGATCATGGTGATCTCGGCGCTCGGCGACGAGGAGAGCGTGATCTCGGCGATCACCGTCGGCGCCACCGGCTATCTCCTGAAGGACGCCTTCCCGACCGACATCGCCACCACCGTGCGCGATCTGGTCGCCGGCCATTCGCCGATCTCGGCCTCGATCGCCCGTTTCATCGTGCGCAGAACGCAAGGCGCCGCGCCGAGTTCGGCCGAGCCGCCGCGCGGGCCCGTGCTCAACACCGCACGACTCACCCCGCGCGAGATCGATATCCTCTGGGGCATCGCAAAGGGTTTCAGCTACGCCGAGATCGCTAGCCATCTCGGCCTGTCCAGGCAGACCGTGCCCGGCCACATCAAGAACATCTATCGCAAGCTCGAAGTGCACACGCGCAGCGAAGCGGTGTTCGAGGCGGTGCAGCAGGGCCTGATCAAGCTGTGAGCGAGATTGCAGCGAAAGCACCTGCGCGACCGCGGCGCCGGCTGATCGCGGCGCGCCTCGTGCCCTATCTGCTGCTCCAGGCGCTGATCGTGATCGTCACCATCCAGGGGCTGCGGCTGCTCCAGCCCAGCGACCCCGACGATTTTGCCGTGAGCGAATTTTCGCTGCGGGAGGACGGCACGACCCGGGCGGTGACGTTGCCGCATTTCACGTCGTCGCGCTACGCGCTCCAGGACCCGCCGCTCTATTCGGGCACGTTCGTCTTCAAGCCCGATGCGGCAAACACGGCCTGGTCGGTCTTTCTGCCGCGCTTCAGCAATGGCGTGGAGGTCGCGGTCAACGGCGTCGCGATCCTGGACTCCCGGCGCGATCCCACCGCCAACCGGCCCGACCGCAACACGCCGGAGATCACAGTGATCCCGTCGTCGCTGCTGCGCGACGGCAGCAACGCCATCACCGTGCGGCTATTGGTGTGGGGTCCGCTGCGAGGCTTCCTCGACACCGTCTATGTCGGGCCGGACGAAAGCCTGCGGGGAGCCTACGAGACGCGCACGCTGCTGTTCGTGACGCTGCCCGTGGTGTTCTCGGCCTGGCAATCGTTGCTGGCGGTGATCCTCGCCATCATGTGGCTGATGCGACGCCGCGAGCCGGTCTATGGCGTGCTGGCGGCAGGAATGCTCGTCGGCGCGATGCAGGCCTTCGCGCCGGCGCCGCTGCCGCCCGCGCCTTATCCGCGGCTGGCCGCCATCCTGCTGGCGTCCGCGCCGATCGAGAGCGCGCTGGTCGTGACGTTCGCGGTGCTGTTCTTCGGCTGGCGCTGGCCGCGCTACGGGCTGCTGTTGTTCGCGCCGGGGCTCGTCATCCTGCTGGTCGGGCTCTTTGCGGGCCAGCCGATCCCGCGCATCACCTTCCTGTTCCTCGGCGTGCCGACCGTGGGCCTGTGCCTGATGCTGCTGGTCGTCATCCTGACGTGGGCGGTGATCAGGCGGCAGGACGCGGCGAGCTTTACCTTCGGCTGCGCCGTGACCATCGTGCTGACCTGCTGGTTTCACGACATGCTCTCGGCGTTCGAGTTCGTGCCGGACGATCGCACCTTCGTCACGCGGCTGTCCTATTCCGCGATGCTGGTGGCGATAGGCGCCGGACTGACCTGGCGCTTCGCCCGCGCGCTCAACGAGGTCGACAGCTTCGCCGGCCAGCTCATCGCACGCGTGCGCGAGGCGGAGGAGCGGCTGAAGGCAAGCTTCGCCCGCGAAGAAGAGCGCGCCCGTGCCGCCGCACTCGCCAACGAGCGCACGCGCTTGATGCGCGACCTGCATGACGGCCTCGGCGGTCAGCTCGTCAGCATCGTCGCGCTCTCCGAGCGTGGACACGAGGGCGCGACCATCACGGACGCTGCGCGCGCCGCGCTGAAGGATCTGCGCCTGGTCATCGATTCCATGGACGACATCGGCGGCGACCTGATGCTTGCGCTCGGCTCCTGGCGCGAGCGTGCGGCGGCACAATTGCGGCCACACGACGTCGCACTCGAATGGCACGTGGCGACGCCGCAGGGCCTGCCGCTCCATCCCGAACTGCGGCCATGGCACGTCATCCAGATCGTGCGCATCCTCGACGAGGCCGTGACCAACGCGGTCAAGCACGCGCAGGCGCGCCATATCGTTGTTACCATCGAGACGCTCGACGATGGCCAAGGAGATGGTGACCGGCCGTGTGGCATGATCAGCGTCGCGGACGACGGCAAGGGCTTTGCCCTGTCCGGCAACGGCGAAGCCGGCAGTGCGGGCCAGACCGCGCGGGGTCTGCGCAACATGCGAAGCCGCGCCGCGCGCTGCGGCGCGGTGCTGGATCTGGCCTCGGATTCCTCGGGGACGCGCGTGCGGCTGCAACTGCCGAAAATCTTTCCCGATAGCGACGCCGCCGCCGCGGGCTGAAAAGCCCCCTCCCCGAACGTGTGGGACGCACGGAGAGAGGGGACGGGCCGGATTATCGTCATGCGGAGGACGGGGGGGTCGTCCGCAGATCATCCTTTCGCCCGAAGCAATGCAATCAACTCAATCAAACGAGATCGTCAGCGCACGCCGACGCGATTGACCGGGCCTCCGCGATTCATCGGCGTTCCCGCACGAACGCCGACGCCGGGCGCGCCGACTCCGGGCGTCGCCACCGCGACCGCGGCGGCCGGCGCGACCACCACCGCCCCGGCCGGCCGCACCACGCAGCCCTTGGGCACGCCGACCGTCTTGCAATAGACCACCGCCTGCGCCGGGCTCGTGCCCAGCGACACCATCGCCGCGCCCGCGAGCATCATGACCGTCAGCCCGGCGCTCAGCGCTCCCACGTTTTTCGACATCTTGCTCTCCTGCTTCCCGTTCGGCGCCCCGATGCAATCACCGGGTTTCGCAGCCGACGTGCAGCCTGAATGGCAAAAGACGGCGCGCGGATACATGCCATGAAGATGGGGGTGCGCCGAGCGAGCCGATGCCATGAACATGGCATGGACCGGCAACGGCCCTCCGCGAGATGGTCCGGCTCACCCGATCCCAGCGGGACCCTTCACAATCCCAAAGAGGTGTTTCATGAAGACTTCAGTTCTTGCCGCGCTGCTGCTCGCTGCGGCCATCCTGCCCGCCGCTGCCCAATCCGGTCCGACGCCGCAGGAGCAGATGGCCTGCCGCGGCGACGCCGGCAAATTCTGCGCCGAACATATCGGCAAGCCGCCGCAGATGAATGCCTGCCTGCGCGAGAACAAGACAAAGCTCTCGGACGCCTGCCGCAAGGTGGTGGAGTCGCACGGCGGGTGATCTTCTTCCTTCCCTCCTGTGGGAGGTGCCTTGCCGATGGCAAGGCGGATGAGAGCTGCCTCGACGCACCAAGAGCAGAGACTCTCTGCCGCGAGCCACCCTCTCCCGCGAAGAAGGGAGAGGGACAGCAGCTAATTCGTCAGGCCATAGACGTCGATGCGGCCGTCATAAGTCGGGCGATAGATGCGGCCTTTCCAGACGATCGGACGGTTGAACTTGGGATGCATGAAGGCGTGCTCCGGGCCCCAGTCCTCGCTGTCCCAGATCACCTGGAGCCGTTTGGAACCATCCGGATTGGTGGCGAAATTCTGCGCATCGTAGACCAGGAAGCGGCCCGGACTGAGAATCATGTTGCTGTCCTGATAGGGCACCATCGCCACGATGATGCCATCAGTGCCGTTGTTGGCGGCAAGCGTGATGCTCCAGCCGGGCATGCCGCCCGGCGGACGCGGCGATTGCGGCGAGGCGATCTCGTTGCCCCCGGCGAGATAGGTCGTTCTCCCGTCGGCCGCAATCGACCATGCCCGCAAGGCGCTGTTCTCGCCGCCGACGAAATGCATGGTGCCGTGGGTGGCGGACTGGAACAGCAGCGGCGTGCCATGCAGATGCCGCGTCGCGCCGCCGGGAAACACGTTCAGCTCCATCGGTGACGCCGGCGCAGGCGGCACGGCGGGATCGAAATACGTGTACAGGATCGGTGGCATGAGAAGCCTGTTGTAGTTCGCCGCGAAATGGCCGGCCGCAAGTTCGCCCGGCTGCGTCTTGCCGAGCGCATTGGCATTGCCGGTGTAGAGGATGCCGTCCTTGCCCGCGGCCAGAATGGCATGGGCGGAGGCGACATAGACCGGACCGCCGGAACCGAAATCCTGGTCGCCCCACATCGACTCGTTCATCGCCTCCATGTGATGCGCCACGACCGGCGCGATCTGCGCATCGGTTGCACTGCGACCCGAGGTGACCGCGACATGCGGCATCTCGCGCGCATACCGAGGCTTCAGCGTCATTCCCATACGCCTTGCATGCGCGATCACGGAGGGCAGGGAAACGTTCGACGGCAGCGGCAGTTCGTCATTGTCGTCATCGTCGGCGGTTGCTGCGTCCGCAGCCGCGCCGACCCGGTTGGCGTCGGTCCATGGCGCCCACCACGACATGACTTCGAAATGCGCATGGCTTCCGGTGTGCAAGGCGAGCCGCACGATGCTCTCGCCGAAATCGCCATGCTGCGGCGAGAACGCTCCGTTGCCGGTGATGACGTAGATTGAACCGTCGGGAGCGAGGGCCGGGCCGGCCCCGCTCTGCCACAGCCCGCCGCCGGAGCCGGTGACGGTGGAGCACCACGACGCAGCGAGCCGCCAGGCATGGACGTCGACCGCGAGCAGCCAGCCGCGCGCCGTCTTCGAGGTCTCGGCGATCGTGCCGAAGGGGATCAGCACGTGGTTCCGCGTCAGCGTCAGGGCGCTGCGCTGCTTGCGCTGGGCCGAGACGAATTTCTGCACCGGCAGGCCGCTCGGCGGCGTGTAGACCGCGCCCTCCAGGTTCAGCAGCCCGTGCACCTTCGAGCCGTCGCGGATCCGCAGCGCCGCGAGGAAATGCTGCCCCTTGGCGACGCTGCCGTCGTCGCTGATCCAGGCGCAGGCATAGAGAATGCCCGCCCCCTCGTCGATCACCGGGGTCGAGAGAATGCCCCAATGGACGTTGGTCATGTGGCCGTCGATCGCCCTCGTTCCGACGATGGGACGCCCCAAGTTGGTCGCCCAGATCTTCTCGCCGGTCACAGCGTCGAATGCATAGACCCAATTGCCCATGCTGGCCTGGAAGATCAGGTCGCGGATCTTGCCGTCGGCTGTGTGCAGGCCGCCGACCGCCAGCGGCTGCGCCTCGAGCCTGGGATCGTCGGGAATCGGAAGGCTGAAGAGTTTGACGATGCCCCTGCTGCGGACGGCGGTCGCCGTCAGCACCGTCTCGGAATTGTTCGTACCGGTACGGGCACGGTCGTAGCTGCGGGTCGTGACGGAGGCGACCATGCTCAGGCTCCGTAGGCGAGGAGGCTTCCGGCCGCAATCAGGCAAGCCGCTGCAAGCGGTCGTACGTCGCGCAAGCCTGCGCGCCACCCGCGCGACACGACGGCTCCGCAGGCAAAGCCGAGCCCGGCCATCATCGCGCTCGACAGTGCGGCAACGGCCGGCGCATCAGGCGTGCGCGACACGAGATTGTCGATCGCCAGCAGCGGTGGCAGCACATAGAACCACCCCGGCGCATTCAAAAGACGTTGCGCGATGGGGTGGCGCACCACCAGCGATGCGCCGCACGCGATCAACAGGATCGCTGCGAGCCCGCCCGCGACCGGCATCGTGACGCCGAGCGCGGAACCCAGCGCATCGCAAGCGCCGAACATCAGAATGAGCGGCAGCACATGCGGTTGCGGAACGATGAGTGCGAGCGCAAAGGCCACGATGAGACTGTCCGCGGACGTCCACAACAGATGTATCGACATGGAAACCTCTAAAAGGTTTGCAATGCGAGATAAGTGAGGTCAGTCGAGAAGGCCGCCCCGTCGTCCGCCTTCGAGGGCAATTGCAGCGCGGTGAAACCGCGATTCCGCGCGTGTCGCGCGAGAAAGTGGAGCAGCCAGGCAATGCCGGCTCTATCAACCGGCGTCGGCACGGTGACGCCTTCGCGGTACGGCGCGAAGAAGCGACCCCGAGCTAACAGCGCTACGCCCATGACGAGGCCTTTGGCTAGCCACGCCAATCATGCATTGAACGGAGATCGTCTGGAAGTTGAAATTCGAGGCAAGCGCGTCCGCAGAACGAACCGTCGCTCACGATCGCGTGCACGACGGCGAGGATGGGCGCTAGTCGTCGTCGGGCCCGAACAGCCTGATCTGCGGCAAGCCGCTGCGCGGCCGGCTCGCGACATCGCGCGCATCGGAATCTTCGCGGATGTTGCGCGCGACGTCATCCCAATCGGTGCGGTCGCGCATGCCGCGCGGCTCGCGGGGATCGTAGTGCCGGCGCTCGGCCCAGCGCTCGCGGCGCTCCATGCGGCGCCGTTCGGACGCGGCGCGCTTCATGTCGGAATCTCTGGCCTTGGCATAGGCGTTGTCGGGTGAGGATGGCGGCTCTGTCGATGCCTGCTGCTCGGCAGGCTTTGCGACTTGCGGAGGCAATGCCGGTGCCGGCTTGGGCGGCTCGGCCGCGGCCGCCTGGGAAGGCTGCGGCGCTGGCGGCTCGGCGTTCGCTTGCCTTGCCTGCGTGTCGGGCTTTGCGGGTTCGGATTTGGCTTCGGCCTGCGCCGGCGCGGCGATCATGGCGCCGAAGGCTTGCGAGCCGGTGAGATATTGCAAGCGCTCGGAAGGCGCGTCCGTCATCGCGGGTTTGGCAGCTTCAGCGCGCTGCGCCATCTTGCTCGTGTCCGGCCCCTGCTTGGGCGCGACCGGATTCATGATATTGCCGGCGACGATGCCGCCACCGAGACCAATGGCGATGGCCGCGACGATCGTTCCGGCACCGACGAAATAAGCTGTCGAGGCGCGCATTGGTCCACTCCCTCTTTGGAGCGGGCAACGTTTGTCGATTGCCGGATGTTCCCGATGCGGGACGCAGTTCCCGGAGGAACTTGCGCGTCAGATCTGCTGCGCGACTTTTTCAAGCCCGATGATTCGGGCGAGCTTGCGAACTTCTTCCTTCTGATCCTCGCGCAGCTGGAACAGCAGCGGCATTGCGGCCGACTTCAACTGCTGGACCTCGTCGCAGTTCGGATCGATCGGCACGCCCGGCGCGTTCGGATTGGAGAGCTTGTTCGCGGAGATCTTGCGGACGACATTGCGCAGCGCGGTCTCGACCGAGGGCCAGTAATATTCCTGCGACGACGACAGTTTCAGGCGATCTCTGATGCCCGCGATCTGCACGTCGGACAGCAACGAATAGTTTTTCTGCGGCTGCGGCTTGGCGGCGGCTTTCGGCTTGGCCGGAGCTTCGACGGGAGCCTCTGCGGCAGCGGGCGCTTCATGCACACTCGCCTTGGGCATCGGGAAATCGGCGGGCGTTGCGGCGGCAAACGCCTGGCGCAGCGGCTCGGTCAGCACCGGCGCCTGCGAAAGCTTGTCGGCGGAGACCTGGACCGGATCGATCGCGGCCGAGGCCAGTGCCAGCGTCGGGACCAGGCGGTCGGCCTTGGCGGCGCGATTTGTCGAAAGCTGCTTGGGCGGCGGGGCCTGCGTGATCATCTCCGCGCTGACGCTGGGCACGCTGTCACGGCCGAGGATGGCGGTGGTGGCGGCGCCGAGGACGAGGAAACAGGTCAGCACGACGATGGTGATGGCTTTGGACAAACGTCTCTCCAGGCCCAGCTTCAAGTCCACGTGACGAGTGCCCGGAAACTGGGCGGTAAATAAGGCTTAACCGAGCCATCGCGACGGCAATCGCGCGGACTGTGGCGACATGCCCCGAAATCTCAAGGAAATCAGGCAGCTAGCGCCAGGTCGTAGGCATCCTGGATGTCGGCGACGATCTCGGAGGCCTCCCAGACCGCGCGCGGCTCGACCGATTGCAGCGTCACCGTCCAATTGCCGCCCCGGCGGGTGCGGGGGACGCTGAGGATGTCGAAGCGCACGTTGCGGCACAGCGGATGACGGGCCAGAGCATGGGCCACGCGGACCCGGATTTCGTCCAGCGTCGCGGCTGTCTTGCTATTGAGAAAATCGAAGTCCATCGCCTGTCCCTCTCGGTCCTGATTGGCGGCCGTGAGGGGGATTCTTGGCGGGCGTTGGTTAATCTGCCGTTAAGTACGGGGCCGCGGAGGAGCGCTCGATTAACTGTGATCGGGAGCGACGGCCCCTCCTCTCCCTCCCCCGCAAGCTGGGCGAGGGGAAGGACGCCGCCTACCGCCCGCCCGCATCGCGATATTCGGCGAGGGTCCGCGCCACGAGATCGTCGACCGCCATCACGTCGGTCACGCCCGATGTCGCGTGTCCCCCGCTCCAGATATCGCGCCAGCGTTTCGGGCGGTTTTCGCGCGCGTCGACGTCAATGTCCTTGCCTATATCGATCGCGCCACGTGCCGGCAGATCGTCGGGATCGAGGCCCGCAGCCAAGATCGACGGCTTCAGCATGCTGGTCTGCAACCCCGTGAACGCGGTGGTCAGCAGGATGTCGTCGGCGCTGCTGTCGACCAGCATCTCCTTGTGGCGCTCGTCCGCCATGCTCTCGCGCGTCGCGATGAATTTCGTGCCCATGTAGCCGAGATCGCAGCCGAGGACTTCAGCCGCACGCAGCGCGCGGCCGTCGCTGATGCCTCCGGCGAGCACGATGATGCCGTCAAAGAATGCGCGCACCGCGCGGACGAAAGCGAACGGATTGAGCCAGCCGGTCTGCCCGCCTGCGCCCGCGGTGAGCAGCACCAGCCCGTCGGCGCCGGCTTCCGCCGCACGCTGGGCGTGGCGGATCGAGGCCACGTCCGCCAGCACCAGCGCGCCGGCATCGTGCAGCGGCTTCAACACCGGCGCGGGCGATCCAACAGAGGTGATGACGATCTCCGGCTTGTGTCGCAGCAGCACCGCGAGATCCTGCTCCAGCCGCGCGTTGGAGCGATGCACGATCAGGTTCGGGCAAAGCGGCGCGGCCTTACGACCTGTGTGATCTTCGTGTTGCCGCAGTCGCGTTTCGATCTCGGTGAGCCACGCCTCGAGCTGTTCCGTGCCGCGGCAATTCACGGTGGGGAAGCTGCCGATCACGCCATTGCGACAGGCCGCGACCATGAGCTCGACGCCCGACACCAGAAACATCGGCGCCGCGATCAAGGGCAGAGCGAGACGATCACGGAAGTGTTGCAGTCGATCGGATGTCACTCACGCCTCCTTGCACGGGCTTTGTCGTTCCATCCCGCATTCTCTGTGCTAGCGTTGCGCACAAACATTGGCACGTCAAAAGCCGATGACAAAACAACGGGGAAACATATGTCCGATCCGCTCCACGCATCGTCCCCGACTTGCGCGCAGACGCTGCGGGCACTGTCGCGCTATCCCGGCCGCACCGCTTTCGCCTGGCCCGGTGGATCGCTGAGCTATCAGGGCACCATCGACCTGATCGGACGCATCCAGGCCGTGTTCATGCGGCTGGGCTTGCAGCCCGGCGCGCGCGTCGCGTTCCTCACCGCGAACCGTGCCGACACCTGGTGCGCCGGTGTCGCCGCGCAATTATCCAGGCTCTGCGTCACCTGGCTGCATCCGCTGGGATCGAGGGCAGACCAGCTCTTCCAGCTCGAGGATTCCGAGGCCGAGATGCTGGTGGTCGATGCCGCCACCTTCCGCGATCGCGGCGGCGAGCTTGCCGCGAGTGCGAGCCGGCTCAAGGCGGTCTTCACCACGGGACCGGCCGACTATGGCGTCGACCTGTTGCAGGCGATCGAGATCGAAGGCTACGCCGGCGCGCATTGCTTCGCCGGCCCCGACGATCTCTCAACGCTGAATTACACCGGTGGCACGACCGGAAAATCCAAGGGCGCACTGCGCTATCACCGCGAGAACGCCGGTGGTGCTGCCGCGATCCTCGCCGACTTCGAGATCCCTGACACCCCGCACTACCTCGCGGTTGCCCCGATCAGCCATGTCGCCGGCACGAAAGTAGTGCCGACCCTGATGCGCGGGGGCACCGTGCACATGCTGAAAGGCTTCGATCCCGAGGCGGTGCTGGCGACGATCGCGCGCGAGCGCATCAATTTCACGCTGTTCGTGCCGACCATGATCTATGTGCTGCTCGATCATCCCGCGCTGAGCAGGACCGATCTGTCCTCACTCGAGCTCGTGCTCTACGGCGCCTCCGCGATGTCGCCGAGCCGGCTGGTCGAGGGCATCGAACGCATTGGGCCGGTGTTCTCGCAGCTTTACGGGCAGACCGAATGCTATCCGATTTCGGTGCTGCGAAAGGCTGATCACGATCCCAGGACGCCGGAGCTGTTCCTGTCCTGCGGCTTCCCGATCTCGACCTGCGAGGTCAGGATTCTCGACGACAACGACCAGGAAGTAAAGACGGGCGAAGCCGGCGAGATCTGCGTGCGCGCGCCGCATGTCATGGCCGAATACTGGAAGCGGCCCGACATCACGGCCGAGACGCTGAAGCATGGTTGGGTCCACACCGGCGACGTCGCGCGCAAGGACGAGCGCGGCTACATGTTCATCCTCGACCGCAAGAAGGACATGATCGTCTCCGGCGGCTTCAACATTTTTCCGCGCGAGGTCGAGGACGTGCTGTCGCAGCATGCGGATGTCGCGATGGTCGCGGTCGTCGGCATTCCCGACGAGAAATGGGGCGAAGCCGTTACCGCCATCGTCGTGCCGCGTGAGGGGGCACAGCCCGATCCGGACGAGCTGATCAATCTGGTGAGGACGCGAAAAGGCTCGGCACATGCACCGAAGCAGATCCAGTTCGTCAAGCAGCTGCCGATGACCGGCGTCGGCAAGGTCGACAAGAAGGTGCTGCGCGCGGGCTTCTGGAGTGGACGGGACCGGATGGTGGGGTAGTCATCCCCGATCTGCAACTTGTGGCAGGTAGCACCGCACGTATTCCCGCGGCCGCACTCCGGGGTTCTACGGGTCGCTGTGACCCGCGAACAACAGCTCGGAAGGGACTTTTCAGGCACGCCGTCCGCGCAATTGCAGGCGAATCAACGAATCAATTAGACCGCTGACGGGGCTGGGAAGCGGAGTATCAAATGAGAGTCGCTTCCTTGGAAAGTGCGTTGGCCGCGATCACGTTGATCACGGCTATCATCGTCCTGCTGTGGGAGATCAAGATCGTCTACGGCAGCTGAACTGGCAGGACGCTGGCGTCGAACAGAGACCTCCGGACAAGAAGAGGTTCGCGACCAGGGCATCCCTTCCGCGGCGGCGGAAGTCTGCCGTTCCATCGGCGCAAGGAGCGATCACGGCGCTTGCCGACACGCTTACCGCTTTTCGATCACCAGACTCTGCACCGCCCGGCCGAAATAGCCGCGACGATCCGCGAGCCGCGACATCGCGAGGCCGGCGCCGTCGGGACCGATCCAGGATTCGCCGTCGAGCAAGATCCACTCGCCGACCGGCTGGCGCGATAGGTTCACAGTAAGGTCGGCATTGATGTAGGTCCAGGCGCGGAAGTCGAGCGTCGAGGCGGTGCCGTTGGAGAAATCGGCAGCGACCACGGCGCGCATCGCCTGCGAGACCGCTTCGCCTTCGACCAGCGGATGGTCGAGGCGAAACCAGATCGCGCCGGCCCCGGCCTGGCCGAACCGGCCGCGCGCGGCGCGCATCGAGACCATGCCTGCGAACGGACTGGTCGCGCCATGGCCGTCCTCGACCAGCGAGTCCTCGGGCGACGGCAGCGTGACCGGCAACTCCTTGACGTCGTCCGGCAAAGGCTGTGATTGCCGCTTGATCTTGAGCACGGTGGCATCGACGACCTGAATACCGTCGGCGAACAACTTGATCTCGCAGAGCTGGATCTTGCGCCCCTCGCGCAAAACCTCGCTCTCGATCGTGAGCGGCGCCACCGGCACCGGGCGCATCAAGTCGATGGTGACGCGCGCAACATTCATCGGCACCGGCGTCGGAATGCGTTCCGCCGCCCACGTCACCAGCGCGGACGGCGCTGAGCCGTGCTGCATGCGCCGGTCCCACGGACCGGCAGCATTAGGGCTGGTGACGACGTTGTTGCCGTCGACGCGGTAGATGGCGGTCATGTTTGCACGGTATCTCGGCTGGCGTCCCCCGGACGCAGCGCAGCGCCGGGGTCATGTGCTGCAGCGATGGGTCCCGGCTCTGCGCAGCAGCGTTGCGCGCTGCAGCGCGTCCGGGACACGAGAGCGGTTAGAGCGGCGGATCGATCGCCTCGTCATATTCCTTCTTGAAGCGCGCGATCAGATCGGCGGCGGGGATGATGCCGTCGACGCTGCCGATGCCCTGGCCCGAACCCCAGATCTCCTTCCAGGCTTTCGGCTTGGCGCGCTCGCCGGAGGCATCCGTGCCGAAGTTCATCTTGGACGGATCGGACGTCGGCAGGTTTTCCGGATCCATGCCGGCCGCGAGGATCGACGGCTTCAGATAGTTGCCGTGCACGCCGGTGAAGAGGTTGGAGTAGACGATGTCGTCGGCCGTCGAGCCCGCGATCATCTCCTTGTATTTCTCGACCGCGTTGGCTTCCTTGGTCGCAATGAAGGCCGAGCCGATATAGGCGAAGTCGGCGCCGAGGATGCGCGCGGCGCGGATCGCCTTGCCGTTGCCGATCGCACCCGACAGCGCGATCGGGCCATCGAACCATTTTCGCGTTTCTGCAACGAAGGCCAGCGGCGAGATGGTGCCGGCATGGCCGCCGGCGCCGGCCGCAACCAGGATCAGGCCATCGGCGCCCTTCTCGATCGCCTTGTGGGCGAACTTCTGGTTGATCACGTCGTGGAAGACGATGCCGCCCCAGCCGTGCACCGCTTGATTGAGCTCCTCGCGCGCGCCGAGCGACGAGATGATCATCGGCACCTTGTACTTGGCGCAGAGCTGCATGTCGTGATCGAGCCGGTTGTTCGACTTGTGCACGATCTGGTTCACCGCGAACGGCGCCGACGGCTTGTCGGGATGGGCACGGTCATGGGCCGCGAGCTCTTCGGTGATCCGCGCCAGCCATTCGTCGAGCAGCTCCGGCGGCCGTGCGTTCAGCGACGGAAACGAGCCGACCACGCCGGCCTTGCACTGCGCGATCACGAGATCGGGCACCGAGATGATGAAGAGCGGCGAACCGATCACGGGGATCGACAAGCGCCCCTTGAACAAGGCAGGCATGGACATAGGCGAAACGATCCTTTGGTGGCGAGCAAATCGAAAGCTGGAGGCCATACCAACAAGGCAATCTTTCCACTGTCAAGTATTGCGTTTTGACGCCGTGGCGGATGCCGTTACCGCAATTCCAACATGCGGAATTCGCTACGCAAACGCGGGCGGCATCACCCGATCAAATCCGGATTGATCAGCCGCTCGAACGAGAACATCTCGTCCCATTTCTCCTGCGTCAGCAGCTTGCGTTCGACCACCACGATCTGGTGCAGCGACTTGCCGCTCTTGTAGCCCTCGCGCGCGATCTCGGCGCATTGCTTGTAGCCGAGCAGCGGCTTCAGCACCGTAACGATGCCGAGCGAGTTCAGCACCATGTTGCGGGTGTGCTCCTCGTTGGCGGTGATGCCGACAACACAGTTCTCGCGCAGGCTGTTGACCGCGCGCTCCATGGTGCGGATCGAGAAGAACAGCGCGAACGAGATCACCGGCTCCATCACGTTGAGCTGAAGCTGGCCGGCACTTGCGGCCAGCGTCACCGTGGTGTCGAGGCCGATGACGAGGAAGCTGGTCTGGTTGACGACCTCGGGGATGACAGGGTTGACCTTGCCCGGCATGATCGACGAGCCCGGCTGGAGCTGCGGCAGGTTGATCTCGTTGAAGCCGGCGCGCGGGCCCGAGGCCAGCAGGCGGATGTCGTTGCAGATCTTCGTCAGCTTGCTCGCCGTGCGCTTGAGCACGCCGGAGAGCTGCACATAGGCGCCGGTGTCCGAGGTCGCCTCGACGAGATCGCCGGCGAGGATGAAGTCGACGCCGGTCAGCGCGCTCAAATGCCGGACCGCGAGTTTTGGATAGCCGACAGCCGCAGTGACGGAGGTGCCGATCGCGGTGGCGCCGAGATTGATCTCGCGCAGCAGCGCGCGCGCCTCGGAGATGCGGTCGACCTCCTCGCCGATCGTGGTGCCCCAACCGCGGAATTCGGCGCCGAGCGACATCGGCACGGCGTCCTGAAGATGCGTGCGCCCCATCTTCAGCACGCGCTCGAACTCGCGGCCCTTGGTGAAGAAGGCCTCCTGGAGCTGGCGCAGCGCCGTCATGTAGCTCTCGAGCCGCAGGATCAGCGCCAGCCGGAACGCGGTCGGATAGGTGTCGTTGGTCGACTGGCCGTAATTGACATGGTCGTTCGGGCTGACATGCTGGTAGTCGCCCTTGCTGAAGCCGAGCGATTCCAGCGCGAGATTGGCGATCACCTCGTTGGCGTTCATGTTGGTGGAGGTGCCGGCGCCGCCCTGGATGAAGTCGGTGACGAACTGATCCATCATGTCGCCGGCGATGACGCGGTCGCAGCCCTGGATGATCGCGTCCGCAACTTTCGCATCGACCGCGCCGAGGTCGCGGTTGGCCATCGCGGCAGCCTTCTTGACGTAACCGAGCGCCTTCACGAAGTAAGGCTCCTGGTTCATCGGAATGCCGGTGATGTGGAAGTTCTCCTTCCCGCGGATGGTCTGGACGCCGTAGTAGATGTCGTCGGCGATCTCGCGCTGTCCGAGGAAGTCCTGCTCCGTGCGGCTCATGGGCGCTCCTTTGCTGGCGCTACGTCCTCAGTTCTGGCACAGCGCGCTGGTGACGAAGGTATCGGTGCGGCAGTCATCCGGTTTGCGTTGCCGGCCCGGGATCAGAACCTTGGCCGAGCATTTTTCCGCGGAATCGGCGTTCAGGCTCTTGCCTTCCTTGTAGCCCTTGCTCTGGCAGAGCTGGTCGGCGGCCTGCTTGCAGTCGGGCGCGCCATTCGACGAGGCGGGGCAGGCCATGCGCCCCGACACCATGGCCGACGGCGTCGCCAGCCGCGACAGGTCGTTCATGGTCTCGCTCGGGCTTTTGATCGGTGGCAGGATCGAGGGCAGCTTGTCGAACAGCTTGCCCATTTCGTTGATCAGTCCGGGATTTTCCTCGCGCGCCGGCGGCGACGAAGGAGCTGATGTCGAGGGCGGCGGCGCGGTCTGCGGTCCCTGCTCCTGCAAGCCGAGCGCCGGCGGCGCGGATTGCGGCCAGCTGGTGCTGCCGGCACCGAGCAGGAGCGAAAGCACTGCGAATATCAGCGTCCCCGGTCGGAGGACCGGATTGCCGGATCGAACCATCATGACGGCAACCGTAGCCGAACCCGGCGCAGCGGCAAAGCGCGGGGTTATTGAGCGAACATGATCTTTGCGGAGAACGGCTTCACACGTTGCGCTGAGGCGGCCCTTCGGGTCCGGATCATTCCCTAGATCAGCTTGACCGCTACGACGAAGCCGAGCACCAGCACGGCGGCGCCGAGCGCCACCCAGAGACCGAGATGCTTCTCGATCCTGACGCGGATCCAGTCGCCATAGCGGTTGAGCAGGATCGCGACGATGAAGAAACGGCCGCCGCGCGCGACGATCGAGCACAGGATGAACAGGCCGATATTGTAACCGGCAAAGCCCGAGGTGATGGTGACGAGCTTGTAGGGGATCGGTGTCAGGCCCTTGAGCAGGATGATCACCGCGCCCCATTCCGCATAGGAGGCGCGGAAGGCATCGACCTTGTCGCCGAGACCATAGACCTGGATCAGCCAATGGCCGACCGAGTCAAACAGCAGCGCACCGATGGCGTAGCCCAGCAGACCGCCCACCACCGAGGTCGCGGTGCAGACCGCGGCGTAGAGCCAGGCGCGCTGCGGGCGCGCCAGCGACATCGGGATCAGCATCACATCCGGCGGGACCGGAAAGAAGGAGCTTTCTGCGAAAGCCACGGCTCCCATGATCCAGAGCGCGTAGGGCTTGTGGGCGGCGTCGATGCACCAGTCGTAGATACGTTTCAGCATGGCGCCGCGATGAAGCACCATGGGACGGATTTGTCCATCGCGAGTTTTGTGACGATTTGGCGTGATCCGGAACAGTGTGTCGCGGTTTTCCGAAAGATCGCGCGCAAACAACAACCTAAAGCGCGATGACGCTTTGCTCCGGTTTCACCGCGCTTTAGTGGCGCTTGCGCGAGACGCGCCCTTCCAGCGCGACAATTGGCCGCCTGGCGGCAACGCGCGGTGACGCGACTTTGGGCAGCTTCATCGGCGACTTCGGCAGCTTCTCGGCAATGCCGAGCATGTCTTCCCGCCGCGCCATCTCGCGCCAGACATCCTCCGGGCGCACGCCGGCCGAGGCCCAGAGCACCGTGAGATTGTAGAGCAGGTCGGCGCTTTCCCGGATCACGGCCTCGCTATCGCCATTGACCGCGTCGATGACGACCTCAATGGCTTCTTCGGCCAGTTTCTTCGCCATTTTGGATGGCCCACGCTGAAACAGCCGGGCGGTACGCGATGTTGCCGGATCAAGATCCTTGGCCGCGAGCACAGCCAGATATAGCCGCTCAAGCGAATCACTCATGGTACTCAAAACTACCCTAAACCAATGGCGAGCGCGTTAACGCGCAGGGTTAAAAGCGAAAAACAGGCCGCCGCGGCAAGCGCGACGGCCCGTTGTGGTCAAGACTTGGTAGCCAAGGACTTGGTAGCCAAGGCTAGTAGCAGTTCTGCATGTAGCCCTGGCCACAGAGCTCCGACGGAGCCGTGCCGCCATAGCGCTGATATTGGTAGTTCGGGCCCGGGCCGTAGTAAGGACCGTAGGCGGGGCCACTGTAATAGGCAGGGCCGCCGTAATAGCCATAACCCGGACCCGGACCGTAATCATAAGCGTAGGCGTCACGGGTCGCAGCGATCGCAAGGCCGGTGCCGATGATGCCGGCAAAGGCCGCGGCAGCCGCAGCACCGCCGCCACCGCCATGCCAGTGGCGGCCGCCTGCGTATGAGGCGGTCGGGGCGACCGCGGTCAGCGCCAGCACCGCGGCGGTGGCAAAGACGGCCTTGCGGCCGGCAAATCTCGAAAATCGGTCAAACATGTCCTGGACCCTCCTTGGGACCTCGAATGGTGCCTGACGACAGGCTCATGTCTTTCAAACACCCGCAGCCCATGTTGGGTTCCGGAACCCCAACAGAAGCTGAACGGGGTTGCGTCATGATCACGCAACCCCCGCTCATCCGCCGTTCATGTTGGCGCGCGCAGGCTCGTCGCTGGCCGGCGCTGCGAGCGTCACGAAACCACAACAATGCGGGACCGGCGCCACTGATGTTTGCATTCAAGACGATCGCCCTTCGCGGCCTGCTGGCCATTGCAATCTCGCTCGCCGCGCTGGCTGCGCGCGACGTCAGCGCGGCCGAGACTGCTGCGCCGTCCACCGCGATCCACTTCACATTCGATCGTCCTGTCGATGCGAGCATGGCGCCGTTCTTCCTTGCCGCGAAGGACGGCAATTTCGGCGCCGAGCGTCTCAACGTGTCCTTCAAGAGCGCCACCGGATCGCCGGAGGCGCTCGCGCGCGTCGCCAAGGGCGACAGCGAGCTCGCGCTCGTCGACATCAACGAGCTGATCCGCTTTCGCGACAAGGACGATGCGGCGCCGGTCAAAGCCGTGTTCGTGTTGTTCAATCGCGCGCCTTACGCGATCGTCGCGCGCAGGAGCCGCGGCATTCACTTGCTGCCCGACCTCGACGGCAAGACCGTCGGCGTCGCCGACGGCGATCTGTCGATGCGGCTGTGGCCGGCGCTGGCGCAGCAGAACGGCATCAACGCGTCGCAAGTGAAATTCCACAAGATCAGCGCCGCGGTCCGCGAGCCGCTCCTCTCCGCGGGCCAGGTCGATGCCGTCGCCGGCTTCAGCTATCTCTCGGCGGTGAACCTGCGCGACCGCGGCGTGCCCGGTGGCGATCTCGTGGTACTCCGCTATGCCGACTATGGCTGCGAGGCCTACGGCTTCGCCGTTGTGGCCAACCCCGCTTTCGCCGCCGCGAAGCCCGACGCCGTGAAGGGCTTCGTCCGCGCATTGATCGCCGGCGTCAACGCGACCATCAAAGAGCCGGCCCGTGCGGCGGACGAAGCCACGAGCCGGATCGACGACGGCGACCGCGACCTCGAGCGGGAACGCCTGCGCAGCGTGCTCATCGACAACATCCTGACGGACGAGGTCAAGCGCAACGGCCTCGGCGGCATCGACCCGGCGCGCCTGGACCGCTCGATCGACCAGATCGCGCAGGATTTCAAATTTCGCAAACGGCCGGCGGCCGGCGATATCTTCGACGACCGGTTCCTGCCGCCGGTCGCGGGACGACTGATCAACTGAGCAAAACCCGCAGCTTCCGCTGTATCTCGCGGGCGATCCCTGATTAGAATGTGGACTCACCTCGTTCGATCCGCCTGAGTTCCTCGCCCGCATGTCCATTTTCAGCCTCTACACCCGCGTTCTCGAGCTGCTCGGCAAGGAGGCGCGGCTGGGCTGGCTGCTGGCGTTCGCCAATCTGCTGCTCGCCGCCTCGCAGTTCGCGGAACCCGTGCTGTTCGGCCGGATCGTCGACGTGCTCTCCGGCAAGTCGGTCGCCGGGTCGAATTCGGCCTGGCCGTTCCTGCTGGCCTGGGTGGCGTTCGGGCTGTTCACCATCGGCTGCAGCGCGATCGTGGCTTTGCAAGCCGACCGGCTCTCCCACCGCCAGCGCCAAGCGGTGCTGACCGACTATTTCGAGCATATTCTGCAACTGCCGCTGACCTTCCACTCAGGCACCCATTCGGGCCGGCTCATGAAGGTGATGCTCAACGGCACCGATGCGCTGTGGCGGTTGTGGCTCGGCTTCTTCCGCGAGCACTTTGCCGCGATCCTGTCGGTCGTGGTGCTGCTGCCATTGTCGCTCTACCTGAACTGGCGGCTCGCGGTCCTGCTGTTCGTGCTCTGCGTCGTCTTCACCGCGCTGACGACCTTCGTCGTGCGCCGAACCTTCGGCATGCAGATGCAGGTCGAGGAGCACTACAGCGAGCTCTCCGCGCGCGCCTCCGACGCGCTCGGCAACGTCGCGCTGGTGCAGAGTTTTGTGCGCGTCGAATCCGAGGTGAAGGGCTTGCGCTCCGTCGCTGATGACCTGCTCGCGGCGCAGATGCCGGTGCTGTCGTGGTGGGCGCTCGTCACCGTCATCACGCGCGCCTCCACCACCATCACGGTGCTCGCGATCTTCACGCTCGGCATCGCGCTGCACGACCAGGGGCTGACCTCCGTCGGCGAGATCGTGATGTTCGTGAGCTTCGCGACGATGCTGATCCAGAAGCTCGAGCAGGTCGTGAGCTTCATCAACAACGTGTTCATGGAAGCCCCGCGGCTGCGCGAGTTCTTCAACGTGCTCGACGCCGTGCCCACAGTCCACGACCGCCCCGACGCGATCGATGCGGGGCGGCTCTCCGGCCTCGTCGAATTCAACGACGTCACCTTCTCCTATGACGGCAAGCGGCCGGCGGTCGAGGACCTCTCCTTCACCGCGCTGCCCGGCCAGACCATCGCGCTGGTCGGTGCGACCGGCGCCGGCAAGTCGACCGCGATCGCGCTTCTGCATCGCGCCTTCGATCCGCAGTCCGGCTTCATCAGGATCGACGGCATGGACGTCCGCGGCGTGACGCTGACGTCGCTGCGCCGGAACATCGGCGTGGTGTTCCAGGAGGCGCTGCTGTTCAACCGCTCGATCGCGGAGAATTTGCACGTCGGCAAGCCGGATGCGACCGAAGCGGAGATGCGCAAGGCCGCGGAGCGCGCGCAGGCGCTCGAATTCATCGAGCGCAGCGGCGGCTTCGAGACCAACGCCGGCGAGCGCGGCCGCATGCTCTCCGGCGGCGAGCGCCAGCGGCTGTCGATCGCCCGCGCGCTGCTGAAGGATCCGCCGATCCTGATCCTGGACGAGGCCACCAGCGCGCTCGACGCCGTCACCGAGGCCAAGGTGAACGCCGCTCTCGACGAAGTGATGAAGGGACGTACCACGTTCGTGATCGCCCACCGTCTCTCCACCATCCGCAACGCCACGCGGATCCTGGTGTTCGAGAACGGCCGCGTGATCGAAAGCGGAACTTTCGATGAACTCGTGGCCAAAGGCGGCCATTTTGCCGAGCTCGCCAGGGCCCAGTTCATGGTTCAGGAAAATGCACGGGCCAGCGTGACGGCCGCTGAGGCTGCGGCGACTGCGGTCAAGTCCCCATAGCATCGTCGAAATTCGGCCTATTTCATCACGGAATACCCGGCCGAAGCCCCTATTCTCGACGCACAAGCCGGTATAGGTTTGCGACGCCGCAAGCGGCGGCGCCGGATTTCAGAACCGAACATCAGATCACGAGAGCCGACCGGAACCGGCGGGTCTCCAAGGACCGGAATCGGATAGTGCACGCCCTTCGCCCGCTGCTTCGCAAGTCCCTGTTCAACCTGTTCGCCGCGGCCCTCGCATCCGCGGTGCTGCTTGCGCCGCGCACGGCCAGCGCCGAAGCACTGCTGCTGATCGAAGCCGACAGCGGCAAGGTGCTGCAGGCCGAGAACGCGACCATCCCGTGGTATCCGGCCTCCGTCACCAAAATCATGACGGCCTACGTGACGCTGAAGGCGGTGAAGGACGGCAGGCTCACGCTCGACACGCTGATCACGGTGTCGCCGACGGCGGCTTCGCAATCGCCGTCGAAGATGGGGTTCCGTCCGGGAACGCAGCTCACCGTCGACAACGCGCTGAAGATGATGATGGTGAAGTCGGCGAACGACATGGCCGTGGTGCTCGCCGAAGGCGTCGGCGGCTCGATCGACGGCTTCTCGGCGATGATGAACGACACCGCGCAGAAGCTCGGCATGACGCAGACGAGCTACGTCAATCCGAACGGCCTGCCCGCTGACGGCCAGATCACGTCCGCGCGCGACCTCGGCATTCTCGCGCGCTCGTTCCTGCGCGACCTGCCGGAATACGAATATTTCGTACACATCCCGGCAATCCGCTTCGGCAAGCGCGTCACCGGCAATTTCAACAAGCTGATCGGCCGCTACCCCGGGGCCGACGGTTTCAAGACCGGCTTCATCTGCGCCTCCGGCTACAATCTCGTGGCGTCGGCCACGCGCAACGGCCGCCGGCTGATCGCCGTCGTGCTCGGCGCCAACTCCGGCACTGCGCGTGCGGTGAAGGCGGCGCAGCTGCTCGAGCGCGGCTTCAGCCAGGACAATCTTACCTGGCTCCGCCCCTCGCTCGGCACCGTCGACAGGCTGGTGCCGGTCGACGCCTCGCCGCCGAACCTGCGCGAGGACATGTGCGGCGGTCATCGCAAGCGGCCGGCCAGCGACGATGACGACGCGCTGATCGCCACCAATGGCGGCACGTCCGGATCGGCCTCCGCCACCGGCGGCGAAGCCCAGGTGACCTTCTTCACCGCGGGCCTTCAGCCGCCCCTGATGAAGGCCTCCGAGCTGATGGCCACGGCGCCCGCGGCGGCCGAGCCCGTGCTGGTCTATACCGGCCCGACCCGCACCGGCACTGCCCTGATCGCGGCGGTCGCGGCCGATGCCGACCAGCAGGCCACGCCAAAGCCGCGTGGCAAGAAGTCGCGCGTCGCCAGGAAGCCCGACGCGACCGACAAGCCAGCCGACAAGCCGAAGGATGCCAAGACGGCGGCGGCAAAGCCGGCTGCCGCCAAGCCTGACGCCAAGAGCGATACCAAGTCCGCTGCGAAGCCGGCCGGGACCAAGCATGCCGCGGCCAAGCACGATGCGGCGGCGAAACCCGCCGAGAAGCCTGCGGCAGGCGGCGATCAGGCGGCCAAGCCCGCCAAGCCCAAGGCCGCGACCAAGCCCGCCGCCAAGCCGGCCAACAACAGTTAACGGCACCCATCGCAAGCCGCGCCCGCGCTTCGCACCTGCGGCAGAGCGGCTTGCGACAATTCCAGTAGCCACTCCCTGACCTTTGTCCTAAGCCTCGACCGGCTTGCCACCCGTTCCGGCAGGCTCGATACTGGCCGCAATGAGGCAAGCCCGAGACACAACGGGCTCTGGTAAATTGAGGGGAGTTTTCCATGGAGCGCATCTGGCTCAAGCAATATCCGCCCGGCGTCCCTGCTGATATCGAGCCGACCCAATACGCATCGCTGGTCGACCTTCTGGAGGAGAGCTTCGCCAAGTTCGCCGACCGCAAGGCATTCATCTGCATGGACAAGGCGATCAGCTATCGCGACCTCGACCAGATGTCGCTGGCGCTCGCCTCCTATTTACAGGGCCGTGGCCTGCAACGTGGCGCCCGCGTCGCGATCATGATGCCGAACGTGCTGCAATATCCGGTCGCGACCGCTGCCGTGCTGCGCGCCGGTTTCGCGGTGGTCAACGTCAACCCGCTCTACACGCCGCGCGAGCTCGAGCATCAGCTCAAGGATTCCGGCGCCGAAGCCATCATCGTGCTGGAGAATTTCGCCCACACGGTCGAGCAGGTGATCGCGAAGACGCAAGTCAAGCATGTCATCGTCGGCAGCATGGGCGACCTGCTCGGCTTCAAGGGCATGATCGTCAACGTCGTCGTCCGCCGCGTCAAGAAGATGGTGCCGGCCTGGTCGCTGCCAGGCGCGGTGTCCTTCAACGACGCGGTATCGGCCGGCCGCAGCCTGACGTTCAACAAGCCGAAGCTGTCGCCGGGCGACGTCGCCTTCCTGCAATATACCGGCGGCACCACCGGCGTCTCCAAGGGCGCCACCCTGCTCCACCGCAACATCGTCGCCAACGTGCTGCAGAACGACGCCTGGCTCCAGCCGGCACTCGCCGCGCCGCCGCATGTCGATCAGCTGATGATCGTCTGCGCGCTGCCGCTCTATCACATCTTCGCGCTGACGGCCTGCTACCTGCTCGCGGTGCGCGCCGGCGGCTGCAATCTGCTGATCCCCAATCCGCGCGACATCGCGGGCTTCGTCAAGGAGCTGGCGAAGTACCAGGTCAACAGCTTCCCGGCCGTGAACACGCTCTACAACGGGTTGATGCACCATCCCGACTTCAAGAAGCTCGACTTCTCCAAGCTGAAGATCTCGAACGGCGGCGGCATGGCGGTGCAGCGCCCCGTCGCCGAGCAGTGGAAGGCCGTGACCGGCTGCTTCATCGCCGAAGGCTACGGCCTCTCGGAGACCTCGCCGACACTGACCTGCAATCCCGCGACCACGACCGAGTTCTCGGGATCGATCGGCATCCCCGTGCCTTCGACCTGGATCTCGATCCGCGACGACGACGGCAACGAAGTCCCGCTCGGCCAGCCCGGCGAGATCTGCGCCAAGGGCCCGCAGGTGATGTCGGGCTACTGGAACAGGCCGGAAGAGACCGACAAGGTGATGACCGCCGACGGCTATTTCCGCACCGGCGACATCGGCGTGATGGACGAGAAGGGCTACACCAAGATCGTCGACCGCAAGAAGGACATGATCCTGGTCTCGGGCTTCAACGTCTATCCGAACGAGATCGAGGAAGTGATCGCGAGCAATCCGGGCGTGCTCGAATGCGCCGTGATCGGCATCCCCGATTCCAAGTCGGGCGAGGCGGTGAAGGCGTTCGTGGTGAAGAAGGATCCCAACCTCACCGCGGAAGCCGTGATCAAGTTCTGTCAGGAGCAGCTCACCGGCTACAAGGTGCCCAAGCACATCGAATTCCGCACCGACCTGCCGAAGACCAATGTCGGCAAGATCCTGCGCCGGCAGCTCCGCGACGAGAAGAAGGCGGAGGCGGCGTAAGCCGCGCCTTGGGTTCATGACTGACGTCGGCGACATCACGCCATCAGGCATTCTCGCCTTCTGGCGCGAGGCCGGCCGCGAGCGCTGGTACAAGCGCAGCGACGCTTTCGACGCGGAGGTCGGGCGTCGCTTTCTTCCGCTATGGAAGCGGGCGACCGCCGGCGAGCTGGCCTCCTGGGAAGAAAGCGACGAGGGCGCGCTCGCGCTCATCATCGCGCTCGACCAGTTTCCCCGCAACATGTTTCGCGGCACGCCGGAAGCCTTTGCCAGCGACGCGCCGGCGCGCGACGTCGCCCGCCGCGCAATCGATCGGGGCGTCGATCGCAGGATCGATCCCATCCTGCTCGAATTCCTCTATCTGCCCTTCATGCATTCCGAGCACCTGCCCGACCAGTTACATTGCGTCGCGCTGTTTCAGAACACAGACAATGCCGAGAACCTGAAATACGCGCGGGAGCACGCCGACATCATCCAGCGGTTCGGCCGCTTTCCCCACCGCAACCGCCTGCTCGACCGCGCCACCACCGAGGAAGAACAGGCCTTCCTCGACGCCGGCGGTTTTGCCGGCTGATGACATAACGGTGAAGAACCACGACCCTCGCCGCCAATGTTGTGCAGCGCCGCCGCACGGTCTAAAAAGCGGGACCGATTTTCAGGGAGACTGACGATGGCGATCCAGACTGGCGACAAGCTGCCCGAGGCGAAATTCCGCGTGATGACGGCCGAGGGTCCGCAGGTGAAGACCACCGACGACATCTTCAAGGGCAAGAAAGTGGCGCTGTTCGCAGTGCCCGGCGCCTACACCGGCACCTGCCACAAGATGCATCTGCCGAGCATCTTCCTCAACGCCTATGCCATGAAGGACAAGGGCGTCGACACCATCGCCATCGTCTCCGTCAACGACGCTTTCGTCATGAACGCCTGGAAGCGCGATACTGACCAGCGCGACGAGGCCATCTTCCTCGCCGACGGCAATGCCGACTTCGCCAAGGCGATCGGCATGGAGCTGGACGCCTCCGGCAACGGCCTCGGCATCCGCTCCAAGCGCTATTCGATGCTGGTCGAGGACGGCGTGGTGAAGAAGCTGAACCTCGAAGCGATGCCCGGCAAGGTCGAGGTCTCCGGTGGCGATACGCTGCTGGGGCAGCTGTAAGCTTTAGGCCCCGGCTCCTTCCAAGCAGGAAGTCCCGTAGGGTGGGCAAAGGCGCGTCAGCGCCGTGCCCACCATCTTTCCTCGATTGAGAAAAAGCCGTGGGCACGCTTCGCTTTGCCCACCCTACGAAACCGGGCGACGCCGCCGACAGCGCGTCGCCTACTCCGCCACCCGCTGCTGCAACCGCGCCTTCACGATCCCGTCGCGCGCCAGTTGATCCGCGCGCTCGTTCTCCGGGTGCCCGGCGTGGCCCTTGACCCAGTGCCAGCGGACCTCGTGCTGCTTCAGCGCCGCATCGAGGCGCTGCCATAGCTCGACATTCTTCACCGGCTTCTTGTCGGCGGTGCGCCAGCCGTTGCGCTTCCAGCCGTGGATCCAGCCGGTGATGCCCTGCCGCACATACTGGCTGTCGGTGTAGAGATCGACGGTGCACGGCTTCTTCAGCGCTTCGAGCGCGGAGATCGCCGCCATCAATTCCATCTGGTTGTTGGTGGTGTGGCATTCGCCGCCGTTCAGCTCTTTTTCCTTGTCGCCGAACTTCAGGATCGCGCCCCAGCCGCCGGGCCCGGGATTTCCCGAGCAGGCGCCGTCGGTATAGATCGTGACGAGGGGAAGCTCGCTCACGCGACCAGTCCTGACGGCATCAGCCCGTAGTCGCGCACGCTGGAAACGCTCTGGTGGAAGCGCAGCTTGCGAAAATATTCCAGCGGATCCTTGGGCTTGACCAGCGCCCCCGGAGGCACGTTGAGCCAGTCGACCAGCCGCGTCAGCAGGAAGCGGATCGCGGCGCCGCGCGCGAGCAGCGGCAGCGCGGCTTCTTCCGCCTCGGAGAGTTTTCGCACCCGGCGATAGGCATTGAGGAAGGCGCGCGCCTTGGTGACGTTGAACGAATGGTCCGGCTCGAAACACCAGGCATTCAGGCAGATCGCGACGTCATAGGCCAGCATGTCGTTGCAGGCGAAGGTGAAGTCGATGATGCCGGAGAGCTTGTCGCCGAGGAAGAAGACGTTGTCGTTGAAGAGATCGGCGTGGATCACGCCCTCCGGCAGATTGCTCGGCCAGACCCCGCTCGAGAGATAGTCGAGCTCGGCGGCGAGAAACGCATGCAGGCCCGGCTGGACCTCGTCGGCGCGGCTTGCCGCCGCGTCGAACAGCGGCCGCCAGCCGGAGACCGACAGCGCATTGCCACGCTTGATCGCAAAATTGGCGCCGGCCAGATGCATCCTGGCCAGCCCCTCGCCGACGCCGGCGCAATGGGCCACGTTCGGCTTGCGCGGCCAGACGCCTTCGAGAAAGGTGATGATCGCGGCCGGCCGGCCCGACAGCTCGCGCAACGCCTCGCCGTCCCCGGCCTTCACCGGCAGCGGGCAGGTGACGCCGTGCTCAGCGAGATGCGTCATCAGCGCGAGAAAGAACGGCAGGTCGGTCTTCGCCACGCGCTTCTCATAGAGCGTGAGGATGAACGAGCCCTTGCTGGTGTGCAGCAGGAAGTTGGTGTTTTCGACGCCCTCGGCGATGCCCTTGTAGGAGAGCAATTCGCCGAGATCGTATTGCTTCAGGAAATCCGCAAGCTCGTCGGCGGCAACGTCGGTGTAGACCGCCATAAAAGTCTACTCGGCGGCGGCTTCGGGGCGCACCTGGCGCGGCAGCGGGAAGAACTCGTTCTCTTCCGCGGCCGAGACCGTCTCCACATGCAGCGTGTAGCGCTCGGCGAACGCATCCATGATCTCCTCGACGATCACTTCCGGCGCGGACGCGCCCGCGGTGATGCCGAGGCTCTTGATGTTGCCAAACCTGGTCCAGTCGATGTCGGTGGCGCGCTGCGCCAGTACCGCGATCCCGCAGCCTTCGCGCTCAGCGACCTCACGCAGGCGCTGCGAATTCGACGAGTTCGGCGCACCGACCACGATCAGGGCGTCGACCACCGGCGCCACCTTCTTCACCGCGAGCTGGCGGTTGGTGGTGGCGTAGCAGATGTCTTCCTTGTGCGGGCCGTTGATGTTCGGGAAACGCTCCTTGAGCAGCGCCACGATCTCCGCGGTGTCGTCGATCGACAGCGTGGTCTGCGTCACGAAGGCGATGTTGTCGGGGTTCTTCGGGACGATGGTCTTGGCGTCCTCGGCGGTCTCGATCAGGGTTACGGCGCCGACCGGAAGCTGGCCGAGCGTGCCGACCACTTCGGGGTGGTGGGAGTGGCCGATCAGGAAGATCTCGCGGCCACGCTTGAAGTGGATCGCGGCCTCGCGGTGCACCTTGGTCACCAGCGGGCAGGTCGCATCCAGCGAGAACAAATTGCGGGAGGTGGCGTCGGCCGGCACCGATTTCGGCACGCCATGGGCCGAGAACACCACCGGCGCGGTGGTGTTTTCCGGGATTTCGGCGAGCTCTTCGACGAAGATCGCGCCCTTCTTCTTCAACCCGTCGACGACGTATTTGTTGTGCACAATCTCATGGCGAACATAGACGGGGGCGCCGTATTTATCGAGCGCCCGTTCCACGGTGTCGATCGCCCGGACCACCCCGGCGCAGAAGCCGCGGGGAGAACAAAGCACGATCTTGAGGTCTGGTTTGGCTGACATTGAGCGATCTCGGGACCGAATCACCCGTTTCGCCTTCTGGCGGGGGCGGTCAATGGATGGAATTGGGCTTTAATGGGTCTGCTAGGACTTTACAGGCGCTTCCAAGGGAATTGGGCCCCCTTTCGGGCTCTGTCAAGGCACTATCTATAGCAGAACCATTGCGTGGCTAGCCCCTCCGGGCTTATATAGCGCGAATTCCCTGTCATCGCTGATGACCACCGGTTTCGCCTCCAGAGGGGTGGGCGAAGCACAAAGGAGATTTGCCATGAGCAACGCACCTCTGATGCCCAAGGCGACCGCCGTCTGGCTGCTCGACAACACCGCGCTGACCTTCGACCAGGTCGCCGATTTCACCAAGATGCATCCCCTCGAGGTGCGCGCGATCGCCGACGGCGACGCTGCCCAGGGCATCAAGGGCATGGACCCCCTCTCCAACGGCCAGCTGACCCGCGAGGAGATCGAAAAGGGCGAGAAGAACCCGGATTACCGGCTCCGCCTTCAGGAGAGCAAGGTCGTGCTGCCGCCCCAGCCCAAGCGCAAGGGCCCGCGCTACACCCCGGTCTCCCGCCGCCACGAGCGCCCGAGCGCCATCCTCTGGCTGCTGCGCAGCCATCCAGAGCTCAAGGACGCCCAGATCATGCGCCTGGTCGGCACCACCAAGAGCACCATCGCCAGCGTTCGCGACCGCACCCACTGGAACACCTCCCAGCTGACCCCGATCGACCCGGTGACCCTTGGCCTTTGCTCGCAGATCGAGCTCGATTTCGAAGTGGCGCGCGCGGCGAAGGAAAAGCCGATCGACACAGCCTATGGCGGCGCCACCCTGCTGCCGGCCTCCGAGACCACCAAGAAGGACGAGTTCGAGCCGGCGGAGCGATCGAACGACGATCTCAACGTCGACGCCGTGTTCGCCAAGCTGAAGACGCTCGGCGGCAAGAAGCAGGACGAGGAGGAGGAGTAAGGCTCCGCTCCCGGTTACGATCGAACGCAATTCGAACGCGGCAGGGAAACCTGCCGCGTTTTTGTTTTGCGGAGACCCTCGCGATCGGCACAGATGCAGCCACACGCAAGCTGCAGTCCCCTCCCCCCTTGCGGGGGAGGGTTAGGGAGAGGGGTTGCCCCACGGGGACTTCCTCCATCAATTCAAAGCGTCTGGCGAAGCTCTCTCGCGCCTTTTGCTGGGCTGCCCCTCTCCCCCGCCCTCCCCCGCAAGGGGGGAGGGAGCGCAGGGTCAACCGCGGCCACAGCTCGTCTTCAAACAACGCGTCAAAACTTGTACGTCACACCACCACCGACCAGCCACGGATCGATATGCGCGGTGCCTGTGACCGGCAGGCCGCTGACGGTCGCTGAGTAATCCGGCCGCAGCCAGAGCTTCTTGACGTCGACGTTGAGACCCCAGTGCCGGTCGAGCATGTAGTCAAAGCCGAACTGCACGGCGCCGCCCCAGGCGTTGCTGACGTGCACGCTGGTGGTGGTGGCAACGATCGCGGGCGGACCGACGATGGCGGCTGGCGCATTGGCAGCCGAATTGTTGAAGAACACGGTGTAGTTCACGCCGGCGCTGATATACGGCTTGAACGCGCCGAAATTGTCGAAGTGATATTGCAAGGTCAGCGTCGGCGGCAGCAGCGTGGTCTTGCCGATCGGCAGGTTCGCGAGCGAGCCGTTGCCGCTGATCGAGTGCCTGGTCACGCCGAGGATCAGCTCGGCCGCGATGTTCTTGGTGAAGAAATAGCTGATGTCGAGCTCGGGCACGACCTGGTCGCTGATCGAGAGCCCGGAATTCGGCGACGACAGCGACGGCACGCCTGCGACATTGACGGTTGAGCCACCGGCATCCGGCAACACGCCGAGCACGCGCAGACGCACCATCCACGGATTGAACGCTTCTACCGGCGGCGGTGCCTTCTTATAGACAGGCAGATCGGCCGCCTGCACCGAGCCAAAAGTCCCCACGAGCATCGCGCCAACCGTCGCAAGCCGCGCCAGGTTTTTTGTCGTTCCGTTCATTGCATTCCCCTTCAGCCATCTCTCGCGCGTCGTTGCGCGACATCAGCGTCAGAGCAGAAAGGGGATGGTGATGGATTTGACGCCGATCAAATCAGGACTGACGCGACACGATTTGGTTGTGGCGTTGCCGATGTGTCACGAGAAACGCGAATGAATGCGCAGGATAATTCCGTAGCCGATGTCACGGCCGCTCGGGATGGTTCAGCATGTACTCGCCGAGATCGCGCTGACGGCGGTCGGACCGGGCGGTGGCAGCGTTGCGCTGGACGTCGCGGTCCTTGCGGCATGCCACGTATTCGGGCGAGCCCTGCGCATAGCCGCGACTCTGACAGACCGCGTCGTCATCGTCACCGCCCACCGCCACCGGCGTCTGGTAGCGCGCGGAGCAGGCGGAGACAGCGATGGCGAGCAGCACGGCGACAAGCAGGCGCGGCGCGGTGGCGAGTGGCATACGAGGTCCCCTGTTGGCCGGCCCTGTTTAGCCCGGAATGAGGAGATTGTAAGTCCCTGGGCGTCGTTCTCCACGCGCTGTCATTCCCCGCGACCCGGCTACGCCAAGGCTTCGCCGGGGTTGAGGTCCAGGGGCGCCGAAGCTTTAGCGTAGGCGGCAGGCGGGGAATCCAGTACTCCGCGGCGGTCATTGGGTCACACAACTCCGGCCGCGGCGTACTGGATCACCCGCTTTCGCGGGTGATGACAGCGGAGATCGCCTCACACCCTGCCCTTCAGCGCCTCGCCGATCTCGTCCAGCACCTTGGGATCCTCGATCGTGGCCGGCATGGTCCAGGCTTCGCCATCGGCGATCTTCTTGATGGTGCCGCGCAGGATCTTCCCCGAGCGCGTCTTCGGCAGGCGGCCGACGGTGATGGCGAGCTTGAAGGCGGCGACGGGGCCGAGCCTGTCGCGCACCAGCGCGACGATCTCCTTTTCGATCTCCGCAGGCGCGCGCTTCACGCCGGCCTTGAGCACCAGGAAGCCGCAGGGCACCTCGCCCTTGATCGCGTCCTTGACGCCGAGCACGGCGCATTCGGCGACGTCCGGATGCGAGGCCAAAATCTCCTCCATGCCGCCGGTGGAGAGCCTGTGGCCGGCGACGTTGATGATGTCGTCGGTGCGGCCCATCACGAAGACATAGCCGTCCTCATCCTTGTAGCCGGCGTCCGAGGTTTTGTAGTAGCCGGGGAATTCAGTGAGGTAGGCGTCCTTGAAGCGCGCGTCCTGATTCCACAACGTCGGCAGGCAACCCGGCGGCATCGGCAGCTTGATGACGATCGAGCCCATGGTGTTGGGGCCGACGGGCTTTGCGGCTTCGTCGACGACGTCGACCTGGTAGCCCGGCATCGGCACCGTCGGCGAGCCATGCTTCACCGGCAGCATGCCGAGACCGACCGGATTGCCGGCGATGCACCAGCCCGTCTCGGTCTGCCACCAATGGTCGATCACCGGCACCTTCAACTGCTGCTCCGCCCATTCCACCGTCGGCGGATCGGCGCGCTCGCCGGCGAGGAACAGCGTGCGGAATTGCGACAGGTCGTATTGCCGGATGAACTTGCCTTCCGGATCCTCCTTGCGGATCGCGCGGAACGCCGTCGGTGCGGTGAAGAAGGCGACCGCCTTGTGCTCGCTGATGACGCGCCAGAACGCGCCGGCATCGGGCGTGCCGATTGGCTTGCCCTCGTACATGATCGACGTCGCACCATGCAGCAGCGGGCCATAGATGATGTAGCTGTGGCCGACCACCCAGCCGATGTCGGAGCCACACCACCAGACCTCGCCCGGCTTGACGCCATAGAGATTGAACATCGACCATTTGACCGCGACGAGATGGCCGCCATTGTCGCGCACCACGCCCTTGGGGATGCCGGTCGTGCCTGAGGTGTAGAGGATGTAGAGCGGATCGGTGGCGGCGACAGGCACGCAAGGGGCCTTCTTGCCGTCGTTCATCGCCTTGCGGCGAAGGCTCTCCCAATCGTAGTCGCGGCCCGGTGTGAGGTCGCAGATATGCTGGGAACGTTGCAGTACGATGCAGGCCTTCGGCTTCGTGCTCGCAAGCTTGATCGCCTCGTCGAGCAGCGGCTTGTACTGCACGATCCGGCCGGGCTCGATGCCGCAGCTTGCGGAGAGAATGAGCTTCGGCTGAGCGTCGTCGATGCGGGTGGCGAGTTCCTTGGCGGCAAAGCCGCCGAACACCACCGAGTGCACCGCGCCGATGCGCGCGCAGGCGAGCATCGCGACGACGGCCTCCGGCACCATCGGCATATAGAGGATGACGCGATCGCCCTTGGCGACGCCAAAATCCTGCATGATGGCGGCGAGCGCCTGCACCTCCCCCAATAGCTCGGCATAGGTGAACCTGGTGACCGAGCCCGTCAGCGGCGAATCATGGATCAGCGCGACCTGGTCGGCGCGGCCGCGTTCGACATGGCGGTCGAGCGCGTTGTAGCAGGTGTTGACGACGCCTCCCATGAACCAGCGGCCGTAGACGCCCTGCGAGGCATCGAAGATCGTCTTCGGCGGCTCGATCCAGTCGATCTCCGTGGCCGCCTCGGCCCAGAAGCCCTGGGGATCAGCCAGCGAGCGCGCATGGACCTCGTGATAGAGGCTCGTTCCCTTGACGTTCATTCCCGCGCTCCCATCCCTTTCGCCTAGCCTTGACTTGACCGACAGGACGAGCGTCCCGCCATGACAGGGATCAAGTGCCGGCGTTGTTTGAGAGGTATTTTCCCGGGAACGGGCCGCGGTTCAAGCTGAAAAGGATGGGTCTTTGGGAGGGAGGGAAGAAAGGCCATCGCAGCAAGCTGGAGCCACGACAAAGGTGAGCCCTCTCCCCCCTTGCGGGGGAGAGCGGGAGAGAGGGGTGGCCACGAACTCTGTCTGGAGTTTGTGGCCACCCCTCTCCCTAACCCTCCCCCGCAAGGGGGGAGGGAACGCAGTGTGCGCGTAGAGGCGCCTCAACTCTCCATCGCATTCAGCCGCTGCAACCGTTCCTGCATGACCTTCCTCAGATCATAGCCGGGCCGGCCGAAGCTCGTATTCCGCGTGGCGAGGAAATCGCGCTGGGTCTTGCGCAGGTCGCCGGCCGAACGGCCTTTCGTGGCCTTCAGCACGCGCTCATAGGTCTCGGCGATCTGGCGATCGAGCACGCCGAGTTGCGGATCGGCGCAGATCACCTTCTCGACCTCGCGCTTCGCCGTGGCGCAATCGAACGACGGGCCGTTGCCGGAATTCGCCGCGAGCGGACGCAGCGGCTCGGCGCCGTCTCGTAATCGGCCAGCGCCTTCTTGCGCTCGCCCATCTTCTTGTAAAGCACCGCGCGGTTGTTGAAGGTCTGCGCGAAATTCGGATCGATCTTGAGCGCAGCCTCGTAGTCGCTGAGCGCCGCGCCAAGCTCGCCCTTGAGCTGGTAAGAGTCGCCGCGGTTGGTGAAGAAGTTCGGCCGCGGCGCCAGCCGCAGCGCCTGGTCGTAGTCGGCGATCGCCTTGTCGTACTCACCCATCGCGGCCAGCACCAGGCCACGATTGTCGTAATATTCGGGGACCTTCGGATCGAGCTTGATCGCCTCGCCGTCGTCGGCGACCGCCTTGTCGAGCTGACCGAGCTTCTTGTAGGCCGCGCCGCGATTGGTGTAGGCGCGCGGCCGGTTCGGATCGAGCCGCAGCGCCTCGCTGAGATCGCGGATCGCCTTCTCGTTGTCGCCACCGAGATAATAGTTCACGCCGCGGTCGGACCAGGCCTGCGCATCATCCGGCTTCAGCTTGATCGCCTGATCGTAATCGGCGAGCGCGCGGTCGAGCCGGCGCTGATTGGTGTAGACGACGCCGCGCAGCTCGTAGGCTTCCGCGTCCTGCGGATCGAGTTCGATGGCCTTGCTGAGATCAGCCGCGGCACGGTTGAGATCGCCGCCGGCCTCGCGCAGCAGGTCGCCGCGCAGGCGCCAGGCCTTTGCGTTCTTGCCGTCCAACGCGATGGCGCGGTCGATATCCCGCAGCGCCTGCGTGAGGCCGCCTGAGGTTCGCGCATTGGCGTCGGCGCGCACCAGCAGCGCGGCGGCGCGGTCGGAGCTCGAATTGGTGGTTTGGTCGATGATGGCGCCGCACGCCGTGATCAGTTCGGCGGGCGCAGTCTTGCTGCCCATCACGCAATCGACGGTAGCAGAGGCCGGGGCGGCGAGGATAAGGCTCATCGCGGCGCTGAGCAGGAAGGCGCGAAGCGGGATTTTGGCAAACGGGAACATTTGCGCGGAAGAACGCGTGCCGCACATCGGGAAGACTCCGTGACATCAGGTGTTCACCATTGTCGCGGCGGGCGAGGAATGGGTTCAATTCGGGCCTGTTAGGGACGCACGGGCGCCTGCACTCCCTCGCCCGGTTTGCGGGGAGAGGCGAAGGAAGCCCTCAATACCCGTCCACCCCGTTGATCCGCTGCAGCCGCTCCTGCATCGCCTTCTTCAGATCGTACCCGGCCCGCCCATAACCAGCATTGCGGCGGGCAATGAATTCGTCCTGCTCGCGCTGAAGTGCCTTGGCTTCCGCAGGATTGCGCGCCTCCCGGACCACGCGGGCATTCGATGCAAAAATCTCCCGATCGAGATCGGCGAGCTCGCGGTTGGCGCAGATCGCCTTCTCGACCGCCCGGGCCGCACTCTTGCAATTGAAGCTTGGCTTGCCGGCCACAGCCATCTGCGCGCCGATCCGCTCGAGCTCGCGCGCCATCGCCTTGTGATTGGCCTTGGCCTTCTCGTGGTTCGGATCAATCTTCAGTGCGGCGCCGAAATCCTGCACCGCCTTCGGCTTGTCGCCCTTCTTCAGCCAGAGCTCGCCGCGGGCGTTGAAGAGGTCGGCCAGGGTCGGATCGAGTTGAAGAGCGCGGCTGTCGTCGGCGATCGCACGGTCGACCTGGTCATGCCGCGCATAAAGCGCGCCGCGCGCGACCAGCGCCTTGACCAGGTCCGCCTTGGCCGTCTTCTCGTTGTCGATGACGGAGGCGCAGGCGGAGCCGGCCTTGTCCATGTCGTCGGCGGCAGCAGCAGCGAGGCACGGCGCGACATCGACCTGCACGACGGCGGCGGGCTCGCCGCCGGTCGCGGCACGGGCCGCCCCGAGCGAAAGCGCAAAGAGCGCCACCGCACCGGACAATCGAATGAGATTTTGAGAACGCATGCTAGCTGCAGTCGGAAAGTCTTGGCTTGAATCTTGGCCTGGGTCTTGGCTTGGGTCTTGGCTTGAGCCTTGCCTTGAGGGTGCACTATCCATCATACGGCCGGATTGGTGCTAGCTTGTGGCACAGCCAAAATCGGTTTCGGGGATCAACGTGTCGACATTCGAATGGATCATCGTGCTTCTGCTCGGCGCCGTTGCATTATCGGCGCTGGCGCGGCGGATCAAGGTCCCCTACCCGACCTTTCTCGCCATCGGCGGCGCGCTGATCGCGTTCGTGCCGAACAGCCCGTCCTGGACGCTCGAACCCGACCTGGCATTGGCGCTTTTTGTCGCACCGGTGCTGATGGATGCCGCCTTCGACACCTCGCTGCGCGATCTCCGCAACAACTGGGTTCCGGTCTCGACCCTGGTGGTCGCCGCGGTCGGCCTGACCACGGTCGGCGTGGCCTTCGTCGCGCACCGGCTGATGCCTGACATGCCCTGGGCCGCCGCCATTGCGCTCGGCGCCATCGTGGCCCCGCCGGATGCGGCGGCCGCGGTCGCGATCCTGAGCCAGGTCAAGCTGCCCTATCGCATGGTGAAGGTGCTGGAAGGCGAGAGCCTGCTCAACGACGCCAGCGCGCTTCTGATCTATCGCATCGCGGTCGGCGCTGTCGTCATGGAGCATCTGAAATGGAGCGAGGTCGCGCCGACGATTGCACTCGGGCTGGTCGGCAGCGTCCTCGCCGGTCTTTTGGCCGGGCGCATCATCCCGCTGTTCCTGGAACGCGTGAAGGAAGCGCCGAGCGCGATCATCGTGCAGTTCGCCACCACCTTCATGGTCTGGATCGCAGCCGAGCATCTCGGCCTCTCCGGCATCCTCACCATCGTCGTCTACGCCATCACCGTCGCGCGCACCGCGGGGGCGCGCATGCCGGCGCGGTTGCGGGTGCCGTCCTATGCGGTCTGGGAGACGATGGTGTTCGTGCTCAACGTGCTCGCCTTCATGCTGATCGGCATGCAGATGCGGCCGATCTGGACGCGGCTCGACGCGGAGGTCCGCTGGGAATATTGCGTGGCGGCCGCCTGGATCCTGCTCACAGTGGTCCTGGTGCGGCTTGCCTGGATCACGTTCTACCGCGCGACGCTGCGCGTCCTGATCGCGCACGGGCTCTATCATCCGAAGGATCCCAAGCAGGTTGCCTCGCCGAAGGGTGGCCTCATCATCTCCTGGTGCGGCATGCGCGGTCTCGTCACGCTCGCCACCGCCTTCGCCCTGCCGGAAAGCTTCCCCTATCGCGACTTCATCGTCTTCATCGCCTTTGCGGTGGTGCTGGGCTCGCTGGTCATCCAGGGCCTGACGCTGCGGCCGCTGATTCTCGCCTTCGGCCTCAAGGACGACGATCCCGTCGGTATCGAGGTCGCGCGCGCCCGCGCAGTCGCCTATCGCGCCGCGCTCGATGCGATCGAGGACGATCCGTCGGAGGAGGCGGAAATCCTGCGGCTCGAATACCGCGCCATCCTGATGCAGGCCGACGACGATCCGCACGGCGGCATCGCCAGCGGCGAATTGCCCGCCGATCCGCTGCGCCGCCGCGCCATCGAGGCCGCGCGCAAATCGATCCTCGGCCTTCGCGATACCGAAGTGATCGGCGACGACGCGTTTCACCGGATCGAGGAAGAGCTCGATCGCGCAGAGTTGAGCGCGGGCGGTTAAACTCCGCTCGAGCGTTGAGCGGCGTCCCGGCCTATCCAGGTGGTCAGGAGCTTGAACCAAACACCGCCTCTCCAGACTCATTCCAGATGACGACCTTGATCGACGACCGTCGTGTACGCGCGCGTGATGCGTCGCCTGCACGATATTTTTATCTCAATATGGCACTGGCCTGCGCGGCCACCGCGTTTCTCGGCTTCGCGCCGACCTATTTCGTACCGCTCGCGCAGCGGACGTTTTCCGCGAGCCCGGTGATTCATTTTCACGGACTCCTGTTCTTCACCTGGTCTCTCTATTTCGTGATCCAGACCTGGCTCGCGGCGTCGGGCCGCGTGGTCAATCACCGCGCGCTCGGGATTGCCGGCGTGTCGCTTGCGACCGCGATGACGATCTTCGGCTTCCTCGCCTCGGTGCACGTGATGCAGCACGCCGCCGCACTTGGGCAGAAGGATGCCGGCATCGGCTTCTCGATCGTGCCGATGAGCGGCATCGCGTTCTTCGCGGTGGTGTTCGTGCTCGCGATCATCAACACGCGAAAGCCCGAGATTCACAAGCGCCTTATGCTGCTTGCCGCGGTCTCGATCCTCGACGCCGCGATCGCGCGCTGGTTCATTACCTTCCTCGCGCCTCCCGGACCGCCCGGCCCGCCGCCGGTGCCCGTCACGATCGCCCCGGCCGTGGTCGCTTCGCTCCTGCTCGTCGTCGCTATGGTGCGCGACTGGCGCACCGATGGCCGCGTGCACCCGGTCTACATCTACGGTACGCTCGCGCTGCTGGCGGTGAAGGTGCTGAACTGGCCGATCAGCGAGAGTGCGGCGTGGCATTCGTTTGCCGGAGGCATCCTGGCGCTGGCGCAGTAGTCACCGCTGTCGTCCCGGACAAGCGCAGCGCAGATCCGGGATCCATAGCCACAGGACGTGGTTTGGCGAAGACTCGGAGTTGCTAGCTCGCGCGGCAACTTCGTCCTGTGGCTATGGGTCCCGGGTTCGCGCTTTGCGCGTCCCGGGACGACGAAGGAAATTGGAGCTACGCCCCCGCCTTGCACGTGATCCCGCCGTCGACCACCAGCTCGATCCCCGTCACATATTTCGACTCGTCCGACGCCAGGAACAGCGCGGCATTGGCGACGTCCCAGGCCTCGCCCATGTGCCCCATCGGCACCTGCGCATCGCGCGCGCGCCACATCGCTTCGACGTCGCCCTTGGCGTAGCTGTTCGCGAGACCCGCGGAATGCTCCACCATCGGCGTCTTCATCAGGCCGGGCAGGATTGCATTCACCCGCACATGGTTCTTCGCGAACTCGATCGCGGTGGAGCGCGTCAGCTGGTTCATTGCCGCCTTGCTGGCGTTGTAGCTGACATAGGAAATCCCGACATGCCGGATCGAGGCGATCGAGGAGATGTTGATGATCGAGCCGCCGCCCTGCTTCACCATCACGGGGACGATGTGCTTCATGGCGAGATAGGCGCTCTTGAGGTTGACAGTGAAGACGCGGTCCCAGCTCTCCTCGGCGACCTCGACCACGCTGCCCATCTCGGCGATGCCGACATTGTTGTCGAGCACATCGATGCGGCCATAGGCTTTCAGGCACGCCGCCACCATCGCCTCGATCTCGCTCGCGCGCGAGACGTCCGCGGTGAAGGCAGTCGCATTGCCGCCCTCACCCGTGATGATCTTCGCGGTCTCCTCGGCTGCGGCACCGTTGCGATCGACGCAAAACACCTGCGCGCCCTCGCGCGCAAAGGTCACCGCGGTCGCCTTGCCGTTGCCCCAGCCGGGCCCGATCGAGCCGGCGCCCACCACCATCGCAACCTTGCCCTTGAGCCGATCCATCGCGTGTCTCCCGTGTTGTTGTTAATTGTAGCCCGGGCGTGGCGAGCTACGGATCGTTACAGACCTTCATCGTGGTGACGTTAGCACCGATGGGATGCCCGACAATCTCCGAAAGAGTCCGGCAGCTTCCATCATGGCATAACCGCCATTCCCCGGCCGCGCCGGAATTGCCAAGCACGACCTCCTGCATCGGTGCACGCTGCGGCTGCCATTGAAACCAGCCGTCGACGAGGCGCGCCTCGGGCGGCGGCTCCATGCCGGGCCCGGTGCCTTTGACCCGCGCCTGCACCAGGTCGAGGCCGGCAGGCGTGACGCGCCAGTCCTCCTGCCAGTCGACCTTCGCGATCGAATGCGTCCACACCAGCGTGAAGGCGGAAAGCGCCAGCGCTTTCACGCCACCCGCTGTTGCGAAGCAGAGGCTCACGCGGCTTCGACGACGGCGGGCGGACGCTGCCGCCACTGCCACAGCAAGAGCGCGGCGGAGAGCACGAAGCCGGCGGTGTCGCTGAAGGCGAAGTCACCGAGCAGGCAGAGCGCGGCTCCGAGCGCGAGCACGCGTTCGAGCAGCGTCATGCGCGTGAACAGAAAACCGATCGCGACCATGCCGAACAGGCCGATCGCCACCAGCGCCTTGAAGGTCGCGAGCGCCACCGCACCATAGAAGCCGAGCTTGGCCGCCATGGGATCGCCGGCCTGCAGCATCAGCGCCGGCGAATAGACGAAGATGAACGGAATGACGTAGCCGGCTAGCGCGATACGCATCGCCTCCCAGCCGATCTTGTCCGGATTCTCCTTCGCGATCGGCGCCGCCGCCAATGCGGCGAGTGCCACCGGCGGCGAGAGGTCGGCCATGATGCCGTAATAGAACGCGAACATGTGGCTCGCGATCAGGGGCACGCCGAGCTTCGCCAGCGCCGGCGCGGCGAGCGCGGCGGTGATGATGTAGGTCGGGATGGTCGGAATGCCGGTGCCGAGCAGGATCGACAGCAGCATGGTCATGATCAACGCCAGGAACAGGCTCTTCTCGCCGAGACCGATCACCCAGCTGCCAAAAATGGTGCCGACGCCGGTCTGCGACATCATGCCGATGATGACGCCGACGATGGCGCAGGCCATACCCACCGTGATCGCCGACTTCGCACTCTCGGCCAGCGCATTGCGGCATTCGCGCAAGGCCGCGAACCCGCCGCGCACGAACGCCGTGATCACGATCAGCCCGACGACGACGCTCGCGACCGGCACGATCTGGAGACCGTCGCGCGACAGCGCGCCGACGACGAGCGCAAGTCCGATCCAGAAGATGGAGCGGACGACCATCGAGGAGGCGCCGGCCGTGATGCTGGCGCCGAGGATCAGTGTCACCGTGAGCGCAAGGCCCATGCTGCCAGCATAGAGCGGCGTAAAGCCCTCGAACAGCATGTAGACGAGCGCCGCGAGCGGCAGCACGAGATACCAACGCGTCACCAGCGCCTTCCAGGCGCTCGGAATCTCCGAGCGCTTCATGCCGACGAGGCCGTGCTTGCCGGCTTCCAGATGCACCATCCAGAAGGCGGACGCGAAATAGAGGATGGCGGGGATCGCCGCCGCCTTGACGATTTCCGAGTACTGGACGCCGAGCGTCTCCGCCATGATGAAGGCGACCGCGCCCATCACCGGCGGCATGATCTGCCCGCCCATCGAGGCCGTCGCCTCGACACCGGCGGCAAAGGCGCGGCGATAGCCGAACCTGATCATCAGCGGAATCGTGAACTGGCCGACGGTGACGACGTTGGCGACGCCGGAGCCGGAGATGGTGCCCATCATGCCCGAGGCGAACACCGCAACCTTCGCAGGTCCGCCGCGCGTCCTGCCGAACAGGCCGAGCGAGACATCGGTGAAGAGCTGGATCATGCCGGCGCGTTCCAGGAACGAGCCGAACAGGATGAACAGGAAGATGTAGGTCGCCGAGACGTAGATCGGCACGCCGTAAAAACCTTCGGTGCCGAACGACAGATGCGTGACGATCTGGTCGAAGTCGTAGCCGCGATGGTTGAGCGGCGACGGCAGATATTGCCCGAAGAACCAGTAGACGAGACACGCGCCGCACATCAGCGGTAGCGCCGCGCCCATCAGGCGCCGCGTGCCCTCGAAGATCAGCACCGCGAGCAGCGTGCCGACCGCGAGATCGAGCCGCGTCGGATCGCCGTCGCGCGCAATCAGGTCGGCATAGAAGATCCATTGATAGAGGCCGCAGAAGAAGCCGGCGCCGCCGATCACCCAGCCAAGCGCGCGACCGACATCGCTCTTCGCGGTGAAGTTGGCGATCAGGCCGAAAGTGAGGAGAACGAGGAAACCGACATGTACCCCGCGCACCACCTGGCTCGGCAGATAGTTGAAGGCGGCGACATAGAGCTGGAAGGTGGCGAAGGCAATGCCGATCCAGTAGGCGAGAGTGCCCCACCAGCCCGGACCAAAACCTTCCGGAAAACCGTGCTCGAAATTGTCGAATTCAACCTTGATAGGCCCTGCGGAGCCCTCTGCCTGCAACATCGATATGTCCCCGAGCCCTTATGGTGCGTCATTATAACATTGGCAGTGCCACCGCACGCGTCATGGCCGGGCTTGTCCCGGCCATCCACGGCCTACGGTGTCGCCAAGAACGTGGATGCCCGGGACATCTGCGCGAAGACGCGCTTCGCGCTTTTGCCCGGGCATGACGACACGAATGGAGCTGATCTTACTTGATCAGCCCTTTTTCCTTGTAATAGCGGATCGCGCCGGGATGCAGCGGAACCGGGCTGCCGGTGGCGGCCGCCTCGAGCTTGATCTCCTTGCCCGCGGCATGGGCGTTCTGCAATTCGGGCAGCGACTCGAAGATCAGCTTGGTCATCTGGTAGGCGAGGTCGTCCGACACCGCGGAGCTCGTCACGAGATAGTTGACCACGGCCGCGGTCGGCACGTCCTTGTCCTGGCCGGTATAGGTATTGGCCGGAATGATTGCCGAGATGAAGGGCGGGCCGATCTTGTCGATGGTCTCCTTCGGCACCGACACCACGGTGATCGAGGCCGAACTCGAGAGATCCTTCAGCGAGGCGACGCCAAGGCCGGCCGATTGAAGCGTCGCGCCCAACTGGCGGTTCTTCATGAGGTCGACGGATTCGGCGAACGGCAGATATTCGACCTTGCCGAGGTCCTTATAGGTCATACCTGCGGCCGCGAGGATCGCACGGGAATTGAGCTCGGTGCCCGACTTCGGCGCGCCGACCGAGAGGCTCTTGCCCTTGAGGTCTGCGAGCGTCTTGATGCCCGATTCGGCGGTCGCGACAATCTGGATGTAGTTCGGATAGATCGCGCCGATGGTGCGCAGCTTGTCCAGCTTGGACTTGAAGCCGGCTTCCTCGTCGCCCTCCCAGGCGGCTTTGAGCGAGTCACCCAGCGTGAACGCAATTTCACCGCGGCCCTGCTGGAGCAGGATCAGGTTCTCGACCGACGCCTTGGTGGCCTGCACCTGCGTCTTCACATTCGGAATCTTGTCGCCGTAGATCTTTCCGATCGCGACCCCGAGCGGATAGTAGACGCCGGAGGTGCCGCCGGTCAGCACGTTGATGAAGGATTGCGCATGCGCGCAAGGTGCCGACGCCGCCAGGGCAAGAGCCGCGGCCGCGCCGAAAATCGTCCGTTTCATGGTTGTTGTACTCCCCAAACCGGCCGGGAAATTGGCCGGATGGGGGAAGCGGGTCAACCCATCCAAAAGTCACAACAGGACTGCGGTAAACGGCTGACCCGGCTCGATTTTTGGGGAACCCGCGGGTGCGGCGAGGTGGCGCAATCAGGGTCTGGCGCGTGTCTCGCCCTCGCCGGCAAGCCTTACTGGCAAGCTCTTGCTGGCAAGCCCTTATTGGAAGGTCATGTCCAGGCACTTGGAGATGTCGGAGCCGAGGCCGGAGGAGATGATGATGCAGCCGCGCACCTTCTGCGCGGTGACGTCGGCGGCCCAGACCGAATAGCCGCCGGGGCCGAAGAACGAGTTGGTGTTCGGCGGTTCGGTCTCGGTCGCGTCGAAATCGTATTTGCCGTCGGTCTCGAAGATGCGCGGCTTCTTGGTGCAGCCGCCGTCGGTCTGGACGTTGATGACTTCCTTGTTGTCGCGGGTCAGCGCCAGCGAGACCTGGCAGCGGAAATATTCCGAGGTCTTGGTGTTGAACAGGTAGGTGTAAGACTTGCAGGTCGCGGTGTTCAGCTTGCCCGGGGCGAGGCCACGGCTGCACGAAATCCGCTGGTTGTGGCTGAGTTGGTAGTCATCCGCCCGGGCGACGGGCGCCAGCGCCGTCACCAACAGCGCGGCGGCTGAGCAGGCTTTCACGACTTGGTTCATCCGAATCATCCCCCTACCAATATTTTTGTCGAATTGCGTTCTAGACTGAAAGCGGAACATAGTCGCGCGGGGACGAAGGGAAAATCACAAACTGCTGGGCAGGACGTGATGCGCTGCGGCGCTTTCGCAAATTGACCTGTAAACGCCGTTCGTGATTTGTTCAAGATGGCAACCCCAACGATGGGGAGGATGGGATGATGGCATTTTCAACGAAGACATTTGCACTTGCACTCACAGCAACGCTCGGCGCATTCAGCGCACCCGCATTGGCGCAGACCGCGGCAACGCCCTGGGAGCTCAAGCCCGACACCGGCTATGCCTATGACAAGGACGGCAAGACCTTCTCCTACAAGATGGGCACCAACAATGCCGGTGAACTCCTGAAGGGCGCCAAGAAGGTGCCGAAAGGCACGCTGTTCTTCATCGGCCACAACGGCCAGCTCTACATGCGCAGCGGCCCGTATCTCGAAGGCGACGGCAAGTTCAAGTTCGGGTCGGATCAGTAAGGGGCGACGGCCAACCCAAGCACTCGGTGTCATCACCCGCCTTGTGCGCGCTTGCGCACTGGGGCGGGTGATCCAGTATTCCAGAGGCCGTTGTGCTTCAATCGAGAGGCTGCGGCGTACTGGATGCCCCGGTCAAGCCGGGGCATGACAGCGGAGGATGTGGCAGCGAGGACTAGAACGCCCCCGCCAGCTCCCGTGCGCCGGCATTGTTGCTGTTCGAGTCCATCCGCGTATCCGTCACCGCCAGCAGCTTGGCCACCGTGTTGTGGCGGATCGCGACCGGGTTGCGCTCGTAGCCGCCGCGCTGGAAGAAGTTCGAGGTCGGCACCTGCTCGCGCATCGCCTGCGGCATCGTCACCATGTCGAGGCCGGTGCCGTCGCCGGTGAGGTTCATCATCTCGAGCTCGGCGGCGGTGAGCGGCCGGGTGTAGCCCTTGGTGCGCGCGAACAGCACCGAAGTCAAAAGCTTATGGGTTTGCAGCATCGGGCCGATATCGATGTCCAGCACCATGGCATGCATGGCCCAGCCCTGCGCGGTGTTGCCGATCTTCTCGTGCTCCGACCAGGTGTCCGGCACCGATTTCGCCTGCGCCACCATCTTCTTCAGCACGGCAAGCTTGTGCTCGAGCGGCTGGCGCGCCGGCCCGGACGTCCGCGCCACCTTGTCGGAAAGCGCGCGGATGAGTTCATGGCCCTGCTCGGCCAGCAGCTCGACGCTGTTGGTGGTCAGGAGCTGGTTGTAGCCCATCGCGGTCGAGATCGCGCGCTTGCCGCCATGCTCAATACCCGCCTGCACGTCGTAATTGCCGGTGCCGCCGGTCTCGAACGAATAGACCCGCACCGCCTGCTCGCGCGTCAGCCCCGAGGCGAGCGCGTAGCGCGCATAGGCGCGCTTGAACTCGACCTCGCTGGACGGCCGCTGCGGCGTGAACTGATAGAGCTCGCGTGCCGCCTGCAGGAGATCGGCGACCACCGGTATCGGCTTTCTGGTCGGACGATCCGGCGTTTCTTCCGGCTCCGGATTCACCGGCCGCTTCGGCCCGTTATAGAGCGGCGGATGCTGCAGCACATAATCGTCAAGCGTCACCTGCTGTCCGCTGCGCCGCTTGGCGTTGCGGCCTTTCCGCTTCTCGGAGATCTGGCTCCAATAGGCACCCGCCTCTTCGTCGAAGGCCCCGCGCGCCGCCTGATATTCCTGCAGCTTGCGGCGATATTCGAGCACGGCCGGCGACGCGCCACCCTGCGCAAAGAACTGCGACAGCAACTGGGCCTTGGCATCGCGGACGGCCGGCGGCAGCGCGTCGGCCTCGCCGCCTCGCGCAGTGGGCGCGAGCAGGACGAGCGCGAATGGAACTAGCGCGAGATGTTTTCGAATCGAATGATGCATGCTGCCCTCTTAGCAGGCATCCGGTAACCGTCACGTTAACGCGCCGTTTACCATCGTCACTTCCAGGCGAACACCGGCTGTTCCAGCTCGGTGACGCGGGTGTGACGTCCCGCCAGCACCTCACGGAACTGGTAGATCAGCGCCGCGGTCGGCGCGTGGATCAGGCTCTTCTCGTGATGGAAGCGGATCACGCGGCGGGAGCTTTCGGGAATCGCGATGAAGTCGAACGCGTCTTCGCGCTCGATCGTCGCGAGCGCGATGCGGTGGACCGAGGCGACCTCATCCGGGTTCGGCCGGATCGCGGCACTGTCGGCCGTCCAGACCACCACCGGCGTGATCAGATAGCCGGAGCGAGTCGGATAATCGTCGAGCGTGCCGAGCACCTCCGCATGCGAAAGGCGGAGGCCAAGCTCCTCATCAAGCTCGCGCAGCGCCGCTTCGACCGGCGTCTCGCCGGCATCGCAGCGGCCGCCCGGCAAGGCCCATTGGCCGCGATGGGCGCGCAGGTGTGACGCGCGCAGCGTGAGCAGGAATGCGGTGTCATCGCCGTCACTCGCCGCGGTCAGCGCGACCGCCACCGCGGCGTGCTTCAATGCGGCGGGCGCATCATCCTCCGGCAGGCGCGTGAAGGCCGCGCAGGCAGCCGCGATATTCCGCCGTGTGGCATCGTCGAACGGTCTCATGATGCTTGACTACACCACGTCAGGCCCCGATGAAATGAGCTCGCAAGGCCCGCGCAGCAATGGACGACGACATGACCAACAAGGCCGCCGCAAGGCTCAAATCGGACGGCTGGAGCATCCTGGAGACCACGGGCTTCCTGCACCTGATCGGCCCCTTGTGGGAGCGCAAGGTCGACGGCCATTACGAATTCGCGCTCGCCACCGAGGACAAGCACCACAATCGCCGCGGCATGGTCCAGGGCGGCGTGATGATGACGTTCGCGGACCGCACCTGCGGCATGACCGCCCGCTACGTTTCCGGCAAGGAATTCATGGCGACGGTGCAGCTCGACACCCATTTCGTCGAGGCCGGGCAGATCGGCGACATCCTGATCTCCCGCCCCCGCGTGGTGCGCTCGACGCGCAGCCTCATCTTCATGAGCACCGAAGTCACCGTCGACGGCCGCTGCATCGTGATGGCGAATGGCGTGTTCAAGATCTTGAAGGGGCCGGGGTAGCGGCGCGCGGTCGGGCTGCCGCTCCAACCACACCCACCGCCGTCATTCCCGGCGAAAGCGGGGAATCCAGTACGCCGCGGCCTATCGGTTCAATCTTTGCCTCCTCGGAATACTGGATCGCCCGATCAAGTCGGGCGATGACAGCTGAGAGTTTGGCAAGCGGCCTCCCCAATCTCGTCATTGCGAGCGCAGCGAAGCAATCCAGTATCTCTCCGCGGATGCATCTCTGGATTGCTTCGCTGCGCTCGCAATGACGGAATTAGCTGGCTATGCTGCCAGCTTCGATAGCGTTGAGGAAACAGCCCATGCAATACCGCCAGCTCGGCCGCACCGGCCTGAAAGTCTCGCCGATCTGTCTGGGCACCATGATGTTCGGCGGGCCGACCGATGAAGCCGCATCAAACCGGATCATCGCGAAAGCGCATGAGGCCGGGATCAATTTCATCGACACGGCGGATGCCTATTCGAAGGGCGCATCCGAGGAGGTCGTCGGCCGCGCCATCGGCAACAACCGGCACGCCTGGGTGCTCGCCACAAAACTCGCCAACCCCATGGGTGACGATCCCAACCGTGTCGGCCTGTCGCGGCGCTGGGTGTTGCAGGCCGCCGATGAGAGCCTGAAGCGGCTCGGCACCGACCACATCGACATCTACTATCTGCACAAGGAAGACCATGCGACACCGCTGGAGGAGACGGTGCGCGCGATGGGCGATCTGATCCGCGCCGGCAAGGTGCGCTATTTCGGCGTCTCGAACTACCGCGCCTGGCGCGTCGCCGAGATCTGCAACATCTGCGACCGGCTCGGCATCGACCGGCCCGCGGTGAGCCAGCCCTATTACAACGCGATGAATCGCATGCCGGAGGTCGAGCACTTCCCGGCCTGTTCCTACTACGGCCTCGGCATCGTGCCCTACAGCCCGCTGGCGCGCGGCGTGCTCACGGGCAAGTACAAGCCCGACGCCGCGCCGGACAAGGAGACACGCGCCGGCCGCAACGACACCCGCATGATGCAGACGGAATGGCGACCGGAATCGCTCCAGCTCGCGCAGGAGATCAAGACCCACGCCGAGAAGAAAGGCATCACCGCCGGCCAGTTCGCGGTCGCCTGGGTGCTGAACTCCGCCTTTGTCAGCTCGATCGTCGCCGGCCCACGCACCGAGGAGCAGTGGGACGGCTACATCCGCGCGCTCGACTACCGCTTCACGGCGAATGACGAGGCGCTGATCGACCGGCTGGTCGTGCCGGGCCATCCCTCGACGCCGGGCTACAACGACCCCGCCTATCCGATCGAGGGACGCCGCGCGCGGACGGCTTGAGAGCTGAAGACGATGACGGCGCACGAAGACCGCTACGGCCTTTCACTCTCGACGTCTTCGCACGAGGCGGCAAGCGCCTATCGCGAAGGCGTCGATCTCATGCTGGCCGGTTGGACCGGTACGGCGGAGGCGCTGGAACGCGCGATTGCGGCCGATCCGGATTTCGCGCTTCCCCATATCGCCCGCGCCCGCGTGCATGCCTTCTATCAGCAGGGCGACCTCGCGCGGCAGAAGGCGGCACGCGCGCGCGAGCTCACAGCGAAACGCGGCACGGAGCGCGAGCGCTCGCATGTCGAGACGCTGGCGCTTGCGATCGAGGGCCGGCTGCCCGAGGCCATCGCATCGACGCTGAAGCATGTCGAGAGCTGGCCGCGCGACGCTGTGGTGCTGTCGCTGCCGCTCGGCGCGTTCGGCCTGTTCGCGTTTTCCGGCATGCCCGATCACGACCGCGCCCGGCACGAGCTGTGCGAGCGCGTCGCGCAGCATTATGGCGAGGACTGGTGGTTTCTCACCATGTCCGGCTGGGCGATGACGGAGAATGGCGACGTCGCGCGCGGCCGCGGCGTCACCGAGCGCGGTTTTGACCTGCGCCGCCAGAATGCCCACGCCGCGCACGCCGTGCTGCATGCGATGTTCGAGGACGGCTCGATCGACGCGGCTGACCGTCTCGTCGACGCATGGATCCCCTCTTACGACCGTACCGGCATCCTGCACGGCCATATTCGCTGGCACCAGGCGCTCGGCGCGCTCGAGCATGGCGATGCGGCGCGCGCGCTTGCGATCTATGCCGACGTACTTCGGCCCTCCGCCACGAAGGCGCCGCCGCTCAACGTCGTCACCGACGGCGCCTCGCTGCTCTGGCGCCTGTCGGCTTACGGCCACACCGTGCCGGAAGCGCTCTGGCTCGAGGCCGATGCCACCGCGCAAAAACTGTTTCCAAAATCGAGCCTGCCCTTTGCCGACGTCCACATGGCACTGTTCGCTGCGGCGACGCAGAACCAGGAGGCGCTCGCCGCGCGCCTCGCGGCGATCGAGCAGCGGCTCGGCGACGGCAGGCTGCCGGCCGGTCCCGTGGTGCCGGCAATCTGCCGTGCGCTCGTGGCCTTTGCCCGCGAGGATTACACCTCATGCGTGCGAACGCTCGGGCCCGTCCTCGGCGAGGTCGTGCGCATCGGCGGCAGCCATGCCCAGCGCGAACTGATCGAGGATACCTACATCGTCGCGCTCATGCGCAGCGGCGAGCTGCCCCGCGCCCGCGCGCTGCTCGACGCCCGCCTGCACCGCCGGCCCTCGCTTCGCGATACGCGCTGGCAGGCGGCGACCGTTTAGCTCTGCCACGAAAAAAACATCGGTCTGGCAGCAAGTGGCCTGCTAGGACGGGATGGGGCGATCGGATGAATCGCCGATGGGTGGTGCGGTGGTATTCCAGTCGGGTTTAGCTGAACAAACGGGATCGCAACCAATTTGTGGTTCGCTCGTTGTTGAGCGGAACTTTTCCGCCGCCGTGGCCCCCTGGCATACGAGCCTGATGATGCGCCTCCGCCGACCGGTCCTCGCCGCGGCCCTCGCGACTCTCGCAAGCCCTTGTTTTGCCGAGTCTTCCGCGCCCATCCCCGTCAACAACCCGCCGGCGCAGAACGCCTTCATCGACCTGCTGGCGCTGATGTCGGGCCACTGCAAGACGCTGAAGGTCGCGGGGCGCACCTTCGCGTGCAAGACGGTGGCTTACGCCCATGGTGACAAGGGCCGGGTCAATTTCGCGGTCGCCGTCGACGATCCCTCCGACGCCAACCATGTCGTGTCGTTCTCCGGCGAGAACGGCCAGCGCGCGGACGACAATTCCTACGAGCTGCGAATCGACCGCATGCTGCTCAATTCCAAGGACCGGCCCAAGGTCGACGGCCTGCCGGTGCCGGCCGAGCAGACCTCGACCGGCGTCTGCCGCCAGACCGGCAATTTCGCCGCAAGGAAGGTGACGGACGTCACCTGCACGGCGACCGACAGCGAGGGCCGCCGATACGAGCTGCTGTTCGTCTCCGACGGCAAGCCGGTGAGCGTACGTCGCATCCGGCAATCGTCGCCATCGATCCAGGATCCGTTCAAGTAACGGCATCATCCGCTGCTGCCGGCATGTATGATCGCGCCATGCTTTGGAGCGATTCATGACGCGCGACCGCCTGTTTCTGCTGCGCCCTGGCTTCGAGGACCCCGCCTTTCCGGGTCAGCGCTTCTATTGCTGGCATTGCGCGCTGATCGAGGGCGTGCTCGCCTCGTTTCCGCAGCTCGCCGAACAGCTCGACGTTGAGCGCATCGCATGGCCGCGGCCAAGGCTGCCGGTGATCGCGCTGGTCGGCGAGGAGAACCAGTCGCTGCCGCTGCTCGTGCTGGCCGACGGGACGACGTCGCCGCATCAGACCGGCAGTCACCACGGCCGCACCTTCATTGCCGACAAGGACGCGATCCTCGCCGCGCTCACTGAACGCCACGGGTTTCCCGATCCGCATCCGTGAGGGCCGAGCACGCGCGCAGCTCTCCGTGTCCCGGACGCAGTGCGGCGCGTAGCGCCGCTCCGCAGAGCCGGGGCACGAGAGCTGTCGCGAAACGAGGGAAAATCGACATTGCCTGCCACGTCGGTCGCCCCGCATACTTCGCGCAGCAAGCAAGTCTGGAAGCCGCTCCTTATGTCCCACTCCCTCCCCGCCCTCGTCGTCGTCGACGTCCAGCGCGCATTCGACGAATGGGAGGCGGCCGGCAAGCGGCGCAACAATCCGGACGCGGTGGCGCGCATCGCCGATCTGCTGAAGGCATTCAGGAAGCGCGGCGCGCCGATCTTCCACATCCGCCACGAGGGCACGAAGCCGAATTCGTCGTTCCTGCCGCAAAGCTCCGGCTACGCGGTCAAGGACGAGGCGCGCGAAGCGCCGGGCGAGGCGGTGGTCGTCAAGCGCGTCAACAGCGCCTTCATCGGCACCGATCTCGAGACACGCCTGCGCGCAGGCAACATCACGACGCTGGTAATCTGCGGCGCCACCACCAATCATTGCGTCGAGACGACGACGCGGATGGCCGGCAATCTCGGCTTCGACGCGAGCCTCGTGCGCGATGCGACCTGGACCTTCGACCGGATCGGACCAGATGGCGACAAGCATTCGGCTGAAGAAATTCATGCGATGACGCTGTCGAATCTCAACGACGAATTTGCGCGCATCGTCGCCGCCGCCGACGTGATCGCTTCGCTCGAAGCGATGCGACAATAGATCGCGCCACATCATTCACACGTCGATCGGAACTACGTCTGCGTCGTTTCGACGCCCGCACTGGCCGGAACGCAGCGGACAGCCATCTGTTATCACGCGACTTCTCAACTGGAGTGATGACATGAAGTATCTCTTTGTCGCGATGGCTGTAGGTGCTGCGGCGCTCGCCGGCGGATCCACGGCCAACGCGGCGGGCAAGGCCAGCGCGAAGCAGAACGCGCCAGCCGGCCAGTCCACCGACATCAGCGCGCAGCACAGGCACCACCACCACGGCCATCGCCATCACCAATGGCGCCATCACCACCACGGCTATTATCGTCCGCACTACCGGAACTATGGCTATTACCCGCGGCACCACGGCTATTACGGCGGCGGACCGTACGGCTATTATGGTGGCGGAGGTCCCGGCGTGACGTTCAGCTTCGGCGGCGGCCGCTGGTGAGAGTTAAGGCCCGCCTTGTGCGGGCCTTTTTTCATCCCCGCAAAATCATCTCTGCGGTCTCCAGCCCGCTCGCCAGCGCCGCCTCGACTGTCCCCATGTCGCGGCCGCGATAGAGCGCTTCGCCGGAGAACAGTACCGGACCGTCGGCGCGCGCAAGGATCGCCTGGGCCTCGCGCGTCCGCGGCGTCGCCCAGGAATAGGCGCCGCGGGCGAAGGGATCGTGCAGCCAGTTGGTCGCCGCAGCCGCCACGAGATCGCGCGCGATGTCGTCGCGCGACACGCCGAAGATGACCGCAAGCGAATCGACCCCGGCATCGATCAGCCCTTGCCGATCGAGCTTCGCAAGCTCGGCCGTGCGCGGCCCGCCGAACCAGCCGGTGAGCACGGGATGCTGGTCCGGATGCCGCGTCCACCACACCGGAATCGACTGGTCCGAGAGCAGGAAGGTCATGTCCGCGAGGTCTTCGTTTCGCTCGCGCCACCACGGCCGCGCGAACCGCAGCAGGATTTTTATCACGCTGCCGAAGCCGATATCGTCAGCTGCCGCAGCCTTCGCGCGTGCGGGCTCCGGAAGCGCGATCTCGCGCAACAACGGCAGCGGGACGGTGAGGATCGCGCGATCACAGCCATGCACGTCGCCGCCGGCACAGCGGACGGCCAGCGCGCCGCCCGTCTCCTCGATCGCCGACACCGCGCGGCCGAAGCGAAACGTCACGCCAAGCCCGCGGCACTCGCTCGCCAGAAAATCGATCAGCGCGCCGTAGCCGCCGACGATGCGCGCTTGGGTGTGATGCCCGCCGTCCATCCATTCCTCGCGCAGCGCCAGCGTCGAGGCGCGCTCGGGGTCGGCGGCGTCGTAGCCCTCGACCATGCGCTCGATCGAATGGCGCAGCCGGTCATACCTAGGCCCGGCGAAGTGGCCGCGGAGGAAATCGGCAACCGTGAGATCATCCTTCAACGCCCCTAGCGCGGCGTACAGCTCTGCCTCGTGCGGATCGTGACGGTCTTCGTGGGAGAGCCTCGTGCCGTCAAAGCTCCACTGGGTGCCTTCGATCTCCTGCAGCGACAGCCCCGCCTCGCGCACAAGCTTGCGCGTGACCGGCGCCTCGCCATGGACGAATTCCGCGCCGCCATCGGCGGGGTAGCCGAACTCCGACGCCGGCAGCGGATCGATGCGCCCGCCGCAGCGCTCGCGCGCCTCCAGGATCGTGACCGTCCTGCCCACGCGTGCCAGCTCGCGCGCCGCCATCAGCCCGGCCGCGCCGGCACCGACGATGACGATGTGCTCCAATTGTCCCATGCCGATGCCTTACTTGGGCATCGCTTGCGGGTCGTTCTTGATCAGATACCGCAGCAGCAGAACGCCACTGCCGAGGTCGCGCGTGCTCTCCAGCGTCATCGCGGCGAGCGGCGCGCGCTTGTCGCTGTCCGCGTCCGTCGAATCGAACACGAAGGGTGCGCCCCTGGCGCCATCGATCGCGGGGCTGAGGATCAGGTTGAATTCGTCGATGAGACCGGCGCGCAGGAAGGCCCCATTGGCGACGCCGCCGCCCTCGACCAGCAAGCGCTTCACGCCGAGCTCGCGATTGAGGATGTCCAGCGTCAGCGCCAGGTCGATCTCGGACTTGCCGGCGAAGATGTAGGACACACCCTCGCCGCGCAGCCCGGCCAGATGCGAATCCGGCACGCCCTCGGTCAGCACCACGACGATCGGGTCACCGCCAATGTCTGACCGGCCCCAGCCGATCTTGCCCTGCGCGTCGAGCACGACGCCATAGGTTTTCGCATCGCGCCGCGCGAACCAGCTTTGGCGGGGAAATGTCTCGCCCGCCGTTGCGGGATAGGGCTTGCCCTTGGCGAACTCGGAGCCGGTGACGCGGCCGATCACCCAGGCGTCGCCGCCGAGTTCGTCATGGATCTTCTCGAACCAGTCTGTGCCCGCCCCCTTCGGCCGCCAGCGGCTGGGATGCGTGCGGCCGTCCAGGCTGGAATGCATCAGGCAAATGACGTAGGGCTTCATGCAATTCTCCGGGTACGCTTCAGGCCGCTGATCCATCGCGCCCGGCGCGATCCTTCACGATCACCGCCAGCGGATTGAGCTTGGGCGGCGCGACGAGCTTCAGCGTGTTGCTGTCGTGATGATTGAACGGCGCGCCGCGCACGAACAACTCGGTCTGGATCAGATAGCTCCAGCTTCCGTCATCGTTGAAGGTGATGTCGCAGCGATAGGAATCGGTGCGGAAGGCCTGTTCCAGGAAATCGGTCGAGCAGATTCCGTAAGCCGTGTCGCCGCGCTTCGCCGTGACCGATATCTTCCTGTCATCCGGCCCGGCCTTGCCCGAGGCGAGCAAGACCTGTCCGCGCGGAATCGCGAGCGTCTGCATGATCAGCCCGGTCGCGGGCTCCCACAGCCAATAGCCGACCTGGTCGTGGAAGGTGATGTCTTCCTCGGGCGTGTTGATGTGGATGTGATAGCGCAGCCCGTAAAACAGCTGCGGCCCGTTGGCCTGCGGGTCGATCGGGTCCATGCGGATGCGCTCGATGAAGGTCCGCCGCTCCGGCCCCTCCGCCTTCGGATTGATGTCGATGCCCTTGTCCGCCTGCCAGCTCCCTGCGAGACGGCGGAGCGGGCCGAGATTGGCAAGGCCGTCGGGCGAAACGTCCTCGGGCTCGGTGAAGATGTCGGCGGGAATGGGGAGCATGGGAACCTCGCGTCAAGTTGCGGGGAGCAGCAATAGCACAAGGACGGCGGGAATCGACTGGAATGGAACCAGAGCGCGCGCCGGGTGTTATCTGCGCTTGAGCACGAGCCCTCGAAAGCCGGCTCGAATGGGCAAGGACGCCCGTGTCACGCGTAGCGGGGGATCCGGTGCTGTCTGAGAAGGCTGCTCGGCGGTCGATTGAATTGGGCTTCCTCGCTGACGGAGGCAAGCTGGGCGCGATGATGAGCGCCCGCGACTGGTCGGATTCACCGCTCGGTCATCCCCGCGATTGGTCTCAGGCGCTGAAAACGACGGTCAGCATGCTGCTGGCCGCGCAAGCCCAGATCGTCCTGTTCTGGGGGCCCGACTTCGTCGCGCTCTACAATGACGCCTACGCCCCGGGCATCGGCGCCAATCATCCCCGCGCCCTCGGTCGCCCCGCGATCGAAAACTGGGGCGAGCTGTGGGACGATCTCGAACCGCTGCTATCAGGCGTGCGCCGAACCAGAAAGACATTCGCCGCCAAGGATCGACCGTTCTACGTCGAGCGCCACGGCTACGGCGAAACCAGCTACTGGGACGTCTCCTACTCGGCCGTGCGGGACGATGACGGCTCGGTCGGCGGAGTGCTTTGCATCGTGTCCGAGACGACGGAGCGCGTGCTGGGCGAGACGCGGCTGCGGGCGAGCGAAGCGCGATACAGGGAGCTGACCACGACCCTCGAGCAGCGCGTCGCCGAACGCACCGCCGAGCGTCATTTGCTGGCGACGATCGTGGAAACCACCGACGGACAGATCCAGGCGCTCGATCTCGATTATCGCTGGCTGGCGATCAACACGTCCTGCGCCGATGCCTATCAGCGCATCTACGGCAAGCGGCCGCAGATCGGCGATTCCCTGCAGCAGTTCCTGGCCGACCGGCCCGAGCATCTCGCGGCGGCAACCGCGATCTGGAGCCGGGCGCTGGCCGGCGAAGCCTTCACCAACATCGATGAGTTCGGCGATCCCCGGTTCGACCGCCGCGTCTACGAGATGAAGTTCGAGGCGCTCCGCGCTCCGGACGGCACGCGGATCGGCGCGTTCCTGACCGGGGTCGACGTGACGGATCGCCTGGAGGAGCAGGCGCGGCTCGCGCAGGCCGAGGAAGCGCTCCGCCAGGCCCAGAAGATGGAGGCCATGGGCCAGCTCACGGGCGGCGTCGCGCACGACTTCAACAATCTGCTCACGCCGATCGTCGGCCTGCTCGACCTGTTTCAGCGCAAGGGCATCGGCGGCGAGCGCGAGCATCGCCTCATCGCCGGCGCAGCACAGGCGGCCGAGCGCGCCAAGACGCTGGTTCAGCGCCTGCTCGCTTTCGCGCGCCGGCAACCGCTTCAGGCCATTCCCGTCAACATTGGTCTCCTCGTTGCCGAGATGGGCGACCTGATCTCGAGCACGACCGGGCCGCAGATCCAGGTGACGGTGGACACGCCGGAAGACCTTCCCGCGGCCATGGCCGATCCCAACCAGATCGAGATGGCGATCCTGAACCTCAGCGTGAACGCCAGGGATGCCATGCCCGGCGGCGGCAAGCTGCGCATCTCGGCGAAGGCCCGGACGATTGGAGACTCTCACAATTCGGAATTGGCACCGGGCGCCTATGTCTGCATCTCCGTCGCCGATACCGGCATCGGCATGGACGAGTTCACACTGGCCCACGCCGTCGAACCGTTCTTCTCGACCAAGGGCGTCGGGCGAGGCACCGGTCTTGGCCTCTCGATGGTCCACGGCCTTGCGTCACAGCTCGGCGGCGCGCTGACGATCAGGAGCGCCATGGGGGCTGGGACGACGGTCGAGCTGTGGCTGCCGGTCAGCCACGCCGTCGCGAGCGCCATTGATGCCGTCCCGCAATCAAAACTGCGGCCACAGCCCGTCGGCACGGCTCTGCTGGTGGATGACGAACCGCTGGTGCGCATGAGCACCGCCGAGATGCTGGGCGAGCTCGGCTACAACGTCGTCGAAGCCGCCTCGGCGGAGGACGCGCTTCAGCGCGTCAGGGAAGGCCTGCGGCCGAACCTGCTCGTCACCGACCATTTGATGCCCGGCATGAGCGGAACAGACCTCGGCCTCGCGCTGCGCAATCAATATCCCGAGCTCCAGATCCTCGTCGTGTCAGGCTACGCCAACAACGAGGGCATCACGCCGGACCTGTCGCTGCTGACGAAGCCGTTCCGAAGCGATGAGCTGGCGGCGAGCCTGGCGGGCTTGGCGAAGGCGGGGCGGTAGGCGACGCAAGCGGGCGAGCAGCTCGCATGAGCGAAAGCGACATGCCGGTGCGATGATGTGTATCGGCGATCACGCCGTGATTATCGATGCGCGGGCGACTGTACCCCAGTCCGATCGGAGGAGCCTGGCCTAGCCGACGAACCTCCTCAACCCCAGCCGCATCTACTTCAACGCCAGACTCTGGGCGTGAACTGAGAAGACCGAGGTGGAGGCCCGCCGGTTCACGCTGGCGGGCTCGCTACGTTCTGAGAGCGTCAACCGCGTGGGCGACGAGAACGCCGATGCTGAGTACGATCAGGCAAATAATCGCCGCTTGAAATAACATCGGAGTAAATCCCGTGGGCCAGGGTCGGCTTTTATAAGCCCTCACATTCCGCCAGCATTTGGCCACCCAGAAGGCGCTTCGGTGTCCGCCTCGTTACAAGTATGCAAGGTTCATTGGCCTTGCGCGACGACGTCTCACTCCTTCAAAGCGGTGCGAGAATCTACCAGACGATCAGCAGCACAACGATTACTGACATGGCGTAGATAGTCCTGCGGCCGATCCGGTTCATTCAAGAACCTCATATTCAAACGCCACGCCCTCGGGATCGTTCTCCCCGAACCATGTCTCTGCGGCTCCATCTGGCGCGACATCGGCGCCCGCCTGCCGCAGGCGGCGCAGATGAAACGGGGCTCGATATCCGAAAGCCGTACGTCATCCGGCCAGCGGTCCGCATTCAAGGACACGCAATGGCAATTGTTACGTTTACCTACAAGCGGTTCCGAGCCTGAATAGCATGAGCGCTTTTCGCGCCAGGTAGCATCAATAAACGCCCCAGCGTCTGGCAAGGGCTTTTACTGGCGGTATTCCCCTCGCGCCGCCAGTATATTCACCTCCTCCATCCACGGAGATCGATATGCATCGTGTCGCTCCGCTGCTGACGTTACTCACTGCCGCTGTATTCCTTGCTTTTTTGGAGCCAGTCCGAGCTGCCGAGGCGGATCGATACTGCCTGCGAGGTCGCAATTGGGGCTTTCCGGGCAATTGTCAGTTCGCCACCCGCTCGCAATGCCTGGCTGCTGCTTCTGGCACGAACGCATATTGCGGCATCAACCCGCGCTATGCCGCTCCGCGGCGGCGCTAATCACCGCTCGGAGCTATTCGGCGGCACGGCATGGCAGAAGCAGTCAATCAAGGGAAGGCCCCCGATGCGAAAGCTTGCACTGTTCGTCATCCTGCTCTCGTTCGCAGGAATGGTCCCTTCCAGCGAATCATTTGCTCAGAGTGCGCTTCGAGGTGCCGTCATCGGTGGTGCTGTTGGTGGTCGCCGCGGCGCTGCCATAGGGGCGACGGCCGGAGCCATCGCGGGCGCCCACCGGCGACATCAACATTGGCATCGATATTATTGGAGGAACGGCAACTGCTGGTACCGCTCGACCAGCGGAAGGTCGCACCGCGTGTCGCATCGGTACTGCCGTTGAGCCTTCGCGTAGCGGGCCGTGCGACTGGCCTACAGGAAAGATCGAGAACGGCAACTCAATAAGGGGATCGCAATGTTCTTCGCTCAGGAAGGATTCACATATCGAAATTTTCTGATGGATATAATTGCTGTATTCGCATTTGTCGTTTGGTTCTGGCTGCTCATTGTCATCTATGGCGACCTGTTCAGGCGCCACGACATTTCCGGATGGGGTAAGGCACTGTGGGTGCTTGCACTTGTTCTGACCTCCTACCTCGGCATCTTTGCTTACCTCATCACCCAAGGCAGGGGGATGGCGGAACGCAGCGCTGAGCAGGCTCAGCGGGCGCGCGAGGAATTACGGCACATCGTCGGCTTTAGTGTCGCCGACGAGCTTTCCAAGCTCGATCAGCTCAAAAAATCGGGATCTATAACCGATACCGAGTACGGGCGCCTTCGCACCAAGCTGGTCTCCTAACCATCGGTGAGGGAAGCGGGGAGGCCCATGATGTTCGCAAAGCCTTTTGGCACCGTTGGAGCTCTTATTGCTGGCTTTGCAATTGCGTGGACTGAAAGCGCGCATGCGGAAATATTCATAACAACCGCCACCATATCGCAGGGCGAGTTGGTCATCGTCGGAAGAGTAAGACGGCCCCGCGAGTCCGGCGTGGAAATCAAGATCAGTCCGAGCAAAACCGTGAAAGTCGAGAGCACTTCGACCGGAGGATTTCGGTGGATTGGACCGGAGTTTCCATCGACTTGTATCGTAAAGATCACGTCCGGACCGGATACGAGAGACGTGGTGATACAGAATTGCGGCCTCCCCGGGCCAGCGGGTCCTCCAGGGCCGGCCGGACCTGCGGGCCCGATCGGACCGCCCGGGCCCAAAGGGAATTAGAAGGCAGACTTCGTCTTGCGGGTTTGCAGGTTGCCCACCGGATCGCTCTCGCATCAACCATCGAGGTGCGCGGGCGACTGTGCCCAGTCCGATCGGAGGAGGCTGGCCTAGCCGACGAGCCTCCTCAACCCCCAGCCGCCCCTACTTCAACGCCAGTCTGCTGCAATACGCCGAGGTCTCGCCCGATCGCCAGCCGGTGACCCGTCCGGCTTCCTTGCACTCGTCGTAAGTCTTGAAGTTGCCGACGTTCCGGCACGTGAAGGAGTACACGCCGCCCGAAGCGTTGCAGCCGACCCAGGGCTGATTTCCCGTCTTGAAGCTCGATTGGCAACCGCCGGCACAGCTGCTCGTTTCGCGTTCGAGCTTGGCGAGCCTCGCGGCATCCGACATCGGCGCCGCCACGGCCGTCGATGTGGCTGGCGATGTCCGATACCCGGTGCTGCGGATGGCCACGTGATGCGTTGGCTTGTGCGGCCTCGCCACCTGTCTCGGCGCGTCGACCGTGATGCTGGGAAGCTGAGTCTCGGTGGGCGTCGGTTGAGACATTGCCGTGCCGCTCAGGCCGCACAGCAACAGTGCAATCGATGGGAATGTGACAGCGGGACGCGCAACGAAGCGTGACGACAACGTCATGGCCATGTCCTTCCAGATGCGGAGGGACAGTCCATTCCATCCCCCGAGACGAGGATATCACGCGCCGATTGAAGTTGCATCGCCGAACCCTGCAACTTGATTCGGCCGCTCTCGTCATCCGCCCGTGGTGATCAACCACTGGAAGAACGTCATCAGAACGGCGACCGCGATGGCGACGACGATGAGGTTTGGCTCCTGGAGCGGGCGGAAATCATCGTTGCATTCCGCCTTGAAGCGGGCGCAGCCATGAATGAGCATCGTCAGCAGCACCGCGCCCGCTAAACCAAAGTTCGCGCTCAGCCACGGTGGCGTTCCTGGAATAGGCCGGAGAAATTGGCGTCAGCGGATGCCGGAGAACGAGGGCAAACACCAGGATGGTGCCCAGGGGCGGAATCGAACCACCGACACTGCGATTTTCAGTCGCATGCTCTACCAACTGAGCTACCTGGGCGTGCTCCAAAGAGGGGCCAAGGCCCATCGAGCGGGCGGTTTATAGTGGGCTCGGAGCGGCATGTCCACCCGGCTTCGCCAAGTGGCTTCGCCGGGCGCGGCCCGGCTGTGCACAAGGTGGGGCGGGCTTGCTGCGGCTGGTGCGCGGCGAATCGGAAGTCGAAATAAACATCTGATATTATTGGCTATTCTTCGCCATCCGCCTCGTCATCGCGGCCGGGGATGACGTAGGAGCCTTTCAGCCAGCGGTTCAGGTCGACGTCGCGGCAGCGCGAGGAGCAGAACGGGCGGGTGGCTTCCGACTGCGGCTTGCCGCAGATCGGGCAGGTTTTGAGCGGGCCGGCGGGCTTTTTGACGTGGTCGTCCATGATGTCGGCAGCTTACTCGGGGTGAAGGCGTTCAAGAGCCTGTCGGTAAAGCGGTTCCTCGGGCGGTCGCGCAGGCGTCGCGGGCCGGGTCAAGCGGGCCCATTCTACTGTGCATGGGGTTGTTTTCGAGATTTTTGTCGGCGCGCTAGATGGCCGTGGCGTTGAGCCAGCCGAAGCGGATCGGAAAACCTTCGCCGCCGAGCAGCGTCGTGGTCTCGTAGAGCGGCAGGCCGACGACGTTGCTGTAGGACCCGACCATCTTGACCACGAAGGAGCCGGCGATGCCCTGCACGGCGTAACCGCCGGCTTTGCCGCGCCATTCGCCGGAGCCGATATAGGCTTGGATGTCGTCCTCGGAGAGGCGCTTGAAGCGGACGCGGGTCTCGACCAGGCGCTGGCGGAAGGCCTCGCGCGGCGTCACCAGGCAGATCGCGGTGTAGACGCGGTGGTTGCGGCCCGACAGCAGCCGCAGGCACTGCGCCGCCTCGTCCACCAGATTGGCCTTGGGCAGGATGCGGCGGCCGACCGCCACAACCGTGTCGGCGGCGAGGATGAAGGCGCCGCGCAGCTCGTCGTCGAGCTGCACCGATTTCAGCGCCGCATCGGCCTTGGCCCTTGCGAGACGGTTGGCGCAGGCGCGCGGCAGCTCGCCCCGCTTCGGCGTCTCGTCGACGTCGGCCGGCCGGAGCGCGTCCGGCTCGATGCCAGCCTGGTTGAGCAGCGACAGGCGCCGCGGCGAACCGGAGGCAAGTACGAATTTGGGGCGGCCGAGCATCAGGTGATTTGGGGGATGAAGCAGGGGATGAATTGCGCGCGGAACCTATCGGAAGGGGGCTGATTTCACAACCCGGGAACCCGGACTTTACTGATTCGAGGCGTCCAACATGCGTGTGCCCTCGGTCTGTGACGCGGGTGTTACGGCTAACCGCTCGCCGCGCCGACCTTCGCAAAACGCCTGCGGATGCGCATCAGGAGCTGGTCGCAGACCTCGCGGTAGGCGGCGAGCTTCTGGTCGCGGGTGCCTTCGATGGTGGTGGGATCCTGCGTCGGCCAGTATTCGACGTCGGCGGCGAGCGTGCGGGTCAGCTCCAGCGCCTTGTGGTGCGCTTCGGGCGAGAGCGTGATGATGAGGTCGAAATTCAGCCCCTCCCAATCCTCCAGCTCCTCGAAGGTCTGCGGCTTGTGGGTGGAGATGTCCTGCCCCAGCTCGTCCATCACGGCGACCACGAAGGGATCGAGCTCGCCTTTCCTGGCGCCGGCCGACTTCACGTAGAGGCCCTGCGGAAACATGTGCCGGAGCAGGCTCTCGGCCATCGGCGAGCGCACGCTGTTCATCGCGCAGGCGAACAGCACCGATTGCGGATCGCGTGCGCGTGGCGGACCCGCCATCGCGCCTAGCCTCTTTTGAAAGAGGGCATGGCCTTGTCGGAAAACCGCTGCACATTTTTCCGGGCCATTAAGCCGTTTGTCTCGCGCATGATCTGGTCCGAAAACCGGTGCCCACTTTTCGGGATCATGCGCCTAACCCTTCCAGTGCAGGACGGTGATGAGCGTGAACAGCCGGCGCGAGGTCTCGAAGTCGACCCGCACCTTGCCCTTCAGCCGCTCCTGGAGCGTGCGCGATCCCTCGTCATGGATGCCGCGGCGGCCCATGTCGATGGCCTCGATCTTGTCCGGCGTAGCTGTCCGGATCGCCTGATAGTAGCTGTCGCAGATCATGAAATAGTCCTTCACGATCCGCCGGAACGGCGTCAGCGACAACAGATGCGCGACCACGGGCGTGCCTTCCTCGCGGCGAATGTCGAACATCAGCCGGCTGCCGGTGATGCCGATATGCAGCGTGAACGGCCCCTTCCCGTCGGCGCCATCGGGCGCGAACAAATTCTGCTCGATCAGATCGTAGATCGCGATCGCGCGCTCGTGCTCGATGTCCGGCCCGGAACGGCCGATCGAGTCCTCGTCGAGGGTGACCGCGACGATGCGATTGGTCGAGTCGTCCTGTTCGGGCGGCTGGGTCATGACAGATTGAGGCGCAATCCAATCGAGCGCGAATGAGCGTCCAGCCCCTCCGCTTGTCCGAGCGTCATCGCGGCAGGTCCGAGCGCACGCAGCTGGTCCGGACCGCATTTCAGGATTGAGGTGCGCTTCATGAAGTCGGCAACTCCGAGGCCTGAGGAGAACCGCGCCGAGCGCGCCGTCGGCAGCACGTGGTTGGAGCCGCCGACATAGTCGCCGATCGCCTCCGGCGTATGCGCCCCGAGGAACACCGCGCCGGCGTTGCGGATCTTTCCGGCAAGCGCGTCGGGATCATCAGTCATGATCTCGAGATGCTCGGCCGCGATCGCATCCGCGAGCGGAATGGCGTCGGCAAGATTCTTGACCATGATGATGGCGCCGAAATCGGCCCACGACGTGCCGGCGATCGCGGCGCGCGGCAATGTCTTCAGTTGCGCTTCGACGGCCTTTTCGACATCCGCGGCGAGACGCGCGGAATCCGTGATCAGGATCGATTGCGCGCTGGCATCATGCTCGGCCTGCGCCAGCAGATCAGCGGCGATCCAGTCGGCATTGCCGGTGTCGTCGGCAATCACCAGCACCTCGGAGGGTCCCGCGATCATATCGATACCGACCTTGCCGAACACCAGGCGCTTTGCGGCGGCGACATAGGCGTTGCCGGGGCCGACGATCTTGGCCACCGGCGCGATCGTGGCGGTACCGTGCGCGAGCGCCGCCACGGCCTGCGCGCCGCCGACCCGGTAGATCTCGCTGACGCCGCCAAGCGAAGCGGCCGCCAGCACCAGCGGGTTGAGCTTGCCGTCCGGTGACGGCACCACCATGACGAGGCGCGCGACGCCGGCGACCTTCGCGGGGACCGCGTTCATTAGCACCGAGGACGGATAGGCCGCGGTGCCGCCGGGCACATAGAGGCCCGCGGATTCGATCGCGGTATAGCGCCAGCCGAGCTCGACACCGAGCGGATCGGTGAAGCGCTCGTCCTTCGGAAGCTGGCGGCGGTGATAGGTCTCGATGCGGTCGCGCGCGAGCTTGAGCGCATCCAGTGTCGCGGCATCGCAGGCCTTGACGGCCGTCTCGATTTCGGCGGCGGTGACGCGCAGGCCGGATGCATCCAGCTTCAGCCGGTCGAACTTTGCCGTGGCCTCGAGCAGGGCCGCATCGCCCCGCCGGGCGACGTCGTCGACGATGGTGCGCACGACGGCCTCGACGTCGGCCGAGACCTCGCGCTTGGCGGCGAGGAAGGCCGCGAATCGCTGGTCAAAATCGGCGCTGCTGCGGTCGAGACGAACGGGCATTTTTGGCTTGGCTTCCGGCTGGTCTTTGGGGCGGATTGGCTCACCCGACCCCCTGCTCAATGGCGCGGCGGGGAAGCTGCGTCAACCCTCGGGAGATGCCGTTCCGGCAGCGGCCCGACCTGGCTTGACTGGTATACCGGCCAGCTCACCCCTCCTCCTCGAGGCCCAGTCCGGCCCCGAGCGCGTCCGCCCCCAGATCGGTCAACTCGCATTCCAGACATTCGACGTCGAGGCGGATGGCGCCGCCATGGGCGAACAGCAGCAGGGCGCTGCCGCCGGGCTCCTCGTCGCGGCCGTCCTGGGAGTGAAACTCGATGCCGACGAGGTCCAGAACCTCGTCCGGCGCGCCGAGGTCGATGTTGCGCGACTTGCAGGCGAGCACGCGGTCGAAGCGGAGCGCGGCGACCAGCCGGCGGGGTTCGGCCTCGCCGTCCAGTGACTGCTCCCAGTCCAGCCGGCTCATCCCGACCACCAGCCGCTTCTCGCTTTGCCGCCAGATGATGTCGGCGGCCTGGACGCGGGCGTCCTGCACATGGGTCGAGATCACGGCGAGATCGTCGGCGTCGAGCGCGATCAGTTTGAGCTGGGGCGACATCGCCGGCATTTCTCCTCGGGGGCCGATAAGGCTCAACGCGCGCGGACGCGGAAATTTCCGTGAAACTAACGGGCCAGCCGGCTAGAGGCTATTGATATCCTCCATCTCCAGCACCTTCCGCGGATACCCCTCCCGGGCGACACGAATCATGGCGCGGCCCATCTGCTCGGTCGAGGTGACGAGCCGCGGCGAGATCCGGCGCAGCGCCGACCAGAGCGGCCCGGTTGTGGCATACACGGCCTGCACCCAGGCGGTCTTCGAGCGGGCGCCGTGCAGGGGCTGGATCGCGCCTGGACGGAACATGTAGGCGCCCCGGAACGGCAGCTTGAGCAGATCGTTTTCGGTCTTGCCCTTGATCCGCGCCCACATCCGCGATCCCTGCTCGGTGGAATCGGTGCCGGCGCCGGTGACGTAGACGAACGTCATCTGCGGATTGAGCTTCGCGAGCGTCGTCGCCGCCGCGAGCGTGAGATCGTAGGTGAGATGGCGATAGCGATCCTCGCTCATGCCGATCGAGGAGACGCCGAGGCAGAAGAAGCAGGCATCGAAGCCCGTGAGCTGCGCTTCGATCGCCGAGTAGTCGGTGAAATCGCCGTGCGTGATTTCGGTGAGCTTGGCATTGCGGACGCCGGTCGGGCTGCGGCCGACCACGAGCACGCGGTCGATGCCGGTGTCGATCAGGCATTCGCGCAATACGCCCTGCCCGACCATGCCGGTCGCGCCGAAGATGATGACTTGCATCGTGACGTCCCCAACCGGCCCGTGGCTCATGCGGCGACCGCGATCTCGTCGAAGGATACACCGGTCAACGTCGCCGAGACATCCCACAGCATGGCGGCCGCGGCGAAATCCTTCGCCTGCGGCATGATCTTCGCCGGCGCGGGCGGCCCCTTCAATTCGTAGAACCAGTTCGGACCGTAATAGCCACCGGGCTCTGCAGCCGGAGAGGTTGCCGCGAACAGCGTGGGCAGCGCGCCTTCGGCTGCGGAGTGGCTTATGAAAGGCTGGAGCCAACGGCTCACACGCCACTGGAAGCTGTTGGCGCCCGGCCCGTTCGGAATGAGATCGGTCCGCGCGTAGCCGGGATGGGCAGCAAGGCTCGTCAGGCCCCAGCCGGCGGCGAGGCTGCGGCGCTGCAGCTCCAGCGAAAACATCAGCATCGCCAGCTTGGACTGGCAATAGGCACGCCAGGGACGATAGGAACGCTTGCCTTGCAGATCGTCGAAATTGATCGCGCCGGAGCGGTGCGCGAGGCTCGACAGATTGACGATGCGAGGCGCTTTCGCGCGGCGAAGCTGCGGCAACAGCTGTGCTGTCAGCGCGTAATGGCCGAGATAGTTGGTGCCGAGCTGCATCTCGAAACCATCCTCTGTCTGCTGCCGCTTCGGCAGCGCCATCACGCCGGCATTGTTGATGAGGAGATCGAGCTGCTCATTGCTGGCGGCAAAGCGCCTGGTAAAATCGGCGACGGAGGCGAGACTGGCGAGATCGAGATGCTCGTAGGCGATCAATGCGTTGGGAAACCGCTCGCAAATGCCCTCGATCGCCCGCAGGCCCTTTGCGTCGTTGCGTCCGGTGAGTATGACAATGGCACCGGCGCCCGCCAGCGCCATCGCCGTCTCGTAGCCGAGGCCGCCCGTCGCCCCGGTCACGACGGCGGTCTTGCCGCTGAGGGAGGGGATGTCTGCCGTGCTCCAGTCGGTCATGCCGTATCTCCGTTCGGGGCTGGAATGAGGCCCGCGACCGGTCTAAATGTGCACTGAGTGCAAGTTTGCAAGAGGTGAAATAATTTGAAGGCTTCAAAGCCCGGCGGGAAATCGGTCAGGACAGGCGCCAAGCCATTGCCGGCAGGAGCAAAATCCCCTGACGGCCCCGGCCTGCGCCAGCGTAAATTGCAAGAGACCCGCGAGCGGCTGACCCGTGCGGCGATGGCGCTGTTCCTGGAGCGCGGCTTCGAGGCCACGACCATCGACGACATCGCGACCGCGGCCGACGTGTCACGCCGCAGCTTCTTCCACTACTTCGCGTCGAAGGAGGACGTGGTCGCCGCCTGGCAGGAGGGCGCAGCAAGCGCGCTGGTCGCAGAGGTCGTGGCGCGGCCAGCGGGCGAAACCATGCTGACGGCGGCGGAGAATGCGATCGCGGCGGCGGTCAGGCGGATCGACCCGGCGGAAGCGGCGGCGATGTCGCGGCTCAAGCGCGACAATCCCGCGCTGCAGGCGCGCGACCAGCTCAAATACGAGAAGCTCGAGCGCGCACTGGCCGAAGGGCTTTCGCAGCGTGCCAAAACCAAATCGGACAGGCTCAAGGCACGGCTCGTCGCCATGATCGCCACCGGCGCGATGCGCGTCGGCGGCGAAAGCTGGATCGGCGAAGGTGTGCGCGAGAAGCCGGAGGTTTTCGTGAAGCGCACGTTCGATGCGATCAGGGCGATCTTGAAGTGACGCTCTTCCCCTCTCCCCTTGTGGGAGAGGGTGGATCAATCGCGCTTCGCGCGATTGAGACGGGTGAGGGGTTGTCTCCGCGCGTGAACTCTTGCAGTTCGACTCGTTGAAGCAGACCCCTTATCCGGCGCCATAGCCGATGCAGAGCATCGGCGTTCTTAAGAACGGCGGCCGAAGGCCGCCTATGCCACCTTCTCCCACAAGGGGAGAAGGAAGACTCCCTCACCCCTTGAAGAACGCGAGCAGGTCCGCGTTGATGGTTTCGGCGTGCGTGGTCGGCATGCCGTGCGGGAAGCCCTTGTAGGTCTTGAGCGTGCCGTTCTTCAGCAGCTTGGCCGACAGCGGGCCGGAATCGGCGTAGGGAACGATCTGGTCGTCGTCGCCGTGCATCACCAGCACGGGCACGCTGATCTTCTTCAGGTCCTCGGTGAAATCGGTCTGCGAGAACGCGACGATGCCATCGTAATGCGCCTTCGCGCCGCCCATCATGCCCTGGCGCCACCAGTTCTGGATCACCGCTTCCGACGGCTTTGCGCCGGGACGGTTGTAGCCGTAGAAAGGACCGGAAGCGACGTCGCGGTAGAAGCCGGTGCGGCTGGCGGCGAGCTGCTTCTGGAGATCGTCGAACACGCTCTTCGGCAGGCCGCCGGGATTGGCCGCCGTCTGCACCATCAGCGGCGGCACCGCGGAGAGGATCGCAGCCTTCGCCACCCGGCTCTCGCCGTGACGCGCGATGTAGTGCACGACCTCGCCGCCGCCGGTGGAGTGGCCGACATGGATGGCGTTCTTGAGGTCGAGATGCGCGGTCACCGCCGCGAGATCGTCGGCATAGTGATCCATGTCGTGGCCGTCGGCGACCTGCGAGGAGCGGCCGTGGCCGCGGCGGTCATGGGCGATGACGCGGTAGCCGTGATTGGCGAAGAATATCATCTGCGTGTCCCAGTCGTCGGCCGACAGCGGCCAGCCATGGCTGAACACGATCGGCTGGCCCGAGCCCCAATCCTTGAAAAAGATCTCGACGCCGTCCTTGGTGGTGATGGTGGGCATGAATGGCTCCTTCAGTGAAAATCAATCCGGGGCTCGCAAAACGCGAGCCGGCGATCCGGAGATGGTCGGGCGATGTCACGAGGTCGATGCCGCGCACCGACCGTGAACGTGCGATCAGGCAAACGTCATCGGCTTGTAGCGGCGCCAGGCGCCGATGGTCAGCACCACGAAGAACACCAGCACGATGCCCTGCACCACGGCGAACACGGGGCCTCCCGGCGGATTCGGCGGCACGGCAGGCGCGAGCGCGGCGAGCGCCGGCACCTTCAGGAACGACTGGATCACCAGCACGAAGACGTTGAAATAGAGCGAGATCATCGCGGTCACGATGTAGACGGGACGCCAGACCCCTTTGAGCTTCATTCCGTAGAGCGCGAGGCAGGCGATCGCGAGCAGCACCAGCGAGATGCCGGCGATGATGTACGAGGGCAGCAGCTCCTTGAACGGAAACAGGAAGCCGGTGACGCTGGTGAGGATCGTGAACAGCAGGAAGATCGCGGTGAGGCCCGGCATCGGCTTCGACCCGAGCAGGCCGAACATCACGACCAGGCCGGCGACGATGCCGATCAGGCTGATGATGACATGGACCAACGTGAAGGCGGGCAGGCTCAATCCAAGCATCATCTCACTCTCTCCGTTTGGAAGCTTTGGATGGTATTACGGCCCTCATTGAATGGCTACATGCGCGATGTCACAGGCTCGTGCGGAGCCATGCGCCGTCGTGCGAATCGACAAACGCATGACTGAATTTTTTGCACCGCTGTCACAAACGAGAGCAGTTTGTAGCCCGGATGGGGCGAAGCTAAATCCGGGCTACGAGCTTGCAGGTCTTCGACGAAAGTTGAATCGAATTTGGCGAGACGCTTCGCGCGCGCTCAGACTTCCTTGGTGTCGAAGATCAGCAGATCGGCGCCGCCGCTGGCGAATTTCGGCACGTCGCCCGCGGCCGCCTTGCCAGCTTCGCTGCCGAAGGCCTTCTGGATGTCGCCCACGCTGTCGAAGCTGAGAATGGCGACGAGGTGGACGCCCGATGGTCCGGCGGGCGAGCCGACTGCGCCCGTACTGACGGCGTATTTCTTCAGGCCGGGAAGTTTCTTCGCGAGCGGAATGTGGATCTCGGCATAATGCTTGTCGAAGGCGGCGGCGTCCTTGGGCGTCTTGTAGAGCACGACGAGTTCGGCCATTTAGTCCTCCCTTGTGAATCTTTTGTTCTTCCACGCGCGATTGGCCTCGCGACGGGGCGATAGTCCGTGGGACACGGCAAGATGGCAAGTGAGATTCCGCTTGCCGTCTGCTTGTCTTGTCCTTGACTAAAGCGCCGGTTTTGCGGCGTCGCCGAGATAGCCGTGCAGGGAGGCCACGACCTGCGCGCCTTCGCCAATGGCGCCGCCGACGCGCTTGACCGAGCCGGAGCGGACGTCGCCGACCGCGTAGACGCCGGGCACCGAGGTCTCCAGTGGGGCCACCAGCTTGCCCTGGTTCAGCTCGGACTGCGCGCCCGTCACGACGAAGCCGCCGCGATCGAGCGTGACGCCGCAGCCGTCGAGCCAGCTGGTGGCGGGATCGGCACCGACGAACAAAAAGAGATTCTTGATGTCGGCGGAGTCTTCATCGCTCGACAGCCGGCTCTTCCAGCGGATGCGCCGCAGCAGCGAAGCCTCGTCGCCCTCGAGCGCGGTGATCTCGGTGTTGAACATCAATTCGATGTTGGGTGTCGCTTCGATGCGCTCGATGAGATAGCGCGACATGCTGGCCCCAAGCCCGCCGCCGCGGATGATCATCAGCACCTTCTTGGCGTGTCCCGACAGGAACACGGCCGCCTGGCCCGCCGAATTGCCGGCGCCGACCAGGGCCACCTCCTCGCCGGCGCAGAGCCGCGCCTCGACCGGAGAGGCCCAATACCAGACGCCGCGGCCCTCGAACTTGTCGAGGTTCTCGATCTCGGGGCGGCGATAACGCGCGCCGCTCGCAACCACGACTGCGCGCGAACGCAAGGGATCGCTGCCGTCGAGCGTCACCGCAAAGGCGCCGTCCCGGCGCGTGCAGTCGAGCGACTTCACCGTGACGGGGATCATGATGTCGGCGCCGAACTTCTGCGCCTGGTTGAACGCGCGCGCGGTCAGGGCCTGGCCGGAAATGCCGGTCGGAAAGCCCAGATAGTTTTCGATGCGCGCGCTGGCGCCGGCCTGGCCGCCGAAGGCGCGGGTGTCGAGCACGGCGACCGAAAGCCCTTCGGAGGCGGCATACACCGCGGTCGCCAGCCCCGCGGGTCCGCAGCCGACGATCGCGACATCGTAGATGCGGTCGTTGCGGGGGCCGCCGATCATGCCGATCGCGCGCGCAACCTCGGTTTCGCTGGGGTTGCGCAGCACCTCGCCGCTCGCCGCGACGACCAGCGGCCAGTCTTCCGGCTTCGGCGAATAGCGCGCGATCACCTCGGCGGCGTCGCGGTCACGCTCGGGATCGAGCAGATGATGCGGCTGGCCGTTGCGGGTGAGGAAGCCCTGCAAGCGCACCACGCCGGCCGAATACGAGGGACCGATCAGCACCACACCGCCGACGCCGGCCTGAAGCAGATTGACCCGGCGCAGGATCAGCGCGCGCATGATGCGCTCGCCGAGCTCGGCCTCGGCGACCAGCAGCGCGCGCAGGCGGGGCGGCGGCAGCAGCAGCGTCTCGACCTCGCCTTCGGCGCGGCCGTCGACCAGCGCCGGCCGGCCCGAGAGCTGGCTGAGCTCGGCCAGAAATTGCCCCGGCCCCTGGTCGATCAGCGGCGTGACATTGCCGAGCCCGTCGCGCTGGGTGATGGCGACGTGGCCCTTCAGCACGACGAACATGCCCGGTCCGGGCTTGCCGGTCTCGAATAGGAATTCGCCGTCAGCGTAGGTGCGGACCTCGCCGAAATTCCGCATGCGCTCGATCTCGGCCGATGTCAGCGCCGGAAAGGTCTGCTCAGGGCGCGTGAACCGCGACATCTGCGCGTCACCATCGTCTCGTTGCTGCTCGTCCTGCCCCATTGCCACGTCCATGCACTCCAAAAAATCTAATCGCCAGACTTCAATCGCCGGTCTTGCCGGCGGTCCCCTCATCTAGGGAAGCATCGTCGTTCTGCGAGGGGTCGGTGATTGCGGCGCGTTCGCGCGCCTGCACTTTCCGTCGCTTCAGGTTTTCGCGCAGCGCCGATTTCAGCCGGTCGTCCCGCGCCCCCCTCGCCTGTCTCGTGCTCTTGTCGTTCTCGTCAGCCATTAGCGGTCCATACCAGCGATCCGCGATAACATGCCCGGAGAATGCGGCAGCTCAAGAGGCCCCTCACGAACTGTTCGTGCGAAATCCAAAATGGGCCGAATGCCATGCCGCGGCCAACTGGCCAGTTGGCCGGGGATATCGGAACCGAAATCGGCGGAAAGTCGGTACTTTCACCTGAAAACGGGCATTTTGGCCCCGATATCGACCCGATTTTCTCGTTTTGGCGGAGCTAGCAAGCTTGCACAGGAGGGGGGCTTGTGGCAGATATCGGCCCGCTTGGTAGGCCCCCTTGGCGGCCGATTCTCATCCCAGCACATGCTGCCGTAGCTCAGTGGTAGAGCACTCCATTGGTAATGGAGAGGTCGACAGTTCAATCCTGTCTGGCAGCACCAGTTTCCTCAGAAAATCGCCTTCTTCCGTTGCCCGGTTGCCTCCTGGGAGGGGCCGGACGTGTCGTCCGCCCCCTCCGATTCTCGCAGTGATCGAGCTCAGCTAGAAGCCGAAGCCGATGCCGCCGGCTGCGAGATGGTGCGATGTGCCGCCGAAGCTGGCCGTCCACGGGCTGGTCGCAGCATGAGCGGGATTCACGGTGGAGCCGAAAACCTGATTCACATCGCCGACGTACAGATAGCGGTACTCGCCGAACAGGTAAGCGCCGCTGTTGCCGAGGGCGAAGCGCGCACCGGCCTTGGCCTGTGCCGCAAAGGTCCAGGCTGAGGAGTCCGGACGCGCGTTGAAGTGGTTGATGCCAGGCTCGGCCGGGTCGGTCTGTGTGGACGTGGCGCCGTTGATGGAGACGTTCGCGGCCCCGATCCCGCCACCGATATAGGGCGTGATGCCTTGATAGGGCGTGTTGAAACCGACAACCATGTTCGCCAGCAGCACCGTGGTGCGCGTCGGGAAAGTCGTGTCGAAGGAGTGCTCTGCAAATCGGTCTGTGGGGGTCACCAACGTCGCACGCGGCTGGTTACCTGCCAGATAGAAACCTTCGATCTCCAAAGCGGGCCGCAGATACGTACCATACGACCATTCATAACCGAGATGCGCGCCACCGAACCCGACGCCGCCGCTGCTGGTCCGCCCTGTGGCGTCGACAGCCAAGGGGCCCCCGACGGCCTCAACGAAAAAGACGGTGCCGAGCTGGCTGACGTCAGTGCCGCCGCGACTGCCGCCGCCACCGAACACACCGACATAGGCACCGCCGGTGCGCGCCGGCACGACTGCGGGTCCCTTGTTGTACATCGCATAAGCCTGCGCGGGCGGTGCTACCGCAACCGTCTCCCTCGCGGCGTCGCGTCCGGCTGGCTTGGCTGCCGGTGCAGTCGCCTCTCGCGGAGTGACCGTGCGCCGCTCCTGTTTGGCCTCCTTCAATTCGGCGCGCAGCTCGGAGATGGTCTGCTGCTGCGCTTTCAGCATGCGAAACAGTTCGGCGTTGGAGGGAACGTCCTCGGCATGGGCGGCGCTCGCCGTCATCAATCCCGCGGCCACGATGAAACATTTACGCGCTGTCATTTGATACCCCGCCCCTCGGTTGCAAATCATCGCTGACACTATGGAACCTGGTCAGGCCATCGCAAAGATATCGCGTCCGCGGATGCGACCGTTTGAGGCACCTAAGCTGGCGATTACGAACGCATGTGGATTTTGAGCGACACGCACCCCGCGTCTCGATCAATCCCATCGGGCAACACGATTCTCAATTCACGCATGAAGCGGCATTCTCGCGGCATGAAACGCCCGAGTTTTGCTCTCCTCTTTCGCTCTCTTCCGTGAAGAGGGCGCAGGGAAGGCCGGGTGCCGGCTGGCACCCATGATCCGCTGCGCCAGGAATTTGCACACGCAAATGCGCAGGCGGGAAACAGGTGGGCCGGAAAAACACCCGGCCTTCCCTGCGCGATGGTCTGACGGCTTATGCGCGCTCTCCCCGGAGCCGAGTTCCTTCTGGCCTCCGTCACCTCGCGAATTGGCGATGCCTCGAAACCCGGTAGAGCCCCGATCCATCTCCGCAAGGCTTGACCGTAGCAACGACGGTCAGGACCACGCGTTTTCGCCGTACGCAGCGATCCAGCTCCGCCCAAGGGCTTCGCCGGACACAGGCGCCGTCCGTCCCGCACGCAGTCAAGGCCCTCACGAGGTTCATCTCGCCCTGGTCCCGCATTCGCGTGCCCGGCACTGCCGCGTCCACCGCACCCCGGCCCACGTTCGTGACGACGTACGATCGCCCCTCTTCTCGGGCCGGGATGGCGGAGAGAATGCCGCAATTCCGAATTTCGGTAAAGTGGAATATTTTTACTGAAGAGGATTGACGGGTTTGTGCGAGCGGCGGGTGTTTTGCCCGACGCATCAATTAGCGCGAGCGTGTCGGCTTTTGGCGACATCGCATTTGTCACTCGCCGCAGGTTCCATCAGGTCATGCTGCTGACGCATTCTCTGTCTTAGTCGGGGACAACCTAAAACACTGCGTGCGGACCGCTCTGGTTCGCACATCGGTTCCGTAGCCAGGGGTTGGCTCGAATCCGCAAAGCACTGGTGCAAGTTCGTGAACGCTTCCGCGTTCGCTTGACCATGTTTGCGGTGTCGGAACCGGACGATCGAAAAAATCACAGGAGTTATAATGCTGTTCCGCTCGAGCGCCGCAATTTGCGGCGCCCTGGTTGCGCTTGCCGTTTCTGTTCCCGTTGATCGAAGTGAAGCGTGTGAAGTTCACTCAAGCGCCGTCGTCGATGCCGCCTCCGGGGAGGCGATCGTTGGCGCCGCATCCATGTACAATCCGTTCAAGCCCGGCAAGGAAGAGGGCGGTCCGAACACAGCCTCCGGCGAGCGCTATGATCCCTCTGTCTGGGCGGCTGCCATCAAGACGAATTTGCGCGGGAAATTTGGTGGGGTCCAATTTGGCGCGAGGCCGAAATATGCGCTCGTCGAGGCCGTCGGCAAGAAGGTCATCGTCAAGATAAATGACGTGGGGCCATTAAGGCCTGGCCGCATCATCGACCTCAACGAGCGGACGATGCGCCATTTCGATCCAAGCCTGGAACTCGGAGTCATTGTTGGCGTAAGGGTGATCCCACTTTCAGGGGACGATTGGATCCCGGGACCGGTGGGCTGAACGTCCCACGCGAAGTGGCGTGGCCCGGATGGAGCGCGAGCGTAATCCGGGACCGTCAGCCGCGGAGCGAACTTGCGGCGGCGCAGAGAAGCACAGTCATCTCGCGGGGGTTTCGTCTTCGTCCGCCTGGTGTCCGGTGAGGCGATCGTCGGCACGGCGCAGCCGCCGGCATAGCTCTCGATTGACGTTCTGCAGGACGATCACATAGGCGTGGATATCGGCCTTGTAGCAAGCGTAGAGCTTTTGCGCCGTCAGCTCGTACAGCACCGTCGGACTCTCCGCGACCACCGTGGCGGAGCGATTCTGCATTTCAATCAGCGTCATTTCACCGAAGAAATCGCCAGCCTCCAGAACGGAAATCGGGATGACGTTCCCCGAGTTCGCCCGCTTGCTCACCGCCAGCCGGCCGGACTTGACGATGAACAGCGAGCGTCCCGGCTCGCTTTCCGCCACGACGGTCGCGCCGGCATCAAAGCGGCACTCGACCAGCATCGAAATCAGCAGGTCGAGGCTCGGGTCCGGAAGACCGCCGAAGAACGGCGTCGCGAGCAGGAACGTTTTCAGCTCGGGGGCACTGACAACCATCGCGCTAGGATACGCCCCGTCGCTATCTGCGACAAGCGGAGCGGAGATCGGCGCTGACGACGCCGAACGTGTTTGAACAAGGCGGTCAGCAAAAGTTTCGTAGGATGGTAGAGCGCTTGCGAAACCCATCATGCTTCCGCGCGGACAAAGTGCGATGGGTTTCGCTTCGCTCTACTACGCGCTACGCGCGGCCATATCACCGCGGCGCAGTGCTCTCGCCGCGCAAGGTCCTTCGCTTTCGCCACACCTGCAGGTCGATCATGACTTTTACGGTTGCCGCGAGGACGAGCGCGCAGAGTGCCGCCTTAGAGATCGTCTCCATCGTCCCCTCGATTAGCAGGCAATGGACCACGCTGCCTGCGACGATGACGATCGCCAGCGGCATGTGAATGAAGCGCCAGGTTCGTGGTCGCAGTCCCAATCGCCGGCGCAGGGCGGCCAAAAGCGCGACCGCGAAGATGGCCCACATCGCGGTCACGCCAAAGGGAGAGAACGGCGTCGGCGATGAGAAAGTCAGCGCGTCGATCATGTCGGGCGGGCTGGTGATCCAGAGGCCAACGACATGGATCACGATCGCTGCGACCAGCGCGCCGCCAATCCAGTGATGTGCGCGCCGTCCGCGATAGGCCGGAAATCCCGGCAGATATCCGCCGATCAGCAGGGGCTGAACGAGCACGAGGCCGAGGGCAACAATCCCCGCAAACCCGGCCAGGATGTAAAGCGAACCGCGCCATGCGAGCTGCTCGCTTCCCGCTGCCGCGGCGATCGGCACGCCAATTGCCAAAGCAAGGGCGACCCAGATCAGGATCACCCGGGCCAGTCTCCACCCCTTCATTCGCAACCCGGTCAGCCCGGCTGCAGGACGAAGTGCGCTTCCAGGCTCGTCTCCTTCGCGCTCCGCATCACCGGCCGCAGAAAGACGGTCTTGAACTCGCCGCTGTCATAGGCGAGGTGACCGTGCGGCTGGCCGAAGATCGGAATGATCTGCGGCATCTCGAGCCGGAACTTGCCGTCCTTGTCGGTGAGCGTGGCGCCATGACTCTGCGGCTCCTGCTCCTGCCCTTCGGTCGTGTGCGCCCAGATCTGGATGCGCTGCCCGGCGAGCGGCGCCCCGTCGCCTGCGCGGCGTACGGTGCCGCTCATCCAGAAGCCGCCCTTGCCGATCCGGTCCACGATCGCCGCGCCCTTCCGGTAATTGTTCGCGCCACCCGACATCGACTCGGTCGGTGCGAGGCCTTCGGCACGGGCCGGCAACAGGAGCCCGGACACCCCGGCCGCCAGGACCGAGCCGCCGGCGGCGAGGAGATAGCGTCGGTTGAGTACGACCATGGTCATGTCAGTTCCTCCTCGCGACCCCAGCAGTTGTTTCACCAAGGGTACAACAACAGGCGCAAAACGCCCAGTTGAGACAAAGGGCGCCATGGGTCGCAATAACAGGGTTGTGAACGGAGGTGCCGGCCACTCAAACAGCCGCGAACGAACGCCATTCTCGCGGCATGAAACGCCCGAGTTCGGTTTTGGTCCTTCCCGCTCGTCCGTGAAGAGGGTGCAGGGAAGACTTGGTGCCGGCTGGCACCCATGGCCCGCTGTGCTGCTTCGGCCATAGCGCCGGGCCACTGTTCAGCCTGCTGCGGGCGTAATAGCCTGATCGGTCCAACACATCATGCGGGGCAAACTTGCTCAATGCGGGCTGGGAGAGACCATCAATGAAGCGCTGGTTGCCCGGACTCGACACTCTCCGTCAATATGAAGCAGCATGGCTTCCGCACGATATCTTCGCCGGCATCGTCCTGGCGACAATGCTGGTCCCGGTCGGCATTGCCTATGCAGCTGCATCGGGCCTGCCGGGCATCTACGGTTTGTACGCAACGATCGTGCCGCTGCTGGCCTACGCGCTGTTCGGCCCAAGCCGCATTCTCGTCCTTGGCCCGGACTCGGCGCTGGCGGCAATACTCCTTGGAGTCATCGCTCCCTTGGCTCAGGGCGATCCCCTGCGGGCCGTGACACTCGCGGGCATGATGGCGATTGTCTCAGGGACGGTCTGTATCCTGGCAGGTGTCGCGCGCCTTGGCTTTATCACCGAGCTTCTCTCGAAGCCGATACGCTACGGGTATATGAACGGAATTGCCCTGACCGTATTGATCAGCCAGCTGCCCAAGCTCTTCGGCTTTTCCATCGAGAGCGAGGGGCCACTGCGAAGCCTGTGGGCGATTGTCAGCGCGATCCTTGGGGGGCAGATAAACTGGGTCGCGTTCGCGATTGGCCTCGCCACGTTGATCGTGATCCTGCTTCTCAGGAACAACAAGCGGGTACCGGGCCTTCTGATTGCGGTCGTTGGGGCTACGCTCGTCGTCGGGGTGCTTGATCTCGGGACGCAATACGGCGTCAAGGTGCTGGGCCCCCTTCCCCAGGGCCTGCCGGGTTTCGTTGTCCCATGGATCACCTCCAGCGACCTCGTGCCGGTGCTGATCGGCGGTTGTGCAGTAGCGATGGTTTCGTTTGCCGATACGAGCGTACTTTCACGTGCCTATGCTGCGCGATTGGGGTCTCGGGTCGATCCCAACCAAGAGATGGTCGGGCTCGGTGCCGCCAATCTGGCGACGGGATTTTTCCAGGGCTTCCCGATCAGCAGCAGTAGTTCACGGACACCCGTTGCGGAAGCCGCCGGTGCCCGCACTCAACTCACCAGCGTCGTAGGCGCGCTTGCCATCGCGTTGCTCCTCCTGGTCGCGCCGAGCCTGCTCCAACATTTACCCACCGCCGCATTGGCCGCCGTCGTCATCGCATCGGCGATTGGCTTGATTGAAGTTGCCGACCTCAAACGAATCTATCGCATTCAGCGGTGGGAATTCTGGCTGGCGATCGTCTGCTTTGTCGGCGTAGCAGTGCTCGGAGTCATTCCAGGAATTGGTCTTGCGATCGCAATCGCTATCATCGAGTTCCTGTGGGACGGTTGGCGCCCACACTCCGCCGTATTGGGGCGCGCCCACGGCGTCAAAGGCTATCACGACATCACACGATATCCGGATGCGCGCCGGGTCCCCGGGCTGGTCCTGTTTCGCTGGGATGCACCTCTGTTTTTTGCCAACGCCGAATTCTTCAGGGAACGCGTCCTGGATGCCGTAGCGACATCGCCAACACCCGTGCGTTGGCTAGTTGTTGCCGCGGAGCCGGTCACGAGCGTAGACGTCACCGCCTGCGACGTGGTTGCCGAACTGGACCGATCGTTGCACGCGCAAGGCATAGAGTTTTGTTTTGCCGAACTCAAAGATCCCGTGAAGGACAAGCTGAAAAGATTTGGCCTCTTCGCGCAGCTTGGAGAGAATTACTTCTTCCCGACAATCGGCGTAGCCGTCGCCCGCTATCTCGAAACCAACAACGTGGAATGGGAGGACTGGGAGGACGACGATGTGCAGGGCTTGGAGAGAGTAGCGGGCCAAGATACCGCGTCTGGTCCTTAGCCGAGATTCAGACTCAAACCCGACAACTGCGTCCTGACGTGGTATCATTTTTGTCCCGGATGCGCAGCGATTGCAGTCGTATGCTCGCCGTCCCTTTTTCGACGACAGCCACCGTCATCGTGTCGGGCTCGAAGGTCACCTCGAGGTCGGCGCCGGCATCGACGGCAGTGCCGATCATCACCAGATCGACGAATTCCCTCCCATCGTTATCGCCGAAGATGGCGCGCTTGATACCCAACCAACTTTGGACCGGCACCCTGACCGGGTCGCATTCGTTTGCGTAGGCCAGAGTCACGCTGCCCCGAGGCCTGGCGCCGTTATGCACGAGATAGATGCCTTGGCCACCGACAAGCCAGAAACCGGGCGAATCTCGACCGTTCATGGCTCGCACCGAAACCGGCCATTGCCGGACGGCCTCGTTCCAGAGCGCCTTCAGCCTCGCATGAGGGAAGGTCAGCTTCACTGAAGTTGGTTCCGCCGAGCTGCGTAGTTACGAGTTGCGATCGCGTCGGCAATCTGGTCGCGTGGCACAACGCACACGATCTGGGCATCATTCGGCAGGGCGAACGTCAGCCAATAGGTTTCGGCGTCGTACGCGGCGATCACCACGACGGCTTCGACGTAGGCAGCCTTGCTGTTGTCGGCGACGGAAAACCCAGCGTCCGTCAGCGCGGTGCGTTCCTGTTCGTCAAACTTCACGGCGTCATCTCGTGTCTGGAGGATGCCCCCGCAACTCGCGGTTTACCCACACCGCTTACGGAAACCTCGTTAAATCGCATTAAGGTTGTGAAGGATCGGCAATGTCCGGCGACGACGGGAGCCCGACGACTCAAGCGTCACGGCTGCGCGAACGAGACCCAAGCCATTGAATGATCCTTCTTGTCAGCGCCGCGTCCCTCAATATTCAGCAAGCATCCACTGGTGGCGCCGCAGCGCCCTACCGCGACTGCGTCCAGATGTCGCGCTCATCGTCCATGGTCAGGACGATCGGCATCGGCTTCGGCTGGATCGGTTGTTACCGCGATTTAACTGGCTGATCTCTCCGGATCGGGCGAGGGCTGCACGCGAGCACACCGTCCGCGAGAACGACCAACTATGCCGGAAATTGAAATCACCGACGAGTGCCGCGCTCTGATTGCGGCCGAGTTCCCGTCCGACGATACTGGACAACGCCTGGCAAGCGGCAAATGGCAGATACAGATCGATGAGGTGACGTGGCAAATGCTGCACAAGGCACGCCGGCCCGGCGAGTCAGTATCGGACTGCATCATTCGCGTTATCATCATCATCCAGCACAAGCGCGGCTTGCTGTAGCTGCTGCCAACGGGAAAGGTGCCGGCCACATCTCGACCGAACCGACAATCATGGAGGTTCGTCCCTCGACCCCAGAGACGTGGAATAGGAACGGCAGAACAATTCACGAGATGGAGCCAAAACTAGTAAACGGAGGACGATTTCGCTCTTGAGAAGCAAAAAGGTAAATCCTGGCCCGCTACGTCGTTTCTGACGTTAGCACAGCAGGTTTGGATTGCATTTGCGCGCTACGGCCGCGCTAACATTTCCATATTAAGCCACTACATGTGAGGCCGCAGCGCACATCGCACACCCACCCGGTACCCACCATGATCCCCTTCTCCGTGCTCGACCTCGCTCCCATCCGAAGAGGTGGCGATGCGGCGCAGGCATTTCGCAATTCGCTCGATCTCGCCCAGCATGCCGAACGCTGGGGTTTTAAGCGGTTCTGGCTGGCCGAGCATCACAACATGACGGGCATCGCCAGCGCGGCAACGTCGGTGGTGATCGGACATGTCGCGGGCGGGACCAGGACGATCCGGGTCGGGTCCGGCGGGATCATGCTGCCGAACCATTCGCCGCTGGTCATCGCCGAGCAGTTTGGCACGCTGGAGTCGCTCTATCCCGGGCGGATCGATCTCGGGCTCGGCCGCGCGCCGGGCACCGATCAGTTCACGGCGCGGGCATTGCGGCGCGACCTCGCGACGAGTTCCGAAAACTTTCCACACGACGTGCTGGAGTTGCAGGCGCTGCTCGGTGATGTCCAGCCGAACCAGGCGATCCGCGCCGTGCCCGGCTTTGGGACGAAGGTGCCGCTCTGGATCCTGGGATCGAGCACCTTCGGCGCGCAGCTTGCCGCGATGCTCGGGCTGCCCTTCGCGTTCGCCTCGCATTTCGCGCCTCAAATGATGATGCCGGCGCTGCGCGAATATCGGGCGCGCTTCGAGCCGTCGGCGCAGCTCGACAAACCCTATGCGATGGTCGGCGTCAACGTGTTCGCCGCCGAGAGCGACGCGGAGGCGCAGCGGATGTTCTCCTCGCTTCAGCAGCAGTTCATCAATCTGCGCCGCGGCACGCCCGGCCCGCTGCCGCCGCCGGTCGACGACATGGATGCGCTGTGGTCGCCGGCCGAGAAGGCCATGGTCGGCCAGTCGCTGTCCTGCTCCGCCGTCGGCTCGCCTGCCGTGGTCGAGGACAGGCTGAAGGCGCTAATCGCCGAGACCGGCGCGGACGAGCTGATGACAACAGGCCAGATCTACGATCACGCCGCGCGGCTGCGCTCGTTCGAGATCGCAGCCGAGGTGCGGGATAGGTTGGCGAAGCAGCCGGCGGTGTGAATCAAGTCCGCCCTAGTCCGGAAAGCCGAACAGCTTTGCCGGATTGTGCACCAGGATCTTCTCCAGCTCGGCCTGGTCGGGCACGTAGCGATACATCAGCTCGAGCAGGTCGGCGTCGTTGGGCGGCTGCTTGACGGAGACGGGATGCGGCCAGTCGCTGGCCCAGACGCAGCGGTCGATTGCGGCCTCGATATAGGCGTGCGCGATCGGGATGACGTCGTCGTAAGGCGGGCCGGCCTTCGAGGTCTTCTCGCCGAGCGACAGCATCACCCAGAAATTGCCCTTGGCGAGCAGCTCGAGCATCTTGCGCAGGTTCGGGTCGGCCTTGCCGGCTTCCGGATCGGGCCGCGCCATGTGGTCGATCAGCACCGGAACGTCGAGATTCTCGTACTTGGCGACGCTGGAGACGATGCCGTCCTTCTCGGGCTGGATCTTCACGTACCAGCCGAGCTCGCGGATGCGCGCGATGGCGCGGGCGAAATCGGCGTCCGACAGCACGGCGCCGAGCTCCTGGCGGAAACTGAAGCGCGCGCCGCGCACGCCCGCGTCATGCAGCTTGGCGAGATAAGCGTCGTTCGCCTCCGCGAACACCAGTGCGTTGGCGCAGCCGCGATAATTCGGGCCCATCGCGGCGAGGCCGTCGAGCACGACGGAATGATCCGCACCATAGGTCGTGGTCTGCACGATGATGCCGCGCTCGATGCCGAGCGTCTTGTGCACGCGCAGCGCTGCTTCCCAGGTCGCGCTCGGCATCCGATAGGCCGCGCCGGGGCGCTCCGGATATTTGTCGATGGGTCCGAGCACGTGAAACTGGCTGTCGACAGTCTTCGGCGGCGGCGCCTTGACCGGGCGGCGGGGGTTCGGATCGAACGGCAGATAGGTCGGCATGCAAATGCTCCTTCAGTCGATCACGGCGGTGAAGTCGCACTGTACCAGTGCGCCGCCGTCCATATTGTCCATCGGCAGCGCGTGGCGCGCCGGGCGCGAATGCTCGTCCGGAAACATTTTCAGCCACTCGACATTGACCGGGCCGCGCTGCGTACGGTCCTTCAGCCACACCGTCATCTTGATGATGTCGTCCGTGGTGCCGCCGGCGGCTTCCACCGTCGCCTTCATATGCGCGAACATGTTGGCGCATTGCGCGTCCAGGCTCGCAGGCATCACGCCGGCCGCATCACGGCCGAGGATGACACCGGACATCACGAGATTGCCGATGCGGCAGGCGTTGGGAATCGGGTTGGCGTGCTTGAAGCCGCCGATGTGGATGCTCTTGCGCCGCGTTTGACCCGTCATGGTGCGCTCCCTCTCTCTTATTGGTTTAGACGAACTGGCACGACACCGAGCCGAACGCGCCATAGTCGGCATGGAACGTGTCGCCGCGGCGGATGTCGACGGGACGGGTGAACGATCCCGCCAGCACCACCTCGCCGGCCGCAAGATATTCGTCATGCGGCGCAAGGCGGTTGGCGAGCCAGGCGATGCCATTGGCGGGATGATTGAGCACGCCGGCGGCAAGCCCGGTCTCCTCGACCTCACCATTGCGGAACAGCAGCGCGCCGATCCAGCGCAGGTCCGCGTCCATGGGACGGAACGGGCGGCCGCCAAGCACCAGCGCGGCATTGGCCGCGTTGTCCGAGATCGTGTCCATGACCTTCCGCGTTTTGCCGGTCTCGGGATCGACGCGATGCATGCGCGTCTCCAGGATTTCGAGCGCAGGCGTGACGTAGTCGGTGGCGTTGAGCACGTCGAAGATGGTGCAGTCAGGTCCGCGCAGCGGCGCCTTCAGCACGAAGGCGAGCTCGACCTCGATGCGCGGCGCGTGAAAGCGGTCGAACGGAATGGGCGTGGCGTCGGCATAGAACATGTCGGCGAACAGCACGCCGTAATCGGGCTCGGAGATGCCGACCGCGTTCTGCATCGCCTTCGAGGTCAGGCCGATCTTGTGTCCCTTGATGACGCGGCCGCGGCCGAGCTGAAGTTTCGTCCAGGCGCGCTGGATGGCGTAGGCATCCTCGATGGCGAAGTCGGGATATTCCTTCGAGAACATCGGGATCAGCGTCTTGCTGCGCTCGGCCTCATCCAGGCGCGCGGCCAGGCGTTCGATCGTGGCGGTATCAAGCATGGCTTACTGCTCCGCGGCGACGGTGTTGCGCAGCACGCCGATGCCAGTAGACTCGACCTCGACGACGTCGCCCACCCTCAGCCAGCGCGGCGGATCGAAACGCGCGCCCGCGCCCGTCGGCGTGCCTGTTACGATCATGTCGCCGGGCTTCAGGGTGGCAAAGGTGGAGAGATAGGAGATTAGGAAATCGAACGGGAACATCAGCCGCTCGGTCGTGTCCTGCTGCCGCACCTCGCCGTTGACGCGCGTGATGATGTCATGAGGCCCGCGCGGATCGAGCTCGTCAGACGTGACGATCCACGGCCCGATGCTGCCGGAGCGATCGAAATTCTTGCCCTGGGTGACGTTGAACTTGCCGTGGCGCAGCCAGTCGCGGATCGTGCCCTCATTGCACAGGGTCATGCCGAAGATGTGGGCGAAGGCCTGTTCGCGCGGGATGTGACGGCCGCCCCGGCCGATCACGATGACGAGCTCGCCTTCATAGTCGAGCTGGTCGGACACATGCGGCTTCTCGATCGGCCGGCCGGAGCCCGTCATCGACGACATGCTGCGCACGAACAGGCTGGGATATTTAGGCAGGTCCGAACTGTCTTTATACTCGGCATTGCGCTCGGCGTAGTTGACGCCGATGCACCAGAGCTTTTCCGGCGCCAGCACCGGCGGAAGCAGGACGAGGCTTTCCAGCGCGTGGTCGGGTTTTTGTCCGGCCACCGCTTCCTTCGCGTCCGCGAGCGCGTTGGCCGCGATCAGCGCTTTCACGTGGGAGAAGTCGCGGCCGATCCGCCTGGTCAGATCGACGACGCCGCCATCCACCGCCGCGCCATAGCGCGGCTCTCCGTCCAAGAGATAGCTTACGAGTCGCATTGTCGTGTTCTCCAATGGTCTTCAGGCACGAGGGCCCGCGCGATGGGCCGCGCGCTCAGTCTTTGGATTTGGGCGTCTGGAAGACAGTGTTCAGCGTCACGATCTCGCCGAGGCGGGCGTAGCGCGGGCCGCCGATGCGCGCGATCGGGTCGAGCGCCGCGGTCTCGACCTTGCCGTCGTTCACGAGGCCGTCGCGGATGTGGAACATCACGACCTCGCCGACGATCGGCCGGCTGCGGGCATCGCCGAATTCGAGGCACTGCCGGAAGCGACATTCCATCGCCACCGGTGCTGCCGCAAGCCGCGACACCTTGATCCGCTCGCACGGCAGCGTCTCCAGCCCGAGATGCTCGACCTCGCTGATTTCAGGCGGATGCTCGACGGAGCTGTCGTGCACCGCAGACATCAGCGGGGTATCGGCTATGTGGATCACGTATTCCTCGGTGTCGAGGATGTTGTGCGCGGTGTCCTTGTAGTCAGCGCCCTTGCGGCCGACGCTGATGGCCAGCATCGGCGGCTTCTGCGAGACGAAGGTGAAGGCGCTGAAGGGGGCGAGGTTGAGCACGCCGGAGCGCGACAGGCTCGTGACCCACGCGATCGGGCGCGGCACCACGATGCCGGTCATCAGCCGGTAGATGCGCTCCGCGCCGAGCTCGGTGGGGTCGATCCGCATCGATCAGTCAGCCTTGATGTTGGCCTTGCGCACGACCGGAATCCACTTGGCGTCCTCGCGCGCGAGATAGGCCTTGAACTCGTCCGGCGTCATCGGGGTGGATTCGCCGCCAAGCTTCTCGAACTTGTCGATCACACCGGGATCTTTCAGGATCGCAACCAGCGTCTCGTGAAGTTTGTCGACGATCGGCGCCGGCGTGCCGGCAGGCGCGAACAGGCCCGTAAAGGTCTGGCCGTCGAAATCCTTGTAGCCGAGCTCGGCGAAGGTCGGCACGTCAGGCAGCGACTTCAGGCGATGCGGGCTGGTGACGGCGAGCGCGCGGAACAGGCCGGCCTTGATGTGCTGGAGGCTGACCGTGAGCTGGTCGAATGCGAACTGCACCTGTCCGCCCAGGAGATCGTTGATCGCCGGCGCGTTGCCGCGGTAATGCGCGGTGACCCATTGCAGATCGAGGCTCGACTGCATCAGCTCGCTGAGCAGATGGTTGGTGGTGCCGGGGCCGGGCGAGGCCATGGTCAGCTTGCCGGGCTCGCGCTTGGCGAGCTCGATGAATTCCTTGAACGTCGTGGCCTGCACGGACGGGTGCACTTCGAGCACCAGCGGCGTCATCGAGATCGTCGAGATCGGAAGAAAATCCTTCTTCCAGTTATAGGCCTCGCGCTTGTTGATCTCAGTCGCGAACAGCACCGGACCGTTGGCACCGACGAACAGCGTGTAACCGTCGGGCGCCGATTTCGCGAAGGCTTCGCCCGCGATCATGCCGCCGGCGCCGGCCTTGTTCTCGATGATGAAGGGCTGGCCGAGCTTTTCCTGGAGCTTGTCGGCGACGATGCGCGCGGCGCTGTCGACATTACCGCCGGCCGGATAGGGCACGATCAGCTTGACGCTGCGCGCCGGCCATTGCTGGCCCGATGCGGGTCCCGCCAGCATCGCGGCTGCGGCAGCTATGGCAATCCAGATTAATCTCATGTTAACCTCCCGGCGGCGCTTCCAATTCCATATCGAATGCCGTGACGTCGCGCATGGCGCTCGATCGCGGCGCAATCTCCAGATGAGCGCTTTACCTGTCGAGTGAATTGTGGCGTTCTTGTCCATAATATGGACAAGACAAACTCCGCAACATCCGCCCGCGGAACGGCAGAGCCGCGACAGGGCGCGCAGGCGATCCGGCGCGCCCTCGCGGTGCTGCGTATTCTTGCCGCAGGCCGCGAAGACGGCGTGCCACTGGCCGAGGTCGTGCGCGCGACCGGCCTCACCCGCCCGACGGTGCATCGCATCGTCCACGTGCTGATCGAGGAAGGCATCGTCGAACGTTACGAGCGAACCGGCCGCTACGCGATCGGCAACCAGGTGCCGGAGCTCGCACTTGCGCGCCCGCGGCCGTCGCGGCTGCTGGTCGCGGCAAATCCGTCGCTGCGGCGTGCCTCCACCGAGATCGGCGACACGCTGTTCCTGACGGTGCGGACCGGCAACGACACGCTGTGCGTCGATCGCAGGATCGGCATCTATCCGATCCAGGTGCTGTCGATCGAGGTCGGCGCGCGCCGGCCGCTCGGCGTCTCTAGCGCAGGCGTCGCCATCCTCGCCGCGATGCCGGCGCAGGACGCGCGAAAAATCGTCGCGGCCAACGAGAAGCGATTCGGGGCCTACCGGACCGACGTCGCGACGGTGCTCGGCCAGGTCACCGCCGCGAGACGGCTGGGGTATGGCATGCGGGAGATCGGCCTCGTGCAGGGCACGAAATCGATCTCCACCTGGATCAAGACCCCGGACGGACAGCCGGCCGCAGCGATGACGGTCTCCGCCGTTCGGACGAGGCTCGGCCCCCGCCGCGAGCAGGAAGTCGTGGAGATCCTGCTGCGGGAGGCGCGCACGATCGAGCAGGCGATCCGGGGTTAGGCGGCGCTGTCAATGGGCTGACTTCGCGCACCATTTTGTGGCACAACGGCCGCCTCCGCCGACCGACCAACGAGGCCACGCATGCCCGCGCCGAAACCGCCAGCCTTCGAGACCCTGAGCCTGCACGCGGGACAGCATCCGGATCCCGCGACCGGCGCCCGCGCGGTGCCGATCTACCAGACCACGTCCTATGTGTTCCAGGATTCCGACCACGCCGCCGCGCTGTTCAATCTGGAGCGCGCCGGCCACATCTATACGCGCATCTCCAATCCGACCACCGGTGTGCTGGAAGAGCGGCTCGCGGCGCTCGAAGGCGGCGTCGGCGCGATCTGCACCGCAAGCGGCATGGCCGCGCTGCATCTGGCCATCGCGACGCTTTTGAATGCCGGCGACCATATCGTGGCGTCGAGCTCGCTCTATGGCGGCACCATCAATTTGCTGGCGCACACGCTGCCGCGTTTCGGCATCACCACGACCTTCGTCAAGCCGCGCGATCTCGACGCGTTCCGTGCGGCGATCAGGCCGAACACCCGGCTCGTGATCGGCGAGACCATCGGCAATCCCGGGCTCGAGGTGCTGGACATTCCGAAGGTCGCGGCGATCGCGCATGAGGCAAAGATTCCGCTGCTGATCGACAATACGTTTGCCACGCCCTATCTCAGCCGTCCCATCGAGTTAGGCGCCGACATCGTAATGCATTCGGCAACCAAATGGATCGGCGGCCACGGCATCGCGATCGGCGGCGCCATCGTCGACGGCGGCCGGTTCGACTGGCGTAGCTCCGGAAAGTTCGGCGTGCTGACCGAGCCCTATGGCGGTTATCACGGCATCGTTTTCGACGAACAGTTCGGCACGAGCGCCTTCATCATGCGCGCGCGCACCGAGGGCCTGCGCGATTTCGGCGCCTGCTTGTCCCCGACCAACGCCTTCCAGCTCTTGCAGGGCGTGGAGACGCTCGGCGTGCGCATGGACCGGCATATCCAGAACACACATCTGGTGCTGGAGGCGCTGAAGTCGAACAAGGCCGTCGATTGGGTGCTACATCCTTCGCTGGAGGATCACACGGACTACCAGCTTGCAAAGCAATTGCTGCCGCGCGGCGCAGGCTCGATCGTCTCCTTCGGCATCAAGGGCGGGCGACCCGCCGGCCGAAAATTCATCGAGTCGCTGCGCATGATCAGCCACCTCGCCAATGTCGGCGACGCCAAGACACTGGTGATCCACCCGGCCTCGACCACGCATCAGCAGATGGATGCCGAACAGCTCAAGGCCGCCGGCATCGGCGAAGAGCTGGTGCGGCTGTCGGTCGGCATCGAGACGGCAAGCGACATCATCGACGATCTTGCGCAGGCGCTGCGCATCTCGCAAAAGGTCTGACACCATGAAGCTCACTGTCAACGGCGCCGAGGTGTTTGTCGCAAACGGCGGCCGCGAGTTCGACAAGTCCCTGCCCGCGGTCGCGTTCATCCACGGCGCCGGCTTCGATCACTCGACCTGGGCGCTGCATACGCGCTGGTTCGCCCATCACGGATTTTCCGTGCTGGCGCCCGACCTGCCCGGCCACGGCCGCTCGGCCGGACCTTCGCTGTCAACGATCGCCGAGATGGCGGACTGGACGGCGGCATTGCTCGCCGCGGCCGGCGTGGCTAAGGCGCACCTGATCGGCCATTCCATGGGATCGCTGATCTCGCTGGAGACGGCGGCGCGTCACCCCGACAAGGTGTCCGCGCTGAGCCTGATCGGCACCGCCGCGACCATGTCAGTCGGCCCGGATCTGCTGAAAGCGGCCGAGGCCAACTCGCAGGATGCCAACGACATGGTGTCGATCTGGGGCCTCGGCTTCAACGCCGAGCTCGGCGGCAGCCTCGCGCCGGGCCTGTGGATGCATGGCGGCGCACAGGCGGTGCTGAAGTCTTGCGAGCCGGGCGTGCTGTTCAGGGATTTGTCGGCCTGCAATGCTTACGCGAATGCGCTGACTGCTGCCGCGAGCGTCAAGGTGGCGACGACGCTCATCCTCGGCGAACGCGACATGATGACACCGGCGAAGGCGGGCAAGGCGCTCGCCGCGGCGATCCCGCATGCGAAGACCGTCGTGGTGCCGGGCGCGGGCCACATGATCATGGCAGAGCGCCCGGATGAATTGCTGACGGCGTTGAGGGGCTGAGGGTTTAGATAGAAGACAGCCTCCACGGGCGTCATGGCCGGGCTTGTCCCGGCCATCCACGTCTAGCTATTCGGGACGAAGAACGTGGATGCCCGGGACAAGCCCGGGCATGACGACGTCTTCCTAGCCTCATCTTACGAACCCGGCGTCCACTTCCAGACGATGTCGGAGACGTTGACCGGCTTCGGGATCAGGCCGAGCTTTGCAAAACGGTCGGCGACGGCCTGCTGCGTCCTGATCACCTCCGCGTCGAGCGGCACCACGCTGTAGACGGAGCGGTTGACGAAGCGCCTGACAGCTTCGATGTCGACGCCGGTCGCCTCGGCCTGCGCCTTTGCGACCTCCTCGTGATGCTGCTCCGCCCACTTGCCTTCGGAGGCGAAGGTCGTGTTGAGCTTCGCGACCAGCGACGGATATTTCTCGACGAAGTCGGTGTTGGCGATGTAGTAGGCGTTCGGCTTGTGCACGTCCTTGTCGAAGACGAGAACGCGGGCGTTCTCCTTCAATTCAGCGAGCGCGAGATAGGGATCCCAGATCGACCAGGCGTCGACCGAGCCTTTCACGAAGGCCGCCGTCGCATCGGCCGGCGCGAGCGGCGCGGGCGTGATGTCGGACCAGGACAGGCCGGCCTTTTCGAGCGAGGCGACCAGGAGATTGTGCGCGCTCGATCCCTTGCCGAAGGCGACGCGCTTGCCTTTGAGATCGGCGAGCGTCTTGATGGCTGAATCCTTCGGCACGATGATCGCCTGGTTGTCGCCCTCGGACTTCACGGCCGCGACATATTTTATTTTTGCGCCGCCGGCTTGCGCGAAGATCGGCGGCGTGTCGCCGACGAAGCCGAAATCGACGCTGCCGACGTTGATGGCCTCCAGCAGCGGCGGACCGAACTGGAAGTCGATCCATCTGACTTCGATGCCGAGCGGCCTGAAGGCGTTTTCGAGCGTTTGACGCTGGCGCACCGCCGGGAAGAAGCCGCCCTTCTGGGTGCCGATGCGGATTTCCGCCGGCTTTTCCTCGGCGCGTGCGGGTGCGGCCAGGGCGGTTGCGAGGAGAAGCGCTGCGGTCAGGATATGTCGTCGTGCAATCATGTTGCGGTCCTTTGCGTCAGGTTCAGTTGGCGAAGAGTGGGGAATTGGCACGGCGGCTCCGCTCCGAAAACACCGCACGCGCGGCTCGTTCGGCCTCGCGCGCCGAGCGGAACTGGCGGCCTTCGAGGCTGTCGAACAGGCGCTCGGAGGAGAAAAAGCGGAAGCCGCGCTCATCTCTTGTGATGATGCCGGCGGCGCGGTCTTGGATTTCAATGATGTAGGCGTTGGACTGGATTTGGGACATGACTGCTCGTTCGCCGGAATCTCGGCGTTCCTGTCGTGGGATTTGTGCTGTGGGAGGTTGCTAGGAGGCGATCAGCAACAACAACAGGCGCCGGTTGCCGCCGAGAAACAGCGCCGCGTCATGCACGCGTGCATGTCGCTGGGATTACGCTGGTGATCGGTTCTCATATCGCGACATCAAGCCCGAGGAGCAGTTTCGATGCTGCGAATATTGAGCGATTGGCGCGTTCGGTCAATGAAATGGCTATCCATATTTGGCACGAGCGCGCTGGCGCGCTTCTCCCGGTGCAAGCACCGACAGACGGATTCATCTCGCAATGAGTTCAACAGGCGCGGGCGGCGGGCATGGTACGCTCGCGCGACGTCAAAGCAGACAATTTGGGAGATCCGGACATGGCGGATGATCTGAAGGGGCGCACCGCGCTCGTCACCGGTGGCTCGCGCGGGATTGGCGCAGCCGTCTGTCGCGCCCTGGCCGCATCAGGCGCGGCGGTGGCGATCAACTGCCGGGAGCAGATCGGGCAAGCCGAAAAGCTGGCAGGCGAAATCGGCAAGCAAGGCGGACGCGCCATTGTCGCTGCCGCCGACGTCTCGCAGCGCGACGCCGTGGCTACAATGGTCGAGCGCGTCACGGCCGGGCTCGGACCGATCGACATCCTCGTCAACAATGCCGGCATCGCCATCACGCGCGGCGTTGACGATCTCACCGAGGACGATTTCGACCGTACCATCCTGGTCAACCTGAAATCAGTCTTCCTGTGCACGCAGGCGGTGCTGCCGTCGATGCGCGCACAGAAATGGGGCCGCATCGTCAACATCTCCTCGGGCGCGGCGCGCGGTGCCGGCTCGATCGGCCCGCACTACAATGCATCCAAGGCCGGCATGGAGGGCCTTACGCGCGGTTATGCGGCGCGGTTGGTGAAGGAAGGCATCACCGTCAACGCGGTAGCTCCGTCACTGATCGAGACCGACATGATGAGCGGCCAGCCCCAGCTCGTCAGCCGCATCCCGCTCGGCCGCTTCGGCACGGCCGATGAGGTGGCGAAAACCGTGATGCTGCTGGTCGACAATGCCTACATGACCGGGCAGACCATCGCGCTGAGTGGCGGGATGGCGTTTAACTAGGAGCGAAGATGGTGCCGCCTTTCCTTCTCCCCTTGCGGGAGAAGGTGGCGCGAAGCGCCGGATGAGGGGTATCTCTCGGCGCGCACCGCTCTTCGTGAGCCGTAGGGTGGGCAAAGCGGAGCGTGCCCACCATTTCTATCGCGGTGTTGGATGGGTGGTGGGCACGGCGCAAGTGCGCCTTTGCCCACCCTACGGCTCCTTTTCGTGAGGAGAGATACCCCTCACCCGTCTCGCCGCTTCGCGGCGATCCACCCTCTCCCACAAGGGGGAGAGGGTAAGAGAGAGCTACCACATCGTCGCCGCAGCGCGCTCCGGCCAGATGCGGTCGTACTCCGCGCCGCCGACCTTGTTCTCGCTCATCTCGGCGAGAATCTGGCCGGGCGTCGGCAGCGTCTTCGGATCGATCCGCTTGTCGGGATTCCAGAGGTCGGAGCGGACGATGGCGCGGGCGCACTGGAAATAGATTTCGTCCACATTCATCACCATGACGCTGCGCGGCGCCTTGCCCTCGACCTTGAACGAGGCGAGCAGCTCGGGATCGACGGAGAGACAAGCGCGGCCGTTGGCCCGCACCGCATTGCCGGAACCGGGGATCAGGAACATCAGCGACACCCTGGGATCGCGCACGATGTTGCGCAAGGAGTCGACCCGGTTGTTGCCGCGGCGATCCGGCAGCATCAGCGTCTTCGGATCATGGATGCGAACGAAGCCGGGGAGATCGCCCCGCGGCGAGCAGTCGATCCCTTCCGGCCCGATGGTGGCGAGCGCGGCAAACGGCGCCTTCTCGATGAAGATGCGGTAGAGCGGGGTAACGTGGTCGGCGACTTTCACGGTCGAGGCATCACCAACGGCACCGTAGATGGCCTCCAGCTGTTCGACCGTTTCAATCACCGACATTCCGTTCTCCTTGTTGCGCCGGCTATTCGTGCCAGCCTTCGTTCCTGATCACACGCACGAGCTGGCGGCTGTGATAGTCCGCGCTGCCCGCGTTGAGGATGGTGACATCGGCATTGGCCGATGCGTCGTCGACGCTGCGCGCGAGGCGATCCGCGATATTGCCGTCGCTGTGCCGGGCCCGGGCAGCAAGCCGCTGCGCCAGCACGTCAGGCGGCGCCGTGATCGCGACCACGACGACGTTGGTATAGGCCTGGCGGAGCGCGCCGATCACCGTGCGCGAGACATTGGCGACGACGGCCCGGCCGGCGAGGATGCCATCATTGATTTCGAGCGGAAGAGCGTAGGAATGACCGTGTGCTTCCCAGTGCACGGCGAAATCGCCGTGCTCGCGCGCGCGGCGGAATTCGTCCTGGCTCATCGCCATGTTGTCTTCGGTTTCGGAAGATTCGCGCGTCACGACACGGCGCGGAAAGACGATGTCGCGATCGTCGACGCAGGCCGCCTGTGCGAGCCGCAACAGCGTGTCCTTGCCGGCACCGCTGGGACCGACCACGAGCACGAGCCGCCCGGGTCCGATCCCGCTGGCCTCATCGTGTGCCATGGTCGCGGTCTCGCTCATGCGACGCGGTTTCCTTCGCGCCAGACGCTGCGGACCACGGGAACGTCGCCTGCGACATGCACGCGGATCAGGTCAGCGCGCTTGCCGATCGCGACCTCGCCACGATCCAAAAGGCCAACCGCCTCGGCCGGCGCCTTCGTCACGGTACGAACCGCCGCCGGCAGGCTGATCGCGGGCACATGCTCCGGCAATTGCAGCGCGGCCATCAGGAGGCTGGACGGGATGTAGTCCGACGACAGGATGTCGAGCAGGCCCTCGCGGGCGAGATCGACCGCGGCGATGTTGCCGGAGTGCGAGCCGCCGCGCACGACGTTCGGCGCACCCATCAGGATGTCGATGCCGGCCTGATGCAGGCCGCGCGCGGCCTCCAGCGTCGTCGGGAACTCCGCCACCGAGACGCGATCGCGCACGGCGTCCACGACGTTCTCCTCGGTGGTGTCGTCGTGGCTCGCCAGCGGAATGTTGTATTTGTGCGCCAGCGACACGATCTCGCGCATGTTGGTCGCGGCATAGAGCTTCTGATACTCGAAGCGCTTCGCGAACAGCTCGTCGAGCTCGGCATCGGTCTTGCCGCCGCCCTTGCCGCGATAATAGTCGCGCAGCTTGACCTCGTCGCGGAACTGGCGCTGGCCGGGCGTGTGGTCCATCAGCGACATCAGCTTGACGTCGGGACGATCGATCAGCTCCTTGGCCTCCTCCACCACGCTCGGCATCGGGATTTCGCAGCGCAGATGCAGGAAGTGGTCGGCGCGCAGCAGGTCGGCATCGCGGGCGGTCGTGATGGCGGCGGCGAGCACGCCGGCGCGGCCATCGACTTCCTCGGCGCCGTCCTCGCGCCAGACCCGGAGCGAGTCGAACACGGTGGTGATGCCTGACGTCGCGAGCTGGCCGTCATAGGAGATGACGGCAGCGACCGGGTTCCAGAACACCTTTGGGCGCGGCACGTAATGCGCTTCGAGGTGGTCGGTGTGGAGCTCGATCAGGCCGGGCATGATGAGGTCGCCGCCGGCATCCTCGGCGCCCGCAGGCGCCCTGCCCTCGCCGATCTCGGCGATGCGTCCATCCGCGAGAGCGAGCCAGCCCTGCTCGATCACCCGGTCAGCCAGCACGATCCTGGCGTTGGCGATCACTGTGTCCTTCGGCTTGGCGTTCATTTCCATTTCCTTCAGGCGGCGGCGGCAAAGCTGGTGACGTCAACAATACGGTCGGCAATCAAATGGCGGATTTCGTCGTCGTGGACAATGGCGACCATGGCGACGCCCTGGCACTTCTTCTCCGCGACCAGATCGACCACGACGGCGCGGTTGGCGGCATCGAGCGAGGCGGTCGGCTCGTCCAGCAGCAGGATCGGCAGCTCCGAGATGAAGCCGCGCGCGATGTTGACGCGCTGCTGCTCGCCGCCGGAGAAAGTCGCGGGCGGCAACTGCCAGAGTCTTTCAGGAATGTTGAGGCGGTGCAGCAACTCGCCGGCGCGGGCCTGTGCGTCGGCGCGGGCCGTGCCGTTCACGATCAGTGGCTCCGCGACGACGTCGATGGTCGCAACACGCGGCACCGCCCGCAAAAACTGGCTGACGTAGCCGATGGTGGAGCGGCGGATGTTGAGGACCTGCCGCGGCTCGGCGGTGGCGAGATCGACCACCGCGCCGCGGTGGCGGATGCCGATGCGGCCGGAGTCGCAGCGGTAGTTGCCAAAGATCATCTTCAGGATCGACGACTTGCCGGCCCCGGACGGGCCTGAGAGCACGACGCATTCGCCCGGGTTGACGTGGAAGGTCACGCCGCTGACGACAGGCAATTCGATGCCGCCCTGCAGGTGCATCGTAAAGGTCTTTTTCGCGGCGGCGATGTCGATCATGGCGGTCATCGGAAAACTCATCTTGGAAGGCTTATGGCGGCAAAATCGAGGAGACGAGGAGCTGGGTATAGGGCTCGCGGGGGTCATCGAGCACCTGGTCGGTGAGACCGGTCTCGATGACACGGCCGCCCTTCATCACCATCACGCGATGCGACAGCAGTCGCGCGACCGCGAGATCGTGGGTGACGATGATGACGGCGAGGTGCAGCTCCGCGACGAGGCTGCGCACGAGGTCGAGCAGGCGCGCCTGGACAGACACGTCCAGACCGCCGGTCGGCTCGTCCATGAACACCAGCCGCGGCTCGGTGACGAGGTTGCGCGCGATCTGGAGACGCTGGCGCATGCCGCCGGAATAGGTGCGCGGTGCATCGTCGATGCGCGCGATGTCGATCTCGACGCGGGTGAGCCAGTCCGACGCGGTATCGCGAATGCGGCCGTAGTGATTCCAGCCCACCGCCATCAGCCGCTCGCCGACATTGGCGCCGGCCGAGACCGCCATGCGCAGGCCCTGCGCGGGATCCTGGTGGACATAGCCCCAGTCGGTGCGGAACAGGAAGCGTCGCTCGGCTTCGCCAAGGCTCGTGAGATCGCGGGTGACGCCGTCACGCATCCGGTACGACACCTGGCCGGCGCTCGGCGCGAGCTGGCCCGACAGCATTTGCAGCAGCGTCGACTTGCCCGAGCCGGACTCGCCGACGATCGCCAGCACCTCGCCGGGGTAGAGCGAGAACGACACGTCGCGGCACGCGGCGATGCGGCCATAGGATTTGCTGAGGGATTCTGCGACCAGCAGCGGCTGGTCGTTTTCGAGCTTATCGAGATCAGCCATGTCTTGATCAGCCATGTGAGCCCGCCTTGTCCTTGTACGGCGCGGCGCTGAGGCTGCCGTGATGGCCGGCGGCCTGGCGGCCCTCGCAATAGTCGGTGTCCGAGCACACGAACATGCGCCCGCCCTTGTCGTCGGTGACGATCTCGTCGAGATAGGAATTCTCGGCCGCGCACAGCGCGCAGGGCGCGTTGAAGCGGTACGGCTCGAACGGGTGATCCTCGAAATCGAGCGACACCACCTGCGTATAGGGCGGGATCGCATAGATGCGCTTCTCGCGACCGGCGCCGAACAATTGCAGCGCCGGGCAATTGTCCATCTTGGGATTGTCGAATTTCGGCGTCGGCGACGGGTCCATCACGTAGCGCGCGTTCACCTTCACCGGATAGGCGTAGGCGGTGGCGATGTGGCCGAAGCGGGCGATGTCCTCGTAGAGCTTCACATGCATCAGGCCGTATTCGGCCAGCGCATGCATGCGCCGCGTCTCGGTCTCGCGCGGTTCGAGGAAACGCAACGGCTCCGGGATCGGCACCTGATAGACCAGCACCTGGTTCGCGTGCAGCGCGGTCTCCGGGATGCGGTGACGGGTCTGGATCACGGTCGCATCTTCTGTTGCCGTGGTCGTGGCGACGCCGGCGGTCTTGGCGAAGAATTTGCGGATCGAGATCGCATTCGTCGTGTCGTCGGAACCCTGGTCGATCACCTTCAGCACATCCTGCGGCCCCAGGATCGCCGCGGTCACCTGCACGCCGCCGGTGCCCCAGCCATAGGGCATCGGCATTTCACGGCTGGCGAACGGCACCTGATAACCCGGAATAGCAATCGCCTTGAGGATCGCGCGGCGGATCATCCGCTTGGTCTGCTCGTCGAGATAGGCGAAATTGTAGGCGGGCGCGTTCATTCCGCGGCCTCCTTCATGGCGTCGGGCGCATTGGCCTCGGCAAATTCCTTGCGCAGCTTGCGAAGGAGGCCGAGCTCGGACTGGAAGTCGACATAATGCGGCAGCTTCAGATGCTCGACGAAGCCGGTCGCCTGGACGTTGTCCGAATGCGACATCACGAATTCTTCATCTTGCGCCGGGGCTACGGCCTCTTCGCCGAGCTCGCGGGCACGCAGCGCCCGGTCGACCAGCGCCATCGACATGGTCTTGCGCTCGCTCTGGCCGAAGGCAAGACCATAGCCGCGGGTGAAGCACGGCGCTTCCGTCGCCGAACCCTTGAACTGGTTGACCATCTGGCACTCGGTGAGCTCGATGGAGCCGAGCGGCACCGCGAAGCCGACGTCTTCCGCGAAAAATTCGACCTCGACCTCGCCGAAGCGGATCTCGCCGACGAAGGGATGGTTACGGCCGTAACCACGCTGGGTGGAATAACCCATCGCCAGCAGAAAGCCTTCGTCACCGCGCGCGAGGTTTTGCAGGCGCAGGTCGCGATCGGCCGGGAAGTTCAGCGGTTCGCGCGTGAGATCGCCGACGCTGGCGCCGTCTTCGGCCCGCGGAGAGGACTCGATCAGCCCGTCGCGGCCCAGAATGTCGGTCACACGCGGCGTGGGCGCCGTCGAAGCTTCGGCCGTCGCCGGCACTTCAGGCACAAAGCCCTGGCCAAGCGAGGGATCGAGCAGACGATGCGTGTAGTCGAAGGTCGGCCCGAGGATCTGGCCGCCGGGAATGTCCTTGAAGGTCGCCGACACCCGCCGCTGCACCCGCATCGCGCCGGTCTCGACCGGCTCGCTGGCGCCGAAGCGCGGCAGGGTGGCGCGGAAGGCGCGGACCAGGAAGATCGCCTCGATCAGGTCCCCGCGCGCCTGCTTGATCGCGAGCGCCGCGAGCTCGCGGTCATAGAGCGACCCTTCGCTCATGACGCGGTCCACGGCGAGGCCAAGCTGCTCCGAGATCTGATCCAGCGTGACCTCGGAAACGCTCTGGTCGCCACGCCGCGCATTGGCGAGCAGGCGATGGGCGTTCTCGATGGCGCGCTCGCCGCCTTTGACTGCGACATACATGCGACTAGCTTCCCTTGTTCACGACACGCGTGGTGCGCGGGATCGCAACCACGGCATCATCGGCGACCAGCACCAAATCGATGCCGCGCGGAAACAGCGCCTCGTTGAACTGCAGCCGTTCGAACAGGTCGAAAGGCCTGATCGAGGCCTGAAGCGTCGCGACACCGTCGATGCCGGGGCCACGCAATTCGAAGCTGCGCCCCGAATCCAGGCTCTCGACCTGAAGGATCACTGTGGTCGAGCGATCCGGATATTCGTTGGTGCCGAGCGCGAAGCGTTCGAGCGCCGGAAGCAAGGCGCCGTCGCTGATCAGCGCGAAACTCGCAATCGAAGAGTCCTGCACCACCGGCGCGCCGGTGTGGAACTTGAGCCATTTCACCACGTCCGATCTCTCCGCCATCCTTGCATCGAGCCAGAGCGGCGTGTCGTGATCGAACAGCGTCAGCGCGATCGCGGCGGTGCCGCGCATCATCGGGCCGGGCGATCCCGCCATCGGCACAATGCGCTGGACCGTGCCCGGCCGCGCCATCGCGTCCATCACCGAACGAAAGGTCGATTGGGCCGACAGAACCTTGTCGACGAAACCCGGCGGTAGTTCCGCAATCGTGGTCATGGCCTCACCCCTCACCGCGCACCATGGTGTAGAAATCAACCTTCGTCGCAGCGGTCTCGGCGGCCGCCTGCTTGCGCTGGATCATAAGCTGCTCGCGCAACGGCGCGATAACGTCACGCTCCACCGCCTCGCCGAAATCACTGGACTGCGCCAGTGCGTCGCACAGCGCGATCAGCCGCGCCTTTTCGCCATCGCGCCCCAGCGTGTAGCCGAAGCCGACCTCGCCGCTCGCGAGCCGGACCGCTGCGCGAGACACCGTGGCTTCACCGACATTGAACGGCGCGCCGTCGCCGCCGACCCGGCCGCGCAGCATGACGAGACCGTTTTCCGGCGCGCGTAGCTCCTGATGCGCCGGCAGGGCGAGAGCGCGGAGGCGAGCGGCGATCTCGCCCGCCTCCGCGTGCGCCAGCACGGCCATCGCGGCCTTGCGCTGGACTTGCTGGTTGTTGTGCTGGGTCACCAAATCCACCGAACTTTTCTGCAGAACTTGCCGAATCCAAGTTGTCTATGATAATAGACAACTTGATACGGAAGCGCCATGACTGTTTCGTGACAAACGTGTGATTTCTGAAGTAGGCTTCTCGGCGACATGAGCATGCAGGACACAGCCTCTTCGGGCGTCGCGCTGTGGCGCCTCGTTGCCGACGGCATCGAGCGCGGCATCGCCGACGGCCGCTTTGCCGCCGGCGACAAGCTGCCGGGCGAGATGGAGATCGCCGAAACCTATCGGGTGAACCGCCACACCGTGCGGCGCGCGCTGGCCGCGCTTGCCGAGCGCGGCATCGTGCGCGCCGAACGCGGCAGCGGAACCTATGTCGAGGCGCAGCGCCTCGCTTATCCCTTGCGCTCGCGCACCCGCTTCTCCGAGATCGTCGGCGCCGATGGCCGCGAACCGCATGGCCGGCTGATCGAAGCGTCCGGCGACGTCGCAACCCGCGAACTCGCGCGCGAACTGGGATTGAAGGCCGGCGCACCGCTGGTGCGAATCGAGGCGATCCGCCTCGCCGACCGCACGCCGATCTGCGTCTCCACCACCTGGCTGTCAGCGGAATTGTTCCCGGGCGCGGGTGAGGTATTCGCCGCGACGCGCTCGATGACGAAACTGCTCGAGCACTACGGCGTCCGCGACTACAGTCGCGGCGCGACCCGGATCACCGCCGGCATCGTGGACGCAACCGATGCCGCGCGGCTCGATCTGCCGCTGGGACGGCCGATCCTGGTGGTCGACGCGACCGACCACGATCTCGCCGGCAAGCCGCTGGTGACGAAGCATTCGCGGTTCGCGGCGGAGCGGGTGGAGTTTCTGGTGGAGAACGGGTGAGCGGCGCTCTCTTCCCCTCTCCCCTTGTGGGCCTGTTGCGTTATCGGCTCTTGAGGCTGAAGACGTCAGGAGCGAGTGCCCTGGTCCCGGCAATTGCCTGGCAAGATCTGTAGTTGTCGCCCTGAGCGGGCAGCTCACGCGGCGATCGTGGCCCACCGCCTCATGTTGAAGGCGATCGAGGCGAGCAGGACTTGCCCGGTCGCCTTGATCAGACCGACGTAGCGGATGCAGGTCAGCCGCATGCGGCGTTTGAGAGTAGCGAAGGTGGTCTCGACCTGGGCTCGTCGACGCGCGATGAGGAGGTTGTAGCGTTTGAGCCTGGGCGGCAGTTCCGGGTGATGTCTGTTGGGCCGACGAGCGATGCGGGGCTTCTTGCCTTCCGCCTTCAGCCGGGCCCGTCGGGCATGGGTGTCGTAAGCCGCATCGGCCCAGACCACGGCTTCATCGCCGCGGATCAAAGCGTCCGCCGGTGTCGTATCGTTGACGTTAGCGGGTGTGGTCAACACCGCGCGGATCAAGCCGGATCCTTCGTCGACACCGACATGGGCCTTGTAGCCGAAGGTCGAGCCGCTTTTGCCCTGCCGTTTGGCAAACCGGGCATCAGGATCGTTTGAGGGGCGATCCTCCTTGGGCGGAGCCGAGACTGCCTGGATCAAGGTCGCATCCAGCATCGTGCCGCGCTTGAGGATCACGCCGGCATTCTCAAGCTGACGATCCAGTTCGCCAAACAGCTTCTCCAGCAGGCCTTGTTCAACGAGCTGGTTCCGGAAGCGGTTCAGGACCGTGTGGTCGGGCGTCGCATCCTCAAGGCTCAAACCGACGAAGCGCTTGAACGACAACCGGTCGCCCAGCGCTTCCTCGAGTTCGCGCTCCGAAAGACCATACAGCGACTGCAACAGCACAGCACGAAACAGCACCAGCACCGGATAGCCTGGTCGACCGGGCCCCCCTTCATCCCGCAAATGGCCGATCAGCTTCTCGAACCGGTACCACTTGACCAGGCCAGCCAGCCGATCCAGCGCCGCATTGGCGCCGGCTCCCTTCGGCATCAGCGCTTCCACAAAGCTCGGCTGTCCCGTCCGCTTGACCGCCATCGCTACCCTCCAAGGCTTTGCCCTAGGGAATCACAATTGACGAATTACGCAACAGGCCCCTTGTGGGAGAGGGTGGCTCGTCGCGAAGCGACGAGACGGGTGAGGGGTATGTCTCTGCAAACACCGATCTGAGTTTGAGGAGGCAGACCCCTCATCCGGCGCTTCGCGCCACCTTCTCCCACAAGGGGAGAAGGAAGAAAGCTACGCCACCGCCCTGCGCCCAATGATCGCAAACCGCAACTTGCTCGAGATGAAATCGATCGCGGCGACGGCGACCAGAATCATCAGGATCAGGAACGACACCCGCTGCCATTCCAGCACGCGGATCTGCTCGGCGAGCTGGAGGCCGATGCCGCCGGCGCCGACGATGCCGATGATCGTTGCCGAGCGCGTGTTGGATTCGATGAAATAGAGCACCTGGCCGGCGATCACGGGCAGCACCTGCGGCAGCAGGCCGAAGCGGATTTCGTGCAAAGCACTGCCGCCGGAGGCGCGGACGCCTTCGACCTGCTTCTGGTCGGCGCCTTCGATCGCCTCCGAGAACAGTTTTCCGAACGCACCGAAATCCGACACGGCAATCGCCAGCACACCGGCGAACGGGCCGAGGCCGACGACATTGATCCAGACCAGCGCCCAGATCAGGGTGTCCACGCCGCGGATCGAATCCAGGAAGCGGCGAACCGGAAAACGCAGGATCTGCGAGGGTATGACGTTGCGCGCGGCCAGCAGGCTGACCGGAAGCGCGAACACCGCCGCCAGCGTCGTGCCGAGCAGCGCGATCGACAGCGTCTCGCCCAGCGCCTTCAGATAGACCGGCAGCGAGGAACCAGGATCGGGCGGGATCATCATCAGGCTGATCCAGCCGAGCTGGCTCAGCCCTGCAAAGAATCGCGACGGCGAGAAGTCGAGATCGACGAGGCCGTAGACCAGAATCGCAAACGCCGCGACGATCATCGCCGGCATCGCGAGCCGCGCCGAGGCGGGGCGGTCGAACACATCGGGGTAGCGTGCGCGAAGCTCTCGCGTGTCGACCTCCTGCGGTCTCGTCACGTCCGCGCCTCCTTGCCGAACAGACGGCCGCGCAGCCAGCCCGTGCTGATGTCGATGATGAAGACCGTGATGATGATGGTGAGCAGGATGGCACTGACGTCGGAGTAATAGAACTTGCGGATGGCGACGACGAGCTCCTGGCCGATGCCGCCGGCACCGACGAAGCCCATGACCGAGGCCTCGCGGACGTTGATCTCGAAGCGCAGCAGCGCATAGCTGGCATAGCCCGCGGTCACCTGCGGCACCACGGCGAAGCGCATGCAGGAGAGCCAGCTCGCGCCGGTCGAGCGGATGCCTTCAACCGGCTTCATGTCGGCATTCTCAACGATCTCGGAGAACAACTTGCCGAGCGCGCCGGTGGAGTGGATCGCGATCGCGAGCACGCCGGCCATCGGCCCGAGGCCGAAGGCGATCACGAAGATCAGCGCGAAGACGATGCCCGGCACGGTGCGGGCGAATTCGAGCAGGCGGCGCACCACGAAGCGCAGCCAGGGCAACGGTGAGGTGTTCTCAGCCGCGAAGAAATTCAAGGCGAAGGCCAAGGTCGCGCCGATCAGCGTGCCGACATAGGAGATCAGCAACGTCTCGCCCAGCATCTTCAGCCATTTGCGCCAGCCCCACAGCCATTCGCCGGCATCGGTCCAGACCCGCTGGCCGCTCTCGAGCGTGAGAATGCGGTCGAAATAGCTGATGAAATTGCCGAAATGGGCGAAGAAGGTGCGCAGGTTCACTTCCGCGCCGATCGCGGCAAGAAATAGCGCTGCGGCAAAGATCACCAGCCCCAACAGGAGTCGGAGCCGCTTGCGCGCGACCGCCTGGCGATAGGCCGCGTTCAGCACGGCGAGCTGCTGCTCGGGGAGGATCGAAACCGCGACGGTCATCTGGCCAGGGAAGGTGGTCGATCAAAGAGAAAGAGCCGGGTCCATCGACCCGGCTCCAGTGCTATCGTCCCGAAACTCAGGACGCCTTCTTCTTACGCAGTGCATCGACGAACTTGATCAGCTCGATCGTGCCATCCCAGTCCTTGGTGGTGGCGGGATGGAAACCCTTCTTCTGGCCGTCCTGGAGGCGATCGAAGGCCGCCTTGTCCTTGGCCGGCGCGTCGAAGAACGCCTTGGCGATCGCCGCCTTGGCATCTTCCGGCAGGTCGGAATTGTAGGCGTAGGGGCCGTTGATGATCGGCGCCGACTTGTGGATGATGCGGAAATCGTCCTTCTTCATCGGCGAGCCGTCGGCATTCTTCAGCATGCCCTTGGTCAGCATCTGCGCCAGCGTGGAATCGTCATCGCTGGTCCACTGGTTGGCCGCAACGTCGACCGTGCCCTGCGCCAGCGCCAGGATCGCGTTCTCGTGGCTACCGGTGAAGACGACCTTGCTGAAATAGGTGTCGGCATCCGTGATGCCCATCTTGTCGAGCTCGAAGCGCGGCACATTGTTGCCGGAGGTCGAGTTCGGGTCGACGAGGCCGAGGTTCTTGCCCTTGAGCTGGTCGACGCTCTTGTAGGGGCTGCTCGCCTTGACGAAGAACACCGAGTAGTAGCCGGTCGAACCGTCGGCGTTGATGTCGTTGGCGAAGGCATCGGTCTTGACGCCGGTCAGACGGGCGCGGGCGAACGACGCCGAGCCGTAGCTGGCGATATGGATGTTGCCGGCGCGCTGGCCCTCGATGACGGCGGCGTAGTCGTTGGCGATGCGCAGCGTGACCTTCACGCCCAATTCCTTGGAGAGATAGTTCATGAACGGCGCCCAGCGCTCGGTCACGCCCGAGGCGTTTTCCGCCGGAATGACCGCGAAGGTCAGTTCGGGATATTTGGCTTTCCAGTCGTCGGCGGAGGCCGAAGTCGTGAACGCGAGCGCGGCGGCGCCGGCAAGAACCAGTCTGCGAGTGATCATGATACCCTCTTCATCGGTTGGGGTCGGTTGACGCAAAAATTGGCAGTTACAGGCGCAGCTCAGGCGGCCGCGGCCGTTCCGAGCGCCGGCACGCCTTCAGGCGCCGGCACAGGCATTCCGCCCATGACGTCGGAGGCTTCGAGATCGTAGAGCTCGCGCGCGACGTGGTCGGTCAATTCGGCCGGCGCGCCGTCGAACACCACGCGCCCCTGCGCCATGCCGATCAGGCGATCGCAATAGCTGCGCGCCAGATCGAGCGAATGCAGGTTGCAGAGCACGGTGATGCCGAAATGCTTGTTGATGCGCAGCAGCGCATCCATCACGATCTTGGTGTTGCGCGGGTCGAGCGAGGCGATCGGCTCGTCGGCGAGGATGATGTCGGGCTGCTGCACCAGCGCGCGGGCGATCGCAACACGCTGCTGCTGGCCGCCGGAGAGCTGGTCGGCGCGCTGGGCGGCGAGTGAGGCGATATCGAACTGTTCGAGCGCCGACATCGCCAGCGCCTTGTCGTGCTCGGGCCAGGTCTGCGTCAGCGAGCGCCAGGCCGGCATCGTGGCAAGACGCCCCATCAGCACGTTGGTGAGCACATCGAGCCGGCCGACCAGGTTGAACTGCTGGAAAATCATCGCCGAGCGCGCCCGCCACTGCCGCAGCTCCTTGCCGCGCAGCGCGGTGACGTCGAGGCCGTCGAACAGGATGCGGCCCTGCGTCGGCGTCGCCAGGCGATTGATCATGCGCAGCATGGTCGACTTGCCGGCGCCGGAGCGCCCGATCACACCGACGAAGCCGCCGGGGGAGATTTGAAACGAAGCGTCGTCCACCGCGGCTTTTGCGCCGAAGCGGCACGTCAGACCTTCAACCACCAGCATAGAGGGCTCCAGAGTAGCTGGCTGCCACCGCTAGCGCTGGCAATTGACACTTGTGTGACACCGGCGTTGCGGTGCGGCGATCCTACACACCTCTTCCCCTGTCATCGCATCGTCATGACATTGTCATCAGGCCGCTCGAAGAGGTACGCCCGCCCTCGACCTATCGGATGCAGCATGGCCGGCAAAACGCTCTCGGTTCAACCGACCATCGACCCTTCGGCGAAGCTGCATGAGACCAGGCTCGGCACCTATACCGAAGTCGGTGCGCGCACGATCCTCACTGAAGTCGCGATGGGCGATTACTCCTATGTCGTGAACGACGCCCAGATCACCTACACCACGATCGGAAAATTCTGCTCGATCGCGGCGATGACCCGCATCAATCCCGGCAATCATCCGATGCATCGCGCGACGCAGGCGCATTTCACCTATCGTTCCAGCGCCTACTTCGAAGGCGAGAGCGACGACACCGAGTTCTTCGACTGGCGGCGCCAGCATCACGTCCATATTGGCCACGACGTCTGGATCGGCCATGGCGCGATCGTGCTGCCCGGCCGCAACATCGGCACCGGCGCGGTGATCGCGGCGGGCGCCATCGTCACCAAGGACGTGCCGGCCTACACCATCGTCGCCGGCAATCCGGCGCGCATCGTGCGGCGGCGGTTCTCGGAAGACGTCGCCGGACGGCTGGCCCGACTCGCCTGGTGGGACTGGGATCACGACAAATTGCGTGAAGCACTGCCCGATTTCCGCAAGCTCGGGATTGAAGATTTCCTCTCGGCATATGAAGCACGGGCAAGCTCCCTCACCCGTTCCCCTGCCAGCAAACGAAGCGCGGTCGCTTGACAGACATCTTCCTTGAGGGCGGCCGGGCCCTGATCGGCTCCGAGCTCGTCGAAACTTCCATTCTGGTGTCCGGCGCGGACATTGCGCAGGTCGATGCCTCTCGCGGCCGTGCGCGGCTGGCGATCGATGCGCGCAACCTGCTGGTGCTGCCCGGCATCGTCGATCTGCATGGCGATGCCTTCGAGCGGCAGATGATGCCGCGCGCCGGCGTCGACTTCCCGATCGACGTCGCGCTCGCCGACAGTGACCGCCAGGCGATCAGCAACGGCATCACCACGGTGTTTCACGCCACGACCTGTTCGTGGGAGCCGGGCCTGCGCAGCGCCGGCAATGCGCGCACCCTGATGGAGGCGATCGAGCGGCAGCGCCCGCAATTCGCCGCCGATACCCGTTTCCACCTGCGGCACGAGACCTACAATCTCGATGCAGAGGCCGAGATCGGCCAGTGGCTCGCCGAGGGCCGCGTCGACCTGTTCGCCTTCAACGACCACATGGACGGCACCGTTGCCGACATGGCCAAGCCGCGCAAGCGCAACCGCATGGTCGAGCGCACCGGCCTCTCGGGCGAGGAATTCGACCGGCTGGTCGAGCGTGTGCTTTCGCGGGCCAGTGAAGTGCCGGCTTCCGTGTCGCGGCTTGCCGCAACTGCTCGCGCAGCCGAGGTGCGGATGCTCTCGCATGACGATGCGACGCCGGCGATGCGGCAGGAGTTTCGCGAGTTGGGCGCTGACATCGCGGAGTTTCCGATCAACGAGGAGACCGCGCGGGCGGCCGCGTCCGCGGGCGATGCCATCGTCTACGGTGCGCCGAACGTCGTGCGCGGCGGCAGCCATACCGGCTGGACCCGGGCATCCGACATGATCGCGAAGGGGCTCTGCTCGGTGCTGGCGTCGGACTATTACTATCCCGCGCAGCTGCTCGCCGCGTTCCGCCTTGTCGCCGACGGCGTGCTGCCGCTGCCGAAGGCCTGGGATCTGGTCTCTGCGGGACCAGCGCGCGCGACCGGCCTTGCCGATCGCGGCGTGCTCGCGGAAGGACGCCGCGCCGACATGCTGCTGGTCGACGACAGCGTGCCGCTGCGGCCGCGGCTGATCGCGGTGGTATCAGGCGGAAAGCTCGTGCATCTCACCGATGCGACGCGACTGCTCGCTGCGGCGGCGACGCCGCGCGAGGCTGTCGTTGCGGCCTGAACCGGTTATGCTCGGACGATGACAGATTTTCCCCGCTACGCGATCTATTTTGCCGCCGGCGCCGACAGCGCCCTCTCCCGCTTCGGCGCCGAGTTGCTCGGCTACGATGTCTACACCGGCGACGAGATGCCGTTCCCAGCCGACGCATCGCGTGTTGCGCCGGACTGGCGCGACGTCACGGCCGATCCCCGCAAATACGGCTTCCACGGCACGCTGAAGGCGCCGATGGCGCTGGCGCCCGGCAGGACTGAAGCCGAGCTCATCGCAGTCTGCGCCGCCTTTGCCGGCAAGGCGCGGCCGATGCCGTCAATCCGTCCGGTCGTCGACTCCATCAGCGGCTTCATTGCGGTGATTCCGACCGAGCCCGTGGGTACGCTCCAGCAGCTTGCCGCCGATTGCGTCCGCGAATTCGACGACTTCCGCGCGCCCATGACGGCGGAAGACCGCGCGCGGCGCAAGCCCGACAAACTCACCGAGCGGCAACGCGACTATCTCGACCGCTGGGGTTACCCGTACGTGATGGAAGAATTCCGCTTCCACATGACGCTGACGGGACGGCTGGATGCGGAGCGGCGCGGGCCGATCCTGGAGATGTTGCGCGCGAGGTTTTCGGCGCTCGGTCTCGAGACGCTGGCGATCGACCGGATCGCGCTGTTCAAGCAGGATGATGCCAGGGCGCGCTTCCGCTTTGTCGGCGAGTGGGCGTTGGCGAAGTAGGCCTCAGCGCCAGCTCGCGAGATTGAAGGCGAGCGCCACGGCGCCAACCAGAATGAGGCTGGTTGCCCAGATTGCATCCAGATTGAACCAACTTCGCGCGACGAACCTCAATCCCAGATAGCGGTAGACCAGCCACGCCAGACACCCGCCGGCACTGACCATGGCGACAACGTGCACCAGGGACACCAGCACCGCCATCCCGAGACTTGTCTTCAGAAGACTTGCCTTCATCAGCGCGCCCGCCGCCTCATGGCCGGCATCGAGCTCGAAGGCCTGGCAGAGCCCGAGATAGATCGGCACGAGCATCAAGGCCGCGCCGTGAGCAATGGCAACGGCGAATGACCAGAGCGCCAATTGCGTCGGCGGAATTCGTGCCAGCGTGCGCGGATGGCGTCGCTCGATCAGCCGATAGACGCCGAAGCCGATGACGAGAAGGCTCGCGCCGAGCTGGATCGAACGCTGCCACTCGGCCAGCACGAGCAGGAACGCAAATGGCAGCAGCACGAGAAGTGTTGCCAGGAGATGTCCGGCCGCCAGAGCCCACAACGCGCGGAACAGCGCGCGCGGGCTCTTGTCCATGAGCCCGGCCGACACGGCGAGCGGCCATCCCATTCCCGGATTGACCCCGTGATAAAGACCGCTCGCAACAAGAGCGAGCCACAGCCAGCCGAGCGGCCAACTCCCGTGCTGCCAGCCTAGGCCGACGGGTAGCAAAAGGAGTCCGTCGAACAATCGCCGCCCTCCAGCCTGATCTGGTGCGCGCGATATCCGTCGGGGAAGCTCACGAAATAGTCCTTGGCGAGCTCGAGGCCGCCGTCGCGACCGACATTGGCCATGACTTCCACGCCCGGAACCCCATCGGGATAGAATTGGTCATCCCAGGTGGAATACAGCGAATTGGTCCAGTACACGCGCTTGCCGTCGCGGCTGATCTCGACCATCTGCGGACCGGCCGCAAATGCCTTGCCGTTCGGATGGGGCGTGCGGCGCGCGATGCCGCCGATGTGAACCGAGCCCGCAAGCTTCGGCTTTCGCGGATCACTCACATCGTACTGGCGCATTTCACCCGTGCCCCAGCACGAGACATAGAGAAACCGGTCATCCATCGACAGGTCGATGTCGGTCACCAGCGGCGGCACGGCGCCAAATCCCTGCAGCAGCGGCGGGAGCTGCTCCTTTGGCGCGGGTTCGGGCGGAATCGTCGCCGTCTTCTCCGCGTGGAATTTTCCGCCTTCGCGCCACCAGGTCCAGATCGATGCTTCGAGGTTGGTGGTGTCGACCACAACGCCAACGAAGCCGTATTCGCGAACCGGATCGTGCGCGGGCCGCACCTCCAACGCCATCTGATGATTGGCGCCGAGGTCGATGGTCTGCACGTTGCGACGGGCGCGGAGATCCCAGAAGTGGAGACGATGGCCATATTTGTTCGCCAGCAGATCTTCCGCGACGATCCCGTTCTCGAACTGCGGCGGCAACGCCCATTCGCTCGTCACCATGTAGTCGCGCGGCAGGTTCCACCAGAAATCATAGTGCAGCGTCTGCGGACCGCGGTCGATCTCCCACCGCCCAAGGACCTCGAACGTCTCGCAATCCATGATGAAGACGCCTGGAGGCCCGTTGGTGCCGTCCTTGCCGCCGCCGCCCAGCGTGCTCACATAGACGCCGTCCGGCCCGCAATGGATGGTATGCGGCCGCGAGTAGCCGGTCTTCTTGAAGATTTCCTCGGGCTCGATGATCTTGTGGATTTTGGCTTTGGTCGGATCGGGCTTGGTATCGATGATGTAGATCCGCGACGAGCGTATCCCGGGGATGATGAGATAGCGCCGCTCGATGAAGGCATGTCCCGCGAGCGGCGACAAGGCGGAGGAGCAGGCGTTCCAGCCGAAGTGATGAAACTCATCGCCCTTGTTGGGCATCGTCACCGTGTGGACGATTTGGCTGTAGGTCGGCGATCCCGGCTTGACGTCGATGACCGCGAGAGCATCCGGCTTTGAGAAATCCGGACTGAGCAGCAACGTGTATGCAAAGTTCTCCGCTGGTGCTTCCATCGCCAGCTTGGGCGATGCGTGAAAGGTGGGATCCGGCCTCATCGTCATGGCACTGCCTCCCTGTTTCGTCGGCTCGCTCCAACCTGGCTCGGAATAGCGGCATAATGAAGAGCTGCTCAGCGACGTCTTGAGAAGCTCCGCGGACCTGGTTGGCGAGCGTGCAAGGAGCGTACAATATGTCATCGCCGGCGTGCGGAAAACCGCCCGAACCGCGCTAATTCGACGCCCTCAGCCAGACGGAAACCGGCGGGATCAGGCCAGCGCGCACCTCACACTCGGCATCGTCCCCGCGTAGGCGGGGACTGCCGAGAGACCTGGCGACTACCGAGTGGGTACGGCGCTACTTCCCCCACCGCAACGCCAGCGCATCCCGCTCCTTGGCGAGCTCCAGCAGCCCTGCCCGCGTCGCCGGGTGCAGCGGCTGGAGCGGATGCCGCACGGTGTCCGATTTGATCACGCCGCCGGCCTGCATCATGGCCTTGCAGGCGATCAGGCCGCATTGGCGGTTTTCGTAGTTGATCAGCGGCAGCCAGCGCTCATAGGCGGCCTTTGCCTCCTCGCGCTTGCCGGCGAAATAGGGATCGATGATCTGGCGGATGCCGTCGGGATAGCCGCCGCCCGTCATCGCGCCGGTGGCGCCGGCGTCGAGATCGGCGAGCAGCGTGATGGCTTCCTCGCCATCCCACGGGCCTTCGATATCCTTGCCGCCCGCCTCGATCAGGCTGCGCAGCTTTGCCGCCGCGCCCGGCACCTCGATCTTGAAATAGCGGATGTTGGCGAAGTCGCGCGCCAGCCGCGCGAGCAGCTCGACCGACAGCGGCGTTCCGGCGACAGGCGCGTCCTGGATCATGACGGGAATGTTGATCGCGCCCGAGAGCACCTTGAAGAATTCGACGATGCCCTTCTCGGGCACGCGGAAGGTCGCGCCGTGATAGGGCGGCATCACCATCACCATGGCGGCCCCCGCCGCCTCCGCCTGCTGGCTGCGTGCGGCGCAGACGGCCGAGCTGAAATGCGTGGTGGTGACGATCACGGGAACCCGGCCCGCGACATGCTCCAGCACCGCATGCATCACGGTTTCGCGCTCGGCATCGGTGAGCACGAACTGCTCGGAGAAATTGGCGAGGATACAGAGACCGTTCGAGCCCGCATCGATCATGAAATCGATGCAGCGGCGCTGGCCCTCGAGGTCGAGCTCGCCGCGCTCGTCGAAGATGGTGGGCGCAACCGGGAACACGCCGCGATAGGGGCGCTGGGCCTTGTGTGGGGTGACCGGCATCGAACTCTCCATCCTTGATACGTCTGTTGCTGCACTCCCGCAGCGGCACAGATGTACCCGCCGCGTGAAGCGGCGGCAATGCCGTTCGCGCGACGCCCAGACGGATGACGATCGAAGTTATGCGGTCTTCACGGCCCCCAAAAAGCCTTCGACCGCGACGCGAAGACGATCGGCATCGCCCGACATCTTCTTCACGGATTCGGACAGCACCGTGCCGGCGTTGCCGGTTTCCTGGTTGAGTCTCGCGACGCTGCCGATGGTGTCGGTGACCTCGCGGGTGCCCTGAGCGGCCTGCTGGAAGTTGCGCGAGATCTCGGTGGTGGCCGCGCGCTGCTCCTCGACGGCGGCTGCGATCGCCGTCATCTTCTCGTCGATGCCGCTGATGGCGCCCCCGATCGAGCGGATGGCGGTCACGGCCTGGCCCGTCGCGCTCTGGATCTCCTCGACCTGGCGCGAGATTTCTTCGGTTGCGGTTGCGGTCTGCGCGGCGAGGCTCTTGACCTCGCCGGCGACCACGGCAAAGCCGCGGCCGGCCTCGCCCGCACGCGCCGCCTCGATGGTCGCGTTCAGCGCCAGGAGATTGGTCTGGCCGGCGATGGCGTTGATCATCTTCACGACCTCGCCGATCCGGCTCGCGGTCTGATCGAGGATCTCGACCGTCGCGTTGGTCCGCTCGGCCTGCGACACCGCCTCGCGCGCCTCGCGGGCGCTCAACTGCACCTGTGCGGAGATCTCGCCGACGGATGCGGAGAGTTCCTCGGTCGCGGCCGCGATGGTCTCGAGATTGTTGGTGGCCTGCTCGGCTGCGGAAGAGACTGCCGCGGTCTGGCTGGTCGACTCTGATACCAGCGTGCGCACATCGGTCGCGGTGGCATCGAGCTCCCTCGCCGACGCCGCGACACTGTGGATCACCGCCTGCACGGTGTCGTCGAAGCTGCGGCATGCGTCGTCCACGGTGCCGGAGCGGGCGAGTTGCAACGCCTGCTGCGATTCGCGTTCCTGGCCCAGCCGCTCGGCGGTCGCCGCGCTCTCGCGCAGGCTCTCGAGCGCGGCAGCCATGGTGCCGAACTCGTCGGGATATCGGGATCGCGGCACGGGCGTCGCATAATCACGGGCGCCGATTCGCGCGATGGCGTCGAGGATGGCGCGGACCGGGCGCATCAGGCGATTGCGCACCACGTAGACGCCGGCGAGGGTCACGGCGAGCGCGAGCAGAAACGCGAGCGACTGCACGATGAGGTTGGTGAGCGCCTTGGTCTGCACGGCCTCGGCACGCGCGATCGACTGATCCAGCGCTTTGGTCGCGACCCCGACAATGAGCGGGAACGGCGACTGGCAGAGCGTATTCCACTCCGAGGCAGGCATCGCGGGCTTGCCGCTGCCGTCGAGATTCTTGGTGAGATCGCCGATCTGCTTCAGGACGCCATCGGTCTTGGTCTTCGCGTCCGACGCTGCCGTCACCAGCTCCGCCGTCACGTCGGGCGCAGCCAGCAACTCGGCCATGCCCGCCCAGCCGGAGGTGATCGTGCCATCCCATTGCGCCACCGACCGCTTCTGAACGTCGTCGAGCGGCTTGCTGCTGTTGATGTTCGAGCGAAGCGACGAACAATGGACCCCATAACGGTCGCGCACCTGCCAGGCGAAGCGGCGGACCTGGATCATGCGGGCGATGTAGGGATCGTTCATCCAGGCGCGGTTCGACACCGCGGTGGAGGCGAGGTTCGCTGTGTCGATGACCTTGGTGACGGCGTCGTACCAGGAATTGGTCCGCTCCATCTTGCGCTCGGCGCGCGGAAGCTTGGCCTCGTCGTAGAACAGCTGGAATTGCGGCGCGGCTTCGTTCCAGCGCTGCTTCAGCGTGCTGGCGAGCTCGTCGCGGCGTGCGAAATCGACGGTCGAGAGCGCGGCGCTGATCCCTTCATAGCCGCCCTGCTCGGCCTTCTCGGCTTCAGCGAGTTTTGCCTTGGGATCGTCCTCGCCAAGGATGGCGCTCTGGGCATCGCCACGATTGTTGCGCAACGCGAGCACGCCATGGAAGATCGCCTTGTCGGCAGCGGCGAGCCGCGCCGTCTCGAGACTGTCGCTGTAGCGACCGAACGCTCCGAACATCTGGATCGCCGTAGAGGCCAGCGCACCGGCGGCCAGCAGGGCCATCAAGGTCAGGAGAAGCGAGCTTACCGATTTCTTAAACATTGCCATGAGTCAGGGGGCCTGCATTGTACTGCCGGCCACCCTGCATCGCGACATGCCAAGGATCGGTTAAGGTTTTAGTCAAATTGCCGGAAGTGCCCGGTCTGTAAGCGGTTTAAGACTAGCGAAATCAGGCAACCTTGGTGAAATCCGGCGGCCGGCGCTCGGCGAAGGCGGTGAAGGCCTCGCGTGCTTCCGCCGTGCGCAAACGCTGCGCGAATTGCTCGCCTTCGGCCTGCATCTGTGCGACCAGCGCCTCGCCGTTGCGCATCAACTTCTTGGTCGCAGTAAGCGCGCCGGCCGGCTGGCGAGCGAGCCGCTGCGCGAGCGCAAGCGCCTCGGCATCGAGCTTGTCGAGCGGCACCACGCGATTGGCAAGGCCCCATTCCAGCGCCGACCGGGCCGGTACGGTCTCGCCCAGCGCGAACATCTCGTAGGCGCGGGCGTAGCCGATGCGTGCCGGCATCAGCAGGCTCGAGGCGGCCTCCGGCACCAGCGCGAGGCTGACGAAGGGCGTCGACAATTGCGCATTGTCGGCGAGCACGACGAGGTCGCAATGCAGCAGCATCGTGGTGCCGACGCCGACGGCGCGGCCCTGCACGGCCGCGACCAGCGGCCGGGTGCAGCGCGCCAGCGACTGGATGAAGCGCACGACGTTGCGGCTGCCTTCGGACTTGCCGGCTGCGACGGCGGCGAATTCGCCGACATCGTTGCCGGCGGTGAACATGTCACCCTCGCCGCGGATCAGGACCACGCGGGTGGACGGATCGAACTCGGCGGATTCGATGGTGTCGGCGAGCTTGCCGTACATCGCATCCGTCAGCGCGTTCTTCTTGTCGGGGCGCGCCAGCGTGATGGTGAGAATTCCATTGTTGTTCTCGATCCGGACGTGCTCGGTCATGGGTCTCTCCTTTAGTCGTCTGAAGGTCTTGGAAACTTGTCCTGAATGCTGGTCAGCCAGCGCGCGACGATGTCGATCTCCGCGCTGGTAAATCCGTCCGTCAACGCGGCGTTGATCTGCGCCGCGTCAGTCTTCGCCTGCGCCAGCACGGTGCGCCCCTTCGGCGTCAGCCATACGCGCCAGGCCCGGCCGTCCTCGCGATCGGCCCGCCGCTCGACCAGCCTCGCCGCAGCACTGCGATCGACGAGCCCTGAAATTCCGGCCGGCCCCATGTCGAGCGCCGCGCCTGCCTCGCCCATCAGCACGCCGTCCTGCTTGCCGAGGATGAACAACAGCCCCGCCTGCGCCGGCGTGACCTCGTTCTGCGGCTGCGCCGCCATCCAGCGCTGCAAACGGCGTTGCGCGACGTTCAGGAGGTAAATAAGCCGATGATGCCTCGCTGCGGCTTCTTTATTTCGCATGCGAAATAGATAGCCGAGCCGAACCGGATTGTCAAAGGGAGACGGCTACGGGGGCGCGGCAGCCATCGAGGAACAGGGCCGCGCAGGTCTGCACGCGGCGCTCGATCTGCTTGCGTGACGGCAGCGGCATGTCGCCATAGATCGCCGCGCGCTGCGGCGCCGATGCGACCATGCCGATCAGCATGCCGGCAACTTCCTCCGCATCATCGATGGCGATGCGCTTGCGCTTGACCTGGACGCGCAGCCAGCCCGCGAGCGTCCTGACGGTGCGGGAAATGCCGTTGTTGTAGAAGTTGGCGGCGAGCTCGGGGAACGCGGCGGATTCCTGCAGCACCATGCGCTGCAGCGCCACGACCTCCGGATCGAGTGCGAGATCGGCGCAGGCCAGCAGCGCGGCACGCAGGCCCGTCGCGATATCGACCTCGTCGCTTCCTTGCAGATCCACGGCGGAGAGCAGCCGCTCGAGCCTGTCCGCGCACATCGCCTCGAACAGTGCGGCCTTGCCCGGAAACAGGCGATAGAGCGTCTTGGTCGAGACGCCGGCGCGACGTGCCAGCTCTTCGGTGCTGGTCGCGGCATAGCCGTCGACGGCGAAGGCGTTGCGCGCTGCATCGAAGACGATCCGCCTCGTCTCCTCGTCGCTGCGCAGTTGCGGCCGCCCGCGGGGGCGGCATTCACCTGAAGGTTTTGCCTGAGCCATGCTTTTAGATGACGCCTGTCATTCCATTGACAATTCCAAAGCTAGTCTCATTTTGGAAATCGTCAAGTTTCCTAATTCAGGGGAGCCGGCCATGTCCGTCCACACCACCCCATCCGCTGCGACCCAAACCGCTATTCCAGCAACCGTGCCGGAGGGCGTGCTGCCCACCGCCCCGACCGGCATCCGCCGGCAAAAACTCAATCTCCGCAAGCTGTTGCTGATGGGTGCGACGATCGTCGCGCTGGCCGGCGCGAGCTGGTACGGCTACGACTACTGGACCGTTGGGCAGTACCTCGTCTCCACCGATGACGCCTATGTGAAGGCCGACAACACCACCATCGCGCCAAAGGTCAGCGGCTACCTCGACCGCGTCCTGGTCGGCGATAACGAGCATGTGAAGGCCGGCCAGGTACTCGCCAGGATCGACGATCGCGACTTCCGGGTCGCGCTCGACCAGGCCAAGGCCGATGTCGCCGCCGCGAATGCGACGGTGACGAGCAAGCAAGCGCAGCTCGAGGTCCAGCAAGCCGTGATCGCGGCGGCAAGAGCGACCATCGATGTCGACAATGCCGCGAAGGTTTTCGCGAAGCAGGAGAACAAGCGCTACACCGATCTCGCGGCAACGGGTTTCGGCAGCGTGCAGAACGCGCAGCAGGCGCAAGCGCGCGACGCCGGCGCAGACGCGGCGATCCAGCGCGATATCGCCAATCTCACCTCCGCCTTGAAGCAGGTCGATCTCCTCAACGCCGAGATATTGCAAGCCAGGGCCGCCGCCGCACGCGCGGCCGCACTCCAGCGTCAGGCCGAGCTCAATCTGGGCTACACCACGATCGTCTCCCCGATCGACGGCGTGGTCGGCAACCGCTCCTTGCGCGTCGGCCAGTTCGTGCAGGCGGGCACCCAGCTGATGGCGATCGTGCCGGCCGAGGGCGCCTATGTCGTCGCCAATTTCAAGGAGACGCAGCTGACCCACGTGCAGGCCGGCCAGGCCGTCGATATCGAGGTCGACACCTTCCCGGGTCAGGTCGTGCACGGCCACGTCGATTCCATCGCGCCGGCGAGCGGCCAGGAATTCGCGCTGCTGCCGCCCGACAACGCCACCGGCAATTTCACCAAGGTGGTGCAACGCATCCCCGTCAAGATCGCGCTCGATGCCGCGCACGGTCCCGCGATCGCGCTGCGCCCCGGCATGTCCGTGATCCCAACCATTGCAACACGTTCGACCGCGCCGACCGCCAATGCGGCCGCGGCGCCCAAGGCAAACGTAAAGGCGAAGCTCGTTTCCGGAGGGTCGTGCCATGTCAAACAGCCTCTCACTTTCGACGCCAGCAACACCGGCCGCGACGCCTGATCCGGCAATAGCCGACCCGAACCGCGCGAGTGCCGCGATCTGGATCGCCGTGCTCGCCGCCATGATCGGCTCGTTCATGGCGATCCTGAACATCCAGATCACCAACGCCTCGCTGGCCAACATCGAGGGCGGCATCGGAACCGGCGCCGACAACGGCTCCTGGATCTCGACGTCGTATCTGATCGGCGAGATCATCGTGATCCCCCTGACCGACTATTTGAGCCGCGTGTTCTCGTTCCGCCGCTACATGCTGGCGAGCGCGACGCTGTTCGCGGCGTTCTCGGTCGCCTGCGCCTTCACCCATGATTTGCCGTCGATGATCGCGATGCGCGGCCTGCAGGGCTTTGCCGGCGGCGTGCTGATCCCGATGGCGTTCACGCTCGTATTGACCAAGCTGCCGAAGCCGCAGCAGCCCGTCGGTCTTGCGATCTTCGCACTGTCCGTCACCTTCGCCCCCGCGATCGGCCCGACCATCGGCGGCTATCTCACCGAGAACTACGGCTGGCGTACCATCTTCTTCGTCAACGTGATTCCGACCGCGGTGATGGTGGCCGCGCTCTATCTGACGCTGGAGAAGCAGAAGATGCAGCTCAGCCTGTTGAAGGAAGGCGACTGGGCCGGCATCTTCACCATGGCGATCGGGCTGTCGGCACTGCAGGCCGTGCTGGAGGAGGGCAACAAGGATGACTGGTTTTCCTCGCCCTTCATCGTCAAGCTGGCGATCATCGCGGCCGTCAGCCTCACGCTGTTCGTCACGATCGAGCTCACGATCGAGAAGCCACTGATCCGGCTGCGTCTCCTGACGCAGCGTAATTTCGGCTTCGGCACCATTGCGATGACGATGGTCGGCTTCGCGCTGTTCGGCTCGGTCTATATCCTGCCCGCCTATCTCGGCCAGGCGCAGGGCTACAACGCCGAGCAGATCGGCAACGTGCTGGCCTGGACCGGCCTGCCGCAGCTCGTGCTGATCCCGCTGATCCCGAAGCTGATGCAACGCTTCGACACGCGCTATATCGCGATCACCGGCCTTCTGATCTTCGCCTATAGCTGCTTCATGAACACGGCGATGTCGCCGGACTATGCCGGCGACCAGCTCTGGATTCCGAACATCGTGCGTGCCGTGGGACAGGCCATGGTGCTGACGCCGCTGACCTCGGTGCTGACAGGCGGCATCGCGCCGCAGGACGCGGCCGCGGCCTCCGGCATCAGCAACATGTTCCGCAATCTCGGCGGCGCGATCGGCACGGCGACGCTCGCGACCATCATCACCAAGCGCGAGCAGTTCCACTCCAACATCATCGGCCAGTCGGTCACGCTCGGCCGCGAGGAAGTCCGCACCCGCATCGCGCAGATGACGGATTACTTCATGGCCCACGGCGTGCCCGACCCCCACGCCGCGCGCGAGCAGGCCATCATCGCGCTCGGCAAGACGGTCAAGCGCCAGGCGCTGGTGATGGGCTATTCCGACGCCTTTGCCGTGATCGGCATCGTGCTGGTGATCGCCGCGATCGCGGTGCTGCTGACGCGGCGCGTGAAGGCGGCCGGTGGGCCGGTGCATTAGGCTCTTCTTCCCCCTCTCCCCGTTCTTACGGGGAGAAGGTCGGGGTGAGGGGCCTCTCTCCACACGTGAGATCGTCGAGGGACCTGTACCCCCTCACCCGGATCGCAAGAGCGATCCGACCTCTCCCCGCAAGCGGGAGAGGTGAAGAGCCGCCTCACGGCGCGCAGGTGAAGCTGGACGCCTCCGTGACCGGGCCGCTCTTGTAACGCGGCCAGGACGGCCAGCGGCACAGCGGCATCGCGCGCAACACGGCAAACGACGGCGCCTCGACCTTCTGCTCGCTAACTTCGAGATCGCCGGGCGCCTTGCCCTTCTCGACCCAGTCGACCAATGCGCTCAGCATGTCGACATTGGCCGGCGCGCCGGAGCCGACATGGTCGACGCCGGGGGCGGTGTAGAGCCGCGCGAATTCCGCCGTCTCGGCCTTGCCGAGCTTGCGCTCGACGCTTTCGAAATAGCGGATGCCGGCATAGGGGCTCTGCGCATAGTCGGCCATGTGCTCGAGCATGATCAGCCGGCCGCCGCGTCCGCGAAAACGGCTGAGATCCGGATCGGTCGAATCCATCAGGCTCGAGACCTCTAGCAGCCGCGCCTTGTGCTCCTCGACCTTGTAGGTGGTGACGTCGAGCTTGGGATCGCGTGCGAACACATGTTGAATGCCGCCGGCGCCGTAGATCCAGGCGATGCCGTTGTTGGGGGCAGGCGGCTGCGCGGGTGGCGCTGTGCCAAGCCACCACGCCACCCAGCCACCGGTCGGTCCGATCGCCGCCGCATCCTCGCCCGACACGCCCCAGCCCGGATAATCGTCGAGCCCGTTGGCGAGCGCGAACGGGAATTTGTAGGTCCCGTGCAGCGTGTTCACGGCCTTGATCTGTGCATCGGTGAGGCACTGATCGCCGCTCTGGCCCGCCGCACAACGCAGCGTCTCGACCTTGAACGCTGCCTTGCAGGCTACGGGGTCCTGCACCAGCGCATTATCGGAGCCGTCGGCCTTGTCGCAAGCCTGCCGCACGGAATCGGCCACGAGCTTGACCTGCGCCGGATTGATCCAGCCCTCGCCCATGGTCGCGAGCCCCGAGCGCGTGCCGGCATGCTGCAGGCCGACCCAGTTGATCACGGGCACGCGGGCGAAGATGCCATCGAAATCATCAGGGTAACGCTGCGCCATGGTGAGGCCTTCGCGGCCGCCCTCGGACGAGCCCATGAAGTACATTTTTTCCGGCTTCTTGCCGTATGTGCGCTCCATCAGCCCAACCGCGGCGTCGCGCACCTTCTTGTAGGCACGGTGGGCGAAATTCTCGAAGGCTTCGTCATTCAGCGCGAACAGTTGCGGCGGCTCGCCTGGCTTGGACTCATGGCCGGAATCGGTGCCGTAGGTGACGAAGCCGCGCGCCAGCGGCGACGGCTTGTCGAACGGATAGGCCGGCGGCAGCCCAAGGCCGGTGATCAGCACGCCGTTAAAGCCCCCACCGCCATACTGAACGGAGCGCCCGTTCCATTCGACGGGAAGGTTGACCTGGAATTTAATCGGCGGCGCCTTGGGATCGGTTGGGTCGATGTGACCCAGCACCTTGCAGAAACCGGGATTGGCCGGCGTGATGCGCCCAGACGGCGTCGGCCCGCGCTCGGCGACAGCCAGTTGCGACGGCGCCAGCAATGTCGCGGAAACGATCTTCACGGCATCGGCGCCGCCAGCGAGGCTTTTGCAGACCATCTCCGCATCCTCCGCCAGCGTCGCCGCCGACACGGCATTCGCACTCAGCGCGACCGCCGCACCCACGAGCAATGCACACCGCTTCGCGTTCTTTCGCGTCATCGTTTCCACCCTGGCTTTCCCTATTTTTGTATCCGACGGTTGGCCGCATTCAATGCAACCTTCGCCCTTCCGTCAATCGCTTGCGCTGGCCTTCCTTCAGAACGATCCCAGCGCGCTGCCCAGGGCGATCACAGCCACCAGCGCCAGCAGCGACGTCGCGATGCCGACCATCACGATGTCGAAATAGCTGTCGCGGTGCGTCAGGCCGCAGATCGCGAGCAGGCTGACCACTGCGCCATTGTGCGGCAGGATGTCGAGCGTCCCCGAGCCGATCACCGCGACGCGGTGCATCAACGCAGGGGCGATGCCGGTGCGCGCGGCGAGCTCGACATAGGTCTGGCCGAGCGCGTCCAGCGCAATGGTCAGGCCGCCTGACGCCGACCCGGTCAGCGCGGCCAGGATGTTGGTCGCAACCGCTAGCGAGACCAGGGGTCCGCCTTCGATCGCAAGCACCCAGTCGCGCACGATCGTGAACGCCGGCAGCGAGGCGACGACCGCGCCGAACCCGACGAGGCTGGCGACGCTGAACGCGGGCAGGACGGATGCATTGGCCCCGGCGTCCATGGTGCGGCGAAGCGCCGGCAGGCGGGCCCGGTTCAGCACGATGGTCGTGACGATGGCCGCAGTCAGCGCGACCGCGACCGACCACACGCCTGCGACGGCCGCGAGCGTCGTTTCACCAAAACGCTGCTCGGCGAGATAGCTGACATCGAGCCGCGGCAGCACCACGAGCGACATCACCAAATTCACGATGACGACCACGATCAGCGGCGCGATCGCACTCCACACGGGCGACGGCCGCTCGCTGCGCTGACCGTGCTGGAGTTCCGCCGGATCGAACTCGCGCGCGGTCGTGGCGCGCTCGCGCACGAGCTCGTCGGCGGCGGCGCGCTCGGTCGCGCCCTCGATGTCGTCGCCATAGCCTTCTCCGGCGCGGCGCGCTGCGGCTTCAGCGCGGTGCAGCCACCACAACCCTGTCACGAGCATGATGAGCGAGGCGATGATGCCGAGACCTGGCGCTGCGAACGGCGTCGTGCCGAAGAACGGCATCGGGATCGCATTCTGGATCGACGGCGTGCCCGGCAAGGCCGACATGGTGAAGGTCGACGTCCCCAGCACAATCGCAGCCGGGATCAGGCGACGCGGGATCGAAGCCGCGTGAAACAGCGAGCGGGCCATGGGGACGATGACGAAAAATGCAACGAACAGGCTGACGCCGCCATAGGTCACCGCGGCACCGGCGAGCACCACCGCCAGGATCACGCGACGCTCGCCGAGGCGCTCCGCCATGAAGGCGGCGACCGACGTGACCGCGCCGCTATCGTCCATCAGCTTGCCGAAGACCGCGCCAAGCAGGAAGATCGGGAAGAACTGGGCCAGAAATCCCGCCGCATGCACCATGAACACCTGGGTCAGGTTCGCAAGCAGCGGCTCGCCGCCAAACAACGCGGCAACGAGCGCTGCAAACGGCGCCAGCAGAAGCACGCTCCAGCCGCGAAAAGCGAACAGGACGAGCAGGGCGAGCCCGACGAGGAGGCCGAGAAGACCCATGTCTCAGCACTCCGACAGCAGGACGTCGAGATCGGCGGTCGATTGCCGGCCGATGTCGGCACCGTGCGCGGCGAGAAACGCGTCCGCGGCCAGGCGCCCCTCGGCGCGCAGCATCGAGACGAACTCCCATTCGGCGTTGAGCTTGGATGACGCGCCGAACTTCGCCAGCATGTCGCTCTTGACGCGGTGGGTCCGCATCTTTGCCCAGCGCGCGCCCTCGCCGCTGCCGGGGTCGGCCGCCTGGCGCAGCAGCGCGATCATGCGCAATTCCTTCATCAGGGGTGAATTGAACGAAATCTCGTTCAATCGATTGAGAATCTCCGCAGCCGTCCGCGGCTCTTCGAGCGTTTCGGTCGGATTGATCTGCACCAGGATCGTGTCGTGCGCATCGCTTTCGCGAATGAGCGGCGTGATCGTGGGGTTGCCGGCGAAGCCGCCGTCCCAATAGGGCTCGCCGTCGATGTCGATCGCGCGGAACATGGTCGGCAGGCAGGCCGATGCCAACAGCACGTCCGCCGTGATCTCGGCATTGCGGAAGATGCGGCCACGGCCGGTGCGCACCCGCGTCGCGGTGACGAACAGCTTTATTGGCGAGCTCGCGAGCCGCTCGAAATCGATGCTCTCGGCCAGCACCGCGCGCAGCGGATTGTAGCCTGTCGGATTGAGATCGTAGGGCGACAGCACGCGCGACATCAAATCGGTGAGGATGTAGAAGGGCGACGTATCGAGCGTCCAGCGCCCCATCAGTCGATCGAGCGGCGAGCGCTGGAGCGGACTAAAGGCGGCAGCCTTCGAAACGCGGCGCCAGTATTTTTCGAGCGCGTCGCGCGCGCCCTCGGCGCCACCCGCGATCCACCCGTCTGCGAGCACGGCCGCATTCATCGCGCCCGCGGAGGTGCCGGAGATCGCGGCGATGGTGAGCCACTTCTCTTCCAGAAGACGGTCGAGCACGCCCCAGGTGAAGGCGCCGTGCGAGCCGCCTCCTTGAAGCGCGAGATCGATCAGTACGGCGTCCCGTTCCATGGCGGCACCCACGCAACTGAAGCTCAAATTCGACGCGATTTGTCACACGCCGAGAATAACGACAGTTTAGAGAACCTTGGCAGCGTAATGCAACTGGAACGTGACGCCGGCCTAGTGCTCGAACACCAGCCGCGCGCCGACCGTTCCGTCGAGCGCGCGGATCTGCTGAAGCAATGCATCTGAATCCTGGCCTGCCAGGTCGGCGTCGAGCACGACGTAGCCGAGGTCGCCGGCAGTCTCCAGGTATTGCGCGACAATGTTGATGTCGCGCTGGAGAAAGACCTCGTTCAGCCGCCTCAGCATGCCCGGCACGTTGCGATGGACATGGCTGAAGCGCGCACCGGCGGGACGTAAGTGCAGTTGCACCTCCGGGAAGTTCACCGCGCCCATGGTCGATCCCGTGATGAAATAGTCGACCAGTTTTCGCGCGACTTCCCCGCCGATGCGCTCTTGTGCTTCCTCGGTCGAGCCGCCGATATGCGGGGTGAGGATGACGTTCTCGAGGCCCTGCACCGGGCTCGTGAAGCGATCCGAGTTCGAGGACGGCTCGACCGGAAACACGTCAATGGCTGCGCCGGCGAGATGGCCGTCGCGCAAGGCGCCGGCGAGCGCATCGAGATCGACCACGGTGCCGCGGCTATTGTTGATCAGGAACGAGCCTGATTTCATCGCCCGCAGCTCCGTCTCGCCGATCATGCCTGCGGTCTCCGGCGTCTCGGGCACGTGAAGGCTGACGACATCGCTCTGCGCCAGCAGCTCTTCCAGCTTCTCGACCGGCTCGGTGTTGCCGTGGCGCAGCTTGTCGGTGCGGTCGAAATAGATCACGCGCATGCCGATCGCTTCGGCCAGCGTCGACAGCTGCGAGCCGATATTGCCGTAGCCGATGATGCCGAGCGTGCGGCCGCGCACCTCGCGGCTGCCGGTCGCCGACTTGTCCCAGCCGCCCTCATGCGCCGACACCGAACGCGGGAAGATGCGCCGCAGCAGCATCACGATCTCGCCGATCACGAGCTCGGCGACGCTGCGCGTGTTGGAGAACGGCGCGTTGAACACGGGAATGCCGCGCTTGCGGGCCGCCAGGAGATCGACCTGGTTGGTGCCGACGCTGAAGCAGCCGACCGCGAGAAGCCCGTCCGCGGCCGCGAGCACCTCATCGGTTATCTGGGTGCGCGAGCGGATGCCGAGCAGCGACACGCCCTTCAGCGCGCGCCGCAGGTCTTCGCCGTCCAGCGCCTTGGTCAACCGCTCGACATTGGTGAAGCCCGCGCTCCGGAACAGGTCGACAGCGCTGTCATTGACGCCTTCGAGCAACAGCGCCTTCGCGTTCCGCTCGGGGCTTTGGCCTGGGGCTGGCATGGAATCTCCGTAGGTCACAGCTTTGCCGCAGCTCATAGACCGCGGGGGAGATGCAGCACAATAGGGTTTGGATATGGGGAGAAGATGGCGGGGCGGTAAGTGTTTACGGTGGCCGCCCAGTCAAATGACGTAAAACCCGTGCGTACCGTCGAGCCGGAGTTGCTCGACGAGACCGTATTCCCAGTCGAGATAGGCCTGCATCGCGCGCTCGGCGACGTCAGTGCCCTCATAGGGCCGGCGGTAGCGATGCGCCGGGTCGGGCTTGGGCAGCACGCGCGGCGGGCCGACCTCGAGCTCACCCCCGTAACCGCCTTCGAGCACATAGACCTCCCAGCCCATCTGCGCGAGCCATGACGCCGTCATGTCGGCACGCACGCCCTGGTCGTCGGTCAAGAGGATGCGCGCGCCGCGCACGGGCGCGGCCATGTCGGTTTCCTGGACGAGCTGGCCGCCGGGGTAATGACGGAAGCCGGGGAAATGGCCGGCCGCAAATTCCTCTGAGTCGCGCACGTCGAAACGATAGAGCGTGCGATCGGTCTGCGCTGCGAGTGCCTTCGCCTCGTTCGCGCCGATGTGGCGAACACCGGCGCGATAGGCGACGTCGCGGGCATTGGCCGGGCCGCCCTCGAACGGCCCGATCGCGCCACGCCTGTCGGCACCGTGATCGAGCGTGTGCCGCGCCAGCGTCCAGCCGATGGTACCGTTGCGCAGCGCCCGCACTTTGTTGGGCACGCCGGCATTGATCAGCGACTGCGTGCCGATGATCGAGCGCGTGCGCCCGGCGCAATTGACGATGATGGTGGTCTCAGGGTCGGGCGCGGCCTGCCCTGCCCGCAGTACCAGCTCAGCACCGGGCACGCTGACCGAGCCCGGAATGTTCATGGTCGCATATTCGTCGAAGCGGCGGACGTCGAGGATGGCGATGTTGGCCCTGTCCGCGATCAGCTTTGCCACTTCGTCGGCGCTGAACGACGGCGTGTGCCGCCGCGCCTCGACCAGCTCGCCGAATGCCTTGGAATAGGAATTGACGTCCTCGAACACCTGATAGCCCGCCGCGCGCCAGCCCTTCAGCCCGCCGTCAAGCGCACGGACATTGCTGTAGCCGAGCGCGGCAAGCCGCTCGGCGCCGGTTGCAACAAGTCCCTCGGCATCATCATAGAGCACGATCGCGACGTCCTTGCGCGGCAACCGCAGCTCGGCCTCGATCGCGATCCGGTCCGCGGCCATGTTGGCGGCAAACAGCGGATGGCCGGTGGCGAAGCCGGCCTCGTACCTGAGATCAAGCAGCGCGATCTCCTCGCGGAGCAGCAGCGCGCGGCGGATATCGGCGGGGGTGACGGTGGGGAGTTTCATGGCGTGAACCCTGGCAAGTACGGCCAAGGGCTTTTGAACGATTGCCGCGCGCTTGGCTAGCCTTCGCGACCGTTCACTCGCCCGGAACCAGCCGCCCGAGCGGCGGCGGCGCGGGACGCCGCAGCCTGCGGCGCGACAGATAAAGCAAAATGCCGGTGACCGAGAACAGCGGCATCAATGCTGCTGCAATCATGAAGGCGAGCTTGCCGGGCCAGCCCAGGAACGCGCCGCGATGGATGTCGAGCACGCTCGCGATGATCTTCTCGCCAAACGTCTTGTCGGCATAGCGCTCCGCCGAGATCACCTGCCCCGTGACCGCATCCACGCGGAATTCGTCACGCGTGGTATCGAGCGTCGAATCCTTCGGCCACGACCGGATCCGGATGACCGTGCCGGGTCCGGCGGGCAGCGTCAGCAGCGCTTTGGAGAAACGATCGCCCTCCTCGTGCTGGAGCGTCGACCAGGCACGATCAAATCCCACCGCCTGAACCGGCTCAGGACGCCCTGCCGCACGCGGCTGCTTCGGCTGCATCTTCGCGGCGGCAACGTGCGGGCGCGACAACAGCCAGACGACGCCGTCCTTGTACCAGTCGAACGAGTACCACAGCCCAGTCAGCGTCATCACCAGATAGACCGGCAGCACCCAGGTGCCGATGACGGCGTGCAGCGAACGGTGCAGTCCGCGGCCGCTGAGTCCGAGATTGGGTTTCAGCCACATCTTCACGCTGCCGGCGCGGCGCGGCCAGCGCAGCACGAGGCCCGAGATGAGCATGACGATCAGACCGAGCGCGGCAATGCCGGTGATCTGGCGTCCCCAGCCCTTGGCATCGCCGGGGATCAGCAGCCAGCGATGCAGCCTGCGGACGGTCGCGAAGAACTCCTCGCCACGCGGCGCACCCAGCACGTGCGCGTCGTAGGGATCGACATAGAGCGATGTCGGCCGCGCGCCCTGCTCGTCGCGCGCGAAGCGGACACGCACCGCCGCGGCCGGATCGCTCGACAGCGTGACGGCCGAGACCTTGCCGAGGTCCTGCCCCGCCTTGAGCCGGGCCACCAGTTCGTCCGGCATCAACGCCGGCACCTGGCGCGGCGCGACCTGCATGATACCGCTATTCAGATAGTCGCCGATCTCGTCCTCGAAGCTCATGATCGCGCCGGTCAGCGCGATCAAGGCCAGCAGCAGCGCAAGCACGAGGCCCGCGATCGAGTGAATCTGGTGCAGAGCGGCCTTGATGTAATGCCCCACCCTACTCATCGAAGCCAACCTTCTTGATAAGCGAGATCGCGGCCTGCTGACGTGCGGCGATCTGGTCGATCGAAATTGCATCGGCGATGAACGTGCCCATTTCGGCAACGATCGGTGCACGCTCCGCTGCTGCAAGCACGGGGTATTCCAACTCGGCAGCGGCAAAGATCCGCTGCGCTGCCGGCGTGACAAGGAATTCGAGGAATTGTCGCGCCAACGCCGGATGCGGCGCCTGTTTCGCGATGGCCGCGCCGGTGAGGTTCACATGCGTGCCGCCGCCCTTGAATGTCGATGGCACCGCCTTGACCTCCATCGCCCAGGCACGCCAGTCGGCCCCTTCGCGTCCGTCGCGCAATTGCGCCAATGCCACGGTGTTGCCGATGCCGATCTTGCACGCGCCTTGTGCGATCTCGCGGATCACGTCGTTGTCCTTGCGATCAGGCTTGTGGGCGAGATTGGCCTTCAGGCCGGCGAGCCAGGCCTCCGTCGCGGCCTCGCCGTGATGGACGAGATAGGCCGCAACCAGCGCGACATTGTTCTGATGCAGCGGCGAGCGTATGCAGAGCTTGCCGCGCCATTGCGGACTCGCGAGGTCTTCGTAGTCGACAGCCGCAAGGGCATCGTCCCTGCGCGCCATCACGACGCGGGGGCGTATGGCGAGCGCAATCCACTGTCCGCCGCCTCGCAGATTTGCCGGCACAGCTTGCTCGATCCGCGTCGACGACATCGCCTGCGTCAGGCCGCTGACGGCAGGCTGCGTGGTCTTGTCCAGCCCGATCGTCAACAGGACATCGGCGGGCGATGCGGCGCCTTCCGACGTAAGTCGCTTGACGAGGCCGTCCTCGACGAAGACGATTTTCACCTTGACGCCGCTGGCTTCCGTGAAGGCCGCAACGACAGGCTCGACCAGGGCAGCCTCCCTGGTCGAATAGAGCGTGATTTCCTCGGCGCGGCTCGCACCTGTGGCAGCGAGGCAGGCAGACGCCGCCGCGATCAGGACCGCGATGGCTTTGTGCCGCACCGCCATCGCTAGAACTTCACCGTTGCCGACAGCGACACGCGGCGCGCATCGCCGATCGCGACGTTCAGATTGTTGACGGCGGAGGGATAATAGACGGTGTCGAACAGGTTTTTGACGTTGAGCTGATAGATCACCGGCGTGTTCTGGTATTTCGTCTCATAGGTCGCGAAAATATCGGCGACCACATAGGACGGCAAGAAGAAGCTGTTGATCGCATCACCGGGACGATCGCCGACATAGCGCGCGCCGCCGCCGAGGCGGAGCTGTCCCGGCAGAGCCGTGCCGAAGTCGTAGACCAGATAGAGCGAGGCCGTGTTCAGCGCGACGTTCTGCAGCTTCATGCCGTAGAGCGACCGATCTTCGGATGCCGTCACCCGCGCGTCGGTATAGCCATAGCTGCCGATCAGGGCCCAACTGTCGGTGAGCCTGCCGGTCACGTCCAGCTCGACGCCGCGCGAGCGGGCGCGGCCGACGGTATGGAGTTCCACCACGCCAGCGCTGTTCGTCTTCGTCGTCTGCACGTTCTTCTTGTCGAGATCGTAGAGCGCCAGCGTACCGGAGATACGCTTGTTCAGATCGAACTTCACGCCGGTCTCGTATGACACGCCTTCTTCGGGCGCGACATTGGAATCGATCACGATGCCGATCGGCGCGATGGTCGAGTTGGGCTTCAGCGATTCGGTGTAGCTCACATACAGCGAGATCTCGTCGGTCAGCTTGAAGATGGCGCCGCCGAGGGGAAGCACCTTGTCCTGGGACACGTTGGTATTGGTGTAGAACAGTGCCTTCCCGCGCCCGGCGATCTGATCGTAGTCCATGTAGCGCGCGCCGCCGACCAGCGCGAACCGCTCGGTCAAATGCAGCGTATCCTGGACGAACAGCGACCACTGTCCGAGCTTGTCGGTCTGGGCGCTGTCACCGGGCACCACGGTCGTGCCCGGCCCGACCAACCCATAGACCGGATTGTAGATGTTGATGGCGGGCGTTGCTTGCCGGATCAGGCTATCGCGGTAGATGGTGCGATACTGGCCGTCGCCGCCGAACACCACCTCGTTGCGCATGTTGCCGAGCCAGAAGCTGCCCGAGACGTAGGATGTTCCGTAGCTGACATTGCTGAGCGAGCCGCGCGTGCCGTCATTGCTGCGCGTCTCCGCACCGGTCGTGAAGTTGATGCCGGTGATGCGGAGCTGGTTGGCGCTGAAGGTCTCGGTGTTGTAGCTGTAGCCAGCGTAGAGCTTCCAGTCCTGGTTGAAGCGGTGCTCGACCGAGGCCTGCAACAGGTCCGACGTGCCCCATGTGTTGTTGAAAGGTTCGTCGAGCCGGCGGTCGGCGGGAACCGCCAGCGGCGCTTTCGTCACCGGATTGAACGCCGTGCCGCGATCGAACGGATAGATGAACTCGCGATGCTCGTAGTTGAGCTGGACCGTGGTGTCCTGGCCGTACCAGGCCAGCGACGGTGCGACCAGCATCTCGCGGTGACGGCCGAAATTGCGCCAGTAATCCTCGCTGACGCCGTAGCCGATGAAGCGATAGGCAAGGCCCTGATCGCCGATCGGACCGGTAACATCGAGCAGGCCGTCGGCGCCGGTTTTCGAGGCACTGAATGTCGAGCCGAGCAGCGTGACCGAGCCGTGCTGATAGAGCTCCGGCCGCTTGCTGATGGTGTTGACGATGCCGCCGGGATCCATGATGCCGTAGAGCAGCGAGGCCGGCCCCTTCAGCACCTCGACGCTTTCGACCGCGGGATTGAAGCTGCGGCCCTGCACCAGCGGCATGCCGTTGCGCATGATCGAACCATCACGATTATCGCCGAAGCCGCGGCGGATCACCGCGTCCTGGCTGCCGGCGAGCGTGTTGGTCTGGGTGATGCCGGAGACATTGATGAGCGCATCGTCGATGTTCCGCGGGAGCTGGTCCTTCAACACCTGCTCAGGCACGACGTTGACCGCCTGCGAGGTATCGAGGGGCGATGCGCCGCTGCGCAGCGTGGTCGAACTCGGCATCGCGCGGTAACCGAGCTTGGCAGCCTGCTGCGCGGCGGCCGCCGCTGCTGCACGTTCCGATATTGTCGGTGCTGCTGGTGTGGCGGCATTCCGGCTGCGCTGGCGCGCGGCGGCTTGCGTCCGGCGCTGGGGCGATTCGGATGCGCGGGCCGGTTTCGGCCGCTGCACCGGCGCTTCCACTGTCACCGGCGGCAGCGCTGACTGCGCCTGCGCGGTCGTCGTGTTCGAGGGGGATTCGACGAGCAGCACCGCTGCGCCGAGGAGAAGACCTGCACGGCTCTTGCCGGCATGATGACGATGGCCGCTGACGCGTTGGCCATCCACGGGGGCACGCACTTTCATTCCACTTCAAGTCAAGAACATTGAAGTGTGCGCCTGTAACAGTCGGCGGGATCGAAGAGAACCGTAGGCGAGCTTGAATCGCTCTAGTGTTGAATCGTTCTAAGCGCATCAGCGCACTAAGCGGCAATTACCGATTGACGTCGCAGGGATCGCAACACGCTGCACGCGAATTCGCGACAACGTGTCACGAAAGTTTCGCATCTCACGCGATGGCAGGAGCAATCAGCTCGTCAATCTTTCGCTTGAGCGCTGCGCCATCGGACGAGGCACGGAATGGCGGGCGCACGCGCAGCCAGCCCGCGTCGCCCGTCTGTGCGGCGAGGATTGCCTTCAGCGTCGCAAGGAACGACGGCGTGTTCAGCACGACATCGGTCGCGGCTTGCATGCGCGCCTCGACGTCCTTGCCATCAACCATGCCCTTGACCAGCTCGGGCACGACGTTGGCCATGCCGCAGATGGTGCCGGCGCCGCCGGCGGCGATCGCGCGGGTGATGTCGGCTTCGTTGCCGACGGTGATGGCGAGATCGGGAGCAGCACTACGGAACGCCTGGAACTGCTTGAAGTCGCCGCTGGAGTCCTTCAGGCCCGCAACCACCTCGCCGTAACGCTTGCGCAAGTTTGCCGCGACACCGGTCGGGATCGCAACGCCGGAGACCTGCGGGATGTGATAGAGCGAGGCGCGCAGGCGATCGTCGGCGACGCCGTCGATGATCGCAGCAAAAGCATCCTCGATGCCTTCGGGCGTGACACCACGGTCGAAATAGGGCGGCAGATACAGCACGTGGCGCAGGCCGAGGCCGAGCACGGTGCGCGTCAGCGCGATGCTGTCGGTGATGGCGGGAAAGCCGCCGCCGATGCCGATCCGCTCAGGCGCGACGCCGGCCTTGAGCACGGCCTCGATGGTCGCGACACGCTCGGTGACATTGAAGGAGGTGCCCTCGCCGGTGGTGCCGAACAGCACGACGCCATCGACGCCCTTACTGAAGAGCTGCCTAGCGTGGGCGGCGAGCTTGGCGGAGTCCACGCTGCCATCCGTCGCCAGCGGCGTCGCCGACGCCACCCAGAACCCGCGAATTGCCTCCGTCATCTCACCACCCATTAGCTGCGGTCCCGGACTAAACCCCTGATCTCGAACGATCTTAGGAAGCCTTCCGAGCCTTGTTTTTGCTTTACTTTTTATGTTGTACCTTACATACAAGGCGGACGCAAATCCTTTCCACCATCACGGCGCGCATGAGACGCAGCCAGATTCCGAGGAGGTCTCGCATGAACATGGTGAGCCCCATTGAGCGTCCCGATCAGTTGCTCGGCGCCTTGCGCGACAAGCTCGGCGCGGCCGCCGTGCTTGTTGGCACCGACGTGCCGGCGCGCAATTGCAACGACTGGAGCGCGAGCCTGCCACAAGCGCCGCTTGCGGTGATCCGACCGGTCGATGCGCAAGGCGTTGCCGATGCGATTGGGACCTGCCGGCAGGCGCGACTGCCCTTCGTGCCGCAGGGTGGATTGACCGGGCTGTGCCGCGGCGCATCGCCCGAAGCAGGCTGGGTCGCGATCTCGCTCGAGCGCATGACCGGCATCGAGGAGATCGATCGGGCGTCAATGACGATGACGGTGAAATCGGGCACGCCGCTGGAGACGATCCAGAAGGCCGCGGACGAAGCCGGTTTCTTCTTTCCGCTCGACCTCGGCTCGCGCGGCTCCTGCGCGATCGGCGGCAATCTCTCCACCAATGCCGGCGGCAACCGCGTGATCCGCTACGGCATGACGCGCGAACTGGTGCTCGGCCTGGAGGTGGTGCTGCCCGACGGCACCATCATCACCAGCCTCAACAAGCTGATGAAGAACAACGCGGGCTATGACCTCAAGCATCTCTTCATCGGCTCCGAAGGCACGCTCGGCATCATCACCCGCGTGGTGTTGCGGCTGTTCCCGAAACCGCGCTCGACCATGGCGGCGCTGTGCGCGCTGAAGGACTATGCCGCGGTGATCGACTTGCTCGGTGCCGCGCGCAGCGGGCTCGGCCCGCTGCTGTCGGCCTTCGAGGTGATGTGGCCGGATTACTGGGACGTGATCACGAATCGCGCCGGCGTGAAGCCGCCGGTCGCCGCAGGCCACGGTCTCTACGTGCTCGTCGAGGCCCAAGGCACCGACGAGAGCCTGGATGCACCGCGTTTCCAGGCCTGGCTCGAAGAGCTGATGGAGCGCGGGCTGCTCGCAGATGCCGCCGTGGCGCAATCGCTGGCGCAGACGCAGGCGTTCTGGCGCGTGCGCGACATCTGCGCCGAGTTCGGCCAGGTGCTGGGCCCGCACATCTCCTACGACATCGGGCTTGCGGTGGCGCGCATGGACGAATTCGTCACGCGCTGCAAGGCCGCGTTGGCCTCCGGCATCAAGGGGTGCGAGAGCGTCTATTACGGCCATATCGGCGACGGCAATCTGCATCTCGTGTCCTGGGTCACCGGTCTTTCCGTCGAGCAGCAGCCGAAGGAAGAGATGGACGCGATCATCTACGGTCTGGTGCGCGAGCTGGGCGGCAGCGTCTCCGCCGAGCACGGCATCGGCACGCTGAAGAAGAAGTGGCTGGGCCATGCCAGGAGCGAAGCCGAGATCGCGTTGATGCGGACGCTGAAGGCCGCGCTCGACCCCGATCACCTGCTCAATCCCGGCAAGGTGATCTGAGACAGCAGATGCGATCGCTCAAGCTCGATACGCCGAAATCGCTGTCGCAGCGGGTGGTGCTGCGGCTGCGCCAGGCCATCATCGACGGCGAGTTCGCGCTCGGCGCCGCCATCTCCGAGGAGATGGTGGCGAATTCCTTCGGCGTCAGCCGCACGCCGGTGCGCGAGGCGATGGGCCAGTTGCAGGCGCAGGGGCTGGTCGTGATCCGGCCGCAGGTCGGCAGCTTCGTGTTCACGCCGAGCGCGGAGGACATCACTGCGCTCTGCACCTTCCGGATCGCGCTCGAGCCCAAGGCCGCCGAGCTCGCGTTTCGTCACGATCGCGACGGCGCAATTGCGACGATGAGCGAGGCAATCGCGGCGATGGAGCCGGCGATCGCGGCGAAGGACAACATCGCCTATGGCCGCGCCGATGCGAGCTTTCACGAAGGGTTGTTCGCGCATTGCGGCAACCGCTATCTCATCGAATCCTACCAGCTCGTCTCGGGCCGCGTCGCCGCGCTGCGCACCAACCTGACGTCGCCGATCGACGTGCGCACCCGCTCGTCCTTCGACGAGCATCGCAAGCTGCTCGATCTGTTCGCGCGCGGCGAGTTCGCGGCGTTCGAAGCGCTGATGACGACGCACATCACCAATTCCGGCCTGGCCTATGCCAAGGCCTTGAAAGTGGAGGCCTTGATAGTGGAGGCGCTGAAGGTGGACTGAGCGCTACTACCCCGCGTCCTTCGATCCCGGCCTGTCCAGAAAATCCAGCGCGGTGTTGATCTGTTCGAGCTGGTGCTCGATCTTGTCGCGATCGTCGACCGACTGCGCCTTCTCGAGCTGTTCCACAAGCTTCTGCTTCCGTGACAACAAGTTCTCTATGACCGTACTCACAAGTCCCCCATCGCCCCGAAACGAAGCGTCGAGGCAAAATCCGGTTACGGCACTGGCGCCGGGATGGTCGGGGCGCGCGCGAGCATGGCTCGCACCGGTCCCTTGATCAGAATGTTCGCGGAGGCGGTTGGTTCCTGCGGATGAACCACAACTCCGATCAATGGAACTATTTGCGCAGGCTCGCCCAGACCCCGCCGAGGATCAGCACACCGCCGAACAGATGGATCAGTTTTGGCGGTTCACCGAGAATTGCGAACGACAGAAGGGCGCTCGCGATCGGTCCGAGATAAAGCACAAGCGAGGTTCGGACCGAACCGAATTTGCCGCCGAGCCAGGCAAAGCCGGCATAGGCGAGCAGCCCGGGAACGATCCCGGCGAAGACGTAAGCCGACACCGCTTTCGTGCTGAAGACCTGCGCCGGCGTGGTCCACATCTCGATCAGCGCCTGCGGCAGCGAGAACAGCGCGCCGGCGCCTGCGAACAGGCTCATGCGCGCCAGCAGCGACGCCTTGGGCGCCGCGCGCGATTGCAGCAGCGTGTAGCCGGACCAGCCGAGCATCGCGATCACGACCAGGCCGTCGCCCGCTGCGGTCTCCAGTGCGAACAAGGTCTCCGGATGACCGCCGGAGATGATGAGCAAGGCGCCGGCGAGCGCAAGCGCCGTGCCGAGCCATTGCAGCGGGCCGACCTGCTCGATGCCGAGCACCGCAGAGATCATCAGCACCGTGACCGGCGACAGCGCCATGATCAACGCGATGTGGATCGCCGTCGTCGAGATGCCCGCGGCATAGACCGGGCCGCCGCAGAGGAACATGCCCATGAAGCCGGCGGCGAGGATCGGCCAGATGTTCTTGCCAAGTGGCACGCGGCCGGCGCGGATTTCGGCGAACGCGATCGGCGCGAGCCCGATGGCAACGATGCTCCAGCGGAAGAAGGCGAGCGCGAAGGGCGGGACGGAGCCCGCGAGGCCCCGCGCCAGAATCTGATTTGAGGCCTGCGCGGTCGCCACCAGGATGAAGCCGATCAGCGCAACCGCACCGAGCCAGGCCTCGGTGGACGGCGCCGCACCGGCGTCGTCACCGCCGTCGGAAATTTCCTTGCCCATGGAGCAATCGGATATCCGATGTCGGCCGCGGTGAGAACCCGGAAGACGGATCGCTCATATGCATATGCGGCACGCGCACTGTTCCGGGCGGCGAGGCGATGCTCGCCTTGCGCAAGGTCTGGATCGAGGCGGCGCTGCCGGGCTCGACGGTGACCAATCTCCGCCTCGTCGGGAATGCCGTGCGGATGGTCCGCCAGCATGGCGGCGAGCCGGCCACGACTGCCGAGGTCCGGCAAGGGTTCGCGAACGGTTAACGCACTCCCGCAAGCCGGATAGCCCCTGGCGGAACCGCAAATCTTCACGCGTCCGTCGGTTGTATTCGTACGCCCGGAGTCCTATGCGTAGGCGCCATGGACATCCAGATCATCACCGCCGAAAAGCCCCTGATGGCGCAGGCGCGCCCGCGCAAGCCGGCGCCGTTCCTTCCCATGAGCCGCGCCGAGATGGACGCGCTCGGCTGGGATGCCTGCGACATCGTGCTGGTGACAGGCGATGCCTATGTCGACCATCCGAGTTTTGGCATGGCCATCATCGGCCGGCTGCTGGAGGCGCAGGGCTTTCGGGTCGGCATCATCTCCCAGCCCGACTGGCATTCGGCCGATCCGTTCAAGGCGCTCGGCAAGCCAAAAGTGTTTTTCGGCGTCACCGGCGGCAACATGGACTCCATGGTGAACCGCTACACCGCGGACCGGCGCATCCGCAGCGACGACGCCTATACGGCCGGCGGCGAAGGCGGCAAGCGGCCGGACCGCTGCACCGTCGTCTACGCGCAGCGCTGCCGCGAGGCGTTCAAGGATGTCCCGATCGTGCTCGGCGGCATCGAGGCCTCGCTGCGCCGGATCGCACATTACGATTACTGGTCCGACAAGGTGCGCCGCTCGGTGCTGGCCGACGCCAAGGCGGACCTGCTGCTCTATGGCAATGCCGAGCGTGCCGTCGTCGAGGTGGCCAACCGTCTTGCCGCCGGCGAAGCACCGCGCGAGCTCAGCGACATCAGGGGCGTCGCGCTGTTCCGCCGCGTCCCGGAGGACTACAGCGAACTGCACGCCGACGATCTCGATTCCGCCGACGAGGGCGCAACGCGCCAGAAGGGTGCGACCGTCATCCGGCTGCCGGCGCTGGAGCAAGTCGAGCAGGACAAGGAAGCCTATGCGCGCGCCTCGCGCGTGCTGCATCGTGAAAGCAATCCCGGCAATGCCCGCCCGCTGGTGCAGCGTCACGGCGATCGCGATCTCTGGCTCAACCCGCCGCCGATCCCGCTGACCAGCGACGAGATGGACGCGGTCTACGACCTGCCCTATGCGCGCGCGCCGCATCCGTCCTATGGCGAAGCAAAAATCCCCGCCTGGGACATGATCAAGTTCTCGGTCACGATCATGCGCGGCTGCTTCGGCGGCTGCACCTTCTGCTCGATCACCGAGCACGAGGGCCGCATCATCCAGAACCGCTCGGAAGGCTCGATCCTGCGTGAGATCGAGAAGATCCGCGACAAGACGCCGGGCTTCACCGGCGTGATCTCCGACATCGGCGGCCCCACGGCCAACATGTACCGGATGGCGTGCAAGGATCCGAAGGTCGAGGCGGCGTGCCGGCGGCCGTCCTGCGTCTTCCCGGAGATCTGCCCGAACCTCAACACCTCGCATGACGATCTGATCCGGCTCTATCGCAAGGTGCGCGAGACCAAGGGCATCAAGAAGGTGATGGTCGCTTCGGGCGTGCGCTACGACCTCGCGGTCGAGAGCCCCGAATACATCAAGGAGCTCGTCACCCATCACGTCGGCGGCTATCTGAAGATCGCCCCTGAACATACCGAGCGCGGCCCGCTCGACAAGATGATGAAGCCGGGCATCGGCGCCTACAACCAGTTCAAGCGGATGTTCGATGCCGCGGCCGAGCAGGCCGGCAAGAAATATTACCTGATCCCCTATTTCATCGCGGCGCATCCGGGCACGACCGACGAGGACATGATGAACCTCGCGCTCTGGCTCAAGAAGAACCGCTATCGCGCCGATCAGGTGCAGACCTTCCTGCCCTCGCCGATGGCGACCGCAACCGCGATGTACCACACCGGCGTCAACCCGCTGCGCGGCGTACGCCGCGGCGGCAGCGACAAGGTCGAGGCGATCAAGGGCCTGCGCCAGCGAAGGCTGCACAAGGCCTTCCTGCGCTATCACGACCCCGACAATTGGCCGGTGCTCCGCGAGGCCTTGATCGAGATGGGCCGCCGCGACCTGATCGGCTCGCGTCCCGACCAGCTCGTGCCCGCGCATCAGCCGCCCGGCACCGGCAAGGCCGCCGGCACACGGCGACCGGTGCGCCCCGGCGGCAAGACGCAGCGGTTTACGACCAAGGGCCTGCGGGTGATGAAGTAGCGGCAGAGCCGGATGAGATCCGGTTCAGCCCGCGGCTGTTGTGTCCCCAAAGCAAAAATGTCGAAAACAACCCCATGCACAGTAGACGGCATGAGCGGGATCAATGGCTTAGGCGGTCTGCGGCGACGTTGACCCGTCGGGCAAAACGGGCGCGGGATGGCAACGCGCCCCTTACGCTCGCACCGAAACGGGTTGACCTCGGCGCCATCATGTAACATATGAAGTTACATGAAGCGAGACAGCCGATTATCAGGCGTGCTCCACGTCCTGCTGCACATGGCGCAGCAGCCTGGCCCGTTCACGTCCGAGACCCTGGCGAAGGCCATGGACACCAACCCGGTGGTGATCCGCCGCATCATGGCGGGCCTGCGCGACCTCGGTTACGTCCGCTCCGAGAAGGGGCACGGCGGCGGCTGGACGCTGGCTTGCGATCTGTCGAAGGTGACGCTGCGCGATGTCTACACCGCGCTCGGCAGCCCCTCGATTCTGGCCATGGGCAACCGGACCGAGGCGCCTGGCTGCCTGGTCGAGCAGGCCGTCAATGCCGCGCTCGATCAGGCCTTTGACGATGCAGAGGCGTTGTTGCTGTCGCGCTTTGCCGAAGTGTCGCTGGCGATGCTGAGCGACGATCTGCGCAAGCGCCTGGGTGCGCGAAAGCTTCACAGCATGAGCGCGCATCACGCGTGACCGACTCCCCTCAGCAGGACAACATCGTGACCGACATTCAAAACGCGTTCTCCGATCCGCAGATGGTGGCGAAGTACACCGAAGGGCCGCCACGGTTTGTTCCCGGCTACAATTCGATGCTGTCCATGGCGGCGATCCTTTTGGGCGAGCGTGCGCGTGAAGATGCGCGAATACTTGTTCTTGGCGCCGGCGGCGGCCTGGAGCTGAATGCCTTTGCGCAAGCGCAGCCGCGCTGGACCTTTGATGGCGTGGACCCGTCCGCGGCGATGCTGAATCTCGCGAAGCAGACGCTGGGCCCGCTCGTGTCGCGCGCGCATCTGCATCAAGGCTATATCGACGATGCGCCGGAGGGGCCGTTCGACGGCGCGACGTGCCTGTTGACCCTGCATTTCGTCGATGTCGAGGAACGGCTGCGAATAGCGTCCGAAATCCGCCGCCGCCTCAAGCCCGGCGCGCCGTTCGTCGCGGCCCATTTCAGCATCCCCGGCAACGACGATGAACGGCCGCTTTGGCTCTCGCGCTATTCGGCCTTTCTCGCCGCAGCCGGAGTCGAGCCCGACAAGGCGGCCGCCGCGCGAAAGGCGGTCGACGGCCAGTTGAGCATTCTGGCACCAGAGCAGGACGTCGTGATCTTGCGCGACGCAGGCTTCTCCGACCCGACCCTGTTCTATACCGGCTTCACGTTCCGCGGCTGGGTGGCCTACGCCTGAGACGTCACGGCCTCGTCGACACGTCGCCATGAAAAAGCCAGGCAGGGCCTGCCTCTCGCGCTACTCCGCAAGCCGCGCGAGCGGGCCCGCGGCCGCCTTCTGTTCACCCAGCGCTTGGCCCTGGGCCATGCGTTGGCGGATCATTGCGACAACCGGGCCTACCTGCTCGAAAGCCCGGTCGTGGGCGTCGTCGCCGGCGACCGCCAGTTTCGTCAGGTCGTAGACGTCGATCCGGTCGCGCGCGAGCTCAGTTCGATAAGGCTCCTGGGTCGGGTCGATATCGCCCAGGCGGGCGACGTCTCCCCAGATCGTCTTCGACAGCGAGAGCGCGCCGTCGTCACGCGAGACGAACAACGAGATGGGGGGCCGCGCGCCGCTCATCCGGTTCAGTTGCGAGCGGAAGACATCGACATCCACGTCGGGTGCCACCAGCATCACATTCTTCAGCTTGCTGCGCTTCGACGCGACAGCCGGGGCGCGGATCGCCCGCGTTCGCAGTGCTTCCAGTGCGATCCAATTGCCCATCGAATGAGCCAGAAGATAAACTTCGCCGACGGCAGGCGAGGCGTCGAGCGTGCTCAACAGATTGTCGAGCGCGTCACGCGAAAAATTGGCACTTTCCCGGTCATAGGTATACGCGCGCAGCCTCAGCTCGCCGCGCGATGGCCAGGTGAAAAGCACGGGAACGACCGGCACTTTGGAGTCGTGCACGATCTGCGCGAAGCGATAGACCGCATCATCGAAGCGGTTGTTGAAGCCGTGGACGAAGACAAGCACCTTGTTGCGACCGGACTGCTTCATCGCCGCGGCGACAGACGCAGCGAAATGCGTCTTGTCGAGATAGTCGGCCGACACAGTCGTGAAATCCCGTTGGGGGTCGCCGGGCAGGCTCGCGGGCCACTGCACTTCGCCGATCTTCCGCGCGGCATCTGGCGGGATCGAGACAGTCACCTCGGCAAAGGACAACTCGTCCGAACGGTCCCCGCTGAACATCTCACCGGGATCGACGTCGGATCGCTTGCGATTGGTGACGACGTAGATCGGGACATTTGTGTTTCCGGGGGCGACCTGCGCTGTCGGAACAAGCACGCCCTGCGACGGACGTCCTGCACAGCCGCCCAGGACTGCTGCGATCGACAAAGCCAACAAAACTGCTGGAGCACTGATGCGACTCGTCCGGACCACCGGCAACACTCACAACTGGACGCAAGAGCGCGATAACTCACCATCCGGGCAACGGAAGGGGCACCGGATATCGACCAGTCTATGCCGGCTGAGCGTGCCTGGATGTCACGGCGCGGCAACACCCAGCCGGCGACAACTGCGGAACCCGGTCTTGCAGACCATGGTCGAGTGAAATGTTTAAGAGGGAGATGTCGAGCATCTCACGTGGCACAAATTGCATATGCGTTGCCGTTGTTGGCGGCGGCCTTGCTTTGGCGGTCGTCAGAGCGCCTTGACGTGCTTGGAGAAGATGCGGAGCCGCTCGCGCTGCCGCCTGCCCTGCTGTTCGAAAGCGTATGATGCAAGGCGCTCGACCGCGTCGCGGAGACACCTGAATTGGGTCTCCCTTTCGTCGGGACGCGTGCCCTTCGAGCCGTGAAGGTCGTCCAGCGCGACGCTGCTTATCTCGCAGTCGACGATGCTGGCGCCATACGTCATCGTAAACAGAAACGCCATCCGCTCCGTGTCGTAGCCAAGAATCTGGCCGCGCGTCAGAAGCGCTGCGTTTTCCGCTGGGAATACTCTCGGTGGACGCGGCAATTGTCAGCCTACGGCTTCGCCGGTGTCGCACGGCGGCACCTCCGCCAGGCGGCTCGCCTGCGAAGCAAAATCGTTGAACGCTGCGACTGCGTCGCTCATGTTGTGGCATCCGCGGCTGTCGCGCGAGGCGTGAACGCGAAGATCGAACAGCTCCATCCAGAACAGGGGCGCCGCAGCTGAACCGGTTTCAAGCGTTTCGAACATGTTGATCTCGCAATCGCCAACGCGCTCAAGCGCAACCGTCCGTGGGCCATGAGCGATATGAGGAATTCCGAGCAATTTTCCGTAACTTCGCAATATCTTCACGTTTATAGGCGGCGCGCCATCGCAGCTGGACATCAAGGCCTTCGGGCTTTTTCGGGGTGGGTTCGCCCCCGAGTACAGACGACGCACCTAGGGGGACAGATCGCCGATTTAAGTCACATGACACCCGGTTTCTTGTTATCGTGAGCCAATAACTTGATTTTCTATGCCGCGATCCCGATGCGCGAGCCGAGAACTCAAGGCCGCAGCGGCAACGACGAAAGGGTTCGATGTGGCTGCTGCCCGTTCGCCCCAATTGCAAGCCATGCCCAGTGCGACCGGCGGCATCGCCCGCCTGGTGTGGGCCCGCCTGCGCGAAGCCGGCATTCAGGCGGACGGCTTGCTGTCCAAGGCCAGATTGACCCTCGAGCAGATCCAAGACCGCAAGGCGCGGCTGAGCGTTGAAAGCCAGATCAAGTTTCTGGAGCTTGGTGCCGAGGCGCTGCACGACGACGCCCTGGGATTTCACCTGGCACGGGACTTCGACCTTCGTGAGATCGGCCTGCTCTACTATGTCGCGGCCTCATCCGGGACAGTCGCTGAAGCCTTGTCAAAGACGGAGCGCTATTGCCGCCTCGCGAACGAGGGAATTTCACTGCGATTTGCCGCGAAGGACATGGCGATTGCGTTGAGCTATGTCGGCGTGGAACGGCGGTCAGATCGGCACCAGATCGAATTCTGGGTGACCTCTATCATTCGAATCAACCGCGCACTGACCAACCGCCGCGTGGTGCCAAGCCGTGTCAAAGTCGCCCATCGCCGTCGAGCGATGCCCGCGGAGGTCAGGTCGTTCCTTGGTTGCGAGATCGAGTTCGGATCAGACGTCGATGAGATCGCCTTCCCTCAGTCCGTGGGACAGATGCCCATCGAAAGTGCCGATCACCACTTGAACGATCTGCTGGTGACCTTCTGCGAGGAGGCGCTTGCACATCGGAAGCCTGGGGGAGTTTCGCTCAGATCGAGCGTCGAGAATGCCATCGCGCCACTGCTTCCCCATCGCGAGGCACGGGCTGAGGAGATCGCGCGCCGGCTCGGCATGAGCCACCGCACGTTGGCGCGGCGCCTCGCGTCGGAAGGACTGACCTTCACCGGCATTATGGACGAGCTGAAAATCGACCTCGCCAAAAGCTATTTGAAAAAGGACGAGTTGCCGATTTCGCAAACCGCCTGGCTGCTCGGCTATGGCGAAGTCAGCGCATTCACCCACGCCTTCAGGCGCTGGACCGGAATGACGCCACGACAATGGCGTGCCGCGGACGATCCCAAGCGCGCCGACAACGTCAACGATACGCCCCCTCGCGCAAAGAACGCCAGGGCAAGCTAGTCCCGGCGGTAACGCCAAAGCGCCCCGATGCAGCCAGGAAAACACCAGATCCGCTCAAGCCGCGGACCGCTGCAACCCTCACCGATCCACCGGCACGCCCGGCCCGAGATGATACCGGCTGGAAAAGAACACCAGCGGCGTGGTGTCGCGATAGTCGCAGCTCGAAACTTCGGCGATGATCAGCGTGTGGTCTCTGACATCGACGTGGCGTGTGACCTCGCAGGCGAACCAGGCCATGCAGCCGGAGAGACGCGGCAGGCCGTCGACGATGTCGTAATCAGGAGCAGCGCCGGTGTTCGGCTGGCTCGCGAAGTGCCGCGACAGGTCCCGGCCATGCTCGGGCAGGACGTTGACGCAGTAGCGTCCAGTCGCCGAGATCGCCCGGTGCATGCGTCCCGGCATGACCGACACCAGCACGGTCGGCGGGGACAAGCTGACGGTGACAAAGCTGTTCGCGGTCATGCCGCAGACGCGGCCGTGCTCGTCCAGCGCGGTCAGCACCGCGACGCCGGTCGCAAAGCGCGACGCGGCTTCGCGGAATGACGCCGGATTGGCGCGCTGCACCTCAGCCTCCGCTCGCATCGGGCCTCACGCAATCGCCCTGACCGGCTCAGGCGGCGCCGACATGCGCTCGATCCAGGCCTGGATGCGCTGCGGCGTGCAGATGCGATCCCACTGCCGGTCCGGGTAGTTGAAATTCTCGGTGAACTCGTTGGCCAGCGCCGGGTTCTGGCTCATCGCGCCGATCAGCATGCCCAGCGCTTCCGTCGGCGGCTGCAGCATCACATTGGTCCAGCGCGATGCCGCCAGCACGCGATCCTGTCGCTTCAGCTCGATCTTCTCGCACAGGCGCACGTCGAGCGCGTCGGCGTTGACGATCTCCTCGCCGAGCACGAAGGCCGCATAGGACGCGATATTGGCGCCCTGGCCCATCATGGGATCGACGATCGCATGGACGTCGCCGAGCGCGATCGCGCATTTGCCGTCGTCGAACTCGACCACAGTGTTGCGCACCGTCGGGACCACGCCGCCTTGCAGCAGGTCCTGCGGCTGCGCGAGATCGAACCGCGCGGTGTCGATGCGGTCGTAGGTCGTCGGGTGGTGCTTCTCGAGCTTGCCCAGCAGCACCTTCAAGAAGTGCTTCGGGTTGTCGTCGTAGCTGAGCGTGGCCAGTTCCTCCATGTCGCCGCCCGGCACATTCTCCATCAACAGCGCGTTGGCGACACCGCCGAACGTAATGGTCGGGATCACGATCATCTCGCCATGGCTTGGAGACACCGAGAGCGTGACGTTCATGGGATCGGGCTGCCGCACGCCGGTGTAAAGCCCGACGCACAGCCGCCGTTGCGGCTGCGAATAGGGCGTGTGCTCCGGCCGGTAAGTGAAGAGCTGGCCCAGCGGGCCCTTCCCGGTCGAGACGACCAGGAGATCGAAGCGGGCGACCAGCGGACGAATGTCGCGCTCTTCGATGCGGCGGTATTCGATCTTGCCGCCGCGGCTGACAAAATCCTGCATCAGGGCAGGAAGATAGATCCGATAGTCGACGGCGCGGCTCGGCTTCGAGAAATCACCGCGAAAACTCAGCGGCTGCGGAAAATTGAAGACGTGGTCGTGGTAGTAATAATGGTCCTTCGGATCGCTCCAATGATTGACGCCGAGATAGTCCTCGCGCGCGATCGTCACGTGGTGATGCGCGACGGTGTTGAGCAGGCGGATGTTCTTGTATTCCTCGGGCGGTCGATCCGTGATGATTGTCGCGTCCACGCCGTGCTTCTGCAGGTAAAGCGCGAGATGCAGGCCGGCGATGCCGGCGCCGACAATTCCGATATGGCGTGCCAATTTCGTCTCCTCCCCTGTGAATGCTTGTTTTGAGGGAGCCTAGCGACCCGCCGAGTTGCGCACCACGGAATAAATGGGATATAATTTATTCCAGATCGGAATGAATTATGGACCGGATCGATTGCCTGCGCGCTTTCGTTCGCGCCCTGGAGGGCGGCAGCTTCTCGGCTGCGGCCAAGGAGCTCGGGATCGGCCAGCCCGCGATCAGCAAGCGCATTGCGATGCTTGAAAGCGAATTCGGCACGCAGCTGTTTTCGCGCACGACGCGCACGCTGAAGCCGACGGCCGAAGCGCACCGGATCTACGATCTCGCGCGGCAGATCCTCGACAGCTTCGACATGGCGCGGTCGAGTGTCGAACAGGCCGCACCCCGCCCCACCGGCACGCTCCGGATCGGCGTGCCGTCGTCGTTCGGACGGCGCTACGTGATGCCCGTCATCGCCGAGTACGTTCGGAATTATCCGGAAGTGCGGGTCGACATCCGCTTCAGCGAGCGGTTCGTCAATCTGGTGGAAGAAGGCATCGAGCTGGCGCTGCGCATTGGAAACCTGGAGGCGAGCACGCTGGTCGCCCGCCGGCTCGGGACCGTGCAGCGCCATCTGGTCGCGACCCCCACCTATCTGCACGGCCGCCCGCTGCCGAGGACACCTGACGATCTCAGCTCGCACCAGTGCATCGTCTATTCACGGATGTCGCCGGCGCACCAATGGGCCTTCGAATCCGAGCACGGCCGTCATGTCGCATCGATCAACGGACCCATTCACGTCGACGATGCCGATGCGATGCAGGAGGCGACGATGCAGCATCTCGGCATCGCGATCCTGCCCGAGTGGAATGCCGCGGAGGGCCTTCGCAGCGGCGAGCTCGAACATGTGCTTCCGGACTACACCATCGCCGCGCTGCCCCTGCATGCGGTCTATCCGGAGACGCAGTGGATGTCGCTGCGCGCGCGAACCTTCCTGGATCTCCTGGTCGAACGGGCCGAGCATTTCGCGCCAGCCCCGTCGCATACCCCCGTCGCCAGAGCAGGCGGTTGACGCCGCCCCTGCCATCATTAAATGACGCCCATGAAAAAGATCGGATTTCTGTCCTTCGGACACTGGACGCCCTCGCCGCAATCGCAGACCCGCTCGGCGGCGGACACGCTGCTGCAATCCATCGAGCTGGCCGTCGCGGCGGAACAGCTCGGCGCGGATGGCGCCTATTTCCGCGTGCATCACTTCGCGCGCCAGCTGGCCTCGCCCTTCCCGCTACTCGCCGCCGTCGGCGCGAGAACCAGCACAATCGAGATCGGCACGGCCGTGATCGACATGCGCTACGAAAACCCGCTTTACATGATCGAGGATGCGGGTAGCGCCGATCTCATCGCCGGCGGGAGGCTCCAGCTCGGCATCAGCCGCGGCTCGCCGGAGCAGGTGATCGACGGCTGGCGCTACTTTGGTTATCGCCCGGCTGACGGCCAGAGCGATGCCGACATGGGCCGGCGCCACGCGGAGGTCTTTCTGGACCTGTTGCGCGGCGAAGGTTTTGCCGAGCCCAATCCGCAGCCGATGTTTCCCAATCCGCCGGGACTGCTGCGCCTCGAACCACATGCGGCAGGCCTGCGCGAACGCATCTGGTGGGGCGCCGGCTCGAACGCGACCGCGGTGTGGGCGGCGAAGCTCGGCATGAATCTGCAGAGCTCGACGCTGAAGAACGACGAGACCGGCGAAGCTTTTCATGTGCAGCAGGCGGCGCAAATCCGTAGCTATCGCGCCGCGTGGACGGAGGCAGGCCACACCCGTGAGCCCCGCGTGTCCGTCAGCCGCAGCATCTTCGCGCTGATGAACGATCGCGACCGCGCCTATTTCGGCGGGGAGCGCGGAGGCGAAGACCAGATCGGCTTCATCGACCCGCAAACGCGCGCGATCTTCGGCCGGAGTTATGCGGCCGAGCCGGACGCACTGATCGAGCAGCTCAAGCAGGACGAGGCGGTTGCCGAAGCCGATACGCTGCTGCTGACGATCCCGAACCAGCTCGGTGTCGACTATTGCGCCCATGCGATCGAGGCGATCTTGAAGCACGTCGCGCCGGCGCTTGGCTGGCGGTGAGACCGTCGACCGGTTCACTGAGAAAGTCAGGCCGTCTCTTGCTGACCCCTGATCTTCTCAAGCCAAGCTGTCAAACGCGGATGTCTCGTATATCGGCCCTCCAGGCCCGCCAGTTCCTGCTGAAAGACCGGCAGCGAGAGCAGCCGTTCGATATCGGGCTCCCTGATCTTCCAGATCGCCGGCGGAAAGAAGCCATGCACCTTGAGTTCGTAGAGCTCGAAGATCGAATGAATGATCTCGTGTACCGCCCGGCGCTCTTCCGGTGTGATCTCAATGTCGCCGGCAGCCCCTCGCTCGAGGAATGCCGCGACCGGAAGGCGGCGTCGCAGGTCGGAGACCCGGTCGGAATATCGAAGGAAGATGTCCGCGCCCAGACGCCGATTGTTGGTGTGTAGCGCCGCATAGATCGCAGCCATGCCAACGATGATCGATCCGAGCGTCACGAATCTGAGAATATGGTCGAGCACGCGTCTCCTCCTTGCGCAGGGCACCGGAGTGACAGAGATAAACCAGACCGTGGGCCGATAAAATGGGGCGGCGGAGACTGACGGACGCCCCACATCTGACATTTGTCAGATGCGCGGAGGATGAAGTCCCGTGAATTCGTGGTGATGTCAGTCCCGCGCCCGGGCCTACCCCGTCTTCGTCCCCGTGACCACGGCGAGCGCCTCGACGAGGCGGTCGAGATCGGCCTCCTCGGTAAAGAGCGCCGGCGTCACACGGATGCATTGGCCCTTGGCAACGCCGGCCCGGCGCACCGTCATGACCTTGTGGCTGTCCCTCAGCTTCACGACGATAGCGTCGTTGTCCGCCTTGCTGGTCTTTCCGGCGAGACGGAAGGACGTGATCGCGCCATATGAGCCGACCTCATCCGGCGTCAGGATCTCGATGTCCTTGAATCCGCGGGCGCGGCTCACCCAGTAATCACGCAAATAGCGGAGGCGGGCTTGCTTTGCCGCCGCGCCGATCTGCTGATGGAGCGCCACGGCCGCGGGCACCGTCAGGACCGTCGCGAAATTGACCGTGCCGGTATGAACCCGCGAGCGGATATCGGTCTCCGCAAAGTCCTCGTCGCCCATGTCGCGGTCGATGTCGGCGAGACGGTCCTTCCTGATGTAGAGGAAGCCCACGCCGAGCGGCGCGCCGATCCATTTGTGCAGGTTGAAGCCGACGAAATCGACCTCGAGCTCGCCCACCCTGAAGTCGATCTGCCCCCAGGAATGGGCGGCGTCGACGATTGTGTCGATGCCCTTGGCCCTGGCCATGCGGGCGATCTCGGCGACCGGCATGACGAGGCCGGTGCGATGGCTGACATGGGTGAGGAGGAGGAGCCTGGTCCTGGGATTCGCCTCGAGGGCACGGGCATAGGCGTCGAGCACGGCCTGGCGGGTGGCCGGCTCCGGCACATCGAACCTGACCACGTCGACACCGCGACGCGCCTTAAGCGCGTTCATCGCGTACTGCATCGAATCGTAGTCGAGGTCGGCGTAGAGCACGCTGTCGCCCGGCTTCAGCTTGTTGTAGCCGCCGATCAGGAGCTGCAGCGCTTCGGTCGCGCCGCGAGTGAGCGCGATCTCCTCGGGCGCCGCGCCGACCGCCTGGGCCACCTTGATGCGCACGGCCTCGAAATCCGCACCCGCGCGCTGCCGCGCGTAGTAGGTGTTCTGATAGTTGACCATGTCGGTCTGGCGAATGAACTCGCGCCTCACCGGCTCGGCCATGATGCCCCAAAAGCCGTTCTCCAGATTGACGACATCCGGCGTCACTGAATAGAGCGCCTTCACCGCCGTCCAATAGGCATTGTCGGTCGCGATGGCGGCCGCCGCGCCGCTCGGCTGCGCCGGCAGACCATCGGCTGCCATGGCCGGTGCCGCCAGGGACGTGACGGCTGCGGCCGCGAGGCCCTTCAGGATCGACCGGCGGTCGGACGACATTGTCTCATTCAGATGCATATCAGCCCCCACGATGCGCGGCCAAGGGAGCAGCGATCCATAGAGCGCGCATGACGAAGCGATGACAGTTCGATGATGCCCGGCGCGCCCGGTTACATCCCGGTCATTGCGCCGCCGATCATCCCTGCGCCGATGTCACCGGCCATTGCGAGACGTCCGCCATCGCAAGCAATTCCAGCTTCGCGGATGATTTTTCCAGCAACCCGGCTTGCGCAAGGCGCCGGGGATCATTGCGATAGTCTTGAAAGTCCGCATCGGATGCGAAGCTGACGATGTGCACCTCGATCGTGCCATCCGGATTTCGAAGACGACGCTCCACACGCCCGTTGAACGAAGGGAGTAGCGGCAGGACGGCATCCTCGTAGGCGCGGAAGGCCTCGATACCCTCGGGCGGTATGCGGGCAATGAGCACCAGCGTTACGGAGTGAGCTTGACAGGTCATCGCCGCAATCCCGAGCCGAGATAGTCGTGCATTGGAGACGCTGCATCCTGCGGGCGCCGCCTCGCGGCGTCAATGACGGCTCGAATGCAGGCGGATACCTTCGAGATGCCCGCTTCGGGCGGGCTCCTGGGGATGAGGACCTGCTTCGGGTCGAAGCGCGGTCGCCTCGCGCGATCTCAGAACAAGGCGGCGTTGAGGGCCTGTCCGTAGATCATCGCGGCCACGAGAGAGAGCAGCAAGCCCGCGCCCGAGAAGATCACGAGCACCTTTACGGTTTCGACATCAACGTTGGTTCTCGTCGCGCGGGATATCGCCTTTGCCAGTGCAGCCATCATCGCCAGCTCCGAACCGGGCCGCGCGGAGGCGGGCCCTAGTTCATCTAGCGTCATTGGGCGCGTTTGCGTGTGAAGCAGATTACAGGTGCGCTTGCGCGCTGCGCCTCAGGCATGAGCCGCAGCCTTGCCAGCGGTCGGCATCGTCAAACCGCCCGGCTCAACGCGCTGCCCTCAGGGTGAGGCGCCACTGAACCCGCCGGCGCGTGATTGACGACGAGACCGGTCGGCACGGTGCCATATCTCGACAGCGCAGCGGTCACCCGCCGCATCGCCGCCGAACCGAGCTCGCCGGCGCGCACCACCGGGATGATCAGATCCGCGTGCGCGGCCAGCGCGATGGCGTCGGGCTGAAGTGCGAGATTGCTCGCATGGACGACGATCAGATCGAACTCCGAGCGAATATCGTCCTCGGGCCGCGCATCGGCTTTTCTGCCGGCGCTCAACAGCTCGTCGATCGACTGCAGCCCCGCCGTGGTGGAGCCGTCCTGCCATTCGGTTACCGGAGGCTGGTGACCTGCGAATTCCGGCTGGAGCCGGATCAGCACGCTCATCATGCCCCGATTCACCGCCGCGCGATTGAGCGAGCGCGCAACGGTGTTACCGCCGGCGCCTTTGCCGACCGACAACACGAGGGCGACCTTGCAGCCGCGCACCGGCGCGCGATCGATCCGCTCGAGAAGCGGACGCAGATACGCGCCGAGGTCGAGCTCGGCCGAGGCAGTGATCGGCCTTTGCCACACGGTGTTGGCCACGGCGCCAGGCGCCAGATCGGGAATGCGGGCCCAGACAGGCAGGTTCGGCATCGCCTCGGGCTGGCGCGCGGCCGGGCCCGGTCGCTGGACTTGCGTCTCCGCCGCTTCAGCACGCGCAAGAGTCTGAGCAGGAGTTTGAGCAGGAGCCTCGGCAGGCGCAGGCCCGTCGGACATGCTTCCCATCGCCGCAACGGCCGCCGTCGAGGTCAGGATCGAGCCGATCGCGAGCGCCGCGAGCAGCAAGGCGAGGGGCGGACGCGTCGAGCGCATCGGCGGAATGGCGAGCGAGGCGATCTTGGTCTGGGAGCTCTGCAGCTGGCGCTGCTCGTTGGTCGTCTTGAACCGCGACAGGAACTGCTCGTAGATGTTCTTGTTGGCATCGGCGTCACGCTGCAGCTCCTGCAGCTTCACGAGCGCCTGGCCGTCGACCAGCATCTGCGTCTCGACCGCCCTGAGCTGCTTTTCCAGCGCGTTCTGCTGCTCCAGCTGGGCGTCGTATTCGGACTTCACCGTGTCGATGTTCTTCTTCCGCTCGACCTCGATCTGCCTGTTGATGTCAGCCAGCTGGCTGTAGGAGATCGCGAGGTCGGGATGGCGGTCGCCGTACACCGCTTTCTTCTGCGCGATCTGATCGTTCAGGGTCGAGCGCTGCGCGCGCAGCATGCTCAGAAGGTCCTGCTTCACCGGACCTTCGACATTGGCCTTGAGATCGCGTTGCACCTGCTCGTAACGCGCCTTGGCTTCCTCGGTACGCGCGCGAGCGGCGGAGACCTGCTGATTGAGATCGGTCACCCGCAATTGCTGGGTCGTGGAATCCTTGCCGGCATTGAGGATCTTGTGCTCGAACCTGAAGGCGGCAACGGCATCTTCTGATACGCGCAGGCGCTCGTTCAATGCCTTCAGCCGGTCCTTGAGCCAGTCGGCCGCCTCGTCCGTCGCCTCGGTGCGGACACGGCCTTGGCTCGCGACGAACGCCTCGGCGATGGCATTGGCGTAATGCGCGGCCCGTTCCGCATTGTTCGAGGTGAATGAAATCGCAATGACGTAGGTCAGTCCGCGGCGCGAGATATCGAGACGGTTGCGAAATTTTTCGAGCAGGCGCGTCATGTCGGTGTAACCGCCCGCGATGTCCGCGTCGTCGGCGATCTTGAGCTGCTCGATCAGGGGGCGGAGAAAGCCGTCCGATTTGGCGATCTCGATCTGGCTTTGGAGTGCCGCGGCATCCTGGCCGATGCCCGGCAGCACGTCCTGCTCCGAGGTGACGCGCAGCTCGCGGGGATCGACGACGACCAGGGCTGTCGCGGCATATCGAACCGGCAAGACCATCAGGACAATGACGCCCAGGGCGAACAGCGCCAGCGCCAGCGTCAGGATGCGCCGGCCATTCTCGCGCAGGAAAGAGAGCGCACCGGTGACGGTCAGCGATCCCTTGATCAGCGCAGGAGCAGCGCTGTCAGGCTTCGCCGTCGCAGCCCGCGGCGCTTCCCACGAAGCCGCAGGCTCCGTCGGGGCGATGCTTCGCGGAGATGCGCTTCGACCGAACGCCATAGGATTGGACTCGAAATCAACTGACAGCCCCGGTTCAGAGGCTTGCTACACCGTAAATATCCATGGTTAACCGGCGGTTACGGCTGCCGCGCCGTGGTCGATGAACAATCTGTTAACGCGCGCGCCGATGCGCCGCGCGGCATCGGCGCGTGCGGTTGATCCGGGCTGGCGCGACCACCACGACGTCGATCAACGCCCCGCTGCGGCGGTTCGAGGCGATCATTTCGTCGTCGGCATTGCATTCCTCCCGACGACATTCGAGGTGTCGACGCCGCCTCACCAGGAGGCGGGAACATGGAAAATGGTGGTCGATGGCGTGGAGCTGACCCGCAATCACTAGAGCCGCTGCAGCGCAATCGGAACGGTGCTCCAGCGCGCCATTGAGAATAAAAACACGAGCTCATACACAATTGAAATTGCTCGTAATTTTCTCACCTCGATGATTCGGCGGCCTCGCCAGCCACTGTCGGAAATTCCGGCACGCCTCACAACAGCGTGCGCCTTTCGCTCCGGGATCGTAGTATTGTCGTCGGAAGCTGCCGACGCACGAGACCGGGGATCTTGCCTATCCACGCGATCGCGGCGCTCGACGAGATGCACTCCAGAATTAGGCTGAGGATCGCGACTGCGGTCGGACGGCGCGGCAAATGGAGGACATGATGGCGTGGCGTGACGACAAGGCCCGGGCAACCCTGATCCGCGATGCAGCAGGCAGCGTGCCGCCGGGCAAGAGCCCGCGGGCCTTTGCCGAGCCCTTGTTCGGCTACAGCAATATCGAGGATCTCGACAATTACGACGCCGCCTCGCTCGCCGTCCTGGCGGAGCAAGCCTGGGAGCATGTGCAGCGGCGCACGTCGGGCAGCGCCGATATCCGCGTGGTCAATCCGACGTTGCCGAACGGGCGCGAGATTTCCGTGCTCGAGATTCTCAACGACAACATGCCTTTCCTGTACGACTCCACGATGGCGGAGCTCGCCGAGCAGGGCATCGAAGTCACCCTCGTCGCCCACCCGATCATCGCCGTGGAGCGCGATGCCGAGGGCAAGCTGCTGCGGTTCTACGGCGAGGCACTGCCGGAGGGCGCAAGAGGCGCGCGCGAAAGCCTGATCCACCTCCACATCACCCGCCTGGACGCCGACGCCGATCGCCAGAAGCTGATCGACGGACTGACCAGGGCGTTGAACAACGTCCGCGCCTGCGTCACCGACTGGCGCGCCATGCGTGACCGCGTCGAGGAAGCAATCAAGACGTTCGCTTCCAATCCGCCGCCGCTGCCGATCGACGAGGTCGCCGAGGCCAGTCAGTTCCTGCAATGGCTCTGCGCGGACAATTTCACTTTCCTCGGCGTGCGCGAATATCGCTTCTCGCCCGACAGCGATGCGTCCGACGACATCACCAGCGGCGAAGGCCTCGGCATCCTGCGCGATCCCGACGTGAAGGTCCTGCGACGCGGCAACGAAATGGTGGTGATGACGTCGGAAATCCGCGAGTTCATGCACGAGCCGACCCTGCTGATCGTCATCAAGGCCAATGTCTCAAGCCTCGTCCATCGGCGCATCCGGATGGATTATGTGGGGATCAAGCTCTATGCACCCGACGGCCGGCTCGAGGGCGAATTGCGCGTCGTCGGCCTGTTTACCTCCGGCGCCTATACCCGCTCGGTGCGGCAGATCCCTTATGTGCGCCACAAGGTTTCGCGGGTGCTGCAGCGCGCCGGCTTCGACCCGAACGGCCATTCGGGCAAGGCGCTCATGCATATCCTGGAAGATTATCCGCGTGACGAGCTGTTCCAGATCGACGTCGACACGCTCTACAATTTCGTCATCGAGGTCCTGATCCTCTACGAGCGCCCGCGCGTCCGGGCGCTGGCGCGGGTCGACAAGTTCGATCGCTTCGTCTCCATTCTCACCTTCATTCCGCGCGACAAATACGACACCGACGTCCGCACGCGGGTCGGAGCCTTCCTGTCGCAGGTCTACAAGGGGACCCTGTCGGCGTCCTACGTATCGTTCCCTGAGGGCGCACTTGCGCGCGTCCACTTCATCATCGGGCGCTATGAAGGCAAAACGCCCGTCGTCGAGCGCGCCGCGCTCGAAGCCGGCATCAGCGCCATTGCCGCGACCTGGACCGACAAGCTGAAGGCCGCGCTCACCGCGTCGACCGACGGCATGCGGGCGCGCATGATCGCCAATCGTTATGCCCAGGCCTTTAGCGGCGGCTATACCGAGGTTTTCACGGCGGAGCAGGCCATCGCCGACATCGCCACCATCGAAAGGCTGACGCCGGCCCGCCCGGTGACGATTTCGGTGCACCGCGACAAGGGCGAGGACGATCCCAGGCGCTTCGGCCTGAAGGTGTTCTCCGACGCCGCACCGCTATCGCTGTCCTATCGCGTGCCGGTGATCGAAAATCACGGCCTGCGCGTGGTCGACGAACGCACCTATCAGATCGTGCCCGGCAACAGGCCGGAGCCGGTCTGGCTGCATGAGATGACGATCGAGACCAGCGACGGCCAGCCGATCGAGATCAATCCGGAATTCAGCCATCGCCTGGAAGCCTCGATCATGGCGGTGGTCACAGATCGCGCCGAATCCGACGGATACAACGCCCTGATCCTGCGCACCGCGCTGGGCTGGCGCGAGGTCTCGACGATCCGGGCGCTGTCGCGCTATCTGCACCAGATCCGCGCTCCGTTCACCCAGGATTACATGTGGGAGACCTTGCGCAAGAACGCCGCGATCACGGCCACCCTCGTCGCACTGTTCCAGACCCGCCTCGATCCACGCCTCGTGCTTACCGATCGCGAGCGTTCGGCGCGCGAGACGGCACTCCTTGCCGAGATCGAGGAGCAGCTCAAATCCGTCGCCTCGCTCGATGAAGACCGCATCCTGCGCCGCTTCACCAATCTGGTGCAGTCAACCATCCGCACCAATCTGTGGCAGATCGGCGACGATGGACATCCGCGTCCGGTCATCTCCTTCAAGTTCGACGCGCGGCGGATCGACGATTTGCCGGCGCCGCGGCCTCTCTACGAGATCTTCGTCTCCTCGCCGCGGGTCGAAGGCATTCACCTGCGCTTCGGCAAGGTCGCGCGCGGCGGCTTGCGCTGGTCCGACCGGCCGCAGGATTTCCGCACCGAGATCCTGGGTCTCGTGAAGGCGCAGCAGGTCAAGAACGCCGTGATCGTGCCGGTCGGCGCCAAGGGCGGTTTCGTGCCCAAGCGGCTGCCGCCGCCGTCCAATCGCGACGCCTGGCTCGCGGAAGGCACCGAGGCCTATCGCATCTTCGTGCGCTCGCTGCTCGAGCTCACCGACAATCTCGACGGCGACGCCGTCGTGCCGCCCGATTCCACTGTGCGCCATGACGGCGACGACCCCTACCTCGTGGTCGCCGCCGACAAGGGCACCGCCACCTTCTCCGATGTCGCCAACGCGATCTCGGCCGAGAAGAACCATTGGCTCGGCGACGCCTTCGCCTCCGGCGGCAGCCAGGGCTACGACCACAAGAAGATGGGGATCACGGCGCGCGGCGCCTGGGAGGCGGTCAAGCGCCACTTCCGCGAGCTCGGCACCGACATTCAGACCATGCCGTTCACGGCTGCCGGCGTCGGCGACATGTCCGGCGACGTCTTCGGCAATGGCATGCTGCTCTCGCCGGCGACAAGGCTCGTGGCGGCGTTCGATCACCGCGACATCTTCATCGATCCCTCCCCCGACCCTTCGACCAGCTTCGCCGAGCGCAAGCGTCTGTTCGACCTGCCGCGATCGAGCTGGCAGGACTACAACAAGTCGCTGATCTCGCAGGGCGGCGGCGTGTTCTCGCGCACGCTCAAGGCGATCCCGCTCGCACCGGAAGTCCGCAGCCTGCTCGATCTCGACAAGGAGCAGGCCACGCCGTTCGAGGTGATGACGGCGATCCTGAAAGCGCGCACGGACCTGCTGTGGTTTGGCGGCATCGGCACCTATATCCGCGCATCTGCAGAGAGCGACGATCAGGCCGGCGACCGTGCCAACGATCCGATCCGCATCGCAGGCACTGACGTTCGCGCCCGGGTGATCGGCGAGGGCGCCAATCTCGGCGTCACCCAGCGCGGCCGCATCGAAGCGGCGCAGAAGGGCGTCAAGCTCAACACCGACGCCATCGACAATTCGGCCGGCGTCAACACCTCCGACGTCGAGGTCAATATCAAGGTCGCGCTGGCGCGCCCCGAGCGCGAGGGCCGCCTCAGCTTCGCCGATCGCAACAGCCTGCTGGCCGCGATGACCGACGAGGTCGGCACGCTGGTGCTGCGCAACAACTATCTGCAGACGCTGGCGCTCTCGCTCGCCGAGCGCAAGGGCGTGGCCGAGACCGGCTTCCTCACCCGCCTGATGCAGTCGCTCGAGCAGCGCGGCCTGCTCAGCCGCGCCGTGGAGTTCCTGCCCGACGACGCAGCGCTCACCGAGCGTACACGGCGCGGCCAGGCCCTGACACGGCCCGAGCTTGCCGTGCTGCTCGCCTACGCCAAGCTGACGCTCTACGAGGACCTGCTCCTCACCAGCGTGCCTGATGATCCTTATCTCGCCCGCAGACTGTCCCTGTATTTTCCGCGCGAGGTTCCCGATAGATTCCCGGCCGCGGTCGAGCTCCATCGCCTGCGACGCGAGATCATCGCGACCAGTCTCGTCAATGCCGTGATCAACCGCGGCGGCCCGGCGTGTATCGTGCGCCTGACCGACGAGACCGACGCCGATATCTCCACCATCGTCATGGCGCAGGTGGCGGTGGACGCGATCTACGAGCTCAGGCGGCTCAATGACGCGATCGACGCGCTCGACACCCGCATCGACGGGCAGGTGCAGCTCGGCCTCTACGCGACGGTCCAGGACCTCCTGATTTCCCGCATGGTCTGGTACGTGCGCAATGTCGATTTCAAGGACGGCCTCGAGGCGGTGATCGGACGTTTTGGCCCGGGTATCCGCGAGATCGCGGCCTCCCTCGACACCACCCTGCCGCCGGACCTGCAGGCCGCGCGCGGCAAGCGGCGCCAGGAGCTCACCGATGCCGGCGTCCCGGCCGGCCTCGCCGGTGAGCTCGCCGATCTCGACCCTCTGATCGCGGCACCCGATATCGTGACGGTCGCCGAGCGCACCTCCCGCGCCATCGGCGATGCTGCCGCAACCTTCTTCGCTGCGGAAGCCAATTTCCGTCTCGACCGCATCATCGCCGCCGCGCGCAGCGTGCCGGCAAATGATTATTTCGAACGCATGGCGGTCGATCGCGCCGTCGAGCAGATCGCCGGCGCCGAACGAAGACTGGCCGCGGATATGCTGGCAACCGGCCAGTCCGGCCAGCAGGCCGTCGAGACCTGGCTCGCGGCTCACCCCGAAGCGGCGCGCATCCGCCGCTCGGTCGAGGAGATTGCGGCCAGCGGCCTGACGCTTGCCAAGCTGACGGTGGCGGCGAACCTGCTGGGGGACCTGGTCAAAGTCTGAGCGCGTGCGAGGCAGCGATGTGAAACCTAGCCGGCGAACGGAGGAATCCCATGATCCACGCCACTTGCCACACCGCCGATAATGTCCGCTGCATCGAGTTCGATGCCACACCTTGGTTCAGCGAGGCTGACGCTCCGAGCATTGTCGATCTGGCCCGACGAGGCTGGACCAGCACGGCGATTGCAGAGTCCCTCGAGCACCGACGAGGATACGAGGGCTTGCACGATCTCGTCGAGTATGCGGCGAAGCGACTGCAATCGGAGTCCCTGGAGGACCCGACCTGGGAAACCTTCGCGTGCGTCGTCGATGGACCCGAGGCCGTCGCGTGGCTCAGGGAGAACCGGCCCAACGTTGTGGCAAGGATCCCGTAAGACACGAGAAGCGCAGCAAAAGCCACAATCGATCGGCGGCAAACGAAGCGGAAAGGCGCGCCCGGAACGATCTGAACCCCCGACTCGATTGCCGCATTCGAGCGCGAGGCCTATGCTGGCATCCGGCAATCACGCGGCCGCCCATCGTGCGGCGGGGCAGCCTCACGATGGATGGCTCGCATATCCATCCGAAAGGCTACGCTATGACCATTGCCCCCACGCTCCACCGATACCTGGCTGCCGAGAACATCCAGTATGTCGAGATCCCGCACGTTTTCACCATGTCATCCGCGCGCACGGCGCAGGCCTGCCACGTCTCGGGCGATCGTTTCGCCAAGGCCGTCGTGCTGCGCCATGACGGCGGCTATATGCTCGCGATCGTTCCGGCATCGCACCGTCTCAACTTGCCGGACTTGAAGGAGAAGCTCGGCGCGGATCTCGTGATGGCGAACGAAACCGAGATCAACAGGCTGTTCGCGGACTGCGCGCATGGAGCCGTTCCGGCGGTAGGCCGATGCTACGGGCTCGATCTCATCGTCGATGACAGCATCCGGGCGCAGCCCGAGATCTATATCGAAGCCGGCGACCATGAGACGCTGCTTCACCTGACGCATGCACAGTTCGAACGGCTGACGGCCAGTGCGCCGCATGGACGCTTCAGCACGCACGGTTGACGCAGCATGGCAGCGGGATGATTTTTCCTGCGCCTTCGTCGCGGCGCGCGTGCGGTCGCGCCCGGTTCGTAGTATAATCGCGTCACGGGGGCTGCGTTCGCAACGGAGGTCCTCCATGAAGGTCAAGGACGTGATGCACAAGGGTGTCGATTGGGTCAGCCCGGACACCCCGATCACCGAGATCGCGAAGTTGATGCAAGGGCACGACATCGGCTGCATTCCGATCGGCGATGACGACCATCTGATCGGGATGGTGACCGATCGCGACATCGTCTGCAAAGGCCTCGCGAGCAAGAACTTCAACGCCGCGCGCATGACGGCGCGGGACGTGATGACCGAAGGCATCCATTGCTGCCGGGAAGACGACGATCTGGCGAAAGCCGTGCATCACATGGAGACGCTGAAAATCCGCAGGCTGCCCGTGATCAACAAGAGCAGGCGGATGGTCGGCATGATCAGCCTGGGCGATGTCAGCCAATTCGCCAGCGTTGATCTGTTGACCCAATGCATCAAGGGCGTGTCGGCCCATCATTGATGGCGACCGCCACCCGGCGCCCGGAACTTCGTCGCATCGCTCGCAGGACCCCGCTGCCGGCGAACGCGCACGCTATGATACGCGACCTGCCAAGAAGCTGCTCCGCCGTCTTCTCGTCCCCATTGTCACCTGCGCAGCTAATTCTTCAATTCGTTCCGCAGCTCATTCTTGGCGTTCCGCATCTTGCTCGCTCCCCTGAGCGGGGGCTTCGGCGGCGGAGTCGGATTCGCCCAGCCTGCCATCTGCAGGCAGGTGAGCAGATCGACATAGCTTTCTATTCCCTCTGCAGCAGCCTCGCCTTCGCAACTATCGCGCGCGGGGCCCGGAACAGTCAGCCAGGTCGAGCTCAGCTGTTGCTGCGCAATTGTCTCGTCACGCACGCACTCGCCGGCGTCCTGCGCCAGGGTGAGCCCTGAGGCCTTGTCGTCGGCGGAAACGTCCCGGCAAAGGGCTTCCACATTGAAGATGGGCACACGGTCTGAAATCGGAATCGTGGGCTGGCCAAGAAGCGACAGGACCAAGAGCGCTGCTTTCATAAAATCCTCCCTTGAATCGGGTTGGACGGGAAAGCTCCGGGGAGGTTAGGCCCGGTTTGTTTCCGGCCGGCTTCGCCCGGCCGGCAAAGGGTTTCGTCCTTGCCCGGCAGCGCATTGTGGCTTCCCGACGGACGCCGGTCGCGGCGCGTCACGGCCGAAGGCGAAGCTTACCCGGGTCTTCGCACGTAGAGCGAGATAAACCGGTCGATCATCGGGTTGATCTGCTCCGGCACCTCCAGCGACAGGAAATGTCCGGAGCCGACGGCCTTGGCCGTGACCAGCTGCGGGCACAGCTCCGCAAAACGATCCAGATCCGCGAGCCGATGGGCCGCTTCGATGTAGAGCACCGGGACCCGGCACGCCTGGGCGCATTCACGCGCCCGATGCACATCCCAGGGAAACAGACTTGTAAACGTGGACACCAGCACGTGCTGTGGCGTCGCCAGAAAGGTCTGTTCAACATGGGCGCGGCATCTGTCGGTCGGCAGACAGGAGTCCGCTACGATTTTCCGTACCTCGTCCGCAAAATTCGCGCCCCTTAAGCCCTCCAGATACCCGGCGAACACCGTCCCTGCCGAGGCAGGGAAGAGCACCCCTGAGTCGAGCAGCACCAGGCCTGCAGGAAAGTCCGGATAGCGGGCGGCGATTTCGAGCGCCATGTTGCCACCCATGCTTTGACCCACGATGATCGGCTTTGTGATCTGCTGTCGGTTGCACAGAAAGACGAGATCATCGGCGAAGCTTTCGATCGAATACGCCTGTTGCGGCTTGTCGCTCTCACCATGCCCGCGCAGCTCGGCATTCAATGCCCGACCTTGACTGGCGAAATACTCCATCTGCGGCGCAAAATGCGTGCGATCCCCGCCGAGGCCATGGACGAACAGGAATTGAAGCGGTCCCGCGCCGGCAATGTCGAAGGACAGCTGGATTCCGTCATGCGCGAGCTTCATGGGTCATCTCCATATTCACCGACATGTCCAGGCGTCTCTGGCGAGTCCTCAATCTAACCGGCGCCACACGGCCGATAAAGACGGGAACCACTGCTTCGCCGTGGTGCCATGACGCTGCGGCCGACCAAGCGCACCGGCCGCACATTCGGCGATGCCACGCGATTTTTCGCTCCGCCGAGGCCGGCCGGAAAGGCCGTCACCAGCTCCAGGCTTACGCGGTGACGAACATGAGCAGCGGCGCGATGATCTCGCCCGGCGCAGAAATGGGAGGTTTTGGAGTGCCCAGTTTTGTAGCGGAATGGCGCGCCCGGAACGATTCGAACGTCCGACCCTCAGATTCGTAGTCTGATGCTCTATCCAGCTGAGCTACGGGCGCGTTTTTCGCAAACAGTGCGGGCTGAGCCCGCAGGCAGCCTCCAGACAGCGCCGGAGGGGTGCGAAAGAGCGCTCTGACTAACCGCTCTTGCCTCGATTGGCAAGGTCCGGGAAGGGGAGATTTTACAGGGAGGTGACGATTTCCCGGCTCGGCCTCTGGCCGACTACGCCCTCTGCCGCTCGTTGCGGATGGAGAGGAGTTCCACGGGGCGATCGGGGATGACGATCCGGAAGGTGGCGCCGATGGTGCCCTCGACCAGATGGATCTCGCCGCCATGGGCGCGGACCAGTTCGGCGGCGATCGCCAAGCCAAGCCCGCTGCCGCCGGGGCGGCCGGAGGTCTGGAACGCCTCGAACAGATGGTCCCGGGTCTTCTGGGGGACGCCGGGGCCGGTGTCGGAGACCTCCAGGATGGCGACGGCACCTTCGCGCTTTCCCGTGATCCGGATCTGCTGGGCGCCGCCGTCGCCCGACGAATGGCTTTCCAGCGCCTGGGCGGCGTTGCGGACGAGGTTGAGCAGCACGCGGAAGAGCTGGTCGGGATCGGCATCGACCGCGAGCCCGCGCTCGATCGCGGCCACCCAGGCGATCGAGGCGTCGCTGGCGAGGCCCGCGGTTTCGCGCACCTCCAGCACCACAGGCTCGATCATGATCATGCGGCGGTCGGGCGCCGCTTCCTGGGCGCGGCCGTAGGACAGCGTCGACTGGCAGAAGGCGATGGCGCGCTCGAGCGAGCGCACCAGCTTCGGCGCAAAACGCTGCACCCGCGGATCCGGCACGCTGGCGAGCTGGTCGGACAGAAGCTGGGCCGACGCGAGCAGATTGCGCAGATCGTGGTTGATCTTGGAGACGGCGAGGCCGAGGGCGGCAAGCCGGCTCTTCTGATGCAGCATCGACATCAGGTCGCGCTGCATGTCCGACAATTCGCGCTCGGCGACGCCTATTTCATCGCTGCGCTGGCTCGGCACGATGATCCGCGCCGAGCTTTCGGGGTTTTCGTGGAAGCCGACCAGGCTCGCGGTCAGCCGCCGCATCGGGCGCACGAAGAGATAATGCAGCACGAGATAGACGAGGCCCGCGGTCAGCACCGCGATGATCAGCGCGACCACCACGACGTTGCGGGAGAAGCGATACATCTGCTGCCGCAGCGGCAGCTCATCGGTCACGATCTCGATGAACTGGGCGTTGCCGACGCCGGGCCCGACGATGCGGATGGCCTGGTTGCCGGTCTCCAGCATCATCCGGAACGAGCCGGTGATCGCCTCCCACACCGTCATGTCGCGCAGGTCGATGTCATGCTCGATGGCCGTGGGAAGGTTGTCGCTGGCGAGCAGCCGTCGCTGCTGCCCCATCTTGATGGCGACGGCACGGGCATTGATGCTTTTCAGGATCTCGCGCGACAGCGACTCGGGGACCATGCCGAGCGGGGCGGCGTCGAGCACCAGCGCGGCGGTGTTGGCCGCCGCGACGCGGTCATTGAGCCGGTTGACCCAGAAGTTGGCGATGGCGGGCACGTAGAGCAGGACGGCGGCGATCATCACCAGGGGGACGGTGAGCAGCAGCAGCTTGCCGGATAGCCCGAGCCCGCTGGGCCCACGCGGCCGCATCGCCGGCTGGCCCGGCTGATCCGTATCATGGACCGGCTGGAGGTCTGTCGCTGCCACGAAGTTCGCCCCTGTTGGCTTTGTAATAGAGCCTGGCTGATGAAGGATGCGACCCGGCCGGGGGCCGGTCAAATTACGGATCGCTAATCTCTCAAGGTGGGATGTAAGCTCTGATATCGCGAGTCGCCACCTCAAGGGTTAAAAACCCCGCACAAACAGTGATATTCACCGGAACAGCGCGCTCTTGCGACGTTGACGAAAAGAAGACGCTCGCATATAAGCCGCGCAAATTGTCCGCGATGACCCGGTGCGCACGCCGGGAGCGGCTCTCTTGGGGCCGAAAAGGGCCCGTTTTGGGCCGCATCTTCCGGACTTTATCATCAATTCTACAGGCAAATTGCCCGGTCAGCGGAGAAAAACCCGTGAAGCGGACTTATCAACCCAGCAAACTGGTGCGCAAGCGCCGTCACGGCTTCCGTGCCCGTCTCGCCACTGCCGGCGGCCGCAAGGTTCTCGCCGCCCGCCGCGCCCGCGGCCGCAAGCGTCTGAGCGCCTGAGCCGGACCCCCATTTTTGGGATTTCATCATGGATCGGCTGAGGCAGCGAGCGGATTTCCTCGCCGTTGCCAATGGCGCGCGGGCGAATAGTCCCGCGTTCGTCCTGCAAAGCCGCCGCCGCGACGACAGCGGCCCGATCCGGATCGGCTTCACCGTTACCAAAAAGAACGGCAACGCCCCCCAGCGCAATCGCATCCGGCGCCGGCTTCGCGAATTGGCGAAGCGGCTCGATCCGGTGTCGATGCAGCCCCATCATGACTATGTACTGGTCGGCCGAAGGGACGCGCTCTCGCGCGACTTCGCCACCATGCTCGACGATCTGCGCATAGCGTTCACGAAGCCTGCGCGGCATACGCACAAGGGACGCGGCCCAAGAACCGACGGCTCAAGGCCCGGCCCCGCTCCTGCGACCAGCCGCAAACCGGATTGATGACGAGACAATAGTGATGACCGACAATCGCAATACCATCCTCGCCGTCATTCTGTCGGGCCTCGTCCTGATCGCCTGGCAATATTTCTACAACGTGCCGGCGATGGAGAAGCAGCGCGCCCAGCAGCAGGCGCAGGCCGAGCTCCAGAAGAACACGCCGCAGCCGACGGCCTCCGCAACGCCGGGCGCCGCGCCGCAGCCCGGCAGCGCGGCCCAGCCGGCAACACCGGCCGCGAACCAGGCCCAGCCGGTCGTTTCCCGCGAAAGCGCGATTGCAGCCAGCCCGCGCGTGAAGATCGACACGCCGCGGCTTGCCGGCAGCATCTCGCTGAAGGGCGGCCGCATCGACGACATCGCGCTGGTGCAATACCGCGAAACGGTCGACCCGAAGTCGCCGCCGATCATCCTCTATTCGCCCTCGGGCACCGCAGAACCCTATTACGCCGAGTTCGGCTGGGTGCCGGCGACGGGCGTGACGGCCAAGCTGCCGGACGCCCAGACCCTCTGGCAGCAGGACGGCAACGGCAGCCTGACGCCGACGACGCCGGTGGTGCTGAAGTGGGACAATGGCGAGGGCCTCACCTTCCGCCGCACCATCGCGGTCGACGACCATTATCTCTTCACGCTCAAGGACGAGGTGAGCAATGTCGGCAACGCGCCTGTTACGCTCTACCCGTTCGCGCTGATCTCGCGCCACGGCACGCCGCAGGTCTCCGGCTATTACATCCTGCATGAAGGCCTGATCGGCTATCTCGATGGCTTGCAGGAATACGCCTACAAGAAGATCGACGAAGCCAAGGCGGTGAACTTCAAGGCCACCAATGGCTGGCTCGGCATCACCGACAAGTACTGGGCTTCGGCGCTGCTGCCGGACACCAGTGCCCAGCTTCAGGCGCGTTTCTCGTCGAACCCGGTCGGCAACGTCCACACCTACCAGACTGATTATCTGCTCGACCCCGTCACCGTCGCGATCGGCGGCACCGCGACCGCGAACGCGCGGCTGTTCGCCGGCGCCAAGGAAGCCGGCGTCGTCGGCGTGTTCCCGTTCGCCGGCCTCGGCGGCTACAACAAGGAGCTCGGCCTCAACCATTTCGATCTGCTGATCGACTGGGGCTGGTTCTACTTCATCACCAAGCCGATGTTCCTCGGCCTCGACTTCTTCTACCGTTTCTTCGGCAATTTCGGCATCTCGATCCTGCTCGTCACCGTGATCGTCAAGCTGCTGTTCTTCCCGCTGGCCAACAAGTCCTACGCCTCGATGGCGAAGATGAAGTCGGTCCAGCCGCAGCTTCAGGCGCTGAAGGAGCGCTTTCCCGACGACAAGGTGAAGCAGCAGCAGGAGATGATGGAGATCTACCGCAAGGAGAAGATCAATCCGGTCGCCGGCTGTCTTCCCGTGGTGATCCAGATCCCGGTGTTCTTCTCGCTCTACAAGGTGCTGTTCGTCACCATCGAGATGCGGCACGCGCCGTTCTTTGGCTGGATCAAGGACCTCTCCGCGCCCGATCCGACCAACCTCTTCACCCTGTTCGGCCTGATCCCGTTCGATCCGACGACGATTCCGGTGTTCGGCCACTACCTCGCGCTCGGCATCTGGCCGATCATCATGGGCATCACGATGTGGTTCCAGATGAAGCTGAACCCGACGCCGCCGGATCCGACCCAGCAGCTGATCTTCAACTGGATGCCGCTGATCTTCACCTTCATGCTGGCGGGCTTCCCGGCGGGTCTCGTGATCTACTGGGCCTGGAACAACACGCTCTCGGTGCTCCAGCAGAGCTTCATCATGCGCCGCAACGGCGTGAAGGTGGAGCTGTTCGACAATCTCAAGGCGACGTTCGCGAAGAAGGCGACGTAGCGCCGTCATTGTTGGGCGCAAATGCCTCCACATCGTCATGCCCGGGCTTGTCCCGGGCATCCACGTTTTGGAGGGTACCGTGTGGACAGACGTGGATGGCCGGGACAAGCCCGGCCATGACGAGAGGTGAGATCTTCGCATGACCGACGACAAAGATGCGAAGCTGATCGAGACCGGGCGAAAGCTGTTCACCCGCGACTGGCAGTTCATCTGGGCCTCGCCCTCGATTGCGACGCTGCCGCCGATGGACGGGCTGGAGATCGCCTTTGCCGGCCGCTCCAATGTCGGCAAGTCCAGCCTGATCAACGCGCTGACCGGCCGCAACGCGCTTGCGCGCACCTCGCATACGCCAGGCCGCACCCAGGAACTGATCTTCTTCGAGGTCCCCGGCAAGAAGGACCTGCGCCTCGTCGACATGCCCGGCTATGGCTACGCCAAGGCGCCGAAGGCGCAAGTCGCGTCCTGGACCGAGCTGATCCACAAATTCCTGCTGGGGCGCGCCTCGCTCGCACGCGTCTACGTGCTGATCGACGCGCGGCATGGCCTCAAGGACGTCGACCTCGAAATCCTGGGGACGCTCGACCGTTCCGCGGTGAGCTACCAGGTCGTGCTGACCAAGGCCGACCAGGTGAAGGCGTCCGAGCTTCAGTCCCGCATCGCCGAGACCGAGGCCGCGCTGGCAAAACATCCGGCGGCGTTTCCGAACGTGCTCGCGACCTCGTCGCGGAGCTCGACCGGCATGGCCGAACTGCGCGCCGCGATGGCGAAGCTGCTGGAAGAGCGAACCTCGTGACGCCTGCATTCCGCCTGTTGCTAGGGCTTGCCGGTTTGATGGGCGCCGCCGGCGTCGCGCTGGCCGCCGCCTCCGCCCACGGCGCCGACGCCAGCCGGCTCGCCTCCGCCAGCGCCATGCTGCTGTTTCACGCAACTGCCATACTCGCAGGCGTCGCCCTGCTCGCGCGCGGCCTTCTGCACGGCGGAATTGGCCTCATCGCGGCGTTCGGCTTCGTGATCGGCGCCGCGCTGTTCGCGGGCGATCTCACCTTGCGGCAATATGCGGGGCACTCGCTGTTTCCATTCGCGGCGCCGACCGGCGGAACGGTGATGATCTTGAGCTGGCTGGCGGTGACGCTCGCAGCCGTGGCGGCGCGGAAGTGATGCTCCGTCTTACCCTCCCCTGGAGGGGGAGGGTAAGAGGCAACACCCACTTTGCGCCGCGCCCGCCAATCGGATAGAACGCGCACCGACAGTCCCGCCAGCGAGATCCGCCTCATGACCGACATCTCCCCGCTCGACCAGGCCCGCATCCTGTCCGAAGCGCTGCCGCACATGCAGCAGTATGACGAGGAAACCATCGTCATCAAATATGGCGGCCATGCCATGGGCGACGAGGAGACCGCGAAGAACTTTGCCCGCGACATCGTGCTGCTCGAGCAGACCGCGATCAACCCGGTGGTGGTGCATGGCGGCGGGCCGCAGATCGCGACCATGCTCAAGCGCCTCGGCATCCAGTCGGAGTTCGCGGCAGGCCTGCGCATCACCGATGCCGCGACCATCGAGATCGTCGAGATGGTGCTGGCCGGCTCCGTCAACAAGCAGATCGTCGGCTACATCAACGAAGCCGGCGGCAAGGCCGTGGGCCTGTCGGGCAAGGACGCCAACATGGTGAAGGCGTCGAAGACGACGCGCACCATCGTCGATCCGGGTTCGAACATCGAGAAGGCGATCGATCTCGGCTTCGTCGGCGACCCCGAGAAGGTCGACCTCACGCTGCTCAACCAGCTGATCGGCTACGAGCTGATCCCGGTGCTGGCGCCGCTCGCGACCTCCAAGGACGGCCAGACGCTCAACGTCAACGCCGACACCTTTGCCGGCGCGGTCGCCGGCGCGCTGAAGGCGAAGCGCCTGCTGCTGCTCACCGACGTGCCTGGCGTGCTCGACAAGTCGAAGAAGCTGATCCCGCAGCTTTCGGTGAAGGATGCGCGAAAACTGATCGCCGACGGCACCATTTCCGGCGGCATGATTCCGAAGGTCGAGACCTGCATCTACGCGCTCGAACAGGGCGTGGAGGGCGTCGTCATCATCGACGGCAAGATGCAGCACGCGGTGCTGCTCGAGCTCTTCACCAACACGGGCACGGGAACGCTGATCCATAAGTGATGATGAGCGGGCCAAAGCAAGCCGTCATGGCCGGGCTTGTCCCGGCCATCCACGACCTCTCATCTCGCGCCAAGAACGTGGATGCCCGGCACAAGGCCGGGCATGACGAGTTGAGGGCTCGGCGACATCGTCGCTCAACCCTCACACGTATCCTGATGTCCCTTCCGGCCGCAGCCGTTTCGTTTGTCTTCTCCGCCGCGCCCGCCCTGGCCGACCTGAAAATCTGCAACCGCATGTCCTATGTCGTCGAGGCCGCGATCGGCATCGACGACAAGGCCGCGACCGCGACGCGCGGCTGGTTCAGGATCGATCCCGCCACCTGCCGCGTCGTGGTGCAGGGCACGCTCTCCGCCGACCGCATCCTGCTCAACGCCCGCGCGCTCGGCGTCTACGGCGCCTCGCCGATCCCGCAGAACGGCAGCGACATGCTGTGCGTGGCGCAGGACAATTTCGTCATCGCGGCTGCGCGGCAATGCCGCAGCGGCCAGACCCAGGCCGCGTTCACCCAGATCACGCCGACGCAAGCCGCGGACGGCAATTTCACGGCCTATCTCGCCGAGGATTCCGAATATGACGACGAGCAGGCGCGCCTCGCCGGCATCCAGCGGCTGCTGGTGATCGCGGGCTACGACGCAGCGCCGATCGACGGCGTCGACGGGCCGAAGACGCAAGCAGCACTGGCCGCCTTCCTGAAGAGCCGCGGACTGGCGGCGGACATCATGTCGTCGCCGAACTTCTTCAAGACCATGGTCGATGCGGTGCAGACGCCTTCTGCAACCGGCCTGACCTGGTGCAACGACACGCCGCACAAGGTGATGGCGGCGGTCGCCACCGACGACGGCAAGTCCGTGACGAGCCGCGGCTGGTACCGCATCGATCCCAAGACGTGCCTGCACCCCGATGTGACCGGGCAGCCGAAGCAGATCTTCAGCTTCGCGGAAGCCATCGACGCCGACAACCGCGTCATCAAGCTGAAGGACAAGCCGCTGAACTGGGGCGGCGACAGGCAGCTCTGCACGCGCGAGACCAAGTTCGAGACCAACGAGCAGGCCGATTGCGGCGCGCGCGGATTCGCGGCGACGGGTTTTGGCGTGGTGGACATGTCGAGCGGCGGCAAGACGCTGCGCTTTGCGATGCCGTGATTGAGAGACCAGTGATGAATCCACCCCGCACCTTTGCCCATGTCGACACCTGGGTGTTCGACCTCGACAACACGCTCTACCCGCATCACGTCAATCTGTGGCAGCAGGTCGACGCGCGGATCGGGGAGTTCGTCTGCAACTGGCTGAACGTCGGCCCGGAGGAAGCGCGCAGGATCCAGAAGGATTATTATCAGCGCTTCGGCACCACCATGCGCGGCATGATGACCCTGCACGGCGTGCACGCCGACGACTACCTCGCCTACGTCCACAAGATCGACCACTCGCCGCTGGAGCCGAACCCGGCGCTCGGCGAAGCCATCGCGAAACTGTCGGGGCGCAAGCTGATCCTGACCAACGGCTCGGTCGACCATGTCGATGCCGTGCTGGCGCGGCTCGGCCTGGCAACGCATTTCGACGGCGTGTTCGACATCATCGCCGCCGGATTCGAGCCGAAGCCGTCGCCGCAGACCTATCAAAAATTCCTCGCCGACCATGCGGTCGATCCGACCAAAGCCGCGATGTTCGAGGACCTCGCCCGCAACCTCACCGTCCCGCACGCGCTCGGCATGACCACCGTCCTGGTGGTGCCTGACGGCACCAAGGAAGTGGTGCGGGAGGACTGGGAACTGGAGGGCCGGGACGCGCCCCATGTCGACCACGTCACGGATGATCTGGCGGGTTTTTTGGCGGGACTGTTGCCCAAATAGCCGCCGTCGTCCCGGGGCGCGAAGCAAGCCCGGGACCCATAACCACAGGGAGTGGTTGTGGCGCGAGATCGATAACTCCGAATCCTCGCCAAATGACTGCCCGTGGCTATGGGTCCCGGGCTCGCGCTTCGCGCGCCCCGGGACGACGGCGGAGTATGCCTTGACTCCTCCCCGCCAAATCCCGAAAAAGCGCCCCAATCCGTCAAAATTCCCATTTCCCAGAGGAAATCCCGATGTCCCTGTCCGCCCTCGAATCCACCATCAACAGCGCCTTCGACGCGCGTGACGGCATCTCGACCTCGACCAAGGGCGAGGTGCGCGAGGCCGTGGACCAGGCGCTGGAGATCCTGGACAAGGGCGAGGCCCGCGTCGCCGAGCGCGGGGCCGATGGCAAGTGGAAGGTCAATCAATGGCTGAAGAAGGCCGTGCTGCTGTCCTTCCGCCTCAACGACATGGGCGTCATTCCCGGCGGCTCCGGCAAGGCGACCTGGTGGGACAAGGTGCCCTCGAAGTTCGAGGGCTGGGGCGAGAACCGTTTTCGCGATGCCGGTTTTCGCGCGGTGCCGGGTTCTGTGGTGCGCCGCTCGGCCTTCATCGCCAAGAACGTCGTACTGATGCCGTCCTTCGTCAACCTCGGCGCTTATGTCGATGAGAGCACCATGGTCGACACCTGGGCGACCGTCGGCTCCTGCGCGCAGATCGGCAAGCGCGTGCACATCTCCGGCGGCGCCGGCATCGGCGGCGTGCTCGAGCCGCTGCAGGCCGAGCCCGTGATCATCGAGGACGACTGCTTCATCGGCGCGCGCTCCGAGGTCGCCGAAGGCGTGATCGTGCGCAAGGGTGCCGTGCTGGCGATGGGCGTGTTTTTGGGCGCCTCGACCAAGATCGTCGACCGCGAGACCGGCGAGATCTTCATCGGCGAGGTGCCGGAATATTCGGTGGTCGTGCCCGGCGCGCTGCCCGGCAAGCCCATGAAGAACGGCCAGATCGGCCCGAGCACGGCCTGCGCCGTGATCGTCAAGCGCGTCGACGAGCGCACGCGCTCCAAGACCAGCATCAACGAGCTGCTGCGGGATTAAGACTCTCTCCTCTCCCTCTCCCCGTTCTTACGGGGAGAGGGTTGGGGTGAGGGGCCTCTCTCCACACGCGAGATATTCGAGAGACCGGTACCCCCTCACCCGGATCGCAAGAGCGATCCGACCTCTCCCCGCAAGCGGGGCGAGGTGAAGCGAGCCCGCGGCGGCTTTCCTATCGAACCCTCCTTCTCCCCATCGCGACCAATCACCGGACGGCCTCCGCTGCCCGGAACCTTCGCCATGGACTGGACCTGGTATCTTTTTCGCTTCGACGGCCGCATCAATCGCGCCTTGCTGTGGCAGGCGCTGCTGATCGTCGCGGTGCTGGCAGCCTTGCTGGGAATCATTGCTCAGGTGATCCACCTCATCAACGCCGAGGGGGCGTTGAAGCTATCCCTGAAACTCGATTTCGACTTCGGCCTCGACGACCTCTTCAAGCTGGTCGATCCCCGGGCCTATCGCTCGCTGGCGCCCGTTGATCGCACCAACCTGATCCTGAAGGCGTTCGGCTTGTCGCTGTTCCTTTGGATCTATCTCGCGACTGCGATCAAGCGGCTGCATGATCGCGACAGGAGTGGCTGGTGGCTCGTTCCGTTCTTCTTCCTGCCCGGCCTGTACAACCAGTTCTCGGACCTGCTGCCGAACTCCACCTGGATGCTTCCGTTCTGGCTGGGCGCATCCATCCTGTGGCTGTGGGGATTTGTCGAGATGTTCATCGTATCAGGCAGCGTCGGCGACAACCGGTTCGGTCCTGATCCATTGGCCAAGACCGAGGACGGCCCGTCCCCTGCAAAAAGCTGGGACCAGCAAAGCGAGCTCGAATTGGTGCCGCCCAGCGCTAGCCCACCCGGCGGCATGCATGTTAAGCGGGGCGCATGACCGATGCTCTCTCGATTGCCCGCGATCTCATCCGCTGCCCCTCGGTAACCCCGGCCGATGCCGGTGCGCTGGGCGTGCTTGAGAAAGCCCTCAACGCTGCCGGCTTCACTTGCCACCGCGTGACCTTCAGCGAAGCAGGCACAGCCGACGTCGACAATCTCTATGCGCGGATCGGCACTGAGGGCCAGCACATCACCTTCGCCGGCCACACCGACGTGGTGCCACCCGGCGACGAGAACGCCTGGAGCGTCGGCGCATTCTCGGGCGAGGTGAAGGACGGCTTTTTGCACGGCCGCGGCGCGGTCGACATGAAGGGCGGCATCGCCTGCTCGGTGGCAGCCGTGCTCGAGCATCTCGCCGCCAATGGCGGCGCGCCGCGCGCCGATGGAAAGGGCTCGATCTCGTTCCTGATCACGGGCGACGAGGAAGACGTCTCGGTCAACGGCACCATCAAGCTGTTGAAATGGGCCGCGGAGCGCGGCGAAAAATTCGACCATTGCGTGCTCGGCGAGCCCTCCAATGTCGAGACGCTCGGCGACACCATCAAGGTCGGCCGCCGCGGCTCGCAGTCCGGCACGCTCTATGTCGACGGCGTGCAGGGCCATGTCGCCTATCCGCACCGTGCATCCAATCCGGTGCCTGATATCTCACGGTTGATCGTGGCGATCAGTGACGAGCCGCTCGACCATGGCAGCGCGCAGTTCCAGGCCTCCAATCTCGAATTCACCTCGGTGGACGTCGGCAACAAGGCCAACAACGTCATCCCCGGCGAGGCGCGCGCAAAATTCAACATCCGCTACAACGACAACCACACCCAGGCATCCTTGCGCGAGCTGGTCGAGGCGCGCCTGACGAAAGCCTGCGGCAACCGCATCAAGGCTCGCATCGTCTGGGAGCCCTCGAACTCGAACGTGTTCGTGACCAAGCCCGGCCCGTTCACCGACCTCGCGGTCTCCGCGATCGAAGAGGTGACGGGGCGCAAGCCGGAACTGTCGACCTCAGGCGGCACCTCGGATGCGCGCTTCATCTCGAGCTACTGCCCGGTGATCGAGTTCGGCCTGGTCGGCCAGACCATGCACCAGGTCGACGAGCGCGTGCCGGTTGTGGATTTGGAGAGATTGACGAAGGTGTATCGGGGGATTTTGACGCGGTATTTTGGGTAGCAAACCGCGACCTTCGCCAAATATTCCGCCGTCATGCCCGGGCTTGTCCCGGGCATCCACGTTCTTCGCGAGCCGAAAAGAAGATCGTGGATGGCCGGGACAAGCCCGGCCATGACGATGTGGCGAGAGCCCGGGCCCGTCTCATTGAACAATCGTCTCGTACAGATCCTTCCATTCGGGATTATCCCTGAGGATCAACCTGACCTTCCACGTCCGCGACCAATGCTTGATGTTGTGCTCGCGCTGGATAGCGGTTTGGATATCCTCATAGCGCTCGAAATAGACCAGCAGCTTGACGCCGTACTTCTTGGTGAAGCCGGGAACGAGTCCGTTTCGATGCTCATAGATGCGGCGAATAATGTCGCTCGTCACACCGACATACAAAATGCCGTTTGGCGCGCTCGCCAGGATGTAGACCCATCCACCATGCATGGTTGCATGTTGGCGCACGTGGATGGCCGGGACAAGCCCGGCCATGACGTCTGTGGCGGCAGCGGGCGCTAATAATCCACCTTCATCAGATACAGCCCGTCAGGCGGTGCGACGATGCCGCAGGCCGCGCGGTTGCGGGCTGCGAGCGCCGCTGAGAGATTGTCCGCGGTCCAGCGGCCCTCGCCGACCCAGACCAGCGATCCCACCATCGAGCGCACCTGGCTGTGCAGGAAGGAGCGCGCCGACGTAAGAATCGTGATCTCGCGGCCGTCGCGGTGCACGTCGAGCTGGTCGAGCGTTTTCTCCGGCGACTTGGCCTGGCACTCGGTGTCGCGAAACGTCGTGAAGTCGTGTTTGCCGAGCAGACGTTGTGCCGCCGCATGCATCGCATCGGCATCGAGCCGGCGCGGCACGCGCCAGGCGTGACCGATATCAAGCGCGAGATTGGCGCGGGTGTTGACGACGCGGTAGCGGTAGTGCCGCTTCACGGCCGAGAACCGCGCCTCGAAGGTGTCAGGGACGATCTCGGCCTCCAGCACCGCAATTGGATGCGGGCGCAGATGCGCGTTGAGACCATCGCGAAAACGGCCCGGCGGAAACTGCTTGTCGATGTCGACATGCGCGACCTGGCCGCGCGCATGCACGCCGGCATCGGTGCGGCCCGCACCGTGCACGCGCAGATCCGCGCCGGTCATCGCCTTCACCGCCGCCTCTAACGCGCCCTGCACGGAAGGCAGCGTGTCCTGCACCTGCCAGCCGAAGAACGGCGCGCCGTCATATTCGATGGTGAGCTTGTAGCGGGGCATCTCAATCCGGGTGGTGTCATCGCCCGGCTTGACCGGGCGATCCAGTACTCCGAGACATCTCTGTTCAGCCGAGAAGCCTCGGCGTACTGGATACCCCGCCTTCGCGGGGTATGACAGCGCTACGTGAATTTGGCTCCCGGCTTCACCGGCACGCCGCGCAAAAAGTCCGTGGCCTGCATCCGCGCCTTGCCCTCGCGCTGGAGCTCGAGGATGCGGATCGCGCCCTCGCCGCAGGCAATCGTGAGCTGGTCGTCGAGCACCTCGCCGGGTGCACCGGAGCCCTTCGCCAACTCGCAGCGCAGGATTTTTACGCGCGCATTCTCAAGCTCGGCCCAGGCGCCGGGAAACGGCGACAGGCCGTGGATGTGGCGCAGCACGGCGTGCGCCGGCTTGGTCCATTCGATCCGCGCTTCGGCCTTGTCGATCTTGGCGGCGTAGGTGACGCCATCCGCGCTCTGCTTCTTGAGCTGGAGCCCGCCGCGGGCGAGCGCGGCCATCGCGCGCACCATCAGATCGGCACCGAGCCGGGAGAGGCGGTCATGCAGATCGACCGCGGTCATGTTGTCGGGAATCGCCATGCGCTCGGCCATGGCGACGTCACCGGTGTCGAGACCGACATCCATCTTCATCACCATGACGCCGCTCTCGGCATCGCCTTCCATGATCGCGCGGTTGATCGGCGCGGCGCCGCGCCAGCGCGGCAGCAGCGAAGCGTGCAGATTGTAACAGCCGAGCTTCGGCGCATCGAGGATCGCCTGCGGCAGGATCATGCCGTAGGCGACGACGACGGCGGCATCGGCGTCGAAGGCGCGAAACTCGTCGAGCGCTTCGGGCGTCTTCAGCGACTTCGGCGTCAGCACGGGAACGCCGAGCTTTCGCGCGGCTTCCTCGACCGGGGTCGGCTGCAATTGCAGGCCGCGCCGTCCGCCGGGCTTGGGCGCGCGCGTATAGACCGCCGCGATCTCGTGGCCATGCGAGACCAGCTCGAGCAGCGTCGGCACGGAGAAATCGGGCGTGCCCATGAAGATGAGGCGGAGGGGCATGACAAGGACTCGGTATGTTCCCTCCCCCCTTGCGGGGGAGGGCTAGGGAGAGGGGTGCCACACGACGCGCTCTCTCGGCGTTAGCGCGGGCGCCCTATTGTTGGCATTCGCAAACGACGGGCGCCTTTTGCTGGGCTACCCCTCTCCCCCGCCCTCCCCCGCAAGGGGGGAGGGAGCGCACGGGAGTTCGCGGCAGCACCAGCGCTTACAAATGACTTACTCCGCGCGCTTGGCGGCTTTCTCGAACTTCTTGATCACGCGGTCGCGCTTGAGCTTTGAGAGATAGTCGACGAACAGCACGCCGTTGAGATGGTCGATCTCGTGCTGAATGCAGGTGGCGTAGAGGCCTTCGGCGTCCTCCTCGTGCACCTTGCCGTCGAGATCGGTGAAGCGCACGCGCACCTTCGCAGGCCTTTCGACCTCCTCGTAATATTCGGGGATCGAGAGGCAGCCTTCCTCGTAGACCGACAGATCCTCGGAGGAGGCGATAATTTCAGGGTTGATGAAGACACGCGGCTCCGGCTTTGTCTCGCCGTCCGGGTCAGGCTTGGCGAGGTCCATGGTGATCAGCCGCAAGGGCTGCGCGATCTGGATCGCCGCGAGCCCGATGCCGGGCGCGTCGTACATGGTCTCGAACATGTCGTCGGCAAGCTTGCGGATCTCCGTCGTGACCTTCTCGATCGGCTTGGAGACCAGACGCAGCTGCTTGTCGGGCAGGATGATGATTTCTCTGAGGGCCATGGCCGCGATTTAAGCCGCATGCCGGATGCGGTCAATGCGGCGAGGAACTCCGTTAACCCTCCGCTAACCATAAAACTTCAGGTTTCGTTAACCATAAAAATTAGGGGGCTATTAACCATAAGCGTTCGCTATTCGTTCGCGGAGAGTGTCGAATCGGCTACAAGGGCCGCCATGAACGAGATCATTTTCCTGGCTGGCGACTGGCCGGTCCGCACCATCGATGCGCTGATCGGCTTCGGCGCCCTCGTCGTCATCCTGCTGGTGGTGATCGCGGTCGTGATCGCGCGATCCGGGCGGCGCGGCGCGGAACTCGCCATGGCCAATGCCATCCGCGCGGACGAGCTCGAGGAGCGCCTCAGCCAGGTGCTGCACGCCCAGAGCGAGGCTGCCGGCCGAGCCGACGCCATGACCCAGGCGCTGGCCGGCCGCCAGGCCGACATGGCGCGCGCGGTCAACGAGCGGCTGGATTCGGTGACCCATCGGGTCGGCCAGTCGATGGAACACTCGACGCGCAACACCATGGAGAGCCTGCGCGCCCTGCACGAGCGGCTCGGCATCATCGACAACGCGCACAAGAACCTGACCGACCTCACCACGCAGGTGACGACCTTGCGCGACGTGCTCGCCAACAAGCAGTCGCGCGGCGCCTTCGGCCAGGCGCGGATGGAGGCGATCGTCCAGGACGGCTTGCCGAAGGGCGCCTACGAGTTCCAGTTCACGCTCTCGACGGGAAAGCGGCCGGACTGCGTGGTGTTCCTGCCCGACCAGCGGCCGCTCTGCATCGACGCAAAATTTCCGCTGGAGGCGATGACCGCGCTGCACGATGCGCGCACCGACGAGGAGAAGCGCATCGCCACGCAGCGGCTGCGCGGCGACGTGATGAAGCATGTCAGCGACATCGCCGACAAATATCTCGTCGCCGGCGAGACCCAGGAGATGGCACTGATGTTCGTGCCGTCGGAATCGGTCTATGCCGAGATCCATGACGGTTTCGACGACGTGATCCAGAAGGCCTATCGCGCCCGCGTCGTGCTGGTGTCGCCTTCGCTGCTGATGCTCGCGATCCAGGTGATGCAGCAGATCATGAAAGACGCGCGCATGCGCGACGCCGCCGACCAGATCCGCACCGAGGTGATCAAGCTCGGCGACGATTTGGGCCGCCTGCGCGACCGCGTGCTGAAGCTCCAGAAGCATTTTGCCGACGCGAACGAGGACGTGCGGCAGGTGCTGATCTCCGCCGACAAGATCGAGAAGCGCGCAGGGAGAATCGAGGAGCTCGATTTCAGCAAGACCGATGCGCCGGAGGGGCCGCATCTGGTGGCAACCGGTGCCGCGGAGCTGTTCCCGAGGAAGCTCCAGGCGGGGGAGTGAGTTTTGAGGCACACTGTCGTCGCCCGGCTTGACCGGGCGACGACACCTCACTTGTGGCAGCCAGAATCTGCTAACACCTCCCCATGACCGCACCCGACGCGACCTCCCCTGCCAGCCCCGACACGGCCCCCACCTCCTGGCGTGACGGCCTGGCCGTGTACCTGCAACCGCGGGTGCTGATCGTACTGTTCCTCGGCTTCTCGTCCGGGCTGCCGCTGGCGCTGTCGGGCTCCACGCTCCTGGTGTGGATGCGCGAGGCCGGGGTCGACCTCAAGACCATCGGGCTGTTTGCGCTGGTCGGCACGCCCTACACGCTGAAATTCCTGTGGGCGCCGCTGGTGGATGCGCTGCATGTGCCGCTGTTCACCCGCGCGTTCGGACGGCGGCGCGGCTGGCTGCTGTTCTCGCAATTGCTGCTGATCATCGCGATCCTGCTGCTGGCACTCACCGATCCCGCGCGCTCGCCGTTCTACGTCGCGCTCGGCGCGCTGCTGGTCGCGACGACGTCCTCGACGCAGGACATCGTGGTCGACGCGTTCCGCGTCGAGAGCCTGCCGGAGAGCGAGCAGGCCGCCGGAATGGCTTCCTATGTCGCGGCCTATCGCATCGGCATGCTGGTCTCGACCGCGGGCGCGCTGTTCATCGTGTCCGGCTTCGAGGGCACCGGCATTCCGCGCGCGTCGGCCTGGATGTGGGGCTACGTGGTGATGGCGGCGATGGTGCTGATCGGCACGATCACCGCGCTGGCCGCGACAGAGCCCGAGCAATCGGTGCGGGCGGAAGCCGCGACACAAACCGAGACGGCGTTCGCGCGCGTGCTGCACGCGGCGATCGGGGCCTTCTCGGAATTCCTGTCGCGCAAGGATGCGCTCGCCGCGCTCGCCTTCGTCGTGCTGTTCAAGTTCACCGATGCCTTCTCCGGCACGATGACCGCGCCGTTCGTGATCGACCTCGGCTTTTCCCGCAACGATTACGCGGCGATCGTGAAGGGCGTCGGCCTCGCGGCAACGCTGATCGGCGGCTTTGCCGGCGGCTTCCTCGCGCGGCGCTATTCGCTTGCGACCAGCCTCTGGATCGGCGGCGTGGTGCAGGCGCTCGCCAATCTCTCCTTCTCCTGGCTGGCCTTCGTCGGCACCAGCCAATGGGCGCTGGCCTTTGCCATCACCTGCGAGAACTTTACCAGCGCCATCGGCACCGTGATCTTCGTCGCCTATCTCTCCGCGCTGTGCCAGAATCCGCTGCACACGGCGACGCAATATGCGCTGCTCACCGCGCTCGCCGCGGTCGGGCGCACATATCTGTCAGCGAGTGCGGGCTATGTCGCGGAGACGACCGGCTGGCCGCTGTTCTTCGTGATCTGCGTGCTGGTGGCGATCCCGAGCCTTGTGCTGCTGGCCTGGCTGCAGAAGCGCGGGCATTTCGAGACGCTGGGGCCGGTGAGGGTGTAAACTCGGCACGCGCTACGCCCGCGATGCCGTAGGGTGGGCAAAGCGAAGCGTGCCCACCACCTGAATCGTCGCCGGGAGAATGGTGGGCACGGCGCTTTGCGCCTTTGCCCACCCTACGGTAGCTCGGCTGGAGCGGCGCCCCCTACTGCTTCCTGATCAAGCTCCACTTCGTGATCACGGCTTCGCTCATCTGGCCGGGATCGCTGGCGCAGGCGACTTCGTCGACCTTGACCGAGATCGCCTTGCCGACGAACGATTTCAGCTGCGTGGCCTGCGCGTCGCTGGAAGTGACGAGTTGGAACGTCTCAGGACCGGTCTCGAGATTGCACAGCCCGTTCGGCGCCGGCAGTCGACGCGGCTCGGAGGTGATCTGGTACATCGCAATCCGCTTGCCGGCGTTCTTGATGTCGCGCACCTTCATTGCGTTCAATTCGCCCGAGAGCACCTCGCCGGCACTGATTGGCTTGCCGGGCTTCGGCGGCGGCGGCGCCCCGTCGTCCTGCTGCGCGGAGATGGCCGGGGTCGCCAGCAGCATCATCGTCGCGACCAAAGCCGATCGTGTGGCGAAAAGTTTCGTCATGTCGTCCGTTCCGTAAGTCTGGATGGCTAGAACAAGGTCCGCTGCCGCATCGCGGCCGATAGCGTACCTTCGTCGAGATAATCAAGCTCGCCACCGACCGGCACACCATGGGCCAGCCGGGTTACTTTTACGTTGGCGTCCTGAAGCAGGTCGGTGATGTAGTGCGCCGTGGTCTGGCCGTCGACCGTCGCGTTCAGCGCCAGGATGATCTCGTGCACCTCGGCAGCATGCGCGCGCGCCACCAGCGCGTCGATGGTGAGGTCCTGCGGCCCGACGCCGTCGAGCGGCGACAATGTCGCGCCGAGCACATGATAGCGCCCCTGGGTCGCATTGGCCCGTTCCAGCGCCCAGAGATCGGCGACATCGGCGACGACGACGATGATTGCATCATCGCGTTTCGGATCGGTACAGACCGTGCAGGGATTTTGCGTGTCGATATTGCCGCAGGTCTTGCAGACCTGGACCTTGTCGAGCGCGACCTGCAGGGCCGAAGACAGCGGCATCATCAGCGCTTCGCGCTTCTTGATCAGATGCAGCGCCGCACGCCGCGCCGAGCGCGGACCAAGGCCTGGCAGCCGTGCGAGGAGCTGGACCAGCCGCTCGATTTCGGGACCTGCAACCGAACCCATCTTATTGGCCGAACATACCCGGTGGCAGGCTGAGGCCGCCCGTGAGCGCCTGCATCTTCTCCTGCACGGCCGTTTCGGCCTTGCGGCGGGCATCGCCGAGGGCGGTGACGAGCAGGTCCTCGAGCACCTCGCGCTCTTCCGGCTTCATCAGCGAGGGATCGATCTTGATGCCCTTCACGTCCATCTTCGCCGTCATGCGCACGGCGACGAGACCGCCGCCGGAGATGCCTTCGACCTCGACGCTGGAGAGCTGATCCTGCATCTCCTGCATCTTGGATTGCAGCTGCTGCGCCTGCTTCATCATGCCGAAAATATCGACCATCGGTGCTGTCCTTGGTTGCGCGATGACTCGTCATCGCGCCTTAACTCTTGGTTTGAGCATGATCTAATCGGAAAACCGCTTCACACTTTGCGCTACGCGGCCCTTCGGGTCCGGATCATGCTCTAGAGATCGTCGCCGTCGGAACCATCGGGCGGATCGTCACTGCCATAGTCCGCATTCATATTGGTTTCCGGCGCCTCGGGGGCAAGCCTGCGGACCTCGACGACCTTCGCACCGGGAAAACGCGACAGCACCTCCTGCACGCGCGGATCGGCTTCAGCGGAGCGCGCATGTTCCTGCTTCGCCGCGTGGTTCACCGAGCGCAGCGTCGGCTGGCCCTGCTCGTTGGAGACGATCACGGTCCAGCGCCGGCCGGTCCAGAGCTCGAATTTTCGCGCAAGCTCGGAGATCATGGTCTTGGAGGCGTTGGGCTCGAGCGCGACTTCCAGCCGGCCCTCCTCGAAACGGACGAGGCGCATGTCGCCTTCGAGCGCGGCCTTGGTCATGAGATCGCGCTTCTGCCCGGCGACCGCGACGAGCTGGGTGAAGCTCGTGATGCGCAGCTGGGGCGCGGCTCCTTGCGGATCCGGCGCGGGCGCCGCCATCTGCGGCCGGGCGGCGCCGCCGCCGAACGCGGACGGTGACGAAGTCGGTGCGCGCATGGGCGCGGCCGAGGCAACCGGCGCCGCGGAGGCCACCGGCGCACCCGGCGCGCCGCTGCGCGCGGCACTTCCGCCGCCCACGACCGGCGAGCCGCCGCCGTTCTGCTCCAGCATCTTGATCGCTTCGTCCGGCGTCGGCAGGTCGGCGACATAGGCGATGCGCACCAGCACCATCTCGGCGGCCGCTGCGGGGCGCGTCGCGGCCTGCACCTCGGTGATGCCCTTGAGCAGCATCTGCCACATCCGCGACAGCACGCGCATCGAGATCTTCGAGGCAAAATCCCGCGCGCGCACGCGCTCGGTCTCGCCATAGGCGACGTTGTCGGCGGTCGCCGGCACGATCTTCACGCGGGTGACGAAATTGACGAACTCGGCAAGGTCCGACAGCACGACGATCGGATCGGCGCCGACGTCGTACTGGTCGCGGAACTCCTTGAAAGCGGCAGCGATGTCGCCGCGCGCCAGCGAATCGAAGAGGTCGATGACGCGGGTGCGGTCGGCGAGGCCCAGCATCTGCCTGACCGCATCCGCCTTCACGGTGCCTGCCGCGTGCGCGATCGCCTGGTCGAGCAGCGACAGAGAGTCGCGCACCGAGCCTTCCGCGGCGCGCGCGATGATGCCAAGCGCCTCGGGCTCGATCTCGACGTTCTCCTTCGCCGCGATATTGGCGAGGTGCTTCATCAGCACGTCGGCCTCGACCCGGCGCAGGTCAAAACGCTGGCAGCGCGACAGCACGGTGACCGGAACCTTGCGGATCTCGGTGGTCGCGAACACGAATTTGGCGTGCTCCGGCGGTTCCTCCAGCGTCTTCAGGAAGGCGTTGAACGCCGCCGTCGACAGCATGTGGACTTCGTCGATGATGTAGACCTTGTAGCGGGCGCTGGCCGGCGCGTAGCGCACGCTGTCATTGATCTGGCGGACGTCGTCGACGCCGGTGTGCGAGGCCGCGTCCATCTCCAGCACGTCCATGTGCCGGCTTTCCATGATCGCCTGGCAATGCACGCCCAGGGTCGGCATGTGGATGGTCGGGCCCTTCACCGATCCGTCCGGCATCTCGTAGTTGAGCGCACGGGCCAGGATACGCGCGGTGGTGGTCTTGCCGACGCCGCGGACGCCGGTGAGGATCCAGGCCTGCGGAATGCGCCCGGTCTCGAACGCGTTCGAGACGGTGCGCACCACGGCCTCCTGGCCGATCAGATCGTCGAAGCTGGAGGGCCGGTATTTGCGCGCCAGCACCCGGTAGGGCGTGCTGGCCTGGCCGGCGCTGTCGGGGTTGGGAGGGGCGCCAGCGTCGGTCATCGGTCGATCCGCAATGGAATGTCTTTCGCCCGGCTTTTGCGGAAAGGAGCGCGCTGACGGGAAGCCCGCCGGCGCAATTCGCTCGGAAAAACAGGTAGGAGACTGACGAGCGACCCGATCCGGACCTCGTTAGGGCTGCTTCCTTCCGGACCTGACCCGGTTGGCGAGTGGCTCGTCCACCGCCAATCTCCCGGTCCCTATTTGGGGCCAAAAGGTCGGGAAAGCAAGCGGGTATCCGTAGGTCCCGCACACCCCGCTGGGCGGCCCCCGCCGGCCCATTTGGACGCGGAAGCCGGCTCAGTGTTGGCGAGCTGGAACCTACGTGATTCGCGCAAACCGCTTGCGATACTCGGCGGGCGTCACGCCGACGTGACGATTGAACGCGCGGCGCAGCGTATCGGCATCGGCGAATCCACAATGGAGCGCCACCTGCTTCGGGGCTTCATTGCCAAACTCGAGCAGCCGCCTCGCCGCATTGACGCGGGCTTCCTCGACCCAGGTCGCAGGCGTGACGCCCACCTCGGCGCGGAACAGCCGTGCAAAGTGCCTCGGGCTGAGCTCCATGCGCGTCGCCAGGCTCGCAACGCTGTGGTCGAGCCCGGGATTGGCGGCGACCCAGCGCTGCAGCTCCTGCAATGCGGCGCGGCCGGCGGGAACAGCCTCGCCCTTGCGGGTGAACTGCATCTGCCCACCCGGGCGCTTGAAGAACATCACGAGCTGGCTTGCGACTCTCATGGCCGTGTCGCGCCCGAGATCTTCCTCGACCAGTGCCAGCGCGAGGTCGAGCCCTGCGGTCACGCCGGCGGCCGTGCGGAGCTTGCCGTCGGTGACGTAGATGGCATCCTTGTCCACGGTGACCGACGGGAATTTGCTGGCCAGCATGTCTGCGACCGCCCAATGCGTCGTGACCCGCCTGCCATCAAGGAGACCGGCGGCGGCAAGGAAGAAGGCCCCGCTGCAAACCGAGCCGAATCTGCGGGTCCGCGAAGCCCGCCGCCGCAGCCAGTCGATCACGCTCCCGTCCGCCGGGACTTCGGCCGCGTTCGGGCATCCCGCCACCAGCAAGGTGTCGATCGGCTCCTGGAAGTCGCGGTCGACGATTCGGTCGGGCATCAGCTGGACGCCTGAGGAACTGCGGATCGGCCCTGGCTCCGCGCCCGCCACGAACAAGGCATAGGCGGGATAGCCGGCCTGCACGTTCGCCTCGGCGAACACATCGAGCGGCCCTGCGACATCGAGCAGCTGCACGCCTGGCAGCGCCACGATCACAACCGTCCTTGGTTTCGGCTTTGCACCCATGTCCGCCTCGATCCGGATTTGTCCGTTTTTGACGTATTACGTCGATTTAAGACAACGTAGCCCGGATTTACAGTGGACGCGATCCAAAATTTCAGGAGCTGCTCATGTCAGAAATCACCGAGGCCGCCGTCATTCCCGACAGCAAGCTGGCGCGCGCCATCACCGAATACGTCCGCGATACCGAAACGGACCTGCTCTTCAACCATTCCAGCCGCGTCTACCAGTTCGGCGCGATGGCCGGCGTCCGCCGTGGGCTGACGTTCGACCGCGAACTGCTCTACGCCGGCGCCATGTTTCACGACATCGGCCTGATGCCGGGCCATGGCAGCCAACACGAGCGGTTCGAGGTCGACGGCGCGCATGCCGCGCGCGATTTCCTGCGCAGCCACGGCATTTCGGAAGCCGACGCCTACACGGTGTGGACCGCGATCGCCCTGCACACCACGCCGGGCGTCCCCCAGCACATGCACCCCGTCGTCGCGCTGGTGACCGCGGGCGTCGAGATGGACGTGCTCGGGCTCACCTACGACGAATATTCCGACGCGGAGCGCGAGGCGGTCGTGAACGCCTTTCCGCGCACGCCGCACTTCAAGGAAGACATCATCCAGGCCTTCTACGACGGCATCAAGCATCGGCCCGATACGACGTTCGGCAACGTCAAGGCCGACGTCATCGCCGACAAGGAGCCGCATTTCCATCGCGGCAATTTCTGCAGCGTCATCCGCAACTCGCATTGGCACGGTTGACCGGCGTTCGCGCAAGGACAGTGCGATCTCGAAATCGACTGCTGTGGACCCATGCGAGCCTGAGATTTCGCACGCGGGCAGCAATAGCCAATGACCCCATATTCAGGAGCATCCCATGGCCGATGAGCCGAAACGTTTGACCCATGCGACGGGCGCGCCCGTCAGCGATAACCTCAACATCATGACCGCGGGCCGCCGCGGGCCCGCGCTGCTGCAAGACGTCTGGCTGATCGAGAAGCTAGCACATTTCGATCGCGAAGTGATCCCGGAGCGACGGATGCATGCCAAGGGTTCCGGCGCCTTCGGCACCTTCACCGTGACCAATGACATCACCCGATACACCAAGGCGAAGATCTTCTCGGAAGTCGGCAAGCAGACGCCGATGTTCGCGCGGTTCTCGACCGTTGCCGGCGAGCGCGGCGCAGCCGACGCCGAACGCGACATCCGCGGCTTTGCGCTGAAGTTCTACACCGAGGAAGGCAATTGGGACATGGTGGGCAACAACACGCCCGTGTTCTTCTTCCGCGATCCCTTGCGCTTTCCCGACCTCAATCATGCGATCAAGCGCGATCCCCGAACCGGAATGCGCAGCGCCGACAACAATTGGGATTTCTGGACGTTGCTGCCGGAGGCTCTGCACCAGGTTACCATCGTGATGAGCGAGCGCGGCCTTCCCAGAAGCTTCAGGCACATGCATGGCTTTGGCAGCCATACCTACAGCTTCATCAATGCCGCCAATGAGCGGACCTGGGTGAAGTTTCACTTCCGGACGCAGCAGGGCATCGAAAACCTGACCGACGCCGAGGCCGAAGCCCTCATCGGCAAGGACCGCGAGACTCACCAGCGCGACCTGTTCGAGAGCATCGAATGCGGCGATTTCCCGCGCTGGACCATGTTCGTGCAGATCATGACCGACGATCAGGCCAAGGCGTTTGCCTTCAACCCGTTCGACCTGACCAAGATCTGGCCGAAGGCGGACTTCCCGCTGATCGAGGTCGGCTATTTCGAGCTGAACCGCAATCCGGAAAACGTCTTCGCCGAGGTCGAACAGGCCTCCTTCTCGCCGGCCCACGTCGTTCCGGGCATCGGCTTCTCGCCCGACAAGATGCTGCAGGCGAGGCTGTTCTCCTACGGGGACGCGGCGCGCTATCGCCTCGGCGTCAACCATCATCTGATCCCGGTCAACGCGCCGAAATGCCCGTATCACAGCTACCATCGCGATGGCGCAATGCGGACCGACGGCAATCTCGGGAGGACGCCGACCTATTTCCCGAACAGCCGTGGCGAGTGGACGGACCAGCCCGATCTCAACGAGCCGCCGCTCGAGATCGATGGTGCAGCCGCACATTGGGATCACCGCATCGACGACGATCACTATCGGCAGCCCGGCGACCTCTTTCGCAAGATGAACGCAGCCCAGCGGCAGGCCTTGTTCGACAACACGGCGCGCGCCGTCGGAGCGGCGGCCATCGCGATCCAGGAACGGCACATCGCCAATTGCACCAAGGCCGATCCCGCCTATGGCGCGGGCGTCCGCGACGCGCTGACGCGCCTCGCGACCGTTCGTGCCAAGGGAACGGAAAAGGCCGCGGAATAGGGTCGGTCGATCCGCACCGACCTCTCGCCGTCTTCGGCGAACGGCGCCGACAGGGCGCCGTTCGCATTTTTAAAGCGAACCGCCGAAACCTCTCAATTTTCTCGCGAAAATAGCTCGAGCCGACGCGCTCGCCGGGCCTTCCCTCGCGCATCGTCGCGAAGTGCAGATGCGGACGTTCGCCTCGGAAAGCGTCATGGCCGATGGGCTCCCTGCCTATCTTCGAGGCCCCGCACATCCCTGAGGCAATCGAGTCTTGACAGGGCCCGCCCGGCAGCGCCTTTCTATGAAATCCTGCCGGAACCGAAACAAAGGGTGCGCGAAAATCCGATCCTGAGCATTTTTCAGCCGGCTGACGCCGATTGATGGGCGAATTTTTCGCGCGAGATCAACCACTCACCTTCATCCAACCAGAAAAGCGATTCCTCAAAATGGTTACACGTCGTGATGTCGCATCGATTGTCGGACTTGGCGCGATGGCTGCAGCCACGCTGGCCTCACCGGCCGTGGCGCAGACCGCAGCGGATTCCAACGAATCGACCTTTGCCCGCATTCGCCGCACCAAGAAGATGCGGATCGGCGCGGTCGGCGGCGGCGCGCCCTATTACATGAAGGACCTCGCCAGCGGCCAGTGGAAGGGCTTCTACATCGACATCGCCAAGGCGCTCGCCGACGACATGGAGGCCGAGCTCGAGATCACCGAGACCACCTGGGGCAATTCGGTGCTCGATCTGCAGTCCAACAAGATCGACATCTTCTTCGGCCTCAACCCGACCCCGAAGCGCGCGCTGGTGGTCGACTTCTCGGTGCCGGTCTTCAACAACGCCTTCGGCATCCTCTGCAAGAAGGACTTCAAGCCGAAGAGCTGGGCCGAGCTGAACTCGCCCGACGTCAAGATCGCCGTCGACCAGGGCTCGTCGCACGACCAGGTCGTCAGCCGCCTGACGCCGAAGGCGCAGATCTCGCGACTGAAGACCGCCGACGATGCCACCGCCGCGCTGCAAACCGGCCGCGTCGACGCGCAGTGCCTGATCACCATGCTGTCGCTGACCGTGTTGAAGAAGAATCCCTCGCTCGGCCAGTTCGTGCTGCCGACGCCGATCTTCGCCACCACGTCGAACGCCGGCTTCCGCCGCGAGAACGACAAGACCTTCCGCGACTACGTCAACACCTGGATCGACTTCAACAAGGGCCTCGGCTTCATCCGCAACGCGATCATCACCAACATGGAGCTGGTGGGCGTGACCGAAGCGGACATTCCGCCGGGCGTTTCGCTGTAGGTGATGAGCGCCTGAAGTATCCACACCGTCATGGCCGGGCTTGTCCCGGCCATCCACGCCTGACTCGCGGCACCAAGAACGTGGATGCCCGGGACATAGGCGAGCGGAAGCGACGCCGTCCTTCGGACGGCTACGCCCGGGCATGACGACAAGTTTCTGAACTGACATCGGGTAAAAGTAACGCACGCATGTATCAGTGGGACTTCGGCATCCTCTGGAGCTATCGCTGGCTCTTTCTCAACGGGCTCGGCGTCACCGTCGGCTTCACCGTGGTCATCGTCGTGCTCGGTCTCGTCTTCGGCCTGTTCGGCGCGTTCGGCAGCCTGTCGCGCTTCAAGGCGGTGCGTCTCCTCGCCCTCACCTTCATCGAGGCGTTCCGCTGCACGCCGATCCTGGTGCAGCTGATCTGGTTCTATTACGCGCTGCCGATCCTGGCCGGCGTCGAGATGACGCCGATCACGGCCTCGGCGCTCGCACTCTCGCTCTATGGCGGCTCGTTCTATTCCGAGATCATCCGCGGCGGCATCATCTCGATCGACAAAGGCCAGTCGGAAGCCGGCGCCGCGCTCGGCATGACGCCGGGACAGAGCATGCGGCGCATCGTGCTTCCGCAAGCGATCAAGCGCATGATCCCGGCGCTGATGAACCAGTCGATCATCCAGTTCAAGAACACCTCGCTGGTTTCGGTGCTCGCCGTGCCCGACCTCGTCTACCAGAGCCAGGTCGCCGCCCATGACAGCTACCGGCCGCTCGAGACCTACACCGCGGTCGCGGTCGCCTATGCGGCGATCCTGATTCCCTTGACCATCATCGTCCGCCGCGGCGAGAAGCGACTGGCGGTCAGCGAATGAGCGAGCCATCCAGGAACACTTCGAAGATCGAGATCCGCAGCCTTCGCAAGAGCTTTGGCAGCAACGAGGTTCTGAAGAACATCAGCCTCGACGTGGCCAAGGGGGGCGTGGTGGCGCTGATCGGCCCATCCGGCTCCGGCAAGTCGACACTGCTCCGCTGCATCAATCTGCTGGTCGTGCCCGACGGCGGCAGCGTCCGCGTCGGCGACACAAGCTTCCAATTCGGCGAAGGCGCCAAGCTTCCGGACGTGAAGACACTCGCCAAATTCCGCACCACCACCGGCATGGTGTTCCAGCATTTCAATTTGTTCCCGCACATGACGACGCTTCAGAACGTCATGGAGGGGCCCGTCACGGTGCGCCGCATGGCCAGGGCGGACGCCGAGAAGCTCGCGCGCGCGCAGCTTGCCAAGGTGGGCCTTGCGGAGAAGGCCGACCAATATCCGGCGACGCTGTCCGGCGGGCAGAAGCAGCGCGTCGCGATCGCACGTGCGCTCGCGATGGAGCCGGACGTGATGCTGTTCGACGAGGCCACCTCGGCGCTCGATCCCGAGCTCGTCGGCGAGGTGCTCGCCGTCATGCAGCGGCTGGCCTCGGAAGGCATGACCATGGTGATCGTGACCCATGAGATCGCCTTCGCCCGCGAGGTCGCCGACCGCCTCATCTTCATGCGCGACGGCGTCGTGGTCGAGGAAGGTCCGGCGCGGCAGGTGATCGACAATCCGCAGGAAGCCGCGACGCGCGCCTTCCTCAGCCATTTCCACCGCACCGGCGCGTTGCCGCCGGCCAACGTAGCACCGTGATGCCTGATATCGATCGCGCCTATCTCGTTACCGGTGCCGCCAGCGGCATCGGCCGCGCCACCGCAAAACTGCTCGCGGCCCCCGGCACCGCGCTGCTGCTCCACACCCGCTCGAACGCGGAAGGTCTCGATGCCGCCGCGGCCGAAGCCGAAGCGAAAGGCGCCGCCGTCGCAAAATGCCTCGGCGATCTCGCCGAGGAAGCAGCCGTTACCGACGCCGTCGCCGCCGCGCAACGCGTTTTCGGACGGCTCGACGGATTGATCCTGGTCGGCGGTCATGCCCGCCGCGGCAGCGCGATCGGCACGCCGGCGGATCAGTTCCGGCAGGCGATGGACGAATCGGCGCTGGCGTTCACGCGGCTGGTCGACGCCGCGCTGCCGCTGCTGCGTGCCGGGCGCGATACGCGGATCGTGGCGGTGTCCTCTTTCGTCGCGCATGCGATCCGGCCGGAATTCGCACCCTTTGCCGCAACGGCGGCAAGCCGCTCCGCGCTCGAAGCGCTGGTGCGTCTCACCGCGATCGAGCTCGCAAAAGACGGCATCACCGTCAATGCTGTGTCACCCGGCCTCATCATCAAGGACAAGCCGAGCGAGAGCCGGCTCTCGCCCGAGCAGATCGCCACCACCGAGGCGCTGATCCCGATGCGCCGCCGCGGGCGGCCGGAAGAAGTGGCCGAGATCATCGCCTTCCTGGCATCACCGAAGGCGTCCTACGTCACCGGCCAGGTCTGGCACGTCAATGGAGGCCTGACATGACCGAAGCAACCGTCGAACGCATCAGGCTGTTCCTGATCGAGAGCCCGATCAAGATGGCGCGCCTCCAAGGCGTCGGCAACGTCAAGGGCACGGTGAAGCGCGTGCTGATCGAGCTCACCGCGAGCGACGGCGTGATCGGCTGGGGCGAGGCGGCACCGTGGGAAGTGTTCACGGGGACGCCGGAAGCGGCCTTCTCCGCGCTCGACATCTATCTGCGGCCGATCGTGCTCGGCAAACCCGTGCGCCGCATCCGCGCGCTGATGACCGAGCTCGACCGCGCGCTGGTCGGTCATGCCGAGGCCAAGGTCGCGATCGAGATGGCGCTGCTCGACATCGTCGGCAAGTCGTCGGGATTGTCGGTCGCCGACCTGCTCGGCGGCCGCGTGCGCGACACGATTCCCCTCTCCTTCTCCATCGCCGATCCCGATTTCGCCGCCGATCTCGAACGCATGCGAAAAATGGTTCCGGACGGCAACGTCATCTACAAGGTCAAGACCGGCGTGAAGCCGCATCGCGAGGATCTCGATCATCTCGAAGCGATCCGCAAGGAATTCGGCGACAAGGTCGATCTGCGCGTCGATTACAACCAGGCGCTGGCGCCGTTCGGCGCGATCAAGATTTTGCGCGACATCGAGGAATTCGCACCGACCTTCATCGAGCAGCCGGTGCCGCGCAAATATCTCGACGTGATGGCGCAGCTCACCGCGGCGCTGGAAACACCCGTTCTCGCCGACGAAAGCTGCTTCGACCGCCGCGACATGATGGAGGTGGTGCGCCGCGAAGCCGCCGATGCCGTCTCGATCAAGCTGATGAAAGCCGGCGGCCTGTTCGAGGCGCAGGCGATCATGGCGATCGCCGACATCGCCGGCCTGCCCGGCTATGGCGGCACGCTGTGGGAGGGCGGCATCGGGCTTGCCGCCGGGACGCAGCTGATCGCGGCAACGCCGGGCATCTCGCTCGGCTGCGAATTCTACATGCCGCATCACGTGCTGACCGAGGACGTGCTGGAAGAGCGCGTTGCCAACCGCGCCGGCCATGTCGTGGTGCCCGACGGCCCGGGCCTCGGGATCCGCGTCAGCGAGGCCTCCGTCCGCGCCAATGCGCGGGTGCTTGCGGAGGCGTGAGTTCGTCATTCCGGGGCGCGCGTAGCGCGAGCCCGGAATCCATAACCACAGGGAGGGGTTGTCGCGCGAGCTGGTCACCACGCATCTTCGCCAAACTTCTCTCTGTGGTTATGGGTCCCGGGCTCGCGCTTTGCGCGCCCCGGGACGACAGCGGAGCATGCCGCCCCCGCGGTCCCTAACCTTCCCCTAGCTAACTCCGTATCGTATGGTCCGGCCAAACAAGCCCGCCCCCATCGGGCCATCCGGAAACGCATATGTCTGAACCCGCCTGGTCGCTGCACTCCCGCCTGAAAGAGGACACCATCGACATCGGCGACCTGCCGCTCTCGAAGGTCCTGGTCATCAAGGACGCGCATTATCCCTGGCTGCTGCTGGTGCCGCGGCGACCCGATGCGGTCGAGATCATCGATCTCGACGAGGTGGAGCAGGCGCAACTCATGACGGAGATCTCCCGCGTCTCGCGCGCGCTGAAAGAGATCACCAAATGCGACAAGCTCAATGTCGCCGCGCTCGGCAACCTCGTGCCGCAGCTTCACGTCCACATCATCGCACGCCGGACCAGCGACGCTGCATGGCCGCGGCCGGTCTGGGGCGTGATGAAGCCCTTGGCGCATGACGCCACCGAGGTGCAGACTTTCATCAGCGCGCTTCGCCGCAAGATCTGGTTGGGTTGAGAACAAGAAATGTCAGCATTCGACTCGTTTCCGCTGGGACAGCCGGCCTTCGTCACCAACGTCCTCGATCGCGCCGCGCATCTGCGCCGCGACGACGAAAAGCTGTTCGCGATGGAGCAGAAGCCATTGTCGCGCGCCTATGTCGTCTACCGCGACTCGCTGCTGGTGAAGCGCGAGGGCGACAAGGCGCGCGCGCTGCTGGGAGTAGACGAGGCGCTGAAATGCGGCGCCAACCCCGGCACGATCTTCTTAGGCCTGCGCGACGGCGCCGCGGTGTTCGGCATGGGGATGTCGCAGGCGGCGGCCGAGAAGCTGATCGGCCGCGAGGACTACACCGTCACCGAGCTGCGCGGCATGGCGATGCAGGGCGCGATTCCGCCCGGCGAGCTCTCGGCGATCGCGATGGCGAAGTCGATGGTGAGCTGGCATCAGCGCCACGGCTATTGCGCCAATTGCGGCACGCGGAGCGCGATGAAGGAAGGCGGCTGGAAGCGCGAGTGCCCTGCTTGCAAGGCCGAGCACTTTCCGCGCACCGATCCCGTCGTGATCATGCTGGTCGCCTCCGGCGAGAAGTGCCTGCTCGGCCGCCAGAAGCAGTTCCCGCCGGGGATGTATTCCTGTCTCGCCGGCTTCGTCGAGGCCGCCGAGACCATCGAGGACGCGGTACGCCGGGAAATCCTCGAAGAATCCGGAATCCGCTGCACCGACGTGCAGTATTACATGACGCAGCCCTGGCCCTATCCATCGTCGCTGATGATCGGCTGCAGCGCGCGGGCGCTCAACGAGGACGTCGTCGTCGATCATTCCGAGCTGGAGGACGCGCGCTGGTTCACCCGCGAGGAGGCCGCGCTGATGCTGACGCGGACGCATCCGGACGGGCTCGCCGGCCCGCATCCGTTCGCGATCGCCCACCACCTGCTCGGCCGCTGGGTGCACGACAAGACCGGCGCGTAAGCTGGGGCCGCCGGTGGCCATATCAGGGACCGCGCCGCACATCCTTTGCATCGGCATTCCCGTGCGCGACCTCACCTTTCGCGTCGAGGCCGTGCCCGCGCGCGGCAGCAAGGCCAACGCCACGCATCTCGCCGAGATCTGCGGCGGCAACGCGCTCAATGCTGCGATCGCCATCGCGCGGCTCGGTGGCCGGGTCTCCTTCGCAGGACCGATGGGCGATGCACGGGAAGCGTCGAGCGGCTTCATTCTCGAACAGATGGCCAGTGAAGGCATCGACACGACGCACGTGGTGCGCGTGCCCGGCCTGACCACGCCGGTCTCCGCGATCCTGATCGAGCCCTCGGGCGAGCGGACGCTGACGATCTATCGCGATCCCGGCCTGTGGAGCGTGAAGCTGCCGGACGGTGACGCGCTGCTCGCCGATTGCCGGGCGGTCCTCGTCGAGAGCCGCTGCGGCGCCCTTTGTATCGATCTCTGCGCCGAGGCGCGACGGCGCGGCATTCCTGTCATCGTCGGCGTCGATCGCGCGATGTCGTTGCAGGACGGCCTGCTCACGGCCGCCTCGCACGTGCTGTTCGCCAGCGACCAGGTGCAGGAGACGGCCGGTGTCGCCGATGACGGCGAGGCATTGAAGCGCCTGGCAGGGCTGACGCCGGCCCTTCTCGCCGCCACGCGCGGCCCGCGCGGCACGATCTGGCTGAACGAGGCGGGCAAGCTGGAGGAGACCCCGGCCTTCCCGGTTCAGGCGGTCGATACGCTCGGGGCCGGCGACGTTTTCCATGGCGCCTTCACGCTTGGCCTCGCCGAGGGCGCGGAGGTGCGGGAGGCGCTGCGATTCGCCGCGGCCGCCGCAGCGCTGAAATGCACCCGCCACGGTGGCGGCATGGCCGCCCCACAACGCGTTGAAGTTGAAGAGCTTTTACGAGGCAGGCTCTAGAGAAGTTCCACTGTTACGCCGAGATTATAGGCTTGCCGTGGAAAGATTTTCTCTATATCAGGGAAATCAGCCCCTGAAATGGAACAAAGTTCTTCAAATGACTGACCTCGCCGTGCAACTCCCCGAGACCAGCCGCCGCCTCGATGCCATCGACCGCAAGATTCTGATGGTGCTCCAGGAGGATGCGTCCCTCTCCGTCGCCGAGATCGGCGACCGCGTCGGGCTGTCCTCGACCCCCTGCTGGAAGCGCATCCAGCGCCTCGAGGCCGACGGCGTGATCCTGAAGCGCGTCGCCCTGGTCGACCAGAACAAGATCGGGCTCGGCATCTCCGTATTCGTGTCAGTCGAGAGCGCCGACCATTCGGACGCCTGGCTGAAGAAGTTCGCCGAGGCCGTGAGTGCCATGCCCGAGGTGATGGAATTTTACCGCATGGCCGGCGACGTCGACTACATGCTGCGCGTCGTGGTCGCCGACATGCAGGCCTATGACGTGTTCTACAAGAAGCTGATCAGCGCCGTGCCGCTGAAGAACGTCACCTCGCGCTTCGCGATGGAGAAGATCAAGTCGGTCACCGCGCTGCCGATCCCGGCGGTGGTGGCGGCTTAGAGGCTTAGTTCTCAGGTCTCACCACAAGGAAGCTGTCATCGCCCGGCCTTGACCGGGCGATCCAGTATTCCAGAGGCGGCGATTGGATACGGAGAAGCTGCGGCGTACTGGATGCCCCGGTCAAGTGTTTAGCCCGGACAGATCACTGACGGGTGTTCGGAGACATAGCTGACACATCAACATTGGCTGGATTGGTCCGATTCGGGAGGCCGTCCATGCCTTGGAGCGAGGTGTCAGTGATGGATCAGCGCCACGAGTTTGTGCGGCTGGCTTTGCAGGAGGGCGCCAACCGGCGCGAACTGTGCCGTCGGTTCAACATCAGTCCTGACGTCGGCTACAAGTGGCTGGCGCGCTGGCAGGCCGGCGATCGGGAGCTGGCCGACTGTTCCCGGCGCCCGCATGCGATGCCCAAGCGGAGTGAGGCTGCGGTCGAGGCAGAAGTCCTGGCTGTACGCGACAAGCATCCGGCTTGGGGAGCACGGAAGATTGCCCATTGCCTGAAGCGGGGCGGGCAGACGGTGCCTGTGCCATCAACGGTGCACCAGATCCTGTGTCGGAACGACCGGATCAAACCGAGTGAGAATGCGCCGCCCAATCCGGGCCACCGGTTCGAGAAGGAAGCTCCCAACCTGCTGTGGCAGATGGACTTCAAGGGTCACCTGCCGCTCGCCAATGGGACGCGGTGCCATCCGCTAACGATCGTCGACGATCACTCGCGCTACGTGCTGTGCCTGAAGGCATGTGCCGACGAGCAGCGCCTCACCGTGCAGAATCACCTGTCGACGACGTTCCGCTGCTATGGCCTGCCGGAGGCCTTCTACACCGACAATGGCTCACCCTGGGGCGATACGTCCGGCATTCGTTGGACCGGACTGAAGGTGTGGCTGCTCAAGCTTGGCGTCAGGGTGGTGCACGCAAGGCCATGCCACCCACAGGCCCGCGGCAAGAACGAACGCTTCCATCGCACCCTGAAGGCCGAGGTGTTTGCAATGCGCCGCTTCCGAACTCTCCCGGAAGTCCAGCGCGCCTTCGACGCCTGGCGGCCGGTCTACAATCTGGAGCGGCCTCACCAAGGCCTCGATATGCAGGTCCCTGCCGATCGCTTCCGGCCAAGTGCTCGCCCCATGCCGGCCCGCGTTCCGAACGTCGAATACGACAGCGGCGAGATCGTGCGCAGGGTCTCATCGACAAGACCCTACATCTCCTTCAAGGGACACTTCTGGAAAGTTCCCCAGGCCTTCGCCCGCGAACGCCTTGCCATCCGGCCGCTGGATCGTGACGGCCACTACGGAATCTTCTTCGCCAGCTGGCAGGTCGCATCGATCGACTTGACCAATGGCCAACCTGTCAGTGATGTGTCCGAACAGGTGTCAGCCATGTCTCCGGGCTAAACATCAAGCCGGGGCATGACAGCGGAGATTTGCGGCGCGGGTTGTGCTCCCTGATGCCCCTCAAATCGTCTGATTGTACGCGCCGACTTCGGGATGCGTGCGGAGCACGCTGTTCACCATCTCGAACATGTCGTGCATGCGCTGCTCGGAGACCGGGCTCTCGACCACGACGACGAGCTCGGGCTTGTTGGAGGACGCGCGCACCAGGCCCCAGCTGCCGTCCTCGACCGTGACGCGTACGCCGTTGACGGTGACGAGATCGCGGATCGCCTGGCCGCCGATCTTGGCGCCCTTGGCCTGCAAGCCTTCAAAATGCTTCACCACCTGGTCGATGACGCCGTATTTGGTCTCGTCGGCGCAATGCGGTGACATGGTCGGCGACGACCAGGTTTTCGGCAGCGCGTTCTTCAGATCGGCCATCGACTTGCCCGGCGCGCGGTCGAGCATGTCGCAGATCGCGAGTGCCGACACCAGGCCGTCGTCGTAGCCGCGTCCATACGGCTTGTTGAAGAAGAAGTGGCCGGACTTCTCGAAGCCCGCGAGCGCACCCGTCTCGTGGGTGCGGCGCTTCATGTAGGAATGGCCGGTCTTCCAATAGGCGACCTTGGCGCCCTGCTTCTGCAGCACGGGATCGGTGACAAACAGACCGGTCGACTTCACGTCGACGATGAAATGCGCATCCTTGTGGATCGCCGACATGTCGCGGGCGAGCATCACGCCGACCTTGTCGGCAAAGATTTCCTCGCCGGTGTTGTCGACGACGCCGCAGCGATCGCCGTCACCGTCGAAGCCGAGACCGACATCGGCCTTGTGATGCAGCACCGCGTCGCGGATCGCGTGCAGCATTTCCATGTCTTCCGGATTCGGATTGTATTTCGGGAAGGTGTGGTCGAGCTCGGTGTCGAGCGGGATCACCTCGCAGCCGATCGCCTCCAGCACCTGCGGCGCGAACGCGCCGGCAGTGCCGTTGCCGCAGGCGGCGACGACCTTGAGCTTGCGGGTCAGCTTCGGACGGCCGGTGAGATCGGCGATATAGCGCGCCGGATAATTCTCGTGGAACTGGTAGGAGCCGCCGGCCTTGTTCTTGAATTCGGCGTTGAGCACGATCTCCTTCAGCCGCGTCATCTCGTCGGGGCCGAAGGTCAGCGGGCGGTTGGCGCCCATCTTCACGCCGGTCCAGCCGTTGTCGTTGTGCGAGGCCGTGACCATGGCGCAGCAGGGCACGTCGAGATCGAACTGCGCGAAATAGGCCATCGGCGTCACCGCGAGCCCGATATCGTGCACCTTGCAGCCCGCAGCCATCAGGCCGGAAATCAGCGCATATTTGATCGAGGCCGAATAGCCGCGGAAATCATGGCCGGTGACGATCTCCTGCTTGACGCCGAGCTCCGCAATCAGCGCGCCCAGCCCCATGCCGAGCGCCTGGATTCCCATCAGGTTGATTTCCTTCTGGAACAACCAGCGCGCGTCGTATTCGCGAAAACCCGTGGCCTTCACCATCGGCTCGGATTCGAAGGCATAGGTGTTGGGCAACAAGACGGATTTCGGCTTGGGGAACATTGAGACGGTCTCGTGAAAATGGCGGGAATTGATGCAGCCTTAGCGAATGCCGGGCCGCAGCGGAAGGCGGGAATGGCAGCTTATGGCTTATAATTGCGGCAGTTTGGTAACGGGAAAACGCGGCCCGGCGCGAGACTTCCGCCAATGCCGTCCTGAAAAAATCCGTGCGAACGACCGTTCGTCGGCGCGGTGAGCGCCTTTGAGGCGGCTTACTGCTCCAGCACCATCTGGCCGTTGGCGTATTCGAAGCGCTTGAGGCGGGACAGGAAGGAGAGGCCGAGCAGGTTCTCCGACAGAGCCTCGTCCGGCAGCACCATGGCGTCGACGTCGCGCACGACGAGGCCGCCGACCTCGAGCATGGCGATGCGCGTGCGCGCCGCCTTGATGGTGCCGTTGGCGGTCGAGACGGTGGCGTTGTACTCGCCGCGCGAGGGACGGAGGCCAAAGCGGGCGGCCGAGCTCTCGTTCAGCGCGACCACGGAGGCGCCGGTGTCGATCATGAAGCCGATCCGTTGGCCGTCGATGCGGCCTTCGGCCTGAAAATGGCCACGGCCATCGCGGGAGATGGCGAGGCTGCGCCCACCGGCCGGCGCCGTCGCAGCAACCGTGATCGTCGTGCGCGGCGCTGACGTCGCGGAGGCGGAACTCATCCTGTCCGCCATCTGCGCCATGAACGTGCCGAGGCCGATCATGATGGCCGCGAGGATCATTATGTTACGCATCACACCACTTCCGAGCCGGAAAGCTCGATTTCACCACGCGACACGTCTGGCCGCGAGCGACGCTGCGGTCAGAGCGCCGCTATTTTGACGAAAAGGATGAGCGGAGGGTTAATGGCGCAGTGTCGCCAGTACGACAGATCCTCATCCTGAGGAGCCCGCCAACGGCGGGCGTCTCGAAGGATGGCCGCGGGCGAAAGTTGGGCCTGCATGGTTCGAGACGCGCGTTCCGCGCTCCTCACCATGAGGGTCTACTTGCGGTTCACGTCCCGCGCGGCTTGACCCGCCGGGTCGGCAGCGCGCTCGCCGGATCCTCCGGCCAGGGATGGCGCGGGTAGCGGCCGCGCAGGTCGGAGCGTACCGCGGCGTAGCTGCCGCGCCAGAAACCGGGGAGGTCGCGCGTCACCTGCACAGGGCGCTGCGCCGGCGACAGCAATTCCAGCACCAGCGGCACCTTGCCGGCGGCGATCGACGGATGGGTGTTGAGCCCGAACAATTCCTGGAGCCGCACCGCGATAGTCGGCCCCTGCTCGGCCTCGTAGTCGATCGCGAGCACGCTGCCGGTCGGCGCCTCGAAATGCGTCGGCGCCTCGCGATCGAGCCTTGCGCGCATCTCCCAGGGCAGCAGCGCCATCAGCGCGTCGGACAGATCGCCGGCCGAGATGTCTTTGAGTGCGATCTTGTCGTAGAGCGCCGGCACCAGCCAGTCGTCGCGCCGCGCGATCAGTCCGTCGTCGGACAAATCGGGCCAGCTGTCGCCCTCGGCCTTGCGCAGAAACATCACGCGGTCGCGCCACTGCTTTGCGGCCTTCGACCAGGGCAACCGGTCGAGACCTGCGGCAATCAGCCCATCTGCTAAGATGCGCGCGGTGTCCTCCGAAGGCGACACCGCGAGTGTTGCCTCCGACAGTGTGATCGCATGCAGCGCGCGCTTGCGCCGCGCGCGCAGCGCCATCGCGCCACGATCGAAGGAGATCTCGTCGACGGTCTCGATATGCTCGGCGAAATGCCGCTCGATGTCGTCCTCGCCGATCGGCGCTGCCAGCAGAACGCGGCCGCTCGCCGCCGTGCCCGTCATCTCGCCGATCGCGATGTAGGGCGCGCGGGCGAGCGACGAGGTCTGCTCCACCGCGGCGCCGCGACCATTGGCGAGCACGAAGGTGCCATTGCCGCGGTTGCGCGCGACACGGTCCGGGAAGGCGTAGGCGAGCATCAGGCCGGTCGAGAGATCGTCCTGTCCGGTTGCGGCCTTCTCCGACGCCGCCACCTGCGAAGCCCAGCGCCGCGCGAGATCGCGCGCGCTCGCGGCGCGCGGCGAGCGATCGCGGCGGAACTGGTCGCGCCGGTACTCGAGATCGACGCTGTCGCCGCCGAGCCCGCGCTCGGTGATGATGGCCGCGATCTCGGCGGCGGCTTCGCCGCTGCCCACGCGATGCGAATCCACGATCATGCGCGCCAGCCGCGGCGGCAGCGCCAGCGCGCGCAGGCTTTTGCCTTCGGCGGTGATGCGGCCGTCGCCATCAAGCGCGTTGAGCTCGGAGAGAAGGCTTTTCGCCTCTTTCCAGGCGGGCAGCGGCGGCGGATCGAGGAATGACAACGCCGAAGGATCGGCGACGCCCCATTGCGCGAGGTCGAGCACCAGCGAGGAGAGGTCGGCGCTGAGGATTTCCGGCTGGGTGTAGGGCGCAAGCGAGGCCGTCTGCGGCTCATCCCAGAGCCGGTAGCAGACGCCGGGCTCGGTGCGGCCGGCGCGGCCGCGGCGCTGGTCCACCGCCGCACGCGCAGCGCGCACGGTCTCGAGCCGGGTCAGCCCGATGTCGGGCTCGTAGCGCGGCACGCGGGCGAGACCGGAATCGACCACGATGCGCACGCCCTCGATGGTGAGCGAGGTCTCCGCGATCGAGGTCGCCAGCACCACCTTGCGCGTGCCCTTCGGCGCGGGCGCGATCGCGCGGTCCTGCACGGCAGCGTCGAGCGCGCCGAACAACGGCACGATCTCGATGCTGGCATCCTGGACGCGCTCGCTGAGGAAATTCTGGGTGCGGCGGATTTCGGCGGCGCCGGGCAGGAACGCCAGCACCGAACCGCTGTCGGCGCGCAGCGCGGACGCGATCGCATCCGCCATCTGCCGCTCGACCGGCGCATCCGCCTTGCGGCCGAGATAGCGCGTCTCGACCGGAAAGGCGCGGCCCTCGCTCTCGACAACGGGCGCTTCCCCGAGCAGCTTTGCCACGCGCGCGCCGTCGAGCGTTGCCGACATCACGAGGATGCGCAGATCCTCGCGCAGGCCGGTTTGCGCGTCGCGCGCCAGCGCGAGGCCCATGTCGGCATCGAGCGAGCGCTCGTGGAATTCGTCGAACAGGACGGCCGCGATGCCGGAGAGCTCGGGATCGTCGAGGATCTGGCGGGTGAAGATCCCCTCGGTCACCACCTCGATGCGCGTCGCGCGCGAGATCTTCGAGCCGAAGCGGACGCGGTAGCCGACGGTTTCGCCGGCGCGCTCGCCAAGCGACTTGGCCATGCGCTCGGCACTCGCCCGGGCAGCGATACGCCGCGGCTCCAGCACGATGATCTTCTTGCCCGCGGCCCAGGGCGCATCCAGCAGCGCCAGCGGCACCCGCGTGGTCTTGCCTGCGCCGGGCGGCGCCACCAGCACAGCGGCGTTATGCACCTCCAGCGTGCGCGAGAGGTCGTCGAGCACGGCGTCGATCGGGAGGGGCGTGTCGAAGCTGCGGGGCAAGGCCTATCCATTCGTCATGCCCGGCCTTGTGCCGGGCATCCACGTCTTCGACTAGAAACAGACGTGGATGGCCGGGACAAGCCCGGCCATGACGAAATCGTTGCGGCAGTGGACCGTCAGCCCTGCACCGGCGGACGGCCGATGCTCTCGTAGGTGAAGCCGGCGGCTTCCATGTCTTCGGGACGGTAGACGTTGCGGAGATCGACGACGACGGGCTGCGTCATGGTCGCCTTCAGCCGGCCGAGATCGAGCGCGCGGAACTGCACCCATTCGGTGACGATGACGAGCGCATCGGCGCCTTGCGCGCAGGAATAGGCGTCCTCGCAATAGGTGATGTTCGGCAGCTCGCCCTTGGCCTGCTCCATGCCGACGGGATCGAAAGCCTTGACCGTCGCGCCCATGTCGATCAGGCCGGTGACGAGCGGAATCGACGGCGCATCGCGCATGTCGTCGGTGTCGGGCTTGAAGGTGAGGCCGAGCACGGCGATGGTCTTGCCGCGCAAGCTACCGCCGAGCGCCTGGCTGACCTTGCGCGCCATCGCGCGCTTGCGGTTCTCGTTGACGGCCAGCACGGCTTCGACGATGCGCAGGCTCACGTCATAGTCCTGCGCGATCTTGATCAGCGCCTTGGTGTCCTTCGGGAAGCAGGAGCCGCCGAAGCCGGGCCCCGCATGCAGGAACTTGGTGCCGATGCGGTTGTCGAGGCCGATGCCGCGCGCGACTTCCTGCACGTCGGCGCCGACCTTTTCCGAGAGATCGGCGATCTCGTTGATGAAGGTGATCTTGGTCGCGAGGAACGCGTTCGCGGCGTATTTGATCATCTCGGCGGTGCGGCGCGCCGTGAACATCAGCGGGGCCTGGTTCAGCGACAGCGGGCGATAGACGTCGCCCATCACCTTGCGGCCGCGCTCGTCGGAGGTGCCGACGACGACGCGATCGGGATACTTGAAGTCGCGGATCGCCGCGCCCTCGCGCAGGAATTCGGGGTTGGAGGCGACGACGACGTCCGCCGCAGGGTTGGTCTCGCGGATGATGCGCTCGACCTCGTCGCCGGTGCCGACCGGGACGGTCGACTTGGTCACGACGACGGTGAAGCCCGACAGCGACTGCGCGATCTCGCGCGCGGCGGCGTAGACATAGGACAGATCGGCGTGACCGTCGCCGCGGCGCGAGGGCGTGCCGACCGCGATGAAGACGGCATCGGCGTCCGCGACCGGCTTCGACAAATCGGTGGTGAAGTCGAGCCGCTTGGCCTTCACATTGGTCGCGACCAGTTCGTCGAGGCCGGGCTCGTAGATCGGAATCTCGCCGCGATGAAGCGCCGCGATCTTCTTCTCGTCCTTGTCGACGCAGGTGACGTCGTGACCGAAATCCGCAAAGCAGGCTCCGGACACCAGTCCCACATAGCCCGTTCCGATCATCGCGATTCGCATGAAAAACCCTGTTCCAGCTTGGTTAACGAAACCCCAACTCGAGCGGTTTAGCATTTTCCTGAGGGGAGAGAACAGCCCGGATGCAAAAACCGGCACGCGAATTGTACCGGTAAAGAAACCTTAAACCGCAAGGCTTCACACTGCGCCACGTCCGCACAGAGCCGGGCGGACCGCGCCTCGAAACGGGACACCATGGCACTATCAGGCACAATCGCCGCGAGCGGGCTTTCCAAGGCCCCCTCGCCCGCACGTGTCGACTGGGTCGACTATGCCAAGGGCATCTGCATCGTCATGGTCGTGATGATGCACTCGGTGCTGGGGGTGGAGATCGCGGCCGGCCAGACCGGTTTCATGCATGTCGCCGTGGCCTTCGCAAAGCCGTTCCGGATGCCGGACTTCTTCCTGATTTCGGGCCTGTTCCTGCCCTTGGTGATCGATCGGGACTGGCGAACCTATCTCGACCGCAAGGTGGTGCATTTCGCCTATTTCTATGTCGTCTGGGTGACAATCCAGTTCGGCTTCAAGGCACCGGCATTCGCGGCGGAGACGAGCTGGCGCGAGGCCGGCCTGCTGTATCTGGAATCCTTCGTCGAACCGTTCGGCACGCTCTGGTTCATCTACCTGCTGCCGATCTTCTTCGTGGTCACAAAATTGACACGGCGAGTCCCGCCGCCGGCGATCTGGCTCATCGCTGCCGCGCTGGAGACGGCGCGCATCTCGACCGGCTGGACCGCGATCGACGAATTCTGCGCGCGCTTCGTCTATTTCTATTCGGGATATCTGTTCGCGCCTTACGTGTTCGCGCTGTCCGATCGCGCGCGCAACCATCCCGCACTCGCGCTGGCGGCGCTTGCGACCTGGGCGCTGGTCAATGCGGGCCTCGTCGCGCTCGGCGCCAGCGAATGGAAGATCGTCTCGCTCGCGCTCGGCTTCGCCGGCGCCTGCGCCATCATCACGATGGGCACGCTGCTCGCGCGCGCACAGTGGTTGAACTTCTTCCGCTTCTGCGGCGAGCATTCGATCGTGATCTACCTCGCCTTCTTCCTGCCGATGGCGGCGACACGAACGCTGCTGCTGCGCGCCGGCATCATTGCCGACATCGGCACGGTGTCGCTGATCGTCACCATCGTCGGCGTGATCGGATCGCTCGCGATCTGGTACGTCGCATTGCGGCTCAATGCCCGCTTCCTGTTCGAACGGCCGCAGACGTTCTGGATCGCGCCGAAGAAGGCGGGGCCAGTGTTGCAGGCGGCGGAGTAGCCGCCCTCTCGGTGTCGTCGCCCGGCTCGACCGGGCGACCCAGTACGCCGAGACGCCAGTGATCGAGCCGAGAAGCCGCGGCGTACTGGTTTCCCCGCCTTCGCGGGGAATGACAGCGGGGATGTGGGGAACGACAGTGGGGATAGCGGCACCAGCGGCCCAAAAATCCCCCGCTCAAGGCTGTCAAAGCCCGCAAAAATTCATACATTGCGGCCATGCCCAAAAGCTCCCCAACGACATCCCCGAAGACCGCCGCCAAAGCCGACACCAAACCCGCTGCTGACAAGCCTGCTGCCAAACCGGTCGCGGCGAAGGTGGCCGGCAAGGGCGACCACATCTTCCTGGTCGACGGTTCCGGCTACATCTTCCGCGCCTATCACGCGCTGCCGCCACTGAACCGCAAGTCCGATGGCTTGCAGGTCAACGCCGTGCTCGGTTTCTGCAACATGCTGTGGAAGCTGTTGCGCGACATGCCCGCGGACAACCGCCCGACGCATCTGGCGATCGTGTTCGACAAGTCGGAAGTCACCTTCCGCAACAAGATCTATCCCGAGTACAAGGCGCACCGGCCGCCCGCGCCCGATGATCTGATCCCGCAATTCGCGCTGATCCGCGAAGCCGTGCGCGCCTTCGATTTGCCCTGCCTGGAACAGAGCGGATTCGAGGCCGACGATTTGATCGCGACCTATGCGCGACAGGCCAGCGACCGCGGCGCCCACACGACCATCGTGTCCTCCGACAAGGATCTGATGCAGCTCGTGAACGACAAGATCATGATGTACGACACCATGAAGGACCGCCGTATCGGAATCCCCGAGGTGATCGAGAAGTTCGGCGTGCCGCCGGAGAAAGTTGTCGAAGTGCAGGCGCTGGCCGGCGATTCCACCGACAACGTGCCCGGTGTGCCCGGCATCGGCATCAAGACCGCGGCGCAGCTGATCGTCGAATATGGCGATCTCGAGCAGCTTCTGTTCCGCGCCACCGAGATCAAGCAGCCGAAGCGGCGCGAGGCGCTGATCGAGAATGCCGAGAAGGCGCGGATTTCGCGCCAGCTGGTGCTGCTCGACGACAAGGTCGAACTCGAGGTGCCGCTGGACGATCTCGCAGTGCACGAGCCCGACGCGCGCAAGCTGATTGCCTTCCTGAAGGCGATGGAATTCACCACGCTGACACGCCGCGTCGCCGACTATTCGCAGATCGATCCCGCCAATGTCGATGCCGATGCGTCGAACAGCAGCGGCGCCAGGGCCGGCGGCGACGCCGCCAAGGCAAAAACGTCGGAGATCTCCGGCGATCTTTTCGCCGCTCCAGCCGCGACCGCAACGGGCGGCGACAAGGGCGATAAGTCGGCCGGTCTCAAGGGCTCGCCGATTTCACTGGCCGCCGCGCGCGAAGAGGCGCTGCGCAAGCTGCCGGTCGACCGCAGCAAATACCAGGCGATCAAGACGCTCAAGGAGCTCGATGCCTTCGTCGCGCGCATCCATGACACCGGCCATGTCGCGATCGAGACGAGAGCCAACTCCATCGATCCGATGCAGGCCGATCTGTGCGGCATCGCGCTGGCACTGGCGCCGAACGAGGCCTGCTACGTGCCGCTCGCGCACAAGCAGTCCGGCGGCGGCGCCGGCCTGTTCGACACGGGCCTCGCGCCGGACCAGGTCAAGCATGCCGACGCCATCGAAGCGCTGCGGCCGGTGCTGGAATCGGCGGGCATTCTCAAGATCGGCTTCGACGTCAAGTTCACCGCCGTGATGCTGGCGCAGCACGGCATCACGCTGCGCAACGCCGACGATGCGCAGCTGATCTCCTATGTGCTCGATGCCGGCCGCGGCTCGCACGCGATCGAAGCGCTCGCGGAGCGCTGGTTCGGCCACGCCATGCTGAAGGAGAGCGAGCTGCTCGGCAGCGGCAAGGGCAAGATCACGTTCGACCAGGTGCCGATCGACAAGGCCGCACCGCTGTCGGCGGAAGGCGCCGACATGGCCTTGCGCGTGTGGCGCGTGCTGAAGCCGCGCCTCGTCGCCGAGCACATGACCGCCGTCTACGAGACGCTGGAGCGGCCGCTGGTGTCGGTGCTCGCGCGCATGGAGCGGCGCGGCATCTCGATCGACCGCCAGGTCTTGTCGCGGCTATCAGGCGACTTCGCCCAGACCGCGGCGCGCGTCGAAGCCGAGATCCAGGAGATCGCGGGCGAGCCCGTCAATGTCGGCAGCCCCAAACAGATCGGCGACATCCTGTTCGGCAAGATGGGACTGTCCGGCGGCACCAAGACCAAGACCGGCGCATGGTCGACGACCGCGCAGGTGCTCGACGAACTTGCCGAGCAAGGCCACGACTTCCCGAAGAAGATCCTGGAGTGGCGCCAGGTTTCGAAACTGAAATCGACCTACACCGACGCGCTGCCGACCTACGTCAACCCGCAGACCCATCGCGTCCACACCACCTACGCGCTGGCCGCGACCACGACGGGCCGGCTGTCGTCGAACGAGCCGAATCTGCAGAACATCCCGGTGCGCACCGAGGACGGGCGAAAGATCCGCCGCGCCTTCATCGCGACACCCGGGCACAAGCTCGTCTCCGCCGACTATTCGCAGATCGAGCTGCGGCTGCTCGCCGAGATCGCCGACATTCCCGTCCTCAAGCAGGCGTTCAAGGACGGGCTCGACATTCACGCGATGACGGCCTCCGAAATGTTCGGCGTGCCGATCGAGGGCATGCCGAGCGAAATCCGGCGCCGCGCCAAGGCGATCAATTTCGGCATCATTTACGGCATCTCGGCATTCGGCCTCGCCAACCAGCTCGGCATCGCGCGCGAGGAAGCCTCCGCCTACATCAAGAAGTATTTCGAGCGCTTCCCCGGCATCCGCGCCTACATGGACGAGACGCGCGACTTCTGCCGGAGCAACGGCCATGTCACCACGCTGTTCGGCCGGAAGATGTACTATCCCGACATCAAGGCTTCGAACGCCTCGGTGCGCGCCTTCAACGAGCGCGCCGCGATCAACGCGCGGCTCCAGGGCACCGCCGCCGACATCATCCGCCGCGCCATGACGCGGATGGAGGATGCCCTGGTCCAGAAGAAGCTGTCGGCGCAGATGCTGCTCCAGGTGCACGACGAACTGATCTTCGAGGTGCCTGACGCCGAGGTAGAGGCGACGCTCCCGGTGGTGCAGCACGTGATGCAGGACGCGCCGTTCCCGGCCGTGAACCTGTCGGTGCCGCTGCATGTCGATGCGCGCGCGGCGAAGAATTGGGACGAGGCGCATTGATGTCTCCACCAGCACGGTGTCGTCCCGGCGAACGCCGGGACCCATAACCACAGGATCGAGTTGGGCGAAGATTGCCCATGACGATCCAGCCTCAAACTCCTCCCTGGGGGTATGGGTCCCCGCTTTCGCGGGGACGACGTTGGGGTGAGATGCGGGACTCGAATTGTCCTCCGTGCAATTGCGCGATGGCTCCGCCGCGCGGCGCACATTAGAACGGTGTCGTCTCCCACACCGGTTCACGCATGCCCCACACCTCCGCCCTGCTCGGCTTCGCTCTCGTCTGCCTTGGTCTCGTGCTCACGCCGGGGCCGAACATGATCTATTTGATCTCGCGCTCGATCACGCAGGGGCCGGCGGCGGGCATCGTCTCGCTCGGCGGAGTGGCACTCGGCTTCGTGTTCTACATGCTGTGCGCGGCGTTCGGCATCACCGCGCTCTTGCTCGCCATTCCCTTTGCCTATGACGCGCTGCGCTTTGCCGGCGCGGGCTATCTGCTGTGGCTGGCCTGGCAGGCGGTGAAGCCGGGCGGACGTTCGCCGTTCCAGGTGAAGCAGCTTGCGATCGACAGCTCGCGCAAATTGTTCGCGATGGGTTTTGTCACCAATCTGCTCAATCCGAAGATCGCGATGCTGTATCTGGCACTGCTGCCGCAGTTCATCGATCCCACCGCCGGCAGCGTGCTGACGCAGTCGGTGGTGTTGGGGGCGATCCAGATCGCGATCAGCGTCAGCGTCAACGCGACGATCGCACTTGCAGCAGGGTCGATCGCGCTGTTCCTGGCGAGCCGGCCGAGCTGGATGCTGGTGCAGCGCTGGCTGATGGGCACGGTGCTGGCCGGGCTTGCGGTGCGGATGGCGGTGGAAGCGAAGAAGGTGTGATTATTTTTCTTCCTTCTCCCCTTGTGGGAGAAGGTGGCGCGAAGCGCCGGATGAGGGGTCTTTCTCCGCGCATTCGAAGACAGCTGGACTCGCGGAGACAGACCCCTCACCCGTCTCGCCGCTGCGCGGCGAGCCACCCTCCCCCACAAGGGGGGAGGGAAAAAGGCCCCTCAATCCAGCTTCGCGTCCATGCCCCGCTTCACCGCGGGACGGGCCATCAGCGCCTCATACCAGCGCTTGACGTTGGGAAAATCGGCCAGCTCAACCTTGTGGCGAGGGTGGCGCCAGGCCCAGCCCAGGATGGCAAAATCGGCAACCGAGAGGTCGCCAGCGACGAAGTCGTGGGCCTCCAACCGGCGGTCCAGCACGCCGTAGAGCCGGCGCGTCTCCGCCATGTAGCGCTTCAGGCCATAGGCGCGATCCTGCTCGTTCTCGAGCGCGATGAAATGGTGCACCTGGCCGGGCATCGGGCCGAAGCCGCCCATCTGCCACATCAGCCATTCATAGACGGGGATGCGCCCGGCGAGCGATTTCGGCAGGAATTTGCCGGTCTTTTCGCCGAGATAGAGCAGGATCGCACCGGACTCGAAGATGCTGACGGGCTTGCCGTCCGGCCCCTCGGGGTCGACGATCGCGGGGATCTTGTTGTTGGGGCTGAGCTTCAGGAAGCCCGGCGCCATCTGCTCGCCCTTGGTGATGTTCACCGGCACCACCTTGTAAGGCAGCCCCATTTCCTCCAATGCGACCGAGATCTTGCGGCCGTTCGGCGTGTTCCAGGTGTGCAGCTCGATGGTCATTCAGGCATTTCCTTCCCCGAGATATCTGGCATCCAACTACTCCAGAAGGTTGCACCCCCACAACTGGCGGACCGGGATGGCCGATCCCTGTTGACTCGACCGGTCCCCTCTGGAATGTCGCGGCCGTCGCGGATAAATTCCGCCACCTCCAAAAAGCCCCGAGGGACCGCCGTGTCGAAATCTGCCTCCCGCGCCCGCCTGTTCGAAATCATCCGCCGGCGCTCCTTCGGCCGCGGTGACGTCACGCTCGCGTCGGGCCGCAAGAGCGATTTCTACTTCAACCTCAAGCCGACCATGCTCGACCCCGAGGGCGCGACGCTGCTCGCCGAGCTGACCTATGAGGCGCTGAAGGACGACCAGCTCGACTTCATCGGCGGGCTCGAGATGGGCGCGGTGCCGCTGGCCGGCGCGCTGGCGCAGATCTCCTGGATCAAGGGCCATCCGATCGCAGCGTTCTTCGTGCGCAAGAAACCGAAGGAGCACGGCGCGAAGCTCGCGATCGAAGGTCTGCCCAAGGGCGAGACGCTCGAAGGCAAGCGCGTCGTGATCGTCGAGGACGTCACCACCACCGGCGGCTCGGCGATGAAGGCGGTGGAATCGGTGCGCGAGACCGGCGCCGAGGTGGTGCTGGTGCTGACCATGGTCGACCGCGAGGAAGGGGCCACCGATACGTTTGGCGCGGCCGGCCTGCCGTTCCGCTCGCTGTACAAGGCGTCGGAGTTCCTGAAGGCTTAAGGCCGCGAGACAGTCCGTCCATGCCCGGGCGTTGCCCGGAAGCAACCATCCGCCGGAAGCTGTGCCCGGCCTTGAAGAGGTCACGGCCTCGACTTGAAATCGCCTCCGCTCAACTGCTCATTTACCATCCAGCACTATGGTGAATCATGTGCCGAGACCTCGGAAGGTTCCGGCCGGTTCAGTAGCGTCGGAGTGAGCATTGCGTACAGCCTTGTCCCATGCGCGTCGCGCGATGCTTGTGGCCGCCAGCCTGGCGGCCCCGCTGCTTGCGGCTCCAGCCCCGGCTTCGGCCGAAGGCCTGTTCGACTTCTTCTTCGGCGGAATGCAGCGGCCCCGGCCGCAGCGTGAGGTTCCGCAGCAGTCGAACTCCTTTGCCGATCCCTTCGCCAGCCAGCAGAATCCCGCAAACCCGCAATATGTGCCACCGACACGCGCGGCGGCGGCCGGCGGCTCGGGCCCGGCCTTCTGCGTGCGCACCTGCGACGGCAAATATTTCCCGCTGATGCGCGGCCTCGCCTCGCCCGCCCAGATGTGTCAGGCGTTCTGTCCTGCCACCACGACAAAGGTCTATTTCGGCTCTTCGATCGACGGCGCCGCTTCGCAGACCGGCGAGCGCTACGCCGACAGCGAAAACGCGTTCGCCTATCGCAAGGCGCTGCGTGCCGACTGCACCTGCAACGGCCGCGAGCCGGTCGGCCTCGCCCCGGTCGATCTCGCGCTGGATTCCTCGCTGAAAGCCGGCGACGTGATCGCGACCAGCGACGGCCTCGTCGCCTATACCGGCATCCGCGTCGGCAATGACCAGGCTGCGGACTTCACGCCGGTTGCCTCCTACCCGGGCCTCACCGCGCAGGTCCGCGCGCGGCTCGGCGAGATGAAGGTGGCACCGGTGCGCGCGGAGACGGTCGCGGCGGATGCGCCGGCCTCAGTCGAGATCGTGCGCGAGGCGCTGCCTGACGTGACGGTGCCGAAGACCCCAGCACAGAAGCCGGCGAAGCGGGCGGGGCTGGACTAAGCCCCAACTGAATCAAAGTCGTCATTGCGAGCGCAGCGAAGCAATCCAGTCTGTCACCGCGAACAGATTATGGATTGCTTCGCTACGCTCGCAGTGACGGAGAGTGCTGCGTCATCTCCCGATGATCACCCCGATCACGTTCGGGGCCGCCAGATATTTCTCCTCGATCGCCGCGCGCGCGGCGGCGCGGTTTTCCTGAGTCAGCAGGCCGCGCTTCTCGGCCAGGATCATCCAGCAGAAGCCCCACCAGTCGGTGAGCATGCCCGCCTCGCCGATGAGATCGTAACCCTGCTCGGCTGCGAAGATGCGCGCATGCGCTTCGTCCAGCGTGTCGAGGAACAGATGATCCTCGGTCGAGAACAGATCGTCGCTGACGTCGTCGATGGTGTAGCCCCAGATCGACTGGCACACCGCGTTGAACTCGCGGTCGAACTGGTCGTCATCGGCCGCGTAGCGCCGCGCGGCCTGATGCAGCCGCGACAGCGAGCGCGCGAAATCGGCGATCCGGGTGAGGGCAAATTGATCGAAGGCGATGGTGGACATGTAGTCCTCGCAAAGTCTGACGGACGCTAGATATTGTGTCGGCAACGCGCCGAATCACAATGATATATCAAAGACTTGCTAAAGTGTTCTTAATTTGTTCCGGATCTGGGGACAAAGTCCGACTGGCGGAATCGAAAGGGGCCGCCTCGCAGCGACCCCTTTGCCGGTTGCAATCGTGTTCGGGATGAAATCCAGCCCCGGCAATTGGCAAGTTAGAGGTACCTATGGACTTAGGCGATTCCGGATAAGTACTGGACGTAGTCCTGTCCTATTTTCCGTTGACGAGCCCGATGGATCCGGGTTCGCGCGAGGCCGGGATCTCAATAACAGCGCGAGGCCGCAATAGCGTGGACGCGGCGGTCACCGAGCAGATGGGCGACAAAGCCATTACTGGGAAAGATCTTTGCGAACGCGGCATCGCGGATGCTGAGACCGCCGGCATAGGCGCCGAAGGCGGGCATCACCGCGCGCATCCCGTCACTGGCGAAACAGCGGCGTTCCATCGAGCGGCCGCGTGCGGAGACGCGCGCCTTCGGATGCAGATGGCCGGCGATCTCGCCGCGCGCACCTGTCGGCTCATGACGGAAGGTGATTGGGCCGATCGCGACTTCGTCGGCGACGGTCCCGCCCAGATCGCGCGGCAGCATCGGATCGTGATTGCCCGAGATCCAGATCCAATCGCGGCCGGTCTGGAGTGCGGCAACAGCATCGCGATCGTCGGACGACAACCGCTCATGCGCGGTTCGGTCGTGAAAACTGTCGCCGAGCGCGACAACCGTTCGGGGATTATGGCGGGAGATGACAGCAGCGAGACGGCTCAGCGTTGCCAACGTATCGTAAGGCGGCAGCAGCACACCGCGCGTGGCGAAGCTGGACCCTTTTTCCAGATGCAGATCGGAGACGACGAGCAGGCGTTGCTCTTCCCAGAACAGCGCACCGGAGAGATCGGTTGCGAAGGTCACACCGGCGATATCCAGTGCAAGCGTTGAAGTGATTGATAGTGCCACTTGCTCCGTCATGGCCGGGCTCGTCCCGGCCATCCACGTTCTTGCCGCGGAAGCAAAGACGTGGATGCCCGGGTCAAGCCCGGGCATGACGATGTGGATGGAGTTGCGCGCACCACTGGTAAAATTCTCTACGACATCGCCTCTTTGACCAGCTCGTCGGCGGCTTCCGCCAGGAGCTCGTCACCAGCTTCGCCATAGACTGACTCGCGGCCGATTTCCAGCATCACGGGGACGGCGAGCGGCGAGACGTGATCGAGTTCCCGATGCGTGATACGACCCTGGATGCGGGCAAGCATGGCGCCGAGACGGCGCAGGTCGAGCAGCCCGGTGGCGGCATCGGCACGGGCGGCGCGCAGCAACACGTGATCTGCCTGGTGCTTGCGCAGGACGTCGTAGACGAGATCGGTCGAGAACAGCACTTGGCGGCGGCTCTTGTCCTCGCTGGTGAAGCGCCGCTCGATCAGGCCGGAGATCAGCGCGCAATTGCGGAAGGTGCGCTTCATCAGCGCGGATTCCGCGAGCCAGGCTTCGAGATCGTCCCCGAGCATGTCCGGGTTGAACAGCGCGTCGAGATTAAGCTCGCCGTTGCGGATCATGAAGGAGGCATCGCCAAGCCCCCAGATCGCCACCGCATATTCATTGGCGACGAAGCCGAGCGGCCGGGCGCGCATCCGCTCCAGCCGCCGCGTCAGCAGCATGCCCAGCGTCTGGTGCGCGAGCCTGCCCTCGAAGGGATAGCAAATGAGATAATGCTTGTTGCCGCGTGGAAAGGTCTCGACCAGCAGCTCGCGCACGCCGGGCACACGTGAGACGTCTTTCTGCAACGACAGCCAGTCGCGCACCTGCTCGGGCAAACCATTCCATGCACGGCGGTCGTCGAGCAGGCGCCGCACGCGCTCGGCAAGATAGGTCGAGAGCGGAAATTTGCCGCCCATATAGGACGGCACTTTCGGGTCCTTGTCGTTGGCGCGGGAGACATAGACCTGATCCTCGGCCAACGCCTCATAGCGCACAACTTCGCCGCCGAACACAAAGGTGTCGCCGGCGATCAAGCCCTCGATAAAATATTCCTCGATTTCGCCGAGCACGCGGCCGCCGCGCGCGATGACGCCGGTCGAGCCGCTGCCGGTGGAGCGCCCACGAACGAGCCGCACCTTCAGCATCGGCTCCTCGACGATGGTGCCGACATTGAGACGATAGCTCTGCCGCACCTTTGGATTGGCGACACGCCAGCGCCCCTGCTTGTCCTGCTTGATGCGGGCGAAGCGCTCATAGGTCTTCAGCGCGTAGCCGCCGGAGGCGACGAAATCGACGACGTCGTCGAAATCCTGCCGGGCGAGATCTGAGTAAGGCGCGGCCGTGAGCACCTCGCCGTAGAGATCATCGCTCAGAAACGGCTCGCCGCAGGCGCGGCCGAGCACGTGCTGGGCCAGCACGTCGAGTGCGCCGGTGCGCAAGGGTGGCGTATCCTGCGCATTCTCGGCGATCGCATCGATCGCGGCGCGGCACTCCAGCACCTCGAAACGGTTGGCCGGCACCAGCACGGCGCGCGAGGCTTCGTCGAGACGGTGATTGGCGCGGCCGATCCGCTGCATCAGGCGCGAGGCGCCCTTGGGCGCGCCGATATTGACGACGAGATCGACATCGCCCCAGTCGACGCCGAGGTCGAGCGAGGAGGTGCAGACCACGCCGCGCAATCTGCCCGCCGACATCGCGTCCTCGACCTTGCGGCGCTGGGCGACGTCGAGCGAGCCGTGATGCAGCGCGATCGCGAGGTTGTCGTCGTTCATGCTCCAGAGATTCTGGAACAGCATCTCGGCCTGGCTGCGGGTGTTGACGAAGACGAGCGTGGTCCTGTTGGCCTTGATCAGCTCGTAGATTTCGGGAAGCGCGTGGCGCGCGCTGTGGCCGGCCCAGGGCAGGCGCTCGCGGGTATCCAGCATCTCGACCAGCGGCGGCGCGGCACCGCCGGCGACGACAATGTCGGCGGCCGCCTCCTTCCCGCCGGGCTGCGGCGCCAGGAAGCGCGCAAGCTGGTCCGGCTCGGCCACGGTCGCCGACAGGCCGATCGCGCGCAGCTGCGGCGCCAGCCGCCAGAGCCGCGCCAGACCCAGCGAAAGCAGATCGCCGCGCTTGGACGTCACCAGCGCGTGGAGCTCGTCGAGCACGATGCGCTTCAAGGAGGAGAACAGGAACGGCGCGTCGTCGGAGGAGAGCAGCAGCGCGACCTGCTCGGGCGTCGTCAGCAGGATATCGGGCGGATAGCGCCGCTGGCGCTGCCGCCGCGACACCGGCGTGTCGCCGGTGCGGGTCTCGACCTTGATCGGCAGCCCCATCTCCGCAATCGGCCGCTCGAGATTGCGGGCGATGTCGACGGCGAGCGCTTTCAGCGGCGAAATGTAGAGCGTGTGCAGGCCATCGCTGCGGTGAACATCGCGACCGGTGGAGATGAGGCTTTGCTTCGCCCTTCCGTCCCGTTCGACCGGCTGCGTCGAGAGCTCCACCAGCGTCGGCAGAAATCCCGCCAGCGTCTTGCCCGCGCCGGTGGGTGCGATCAGCAGTGCGGAACGATCCTCGCGCGCCTCGTCCAGCAGCGCGAGCTGATGCTCACGCGGCGACCAGCCGCGGGCCGCGAACCACGCCTGGAAGCGGTCGGGCAGCAGCGTGGCCGGCTCGGCCGGGATTTTGAGGATGCGGGGCGGCACGGCATCACAGGTAAGCCGTGGGGGTGGGTTCGTCGAGGGGTGGGGATGTGAATAGGTCTCGTAGGGTGGGCAAAGCGAAGCGTGCCCACCATTCGCACCGAGGTGTTCGGAGAGATGATGGGCACGGCGCGAGTGCGCCTTTGCCCACCCTACGGCACCCTGCCCGCACCTACTCCGACATCGGCTTGTCGGAGATGTCCCAGTCCTTGCCGCTGAAGGTCGAGATGAAGAGCGTCTTCATCGGCGTGTAGTCCTCAGGCGTGTAGCTGTAGGCGACACCGTCGAGGAAATAGGGCGAGTGGAAGCCTGCGAGCGTGGACGCCTGCTTCAGCACGTTGGCGCGGGTGAGATCGTCGCCGCAGCGGCGCAGGATCTCGCCCATGGTGACGGCCTGGCCGTAGCCGGCAAAGGCGATGGTGTTGTCTTGATCGATCGCCGGCGTGTACTTCTTGCGCAGCTCCTCGAACGCCATCACGTCCGGGTCCTTCTCCCATTTGGGCAGGCCGACTTCCTTGTTGTAGCGGATGGCGACGATGCCGGTGGCGTTCTCGAGGCCTGCTGCGTTGAGGATCGAACGACCGGTCGAACCGGCTGACAACAATTGCAGCGGCTTCCAGCCGAGCTCGGCCACTTTGCGGATCGACTGCGACGACGCCTTGCCGGTGGAAATGTTGTAGAAGACGTCGGCGCCCGATTTCGAGAGATTGATGAGCTGGGAATCGACGGTCGGATCGGTCAGATCGTAGGTCTGCTCCATGATCACCTGCGCGGTGCCCCCGGCATCCGCCAGCACCTTCTTGAACGGACCGAGGAAGTCACGGCCGAAATCGTCGTTCTGGTAGAGAATGCCGACCTTGGCATTCGGCTTCACGCTGAGGACGTGCCGCGCCAGGATGCGCGCCTCGGTCGGATAGAGCGGCAGGCCCGCCATCGTCCATTTGAACTCTTTCGGATTGTTCCACTTGGACGCGCCGGTGTTGAGCAGCAGTTGCGGCACGCCCTTGGAATTGAGATATTTGTGCACGGAGGTCTGCGGCGCGGTGCCGAGCGAGCCGTAGAGCGCGAGCACTTCCTCCTGCTCGACCAGACGCCGCGTCGCCTCGACACATTTCGGCGCGCTGTAGGCGTCGTCCATGGTGAGGAACTTGACCTTGCGGCCGTTGATGCCGCCCTTCTCGTTCAGCATCTGGAAATAGGCTTCGCCGATGCGGCCGAGCACGCCGTACAGCGAGCCGGGCCCGGAATGCGGCACGGTCTGGCCGATCTTGATCTCGGTGTCGCTGGCGCCCGCATCGTATTTCTTCTCCGCGGCCCAGACATACGGCGCAGGCAAGGTGGATGCAGCGATGGTGGCGAGCGCACCGGCGCTGAAATCGCGCCGCGATGGATTCTTGGTCATTTTTGTTTCTCCCTAGTGCGCGCATTGTGCTGGCAACGCAGCACGGCTCGCAAGTAGGAAGACGCCGCTTTGCGACGCAATGACGCTTAAATCGCGGGGTTTTTAGCGCCTAAACTCAAGTTTTCTCGGCGACGACGACGAGGCCGCGCACCGGCTCGTTGTTCTCGATGCGTGGCGATGCCGGCTCCAATGTCAGCAGCTTGAGCCCGGCCTTCGCCATCGCGTCACGCACATATTCCGCCGAATGGGCATAGCGCAGGCCTTCGCCGAGCACGATGCCGCTGCCGTCATGCGTCTCCAGCGTGAAAGCGAGCACGCCGCCGGATACGAGCACGCGCTGCGCTTCCGTGAGCACCGGCGCGAGATCGGAGAGATAGACGAACGCATCTGCGGCGACGACGAGGTTCGCGCTCGTATCGCCCTTGGTGCGCAGGCCTTCGATCATGTCGGCGACCTCGAGCTCGGCATAGAGCTCGGTGGCGCGCGCCTCCTTGATCATGCCGGGCGACAGATCGATGCCGATGAAATGATCGACCTGCTTTGCAAAGGCAGCCGCCGCAAGCCCGGTGCCGCAGCCGAGATCGATGGTGCGCTTGAACAAGGCCGGCTTCTTCGCGGCGACGCGCGCGGCCACCACCGCCTTGAAGATCAGCGACGGTGCGCGATAGTCGAGATCGTTGATCAGTGTGTGCTCGAAGCGCGGCGCGTACTGGTCGAACAGCGCCTGCACGTAGGCCTTGGGCATCTCCGCCATCTGCGCGTCGCCGAGCCGCATCAGATGCAGGCCGGCGCCGTGCTGGTCCTCGGGGTCGCAGTCGCATGCTTTCCGGAACGCCGCGATCGCCTTGTCGCCCTCGCCGAGCTGCTGACGGATCTCGCCGAGCGTGAACCAGGCCGAAGTGAAGTCGGGCGCGAGTTCGAGCGCCTGCTCGATGAGGTCGGCGGCGGCGGGCAGATCGCCCTTGAGCTGGAGGTCGCGCGCGAACTCGAAACGGCGGTCGGCCATGAGATCGCCGGAGGAGTGGAACAGGCGCAGGGGCATAGGAACTCGGCTCGTCATTGCCGGGCTCGAGCCGGCAATCCATCAAAAAGCGAACTGTTTAAAAGGATGGAGGCGCGGGTCCCGCCTCCGCCAATTGGCTTCGGCGGGCTTTTACACCGCCGGGCCGGCGAAGCCTAGCGGAGACGGCAAGCCCGCGAAGACGGGTTCATTTGGGGTGGCCGCTCCCTATATGACGCACATGCGTCCGCAAGACATCCTGCTGCCAACTGCTGACGGCCTGTGCTGCAAGCCCGGCACCTTCCACATCGACCCTGTCCGCCCGGTCGAGCGGGCCGTGATCACCCACGGCCATTCCGACCACGCCCGCGCCGGCCATGGCGCGGTGCTGGCAACGCAGGAAACGCTGGACATGATGCGGCTGCGCTATGGCGAGAACTTTGCCGGCTCGACGCAAGCGATCCGCTATGGCGAGGAGATCGGGCTCGGCGACGTCCGTGTGACGTTTCACCCGGCCGGTCATGTGCTGGGCTCGGCGCAGATCGCTGTGACCTGCAAGGACACCTGCATCGTCGCCTCCGGCGACTACAAGGATGCGCCCGACCCGACCTGCACGCCGTTCGAACTCGTGCCCTGCGACGTCTTCATCACTGAAGCCACCTTCGGCCTGCCGGTGTTTCGCCATGGCGACGCCGCCGACGAGGTGAGGAAGCTGCTGGCCTCCGTTGCATTGTTTCCCGAGCGCGCGCATCTGGTCGGAGCCTATTCGCTCGGCAAGGCGCAGCGCGTGATCGCGCTGTTGCGACAGGCCGGCTATGACGCACCGATCTACCTGCATGGCGCGATGGAGAAGATCACCGAGTACTATCAGAGCCGAGGGGTCAATCTCGGCGAGCTCAAGCCGGTGATGGGCGTCAAGAAGGCGGCGCTCGCCGGCACCATCACGCTGGCGCCGCCGTCGGCCACCTCGGACCTCTGGACGCGGCGCTTTCCCGACCCCGTCACCGCCTTTGCCTCGGGGTGGATGCGGGTGCGTGCCCGCGCACGGCAGCGCGGCATCGAGCTGCCGCTGGTGATCTCCGACCACGCCGATTGGGACGGCCTCACCGCGACCATCGCCGCGACCGGCGCCGGCGAGATCTGGGTGACGCACGGCCAGGAAGATGCGCTGGTGCATTGGTGCAAGTCGCAAGGTCTTCGCGCGCAGCCGCTCGATCTCGTCGGCTATGGCGAGGAGGAGGAGAGCGAGACGCCGCTTCAAGATGAGGCCGAAGCATGAACCGCTTCGCCGAACTGCTGGATCGCCTCGCCTACGAGCCCGGCCGCAACAACAAGCTGCGGCTGATCACCGGCTATTTCCGCGAGGTCGGTGATCCCGACCGCGGCTACGCCCTGGCCGCGCTGACCGGCGCGCTGAGCTTCAAGCATGCCAAGCCCGCGCTGATCCGCGATTTGATCGCGGCGCGCACGGATGAGGTGCTGTTCGGGTTGTCCTACGACTACGTCGGCGATCTCTCGGAGACCGTGGCGCTGATGTGGCCGCGGCGGGTGCCCGGCAACGGAAAGTCTTTTCCGGGCCACCCCTCTCCCCCGCCCTCCCCCGCATCCGCCTTCGCTAAAGCTTCGGCGGACAAGAGGGGGGAGGGACAGAGCGCGGAGCAATCGACAAGCAAGACGCCGATAAACGCGGGCGAGTCAATTTCGCATCAGGAACATACTTCCTCCCCCCTCTTGTCCGCCGTAGCTCGAAGAGCGAAGGCGGATGCGGGGGAGGGGCAGGGAGAGGGGTACCGCGGGCGGGATGCTCATGAGTCCACACATCCAAGCAACCACAACAACCCACCGCCCCCCACCCTCACCGAAGTCGTCACCACGCTGCGCACGCTCGGCAAGACCGAGCTGCCAAAGCAGCTCGAACGCTGGCTCGACGAGCTTGACGAGACCGGCCGTTGGGCGCTGCTGAAGCTCGTCACCGGCGCGCTGCGCATCGGCATCTCCGCGCGGCTGGCGAAGACCGCGGCCGCGGCGCTCGGCGACAAGGACCCGCATGAGGTCGAGCTGATCTGGCCGGGGCTCAGCCCTCCCTATCTCGACCTGTTCGCCTGGCTGGAAGGCCGCGGCGAAAAGCCGGTCAATCGCGATCCCGCGCCGTTCCGCCCGGTGATGCTCGCGCACGCGATCGAGGACACGGATTTCGCCGCGCTCGATCCCGCCGACTACATCGCCGAATGGAAATGGGACGGCATCCGCGTGCAGGCGGTGGCGGGCCGCGATGAGCACGGGCAGATCACGGCGCGGCTCTATTCGCGCACCGGCGAGGACATCACGGGGAGCTTTCCGGACCTCGTGCCGTCGCTGCGGCTCGCAGGCGCAATCGACGGCGAGCTTCTGATTCTGCGCGAAGGCCGCGTGCAGAGTTTCAATGTTCTGCAACAGCGCCTCAACCGCAAGGTCGTTTCGCCGAAGCTGATCAAGGAGTTTCCGATCCATTTGCGCGCCTATGATCTGCTCGGCGACGACGAGAACGATCTGCGCGAGCTGCCCTTCGCGGAGCGGCGCGAACGGCTGGAGACGTTCATCGGCAAGCTCGACGATCCCCGCATCGACCTGTCGCCCACCGTGCCGTTCGCAAGCTGGCAGGCGCTGACCGCGGCGCGCGCCGATCCCGCGAGTGCCGGCGCGGGCGAAGATGCCGATGCCGTCGAAGGCGTCATGCTGAAGCGGCGCGATGCGCCTTACCTGCCGGGGCGGCCAAAAGGCCAGTGGTGGAAGTGGAAGCGCGATCCGCACATCATCGACGCCGTGCTGATGTATGCGCAGCGCGGCCACGGCAAGCGCTCGTCCTATTACTCCGATTACACCTTCGGCGTCTGGACCGAGGGCGAAGCCGGCGACGAGCTGGTGCCGGTCGGAAAAGCCTATTTCGGCTTCACCGACGAGGAGCTCTTGCAGATCGACCGTTTCGTCCGCCGCAACACCACCGAGAAATTCGGCCCCGTGCGCCACGTCGTGCACGAGCGCGACAAGGGGCTGGTGCTGGAGGTGGCGTTCGAGGGGCTGCAGCGTTCCCCGCGGCACAAATCCGGCGTCGCCATGCGCTTTCCCCGAATCAGCCGGCTGCGCTGGGACAAGCCGCCGCGCGAGGCTGACCGGCTGGAAACGCTGGAAAAGATGCTGAAGGCTGACGAATCCCTACCAACAATTAAGGTTGCGGCTTCCGCCGACAGCCATTGACGAGGGAATGCGGGTTCCCCATGTGCCCCGCCGTGACCTATAATGGGGTCGAATCCCCGCGAGGAGTTTGAGATGGTCCAAGACGTCAGAGATTTGCCGGCCGGCCGCAGCGATGGGCTGAACCGCTTTCTCGGCGGCTCGCCGCTGGCGGTCGCGTTTCGCCTGGTCCTGCTCTCGATCCTGGTCGGCGTCGTGCTCGCCGCGATCGGCTTCGATCCCTGGAATATCATCTACAGCATCCGCTTGCTGTTCCAGCGTCTGTGGGATCTCGGCTTCGACGCGGTGAACTGGCTGTGGCGCTACTTCCTGCTCGGCGCCGTCATCGTGGTTCCGATCTGGCTGCTCTCGCGCGTCTTCGGCGCGCCGCGCAACAGGTAAGGATTTGGGAGCCCGCAGCCGATGCAATTGCGCTTTGTCGGCTGCGGCGACGCCTTCGGCTCGGGCGGCAGGCTCAACACCTGCTTCCACATCTCAGGGCGCGCGGCCAACTTCCTGATCGATTGCGGCGCGTCGGCTCTGCCGTCGTTGAAGCGACTCGAGATCGACCGCAACGAGATCGACCTCATTCTCATCACGCATTTCCACGGCGACCATTTTGCCGGGCTGCCGTTTGTCCTGCTCGATGCGCAATTCTCGCGGCGGACCCGGCCGCTGACGATCGCGGGCCCGCAAGGCCTCGAGACGCGGCTCGGCCAAGTGATGGAGGCGCTGTTCGAGCACTCCTCGAAGACCAAGCAGCGCTTCGAGCTGAACCTCATCGAACTCGCGCCCGGGCGAAGCCAAACCTTTGGCGGGGTGAATGTGACGCCCTACCCGGTCGTGCACGGCGAATCCGGCGGGCCGTTCTTGGCCTACCGCGTCGAGGTTGAAGATCGCACGCTCGCCTACAGCGCCGATACCGAATGGACGGAGGCGCTCATTCCGCTGGCGCATGGCGCGGACCTTTTCATTGCGGAAGCCTATATGTACGAGAAGGTGGTCAAGAACCATCTCAGCCTGAAGACCTTGGAACAGCACCTCCCCGCCATCGGCGCCAAGCGGCTTGTCCTCACCCATATGAGCGACGACGTGCTGTCGCGCCTGGACGACGTACCGCATCTCGCCGCCGAAGACGGCATGGTGGTCGTGTTCTGACATGCACGCGCCCGTTCATCCCAGGATCGGTTCCCGCCAGGTCTTCACCATCGCCGGTCCCGCGATGGTCGCGAACCTCACCACGCCGCTGATCGGCGTAGTCTCGACCACCGCGATCGGGCGGCTCGACGATGCCGCGCTGCTTGGCGGCGTCGCGATGGCCTCCGTCATCTTCGACTGCCTGTTCTGGCTGTTCGGCTTCCTGCGCATGAGCACGCTCGCCTTCACGGCGCAGGCGCTCGGCGCGGGCGAGACACGCGAGCAGACCGTGATCCTGGTGCGCGGCTTCATTGTCGCGGGCCTGATCGGCGCCGCGCTGATCGTGCTGCAACTGCCGCTGGCCGCCGGGCTGTTCGACCTGATGGGCGGCAGCGAAGGCGTCACGCGCGCGGCAAAGACCTATTTCATGATCCGGATCTGGTCGTCGCCGTTCGCCTTCGCCAACTACGTCGTTCTCGGCTGGCTGGTGGGGCAGGCGCGCGCCAATCCGGCGCTGCTGCTGCAGGTCGTCATCAACCTCATCAACATGGCGGCGACGATCTTGCTGGTGCTGGTCTACGACACCGGCATCGCGGGCGCGGCGATCGCCGCACTGCTCTCGGAGACGATTGGCTTCGTGCTCGGCGTGATCGTCTGCCGGCGCTATGCGGATGGCGGCTTTGCGGTGCCCCTTGCCACGCTGCTCGACCGGGCAAAACTGATGCGGCTGCTGGCGGTGAACTCCGACATCATGATCCGTACCGCGGCGCTGATCGCCGTGTTCCTGTTCTTCACCGCCAAGGGCGCACGCGCCGGCGACGTCACGCTGGCGGCGAATTCCGTGCTGAACAATTTCCTGCTGGTCAGCGCCTTCTTCCTCGACGGTCTTGCGAACGCAGCCCAGCAGCTCTGCGGGCGCACGTTTGGCGCGCGTGATTCCAGGGGCTTTGCGGACTCGACCCGGCTGGTGCTGCTGTGGGGCCTCGGCTTCGCGCTGGTCGTCGCGGTGCTGTTCGCGCTGTTCGGGCCGAACCTGATCAATGTCATGACAGCGAGCGAGGACGTCCGCCGCGCCGCGCGCGAATTCCTGCCGTTCATCGTGCTCGCGCCGATCCCCGGCGTGTTCGCCTTCGGCTTCGACGGCATCTATGTCGGCGCGACCTGGGCGCGCGAGATGCGCAATCTAATGCTGTTATCGTTCACGATCTTTATCGGCGCCTGGTGGGCGCTGCAATCGTTCGGCAATGCCGGGCTGTGGAGCGCGCTGATCGCGTTCTACGTCGCGCGCGGCGGCTTGCAGGGCGCAAGGTATCCTGCGTTGTATCGGGTGACGTTTCCGAAATCGTAGATTCGTAGCCCGGATGGAGCGCAGCGAAATCCGGGGTCTTCGTGCTCGCGGAAAGATTCCCGGATTGCGCTGCGCTCCATCCGGGCTACTGGACGGTGGCTACATCCCCGGCCAGTCTTCCGCCGTGAGTGTCGCCGCGTCGGCGCCGACGATTTCGGACAGCGAATCCCGCCCTGTCCGCAGCAGCGTCGAGGTGAGATCGCGTTTGATCTCGTCGACGAGGCCGAGGCCCTTGTAGACCAGCGACGAATAGAGCTGGATCAGGCTCGCGCCGGCGCGGATCTTCGTCAGCGCGGCGCCGCCGGAATCCACGCCGCCGACGCCGATCAAGGGGAAGGCGCCCTCGACGCGCACATAGGTCTCCGCGACCATGCGCGTCGACAGGCGGAACAGCGGCCGGCCGGACAGACCACCCTGCTCCTTGGCGCGCATTTCCTCGCGCAGCGTGCTCGGCCGCGCGATCGTCGTGTTCGCCACGATCATGCCGTCGACCCGGCGCGAGCGCGCCACCTGCACGACGTCGTCGAGCTGGGCGAGGCTCAAATCAGGCGCGATCTTGAGCAGCACCGGCGTGTCGCCGGCCTTCTGGCGCACCCGCTCGCGCGCGTCGATCACCCTGGCGAGGAGATCGTCCAGCAGCGCGCCTTCCTGCAAATTGCGCAGGCCCGGCGTGTTCGGCGAGGAGACGTTGACGGTGAAATAGCTCGCGACCGGCGCAAAAGTCTCGATCAGCTTGACGTAATCGCCGACGCGATCCGGCGAATCCTTGTTGGCGCCGACATTGACCCCGACGATGCCGCCGTGCTGCGCACGCGCCGCGAGCCTACGCAGCGCGACTTCAGCGCCGTCATTGTTGAAGCCCATGCGGTTGATCACGGCCTCGTCGCGCTCCAGGCGAAACAGCCGCGGCCGCGGATTGCCGCTTTGCGGCTTCGGCGTCACCGAACCGATCTCGACGAAGCCGAAGCCGAGCCGCAGCAGCGCATCCGGCACCTCGGCGCTCTTGTCGAAGCCCGCGGCCATGCCGATCGGATTGGGGAAGTTGAGCCCGAAGGCGCGCACGGCGAGCTTGGGATCGTCAGGCCGCGGCTTGACCGGCGGCAGGAAGCGCAGGCCCTGGATCGCGAGGCGATGCGCATCCTCCGGATCGAGCCAGCGCAGCACCGGCAGCGAAAAGGCGTCGAAAGCGCGGATCACGGGATAAGCTCCGGAACGTCGTGGCCGCCATCGGAGCGCATGTTGAGGTTCATCACCGACAGCACCGCGCCGAGATCGAGCTCGCCATAGAGGTGCGGAAACAGCTCCTCATTGCGCGAGCGCTCCCAGCGCAATGCGCTGCCGAGCGCGTCGCCGTCGACCTCGACCAGGAACAGCGCGCGCTGCCCGAAATAGTGCTTGCGCAAGGTCTCGGGAACCTGGGGCGCGGTCGAAAAATGGATGAAACCGTCGCGCGAATCGTCCGCGCTGCCCCGGTAGACGCCCTGCCGTTCCGCCTCGCGCCAGGCCGAGGCCGGACAGATTTTGTAGATCTTGACCACCGCTCACGCAGCCCTGTTTGCTCTTTGAGTCTTTTGGGTTTTTTCGTCTCGTGCGGGTCCTCAAAACCCGGGCGCGACCGTAATGGCCGCCCCCTCCGAACTCAAGGCTTAGAGCCATTTCCGTTCCGATGAAATCGGAACGGGGCTTTAAATTCTTGTTTTGACGCGTTTTCTTGACGCGAACCGGTATCCGCTTCGCTTGAAAATGCTTCTCCCGCCACCCCTTGCGCGAAAAACGGAAAACCGGTTGATTTGAGGACAGTTTTCCTGAGTTGCGACGGGCTGGACCTTCCATGGTCAGACAGGCCAAAGCGCAGAGGATACTGACTCACGACCAGATCTGGGGAGCGCTGGATCGGCTGGCGGAGCGTGCCGGCCTGTCGCCGTCCGGCCTCGCCAAGCGGGCCGGGCTCGATCCCACCACCTTCAACAAGTCCAAGCGTGTCACCCCCGACGGGCGCGAGCGCTGGCCATCCACCGAATCGATCGCGAAAGCGCTGGCGGCGGCCGGCTCCTCGATGGACACCTTTGCCGGGTTGACCGGTGACGACGCCAGCGACGGCCGATCGGTGCCGCTGCTCGGCCTCGCGCTAGCCGGCGCGAGCGGAGCTTTCGACGAGTCCGGCTTTCCATCCGGCAAGGGCTGGACCGAACTTGCGCTTCCCACCGCCGAGGACAGTCGCGCCTTTGCGCTGGAGATTTCCGGCGATGCGCTTGCCCCGGCCTATCGCGACGGCGACGTCATCCTGATCTCGCCCCGCGCGCCGATCCGCAGAGGCGATCGAGTGGTGGTGAAGACCAAGGCGGGCGACGTGACGGTCGCGACGCTGAAGCGCCGCACGGCAAAGGCACTGGAATTGCAGCCGCTCGATGCATCGCAGGCCGAGCATACGATGGCGCCGAGCGACGTCGGCTGGATCGCGCGAATCGTGTGGGCGAGCCAGTGATTGCGTCGTGACCGCACCATGACGCCGGCCGCGCCGCTTCTCGCCCCGGCGACCTTGCGACTCACCATCCCTCTCGCATAGGTTGCGGCCGATTTTGCCGATCAAATTCATCGCAGGGGGATATGATGAATCGCCGTCACGCATTGAAGGCCCTGGCGGGTCTCGCACTCTGTCCGCTGTGCAAGCCGGCCTTTGCCGCCGAAGGCACGCATTGGAGCTACGAGGGCGCCGGCGGCCCGGCCAAATGGGGCGATATCGACGCGGCGAACAAGGCCTGCGCGGTCGGCTTGCAGCAATCGCCGATCGACATCGAGGGGACGATCAAGTCGCAATTGCCTGTTCTGAAGCTGAACTGGGGCAAGAGCGCCGACACCATCGTCAACAACGGGCACACGATCCAGCTCAACTTCGCCGAAGGCAGCACGCTCACGCTCGGCGATATCAAATACAAGCTGCTCCAGGTGCACTTCCACCGGCCGAGCGAGCACATGATCGGCGGCAAGAACTTTCCGATGGAAGCGCACTTCGTGCATCGCAACGATGCCGGCGGGCTCGCCGTGGTCGGCGTGCTGATGGCGGAAGGCAAGCCGAACACGGCCTTCGGCAAGATCGTCAAGACCATGCCGGCGGCGGAAGGCCCCGCGGTGAAGGCCGATGCAGCGATCGATCCCCACGCCATGCTGCCGCACAGGCTGAGCTATTTCCGCTACTCCGGCTCGCTGACGACCCCGCCCTGTTCGGAGGTCGTCGAATGGCTGCTGCTGACCGACCCGATCCAGGTGTCAGCCCCCGACGTCGCTGCGTTCGCAAAGCTCTATCCGATGAACGCGCGCCCGGTGCAGAAGGACAACCGGCGCTTCGTGCTGCGCTCGATCTGAGGCGCGCTTCAAATCTGTAGCCCGGATGAGCGTAGCGACATCCGGGCTACGGCATCTATTACGCACTTCGCGCCAGCGCGCCGTCGATCATGTTCACCGCGTTCTGCACGCCGTAGACCGCAACGAAGGAGCCGAAGCGCGGGCCCTTCTCCTGGCCGAGCAGCACCTGGTAGAGCATGTTGAACCAGTCGAGCGTCACGCCCGGACGGCCGTCCTTGCCCTTCTTGACCTGGTCGAGGAACGGCTCGCGGCGGCCGATCTCGTAGACGACGTTCTGGATGTCCTCGGCCGAGGATTCCTGCGGAAGCTGCGACAGCGCATCGCGCAGATCCTGCAACGCGGCGCGCTCAACCTCGGTCGGCTCGCGGAACTGCTTCGTCGGCGCCACGAAGTCACGATAATAGTTGATGGCATAGCCGACCATCGCATCGAGCTTCGGATGCGTTTGCGGGCTCACGCCGGGACGATAGCGACCGATGAAGCCCCACAGCGTCTCGGCATTCTCCGCATTCGACGACGACACCAGCGTCAAGAGGAGCTGGAACGTGACGGGCATGTCGCCCTTCGGCGGATGGCCGTTGTGGACGTGCCAGACCGGATTGCCGAGCTGCTGCTTGCCATCCTGCTTCGCAAAGCCGTCGATGAACTGCTGGTAGTCGTCGACGTTGCGCGGGATGACATCGAAATACAGCCGCTTGGCCGCCTTCGGCTCGCGATACATGAACAGCGACAGCGATTCCGGCGACGCATAGCGCAGCCATTCGTCGATGGTCAGGCCGTTGCCCTTCGACTTCGAGATCTTCTGGCCCTTCTCGTCGAGGAAGAGCTCGTAGTTGAAACCTTCGGGCGGCGTGGCGCCGAGCGCCTTGGCGATCGCACCGGACAACTTCACGGAGTCGATCAGGTCCTTGCCGGCCATCTCGTAGTCGACGCCGAGCGCGACCCAGCGCATCGCCCAGTCGGCCTTCCACTGGCACTTGACGTTGCCGCCCGTCACCGGCGTCTCGACTTCCTGGTTCGTGTCCGGATCGACATAGGTCACGGTACCGGCCGCGACGTCGCGCCGGATCATCGGCACCTGGAGCACGACACCGGTGGTCTTACTGATCGGCAGGAACGGCGAATAGGTGGCGCGGCGATCGGGGCCGAGCGTCGGCAGGATGATCGCCATCACCTTGTCGTAGGCAGCTAACATCTTCAGCAACGTCGCGTCGAAGCGGCCGGACGTATAATAGTCGGTCGAGCTCGCGAACTCGTAGTCGAAGCCGAAATGATCGAGGAAGGCGCGCAGGCGCGCGTTGTTGTGGTGCCCGAACGACGGGTACTCGTTGGAGAACGGATCCGGCACCCGCGTCAGCGGCTTGCCGAGATGCGCGGCCAGCATCTCCTTGTTGGGGACGTTGTCGGGCACTTTCCGAAACCCGTCCATGTCGTCGGAGAACGCCAGCAGGCGCGTCTTGATCTTGTCCTCGGTGAGCACGCGAAAGGCATGGCGCACCATCGAGGTGCGCGCGACCTCACCGAACGTGCCGATATGCGGCAGGCCGGACGGGCCGTAACCGGTCTCGAACAGCACCTCGTCCTTCGGGCTTTTCTTCAGCCGCGCGACAATGGCCTTCGCCTGCTCGAACGGCCAGGCGTTGGATTGTTCGGCGAGCGCACGCAGATCGCTCGGGTTCGCGGCAAGATCGATGACAGACATTCAGGGGCCTCCGGGCCGCGGAAAATAGCGATTTCCGGGCAGAATGCAAAAGTAGCAGCGCCTTTATCGTGGAATCGTAGGGTGGGCAAAGCGAAGCGTGCCCACCACTGCCAAAGACGGTGGGCACGGCGCTAGCGCGCCTTTGCCCACCCTACGGCACTAAAACGGGCTCACCGAAAAATACCGCAGCCACAGATCGGTGTAGCGGCCTTTCTCCCAGACGCGGAACAGGGCCCAGTTCAGGGCCTGGCGCAGCACGTCGTTGCCCTTGCGGACGGCGATGCCGATGCCCTCGCCGAAGAAACGGCTCTCGACAAAGGGGCCGCCGGAGAAGGCGCAGCAATCGCCGGAATCCGTGCCGTTGATCCAGAACGCCAGCGAGATGGCGTCGCCGAAGATGAAATCGACCTCGCCCTTGCGCAACGCCGCGCGCATCGCATCGTCGTTGGGATAGGGGTGCAGCTCGGCGTCGGTGAACATCGCCTTGAGGTACGCTTCGTGCGCGGAGCCGGCGATGACGCCGACTTTCTTGCCTTCGAGATATTCGGGCCGGATCTCCGGCATCACTGCGTCCTTGCGCGAGGCGAAGCGCGCCGGCACGCGGTAATAGGGATCGGTGAAATCAACGCGGACGCGGAGCTGCGGACTCACCGCCATCGAGGCGATGATGGCATCGCCCCGGTTGGAGGAGAGCGCGTCGACCAGGGTCTCGAAGCGGCGCATCTGCACCGTGCAGGTGACCTTGATCTCCTCGCACAGCGCGCGGGCGAGATCGACGTTGAAGCCGGCCGGATTGCCGTCGGCGCCGGTGTAGTTGAACGGCGGATAGTCGGTCTCGGTCAGGAAGCGGATCACGGTCAGGCGCGACAGGTCGGGCCGCTCCGGCCGCCGCCGCGGGTCCCAGAAGCCGGGCACAGCCTGCGGGGCCGCCTGAGGCGCGACCTGCGGCGTGGCCTGGGGCGCTGCCGGAGGCTGCTTGGCCGGGGCCGGGGCCTGCGCCTTTGCGGCGGGCAGGCCTACGAGCAGACATGCGCAGGCGACCAGCCCGGTCAGGACGCGGCGCACGGTTTTGGACGATTTTGCCTGTCGCGACGGGGCCATCGGCGGGAAATGAACGAATTTCGTTGGGATCGGAAGGCGTTATAGACCATCCCGCCGGGAACGCGAGCGCCGATTGCGGGATGGGTAAAGGTCTCTCAGCCGTCATGCCCGGGCTTGTCCCGCCTGCGGGGCCGAAGCCCATCCGGCGAGGCGAAGGCCCGGGCATCCACGAACATTAGCACCCCCCGAAGAACGTGGATGGCCGGGACAAGTGTTTAGCCCGGAGACATGGCTGACACCTGTTCGGACACATCACTGACAGGTTGGCCATTGGTCAAGTCGATCGATGCGACCTGCCAGCTGGCGAAGAAGATTCCGTAGTGGCCGTCACGATCCAGCGGCCGGATGGCAAGGCGTTCGCGGGCGAAGGCCTGGGGAACTTTCCAGAAGTGTCCCTTGAAGGAGATGTAGGGTCTTGTCGATGAGACCCTGCGCACGATCTCGCCGCTGTCGTATTCGACGTTCGGAACGCGGGCCGGCATGGGGCGAGCACTTGGCCGGAAGCGATCGGCAGGGACCTGCATATCGAGGCCTTGGTGAGGCCGCTCCAGATTGTAGACCGGCCGCCAGGCGTCGAAGGCGCGCTGGACTTCCGGGAGAGTTCGGAAGCGGCGCATTGCAAACACCTCGGCCTTCAGGGTGCGATGGAAGCGTTCGTTCTTGCCGCGGGCCTGTGGGTGGCATGGCCTTGCGTGCACCACCCTGACGCCAAGCTTGAGCAGCCACACCTTCAGTCCGGTCCAACGAATGCCGGACGTATCGCCCCAGGGTGAGCCATTGTCGGTGTAGAAGGCCTCCGGCAGGCCATAGCAGCGGAACGTCGTCGACAGGTGATTCTGCACGGTGAGGCGCTGCTCGTCGGCACATGCCTTCAGGCACAGCACGTAGCGCGAGTGATCGTCGACGATCGTTAGCGGATGGCACCGCGTCCCATTGGCGAGCGGCAGGTGACCCTTGAAGTCCATCTGCCACAGCAGGTTGGGAGCTTCCTTCTCGAACCGGTGGCCCGGATTGGGCGGCGCATTCTCACTCGGTTTGATCCGGTCGTTCCGACACAGGATCTGGTGCACCGTTGATGGCACAGGCACCGTCTGCCCGCCCCGCTTCAGGCAATGGGCAATCTTCCGTGCTCCCCAAGCCGGATGCTTGTCGCGTACAGCCAGGACTTCTGCCTCGACCGCAGCCTCACTCCGCTTGGGCATCGCATGCGGGCGCCGGGAACAGTCGGCCAGCTCCCGATCGCCGGCCTGCCAGCGCGCCAGCCACTTGTAGCCGACGTCAGGACTGATGTTGAACCGACGGCACAGTTCGCGCCGGTTGGCGCCCTCCTGCAAAGCCAGCCGCACAAACTCGTGGCGCTGATCCATCACTGACACCTCGCTCCAAGGCATGGACGGCCTCCCGAATCGGACCAATCCAGCCAATGTTGATGTGTCAGCTATGTCTCCGAACACCCGTCAGTGATCTGTCCGGGCTAAACAACAAGCCCGGCCATGACGATGTGGAGAGGACTGCGCCCGAAAGGGCCCTCAGAGATACCGCTTCAAATCGGCCGCGGCCTCTTCCGGCGTCCGCTTCATGTTGAACGGCGATACGAACCGCCCGTCGCGGTCCATCAGGTAGATCAGCGCGGTGTGGTCCATGGTGTAGTCACCGTCCTTGGTCGGGACCTTCTTGGCATAGACCCGGTAGGAGGTGATCACCTTGGCGGTCTCGGCGGGGTCGCCGCTGAGCCCTTCGAGGTGCGGGTCGAAGCTCGACAGATAGTCCTTCATCGTCGCCGGCGTATCGCGCTCGGGATCGACCGAGATGAAGACGGCATTGACCTTGTCGGCATCCTTGCCCATCGCGCGCAGCACCTCCGAGATCTCGAACAACGAGGTCGGGCAGACGTCGGGGCAATGAGTATAGCCGAAGAAGATCAGGGTCGGCTTGCCCTTCAGGTTCTTGTCGGTGACGGCCTTGCCGTGCTGGTCGGTGAGCTGGAACGGGCCGCCGATCGCGGCGGGCTGCGCCACCTTGCTGACCCCGCCCATCGCCCAGAACACGATCAGCAGTCCGACGACGAGGCTTGCAGCGAAGGCGGTCGCGATCACCAGCGGACGGGCAGTGGAGCTCATGAGCGGAAAACTTCCTGTCGCAGGTCAGAAGCAGGCGGCAAAGCCGGTCCTGATCATTTCGAAGAATACCTGGCTGCCGTAGTGGAACCAGAGCGCCAGCGCGCCGAGCACGACCAGACCGCCGATCCCCGCGCCAGCCAACAGCAGCACGAACGGCAGCCGGCCGGCAGTGGGCGAATTGTCCTGTAGCGGTTGGGCCGGGTGCAGTGGTTGAGCCATGACAACGATCGGGGCGAAGGCCCCGGTTCCCTGCCATTCAAATAGGTGTTGGCCCGGGCCCGGGCAAGCGCCGCGGGTGTTCCAAGGAATACTTCCCGGAGTCAGATCGCGCCGATGACGTCAGCGAAGCAGCTGGCCCCGAGCGGACTCCAGCTCTTCCGCTTGCGGGAGAGCCCGGCGCAGGGGTCGGTTGGTCGAGGCCTGCGCGTCGAGGTAGCAGGGCTTGTACATGGCCTGGAGCTGCTTGCCCCTCAGGAAGAGCATGTGCGGGGTGAGGCCGCCGCGCTGGTTGATCCAGCGCTTCACCTGCGAGGGATACATCGCATAGAGCATCTGGGTCGCTTCGGAGTTGGTCACCGCACGGCCGTTGGCGCCAAAATCCCAGGCGGCGTGGAAGCCGAGGGTCGCGTGCGAGGTCACACAGATGCGGTCGCGCGGAATGGCGCCGAGGACGATGGTGCAGGCCGAGGCACAGAGGCCGTCGATGATGACGGTGTCGCCTGACTGGCGCAGATCCTGGTACCTGTCGACGTAGGTTCCGATCCGGCCACCGCGGTCATCCGCAATCCGAACCACTGCGTGAGAAGCCCCCATGCCCGCGATCAGGAGAACCGCCGCGAGCAACCCCGTCAGAAACTTCATTGTCCCCCGCCCCAGTCGAATTCGAATCTGCGTGTCAGGTGGTGATGCGTTGCTAGCGTCCGTCCTAACCGTGGTTTTGTCTAGGCACGCCGGCTGGCTCAAAACAAATTCAAATCCAGTGTTGCGCCCGCGCTGCAGTCGGACGGCCCTAATCCCAAAGCGGAACAAGTTAACGATGCCTTATGCGCCACACCCTTGATCTCAGCTGCAACCGCTGGCTTCAATCCCGGGTAACTACAGGGGGGAACCTATGGCTGAAGAGACAGACGTCATCGTCGTCGGTGCGGGACTATCGGGACTGGTGGCCGCAACCGAGATTGCCGACGCGGGCAAGCGCGTGATCGTGGTCGACCAGGAGGGCGAGCAGTCGATCGGCGGCCAGGCATTCTGGTCGTTCGGCGGCTTGTTCCTGGTCAATTCGCCGGAGCAGCGCCGGCTCGGCATCAAGGACTCCTTCGACCTTGCCATGCAGGACTGGATCGGCACCGCCGGCTTCGACCGCGACGAGGATTTCTGGCCGCGCCAGTGGGCCGAGGCCTATGTGGCGTTTGCGGCGGGCGAGAAACGCGATTGGCTGCGCGCGATGGGGCATCGCATCTTCCCGGTGGTCGGCTGGGCCGAGCGCGGCGGCTATGACGCGATGGGCCACGGCAATTCGGTGCCGCGCTTCCACGTCACCTGGGGAACCGGCCCCGGCATCGTCGAGCCGTTCGAGCGCCGCGCGCGCGAGGCCATGAAGAGCGGCCGGCTGACTTTCAGGTTCCGCCATCGCGTCGATGCGCTCTCCATCACCAATGGCACGGTGGACGGCATCAGCGGCGCCGTGCTCGCCCCTGACAATGTCGAGCGTGGCAGGAGCTCGTCGCGCAACGTGGTCGGCGAGTTCGCGCTGAAGGCGCAGGCCGTGATCGTGGCGTCCGGCGGCATCGGCGGCAATCATGAGCTGGTGCGGCAGAACTGGCCGAAGCGGCTTGGCGAGCCGCCGAAGTTCATGATCTCCGGCGTGCCGGAGCATGTCGACGGCCGCATGATCGGCATCACCGAGAAATCGGGCGCGCGGCTGATCAACCGCGACCGCATGTGGCATTATGTCGAAGGCATCCAGAACTGGAATCCAATCTGGCCGCGCCACGGCATCCGCATCCTGCCCGGCCCGTCCTCGATGTGGTTCGACGCAACAGGCACGCGGCTGCCGGCGCCGTTGTTTCCCGGCTCCGACACGCTCGGCCAGCTCCAGTACATCATGTCCACCGGCTATGATTATTCCTGGTTCATCCTGACCCAGAGCATCATCAAGAAGGAATTTGCGCTGTCGGGCTCAGAGCAGAATCCCGATCTGACAGCCAAGAGCTGGCGGATGACCCTGCGCCGCGCCACCAACAAGGGCGCGCCGGCGCCGGTGGAGGCATTCAAAAGCCATGGTGTCGACTTCATCGTACGCGACAAGATCGAGGATCTCGTCGCGGCCATGAACAAGCTCGCCGACAGCGACCTCCTCAAGCTCGAGCACGTCAGGATGCAAATCGAGGCGCGCGACCGCGAGATCGCCAATCCCTACGTCAAGGATGCGCAGGTGATGAACATCCACAATGCGCGGCGCTATATCGGCGACAAGCTGATCCGCACCGCCTCTCCGCACCGCATCCTCGATCCCGCGCAGGGGCCGCTGATCGCGGTCAAGCTCAACATCCTCACCCGCAAGACGTTGGGCGGTTTCGAGACCGATCTCGACTCGCGCGTGTTCGGCAGCGAGGGTAGCGTCATTCCCGGCCTCTATGCGGTCGGCGAAGCCGCAGGCTTCGGCGGCGGCGGCGTGCACGGCTATCGCTCGCTGGAAGGCACCTTCCTCGGCGGCTGCCTGTTCTCGGGCCGCAATGCCGGCCGCGCCGCGGCGAAGGCCGTGGGCTAGATCATGCGGAGGTGGATGCAGATCGGGGCGCTTCTTGCGGCATTGGCCGCAGCCTCGGCCGCATCCGCCGATACGATCGACGTCAACGGCGTGAAGCGATCCTACACCGCGCAACTGCCGGCGAAGCGGCTGGTGCCGCTCGTGGTCGTGCTGCACGGCAAGACCCAGCGCGGCGCTGACATGGTCGCGCGAACGGCGTGGCCGCAGGTCGCGAAGCGCGAGGGTTTTGCCGTGGTCTTTCCTGATGGCCTCAACCATGCCTGGGCCGATGCGCGGACGAAGGCTGGACCGGCGCTGCGTGGCCCGCCCGAGGGCACCGACGACGTCGCCTTCATCGCAAAGCTGGTCGAGACGCTGGTGACGAACGGCACGGCGGACCCGAAGCGGGTCTATGTCGCCGGCATCTCCAATGGCGGCGCCATGGCGATGACGCTGGTTTGCGCGCGCGCCGATCTGTTTGCGGCGGGCGCGAGCGTGATCATGAATCTCACGGATGAGGCCGCAGTCACCTGCCATCCATCGCGGCCGTTGCCGATGCTGCTCATCAACGGCACGGCCGACCCGCTGGTCCCCTACGAGGGAGGACGGGGATCGAGCTATTATGCCGCAGACGGGTTCTGGTCCACCGAAGAGACGCTGGCTTTCTGGCGCAAGCTCAATGGTTGCGAGACCGACGACGCCGAGGTGACCGATTTGCCCGAGAAGGCGCCCGCGGATCAGTCTACGGTCACACGGATCTCCTCACGCTGTCCCAAAGGGCACGACGTCGTGCTCTATCGCATCAACCATGGCGGCCACCGCATGCCCGGCTTCGCTCCGGATGCCCGCTTCCCGAAGGTTGCAACCAGCCTGCTCGGGCCGCAGAACCGCGACATCGACGGCGCCGAGACGATCTGGTCGTTTTTCAGTCAGTTTCCGTGAACGACGCTTGCATCAGCGGGCAACGCATGCGTGCCCGGCAACGCATGCGTGCCTGGGGTGGCAGAGCTGGGGGCGCTGGGTTAGACAGGGCCGCCATTCCCACCAGGAGATCCCCCAATGAGCATTCAGCGTTTCGAAACCGGCCCGCGCATGAGCCAGGTCGTCGTGCACGGCAACACCGTCTATCTCGCCGGCGTCGTCGCCAACAAGGCCGCCGGTGAAAGCGTCACGAAGCAGACCCAGGACATCCTGGCGACGATCGACAGCCATCTCGCCAAGGCCGGCACCGACAAGTCGAAGCTGCTCTCGGCCACGATCTACATCACCGACATGAAGACCTTTGCCGAGATGAACGCGGTGTGGGACGCCTGGGTCTCGCCCGGCAACACCCCGGCTCGCGCCACTGTCGAAGCCAAGCTCGCGGCGGCTCAGTACACCGTCGAGATCATGGTCACCGCGGCGAAGTAAATTCGCGCTGAAATTGTTGCGAACGTCCGAAGCGCGATGAGAGCATCATCGCGCTTCTTTTCTGCGTGCGCATGACCTCCGAGGTAATCGATCTGCGCGTGCGAACCTTCGATAGTCGAGACAGCCGAACACGGCGCCATCGAAGGAGAACACCATGACCGACCCCGTCACCATCGCCCGCCGCTACATCGAGCTCTGGAACGAGCGCACCGCAGGCCGCCGTCGCGAACTGCTCAGCGAGAACTGGACGGCGGATGCGAGCTATGTCGATCCCCTGATGAAGGGCGACGGCCGGGACGGCATCGACGCGCTGATCGCGGGCGTGCAGCAGCGCTTTCCCGACTTCAAGTTCACGCTGATCGGCGAGCCCAACGGCTACGGCGAGCATGTCCGCTTTTCGTGGGGCCTTGGTCCCGACGGTGTCGACAGCCCGATCAAGGGGACGGATTTCGCCGTGCTGAAGGACGGCCGCATCAGGAGCATCACGGGATTTCTGGACCAGGTGCCCGCGGGCGCGTGACGACACTGCCCGTTGCTGTGCCCTCTCCCCTTGCGGGAGAGGGCATCTCCGCTCGTAGACGCAGGCTCACTGGGGTGAGGGGTATCTCTCCGCGCGAGAATCTTGAGAGTTGAGTTCGCGGAGGCATACCCCTCATCCGGCGCTTCGCGCCACCTTCTCCCACAAGGGGAGAAGGAAGAAAGAAGCGCGCATCGACTGCAATCAAGCCAACCGATACGCAGCCTTCGCATTCACACCAAACGCCTTCTCGCGAACCTGCGGCCCGAGCCTCGTCAAACTCGCCTCCAGCGCCCCCTTGATCTCGCCATAACTCCCGGCAAGCAGACACACCGGCCAGTCCGAGCCGAAGATCAGGCGATCCTCGCCAAAACATGTTGCGGCATGTTCGACGAACGGAAACAGCCGCTCCGCATCCCAGTCACTCCACACCGCTTCCGTCGCCAGGCCCGAAATCTTGCACCAGACATTACCGCAGGCCGCGAGAGCTTTGATGCGATCGGCCCATTCGGCGCTGCCGCCGTCGGCGATCGGCGGTTTTGCGGCGTGGTCGAGCACGAAACGCGCTTGCGGAAAGGCCTGCGCGGTTGCGATCGCGGCGGGCAGTTCGCGGGTGCGGACGAGAAAATCGTAGGCGAGATCGCGGGCGAACGTTGCGGTGAGGCCGCGTTGAACGTCCTCGCGCAACAACCAGTCCGAATCGGCCTCGTCATGCACCTGGTGACGAATGCCGACCAGCTTGTCGCCGTCGGGCGAAGCGCGCAAGCGGTCGAGCGTGTCGCCAAGCGCACCGTCCGTCAGATCAGCCCAGCCGACGACGCCAATCACCGAGGGCGTCGCATGCGCGATCCGCAAGAATTCCTCGGTCTCCTCCAGCGCGGAGCGGCACTGCACCAATATGCTCGCGTCGATGCCGTTTGCTTTCAACAGCGGCGCGAGATCGGCGGGGCCGAAGGCGCGGCGGATCGAGGCCAATTCCGGCGCGTCCATCCAGGGATAGTCGGCGCGCGTCGGATCCCAGAAATGCTGATGGCCGTCGATGATCATGCCCTCACGCTCCGCCCGGCAACGGCGCGCGTGCGTCGACGAGTTTGCGCGCACGCAGCTCCTGCCAGAAGGCTTGTGGCACCGCCTTCTCCGACATCGCGATGTTGTCGGAAACTTCCGCGGCGTTGCGCGCGCCCAGCACGGCAATTGTGACCGCCGGATGGGCCATGCAGAACTGGAGCGCGGCGGCCTTCAGCTCGGTCCCGTGCTTGCGGCAGAGCTCGTCGAGCTCGAGCGCACGCGCGATCAGCGCCGCGTCGGCGTCCTGATAGTTGAACTTCGCGCCGGGATGCGGATTGGCCAGAATGCCGCTGTTGTAGATGCCGCCGAGCAGGATGCCGATGTTCTTCTCGCGGCAGACCGGAAATAGCGCATCCAGCGCGCCCTGGTCGAGCAGCGTGTAGCGGCCGGCGAGCAGGAAGCAGTCGACCGCAACGGCCTGGGCAAAACGGACCAACATTTCCGACTGGTTCATGCCGGCACCGATCGCCTTGACCGTGCCGTCGGCGCGCAGGCGCTGGAGCGCGCGGAAGGCGCCGGCCACGGCGTCGTCATAGTGATCGTCGGGGTCATGCACGAGCAGGACATCGATGCGGTCGAGCCCAAGGCGCGTCAGGCTCTCCTCCACCGAACGCATCACGCCGTCATGGGAGAAGTCGAACACCGGCCGCTCGCGCGACGTACCCTTGTAGTGCGCGTCCTCGGCGGCCGCGCCATCAGGCGCGCGCAGCAGACGACCGACCTTGGTCGAGATGACGTAGGAGTCGCGCGGCTGCTGCCGCAGGAAAGCGCCGATCCGCCGTTCGGCGAGGCCAAAGCCGTAGAGCGGCGCGGTATCGTAGAAGCGGATGCCGGCCGACCAGGCGCGCTCGATCGTGGCGAACGCATCGGTATCGCTGACGGCGGTGAACAATCCGCCGAGCGGGGCCGAACCGAGACCGATTGAGGTGACGTCGAGGGAGCCGAGCCGCGACCGTTTCATTCCCATTGCCTTCCAAAAGTCTTCCTTCCAACCGTCCAATCATCTCTCCCGCTTGCGGAAACCGCAAGCGGGAGAGGCTCGCAGGAGCACGGGGCTGGCGACGCTCCTACTTCAACATCTGCGCAACGTTATCCTTGGTCACGAGATCGAGGCCGGTATAGACGATCTCCGGCACCTTCTCGCCCTTCTTGATGGCGAGCAGCGTATCCATCGCCTTCTCGCCCATCTCGAACGGACGCTGGCCGACCAGCGCATTGGCGTAACCGTCGCGCAGCAGTTCGAGCTGCATCTTCAGCGTATCGGCGACGACCAGCGTGAACTTGCCGGAGTCGATGTCTTTCTTGTTCCTGGAGGCGAAGGCCTTGAAGCCTTCGGGGGCGAACATCGGCCAGCCGCCGATGGGAACGATCGAGGCGAGGTCGGGCGTTGCGGTGCGCATATCCGTCATCTGCTGGACCGCCAGCGCCGGATCGTCGTTGCAGAAGGTCGGCGAGCCCGCGACCTCGGTCCATTTCGAGCCCTTCAGCGCCTCGCGGACGCCGTCGACGCGCTCGGCGAGATTCTTGGCGCCCGGACCGCCCGAGACCATCGCGTATTTGCCGCCGTCGGGCCGCAGCTTCAAGAGCTCCTTGCCGAGCGCGACGCCGAACTCCTTGTTGTTGGTGCCGATATAGGCGATCCGCTTGGAGCCAGGCGCATCGGCATCGAAGGTGATGACGGGGATGCCGGCCGCGGTCGCCGCCTCGATCGACTTGGTCATGGCCGCAACGTCGGCGACCGAGATGGCGAGGCCGTCGACCTTCTGGGTGACGAAGTCCTGGATGATCTGCGCCTGCGTCGCCGGCTCATGCTCCACCGGCCCCTTGTAGATGCACTCGATGTTGCCAAGCTCCTTGGCACGCTTCAGGCAGCCGTCGCGCGCGAAGTCGAAGAACGGATTGTTCATCGCCTTGGGCACGATCACGAAACGGTAGTTCGCGGCGAACGCCGGCGTCGCCATCATCGCGACCGCGATGCCGGCAAGAAGAAGTTTCCTCATTGTTTCCTCCACCCTTATTTGGCGCCCGTCCTCTCAAGATCGTCCGGGGAGCGGACAGGCGACATTTTCGTTGCCCTCCCGGAACGACGTCATTTCAGATCATCCGCGAGCGGATGCGGTCGACCAGCACGGCCAGGATGATGATCACGCCGACCAGCGTCTGCTGCCAGTAGGAGCTGACCTGTGCCAGCACGAGGCCGTTGCGGATCACTTCCAGCAGCACGCAGCCGACGATGGCCCCCAACGGACCGCCGATGCCGCCGGCGAGATTGGCACCGCCGATGACGGCCGCCGCGATCACGTTGAGCTCGTAGGACGTCGCCATGTTGGCGGGCGCCGATCCGAGCCAGCCGGAGATGATGATGCCTTGCAGCCCTGCGGCAAGCGCGCAGATCACATAGACCTCGATCTTCACCCGCACGACCGGTATGCCCGTGAGTTCGGCGGCCTTCTCGTTGCCCCCGAGCGCGAACACGTGGCGGCCGAACGAACTGTGGTGCAGGACCACGGCCATCGCCAGCGCGAGGACCACGAGGTAGATGAAGGGCACCGGCACGCCGAGCACATCGCCCGAGGTGAGCGCGTAGAAGTAATCAGCGTCCGGCCCGCCAGGAAAACTGCCGCGGCCGTTGGAGACGACGTAGCCGAGCCCACGCACGATCGAGAGCATGCCGAGCGTGGTGACGAAGGGCGACAGGCCGAGCACGGCGATACAGAAGCCGTTGACGAGGCCCGCGATCAGCGCGACGCCGAGCCCCGCGAGGATCGAGATCAGCAGGATCAGACCCGGCACGTTGGCCAGCACGGTCTTGCCGTCAGCGGCCATATGCACAAACAGCGAGCCCGCGGGCGAGCCGGGCGCCGACAACTCGGTCATGACCATGGAGGTGATCATGGCCGAGAAGCACATCATCGAACCGACCGACAGATCGATGCCGCCGGTGATGATCACGAAGGTGACACCGAGGGTGGCGATGGCGATGAAGGAGAAATTCTTCGCCACGTTCTGCATGTTGCCTTCGGTGAAGAAATAGGGGCTGGCGAAATGCATCACCACCAGCAGCATCGCCAGCGCGAGCAGGACATAGCCGGTCTGGGAGGCGAAGATGCCGCGCTGCCACCATCTGATCCGGCCGACATTGGTGAAGCTGATCGGAGATTCCAAGGGCATGGCCATCACGCCGCCTCCTTCGCGCCAGTGATCAGGGCGGTGACTTCCTCGGGCGACGTCTGGTGGATCGGCTTGTCGGCCCGCTTCTCGCCGCGACGCATGACGATCACGCGGTCGCACACCGCGAACACATCGGGCATACGGTGCGAGATCAGCATGACGGCGACGCCCTGCTCCTTCAGCCGGTGGATCAGGCCGAGCACCTGCTCGACCTGGCGTACCGAGATCGCGGCGGTCGGCTCGTCCATCATGACCAGCCGCGCGTTGGACAGCCGCGTCCGCGCGATCGCAACCGCCTGGCGCTGGCCGCCAGACATCTGCTTGACGAGATCGTCGGGGCGCGTCTCCGAGCGCAATTCGCCGAACAGCTCCAGCGCACGCGCCGCCATCGCCTTGTGGTCGAGCAGTGCGAGCGGGCCGAACCTGCGCTTCAGCTCGCGGCCGAGGAAGACGTTGGCAGCAGCCGTCAGATTGTCGGCGAGCGCGAGGTCCTGGTAGACGACCTCGATGCCAACGGCGCGGGCATCGATGGGCCGGTTGAAATGGACCGCGTTGCCAACAAAGCGGATCTCGCCATGGCTGGGACGGAAATTGCCGGCGATGATCTTGACCAGCGTGGACTTGCCCGCGCCGTTGTCGCCCATCAGGCCGACGACCTCGCCCGGCTGGACCTGCAGGTCGACGCCGTGCAGAGCGCGGATTGCGCCGAACTCCTTGCCGATGCCGGTCAGCTCGAGGACCGGTGTCGCTTCAGCCTTTGTCATCGACGGCGTTCCTCAGACGTAGCGGTTGACCAGGGATTCCAGATATTCCTGCCGCCCCGAGCGCGGCTGCGGATCGAAGCCGGGGCTGAGCGCACGGTCGGCAAGTTCGGCGAGCGAGCGCTGGCCGCCGAGAATGGCCCGGCCCTCGGGCCCCGCCCATCCCTCGTAGCGCTGCGCGAGCGGTGCGGTGAGGGCGCCGGCATCGAGCATGTCAGCGGCGGCGAGGAACGCGCGCGCGCAGGCATCCATCGAGCCGACATGGGCATGGATCAGATCGTCGGGGTCGATCGACTGCCGTCTGATCTTGGCGTCGAAATTGAGCCCGCCCGAGGTGAAGCCGCCGCGATTCAGGATCTCGTGGAACACCAGAGCCAGCTCCGGCACGTTCATCGCGAACTGGTCGGTGTCCCAGCCGAGCAGATCGTCGCCACGATTGACGTCGAGCGAGCCGAAGATTCCGAGCGCCTCGGCGAGCGCGACCTCGTGATGGAAGGAGTGGCCGGCAAGGATGGCGTGGTTCTGCTCGATGTTGAGCTTGACGTCGTTCAGGAGATCGTAGCGTTCCAGGAAGCCATAGCAGGTGGCGACGTCGAAATCATATTGATGCTTGGTCGGCTCCTTCGGCTTCGGCTCGATCAGGATCGGGCCCTTGAAGCCGATCTTGTGCTTGTGCTCGACGACCAGCGAGATGAAGCGGCCGAGCTGGTCGAGCTCGCGCTCGAGATCGGTGTTGAGCAGTGTCTCGTAGCCCTCGCGGCCGCCCCACAGCACGTAGTTCTGGCCGCCGAGCCGGTGCGTCACCTCCAGCGCGGCGCGGACCTGGCCGGCGGCATAGGTGAAGATTTCGGGGTCCGGATTGGTCGCGGCACCCGCCATGTAGCGGCGATGCGTGAACAAATTGGCCGTGCCCCAGAGCAAGCGGACTTTTGCGGAGGCCATCTTCGCTTCGAACAGATCGGCGACCGCGTTGAGATTGGCGACGGACTCGCTGAGCGAAGTGCCTTCCGGCGCCGCATCGACGTCGTGGAAGGTGAAGAAGGGCACGTCCAGCAGGCGGAACAGCTCGAAGGCGACATCGGCCTTGGCGCGTGCCTGCGCCATCGCATCAGCACCTTGATGCCAGGGGCGCAGAAAGGTCTCGCCGCCGAAGGGATCGCCGCCCGGCCAGCAGAACGAATGCCAGTAGCAGACCGCAAAGCGCAGATGATCCTCGAGCCTGCGGCCATGCACGAGCCGGTCCTTGTCGTACCAGCGGAAGGCGGGCGTGTTTCCCGCATCCTTGCCGCCGAAGGCGACAGGGGCGCTTGCATCGAAGAATTTTGCTGGTGCGTTCACTTAAGACTCTCCTTCAACGCAGGATAAAGTTCGCGCCATCGCCGATAGGCGTCGTCATAGGCCGCAGTGACGGATGCGCGGGGCGCAAAGCTCGCGAGCCGCCGCGGGCGCTTGCACACTTCCGCGGGATCTTCGCCGGTGGCGGCGAGCCGGCCGAGCCGTGCGGCGCCGAGCGCGGCCCCGACCTCGCCTTCCTCGACGCGGTGGACGGGAATGCCGAGCACATCGGCGCAGATTTGCGCCCACAGCGGCGAGCGCGAGCCGCCGCCGACGAGATCGACCTCCGCGATTGGCCCGCTGGCCGCGCTCAGCGCCGCGAGGTTGTCGCGCGCGGCGAAGGCGACGCCTTCCAGCACGGCCTGCACGATCTGGCTGCGCCCGCTCGCACCGCGCAGGCCGACGAAGGTGCCGCTGGCGGCGGCATCGTTGTGCGGCGTGCGCTCGCCATCGAGATAGGGCAGGAATTTTATGGAGCTCGGTCCGTCGACACGCTCGCCGAGCGGCGCCAGGAGCGCGGCGGCCGGCGTCTCCATCACGCCCGCGAGCCAGGCCAGCGAAGCCGCGGCCGACAGCATTACGCCCATCTGATGCCAGAGGCCGGGCAGCGCATGGCAGAACGCATGCACGGCCGAAGCCGGTGCCGGTGCAAACCGGTCGGTGACGCGGAACACCACGCCGGATGTGCCGAGCGACAGGAATGCATCGCCCGGCGCGATCGCGCCGAGCCCGATGGCGCTCGCGGCATTGTCGCCGGCACCGCCGGCGATCACGACATCATTCGCCGTGCCCCAGCGCCGCGCGAATTCCGGCGCGAGCACTGCACTGACCTCGCTGCCCTCGACGAGGCGGGGCATGTGGTGGAGATCGAGCCCGACGGCATGCAGCAGCAGCGCCGACCAGCGGCGCAGACCGACATCGAGCCACAGCGTGCCGGCGGCGTCGGACATGTCCTCGACCATCTCGCCGGTGAGACGATAACGCACATAGGCCTTCGGCAGCAGCACCTTTGCCACGCGCTCGAAGATCTGCGGCTCGTGCCGCGCGACCCAGAGCAGCTTTGGCGCGGTGAAGCCGGGCATCGCCAGATTGCCCGCGATCGTGTGCAGCGACGGGCAGCGCCGCCCGAGCGCGACGCATTCGGCGTGCGAGCGGCCGTCGTTCCACAGAATAGCGGGGCGCAGCGGCCGTCCATCCTCGTCCAGCAGCGTCGCACCATGCATCTGGCCGGACAGCCCGATGCCGCGCACCTGCGCGACCTCGCGCGGATGGCGGGCGGCGAGATCGTCGACGGCGCCAACCGCCGCGTCGACCCAGGCGTCGGGATCCTGCTCGGACCACAGCGGCGCGGGATGCGACAGCGCAAGCTCGCGCGCGGCCGTCGCGACAATCGCGCCGGTTTCGCTCACGAGCACCGCTTTCACACCGGATGTGCCGATGTCGATACCGAGATACACGCTATCCTCCCTTTCGCCTGTTGCGGTGCGCGATCTCAGAGTCGCCCTTTCCACAACGGACCGTTCTGAAAATCCGCCTGCCCCTAGGGCAAATTGTCCCGCATCACGATGTCGATCCTGATCTTCTCCTGTTCGCGCAAGATCGGCTCGCCGCGCGCAAGCGCGAGCAGCACGCGCACGGCGGCGCGCGCTTCATGCCCGGGGTTCTGCGAGATCGCGGCATCCATCACGCCCTGCAACAGCAGCCGGCGCGTCAGTGCGGTGACGTCGTGTCCGACGAACACCACCTGCTTGCCGCGGCCGGCATCGCTCAACGCTTTGGCGACGCCTTGCGTGCCGGCGCCGACGTTATAAAGGCCGACAATGTCAGCATGCCTGCCGAGCAGCTGCGCCAGAACCTGTTCCGAACGGCCGTCTTCGTCGCGCCCTTCCAGCACCGGCAGCACGCTGAGATCGGGGAATTCCGACGCCATCACCTGGCTGAAGCCGAAGATGCGTTCGGAATGGTCGCGCAGGCCCTGCGAGCCCGCGACGATCGCGACCTTGCCGGACCGTTGGCCAACCAGCCGACCGACCAGCGCGCCGGCGGTGCGCCCCGCCGCGATGTTGTCGATGCCGACATAATGGTGGCGACGCGAGGACGGCACGTCCGAGACCAGCGTCACGACCCTGGTCCCCGCGTCGACGAGATCGTTGATCGCGGCGCGGACCCCCGGATGGTCCAGCGCCACCACGGCGACGCCGTCGTAATCGCCGGACAGCGCCTCCAGCGAGGCCGCGAGCACGGACGGGTCGAACACATCCGTGGTGACCACCTCGACGCCGAGGCGGCGGGCTGAGAGCCAGGCCGACATCTCGCCGAGATAGGCCTCGATCTGCTGCATGAAGGGGTTCGGCCCCGCCGGCATCACGAAGGCAAAGCGGCGGGCACGGCTGCGGGCGAGCTCGGCGGCGGCGACGTGCGGCTGGAAGGCGTTGCGCTCGATCGCCGCCTTGACGCGCCGGACCGTATCGGGCCGCACGCCCGGGCGGTTGTGCAGGACGCGGTCGACCGTCGCAAGGCTGACACCCGCCTCGCGGGCGATGTCCTTCAGCGTCAGCGCGGTCGCGGTGAGAGTATCGGCCATGGCTGAAGGTTATCGAGGTGTTTTGAGGTACGCAACTCATTTTGAGGCGCAGGGCGATGTTTTCGGGCCCGGGTTACACCGCGCGGCCTCAGCCGCCGGTCAGGTCGAGCGTCAGGAACAGGCTGTTGGGATCCTCGACATAGCCCTCGAACGGGCCGCAGAGCACAAAACCGTGCGCCTGGTAGAGCGCATGCGCGGGCTTGAAATAATCCCAGGAGCCGGTCTCGAGGCTGAGCCGCTGCGAGCCACGCGCGCGGGCCTCAGCGATGATGTGGCGGAGCATCTGGCCGCCGAAGCCGCGCCTCCGCGTCGTTTGCAGCGTGTGCATCGACTTCACCTCGCCATGGTCGGCCGAGAGCATCTTCAGCACGCCGGTGGCGACCAGCGTCTCGCCGTCCCAGCCGGTCCAGAACGCGACGTCGCTCGCGCGCAGCCCAGCGAGATCGAGCGCATGGGCGCTGCCCGGCGCGGTCTGCGCCCGCGCAGCCGCGACGTGATGGTCGAGCAGCGCAATGACGCGGGGATCAAAGGTGTCGCCGGTGCGGACCTGCATCGTCACGGCCTCACCCCGCTTGAAAGCCGCTTCTGCATGAGAACCATATCGAGCCAGCGGCCAAACTTGCAGCCGACCTCTGGCATGCGGCCAACCTCGGCAAAGCCGAACGACGCGTGCAGCCCGGTCGAGGCGGAATTCGAGGCCTCGATCGCGGCGACCATCGTGTGCTTGTTGAGCGCGGTAGCGCGCTCAATCAGCGCGGCCATCAGGCTGCGGCCGACGCCGAGCCGATGATGTTGCACGCCGACATAGACCGAATTCTCCACGGTGTGGCGATAGCCGGGCCAGGGGCGGAAATCGCCGAATGACGCGAAGCCGACGACGTCCCTGCCTTTCATCGCAACCAGCACGGGATAGCCGGCCGCTTGCCGTGCGCGCATCCACTCGCGCCGCGAATCCAGATCGGCCGGTCCGTCGGTCCACACCGCCGTGGTGTTGATCGCGGCGTAATTGTAGATGGCCAAAATATCTTCGGCATCCTCCAGCGTGGCATCCCGCACGATTAGCGACATCACATTTTCCCGTACGATGTGCCGCGCCGCGTGATGATGACGTAGCGCGCATCCTGTTTGGTTTCGTTCTCGAAGGTCACCGCCCGCATCACGTCGAAATCGAGACAATCGCCGTCGCGCAGCCGCACGGTCTTGGCGTCGATATGCACGCAGACCGCACCCTCCAGCATCAGCAGCTGCTGGGTGAACGCGTTGCGGCCCCAGGGGCTGTAGGAGACGCGCGCTCCGGCCGGCAGGTCGACGACGATGATCTCGATGCCGCTCGCCGCATCCGGCGGCGAGGCATGACGCCGCCGGTAGCCGCTGTCGGGATCGCGCCAAAGCGGCTGGTCGGCAAGCCGCATCAATCGCTCCGGCGGTTTCTCGGCGAGCGCGACGACGTCACTGAGGGTGACATCGAGCGCCGCGCAGAGCTTGTTGAGCAGCGCAGCGGTGGCGCTGCTCTGCGCCCGCTCCACCCTCCCGATCATGGCCCGGCTGACACCGGAGCGCGTCGCGAGTTCGTTCAACGTCATGCCCGCCTGCGTCCTCAACGTCTTCAAGCGACGACCGATCGCACGGTCGAGTTTCTGCTGGTCCATGGCTTTCATCCGAATATTGCCCGACAGGAGGACCGCACCCATCAGGGCGGGAGAAGCTTAAGCCGGGCGGGGCGCGCATGCCGGATGCGAAGAGCTAATATATTAGAATTTTTGCGCGGCAAATTCCCTGGCGAATTGCCACAGCCCGCCTGGACATGGCGGGCTCGGCAAAGTGTCCTTGGGGAAATTCGCTAGACCAGAAAATCCGGCGCCGCGCCGTGGGCCTGCGGGATCAGGGATCCGGGCGCGAGGTGAAGCGTCATCGCATGATGATCCGCATCGGTCAGCGTCAAAATATTGGTCTGAGTGTCGAAGGCCGCGTTCACCTTGGCGTCGAAGCCATCCAGCACCAGCGTCGTGCCTGGCGTATAGTTTGAGATGACGCCGGATGTTTGTTTGGCATCGGGTCCGAAGACAAATGAGTCCGTACCCGTCAGAACGACATTGCTGCTTAGATTGCCAGTGACCACCAATGTCCCGTTGTTGACGTTGACAGCGCCAGTCCCGCTTAAATTATCGACCTTGAGCACGCCACTATCCAGGACAGTGCCGTTGTTGACGAGGTTGCCCGAAACATCCACCTCACTGCCGGTGTGCACATTGACGATACCGCCATTGGTCAATCCATTCTTGAAGTCGATCGTGCCGGCCTGATCGGCGGTGATCGTTCCAAAGGTGTTGAAAACGGCGTCGTCGAAATCGAGCGAGGCATGCACGGCTTCGATCAGGCCGCTGCTGGTGACGGAATTGCCGGTGTTGACCGCAAGCGGCTGGGACCCGTTCGCCTCGAGCGTGCCGGAGAAGCCGATATCCAAGGTGAGGCTGTGATCTCCGTTTCCGATCGTGCCGGCGCCGTCGATCGTGCCGCCGTCAAGGTCGAGCGTGTGATGCGCACCGCTGTTCAGGATCGAGGAGCCCGGATCGAGCTTGATCTCGCCATTGCCAATGATCGTGGCGTCGCCGGTCAGGATGACTTTCGCGAAATTGAAGAACTCGATCTTGCCGCCGTTGTTCAGCGTGCCGCTGACAAACAGACCGCTTGCGGCACTGACGTCAAACACGGCGCCGGCCTTGAGCGTCACATTGTTGAAACTGTTGGCGCTGCCTGCAACGGATTCGATGAGTCCGCCTGATGTCGCATCCAGCAACGTCCCGTCCAGATGCACGTTGTCGAAGGTGATGGTGCCGCCATTGGCGACGATCGCACCGAGGGAACCGCCGGCGATCGTATCGTTCACGAAGGCGAGCATCGCCTGGGTTTCGCTCAGTGAACCGAGATTGTTGATCGTGCTGTTGCTGATCACACCGGCGCGGCCGGTCTCGTGCAAATTGCCGGTCACGCTGATATTGATCGTTGCCCGATCAATCGACGTGAAGCCGGTCGAGCCGGTGACCGTCAGAACGCCACCGCCGCCGCTGGTGTCATTCACGTCAGTGACCGTGATCGCGACGTTCTTTGTCGCGATCTCTGTCCCGTCGCTGACCGCGACGGTGACGTCGTAGACGTTGTCGTGGTTCGCGTCTTTCGGCGCCTCGAAGTCGGGCGCGGACTTGAACGTCACATCGCCCGTCGCCGACACGTCGAACAGAGCCGCGTCAGTGCCGGACAGCGAATAGGTCAGCGCGGGACTGTCCACATCGGTCGCCGCGACGTGGTAGGCGACGCCAGAGCCATTCTCCGCGAAGCTTGCCGTCGTGCCCGAGCTGATCACGGGCGCATCATCGATTCCCGTCAGCGTCACGGTGATGCCCTGTGTCCCGTAGAAGCCGTCGAGGACCAAGATCAAGATGTCGGTATGGGTCTGTCCGGCCGCGAGCGGAGCGATGTTGGCATGAGAGACATCATAGCTCCACGTCACCTTGCCATCGGCAACGTCGATGGTGGCCGTGAGTGTGCCGAGATTGCCGTCTTGCGGTGCCACCGCGACCGTGTGGGCACCGGCAAAGAAACCCGCCTGCGATGTCGAAACATGGGCAGCGCCATTGTCCGTCAGCTTCGCTGCGGTGAAGGAACGCGTAGTAAGATCTCTTACAAAGATGTCGTAGGTATGGTTGGTATCGCCCGGCACCAGAATGCTGGATAAAGACTCGAATGCCACCTTGGTGCCATCAGGCGAGAACACGGGAAGCCGGCTGCCGCCCCCGAATTCCCACGGCCTGCCCCCATTGGTCGAGACGGCCGTGATGGCACCCGTGGCCAAGTCCTTCACATAGACGACCTGATCGGCATTGACACCCGGCACGAGATTGGTGGCACTGGAATAGAACGCAATCTTGGTGCCATCAGGCGAGAACACGGGTTTCTGGGCTTCGCCGTTGTTCTGCGGGACTCCGTCGGCATCGGTCGATACCAGCGTGACCGCGCCTGTGGTCAGATCCTTAATGACGATGTTGCCGATTAGGTTGTTAGAACTACCCGGCACAAGATTGTCGGCAAAGGTATAGAACGCCACCTTGGTGCCATCTGGCGAGAACACCGGGTCGAAGCTGCCGCGATCCCCACGAGCGCCGCTGGCGCTCTCCGACACCAGTGTGGTGGCCCCGGTGGAAAGGTCCTTGATGTAGATCTCGGTGGTGTCGCCGCGCACTGTGGCCGACCCGAACACGATTTTGGTGCCATCGGGTGAGAACGAGGGGGGGAAGGTAAAGCCATTCTCAAGCCCGCCGCCGCCGGGTCCTCCGTTGTATGGACTGGGCGCCACGAGCGTTATCGCGCCAGTGGTCAGGTCCTTCACGAAGATGTCGCGCACGTGGTCGGTATCATCAGGCACGAGATTGTCGGCATCGGAATAGAACGCAACCTTGGTGCCATCAGGCGAGAATATCGGGTTGGTGGTCGATAAGCCGTCCGCCTGTTCCCCACTGGCACTCGTCGATACGCGCGTGAGGGCACCGGTGGCCAGGTCCTTCACGAAGATGTCGGCGCCCGTTGCGAACGCCAACATTGTGCCATCGGGCGAAAAAATCGGCTGGTAGCCACCCAGCTGAACCCCGCTGGCATCGGTCGACACGAGCGTGATCGCCCCGGTCGAAAGGTCCTTCACGAAGACGTCGGGTGCACCGTTGGTATCGCCGGGCACCAGATTGTCGGCATAGGATGCGAACGCCACTTTCGTGCCGTCGGGCGAGAACGCTGCCTGGACACTCGCGCCATCCGCCTGCGCCCCGGTTGCGCTGGTCGACACGCGCGTGAACGCATCGTCGCTGCCACCGCCAGCGGTGAAAACAGGTGCTGAATTCGTCATCAATGCCTCCGTTTGCCCGGCAACAGGCCGGGTCCGAATGTTTTGCACGACAATCAGAAACAGAAACGCGGCACCAATGAGTCCCTGCTGTCCAAGGCAAGTTTAGTGCCCTAGATGACGAACGCTTGATGCAGCCGCGAAGGATCAGATGAAGGATCAGATTGAGCGTCGTTGGCTGCGCCGCTGCACGACAGGCAATCAAAACTGCGCCAGCAGTCTTTCACGATACGCAGCCGCGCCGAACTGCGAGAGCGCATAGCATCCCTCAGGGTGATCTCGTGTCGTCGGGATGAATAAGCCGCTCCTTCTGAAATGCAGCGCGAGCGGTGATCCGTTACATCACCAAGAATTGCCATCGCCAAAAATTGGCCACTTTAACCGACGCTGGGGAGACCGACGCCATTTGGCGGATCTTCGGCCCCTTCATGCTTCCGGATACGCCAAGATGAACGTGGCCAGGGGTCGGAGAAACATCCAACACGCCAAATCAGCGGCCATCAATTTTTGAATGGAGCGGGCGAAGGGAATCGAACCCTCGTATGCAGCTTGGGAAGGGCCATTCCGCTCATTCACCGCCCCTCCATCCAAGCGATAAGCCCCTGAATATGCTTTATTAATTGCATCTTAAGGGCCATTTGCGTATCAATTCCAAAACCTCAGCGTTTTCAGGACGCGTTGTAGAATTGTTGTAGAGGTCTTGAATGCCCGGCGTCCACTACGAACGAAGAAGCAAGGCTATCTCGCCTCTGGATGTCCAGATGGCGATCAAGATGTCCCGGACGCCCTCGGCTAAAGCGCGCGAGATCGAGTGGCGGGACACCGAGTGCGCTGGTCTGACGCTGCGCATCACCAAAACCGACGCGGCCTGGTTGATCCGCCGTCGCGACCGTACCATTAAGATCGGGCGCTGCGCTGAAGTTCCTCTCCCGACGGCGAGGTACATCGCACACAGGACACGCGAAGCGGCCAAGCGGGGGCGCGATCTGAAGGTCTTCGTGGAGACGCTGGTGAAGCTTCGTTCGCACGGATTCAACGGGCACAAGAGCTACGACGACAGTTTGGAATGGGAGACCGCGGACGAGATCGCCGACGACAACTCGGAGCTCGGGCGGCGTCGACTCAAGGGCGAAGTCTACTCCGTCTGGACGTGGCGGCAACTAACCGAGCAGTTTCTCTCGGAGAAGCTACCCGACTTGAAGGAAAAGTATCGGGATCGCTACGCGCGTTACCTACGATTGCCCGAATTCACCCTACTCAACGATCGTCCAGTGGCCGAACTGGCGGCTGCCGACCTCGAAGTCGTCAGGGACAGAATGCTTGCGGCGTACCGCCCCTCGACCGTGCATCGCGCCGTCCGCCAGGGCCGCGAGATGCTGACCTGGGCATGGAGGTATCACCCGGCCAAGGCTGGCCTCGACCAGGTCCAGCACGCCTGGTGGGAGAGATGGTCTGTCAAGTACAAGTGGAAGATCAGACACCACACTCCCAAGATCGAGGAGATCGCGCGCACGATGGTGATCGCGGACACGTTCAGGCATTTGTCCGATAATGAACATGAGACCTACCCGGGCACAGTCGGCGCGTTGTGGGCAGCAGCGCTCACCGCGCAACGAACCGGGTCGCTCTTGGTTCTGCGGCCCGATCGCCTGTTTTCACCGGAGAAGAAGGCGAAACTTCCCGGGTGGAAGATCGCGAACTGGACTGCCGAGGAGATGAAGGGGGGCAAGGATGGAGGCAGGCCGCATGCTCTTCCGGTGCCGCCCGATGCGCTCAAAGTGTTGGACCGCTACTACAAGGCCTCCGGCGGAAAGTCGGCGTGGATGTTCTCGGGCCGCAAGTCGAACGAGCGCATCACTCAGTCCGCCCTCAATCTCCTGATGTATCGCCTGCAGGGAAGAGTCTTCGACCATCGCAGTAAGAACAAGCCGGACCGTCCCGGCAAGCCCGGCCCGAAAGCGGCGAAGAAGGCCAAGGAGCGCGTCGATCTCTTCGCGTACTACGGCATTCGGCCCTGGACGCTCCACGATATCCGCCGGACGCTCGGAGAGTTTCTAGACGACAAGCGCCTGGGCGGCGCGGCCTCCGCGATCCTTGGGCATAAGCTCCCTCGCGACGACATGCCCGAGAGGGAGCGAATGGCCCCAGTCACGGAGATCCACTACAACTCGTCTCAGCGCATTGCACTGAAAGCAGAGGGGATGGCGCTTTGGACGGAAGCTTTACTCGCGGCCTGCCAAAAAGAGCAAAAGGCACTCATCCGAAAGCCGCGACCTCCGGCACTGCCGCCTCAAAGTAGCCGCTGATCCCGAGACCGACGAACAGGTCCGAGGTCCCTCACCTCGCGAAGCGGCAAAGCCAAGCTCTCGCCATTTGTCCGCCTGCGCTTCGAAGGTCCGCCCTTTATCAAAGGTTGCAGGGCGGCGGAGAGAGTGGGAATCTCCTCCGTTAGGCTGCGATAGCGCGAAATCCGCTGAAAAACCAAGGATTCCAAAATAGCCCGGCCGCGATTTGTGACCACCGCTGTGTACCACCGGACGGGTCGATTCGGGCCTCAATGTCAGTCGATTTCGAGGCGTCTGAGGACCGACATCAAGTGGGCGCGTACTTCTGCCTTCGTCGGTCCCGCAATCGCTTCAACGCCTCGTCCCTTCGCCATGCGACCGACGCGCTGTTCTCGCAGTGGGCGGGCGCCTAAGACCCGCTCGCCGGCCCGCCAGCCGCAACCAGTGCTGGATCAGACGACGGTGGGTATGGTTTCGATGTCGACTTCCCGGGTAGGTTGCCAAGGGCGAGGGGGACTACACTGGCTTCACTGGGGGCTGCACCACGTGAAAGTAAAGCGTCTGACAATCTCGAATTTCCGGGGCGTCGCCTATGGTGTCGTGCATCTGGCGGGGCACACACTCCTGGTCGGCGGCAACAACGTCGGGAAATCGACCGTTTGCGAGGCGCTCGACCTCGTGCTGGGGCCCGAGCGGCTCTATCGCCGGCCGGTGATCGACGAGCATGACTTTCATTGCGCCCGGTATCTCGACGATCAGAAGGAGCCGATCGAGGTCCGCGTCGAGGCCGTGCTGATGGATCTTCCACAGGAGGCCGAGCTTCGATTTCACCGTCACCTTCGGCGGTGGGATGACGTTACCCGCGATTTCGCGGATCAGGGCGCTGGCGGACCGGCAGATGGAGATGGAGCGCAGAAGCGCTGGGCTCTGCCCATCGTGTTCATCGGCCGATATGACAAGGCAGAGGACGACTTCGTCGGCAACACCTTCTTCGACCACCCCATTGAGCCTCTTGATGACGACGAAGCGGCTGAGCTGGCATTGGGAGCTGGCCGCAGATTGTTCGGTCGGGATCACAAACGGCTTTGCGGATTCGTCTTCCTTCGCACGCTGCGCACCGGCTCGCGGGCGCTTAGCCTTCAGCGTGGGTCATTGCTCGACACCGTGCTGCGCCTCGGCGGGACGGGGCTGGCGGACATGTGGCAGGACACGCTCGACCGACTGCAGGGAATGAAGCCGCCGATTGGCGAGGTGCCTCAGCTCAAACAAATTCGGGCCGACATTCGCGAGCGCATGGCGCGCTTCGTGTCCCTGGCGCCAGGTGACGCAGCGACAGCGTTTTTCGCCTCAGAGCTTACGCGGGAGAACTTGCGCGAGGTCGTGCGGTTGTTTATCGCCGCCGAGCCTGTCGGCCACAGCGTGCCGTTTGCGCGGCTCGGGACCGGTTCGATCAACCTGTTGGTGTTTGCGCTGCTAACGGTTATTGCTGAACTGAAGGAAAAGCAGTCGGTCATCTTCGCGATGGAGGAGCCGGAAATTGCGCTGCCGCCTCACACACAGAGGCGGGTCAGTCGTTTCGTGCTCAGCGAGATGGGGCAGGCGATCGTCACCTCGCATTCGCCTTATGTGATCGAGCAGTTTGAGCCCCAGGACATCGTGATCCTTTCTCGTCAGCCGAACGGCGTGCTCGAAGGCGCGCCCATCGACCTGGGGGACTTCAAGACGAAGAGCTTCAAGACCGAACGCCGGCAATTCGCAGAGGCGATCCTTGGCCGTGGCGTGCTGGTCGTTGAGGGGGCTTCCGAGGTTGCGCTATTCCCGGAGGCTTCAACGATCCTGGAACGGTCTTTGGGCGCCGATGTTTACATGCATCTCGATTTCGCGGGCATAACTCTCTTCGATGCCGACAGCGAGAGCGCGGTGCCGAAGTACGGCCCGGTCTTCAAGGCGCTCAACAAGCCCGCGTTTGCTTTCTACGACAAGCCCAACAAACCGCGCACCGCGGATATGACAACGAAGCTTGGCGACTATGTCGCTCATTGGCAGTCGCCAACCAAAGGCATCGAGGTCCTCCTTGTTTCTGAGACCGACCCGAAGGTCCATCACCGGTTTCTCGAAGCGGCGAGCGCGCGTGATGACTATCCAAGCCACTGCGGCGTGTATGACGCCGTGATTGACGACGAAGCCACGGCCCGCGCGTTGGCGCTCGAAGTCCTCAAGGCGCGCAAGGGCGACGCCTACGGCTACACGGCACTGTTCATCAGGCAATGTCAGTCAGGCGATGAGCTACCCGCGACGATCAAGAAGGTGCTGCTGGAGATCGATGCCGCGATGAAGCCGCCGACGCCGAAGGAAGATGAGGATCTGTTCGGAGTCCTGTCCTGAAAATCGATCTGGACCAGAAGCGGCTCGATATCCTCGCGGAGCCGGGACACCTGCTGGTGACAGGCGGCCCCGGGTCCGGAAAGACGACCATTTCTCTGCTCAAGGCGAAGCAGGTCATTGCCAAGCTGGCAGCCAGCCAGGCGATTCTCTTTCTGAGCTTTTCGCGCGCTGCGGTCCGGCAGGTCATGACTCGCTGTAAGCTGATCCTGAACCGCGATGAGCGCCGCGTGATCGAGGTCCAGACCTATCACTCATTCTGCCTGGAAGGGCTTCGATCCCACGGGCGTTTGCTCAACGGGCTTCAGGCGCGGATCGCTTATCCAGACATCGAGCGGATCGAGAAGGCCGAGTTCGACGGCGACTGGTCTGAAGAACTGGTGCGGCGGGCCAAGGCCGAAGGTATATTCGCGTTCGACCAGTTTGCCGGGGCGATGGCTGACATCGTCGAGGGGTGTAGCGCGGTGCGCACTTTGCTCGGCCGCAAATACCCCTTGATCATCGTCGACGAGTTCCAGGACACCGACGACGACCAATGGCGCATCATCGCCGCCCTGTCTCAGGTGACGACGATCTTCTGCCTCGCCGACCCGGATCAAAGCATTTTTCAGTATGACCCCAGGGTGGATCCGCTGCGGTTAAAAAAGGCCGAGGCATTCTTGAAGCCGAAGCTTGTTGATCTGGCCGGCGACAATCATCGGAGCCCGAACGGCGGCATTCTCGCGTTCGCGGACGCGGTGATGAAGAACACCAGCCTTCCCTCCGCCTGCAAGGAAGTCACCCAGCACAGCTATCCGCCCCGAGGTTTTGAACCCACGGTGCATGCAGCGGTGATCTGGATGTTCAGTCAGTTGGCGAAAGCCAAGGTCGAACGGCCGACGATCGCGGTGCTGACACGCAGCAACCCGCTCGTTTCGGACATCTCCGCTCTGCTGGGTCGGGAGCACACCTACAGGAACCAGACCCTGAAGCCGGTTGCGCATGAGGTGGTTTGGGACCCCGAGCTGTCGGCTGCTGCCGCTGTGGTGCTCGCCTCGGTCCTGGAGTGGCCTCGCAAGGAAGTTGGGGAGGCCCAAGTGAAGACTTTGCGGCTCGTCTCTGCCTACTACCGGCTGAAGGCGGCGACCGATGGTACCCAGGCGGCAAAGGACCTGGCGCGCCAGTTCGGCGAGGCGGCGGTTGCCGTGTCGAGTGGTGGCAAGCTAAAGACAAAGAAAGCCAAGGAGATCGTCGCCGCGGTCGAGGCTGGCGTGGCATTGGTCGGCGATCCGGTCGAGGACTGGCGCGCGGCGAGCCGAGTGCTCGGGCAGACGCCAGCACTCGTCGAGATTCAGCGCCAGGTTCGGCTTGTCCGACTGTTCCGCGCGACGGACGCCTTGGGCCAGGGCCTTGCGGATTCCTGGGTCGCCACAGGTGGTTACGCCGGTGCGACGGTGCTGGTGAAGAAGGTGCTCGATCAGGAGCGCCTCATCTCTGCTGAGCTGGAGCCCCAAGGCGTGCTTGTGATGAACATCCACAAGTCAAAAGGAAAAGAATTCGACGGGGTGATCCTAGTTGAGGGCGCATTCAAGTCATCCTTCTTCGATGATCGGAACGAGAAGGCACCATTTCCGCAAAGCCGGCGGCTGCTTCGCGTGGCGATCACTCGCGCTCGCACGCGGGTGGCGATCGTCAGGCCGGTGAACTCGGCGCCGCTTTGCGATTCCTAATCCGAGCTGGAGCCTCAAGTCGGCGGTCCTCGCTCGGCGCGGCAGCCCTTTGCGACGCGTCTATCCCGAGATCATCTGCGCTCATTTGCGTACGCGATCGTTTTCAGGGCTTTGTTCGCGTCGCCTCGTCCGTGATAGAGGCCCAGCAATTCACCCTCGTCTTCGATGGTATCCACGCGAAACAGCGACCGTCGAACGTCTAAGCGGAGTATGGAAGATCACCGCCAAAGGGCGGGCCGTGCTCGAGGTCATGGAGGCCCGCCCGGCGGCGTCAGAGACGGCTCATGTGACCGCGTCGGAGAGTGATCCAGACAGATTCATAGGCCGGCGGGATACCGATGGACTTGATGCGTCGGATAACGGCCGCATCGGTGATGCGCTTCCCGTCCTTGTCGTAGTAGCTGAAGGTAGTCCCCGTGCGCTTGCGGGTGTAACCGGGCGCGGAGTCGCTGACATAGCAAAGGCCTTCTTCCGCAATGGTGGCTGCGACCTCGGCGGTGCGGTCCAGAACCTGTTCTTCGTTGCGAGTCTCTCGGAGCATGGGCCTGTCCCTCGGAAGCACCCTAGGATCGAGGCTCCACTCCCTTCTAAAAGAAATGAAGACAGCGGTTGGTTCCGTTTGGAGATCGTCGGGTCGTAGATGCAGATCAGTAGCCGCGCAGAATACTGGCCCCCAGCTACAGTCGGTGGTTCCTCTCGACGGGGCGCTGCGCAGGCTGACGATGGCGGCAAAGCCTAACTTCAGACAATCGCCACAAAGTTTACGGACACGCTTTCCCAATTAGTCTGTGCGAAGGCCGCTATGTCCCAATATTCGCTCGATGTGTTGCGTCAGCGCTATGTCGTCGAGAAACGACCACTCGAGGCCAGCGTCGAGCAGATCTTGCGCGCCGACAGCCGCGCGGGAGCCCGTGCCATCCTGGCGTCGATCGATAAGCGTCGCTTCGAAAACAGATCGGAAGGGCAGCGCCTCCGCAAGATGCTGCGCTTCGAGACCTCCTTATGGGAAAGCGGCCATCATGCCGTGGCAGGCGTTGACGAGGCCGGAATGAGCCCTCTCGCCGGACCTGTCTCGGCTGGCGCCGTGATCCTGAAACCCGGCACGCGGATAGCGGGGATCGACGACTCGAAGAAGCTCGACGCTGCTGCTCGCGAGGAACTGGCGAAGGAGATCAAGGAAAAGGCAGAGAGTTGGTGTGTTGCCTTCGCGAAGGTCGAGGAGATCGACGCGATCAACATCTATTGGGCGGGCATCCAGGCCATGCAACGTGCGGTCCGGGGGCTAGGGTTGACGCCGCAGCACTTGCTGATCGACGCGAAGCGATTGAAGGAAATCGACCTACCCCAGCAGGCCATCATCAAGGGCGACGCCAAGTCCGCCAGCATCGCTGCTGCGTCGATCCTGGCGAAAGTCGAGCGCGATGGGGTCATGCGGACGCTCGACGTCCTCCACCCCGGCTACGGCTTCGCGGATCATAAGGGCTACCCGGTGCCGGCTCATTACGAAGCTCTCGCCAGGCTTGGTGCATGCGCAGCTCACCGGAGGTCGTTCGGACCTGTACGCAAGGCTCTCGGGTTGCCGCCCCTGCCGCCTTGGCCTTCGGCATCCGAGCGCGAGGCCGGCTGAACAGGCCGTAGGCGCGTCCCGCGCACTATTTTCGAGACCACTGCTTTTCGCGAACGACGTCCATGGCCTTTTTGTCGGACCGCAGGCCGAGATAGACCGGCTGGCGCAGTTCGCCCTTGCTAGTCCACTCCGCGAACTTCACTTCCGCGACCAACGAAGGACGTACCCAGGTCGTGACCTGCTCATCCTTTACCTTGGCGGGAAAAGGCGACTTGCCTGTCTTGAGCCTCACCAGCTTGCCGTGAAGCTCCTCGAGAACTTGGTGGCTGAATCCGGTGCCGACGTGGCCGATGTACCGCCACCCATGGCCTTCCCGTACCGCCAGCACCAGGGCGCCGAAGAACGGCCGGGTTCGCCTCGGCGCCGTGAAGCCGGCGATCACGACCTCCTGCCGCTGCGCGGTCTTCACCTTCAGCCAGTCGGCGGTCCGGCGTCCGGACGCGTACGGGCTGTCGGCGCGCTTGGCCATGATGCCTTCGAGATGCCTTCGCTCGGCTTCTGCGAAGAACTTCGTCCCCTCGCCTTTGCGGTGGTTGCTGAATGCGATCAGCTTGTGTCGCGGCAGGATAGCCTTTAGCCGCTTCTTGCGCTCCAGGAGCGGCAGCGCTCGCAGGTCCTCTCCGTCCGCGAACATGAGGTCGAACGCGCAGTACAACAGCTTGGCCTCATGGCGCAGGGCGTTCTGGAGCAACTGGAAATGGGATGCGCCGTCCTTGCCGATGGCGACAAGCTCGCCGTCGATCACGGCGTCCATCTTCACGCCTTCAAGAGCTTTCGCGACCTCCACGTAGGAGTGGCTGATGATCTTCCCGTTGCGGCTGTAGAGCGCGACCTGACCACGCCGGATTTCCGCGACCATACGAAAACCATCGAATTTGTCCTCGAAAACCCAATCGGGATCGTCGAACGGCGCATCCGTCAGCGTGGCCAGCATGGGTTGCAGGCGATAAGGCAGGGTCGATTTTCGGGCCATGGCAGGGTTCCTACAGGGCCGGCAAAGGCCGAAACGAGGACGACGGAAGGCAAACCCGCGCGATATCGCCAGCCGCGACCGGTCCCCCGGCCCGGACCACGCCTAGCACTCCGGATTTGAACGCAGGGCCCGTTTCCGCCGACGAGAGCACGTGCCGTTTGAGGCCCGCCCTGAACCGGTCGATCAGAACGCAGGGCGTGCGGAGGCCGGTCAGCTCAACAACCGCCGTGGGTCCGAACTCGAGGAGCGTCCCGAGCGGCATCCGCTCGAGGGCCAAGCCGGCGGTGCTGATGTTCTCGCCGAGGTCGCCGGCGCCGACCTCGAAGCCGGCTTTAAGTAGCGTCGCGAAGAGTTCGGCCGGGATCAGATGGACCTGCCGGAGATTGGGCAGGCGTGGCCGGCGGCGGGCCAGATAGCGGTGCCTGACGAACGGGCCGGCGTGGGCGTCGCCTTCGACGCCCTGGCCCTCCACCAGGATTATGCGGTCCTGCGTTGGTTTGCTGAAGTGGTGCCCGCGATCGGCAGCGACCGCCACCACCTTTCCCTGCAGCGAGAAATCTTGCTTCGGCGGCATCAAGCGGCGCGGGCCAGCGAGCGCCGCTTCTGGCGAAGGTAGCGCGTGATCTCCGGAAGCGTCATCGCGTTCAGGACCCGGTCGGCGGGAACTCCGCCCTTCCGGGCCATCTCGACGCCCCAGTGCATGTGGTCAAGTTCCGGGATCGAGTGCGCGTCCGGATTGATGCTCACCGTGCAGCCGAACTCGAGCGCCGCCTGGTGCCAGCGCCAGTCCAGGTCGAGCCGCCACGGGTGGGCGTTGATCTCGACGACAACGTCGTGCTTGGCGCAGGCCCGCAGCACCTTCTCGACGTCGATCTCGTAGCCGGGCCTCCGCTGAAGCTGTCGCCCGGTCATGTGGCCGATGATGGTGGTATGAGGATCGCTGATGGCACGAAGAAGGCGCTGCGTCTGCGCCTTGCGGTCCAGTTTGAAGCGGCCGTGGATGCTGGCTACTACGAAATCGAACCGATCGAGCACTTCGTCCGGATAGTCCAGCGAGCCGTCAGCCAGGATGTCCGACTCGATTCCTTTGAGGATCCGGAAATCCTTGCCGAGGCGCTTGTTCAGGCGGTCGGCTTCCCGGTGCTGCTCGGCGATCTGTTCGACCGACAGGCCGCCGGCGTAGTGAGCGGACTTGGAATGATCGGCGACGCCGAAGTATTCGAAGCCGCGCTGCCGCGTCGCCTTGGCCATGGCCTCAAGCGTCTCCGTGCCGTCGGAGGCATCGGTGTGGCAGTGAAGGATTCCGCGCAGGTCCTCGTCGGTGACGAGCTTCGGGAACTCGCCTTTCAGAGCCAACTCGATCTCGCCGCGCCCCTCCCGGAGTTCGGGGTCGATGAAGGGCAGACCAAGTGCGTGATAGATCTCGCTCTCCTCGCCGGCGATCAGGGTGCGCCCCTTGTGCAAGCCATCGGCCTCCAACCGCATCTCTTTCTCGGCGGCCAAAGCTTGGAGCTGCTCGATATGAGCGGCGGAGCCGGTCGCGAACAGAAGCGTGGCGCCGAAGTGTTTGCGATCGGACAGCCGAATCTGCAGTCCGTCGGCGGGTGACGACTTCGGTGCCTTGGCGGCCGCCGGAGCCTCCGCAACTATCGCGAGGTCGGCGACGAGTTCGCAGCCTCGACGGAAATCGCCAGCGATCGTAACCCGCGTCAGTTCGGGCCGCGACTTGCGGATCGAATCCTTGGCATGCGCCAGCAGGGCGGCGGCACGGTGCAGGTGGAGGCGGCCTTCTCCGCTTTTCGCGATCGCGAGGTTCTGCAGGATCTTGGTCTGCAGCGCGGCGCCGAGTCCTTTCGCCTTCTTGATGCGGTCGTCCTTGGCGGCGGCCTCCAGTTCGGCGAGGGAGGCGATGCCCAGATCTTTGTAGAGCCGCAGCACCTTCTCCGGGCGGAGGCCGGGCACCGCGAGCATCTCGAGCACGCCCTCGGGAATCTCCTTCCGCAGCTTTTCGAGGCTCGGGTGAGTGCCCGTCTTGTGAAGCTTGGCGATGATATCGGCGATAGCATCGCCGACGCCCGGGATCTCCGTAAGACGATCTTCGGCGATCAGCACATCCAGAGAAACGGCAAGGGCCGCCACGCTGTCGGCGGCCCGAGAGTAGGCCTTTGCCCGGTAAGGATTGCCGCCGCGCAGGGCCGTGCGCTGCGCGTACTCTCGCAGGAGACTTGCCACACCGCGCGCGTCGAGCGAAGGCATTCAGCCAGCCTCCCGGTCCGCACGTTGCGTTGCAAGGCGACCGCCCGGGCTGTCAATTGGCGGGCGATCGAGCAAGCTCTCGAGCTTCTGAGCGGCGCGAAAATCCTCGAGGTGTTCCACGTTCGGGCCATACGCCGCCTCCTTCTTGAGGAGGTTATAGATCCGGCCTGCCACAAGCTGCAGGTGCTTCATCCGGCCCTTCGGCATCGCTCGCGCCTTGCAAAGAGCCCGGACCGCGTAGGCGCGGAAATAGTCGAACGCGTCTGACATGATGGGTCAACGCCTGTTCTCGCCGATAGTTCGGCCGCAGCACCCTCTCAAAAGTCTTCGCGAACCCCTTGAAGAAGGGGTGCCGGACCTTTCCTTCGGCGGACTTCGCACGGTACTCGACCTCGGCGAGCTGCTTCGGCTCCACCCAGACGCCCTTGCGGCATGGTGCGGGACGTGCTGCTTGCGGAAATACCTACCGTGCTGCGTGCCGGACTCTATGCCGTAGCGGCGCTCGCCGCCGCGGGGGTCGTGGTGATCGGTCATTTGATGCTTTTGCCGATCACGCCGGTCGCCATCGTGGCGTTGGCCCTGTGCTTCGGGCTTCGCGTGCTGGCGATCCGCTTGGCAGCTTCCCGTCGCGAAATTCCCGGAGAAGCCCAATCCTAACGACTCCGACGGAAGGCGGTAGCCTCGACGGATGCTCCGTCACAACAACCGGCGAGGCCACGACGTGCCTGCTGGCGCTATTGCCCCGACTTCTCCGAACTGACGCGCCACACCGCGTTGCCGGTATCGTCGGCCACCACCAGTGCGCCTGTGCGGTCAAGCGCTACGCCCACGGGCCGCCCTCGCACCGTTCCGTTGTCGTCGCCGAGAAATCCGTTGACGACCGGCACAGGTTTGCCCTCCGGTCGCCCGTTCACCAGTGGCACGAAGATGACCTGATAACCGTTGACGGGGCTGCGGTCCCAACTGCCGTGCTCACCGACAAAGATGCCGTTGCTGAATTTGGGGGAGAGCTTCTCGCCTTGGCTGAACGCAAGGCCAAGCGCTGCAACATGCGAACTCAGTCCGTAGTCAGGCTTGACCGCTTTGGCCACCAAGTCGGGGCGCTGCGGATGAACTCTGATATCGACGTGCTGACCCCAGTAGCTGTAAGGCCAGCCATAGAAGGCGCCCTCCTGCACCATGGTGAGATAGTCCGGGACCAAGTCCGGGCCGATTTCGTCCCGCTCGTTCACGACCGCAAACAGCCGGCCGGTCTCGGGATCGATTGCGAGATTGGTCGGGTTGCGCGTGCCGGAGGCAAAAATGCGCTTGGCACCTGTCAGGCGGTCGACTTCGTAGATCGCGGCCCGGCCTTCTTCGACGTCGAGGCCGTTTTCGGTAATGTTGCTGTTGGATCCGACGCCGACATAGAGCTTGGATCCATCCGCGCTGGCGACCATCGATTTGGTCCAGTGATGGTCTATTGGTCCCGCCGGTAGGTCGGCAAGCTTGACACCTGGCTCCTTGATCTGAGTCTGCCCCAGCGCGTATTTGAACGCCATGATCGCGTCCGTGTTGGCGACGTAGAGGGTGCCGTCCACATAAGTTACGCCGTAAGGTGAGTGAAGGTGGTCGACTAAAATCGTTTGCTCCTCCGGCTTTCCGTCGCCGTCGGAATCGCGAAGCAGGGTGATGCGATTGCCGCCCTTTCCGGCAGTTCCGGCTCTTGCCTTCACTTTGCCTTGGATGAAGTCCTTGGGTCGGAAAGGCGTGGTGCCGGGGCTGTTACCTTCGACGACCAGGATATCACCGTTCGGCAGAGGGTAGACGATGCGGGGATGCAGCAGTCCAGTTGCCATCGCCTGAATTTTCAATCCACCGGAGACGGTCGGCGTCTCCCCCGGTTTCCAGCCCACCTCCTTGGGAACGCTCATGGGCGGCAACAGATAGTTCTGAGGCTCAGGGAGATAGGGGTCTGCCCCGTATTGTCGCATGGGATCACCGCCTTGATCGCAGGCGGTCAGCGTCACCAAGGCGCAAAGGGCAGGCAAGGCTTTGAACAACGCATGTGTCACGGCCTGTCTCCCACCGCGAAGGTACGAACTGCGGTTACCTTCCAACCACACACTGCGGCCGCAAGGAGCAAAATCGTCACGATCGCGGAGAGCGATATGCCCTGCGGCACGACCGAGGTCCAAGCATCGCGGCTATGGACGAAAACGTTCAGAAGAGAGAGAAGGGCGGCCGCCGCGACGAGCAAGAAGGAGATCCAATTGATGCGTCCTGCGCGCCCAGTCAATAAATCGACGATCAAGGCGATCGTGGCGATGAGAGCCAGAAGTAGACCGGCAGCAATCAGCCACGCTGACGCGTTAGCCCACTGCCAGTTGGAAGTGTCCCAGTACATGATGTCGGTGGCGAACCCGGCGATCAGCAGCGTTGCTCCGGCGCCGATGAAACTAGGGTGCAGCAGTGACCTCGGACGGGCTTCTAACGCCGATCTTGCCATGTGCGCTCCGAACTGGGTTGAGTGCCCGCGACGAGCGACGCGCCGCGCTCCTCGGAACAGGCGGACGCCACGCGGTCGAAGACCGCGTGGCAGATTGCTTGTCAGCGCAGAAGCATGATCAGGATGATCAGCGGGATCGGAATTCCGACGAGCCAAAGCAGAATGGGCATGGTTCTATCTCCTCAGTTTCTTGCCAGTGATGATTGAGCGGTAGCGTAGCGTTTCTTTCCCCATGTCCCGTCCCGAAGTCCGCCACCTTCCATGGCGGCGAGGGTCGCGGAAAATGCCCCGATGAACAGCGACAGCGTCAACCAGATGGCCGTTTGCATCGCGGCCTTGCGAGCGGCATCGAGGTCGGCTTTGGCTTGGGTCACGACGTCGTTCACGCGCTTCTCGGCATCGGCCTGGCTGAGGCCGGTGCGCGCGGCGACCACTTTAGAGATGTAGGCCTTGTCGTTCGCATTCACATCGCTTCCAGCCCGGAAGTCGGTGGTCAGCAAGCGCACCATCTCTGGACGCGGGTCTGACTGCCCCTGTGCCTGTGCGGAAGGATCGTTGGGACGCAGTAGCATGTCGACGTAACCCGCCATCGGCCCGGAGTTCGCGGCGCTTGCCGCGCCCTGGGTTGCGCCGCCGAGAGCGTTGCCGACAAGTGTGCTGGCCGGCGAGGCCAACAGCACCGCCCCGAGCACGGACGCGACCGCCCAAGCCAGGAAGCCATGGGCCGTGTCCCTGAACAGGACCTCGGTCGTGTGCACCCCGACCCACTTCGTCCGGAGACGCCCAGCGAGATAGCCGCCGATCGACGACGACAACATCGCCATCACGATGAAATAGAGACCAGTGCCGATCTTGAATGTCGTCGCCGACACTCCGGAATTGCCCCATGGCGACACGACCGCGAAGCCCATGCCCATGCCGAAGGACAGGAGAACGAGGGTGATGGCGAGCGAGGCCGCAGCGCCCGCCAATACTGCCGCCCAGGACACGCCGGCCGCCGACGGTTCGACGATTTCCTCTGCCGCCGTTCGTGCGAATCCTTCTGCCATGTAGCTTCCTCCTTGAGATCAATGCCCAAGAAATGCGCAGCTTGGCGGTAAGTTCCTCGGATGAAACTTGGGCGACCACGACCTGAGTCACCCCCTGCGGCGATCTCCATGCCCCGCGCATGTGGTCAAGCCCCGCCGTGTACGGGATGCTACTGACGCGAGCGCTGGAAGCTAATGCTACCGCAAAGTGATCTCAAGAGTCCTCATCCCCGCCCCGCATTGGCATCCATCGACCTTGTCCAGCCAGGGACGGTTTGGGTGGTTTTCGCACACCCGTCCCGAGCCACGGCAGATCCGGCATTTCGGATTTATCATCGATGACTTGCAGGCCAGTTGAGCGATGCGAAGCACGCCATCACAACGATCAAAAAAAGATCCCATCAGAACCGCGATATACGTGCACATACATCGAAAACGATGGCAACTCGCAGACGTTCCTCAAACGACGAAGCCCCCCAGGAGGGGCCTTCCGGCAGGATTACATCGCCCTCACCGTCGACGATCGCTTCGATACAACGAAGGTTAGAGGAGCGATCACGCTTTTCCTAGCAAATTACTCAATGATCTCTTTTCCAGCCCGCGACCACAATCGAGCAATGGGCACGCCTCTTACCGCAGGGTTCCCGCCTTCCAAGGTTGTCGGATTCAGCGAAGTTCAGGATGTGTCGGCTGAGGGTGTTTGCACCCGTCAGTCTCTGACCGCATCAAGAAGTTGGCGTGGGACGAAGGGTTTCTGCAGGAAGACCGTTCGCGGCGGCAGGCGATCGACCACAGTGCCCGACATCACGATGATGTTCAGCCAAGGGTGTCGCCCCCGCGCGTATTCGGCCAGGTCCGCTCCCGTCATGTTGCCGGCAAGGTTTTGATCGGTGACCAGCGCCCGCAACTCAGGTCCGGTCGAAGTCACGATGAGCTCCGCCGCTTCGGCCGTGGCGCACTCGACTACCTCGAAACCTTCGTCCCGGAGCAGGTCGGACATGATCTCCCGTTGCAGGGGGTCGTCTTCGACGAGCAGGGTGACGAAGTTGGACATCCGGGTCTCCTCACGCATGCGCGTCAATCCGGAAACGACGATTTGGTTCGAGGCAACCGCCTCGGCAGTTAAAGGTCCTCGCGCAGTCCCTTGAAGAACGGGTGCCGGACTTTCCCTTCCGCGGACTTCGCGCGGTACTCGATCTCGGCGAGCAATTTAGGCTCCACCCAGACGCCCTTGTGGGCGATCCGCTTGGCGTAGGGCTGGGTTTTTCGGACAAGCGGCTCCAGCCGCCGGCGGAGCTCCGCAGTGGACGCCTTATCAAAGCCGTGGTCGACCTTGCCTGCGTAGACCAGGTCGGCGCCCTTGCGCCGGCCGACGTAGAGGCCGTCCCACTTCGAGCCATCGAGGGCGAAGCCGGCGATGGTAAGCGTCTCCCGCTGGGTGCAGGTCTTCTTCACCCAGTTGTTGCCGCGGCCGCTGGCATAGGTGCTGTCGCGGACCTTCGAGACCACTCCCTCAAGTCCGAGCTTGCATGCGTGGGCGAACATATCGGCGCCCTCGATCTCGAAGCTTTCGCTGAACTGGACGTCGGTACCGCCGATGATCTTCTTGAGCTCCGCCTTACGCTGGTGGAGCGGAAGTTTCCGCAGGTCGCGGCCGTTCAGGTAGAGCAGGTCGAAGGCGACCAGGACGATGCGCTTCGAACTTCCCCTAAGCTCGTTCTGAAGCACGGAGAAGTCGGTGGTACCGTCCGCGGCCGGCACGACGATTTCGCCGTCGACGACCGCCGAGCTTGCCTTGATGCGCCAAGCGTCGTGAGCAACCTTCTTGAATCGGTTCGTCCAGTCGTGACCGCGTCGGGTGAAAACCCGGACCGCTTCGTTGTGGAGATGGACTTGCACCCGATAGCCGTCGAATTTGATTTCGTGAACCCACCGGGATCCGGCCGGCACCCTCTCGATCGACGATGCCAGGGCCGGCTCCACGAAATTTGGGAACGGCGCCTTGACGCCGATATCGGCAGGCTTCCTACGCAACGCCACGAACAAACTCCACGCGACAAACGTAATTCAAGGTGGCACGCGCGGAATCGTTCCGGAACCAGTGAATCCTTGTGACGTTGCTTCGGCATCGTTCAATGAAGGAGCCGACTATGGCAAAGGCAACGAAGAAGAAAACCACCCGAGGACGCAAGCAGGACCGGGCCCGCGTAGCCGGCGGGCAGAAGTACGAAGTCGGCTACGAAGCCAAGAAGACCGGCCGCTCGGCCTCCGCCGTCAAGAAGGCGGTCAAGAAGGTCGGCAATGGCCGCAAGAAGGTGGAGAAGCGCCTGGCTCGCTGACGTCTACTGAGCCCGCGTGCCGCTACCTCGCGGTCCGCGCGTGCTCAGATCCTGCAGGAGAAGCGGGTGAAGGCGGTAAGCGTCTGGAGGCGCGGCTCGACATCGCGCAGGTAGATCTCCGCCTTGAGGAACGCGAGTTCGTCGTCGACGGCGGACTCGCAGACATCGACGTACCATGACTTGGGGCGCCCATCCGCGCCGTCACTCCAGCGGTACCCGCGGCGTTTCAGCGAGTCCTTCAACTCGAACGGCGATTGCTCCGCCCAGATCCGTACCGTCTTCTGGCGTGCCGTATCAAGCAGTAGGGCGAGCGACGGCGATCCGGTCGTTGGCAGGACGAAGTCCAGGATCTCGAGCAGCGCATGGCAGTCGTCGACGGCCCTGTGCGCCTGGTGGAAGAGACCCGCCCCGTTGAGCAGGTATCCGAGCTGGCTACCCGCGAAACCGTGCGCTCGCCAATCGACCTCGGTCATGCTGCAGCCCCAGGCCATCCGCTCGAAGATCGGCCAGTATCTCTCGGCAAACTTCCTGTCGAAGCCGGCGTTGTGCGCGATTGCGATCACTACGCCGTCGACGAAGGCCGCGACGGCGGCCTCTTCTAGCTTGTGGCCGGCTACCATTTCGTCGGTGATGCCCGTGATCGCGACTACTTCGGGCGGGATCGGACTCGAGGGCTCGTTGAAGGCGGAGAAGATGTCGCGGACGCCGACGATGCGGCCGTCAGCCAAGTAGTCGAACTTGACCATACCGAGTTCGATAATTTCGTCCTTGCGGTGATCGAGGCCGGTCGTTTCGGTGTCGAGCAGGACGCCGGTCTTGACCTCCTGCCCGTTGGCCGGGGTGTACGTCGGTCTCGCGACCAGGCGCCGCAGCACGCGGTAGTCCGCCGACCGGCTTAGTGCGTCGGCCATCGCGGCCAAGTCCGCCGGGTCCGGAAATTGCTCGTCTCTGAGGGGCTGGGTCAGCGCGTCCATTGGTTCACAATACCGGCCGAAACCTCCAAGAGGTACCTGGAAAACAAGCGATTCACGACGTTTTCGGACGTACTCGGGCGCGCTGCGGGCGGCTGGCCGATTTTCCTGTTGACCGGCTCGGCGCATGTCGGAACCGCTAGGCCCCGTTCGTCTTGAGTCCGGGTACCCTATTTGGAGTTCCGCGTTCATGGCCCCCCGCGCCAATTGGAAAGGCTTCCTTCGCCTGTCGCTCGTCACCTGCCCGGTGGCGCTGTACCCGGCGACCTCGGAGAGCGAAAAGATCTCCTTCAACCAGCTGAACCGGGCGACCGGCCACCGCATCAAGTACCTGAAGGTTGACGCCGACACCGGCGACGAGGTCCCCAACGAGGACATCGTGAAGGGCTACAAGGTCGACACCGACACCTTCATCGAGGTCACCAAGGAAGAGCTCGAGAACGTCGCCCTTGAATCGACCCGGACCATCGAGATTGACGAGTTCGTCAACCGCAGCGAGATCGATCCGCGGTACCTGATCCGCCCCTACTACCTGCGTCCGGACGGCAAGGTCGGGCACGATGCCTTCGCTGTGATCCGCGAGACGATCCGGGAGATGGACAAGGTCGCGATCGGGCGGGTGGTGCTGACCAACCGCGAGCACATCATCGCGCTGGAGCCGCTCGACAAGGGCCTGATGGGGACGCTGCTGCGATACCCCTACGAAGTGCGCGATCCGAAGGAATACTTCGACGAGATCGACGACGTCAAGGTAACGAAGGACATGCTTGACCTGGCCCGGCACATCGTCGAGCAGAAGGCCGGCAACTTCGAACCCGACAAGTTCGAGGACCAGTACGAAACCGCCCTGGTCGAGCTCATTAACCAGAAGCGGGCCGGCAAGCCAATCACCCCGAAGGAGCGTCCGCGCGGCGAGAACGTGGTCGACCTGATGGACGCGCTGCGCAAGAGCGTCGGCGGTGCCGCGGCGGACACCAGGGCCCAGAAGAAGCCGGCCAAGAAGTTGAAGAGGGCGGCGGCCGGCCAGAAGGAAATGCTAATGCCGATCGCCGGCAAGAAGCCCGCGAAGGAAGCGGCTGCGAAGAAGACGGCCACAGGGGCTCGGCGAAAGTCGGCGTGAAGTATCCGGTGACACCGGACGGCCGCTACTTCGTCGTTCGCGGCCGGCTTTGGCGGATGGCCAACCCGGGCCTTGAAGAGGCGGAGCGATCGAAGCTGACGAAGCGGCTGATGGTGGCCAGGCGCGCGGTACGGGATGCGAAGGCGGACGGGGATGCGGAGGCCGAAGCGGCGGCCCATCGTGCCGTGGACGAGGCCAAGAGAGCGCTCGGCGAGCGAGGCCCGGTCTGGTGGGACGATGGTTCTCCCGACCTCAACCGCCACATGGCGAAGAACACGATCTACGTCGACTGGTATGCGAAGACAGGGCGGTCCCGCCCCGGAGGATCCTGAATGCCAAAAGCCGCCATCTTCGACGTCGACGGGACTCTTCTAGACTCGGTCGATCTCCACGCTCTCGCCTGGCACGAAGCCATGGTGAAGTTCGGTCACGACGTCAGCTTCGAGCAAGTGAGGAGCCAGATCGGCAAGGGTGGCGACAAGCTGATTCCGCATTTCCTCGAGGTCGACGCGCAGCGCGACCACGGTAGCGAGCTGGAGGAATGGCGCGGCAAGCGCTTCAAGAGCGAATATCTGCCGCTGGTGCGTCCCTTCTCCGCGGTCCCGGACTTGCTTCGGCGCGTCCACGATGCCGGCCTCCGCATCGCCGTCGCGTCCTCAGCAAAGAAGGATGAGCTCGATATGTACCTCGATATCGCCGGCATCGCCGACCTGGTCGACGTCACGACCAGCTCGGACGACGTGAAGGAATCGAAGCCGGCCCCCGACATTTTCGAGGTCGCTCTGGGCAAGCTCGGGATCGGAGGCGGAGATGCCGTCGCGATCGGCGACACCCCCTACGATGCCGAGGCGGCGGGCAAGGCCGGCATCCGGACGATCGGCGTGCTCTGCGGCGGGTTTACCGAAGCATCGCTTCGGCAGGCCGGTTGCGCCGAAGTCCGCCCCGGGCCGGCAACATTGCTGGCCTGCTTCGCGGGTTCGCTCCTCGCAAAGTAGACGCCCCATGGCGCGAAAGCTGAAGACCTACCAGACCTCGCTCGGGTTCTACGATCTCGCGATCGCGGCGCCGTCCATGAAGGCCGCGCTGGAAGCGTGGGGCGCTGGCAGCAATCTCTTCCACCAAGGCTTCGCCAAGGAGACAGACGATCCGGACGTCGTCGCCGCGACCATGGCGAAGCCCGGCGTGGTGCTGAAGCGCCCGGCCGGTTCGAGCGGAAAGTTTGCCGAGCATTCCGAATTGCCCGATCTGGGCGACGAGGCAAGTGGCCCGAAGAAGAAGGCTCGTCGTCCGGAACCGAAGCGGCGGGCGGCGCCGAAGGTCAACGACGGGGATGCAAAAAAGGCCGCCGCGGAGTTCGAGCGCGAACAGAAGCTTCGCGATGCCGAGCGCCGCAAGGAGGAGGCGGTCCGGGAAAAGGAGCGGGCTAAGCGGGAGAAAGCGATCGCGAAAGCGCAGGGAGCCCTGGACGCCGCGCAGCGGGAGCATGAAGAACGATCCGAGGCGCTCGACGCCGAGCGGCGCCAACTGGAGAAGCGGGTCGGGGGCGAAGACGCGCGCTGGGAAGGCGAGAGAGAAAAGCTGAAGGATGCGCTACGCCGTGCCCGCGAATAGGCCATGCTTCGCTGAACCCCTAACTGTTTATCCTGCAACTCGGAGGCACGCTTTCCTACGCAGCCCCGCCTCTGCGCGCGTTTGACTGCGCCGGCGGATCGCACGTGAAAGCGGCACCGCATCTGTCCTTCCACGTCCTGCGCCGTGAACGTCTATGCGGAACGACCTTCGGTGACCTTCCTTATGGCCGACACGATCTCGTCCGGATGGTAGGGCTTCTGCAGCAGGACGCTCCCCGGTACGGGCCGAGGCTGGACTGGCGAAAATCCCGTCGCGTAGATCACCGGAAGGTCGGGATCGTGATCTCGGCAACGCTCGGCGATTTGCCATCCATCGATCCCTCCCGGCAGCTTGACGTCAGTCACGAGCACGTCCGCTACCTTCCGCTTGCACCACTGCAACGCCTCCTCTCCATTACTTGCGTGAATCACGTCGAAGCCTTCCTCCCGTAACGCTTCGACCACGAATTCGCGGATCAGGACGTCATCCTCAACGACCAGTATTCGCACTGCAGTTCCTCGACGTTCGTGCTCCAGATGAAGTTCAAAATCGCACAGACCATCGGCAGTTCCGTTCCTTGATCGGAGAGCCTCGCCGGCGGAGATCGCCCCGCATTCGAGGCGTCGCGCCTCCGCGATCTGCGTCGGCGGCGCTGTAATCGGCCTCGACCGCGCTTCTTTCAATTGGGCGATATCTGATGGCGCGGGTCCATTCCAAACCAGCCAAGGATTGGCTTCGTTGAAACCGAATCGGGAAAAATAGGAACACCTTGCCTGTAAACCTGTTGTGCCCGGCCACCACTGGAGGACGATATGAATAGGAAGTTTTTTCTGCTGCTAACCACTGCATCTCTTCTGGCCGGTCCATCGTTCGCGCAAAATCCGCCGGCGACCGATCGCCCGAACAACGGCGCAGTCAACAGTTCCGGCCAAAACAATTCCGAAAAGCCGGTTTCAGGCGCCAACAGCTTCACCGAGGGCCAAGCCAAATCCAAGATCGAGCAGGCTGGCTATGCCGACATCACATCGCTGAAGAAGGATGACAACGGCGTATGGCGCGGCAAGGCCAGCAAGGGCGGCGCTTCGATGGACGTCAGCCTGGACTTCCAGGGCAACGTGAACGCCTCCAAGTAATCAAGCCGTAGCAGCCAACGAAGAAAGGTTTCGATATGACGGTTACGATTTCTCGTCTCTACGACAACTACTCCGATGCGCAGCGTGCGGTGACGAACCTGGAGGCGGCAGGCCTGCCGCATTCGGATCTGAGCATCGTCGCCAACAACTCGGACAACTGGTACAGCACCGATAAGAAGGTCGATCGCGACCGCGACGGGGTCGACGATCGGGCCGAAGGTGCTGCTAAGGGTGCGGGCGTCGGCGCGGGACTTGGCGGCGCCGCCGGGCTGCTCGCAGGTCTTGGCCTGCTGGCCATTCCGGGCTTGGGCCCGGTCGTCGCGGCCGGATGGCTCGCAAGCACAGCCTTGGGGGCCGTCGCCGGCGGCGCCACGGGTGGCGTTGTGGGGGCGCTGACGCAGGCGGGCGTCTCGGACGAGGAGGCTCCGCTCTACGCAGAAGGCGTGAGGCGCGGCGGCACGATGGTTTCGGCCCGCGTTCCGGATGCCGATCGTGCGCGGTACGAAGCGATCCTCGATCAGTCCGCCGTCAATCTGCGCGACCGTAGCGCGGCCTGGCAGAAGGCCGGATGGAAAAGCTACGATCCCTCGGCCCAGCCGTACGGTGCGGACGAGGTCCGGAAAGAGCGGCAACTCTACGGCACGAACGTGCGTTGAATCAGTCGGCGGTCCGCTTAGGCGGGCCGCCGTTTCCTTCTGTCGTCGCACTTCTCGCGTCGGCGACCATAAAAGGATGGCGAGATGAGCAGACCGGAAGCGGTGGCCAAGTGGGCGATGACGGCTTCCGTAGCCCTCGCACTTTGCCCATCTGCTGCGCCGGCGCAGCCCGTGAGATGGACGACGTTCACCCTCCCGGCGACCGGCACTTCCGTCGACTTTCCCGCCTCGATCTTCACCGAGGAAGCCGGCAAGCCCGACGGCCAAGGCCAGCGTTTCACGACGTCCGACGGCCGTGCCGACCTCACGATTCAGTCTGCGCCAAATACCTCCGATGACTCACCGGCGGTCTTTCTCGCAAAGAAGCATCCGCCCTCGCGCATCCAGTACAAGCGCGTGACGTCGCGTTTCTTCGCGGTGTCGAGCTACAAGGGCGACAAGGTCTTCTACGACCGCTGCAACTTTTCGAACCGGATGGTCCATTGCGTGCTCATCAATTATCCCGCCAAAGAAGAGCACGATTGGGACGGCATCGTCACGCGCATCAGCCTCTCTCTCCGCGGCGGTTGACCCCTTAACCGTCCCAAGTCTTTGGCCGAAAAATTTTTCGGCGGCCCCTTGAAACTTTCCCCGAAATTCGTAATTTTTTCGGCGTCGCCATGCAGCGATCGGGATGCCGTCAGGGTCCCGCAACTTGAGACGGGCACCGGTCGTGTCCGGTGCCGCCCAACCATTTTGCTCCTTGGAGGATCTGGCTATGCGCACTGTAGATTTTTCGCCCCTGTTCCGGTCGGCCATCGGCTTCGACCGCCTTTTCGACCTGGCGGAAGCCGCCCAGCGCGTGGGCGAGGAAAGCTATCCCCCCTACAACATCGAACGCCTCGACGAGAACCGTTTCCAGATCTCAGTCGCGCTCGCCGGCTTCACTCCGGACGAGGTCGCGCTGACGGTCGAGCAGAACGTCCTCACGCTGGAGAGCCGCAAAAGCGACAAGGAAGAGCGGACCTTCCTGCATCGGGGTATCTCGGCCCGCAACTTCAAGCGCCAGTTCACCCTAGCCGACCACGTCGAGGTCAAGGGCGCCACCTTCGAGAACGGCCTGCTCGTCATCGACCTGCAGCGGGAGATTCCCGAGGCCAAGAAGCCGCGCCGCATCGCCATCGGCGGGGCAACCCCAAGCAACGTCACGCAGATCGAATCCAGGGCGGCCTGACCGGACACAGCTGCCAAGGATTGGATCGCCGGCCGCGCGGACACTCCGCGCCGCTTCCCTCAACTCGTCTTCGAATGGAGCAAGCCATGCGGCCGACGACCGCTTTCGACGACAAGATCATCGATCTCGACGCCGTCCTGCATCCCGGTACGGTATTCGAACATCCGCGAGACGTGGTCTCGCATCCCGCCCTCAGCCTATCCGAGAAGCGCGCCATCCTGGCGTCTTGGGCCTCTGACGCATCCGCCATCGCGTCCTGCCCTTCGCTGCGGGCGCCGGAGGGGCTGAAGGCGCCGGTGACGATCGACGAGATCCTGGAGGCGCTTTGCGCGCTGGACGGTGGTCCTCGCAATCCTCCGGGTGGCAAGCCGATGCGAATGCGCTCCGTCGAGCGAGCCGCCGCCTAAAAAAATCGACGATTGCAGGCACCGAAATCGGCGTGCACCGCCGCATCCTCGGTGCCTTGCTATCAGCGGCTCGACGGGCGAACGGGACCGGCTATCAGGCGATAGGTCGGCACCCACCCGGAATTCCAGGTCTCCATGGTGTCGCCGCACACCGAACACTCGAAGCTGTTCACTTCCCGGACTGCGGCCATCCCCTCGGTCCTGCGATAGACCGCTCCGCATTTGCAGTGCCTGTGCTGGTCGGACATGTGGTCAGCCTATGCTTTCCGGCCTGCCTTGTGATGACGTCGCTCGCAACTCGCTACGCGCGGGGCAGATCGATCTTGAACGTCGTGCCGCTTCCTTCCTCGGATTCAACGGTGATGTCCCCGCCGTGCGCCTCCACGATCAGCTTCGCGATGTATAGGCCCAATCCGAGATGCGAGTGTTCGTCCATGTCCTGGACGTTGCCGCGCATCCAACTCTGAAAAATGGTCTTCTGGCTTTTCGCGGGGATCGGATCCCCGAAATTGTGGACGCTCACGCGCAGCACGTCGGGATCGTCGCCGAAAATGGCCACCGTCACCGGACCGGATCCGTCGCTGTACTGGATCGCGTTGCCCATCAGGTTCGAAATGACCTGTCCCATTCGCGCCGCATCGAACATGCCGGTCGGATCGCCGTCGTGCGTGACCGTGAGAGGTTGCGCTTCGTGTATCGTTCGCATTTCTTCGGCGAGTGACCGACACAGCGCCGCCAGATCAGCCGGCGCTTTCTTGATGGGGATTTCAGTTCCGAAAGACGAACGCGTCAGATCGAAAAGATCGTCGAGAATGCGGGCAGCCCGGTCCGTCGTCCGGACTAGTTCCGAGACCATTTTCACGTGGTGAGGATCGGAGGACGTCTTCGTTCTCTCCATCCACTGCGCGGCCATGGAGGCGGCGCCGATCGGGTTCCGGAGATCATGGCCGAGAATCCCCAGAAACAGGTTCCTCGAGTTGGTGATGGTCTTCGTATAGTGCGCCACCGACTCCGTGACGGCCTGATCGATCGCTTCGTTGAACCGGGTCAGGTCCTCCAGATCGGTGCTGGCGAGGGTCTTGTTGTGCGCCACCCACTGTTTGACGACGCTGGCTCGCAAGGCGCGATATTCCGCGACCATCTGATCGATGTCGAAGCCGTCGGCCAGACGCAAAGCCGCATGGATTTCGGCGGCGCTGTTGCGTAGCGCTCCATCGCCGCTCTCGATGCCGTGCGATTTATCTACCTGCTCGGAGGATGTCTGAGGAGATTCCAGATCCGCGGCCACGAACCCCAGAATATCGACGATATGGTCCTTGAGGGCGAGCTTCGACATTCCGTCGCTCGCCGGCGTGCGCGTCTTCGCGAACGCGATCCATTCTTCGATGATGGCGGGCTGGTTCTGCCGAATGAAATCGGCCAAACGCTCATGTCGATCTTCGTTGCTCGAAGCGTTCACGCGGGGGTCGCCTTGATGTTTGAGTTTCCGCCCACTCTAGCCAACTACCCGGTCTTGCGGCAGTCCCCATGGGAACGAAACTTCCTTAAGTCGTCGCGCCCGTGAGGCGGTAGACGTCACCGGCTCTAAGGTTGAGCCGGCGGAACGTCTGCCACTGCTCGTCCGTCAACTCTTGTGCGGCCAACTCGGCTGTCCATCCCTCCGGCACGGCAGCCAGCACCAGGGTCAAGGCTTGGGAAGGTTTTGCCAAGGCGAGCCAGAGTTGTGGCGACGCACCGTCCGTCAAGGGATCGTCCGGCGTCACTTCCACGATGGTAAACGAATTTCCGAAAGACTCGGCCATGCAGAATAACCTCGCCCGGAGCCGCCGGTTTCAATGCGGCCCCTGCCGCGGGGCCAGGCAGGGTCGCGGCCGACGATGCTCACCAACGTTTCGCAGACGCCGGCAGGAGGCCGAACTACTAACGGGAGAAAGCGGCGACGGAACCTACACCGGTGGATTCAGGTTCGCGGCGGCGGAACGGTTTCTCATCGCGGTCGTTGGCTGTCTGATCCCCAGCCCAGAGGGTCTGACGGTCACCCGGCAACAGCCCGATGATTGTGAAAGTTCGGCTCGTCGGGGAGATCCATGGATATTCGGAAAAGAAACAACGTGCACGTCACCGGTCAAGGTGATCGGCCGATGGTCTTCGCCCATGGATTCGGCTGCGACCAGAATATGTGGCGGTTCGTGGCGCCCCAGTTCGAAAGAGACTTCAAAGTCGTGCTTTTCGACCAGGTCGGCGCCGGGGGTTCGGACCTGTCGGCCTACGACAAGACCAAGTATTCGACCTTGCACGGCTACGCCGACGACCTGGTCGAGATCGGACGGGATCTGGGTCTGAAAGACGCGGTTTTCGTCGGTCATTCGGTCAGCGCCATGATCGGGCTTCTCGCCAGTTTGAAGGCTCCGGAGCTTTTCGGGCGGATGGTCTTGGTGGGCCCGTCCCCCAGATACATCGACGATGGCGAATACGTCGGTGGCTTCACCGAAAAGCAGATAGCGGAGCTGCTCGAGTTCCTGGAAGACAATCACATGGGCTGGTCCGCCGCCATGGCGCCTTCCATCATGGGCAACGCCGACCGGCCCGAACTCGGCGAGGAATTGACGAACAGTTTCTGCCGCACCGACCCGGAAATCGCAAAGGCATTCGCGCGCGTGACCTTCACCTCCGATAACAGGAAGGACCTCTCGAAGGTTACGATCCCGACCCTCATTCTCCAGTGCAGCGAGGACATCATCGCGTCGGAAGCGGTAGGCGAATTCGTCAGGAGCCAGATCCCGGGAAGCGAGATCGTCTTTCTCAGAGCCACCGGACACTGTCCGAACCTGAGCGCGCCGGCGGAGGTCGTCTCGGCCATCAGGGCCTATGTCTGAATTCCGCCCCCACGACGAGTACAAGGATCTGTTCGAAAACGCCCCGTGCGGCTATCTCACGATGGGGCCTGACGGGCGCGTCTCGAAAGTCAATTCGACCCTGACCACGTGGACGGGTCTTGGAGCCGACGTTTTCATCGGGCGGCGGCTCCACCAATTCCTCAACATGGCGGGTCGGATCTACTACGAAACGCACATCGCGCCGCTGCTGCGGATGCAGGGATTCTTCAACGAGTTCGCTCTGGATTTCGAGACCGTGGCCGGCGATCGGTTGCCGGTGATCGCGAACGCCGTCGAACGCCGCGATGCCGATGGTGGGTTGTTGTTTACCGCGGTCGCGGTCATCAAGGCCACCGATCGCAGGCGGTACGAACGCGAATTGGTGGAATCGAGGTCGCAGCTGCAGAAGGGTCTCGCCACCGAGCGCGAGACCGCCGAACTGCGCGAGCAGTTCATCGCCGTGCTCGGGCATGACCTGCGCAACCCGCTCGCGGCTATCAGCGCCGGTGCACGGATCCTGCAGCGCTCGGGCGCGCTGCAGGAGCACAAGCACCTCCGCGTTCTCGACATGATCAACACCACCGTCACTCGGATGTCGGACTTGATCGACGACGTGCTGGATTTCGCGCGTGGACGTCTCGGCAGCGGTATCGTGCTGAATCGCGACGCGACACAGCCGTTGGAGCCGATCCTCGAGCAGGTCGTCGACGAACTGCGCACTTCATCCCCGGACCGCATCATCGAGACGAGCTTCGCCATCACGGTGCCGGTGGATTGCGACCGCGCGCGCGTGGGGCAGCTCCTGTCCAATCTGGTCGGCAACGCGCTCACCCATGGAGCGCGCGATCGGCCCGTTCGCGTGGGAGCGGACACCGAAGACGGGGAATTGAAGCTGTGGGTGGCCAATGCCGGCGAGCCCATTGCCGCGGCTGCGATGGAACGGCTGTTCGAACCGTTCTTTCGCGGCGACGTCCGCGATAGCCGACAGGGTCTTGGACTAGGGCTGCACATCGCCTCGCAGATCGCGCAGGCCCACGGCGGGCGGATCGATGTGACGTCCACGCCCGAAGAGACGCGGTTCGTCTTCAGGATGCCACTGTCGCGGGTTGCGCCATGACGAAACGGCGTCAAAACCCACGACGGCCAACGCGTGCAGAACGCCCCCTCGTTCGATCGCTTGTCGGAAACGGAGGTCCGTTTTGACGCATCGTCAAAGTCCCGCGATCCTGATCGTCGAGGACGAATTCCTGATTCGGGAAGACGCCGCCGAGAGCATTGCGGAGGCCGGCTTCGAAGTCATCCAGGCGGGCAACGCCGACGAGGCCATTGCCGTCCTCGAGGCCCGCTCCGATATCCACGTCGTCTTTACCGATATTCAGATGCCTGGTTCGATGGACGGCTTGAAGCTCGCCCGCTTCGTTCGGGACCGTTGGCCGCCGATTAAGATCCTGGCCACTTCCGGCTTCGTGAAGGTTGGTCCCGGCGATCTGCCCGCCGGGGGCATGTTCCTGCCAAAGCCCTATCGGGGCGCCGATATGGTCGCGACGCTGCGCAAGCTGACCGGCTTCGGCTGATTTCCTAATACCGCAGCTGACGGCCGGCGCCTCCGGCAATTCGGTACCGAACCTTTTCGGCGGACGGCGGCATCTCCCGCGGGCATCCACGTCCGGTCCAGACGTCGGCGCCAACTCACTTCGAGCCAGGCATGACAGCTGCCTGGCCGAAATCGCCACGCTTCACGGAATGCGGCAGCGCCGTCCCTTATGGGGAACCTAGCCTCGATTTCGGGCTTTTTCCCACATCCGCGGCGACCCTCAGGACTCGCGGTTGCCGCCATTTGCGCCTGAAAACCATGAGTGGAGTCCGACACCTTGACCGACAAACGCCCTGCCACCGGCCTCGGCGCTCCAGAAAACACAACGGCGCCGGTATCATCCCCCGACTATCAAGCCGTGTTCGACGCGTCGCCTACGCCCCTGCTGGTGATCGCCCCACCGGACTGGACCATCGTGGCGGCGAACGAGGCGAGGCTCAAGGCGACGGACACGACGCGCGAGCAAAACCTGGGGCGGAAGCTTTTCGACGTGTTTCCGGACGATCCCGACCAGCCCGAGGCGGACGGCGTCCGCAACCTCACGCGATCGCTGCAACGCGTGCTTGCCACCAAGAAGACCGACGTGATGCCGGTGCAGCGCTATGCCTTGAGCGACGCCGCCGGCGTTTTCGTCGAGAGATGGTGGAATCCGATCAACACTCCTGTTTTCGGTGCTGATGGGGAGGTGGCTCTCGTCATCCACAGGGTCGAGGAAGTGACCGATCTGGTTCGCTTGCAGGGCGAGATGGCCGCCAATGACAGGGTGGCCCAACAACAGCAGGCCATCATCGATCAGCTTCGGAACACCGAAGCCGCGCTGCGGGCAAGCGAAACGCAGCTTCGCTCGTTGAACGCCGAACTCGAGCTTCAGGTTCTCGAGCGTTCGCACGTGCGCGGCCAAACATGGCGGCTCAGTCCGGAACTGCTGGGCGTAGCGGACCTCAATGGCGTTTTCACAAGCACGAATCCGGCCTGGAGCCGGACGCTCGGGTGGAGTGAGGAAGAGATCGGGCAACTCCCTTTCTTGGAGCTGGTCCACCCGGACGATCGCGAGGCGACGGCTTCCGCTCTGGAGACCTTAAGGCAGGGCGATGCTGTGCTTCGCATGGAGAACCGCTGCAGGACAAAGACGGGGGGATACCGCTGGATTTCGTGGATCGCCGTTCCCGAAGGCGATCAGATTTACTGCAGTGGCCGAGACGTGTCGGCATCTAAGGAACAACAGGCCGAACTTGCCGAGGCGCAGGAGGTGCTGCGCCAAAGCCAGAAGCTCGACGCCATGGGCCAATTGACTGGCGGAGTGGCGCACGACTTCAACAACCTGCTGACCCCGATCATCGGCGGCCTCGATATGCTGGTACGGCGGGAGGTGGGTAGCGACAGGGAGCGCCGTCTGATCCAAGGAGCGCTGCAGTCGGCGGAGCGGGCGAAGACCTTGGTTCAGCGCCTGCTGGCGTTTGCGCGGCGACAGCCTCTCCAGCCCACGGCCATCGACGTGAGGCGTCTTGTGAACGGCATGGCGGGCCTCATCGCCAGTACGTCGGGCCCGCGCATCGCGTTGCGGCTGGCGCTGTCGGATGATCTTCCGCCCGCCCTTGCCGATCTGAACCAACTTGAGATGGCGCTGCTCAACTTGGCCGTCAACGCGCGGGACGCCATGCCCGAAGGCGGGACCTTGACCATTTCGGCGGCCCGCGAGTCGGTGCGTCCAGGTCACCGCTCGAAGCTGCGTCAGGGCCACTACGTGCGGCTCTCCGTCGAGGATACCGGAAGCGGCATGGACGAGGCGACGCTTGCGCGCGCCATCGAACCGTTCTTTTCGACGAAGGGCATCGGAAAAGGCACGGGCCTCGGGCTTTCCATGGTGCACGGACTTGCGCTGCAACTCGATGGCGCGCTCACGATCACAAGTCGATTGGGCGAGGGGACGGTCGTGGACCTCTGGTTTCCCATCAGCTCCGTCATGGCCGGCGAGCAAGCCGGGTCTGTCCGCGGAGCCGCCGGTCGGGCAGGGTTGGGGACGGCGATGTTGGTCGACGACGAGGAGATGGTCCGCTTGAGTACGGCGGATATGCTGATGGATCTTGGCTACGACGTGGTTGAAGCATCCTCCGGCGAGGAGGCCCTCCGACTGATCGATGACGGACTTCGGCCGGATCTCGTCGTGACCGATCATCTCATGCCCGGCATGACGGGTGTCGAATTGGCCAGAGCTTTGCGCGCTCGCCGACCAAGCCTTCCATTGCTGATCATATCCGGTTACGCCGAGGAGGACGGGATGGACCCATCGTTTGCCCGATTGACGAAGCCATTTCGAAATTCGGAACTGACCGCAAGGCTCGCAGAGATGCCGGACTTTCTCGCGAGCAACGAGGGTAAGTAGCTTGCGGCTCCTTGAACGTGATCAGTTGAGCGTCACCAACCGGCCGCGGAGCGGGACGCGGTGGCGGAAGTCCGCGATGTCCTGGATTCGATCGGCGACACGTGCCCGGAGTGTCCCGACGGGGATTGCTGAAACCGCACCGGTCGCGATATCCGGTTACGCATGGATCAGACGTTCATCCTGACAGCCGAGTTGGTCGTCGATCGTCTGTTCCGTATCGTCAAACCCAAGCTGTTGACCATTCCCTGGTTTGCTAGGCTCTGGAGAGCGGTTTTGTCCATACGAACCTGGGCTGCTGCTCGTTCCGTCGCTTGCGCGAGAGAACGGGTTGACCCCCCTTCGTCAATGCAGGTCGATCTCGACGGCGATCCGGACGAGGTCCGAATGGTTTTTGGCGCCGAGCTTGGTCTTGAGCGTCGAGGTCGTGTTAGCGACGGTCTTGTAGGAGACGCCAAGTTCGGATGCCACTTCGGTGATCCGGTCGCCCCGGCCCAGGAGCCTCAGGATCTCGAGTTCGCGTGCGCTCATCTGCGTCAAGGGACTGGCCTTGACCGCCGCGCCGGCGAAGGTCGTGGCTTCGGCCAATCTGGGCGAGACGAAGCGTTCGCCCGCTGCGACCTTCCTGATCGCCTTCGCAAGGAGCCGCGGATCGTCACTTTTGGAGACATACCCCTGGACGCCCAATTCGACGGCGCGCACCACGAATGCCGGATCGTCGCTCACGCTCAGGATGACGATCTTGGCGGCCGGATCGTCCTTGCGGATGCGCCGCGTCAGCTCGAAGCCGGTGAGATCGGGAAGCTTTACGTCCACGACCGTGACGTCGGGATGGCTCTGCAGGTAGGCGCGGTGGCCCGCCTTCGCATCGGAAGCCTCCAGGATCTCGACCGAGGGATCCGACGTGAACAAGGCCCGGCAGCCCGTCACGACAACCGGATGGTCGTCGACAATCAGTATCCGCATGTCGATCTCGTCCTCTTTCACGCCGTTGCCTCCTCAGTTGTGGAGAACGTCGCGGGCGCAGTATTGGTTTCCAAATAGCCGAGCGGGATCGTCGACCGGATCGAGGAGCACGAAGTGCGCAAGTTATGGAATGGTCTTTCCTTCCGGCAGAGGTTGTTGCTGCCGATCGCTCTGATGATCCTGAGCGCGCTGGTGTCCGGATCGGTCGCGCTTCTCGTCTTCTCTCCCGATCAATTCGAGTACGAAAATGAACAGGAGTCCGGGGCCGCTCGCGCCGTGGCGAGAGCCCTCAATTTAGCTCTGGAAGCCTCGCGCAATCCGGAGCAGACGCTCGACGCCTTCAGCAACGGGCTCGGGAATGTTGAGGCGATCAGATTTGTTCCCGTGGGGATAAGTGAGCCGATGCCGCCGTTGCGCGGCAAGGGTAGCGGCGTGCCCGCCTGGTTCGTCTCCAACCTCACGATCCCCGACCTGGCGAAGAGCTATCCAGTCAACGTCGGCCCTGCACACGCTGGCGACATCGCCTTTGTTCCGGACCTCTCCGCCGACATCTGGGAAAAGTGGGTGGGCTTCGTCGCCATCCTGTCGACGGGCTCGTTGCCGATGCTCCTGGCCGCGTTCGGCGCGCACCTGATCGCCGGCAGGGCCATCGTTCCGATGGAGCGTCTGGGTGCTGGCTTGGTCCAGATGCGCGAGGGGGACTACGACACGGTCATCCCGCTGGTCGGCCCTCCTGAAATCCGGAGATTCTGCCAGGAGGCGAATCGCCTTGCCTTGACCTTGAAAGACCTCAGCCGGGACAACCGTGACCTGCTGCGCCGGCTCGTCTCGCTGCAGGACGACGAACGCCGTCGCATGGCGCGCGAAATTCACGACGAGATGGGCCCGCTTCTGTTTGCCATCCGGGCCAACGCCGCCGCGATTTCTGACGACGCGGGAGGCCTCGGCAGGCCCGTACAGGGCATCGTCGACGCGGCAGAAGCCCTGCAGCAGGCCAACAAGCGGATTCTCCAGGGATTGAGCCCCCTCTATCTCGCAGAACTCGGGCTCCGCGAAAGTCTAGAGGCACTGTTGCGCGACGTCGGACAGCAGGCTCCCGGCCTCCGTATCCGCTCGCGGATCGATGATCGTCTTGACGCTCTCGACGATCTGCTGTCGCAGACGGTGTACCGCGTCGTTCAGGAAGGCGTCACCAACGTGCTCCGCCATGCCGACGCTTCCACGATGGATGTCGCGGCGAGAATCGAGGGCAATAGCGTGCTGATCGAAATCGCGGATGATGGGCGCAGTACGCCAGATATCAAATTCGGTCGCGGACTGACCGGCATGTCCGAACGCGTGCGCGCTCTCCATGGCAACCTCCAGTTCGCGCGCGAAGACGAGCAAACCATCGTGCGCTGCAGCCTTCCGATCTCTTACGACGCGGACGTGCGCGGGACCTAAACGGGAGCAGAACCGGCGGTTCATCGACCATTCAAGTCGTGCGGCCTAATCAGACCCTGCCACCGGGGACAACTGAAAGGTGGACCATGTCGGGAACTGACTTCGATCCCATCGCAATCGTGATCGATTGGTTGGACGCATGCCGCGAGCGCCGTCTCGAGGACTTGCTTGCGCTGTATGCATATCAGGCGACGCTCGATTGCTGCACTGGAGAACGATTCGTCGGGCGGCCCGGTCTATGTCGTTACTGGGCGGCCAAGCTGCGCGGCGCAACGTCGACTTCATTCGTGCTCGACGAAGTCTATCCGGAGCAGGACTGCATTCGGCTCGACTATCGCGATTACGACGGTGCCGTTGTGAGCACGAAATTCTGGTTCGATGCTGCCGGCGGCATCGTCAGGACGCTCTGCACTCCGATAGTACAGGACGGCCCAAACTCCCAGGCGGCTTGACCATCGAACAGTGGCGCGTCGGGAAAAAGCGGCAAAAATCTATCGTTGCTCAGGAACTTCGGTGGCGGGGTCAAGGTTCTCGCTGCGTCGCATCAAGCGGCAAGGAGAACATGATGAAGAAATTGCTGCTGATTACCGCCGCCGCTGCGCTGCTCTCGAGCGGCGCTATGGCACAGTCCACCGTCGTCACGACCACGGGCACCGGACACACCGCTGCGGTTCAGATCGAGCCCGAGTATCGCACCAAGATCCGCTCCTACGTCACGGAGCATAAGATCAGGCCGATCGAGAGCCGCGAGAAGATCGTCGTCGGCGCGCCGGTCCCACGCGAAGTCGAACTCGAGGCGGTTCCCGCCGAGTGGGGTCCTTCGTTGACCAAGTACCGCTACGTCTACTCGGGCGAGCGCGTGATGCTCGTCGATCCGTCGACCCGGACGGTGGTCCAAGAGGTCGAATAGTTTCGCCGCGGCGGGCCCTGAAACGGGCCCGCCATCCGCCGACAAGCCAAACTGCGAGCGGCGGTCCATGCCGATCATAAGATATTTCGTTTTCGTCGGCAGTGTGCTCGTCGCCCTGCTTTTTGCGATCGACCGGTACCTGCCGATGCCGCCCGAGACCGGGCATGCTTCCGATCCGGACAAGACCATCATCCGGATCCACTCGGCGCGTAGCCTTCCGGAGAAGATAGTATTCGACACGCGGACACGCACCGCTGCGCCGGCGTTGGCGAACGTAGACCCCATTCCGGAAGCGGTGGAACATGCCTCGGGCGATGTCCTGTCCGCGATGGCTGCAGCACCGTCCCCGTCCGCCACGAAAAGCGAGGCACCGGTCCGCAAGCGTGCCGAGAATCGTCTTCGCAAAAAGACCGCAGCCAAGCCTTCGATGATGACGCCGGACCGACGGATGGCCTCGGAGCGGCGCGAATTCCTTGCAGGTAGCTGGTGGTGACCTGCAGCGCCTGCAAACGGACGGGCCGCGTCCGTCCGGAGCGCGGCCCGAACGTCGTCGTGATTCACCAATGATGATGCCAGCGGTGCCGTACAACCGGGTATCCGCCCCCGTAGTAGGCGTACGCCGGCCTGACGACCCGACGGTACCGGTAGCCGTAGGACACCGGTGCCGAGTAGTAGGTCCTGGTGGCATAGCCTCCCCACCGATAGGGCGCATCGTATCCATCGTCGTAGGCGTAGGGCCCGCCGTAATACCCGGCGCCGTAGTAGCCTGGGCGGCCGTAGTAGCCGTAGCCCGGGCCCCAGCCGTACGCCGAAGAGGCGACGCCGCCGATCACCGCACCCGCGATCAGTCCGCCTGCGATGCCCGGACCCCACCCGCCCCGCCAATGGGCTTCGGCGGGCGATGTCGTTGCGACCGAGCCGACGCCCAGAGCGCCGACCATAGCCGCCACCATTGCAATCTTCTTCATCGAGCTTCTCCTTTCCTAACTGCCCGGATAACAACGGGAAAAAGCGGCAATGGTTGCCGTCCTCAGAAGAAGAGCTTTCACGTCGGGATGATCCTCGGCGGGAAGTTTGCCGGGAGAGATGAACAGGACGTAGACTTTGACGGATAAGCGGGGCCGTCCAACTCGATGTGACGCGTGGCGAGGAGCCGGGACGTGAACTTCCAGGTGACCGTGCTGAAGATCCTGGTGAGCTACCCCGGTGGCTTCGCGACCATGGCCGATCTCAAGCGCGATATGGCGATCCTTGCGACCAGCGGCCGGGACTGGGCCGACCGCACCAAGCGCCTGGCGGCGCGCGTTCCCGAACTGGACATCTTCTCGCAAGCTTTGATCGAGAGACTCGACGGCGGCTGGCGAATTACCGGGAAGGGACGAGCCGTCCTCGCCCTCATGGAAGCCAGGCCTTCCGAAGCGGAGCCTTTCCATGGGGCAAGTGCACTTGAAGAGCCTCCAGCGGGCACCGGGCCCCGCCTTCCGCCCTCCGTACGTCTCGGTCGAACCAATCGACTTCAGCGTCGCCGCGCCGCCCGGGCGCGAGCCCGCGCCAATGCTTCCTGACGAGCTGGGCGAGGCTTCGGCCGGGACGCAGACAGCAGAACGGCCCGTCCGATGCCGGACGGGCCGTTCGAGCGAGGGTATCGCTCGCTCAGTGCATGTGAACCAACCAATAGCCTGCACCGCCGACGACGATGACGGCAGGCACAGCCCACAACAGCAATACGGGCATGATGTCCTCCTTTGGTTGTCCAAATGAGTGTCCGTGGGCCGCTCGGGCCCGCGGGGCTTACTGCTCGGTGCAGACCTTTGTGGTCTTCATGCCGCTCTCGGCTTCGGTCTTGGTCTTGTAGGTGCCGTTGTCGACGATGGTGGTGGTCGTCGAGGTGGGCTTGGTGTCCACGACCGTACACTTCTTGGTGGTGGCATCGCGAACCACGTAGAACTCGGCGGCGCTGGCCGCCTGGGTGCCGAGAGCGAAGGCGGCGAGAGCGCCGCAGACGATCAGTTTTTTCATGTCCATTCCTCCAATGATTTTAAGCTACTTCGCAGTAGTAATCGCCAACCGAAATCGCGGCGGAAAGTTCCGGTTTTTCCCGATTGTGGATTCGCGTCAAAAATCCGAATTCTGACCACTTCCTCTTCGCCGGCGCAGCATTTTGGCTCTAAGCGTCGTGCTGATTGCCGAAACATCCCGAGTTGGAACTCAAGGCGGCAACCAAGGTTGTCTGGGCCTAACAATGAGGGAGTATCCCATGAACATGCGTCTATTGCTGGCCACTACGGCCGCGGTTGCGATCGCCACTTCCGCGTTCGCGCAATCGTCCCCCACCACCTCGAACACGAATCCGCCGACGCAGCGTCAGCAGGATTCCAACACGACCCCGCCGCCATCGAGCACGACGTCGACCCAGTCGACGACCTCTTCAGGCAGCGCTCAGCCGGCCAACCCGTCGTCGAGCCCCGCTCAGACCCAGGCACCGGCTTCCAGCCAGAACGCATCCGGTCAGGGGGCCAACACCGCCTCCGGCGCGAACACCGCACAAACGCCCTCTTCCGGTGGCCAGGCGCAGACCGGCCAGCCCGCGAACCAGGCGAACCCACCCTCCAGCCAGGCGCAGACCAACACGCCTTCGAACGGCAACGCGCAGAACGCGAACCCTGCGTCGAACAGCAACCAGGCGCAATCGCCCACGGGCACCGGGTCGACGAATACCGCCCAGCAGCCCGCCAACCAGCAGAACGCGGCCGATCGCTCGTCGAGCACTAACGTGAACGCTTCGGTCAACATCAACGATCAGCAGCGCACGCGCATCAGCCAATCGATCTCGCATCTCGATGTGCGGCCGCTCGACCGCGTGAACTTCTCGCTTTCCGTCGGCGTCGCGGTGCCGCGCGACGTGCGGCTCCAGCCGTTGCCGGCCGAGGTGGTCGAGGTCGTGCCCCAGTATCGGGGCTACAACTTTGTACTGGTGAAGGACGAGATCGTCATCGTCGAACCTTCGAGCTACCAGATCGTCGCGGTCCTCCCGTATTCCGGTCGCTCGACCGCCGCCGCGCCGCCGCGGACCGAACAGCGCAAGGTGACGTTCAGCGATCGCGATCGCGAAGTGATCCGGAAGCACGCCAAGGCCCGCCCTGTGGAGCGCGAGCGTCAGACGACGGGTAGTGCGGTGCGGACCGAGATCCGCAGAGGAGAGCGCGTGCCCGAGGGCGTGGAAGTCGAGTCCTTCCCCGAGGAGGTCTATCGCGATGCGCCGACCCTCCGCGAGTATCGGTACATCAACCGCGACAGCCACACCTACATCGTCGAGCCGCAGGAACGCCGCGTCATCGAAGAGATCGATTGACCCTGGCTTGGCCGGCCTCGACCGGGGCCGGCCGTGTCCCGCACGCTACGTGAGGAACGATCGGCGGGCCAGCACGTCGAGTGTTCGCTCCCGGCATTGCCCCCCACTAGTCGGGAGCGAAACCTGGCCCCCACAGGTCGGCGACCTCGACCCATCGGGCGGGGTCGTTTGCCATCTGGGCCAGAACGAGTCCCGCCGCGTTGCCTGCTTCACCAGACCTTCTTCGAGAATGAAAAGCCCTCCTCGAAGTCGGCATGACGCCAGGGCTCTTTCTGCGGGCGCGCATCGTTCTCAAAGGATTCAAGTGAGCCAACCCCGGATATCCTTCCTCGTCGTCGAGGACGAAGCCCTGATCCGCATGATGCTCGTGGACATGATCGAGGAGCTCGGCCACGTCGTCGTCGCCGAGGCCGGAAGCCTCGAGGATGCCGTGAGGGTCGCGTCCGATGCGGCGTTCGATATCGCGATCCTCGACATAAATTTGGGAGGCCCCAAGAGCACGCCTGTCGCCGAGGTCCTGGTGAAAAGAGCGTTGCCGTTCATCTTCGCCAGCGGCTACGGGGAGGACGGCTTGCCGGAGGACTTCAAGGATCGGCCCATGCTCCGAAAACCGTTTCAACTGGACGCCCTCGATCGAGCGGTCCAGACCGTGCTCGAGAACTGAACTTGTCGGCTCGTCTAAGCCGGCGCGAGCCAGGGCCGGAGTCCGCGGCGGGATCCGCGACGGGTGAGAGGAAGGACGAAGTGACACTGACCGGATTGACCGCTCGCGCGCAGAACGCCGTGCGCGCTGCGTTGGCAGGTCGCCCCGCGACCTCCGAAAATCTCCGGCCACTGACGCAGCGCGACCTGTTTGCGGTCGCTGGCGTCGGCCGGCGCACGCTGAAGGAGGTCGTCGGCTGGGCGGCGATGTCGGGCGTGCGACTTCCACGCGGGTAGCGCCGGTCGACACCGACCGTGGGGCGCCCTCCGCCCGATCGATGAGTTCGTTCTTTCGGTCGCGGGCCCGCTCCTCGTTCTGAGTGCCAATAAGAAAAAGGCCCCGCTAGAGGGCCCTTTGCAAAGTCTGATTGACGAGAAAAAAATTAGGTGCGCTCAAAGCCAGCCCCGGGAATGAAAACTACTTCGGATACAAACCCCACGCCCGGACCAACCTATGAGAGCAGCGGTTTGTTTCGATTATTTCGTCGAAATGAGAATCGTTGTTCCTGGCACGGAACAAGAGCGTCGAAGGCCAATGTCGCGATGCTCTTCGGCTCAAGGATTGTCGGGCAGGCACTCGGGGCAGGTGTCGCCGATGGAGTCCAGCACTTCACAAACTTCAGCGACCGCCTGATCCGGAGACAAGCCGTCGGGCGGATCTTGCTTAGCGATGTCAAACGCGTGCTCGCGCGCGTGCGGATCGGCAAGTTCCTTGGCCCAGCCATGCTCCTCGCATTCGTGGATGGCGCCCGCCTCCTGCAGCACATGGATGGCCCAGCCGCGCAGCGTACGGGTCGCCGACCGTCGTTCTGTCGTCATCAGCATCGGGATAGCTCCTGCCGGGACGAATCCTTTGGACCGCCGGCTCGTTCCTGGCGGTTAGCACGGGTCAGGGATTCCGAAATGCAGTGGCTTCGGGTTGTCCACGTGTTCCGCATTCCCGTGCAAAACGCGGTGCCGGCGATCCGCCGACGTCCGCCTCGACGACACCGGCGTGCCCTCCCCACGGCAGCAGAACGCGATGGGGCCTGTTTGAGACGGGTTCAAATTCGACCTTTGCCGGGAATTCAGGAACACACGGCCTTAGACCCCGTTTCCTTTCCATGAGTGAACCCTTACCCGTCGTCATGGAGAATTCGATTCAGATCGCCTGGGATTACCTTGAGCGCACTGGTGACCTCGGCGATCCGACGATTGCGAGCCAGATTCTGCTGGAGTCGGTGGAAACACTGGTTCGTCGCGGAGAGCGTCGCGTCTTGATGCTCTCGAACAAGGCCATCAGCGACTACAAGAAATTCCGTGCCGACCGCCCGTTGGAGTTGGTCACCTGATAGATCCCGATTGTCAGATCTGCTTCGGGCTGGGCTGGGTCTGTGAAAACCACCCGTTCCAGACTTGGGATGATAGGGGCTGTCAATGCGGGGCGGGCATGCCCTGTGAATGTCAGCAAGCAAACGGTCTCGAAGAACCCGATGTCTCGAAGGTCATAACGCAATCACCCACACCGAAAACGCAATGAGCGCCGTGAGGATGATTGCCGCGACTATCAGAAGTTTCGTCACTTCGGCTTCTCGGCGCTGATACGCAGCGTGTAAAGCGGGTTCTGAAATTCGTCCACGACCTCCATGCTCCAATCCTCCTGTGGGCGCAGGCTGCCATCGAGGCCTTGCAGAATCTGTCCCGCCGTCACCGTCGCTTCTCGCCAAGCCGCATGCTTGTCCGGCAATTCCTCACCCTCGCGGTCTAGTTCGATGTGGCCATGATGAACGTGGAAATAATACCGTGGCATAGCAGTCCTCACGTGCCGCTTGTGGAGGTCGGAGAGACGGCCCCGGTTGGGGGGGCTTTGGGGCAAGTAGACCGGGGCCGCTCCGCCAGCATCGGCGGCGATGCTTGGCAGGTTAACAATTGGCCTGCGAGGCCGGTGGTTCCAAGTGGTTCGACGCAACCGTAGATTCGTGGTCGGCCGCTCGCAGGTATGCGATGCTCGCAATATATTTCGCGTCTCGGAGGGAAGCCGATGCGCCTTGCATTGCCTTATCTGGGGATCGGTCTCTGTGCGTCGCTGGCGGCGTGGCTATCGGTGCTGTTGCTTTACTGACGCGGAAACAGGTCGATGCCTTGCGCCAGTATCCACACATAGGTGCCGCTTTCGTGCAGCTCGAGCCAGCCGGGCTCGAGAGCGAACTCGAGGCCGGCACCGACCTCGCTGCTTTTTGCCTTGAGCGTGAACAGGAATGGCGCGTTGATCTTCTCGATATGAATCGCCCGTCCTGAACCGGCGCGACACCGGTCGCTAACTCCACCAGTTTGCGGACCGCGGCTTTCTGGATTGGCGTAGGGACGGGTCTCAGCGAGTTTCATGTAGCAGCTTGATCCTCTTTCGCCCCACGCGCCACGATTCTCAGTGTGCCGTCCGGGAGCGGTCGCTGCAGCTTCAGGGCTTCCTCCGCTGGAGCGGTCATCCAGATCTCGACCTCTTCCGGCGTGGTCAGGATCACGGGCATCGCCTTCGGGTGGATGGCGAAGACTTCCGTGTTCGCCTCCGTCGTCAGGAACGCGTAAAGGTCGTTGTTGGTCTCGCCCTCCTTGATCTTCCGGACCGACGTCCAGTTGGCCCATATGCCGGCGAAGCACGCGAGGGGACGGCTCTCGTCGAGCGCGAACCAGATGTCACCGCCCTCGGCCTTGTTGAACTCGCTGAAGCTGTTGAACGGCACCACGCAACGGTTTTCGACGCCGAGCCATCGCGTCCAGTGCTTGCTTTTCACGTTGCGGATGTTGGTGGTTCCGGAATCCGGCTCCATCCGGAGCAATTCCTTGAAGTCGACCGTCTTGCCCTTGGCTTGCAGCTTCTCGGCGCGCTTCTTGGTGGCGTCCATCAGCGCCTTCGAGGACGACGGCATGCCCCAGCGCGCGGTCGCGAGCTCGCGGCCGTCGGGGCCCGTCCGGACGATCGGCGCCTTGTAGTCAGGAAACACGCCGGGCATCGGCGCGAGGTTACCGACGTACCGGTTGACCACGCGGAAGAGCGCGCTGATGGCGGCCTGATTGGTGGTGATGGAATAGAGGTTGCACATCGTCAGGTCTCCGGAGCGGCCTGGCGGGGGCGCTGCGCCAACTGTAGCAGCGTCGCCGCTGGCCGGCGATTGGCCTTGGCGCACTTGCTGCAGCGGAGCCGGCTTGCCAGGTCGTGCACGAAGGTTGTCGGCGGATGACGCATCGTCGCCAGATCCACCTCCCGCCGGGTCTTGCACCGCGAACACTCGATTTCTAGCCACGCGAAACCGCCGTTGATGGCCTGGTCGATCGCCGGCGACGGGTCGATCGGGCCGCCAGACGCCCACATCCGTTCGTTCCAAGACTCGCTGAGGAGCCTGTCGGCCTGCTTGATGAGGGCCTCGCCCTTGGCGCGGGCTTCGGCTGCCTGGCTGGCGAGAATCGTCGTCATCGCGCGGGCCTTCCCCAATTCCTTCTGGAGCGCCTTGCGGTCGCCTCCGGAGAGCGGGGTCGGGTGGTGCTTGGGCGCCATGGTCGCCGCCGGCTAGACGTCGTACGACGGCCAGCAGCCGTCCTCCTCGTGGCGGCCGGTGCGCTGCTTGCATGTGTTGTCCAGCAAACGCTGGCCGACGTCCCGCCAAATCGCATCCGGACCGTAGAGGCGGGCGGCATCGACCTTCTGGATCTCGACAGTCCTGCCGCAGCGCCGGCATCCCACCCTCAGAATATGTTGAGGAATTTGGCTCAGCCGCAGCGCCCCTCGGGAGGGGCCTGGCCTCGCCTCGGCGCGAGGGTCGTCCAGGAGTGCCTGCCAGTATTCCGGCGGCAGATCAGCTTCCGGAGACAATCCGGGCTCTCGAGGCACGTTTCTGCCGGCGAGAGCGGCCATCTTGTCCATCTCCTTTGGGTTCGGCATGCGCCAGCTCGCGGGTCGGTCCGTCATGCCTCAATAGAACATAACAAGAACAAAAGAGTCGATAGCCGGCGTGAAAAATATCCTCTTGGGGCCCGTCCATGCAGTCGGAACCATGCCCTGTCGTTCGTCTTGAATCCGAGCCGTCCCGAACTGGAGTTCTGCGCACCATGGCCCCGAGAGCCAACTGGAAAGGCTTCTTGCGTCTGTCGCTCGTCACCTGTCCGGTGGCTCTCTACCCGGCGACATCGGAATCCGAAAAGATCTCGTTCAATCAGCTCAATCGAGCGACCGGTCACCGGATCAAGTACGTGAAGGTCGACGCCGATACCGGTGACGAGGTCGCGAATGAGGACATAGTCAAGGGCTACGAACTCGACAAAGTACATCGAGGTCACCAAGGAGGAGCTCGAGGAGCTGGCGCTGGAGTCGACGCGGACCATCGAGATCGACGAGTTCGTCGACAAGGCAGACATCGACCCGCGCTATCTGATCCGTCCGTACTACCTGCGTCCCGACGGCAAGGTCGGTCACGACGCCTTCGCGGTGATCAGGGAGACCATCCGGGAGATGGACAAGGTCGCGATCGGCCGCGTTGTTCTCACGAACCGCGAGCACATTATCGCGCTCGAGCCGTTGGAGAAGGGTCTCGTCGGTACGCTGCTGCGCTACCCCTACGAGGTCCGCTCTGAGCAGGAATACTTCGACGAGATCCAGGACGTCAAAGTCACCAAGGACATGCTCGACCTCGCAAGGCATATCGTCAACCAGAAGACGGGCACGTTCGACCCCGAGAAATTCGAGGACCACTATGAGTCCGCGCTTGTCGACCTGATTAATCAGAAGCGAGCCGGCAAGACCATCCGTCCGGTAGAGCGGCCGAAAGGCGAGAACGTGGTCGATTTGATGGAGGCGCTGCGGCGGAGCGTGGGCAAGGAGGCAGCGCCGGCGAAAGCGGCAAAGCCCGTCAAGAAGCCGCGCAAGGCGGCGGCGGGCCAGAAGGAGATGCTGATGCCGATCACCGGAAAAAAGCCGGCGAAGGAAGCGGCGGCGAAGAAGCCGGCGGCCAGGTCGCAGCGAAAGTCCGCCTAGAAGCTCGGCATGTCCCGGCTGTTGTCAGCCTGACGACCCGATCTCGATCGAGTCGGAAGCTTCGGTAGGTCGCCGCTAATCCGGTGGGCACTCGGGACACGTATCACCGATACCGTCAAGAACCTCTTCGATCGCGGCGATAGCTTTCCGTCGGGCAGGCCCGACCGGCGGATCCTGGCGGGCAATCTCAATTGCCCTCTCGCGCGCGTGCGGATCCGCGCGATCCTGCATCCAAGCGTGCTCCTCGCACTCGCGGATCGAGCCGGCTTCATACAGAACAGAGATGGCCCATCCCCGCAGTGTGCGCGTCGGAGGCGGCCGTTCCTTCGTGATCAGCATCGAATATGCTTCCTATGAGGGGCGAATCCTTTGGTCCCTCACCTTTCCGGGCCCGTTAGCACAAGGCAGGGATTCCGATTTGCGCGGGCTGAGGTTTTCCTCTTGTTCCTCCCGCTTCACCTTGGCCGGCGCTCTAGAACGGGTTGCCGTCCACGGTCGAATACCGCACGTCGGTCACTTCCTGCAGCGACCAATCGACGTAAGACACTACGCTGGGATCCTCCGTTCCGACGAACGCTTTCCGATGCAGGATGACGATATTGCGATTGTCTTGTGCGCCATCCCGCTGCATCGACGACTTGTAGATGACCGCGTCGCAACCGAAATAGGATTTCAGGTATTCCGCCACGATCTGCGTCGCGATGTATTCTCGCTGCCGTTCGTGAGGCCGAACCGGCCTACTTATCTCGTCCTGCATCTGCGTGATGAAGTCGTAGCGACTGTGATCGTAGAAGCGCCCGCGATCGGCCGCGCGCTGATCGAACACCGTAAAATCGAAGATCTTGAGCGGTAGGTGGGTCGTGAACCTCCCGATCGCGATCGAATCTCCGATGCCCGGTCTTAGTTCGGCGATTGCGGTCGCAGCGGCGAAGGCCGCATAGAATACGGGAATGAACTCCACATTCATCCGGCCGCCCTGCGTTCGGGCGGATGGCGGTGGGCCCAAAAGCGCCGCACCGTTAACCTGGAGATCGTCTTCGGTCAGGTTGCCGTCCATAAGCCGCGCGCGAAAAATGACCTGACCCGCGGCCAAATCGTACAGCGGCCTCACCGGCCCCTCGCCGTATTCCTCCGGCTTTCCGAATAGTTCGTCCAACTTCTCCTTGATGCCGAAAAAGCGGGAAGAGAATTGCACCTGTTCGCAGAAATCCTTCCACTCGAAGGCATACCTGTTCGCGAACCAATACTCGTCTTGGTCGGCCTTCTCCCGCGCATGGGCGGCTGCGATCGATTCGAAGTTGTGCGCATCGGTGTAGTAGGCCTCTCCGCCTTGCGCGATTTCGTAGTGGGAAGCGTCGGGCAGTGCGGCGATCACTGCATCGAGGACATCGTCGGACGAGCCGAGCTCCTCGGCGAAAATCTCTTCGTATGGCTGTCCCTCGGTGCCGTGGTAGACCCTGTCGCTATCGGGATCCGGATCGACTTCGAGCGTCTCACCGCCAGGCTGGTAGTTCGCCTGAAACCATCGGTCCGCTTCTTCGGCGAACTCGTCAACGCTCACGCAGGGCACCGACGTGTGGTCGTCATCGAAATCGCAATCCCCTTCGACGCCGACACCCTCGAGCCAATCCCGCAACGGCCCTTCCTGAATGCATCGCAAGCAAAGATTTCTGTCGTCGGCCATGGGCTTTTCCGTGCTCGGGCGTTGCGTCCCGGCTCGGGACGTTTAGTAGGTGGCGGGGCCGGTGTCGATCGTCCAAGCACTTCTAATCCCCTAGGAACATTCGGCCCGGTGTCGCCGACTTCCTCAAGCACTTCGGCGATCGCTTCCGGCTAGATGCCATGCGGCAGAATCAGAAAGCCTGACAGCGGTCTCGCAGCGGCTCTGGGAGTCCAGGAATCATGATTCCATGCGGGCCGTCGACCCGGATCCCGCGGACTTGCTATGGTGGCGTTTCCGTCCCGGGAGGCTCCATGGTTCCGGCTTTCAAGCAGAACGACCTCTTCAGAGGTCTTCAGAACGACCTTTCGCGCCTCAACGCGTGCGTCGGCAACAATGGCGGTCCCTACGACCTCTACGATTACGCCTGGGGGTATTTCGAAGGCACCCGGCTGCTTCTTGCCGATGAGAAAGTCTCGGGCGCGACCATCGACGTCCTGGTGTATCCGATCTGTTTCAATTTCCGGCACGCCGTCGAACTCTACGTCAAGTACATAATCGCCGACCTGAGTAGGGTGCAGGGGACCGGCCGGCAGTACCAGGCCGGCCACTCGCTGCTCCGGAACTGGAAGAAGGCCAAGAAGCTGTTGAAGGCCATCGACCATGCCGCCGAAGATGCCGCGCTCTTCGAAGAGGTGATTGGACATATCGAAGAGGTCGACCCGGCCGGCCAGACGTTCAGATATCCGGAGTCGATCAAGTACGATCAGCATCTGAAGGATTGGCCGAGCATCAACCTCGCCGTCGTCGAATATTACTACGCCCGTCTGTTCGCCGTCGCGAAGGACTGGCAATACCGCATCGATCACGCGGTCGATTGGGCGTCGCAGGACCGAACGCTGGCGCCTCCCTACAGGCGGCCACCGGATAAGAACGCTCTGGTTGGACGCTGGCACTTCCTGATCTATAGAGCCAAGAACGCAGGCCTGCGGATCCGCAATCTCTTCCGACGCTAGTCCACCTGCAGAAAAGACCGGGGATCCCCCTCGCCGATGTCCGAAAGCAAGCAGCGGGGATATGCCCCGAACGATCCCGGATGGACGAATTGTGTCTTCTGCGGGAAACCGGTCGGCAAGGCCGCGCGATCACGCGAACACGTCTTGCCGATGTGGATGCTGCGCGCGACCGGCGATCCGAACCGGGTCATCAAGATCGAAAGCGATCCGGTGACGGGCGCCGACGTCCTCCGGCCGGCATCGACCTTCCACTTCCCGGCCTGTAAGCCTTGCAACGAGCGGTATGGCAAGACGCTGGAAGCGCCGGCGAAGCGTGCGGTCGAGGCTTTGATGACCGGCAAGTCGCTCGCGGTGTCGCAGTGCTATTGGCTGCTCGATTGGCTCGACAAGGTGAGGGTCGGTCTCTGGCTCGGCTACAACATGCTGCACAAGGAGGAATTCGCGCCGAAGTTCAGGATCGACCAGCGGATTGGGATCAAGGACCGGGTCGCGATCGTGAGCATCGATCCCGACGACGACACGAAAGGCTTCGGCCTCGGCGGAATGGACAACCAGATCTTCCGAACCAGCCAGGCGGGGATGTTCCTCAAGATCAACAATCTCCGCATCCTGTCGCTGTCCCTCGACGGCTTCGTGTCCCACTATGCCGGCATGCCGTTCCCGAAGGAGATGCTGGCGTTCAGCGACGAACCCGACAAAGTCATGGCGGTCATGGAAAAGACCGACTACCGGGTGCGGCAGGACTGGAAGCAGTTCGATGTCCCGGGGGCGACCGTCATCGCGCAATCGAGCTTCTGGCTGGAAAACTGCATCAACGAAGAAACGTTCGGAATGTACATCAACGCGACTACGATCCCGCGCTACCGACGGATTCCCCGTATCCGGAAACGCGAGGATCTAAATCAGCTCGTCCGGACGCACCTAATATCGAACGCCACCGGCGAATTCCTGTACTATTCCGGTCCGCGTCGGCGGATCCGGTTCGGCTGCGCCAAGGACAACACGGACTGGCACTTCATGCGGTCGCTGTACGTCCTATTCATGCAGGAGGTGATGCCGCACTTTCCGAAAAGGGTGATCGATCCGGACGGCACGCGGCGCGGTACCATCCAGCTTTCGATGCTCTGGCTCGAAAAGGCGGTCCAGATGATGCTGCGGGTTCAGCAACTCGGCGCCCGCGACGATGGCGGCTTCGCGCTCATGGTCGACGAACTCCAGCGGGTCTACAGGGACTGGGAGGAGTTGTGCGCCAACGGGTCAAGCGATTGGGGGCGGGACGCTTCGGCGAATCCGCTCATCTAGACGCGCGATTCCGCGGCGGGGTCGCCACGCTCTGCTCGGCGAGCACCGTGGTGACGAACCGCTTGCCGCAGTTCGCGGCCGCCAGGCGAACCAACACGAACTGCAGGACGAGGAACCCGAGATAGCCGATCAGCACGGTCGTGGGGCGCACGGCGAAGCCCGCGACTGTGCCGAGCGCGACGACGAACAGCAGCGACAGCGCCGTGTAGTCCCTCAGCAACAAGAAATCCCGATGCACGCTCTCCACGGGCGGCGCCTTCTCGACCTGCTTGTACAGCCGGTACCAGGCCTTGTTCTGATCGTCCGGATCCTGCGGCAGCTTGTTGCCGAGCTGGCGCTTCACTTTGGACATGTCAACTCGGGGGTCGCAAGGGCCGTACTCGGTGAAGGCCCTATGACCGGGCAGCGCGTGATGCATACGCAGGAAGACCAAGCGATACTTGGCGTCGGGACCGACGATGGCGTTCGCCACGGTCGTGACGAGCACCGCGAGGCCCACAGGCAGAAGGTGGAGGACGCCGTCGAACAGGCCGCGCAGCCCCGTCGCCGCGACGTCGGTCCATTGAGAGGCGGCGTAGGCCGCGGCCGCATTGCCGGCGATCGCGAGCCAGAGCTGCCACTTGTTCTGGTCCTTGAGGGACTTCGGCGAAGTCGGCTTCGTCACGTGTACGCCTCCACGCGGGTGTAGAACGGAAGCGCATCGACGTCGCCGTAACCATCCCTGACGGGGAACCCGCCCATGTGCAGCTTGTTCGATCCCTGGGTCGCGATGATGATGCCGCCGCGCCGCTTGAAGGCGTTGAGCACGATGCGCCGCGGATGGCTTTCGTCGTCCTTCGGCGCCGAGACGTAGGCGGAGAAGCTGCCGGGGGAATTCTCAGGAAGTACGGGCCCGAGCAGCCGCGTCAGGATCGACGGGCCGACGTTGCGCCGGCTGCCGTGATGGGGAATCTGCACGAACGTGAAGTTCTGCAGCGGCAAGCCCATCGCCTCAGCGTAGTTCGCCGACCACGTGAGCGCGTTCACGCCGGCATCGCCGGTCAGGAGGTAGCGCCGACCTCCGTCGAAAGTACCGTACAGCACCACGCTGGACTCGTTGCTTGCGCTGGTGATGCCGCCATCTCGAAGGCGCTCCGAGGCCCAGGACTCGGTGATCCAGGAATCTACCTTGGCCCGCGCGGCCTCGACGATCTTCTGCACGATCGAGGCCTTGCCGATCCACATGGAGGCGCCCCTGATTTTCGCCTCGTTCGGGGCCGGGGTCTTCTCGAACTGCGGCAACAGATGCAGGTACGCGCGCCGGCTCGGCGAGAGAATTCGGAACGGCCCGATATCATCTCCCTGGAACGGGTAGCGAAGCTGCGCACCCGCCGCCACGGCCAGGTCCACGATCTCGCCGATGATGTCGTACTCCTTTCGGATCGCGCGCTCGACACCGTCCTGGGTCCAGCGGCTGTCGTCGAAGAGATGGACTACGTCGCGAGCCAGAAACCACGGCACGTGAAGCCACATGTTGCGCACAGGGATCTGTTCGAGGACGGTACGGAGTCCGGACGCATGATCAGCGTCGGAGTGCGTGAGCAGTACGTGTTCGAGCACGACGCTGGGCCCGAACTGCTTCCTCAGATGCGCCACCAGGCGGTCGCCGGTCTCCCCATGTCCGCCGTCTACGAGCATGAGCTTGTAGTCGTGCGGCTCTCCATACCGGATGACGATGGCGTCGCCGGCCTTGCTGTTATCGCCGACAGCGACGAATTCGACTTCGCACTTCATGGATCAGGCCTCCTCATTCGGCGTGCGCGCCTCGGCGGGAAATTCAGGCGGTTCGCCGGCCAAGTTTTTCTGACCGTCGTAGGAATTCGCCGGGAACGGTGCGCCGGGCTCCCAGAAGCGCGCGAAGTCTTCGTGCCTGCGCAGCGACGCAGGGCGGTAGGCGCCGAAGCCGTGGGTCAGGCGCACGGACTCGCCGTCGAAGCGGCGATAAACGCTGGCGTGCATGATGCCGTGGAGACCTTCGTCGGACAGATCGCGGTTCTTCTCGGTCCAGGTGATGCCGGTCCAGCGCGGGATGGAAGAGAAGCCCGCGGCGACCTCGTCGTGCTGCGCCCCCTCTGGATGCGGCCAGACCTTCAGCACGCTCCGGTCGAACTTCAGCCCGTCCGGCACGGCTGCGGCCCAGCGCGCCATCCAATCGAGCGCGATATCCGAGAGTCTGGACTCGTTCTCAGGATAGCTGCCGCCGATGTCTGAGTGGTTGCCGGCGAACCAGACCTGCTCGAACCATTGGATGCCGTTGGCGTCCTTGCCGGCGCCGCGCGGGCTGGACCAGCCGACGCGCGCGAAGTCCTTCCTGTTCTCGTCGATCGAGATCGCATGCCTGGCGTAGCTCACCTGCGCGCTGAGTTCGGTGTCGTAGAACTGCATCCAGAGTTCGTTGAAGTGGATGGTCCGCAGCTTGTCCTTCCAACCGTAGCCGTCGACCGTGAAGTCCCGCTTCAAGTGGGTGTAGACGTAAACCGCGACCGCGGTCAGTGCCGCGAGCGCAATCATTCCGAAGAACACGTTGCCGAACGTGAAGTGCGCGAAAAAGCCGCCCGCCGGCAAGAAGTCGACCAGGGCCTGAATCACGCCGGCGAACACGGTGACCCCGACCACGAAGATGGTTGAGAACAACAGAAACGTCGGCCAATTGCCGAGCGCCGCGACGGTGTCGAACACCCCGACTAAGTAAGGATAGACGTTCGCATTTTCGGGCGCTGCGGGCTCGGCCGAGCCGTATCGCTTTCGGAATCGCCGCGCGATGCGCTCGCGCGTCGCGAGCAGAAATTTCTGGCGCGGCGTCGCCTTGTCGATCTTGCGCGGCTCGGTGAACTGGTAGACGTGCTTCACCGCCTCTGCGGCAAGCCTGCGGGCGGACGCGTCGTCGAGCTCAATCGGCACGCCGGGCTTGTCGGCGGCATGCGTAGGTATCCCGCAGCGTGCGACGATGCCGCAGAGGCAGCGCACGGTGTAGGCGCCGCGCGAGAACCCGACTAGGAAGATGCGGTCGCCGGGGCGCCACAACTGGATCAGCGCGGCGTAGCAGTCGATCAGGTTGCGCGTGATGCCGAAACCGGTCGCTTGCGCGACCGTGTTGTGGATCCAGCGCAGCGCCTTGCCGAAGATGTTGGCGCCGTCCGCCTGCGATCCGAGACCTGGGTCGTAGAACGCGACCTGTTCGCGCGGATTGATGCTCGAGTCCGGGCCACAGCGGGTTGCCCTGAACATTTTGTAAACGTTCGAGCGGGTCTCGTCGAAGCGGAAGCCGCCAGCCTGACCGGTGCCGTCCGAGTAGACGATCACGTTGCGGCCACGGTTGCCGCCATTTCCTTTAGGTTTATCGTTCATATATTAGTACCTTGTAGTTGAACATTGGGATGGACCCCGGCGTGGTACCGCGATCTCCTGTGCTCTCAGTCGACCATCAGCAGCTTGCAGGGCGTTGGGTCGACGGTGACGGTGACCGGCCGCGTCATGTGCGTGAACGAGGCCAGCGCATGGCCCGACGGCAGGTTCGACAGGGACGACCACGTTCCGTCGTCGACGCCCGACAGGATCTTCCTCAACCGCTGTACGACGTTCGCATCGCCGATCTTGTGGAGCACCCAATTGTTGATCAGACCGAGCACTTCATCGGGCAGGTGGCCCGGCAACTGCGTGATGAAGACGAGACCCAGATGACGCTTGCGGCCGCGGCGTGCGATCCGGACCACCTGCTCGAAGAGGTTCGGCATCTGCCGGATGCGTCGGTCGGACAGGAATTCGTGCGCCTCCTCGATGAAGATATTGACCGGCGTCATGGGCGCGGCTTCGGCGCTGGATTGGCGCGCCGCGTATTTGGATTCCTGGCACGATTGGATACGGCGCAGGATCTGCGCGATCACGATGTTGCGGAGATAGGGGGCGTCCATGTCGTGCAGATCGATGATGGAAATGCGTCCCGGTGTCAGCATTTCCTGGACGTTGATCTTCGAGCGGGGGCCCGAGGCGAACAACTTGGCGCGCTTCAGCTTCCACAGCTTCTTGTTCAGGCCGAGCCACGAATACTTGTTGCTCTCGATGTTCTTCTCCTTGACGGCCTTGAACACCACGTCTTCGCTTCCGCCGAACGCCTGGGGCGGAAGGCCGAACTCTGTCAGCTTCTGAGTGTGGGCGATAGCTGCGCTGACCACGTCGATCAGCATCTCGAGCGTCATGCGCGGCCAGCCGGTCTCGAGCTCGTCGATCTCGAGCGCCCGCTGCTGCTCCTCACGATTGCCCTTCGCCGGATAGATTTCCACCCGCTCCATGACCGTCTTGCAGATGTCGTAGGCGTCCGAGAGACGGCTCTGCTGCGCTTCGGGGATGTCCAGCAGTTCGGTCAACACGCCGATGGAGATGTCGGCGAAGTCGAGCTTGTACAGCTTCTTGTTCGGATGGTCGTCGTACGCCGGATCGCAGCCGTCGAGGACGTAGAGCGCGGTGTCGCCGGCGCCCTCCGCGGAGAGGCCTCGCTCGGCGAGGGCGCGCTGCATGCCCGGATCCTCCGTCGGCTTGCACATGGCGGCGTATTCGCCTTCCGTATCGAAGATGACCACGGCGTTGCCTTGTTTCGCGAGCCGAAGTGCCATTCCGGAGACGGTGGTGCTCTTGCCGCCGCCGGTCGTGCCGAGTACGCCGACATGGCGCGGCAGCACCGACTTCTGGGCGGCGGGGACGAGGACTTCGATATCGGCGGTGCCGTTCATCAGACCGAGGCGGATCGGCTTGTTCTCCACCTCCACGACCAGGCCGAGCACCTGCTGGACGCGGTCTTTCTCGAGCAGGAAGACCGGGCTGTTGGGGGCGGGACGCCGCGGCGCCGGGATCACCACCGTCTTGCCGCCTGCCTTGGCTTCGAGGCCGAGGATATCCACGTCGGCGACGCCGTGGAAACGCGGCGTGAGCACGGCACCGTGCACGGCCGGCAGCTTCAGCGTGGGCGCGTCGGCATCCATCGCGTCGGGCTCGGCGAACGGGCCGGCCACGACCATGCCGACATAGTCGCCGTCGACTTCCTTGGAGCGGCGGTCGAAGCTTCGGATCTTCACCAGCGACTGCCGCGGAAGGTTGCCGATCTCGTCCTCGGGGACGAGAATGGTCACGGTGCCGTCCTTTGCGTTTGGCCGGTCGAACATCGTGCGCCCGTTCGAGCCGCGATAGGCCTCGGGTTCGAGGTATGCTCCGCCGTTTTCGTCGGCGGTGGCGGCGAGGCGGAGGGTGGCGGCGGAAACCTTGTCGTTGCTCATGTCGGACCTCGTTGTCATGCGCGCGTCGAGCGCTCGAGAAGATAGCGGAACGGCTCGCCTTGCGAGGCGAATACGGAATTCACGCCGGCGGCGATGCCGCTCGGATCGAACGTGCCCTTGCAGAGGCGATCGGCGATGTCGATTAGGTTGGGAAAGCCGCGGTGCTCCTGCAGCGCGCTGTCAGCCATTGCGATCAGAGCGGCTTCGTGGATGTGGTCTTCGTGACCGAAGAAAATGCTGCCCGGACTGAAGCGGCTCGCCTTGTAGACGCCGATCAGCACCTTCGAGGCGATGTCGTCGCGAAAGTCGAACAGCGTCGGCTTGAACTTCGCGTATTTGCCGCGGTAGCTGCCACGCAGGTACGCATCGACGATGTACTTGGTATCCGTCAGCACCGCGTACTGCAGCGGCTTCAGTGCGTTGGCGATGGTCCTGATGGCCTTGTCCGAGGTCTCGCTCGGCACAAAGACGAAGCGCTTGTGGTCACCGAGCAGCTTGGGCAGCAGGTCGAGCGTCAGTTCGATGATGCGTCCGGATCCGGAGCCGGTCATCATTTCGTACGGCATCGGCGTGCCGTGGCCCATGCGCCAAGGCTTCTTCGAGCGCTCCGTCAACAGATAACGTTCGCCGTGTCCCATGATGGCCCGCACCAGCATGTCGGAGATTCCGGCGACTTCGCCGTTCTCGTCGGGATTGCTTGCGCGGGCGCGCTGGGTCATGAACGCTAGGATCTCCTCCTCGGCGTTGCCGTTGCGGCGGACCATGTCGTGGCGGAAGAGGCGATGGCCGATGGAGGTCGGCGATCCGTCGTCGAGATAGCTCGTCATGCAAATGCCGATCTGGATCACCGAGATCGGGAGCGTGTCGTATGTGACGCGGGTGCCGTCGCAGGCCTCGACCAGACCGTTGAAAAGGATGGTCTTGAGGGTCTGGGAGATCTGCTCGGGCGTGACGTCGAAAATGCCCGATTCCTTGGATGCGTTCGAGTTGTCCGCGATGTTGTTGCGCACGATGTCGAGGACGGCTTGCGCCTTTCCGGCTTCGTAGATAGTGGCGGCTCGGACTTCGCGCTCGAGGCGTTCCTCCAGCTCGCCCATGTTGTCGCCGGCGGTCCAGCTTGCGACGTTCAACGCCTCGTCGACGGTCTGTCGCAACTCACGGTCAAAGTCCTCGGCCTGTTGGTCGAGATCGTCCTCCGCCCCCGATGCGTCGTCCGCACTGCGCTCCGGTCCGCCCATCGGGCGTCCGGCCGCCGCCGGATTGATCATGCGCTTCGTCCTTCTTTGGCCTCTTATCCAATCCTTCGGCCGGGAAGCGCTGAGTTCGATTTTCTTATGAAGATTTTTTTCTGAAAAGACTGACGACGCCGTCCGACTCTACTCGCGATGGTAGCAGGAACCCGCCAGTCCATGTGGGCAGACCGAAGGCAGAAGCCAAGGATTCCCCCGAAAATTCTTTCAGATCAGCCCTTTCGCCGGCCGGGGCGACCAGTTCGAAGGCCAGGTCGTCGGCCTCGCCCTCGATCGATTCGGTCCGGTGATGCGCGGCGGCACCCGACGAATCGCGATCCATGGCGTGCCGAAACGGCTCCAGCGACAGCCCGGACATCGCCGACGAGAACCGTTCCCCCGTCGTCGGGGCGCGGGACCGGTCCAGCACCTGGATCATGCCGGCTCCGAAGGTCCGCATCACCCGCTCGCGCGGTTCGAGATAGTGCAGCAGGAAGTGCGCGACCTCGTGCGCCAGCGAGAAGCGCTGCTCGTCCTCCGGATCCGCTCCGTCGACGAAGACTAGGCCGACGCCGACGTCGGCAACGAGACAGGCGCGCAGCGGCCGGTCGATCGCGACCGACCACGGCGTGGCGCCGATCCTGGCGATCACCTCCGCGACCTTGCCCGACGATAACCTCGGCAGCTTGACGACGCCCAGGGGCAGCGCCACGGCGACGGCGCGCTCCAGGTCCACCGGCCTGCCGTAGCGCGAGCGGCCGCCGGCGAGCGCCCAGAATGAGGCGGCCGCCTCGTCAATCCTGCGGCCGAGCCCGCTCATTCGTCGTCTTCGTTGCGGTCGCGCGCCGCCATCAGCCGCCCGTCGACGATGTCTTCGACCGGCGGCGCCGACGCCATGCGCTCGACGCTGGCGGCCTGGCGCAGGAAGGCGGACAGGCGCCCTTCGTCTATGCCGCAGGCGGCGGCCACTTCCGCGACGTCGGCGGCCCAATTGTCCGGATCAGGTCGCAAGCAGAGCGCCAGCTTCGCGATGCTTCGGCCGTCGGCGCCGAGATGCTCGGCCGCCGTCTGTCCGAACGCGCGCTCCCACGGCGCGAACACGCTGGCGATCAATTTGGAGGACCGGGCTGCGAGCATCGCGGCCCTTTCCAGATGGGGGCGACCGTCAGAGCTCATTGCCCACCTTTTTGAGCCGCAGCTTGATCCGATCCTGGACGCGCTTGACCTCGGCCGCGGTGTCTTCGTCGGCGCCGAGTTCCATGGCGGCGGCGTAGACCGCGACCTCCTTCTCCTCTTCGAGAAGGAGATCGAGGACCTTCCGTTCCATACCGTTCTTCGCGATTGTCTGACCGTGCAGCCTCATGATGGTCTCCGCATCCATTGCGATTTCGACCTTTTCATTGAGGTTGTTCGCCTGGACTCCCCAATCTTCGATTCCCGCCTTGTATTTTTCTTCGAGCTTGCCGCGCCGCTTGCCCTTTCGCGTGAAATCCTGCGCCCTCCGCTGCGCGACGAGACACAGGAAGGTCCAGAGCGAGCTCTTCGAGGCGTCGAAGATCCCAGGCTTGTGAACGTGTGTCATGATGGCGTCGACGGCCCGGTCGTAGGCGTCCTCCTCGGTCAACCTTAGTTCGCGCCTCAGAAAGCCTATCAGGGGATCGAGGGCGGCCTCGAACAGTTCGAGCGTTGCGGTCGGCCGGCCGGCGATCAGCCGATCATGGATGGCGTTAAGCTCGCGGGCCAGCTTGGACATGGGTCACTTATTCGCAGCCCTGATCGAGCGGATCCGGGCGGCCGCGAGCTTGAGATATTCGGGGTTCAGGTCGATGCCGATCGCCGGAGAGCCCAGGTCGAGCGCGACCTTGGCGGCCGTCCCCGAACCGACGAACGGGTCCAGGACGAGACCGCCCTTCCGGCAGCCGCAGGCGAGGCAGCGCTCAACTAGCGGCTCCGGAAAGGGTGCCGCGTGGCGGTACTCCTTCTTCGAAGGCCTCGCCGAGATGCTCCAGATGTCCTCCTCGCCGTCCAGGCCCTTGCGGTCGAAGTAGTAGTCTCTGGTCTTGGCCAGGATGAAGACCGTCTCGGATGCATTCCACGGCCGATCGGTTGCGCTGGGTTCGGCTAGGCCCTTCGGCTTGTGCCAGCGGACTGCGGACCGCACGATCCACCCGTCGGACTGCAGCGCGAGGGCGACCCTCCACGGTATTCCGATCAGCGACTTCTTCGGGAAGCCGAGCCCGGGTCGGTCGACGGCGCGATACTTCTTCCGCGCGACGTTACGCCAGACCTGCTTCCGGTCGCCGCCCATCGGCTGGCCCTTCCCGGAGTAGTAGGTGTCGCCGAGATTGAGGAAGAGCAGCCCCTTGGGCTTGAGCACCCTCCGGACCTCGGCGAACACCCGCTGCATGGTCACGACGTAGTCGTCGACGGTGTCCTCCTGACCAAGCTGGCCTTCGACTTCATAGTCGCGCTGCCAATAGTAAGGCGGGGAGGTGACCGTGCAGTCGGCGATCGCGTCCGGAAGCTTCCGCAGGCAGGCCAGCGCGTCGCCCTGCATCAAGGCCCACGGCTTGCCGCCCTTCGTGCCGGCATGAGCCGGATCGAGACCGTCGAAGATCTCCCTTCGAGTGATGCGCTTCTTCGTCGCCGCAGGCATAGCGGACCGGAGAAGGCGCGCCAGTTCGCCAGCCGCTTCTTCCTCTAATCCCACCGTCCGCTCCGAATGCACGCTCAGGTCCCTTCCAAGGCAATTCCGTCAATCTAGCAGAGGCGTCCGCAACTGACGATTGGCGCTTTGCCCGCCTTTGTTGCGGCGTGCCCGTTTCTGACGGCCGTATTCGGCGCTGAATCGTCGGCGACCGGGCCCTCGCCCGCTGCCAATCGACGACATCACAGCCTCTTCGATTTCAGAGCCTTTCTGACTGCCCGTTCCACGAACTGCCAGGCCTTCTCATGGCCGACCTCGGCCTCGTCTTTGACGGCTTCGATAAGTTCGGGGAGCATGTAGACGAGCATCGCCTTGCGGCCATCGGTTCTGGTCGGCTCCTTCGTTTTCTTCCTGGCTTTCTTCTTGGCTGCCTTCATGCTTCCCGCATCCTTCTGGATCGCGGGCAGGATACCAGTGCTGGCCGTCGCCGCTAGAGGGCATTCTCGGCAAACTTGTTGATGGCCGTTGACGTTTTATAGATATCCACTAGATATCTACCAGATATCTAGTGGATATCTGTTACGTGCTTTTTTGTTGACTTTTCGGCCGATTTGTGATCTAAGCACCGCTCGCTCAGAGACTTTTCCCCGATACTCGATCCCCCGCCGTCAGCGGGCGGTCGTTCGCGCGGCATTTTGCGCGACGGCCGCTTGCTTCTTTACGACGTGATTCCAGCGAGGATAGATGCAGAAAAATCCGACTTCATTGTTCGTCAGCTTCAAGGCCACGCGCGCGATCCCGGTCCGGAACGCCATCCGGCGCGACTTCATGATCCAGTCGACCCTGGATCCCGGCGTCCGCCGCATCGAGTACCACCCCACCAGCACCCTGTTCGATCGCCTGGTACGTGTCGATGCTCTCGTCCTGGACCGCGATGACGGCCGCTTCGCCGTGGACTTCGTCGACACCCGCTCGGCGGAGGATCCCGACGGCGAGGCTGTGCTGCAGGTGGGATTCGACGAGCACTGCTCGGGTCTCCTCGCCGTCGGCGACGCCGATGTCCGTCGTGAGCCCCTCTTCACGTCCGCGCGCGAGGTCTGGCGTCACGCCGGGATCAATATCCATGCCGCCGACCGTGCGCAGGTCCTCGAAACCCTCGAGTCCGAAGGCCCTGTCCCCGTTCGCGCCTTGAAGGGCTTGACGGACACCAGCCGCGAGGTGGTGCAGGTGATCTACGCGCTCGCGTGCGAGGGCAGCGTCGCCCTCGACCTGCGCTCGCCGCTCGACGACCGCGCCATCGTGTGCGTCGGCTTCTCGGCCAAGAGCGCCCACGTCCGCTACGGCACCTAGACCCGCGCCCCTTTCGGCGGCCTGCCGTCGTTCTCCCCGGCCCCGGCGATGCTCGCCGGTGACCGGCGGCGGACGCCGGCCTTATTCGAACGCCGGCACGGGTCGTCGGTTTTAATTCGAACTGCGTCAACGAAGGATTCGCGGTCGCTTCGGCGAAATGTCGCCGAGCGTTCCCCTTTGCCGGCGCCTGCCTCCCAATATCGCGCGTCCAGTCGTCGCTCGACGGCGGCCCTGCGTCGCTCGCTCCTCCAACGCCACGGGGCCGATGACGTCGGGGCGCAGCAGTGGTCGCCTATCGATCCCATGCGCTTGGAAGAGCTTTGCACCTGCGTTCGGGGCTCGGGCTGGCCGGGTCGAGGCCGTCGCGTCGCTCGCCCGAAGGGGTGGCACCCCTCTCGATCTCATCGACGGTTTCGGGCCGACCACATCGTCAGGAGCGATTCATGAGCGAAAGCGAGCACGAAGCGGATTCCGCGGCCAAAGGTGCCGCGGGCCGTGCGGTCCTCGACGAGACGGACTCCGATATGCCGGAATCCGAAGAAACGGGAAACCGCGTTGCGCGGCGGTGGGGCCCGGACCCGACCCGCTGCGTCGTGGACGCGGCGATGGACGCGGCGCTGACCGAAGACATGCGGACGCGTCTTGCGGGCACGGAGGCGCTCGCCGTGGTGATCCGCGTTCCGGCCGCCGCCTGGGTCGCGCCGGTTGAAGCGGCTATGGAACGCCTGAACGCGCGCGCCCACGTCTTCGCGCGCGACGGCAGCAACAGGTCGGGGCACAAGGCGGAGGTCGGCAACGGCGAGGTCGCGGGCCATCTCGGGAAGGGACGCATGGTGGTCGGCATCGCGCCGTCGATCGCGACGCTTCCCCGCGCGCTCGTCGCCGCCGCCGACCTCACCATCGAGCTGAAGATCGACTCCGATATCGTCGGCCGCGCGATTGCGCGGTTCACCAAGGTGGCGACGGCGCCGGCGGGGATCGAAAAGCTCGGCCACCTCGATCTCCATGACATCGTTTCCGCTTTCCGAGGCGGCTCGAAACCGGCGGAGATCGCCGAACGCCTCGATCGCACGGCGCTGCGTCTTTCCTCGCCGCGCACGGACCGCCTGCCGCTCCTGGTGGACGCGATCGAATATGGGCGCGCCCGCGACTGGGGTCTCGCTCTCGGCAGGGATTTTTCTGAATATCAGAAAAACTCGGGCTTGGCGTGGCGTGACATCGGGGCGAACGCCCTGTTCGCGGGTCCTCCGGGGCTCGGCAAGACCTACTACTGCCGCGTCCTGTGCGCCCATCTCGGAATTCCGCTCATCTCTACATCGATAGCTGAAACTTTTGCAACTTCTGCGGGATATTTGGACTCCGTTATCAAGGCTGTCCGTGACACCTTCGCCAAAGCCGAAGCCAGTGCCCCCTGTGCGATTCTATGGGATGAATTAGATGCATTGCCGTCGCGTACAACTTTAGGTAGAAGTAGCGGTAGTTCGTCGTCATGGTGGACGCCTGTCGTGGCGGAGTTCTTGACCCTCCTTGATTCCGCGGTCGGCGGCGATCGCCCCGGAGTGTTCGTCTGGGGCGCCACCAACTATCCCGATCGCGTCGACGCCGCGTTGACCAGGCCCGGCCGGCTCGACCGCGTGATTCATTTCGCGGCGCCGGGCCCGGAAGGCATCGTATCGATCGCCCGACACCATCTGGCCGGCGAGCTCGCCGGAGTCGATCTCGCCCCGATCGGCCAGCTCGGTCTCGGGCGGAGTCCGGCCGAAATCGCCGGTGCCGTCAAGACCGCCAGGAGCGCCGCCCGCGCGGCAAAGCGGGCGCTCACCTACGACGATCTCGTGGAGGCGCTCGCGCCGCGCATCGACCTCGACGCCCCCACTTTGAGACGGATCGCCGAGCACGAAGCCGGACACGTGGTGACCGCCATCGCGCTCGCGGTCGATGAAGTCGTCGCCGTCGATATCGGGGGCGACCACGGCGCGTTGGGGCGCACGGTGATGCGCCAGCACACCCAGATCGAGACCCGCGCGACCATCGAAAACCGCGTGGTCGCTCAGCTCGGCGGTCGCGCGGCGGAGGTCGTCATCTACGACGGCAACTGTTCCGCGAACGCGGGTGGCGGCGAATCCAGCGATTTGGCGAGATCGACGGAGGCCGTCGCGGCTCTTCGCGTTTCGATGGGCCTCGGCGATGGGCTGGCCTATCTGGGCGATCCAGCGTCCGCCACGCAAGCGCTTCGGTTCGACCCGAAGCTGAGAGCGGCGGTCGACCGTGATCTCGCAACGCTACATGCGAGGGCGGTCGAGATCGTCCGCAGTCATCGCGCGGCGCTCGATGCCATCGCCACCGCCCTCGTCGAGCGGCGGCATCTGTCCGGAGACGAGGTTCGCCGGATCTTCGCCAAGCATTCCCGCCTGCCCAGATAGCGCGGCCTTCATGCTCGACGGGGACCGTTCGGGCGCGCCTGTCCGTGCCGCGCCGAAGATAACTCAACCACCACCGACCCACCGGAGCAACATGACGAAATCCTCGCCCCCGAGCACCACCATCATCCACCGTCCGCATGGCGACCTCTCGGGCTACCGATTGGTCTGCGACCGCGCGAGCCGCGTCGTGGTCCACGCCTTTCCCATGCTCGAGCTCGCCGCCGTCTCGGCCTCAGGCCTGCTGGCGGCGCCGGGCACCTACATCATGACGGACGGCCGAACCGCCTATGTCGGCGAAAGCGCCCGCGTCTCGCGCCGCCTGGCCGACCACTCCGCCGACCCTTCGAAGACTTTCGCCCGCGACGCCTTCGTCGTGAGCGGCTGCGACGGCTCGACTTTCGACAAGAGCCTCGCGCTGGATTTCCAGTTCAGGCTGACGAGACAGGCCGTCGACTGCGGCGCCGTCTCGGTCGCGAAGGGGCTCAATCCGGTCGAGCCCCGAATGACAGCGGCCGATGAATCCACGCACGACCGCATCTACGCGGACGCGCTGCGGCTGCTGCGGGATGCCGGCTGCGGCATCTTCCAGCCCGTCGATGGACCGCCCGTTGGACCGCAAGATGCAGCGGAGGACTGCCCGGATACCGCCGACAGCGGCCCGATGACCGTCGGCGTCTCCACGACGCCCCTGGGCGCCGAGGAGTTCGAATTACGCTACCTCGGTCTCTGGGCGCGCGCCTATTGGGCCGGCGATCGCTTCATCGTGGCCGCGTTGTCGGAGGTTAGGTCCCAGACCAACGGCTCCGTCGATGCCATCACGCGGACGCGCCGCGAGCAGCTCTTCAGCGCCGGGGTCCTGTCCGAGATCCCCGGCGTCGCCGACCGGCGGCGGCTGATCGTCGCCGTGGCCTTTCCCTCGACTTCGATCGCCGCGAAGGCGCTCTGCGGTGCCCACACCCCGGGCAAATGGGTGCCCGTCAGCGCGAAGGCCGTGTGGCTGGCGCCGTGAGCGTGCGGAGGCTGGCCTGGCGGGCCGCCCGCGGTGCCGCCGGCCGGCGGCGGCTGCGGCGCTGGCGACCCCGGCCGCCGGCATCCGGGCCCGGCCGCGCCCGGCCCCACCGCCCGAGTGTTTTTTAAGGATTCATCTTTCTCAAAAAATTCGGTTTCCAAAATCGAATCCTTGGAATCGAGTTTTTTTCGATCTCAAGGGAAAACCCGTTTAAAATTTCTGATCCCGAAATTTCTTGGATTCGAAGCACGGCCGGCGGTCCGGCGGCCGACCGCCGGCGCCGGGCGGCCTGGGTCGTCGGCGCGGCACTGGGATCGCGCCGGCTTGAACAGAGACGGAGGCCACGATGACCAAGCGCGATCCGAGGATGCCGCGCGCGCTTCCGCCGAGGGTGGAGAAGCGGCCCTCGCCAGACCAGTGGAGCGCGGTCGAAATCATGACTCTGGACGAGGCCGCACACCTGATGTGGCCCGACGGTCCTCTCACGGTGACGTCACTCAGAACGGCGGTGCGGGATCGTCAACTCGACATCGTGCGCGTCGCCGGCAAGATCCTGACCTGCAGGGCGGCGCTGGAGCGCATGTTGGCCTGCACCTCGCCCCCCTCGGATGTCCCCGCGGCGGAGCCTGCCCCCGCCCGGTCCGGATCGATCGCGGAGATGCAGCGGCGATACCTGGACCGCTTCGCGAAGTGACTCGGCCGGAGCCGCCCGAGTCCCGACTCCGGGGCTCAGAGCGCCCGGGCGATCCTCTCCATGGCGAAGCGGGTGACATGCCGCTCGCGGATCAGTCCGGCATGCTGCATCCGCGCGGCGTAGTCGGCGACCGAAATCACGGGCTGCTCCCATCCGGCGGTGGCGAAGCTCACGGCCCCCGAGCCGGTCCGGCCCCACCTGAGGATGGCCACGCGGGGATATCTCGCGGGATCGACGCTCGCGACCGAGATCAGCGAGAGCCCGAGATTGCTCGGGCGCTCGCCGGGCGGCGGCCCCTCGTCCGTCTCGGTCGCCAGCCGGGTCAGCAGGGCGGCCAGTTGGCTGACGAGGGCCGTCGCCCCGCCCGGGTCGCGGCGGCCGATCGGATGCAGATCCCCGAACGCATCCAGGGCGGCCACCGAGTCCTTCACGAAGTCGGCCCCGGCCGCCGCGAGCAGGAGCCTCGCGGCGTCGAGCGGGGTCATGGCCGCCGCGCCCCTGCCGCGTCCCTTGGCGCTGATCAGACTGCGCTCGGCCGCCTGCAGATTCCTGAGGTGCTGCCTGACCGTCTCGGGCGGCAGGCCCAGCACCCCGGCGAGCATCTCGGCGAGCCTGTGCGACGTGAGCATGGAGACCTCCAAACGAGTCCTTGAAACGAGAAAAGCGAATCCTTGGAGCCCGGTAGACGAGTCCTTGAAATCGAATCCTTGAATGCAGTAAAATTCTGATGATGTCAATTTTGATTTCGGAAGGCGGTGCCTTGACCTCCAGTTAACGCGAATTAACCACTGATTTTGTTATACAAATTTTCTTAGCCAGATGGATTGACTCCGGAATTACATCGGTGTTTTACTCGAATGAATTGCGAAAGAGCGAGGAGCGAGCGATGGAAGACAGTGCGAACGAGACCGCCACGGGTGGCCCGCGGGGCCGGTCGAATTTCCTGACCCGCGAGGAGATCTCGCGGCTGCGGCGGGCCTTCGAGGCCTGGCGCGTCCAGGCCCGGCCGGAGCAGGTCCGGGTCGTCGCCCATGCGCTCGGCCTGCTCCTCTCCGGCGGCCGGACCGGCCGCTCCGGCCACCCCCTGTCGACGGCGGGGATAAGCCGCCTCCACCGCGTCACGGGCCCGCTGCTGCGCTACGACGCCGCGCTGTTCGGCACCGCCGACGGCAAGAAGTAGGAGCGACCTCATGTCGACCATGGCCGTCACGGCGCCCCCGCATCCGGTCCGTTCGCCGCTGTTCCAGACCACGCCGGAGGCGGCGCGGCCCGTCATCGACGCGTTCTGCACCGGCTTCGGCGCCATGCCGCCGGTGCCCGTTCCGGTCCGCGCGCCGGCGGGCGCGGAGCCCGGCCGCTGCTGCTTCAATGTCGCGCGCGAGATCGCGCGGCAGGGCGGCGACGAGGTGTTCGGCTGGATCGTGTGGGAGGGCCCGCTGTTCATCACCTGCGAATTCCACGCGATCTGGCGGCCGCTCAAGTGCGAGCCGGTCGACGTCACGCCGAAGCCGGACGGCGAAGACACGATCCTGTTCGCCCCCGATCCCGCCTTCCAGCCGGGCTTCGACTTCATGAAGCGGCCCAACAACCGCATGCTGCGCACCTATTCGGGTCCGCGCGACGTCCAGGGCACGCTGGCGCGGATGTCGATGCGGCAGCGCCTCTACGAGGAGAAGCGCGCCGCCCGCGCCGGCGTCGCGCTGGCCGACAGGCTGGCAGCGAGACTGCCCGGCGACGCGCTGGAGCGCGACGTCGACGAATTCCTCGAGCTCAGCGCGCACAAGGACGAGCTGCTGCGCCCGACGTTCGAAGGCATGGTGTGCAGCGACGTCCCGCTCTACCGGGCGCTGACGTCGCGCATGGGCGCGGTGCAGGCCCGCATCGCGCGCACCTGGGCCGCGACGCGGGGAGCGCGCCGATGAAACGCGACTGGAAGGACGACGCGTTCCCCGCCGCGCCGGTCGAGCCGCTGCCGCCGCCGCGGAAGGCGCGGACGCGCGCGCGCGCCAATCCGCCCGCCGTCGTCCTGCCCGCGAAGGCCCGACCGAAACCGATCGACCTCAAGCCGTGGGAGCCGCTGGCGCCCAAGCGGCGCGCCAAGGCGGCCGACGTCATCACGCACGACACCGACGTCACGCTGGAGATGGCCGAGCAGCTGATCGACGAAGGCATCGACATCCGCGCCGCCGGGACGATGGTCGAACTCGCCGCGTTGTGGAACATGCGGCCGGCGTTGGGGCGGCCGACGGAGGCGCCGCGATTGACGGACCGGGCGCCGCGCGGCCGCAAGAGCGGCACGCCGGGACGCCGTATGGCGCGCATCGTCTTCCTCGGCAAGTACACCACCACCGGGATCGTGCTCCGCGAGGGCGAGGAGGCGGAGGAGCACCGCGGCGCGAAGATCTTCCTGCGGCGCTGGAAGAAGAAGCTGGCGCGCGAGACGCTGGGCAAGCTCCAGGCCCCCAACAAGACGATGCGCCAGGTCTTCAGGGAGATCCTGACCGACATGGATCCCGGCATGAGCCAGGATCCGGAGATCACGGCGCCCTACAGGCGGCTGCTCGGAGACTGCGCCCAGCTCGAGGAGTGCCCGGCGCTGGCCGACACGCGCTTCTCAGAACTGCCCGGCAACATCGCCGAGACCTACGTGCTGTTCCGGATCCAGCAGCAGATCAAGTCGCAGTCACCCGACAATCCGAATCCGCGCACCACGGATCCGGCGACGGCCGACGGCCACGTCGACAGCTTCTTCCTGGTCATCAGGAAGTTCTGCGAGAAGTACTTCCTGCCGACCAGGACGTTCAAGCGGCTCAAGTTCCGCCGTAAGCCGGTGCGGTGGCTGAGCTTCTGGCAGCTCTGGAAGCTGATCCGCTTCTGCCGCGGTTACGCGCTGGACGACGCCGGTCGCATCGCCGGACGGCACGACATGGCGAAGAAGTACGCCTGCGTGCTGCGCTTCATCCTGATCTACGTCTACGGCGGCACGCGCAAGAACAACATCCGCACGCTGCTCTGGGGCATGGACAGCGAGTTCGGCCACATCGACGTGAAAGCCGGCGAGATCCAGCGCCAGGGACCGCAGGCGCGCGTCACCAACAAGTCGCGCCTGCCCAGCGATCTCATCGGCTCTCTCCGCACGCTCGTCGAGGCCTGGTTCGAGGAGGACATGGCCGCGCGCAAGGAGCTGGGCAATCCGAAGGACCGCTACGTGCACGTCCTGCACGACGAGAACGGCTACCAGCTCGCCGAAAAGCGCATGGACACGCTGCTGGCCGAGGTCTGCGCCGCCGCCGGAATCCCGAAAGTGAACGCACACGCGCTGAAGCACACGGGCGTCACGCTCGTCTCCAGGGCCAACATGCCGGTGCAGGACGTCGAGCAGGCCTTCAGCACCAACTTCACCACGCTGATCACGACCTACCGGCATCTCCACGGCAAGTGGTTCGCCAGGGACCTGAAGCCGTTCCGGCCCGACGACCTCAACCTCTGGCGCCTGCGCAAGTTCGCGCTCCGGGACCGCGAGGAGGTCTATGCCGCGGCGGCCTAAGGACAGGCTCGCACCAGAGATCGCGGCCGGACTTCCGCTGTTCGGCCGCGATCCGCTGCGCGACGACGACGTCACGGCGATGATCCGGGCCGAATTCCACGACGATCCGCGCTTCGTCAACGATCCGGAAGCGCGGCGTCGCTTCGCCCGCCGCGGGGCGCTAATGGTCGCGATGCCGGCGCTCGCGGGCATCGCATCGGTCGTGCTTGCGCGCATGACGAAGGACGACTACGACGCCGATGCCGCGATCATCCGCGTCGAGGTGCAGCGCCGCCCCCTCGCACTCCCGGTGACGCCCGCGCTGAAGGCCGTGCTGGACGACTGGATCGAGGTGTGCCCGACCGACAAGGGTGACGCTCTGCTTCCGTCGGAGTTCGGCGCACCGGCGCCGCAGTCCGTCAAGCAGTTCCTGGAGCAACTCGGCTGGCGACTCGGCGCCCAGCGCAACCTGCAGAAATTGCTGCTCGAATACCACCGCGCCAACCTCGCCAAGGCCGGCCAAGGTGCCTACCGCAAGTACTGGAGGATCCGTCCGACGCGGGAGCAGCCGGTGCCGGAGACCGGCGAGATACTGCGTCCGCTGGTGGAGGTCGCCGATCCCTTCGGCGGCCGCATCGGCTTCCTGACCAGACCGCACCGCGCCGCGACGATCCTGCGCGGCGCCGACACGACTCTGCCGCCGGTGGCCCACGCCACCGGCCGGACGAAGGCCGGCAGGCGGCTGGCCGACGATCACCCACTCACGAAGGCCCTCTCCGACGTCTGGCGGAGGGGCCGCAACGAGCGCGGTGACCGGCTCGACGACTTGTTCGCGAAGTTCGGCTCTGACATCGAGGAAGCTTTGGCGGACGGCGTCAGCATCAAGTGGATGGTGGCGCTCACCGGTTGCTGCGACGTTTCGTTCAAGATGCGGCTCGATGCCCGGCGCGCCGGCGCCGCGCCGCCCACCGTCCGTAGGCATCGGCCGCGCCCCACTCCTTCAACGCGTCGGGTCCCTCCGACCGAGGACGAGCGGCGGCGGCTCGACGACATCGCGGCGACGGCCTGGCCTTCCTCGCGCAGGCATTTCGAACCGTTCCGCCGGCGGATGCTCGCCGACCATTTCCCGTTCGTCCGGCGACTGCTGCGCGAACGCAAGATCACACGCAAGGCGGCGCACAAGCTCTTCCGCCTGTCGCCGACCCAACTGACGCTGCGGGTGTTCGATCTGGACAACGGTCTTTTCCACCTGGCGTTGGCGCCGCCGCCGAGCCCGGCCGAACGGTACGCCGCGCAGGCGCTGGCCTTGCGCGAATTCGTCGCCGCGCCGACGCGGAGCTGGGCGCCGCTCTGGAGGCGGCTGCGGCTCGACTACCACTACCCGCTCGACTTCCCGGCCTTCGCGTCCCTCATCCAGCGCCACCTCGACGGACGCCGCGGCAAGCGGCGGACCTTCGGCGGCCTGCCGATGCCGCCGCCCGCCGCGGTCTAGACGCTCCTGACCCCGCCCCCACCAACGCAAAACCCCGGCCGCGGTCTTCCATTCGGACGGTTTTCGCGCGTCCGCATGGGCTCTGGCCGCCACATCACACTTCTAATCTAAGGTTGTATTATACATCAACACTTCCTTTGAACGAATTAAGGCTCAAAAAAGGCAGGCGAGAAATCGGTATCGGGGTAGAGGTGATGGTTGCAGGCATGGTGCGCTAAATGGTGTCAGAAATGGACGAAACCGGACGACATCGGACCGCCGCAGACCATTGTAGACGTTGAAAAAACCTAGCGGAGTCAATGGAGGCCCTCGCGCATCCGTGTGCACCTGATCTTCGTGAAAGGATCCGAAAGCGGAATCGCGCCATAGAAAAGGACAGCCTTTCAGAGGGTTAGCGCACCATCCGCGTCTTGGTGCGCGAAATGGTGGAGCTAATGGTGCCTGAAACTCGCCAGTTCTGCGGCTCGGCGACGGCGCCTTGCGCGGCACGGCCGGGAGTCCCCCGCGGTCAGCCGCGGCTCGCGAACTCGATCTCGCGCTGCAGGGCCTCGATGGTCCGGGCGTGCCGGGCCTCCTCCTCGCGGCGAGCGTCGCGCTCCGACTCGAGCAGGATCTTGAGCACCCGGATCTCGCTTTGGAGTTGGGCGACACCGCCCTTCGGCTCGCGATCCCCTCCCGCGACTTGGGCCGGGGTCGGCGCCATGGCCACCGCAGAGGGGGTATCGGCCGCCGTCCGGCCGGCGCTGCCCTCCGCGACCGCGGGCGCCAGACCCAGCGGACCGGTCCGGACCGGCCCATTCGGTCCGGCCCGGTCCAGTGGGCCTTGTGCGCCTGCAGCGTACTCCTTCAGGATCGCGGAAATCCGGGTCGAGCCGCCGCCGAGACGCTTGCGCAGGCTCGCCGGGAACAGCGGCGCCCCTCGGCGGCGATCGCCTTGATCGGCTTAACGATCTCCCCGTCGGTAAACTGTCTGCTCACTGCGCCAACTCCAATGGGTCCGCGGGTCCTGCTCGAAGGTGCTGCAGGAATCGCCCGAAAGATAGCGGGCCAGCTCGCCGAAGTCGTCGTCGCTCGTGGCCAGGGGCACCACCCTCGCCAGCGGTTTCCATTGCGCGCCGTGGCGCTCCGCCAGCTCCTCGGTCATGAGTGAAGCTTGATGGGGTGGCCCGCCGCCTCGCGGATCGAGTCGGCGATCAGGAGCCATTCCCCATCGACGTCGACCCAATGGTGGAACGGCGCGCGCGGCCATTGCGCCGCCATCCAGCAACCAGCATTTGGACCAACGGGGGAGGAAGCCGTGGGGTTTAGACCATTGCGCCCGCCTGATATCGTGGCTGGCCGTTGAAAGTCGACCTGCTCTCCACGTCATGATGAACTCGCGCTCGTCCCCGCACGGTTGCCGCGTTTCAGGACTAGCAATCGAGGCGGAGATCGCACGGCTCGGCCTTAATGAGCAGGACTGAGTGCAATCACTATCGCGTCGGATCGACCGACTTGAGTGGCGTAGCATCCCTCTTCCTGCAGCCTCTCGAACTTCTGCCGTAGACAAAACTATCGCCTTCTACTTACGCAGTTTTCACCTGCGGGTGGCGGCCCGCGGACATGGAAGGCGCACACCCGTATTATCTTTGGGAGCGTTTCGCTGAACTCAGCGACATCGTGTGTTGCGCACATCCGCACGTTGAGACATAATTCTCTATACACTTTTGATTTGGCGACTTCTAATTTGCGCTTTGAATTGCTGTCCCGAATGTGGTGGCAGCAGTCGAACTATCTAGGCGCTTGGCGAGGATCGCTTTTTTCCTCATGCGCCGAACCCAAACGGCTAGAGGTAAGGGGCACCTGTGGTTGTTCCGGCCACCGCACACTTATGCAGAACGGTCTTGCCGGCTCGCTCCAAAACCGCGGGAACGCCAAGGCGACCGGCGGCGACTTTACGGGGGCCATCGCCGACTACGACGCTGCGACCACATTGATGGAAAGTATCCGCCAGCAGGTTGGGCAAGCAGCCTGGAGAAGCAATCCGTTATGGGCCAACACCCTGAGCGCCGCCAAAGCAAATCGCGCGATGGCGGTCACTCTCCGGGCCAGCGATCCAATCATTTAGTCGGCGCGAAGTGCGTAGCAAAACGCACTTGCCGTGTCGAACTCTCAACAGGCATCGCTTTTGGAAGAGCATGTATATGGCAGACCTTTCGGATCAAGAAAAGTCGATGATCTGGGCCCTCATGGAAAAGTCTGAGGTCCTTAGACATACGCGAGGACGATTCCGAGCAATCGTCTCCGACGAACTCGACAAACTTGACATCGATCCCGGTCGGCGTGAGATCATCTTTGAATTTGCGCGCCAGCGAGCCGATAATAGTGCGGCATTGGTCTCCGACACCGTCGAATTGGCAACTGTCGAAGATGCAAGGCGGGCACTCAAAGATTGCGCTGCTCGTTTGACCTCGAAACCTTGGCGCGCCGCAGTGCGCGATCGATGGCCGGCGGTGATCGCGCACGAAATCGAGCGGCTTTTTGACGAGATTCAGGGACGTCAATTCGCAACCGGGGGCCGCGTTGACCCATCGGTAGATAGCGCACTACTTCAGCTCAAAGACGCTTTTGAGGTGCTCATAAAATTCACCACAATCGTACTGATGCGCGGGCTAATGGAGAAGGACCGCGATCACAGTGACTGGGCGCGACGCCAGCTCTTCCGGCGCGGACTATCTCTCGGTCACTGGACCGGCATGTTGCGCGAAACGGTGACTCGATACAATGACGACGAGCTCTATTCTGCACCGCTTGAGCTGCTTGCCCGCGCTTCGAGACGGACGCTTCTAGCGGCGGCGGACGAGTTCGTGACAATTCGTAACAACGTGATCGGACACGGCACTCGATCGCTTAATCCAAAGGAGACCGCCGAGCTTGTGGTTGGCTGTCTCGAGACCGGCAAGGTCCACAACTTGCGCGGCGACTTGATCCGTGTGACGCCGCTAACGGCCGTTCTCGATACTATGGTTAGCGAGAAAGCCTACGAAGCCCTGGCTATGGAGGCCGGTGCGCCTCCGGAATTCTTTCCGCTGGTTGGAGCAGGCGCAGCAGAGAGATGGCTCGCCGACGAACGACACGCGAGTCACGATGGGATCATGATGAGCACATCGTTGCGCCTCTCTGACGGACGCACACTTTCGCTTGCTCCGTTCGTTGCGGCTCGCAATTGCGCGCAATGCGGTCGGCGTGACGTTCTTCTCTACGACTCACTACACGATGCCGCGAGGGGCGGACGATTCGATCTCCTCGACTATGCGCGCGGACATAAGTCGCGGCTCCAGGGCGCGGAGGCCAGCGATCTATCTGAAGCACTAGGCGACGTGGTGCCGCAGGATGCGCCGGAACTTGTCGGGGCTTCAACAAATTTCGGCCGTGTACTTGAGGCGCTTGACAAGGCGCGGGTCGATCGAAATTACCTGTCGCCAACGTATCTGCGCGACGATCTCGCAGATTTTCTGCGAACGCACGACCATGGCGTATTTTGGCTTCAAGCTCCCGCCCACGTGGGCAAAACAACTTTTGTTCAAGGCTTAGCTGAAGCGGAAATTGGGGACGCACCTATCGACCCAAGATTCGAAATTACCCAAGGCGGCAAGTGCGTCGCATATTACTGCAGGAAAGAATATCGCACCGGTTTGGCTGGCATGATCAACACGTTGCAAGACAAGCTGCAGGTGGCGTACGACCCTTCGCAGAACTTACGCAATGAGCAGCCGCAGGTTCGCCCTGTTGTCGAAACCGCCACTCCGAGAGCATTTCTGCATTGGCTCTTGCAATGGAAAGAGTTCGCCGAGCGTTATCGACTCGCACCGCCGGGCGCACCTTTATTAATCGCGATCGACGGCCTGGATGAAGCTGATCCACCGCCAGAGAGCACACCACTCCAGGTACTGCCTCAACCGAGCGAATTACCGAAAGGTGTCTATCTCCTGCTGACGTCACGGCCGGTGGGCGATGCTGACGCTCCCAACTTCCTTTTGACCCACGTTGAGACCTTATATGGCCGTTCTTGAGCAACCTGCCTCGCGCGTACGCTGCTATGATCTCGGCTCACCACCGTATCAGGCGCTTCTGCGCGAGTATCTTTTCGAGCGGTTGTCACTAGATCATAAGAATACGGAAGATGTAGCGCTCTCTGACGCCATCATTCAGACGGCCGACAGCCGCTTCGCCTATGTCTCGTTTCTGGCTGATCGACGGGAGGTCGGGCAGGTCTCGACAAAGGGTATCTCCGAACTAGCCAAGGGCAGTGGCCTCTACCAGCGATGGCTCGCAAATCTTGAGGGCGAGTACGGCCGCAAGCAGGCGGAAGCGATCCGGCAGGTGTTGGCGCTGCTGGCGGCTATAGAAGAAGCACATGCCTGGGTCTTCGGCCAAGGACGCAAAGTCGATCCGGCCACCGGCGGGGCGCTCACTCCCTTGCCCGAACAATTCGCGGGGCTTGAGATTCGCTTGCTTACCCGACTGCTCGATCTTGATCGGCCCGAAGCAGAACCGCACGACTGTATAGATCCAGGACTGTTGTTGACGCTGCAGATGCTGCAAAGCGTGCTCTGGGTATCGCGAGCCGACGAAGGGGCAACGCGATTTCGTCTGGCGCTCAAAGAGTTCCTGCCGGCCGCGACCGCCGACCCGGCGGTCGGCCCGCTGCTCAAGCTGATGCAGGAGCGCGTGGCCGCACGCGCGCTCGACGTTGCCGATCAGATCATCGCAGGCAACGACGAGAGTGGGGAGGCCTGGGAGTTGCTGGAGCCGCTTGCACCTCTCCTCGATGCCCTGGTGCATCTGTGCGGCTCCAATCCGATCGCTAATCGATGGAAGCCCGCGAATCTCGTCTCATTGCTCGAGCAACGCGAGTTTGTTCTGCAGGATGAAGGCCATGGGCTGTCGCGGATCCCCGGCCTGACTCTCATAGCAGCGCTGCGACTCCTGTCCTCCTCCGATCAGCACGAAACGCCGTCGATCAATCGGCGCAACGACTTGGCTCGCTCAATTCAGAATCGTGGAGTCGCCAAGGCGGATGGCGGCGACCTCCCTGGCGCCATAGCCGACTACGATGCCGCGATTGAACTTATGCAGATGATTCACATCACGTTGGGTGACACTTGGCCAGTCTCATTGCGCAATGAACTGGCCGGCTGCATTCAAAACCGTGGGAACGCCAGGCGGCTCGGTGGCGACATCGCAGGCGCTATCACGGATTTCGACGACGCAATCGCGCTCAGGCAGGCAATCCGCGCTACTCAAGATGAGACATGGCCGGTGCCGTTGCAGAACGATCTCGCCCGCTCTCTACAAAACCGCGGTGTCGCTAAGGCCGGCAGCAGCGACTTCGCAGGTGCTATCGTTGACTTCGACGATGCGATTTCGCTAATGAACGATGTCCGCTCGACGCTAGGTGAGGCCTGGCCAGTCCCGTTGCACAACAGTCTTGCCAGCTCCCTGCAAAATCGCGGGCTCGCCAAGTGGAGCGGCGGCGACTCAGCGGGCGCGATCGTGGATTTCGATGCCGCAATTGCGCTCATGCAGGCGATCCGCTCCGCGCTGGGCGAGGCTTGGCCGGTCCCATTGCAGGACGATCTCGCGGGTGTGCTCCAGAACCGCGGGATCTGCAAAGGAGACAACGGCGACATCTTGGGCGCCATCACAGATTTCGACGCCGCAGTCACACTCAGAGTGAGGATACGCGAGGCGCTCGGCGTAGCATGTCCGATCCCATTGCAACACTCTCTGGCCGGCTCATTCCAAAACCGAGGGCTCGCCAGGGCAGATTACGGCGACCTTCCTGGCGCGATCGCCGATTACGAAATCGCGATCATGCTTATGATGACGATCCGCACTGCGCTAGGCGAGGCTTGGCCCATCCCCTTGCAGAATGATCTAGCCAAGTCCCTCCAAAATCGCGGGAACGCCAAGGCTGACGTTGGCGACCTCACCAGCGCCGTCGCAGACTTTGATAAAGCGTGCAGCCTCATGCTTACAATTCGCGGCACATTAGGTGACGACTGGCCAATCCCATTCCAAAATGATCTCGCCGGCTGCCTGCAGAACCGCGGGGCCGCCAAGATGGGCGGCGGTGATCTAGCCGGCGCCGTCGCTGACTACGACATTGCGATCGCGCTCATGCAGGCAATCCGCGATGTGTGTGGCGAGGCCTTTCCTATCCCAATGCAGAACGATCTCGCACGCTCCCTCCAGAACCGAGGAGTCGCCAAGTCGGATCGTGGTGACTTCGCGGGAGCGATCGCCGATTACGATGCAGCAATTGGCCTCAGGCAGACGATCCGAGACGTCATGGATGAAGATTGGCCCATCCCCCTCCAATACGATTTAGCAGCGGTTCTGCAAAACCGCGGCAATGCAAAATTGAGTGGCGCCCCTGCAGACGCAGTTGCCGACCATGACGCAGCGATTGCAATAATGCATCGAATAAGCGCGACGCTGGGCGAAGCAAATTCAGTCCCATTTCAACAAGATCTTGCCAAGTCTCTTCAGAATCGGGGAATCGCCAAAACGCGCAGCGGAGATCGTGCGGGCGCCATCGCGGACTTCGATGCTGCGATCGGCGTTCTTGAAAGCATGCGCCGACGGGTCGGGGAAGCAAACTGGACTAGCAACTTGTCATGGGCCAACACGCTGACTACGGCTCAACGAAATCGGGCGATAGCGCTTGAGCGACAAGGATGATCCCATCGATATTAGAAGGCAAACAATCTACTTCCAATCATTAACAGCGAGCCCGAAGAGACATGAAGCAGTTCAAAGTGCTTTCCATCGACGGCGGCGGTATCAAGGGACTCTATTCGGCAAGGATACTTAGTCTTTTGGAGGCCGACCTTCGGCAGACACACGGTGATACAGCACGCATAGTCGATTACGCGGATTTGATCTGCGGGACTTCAACTGGCGGCCTCATTGCCTTGGGCCTTGCTCTACGCATACCGGCAGAGACAATTTGCCATTTCTATGAACAACACGGTCCCAAGATCTTTAATGGATCGCAAAGTTGGCTTGCCCTCTTCCGGCAGACTTTATTTGGCGGAAAGTTTTCAGACGAGTATCTCCGCCTAGCACTGGAAAAATTACTTCAGAAAAGCGTCGTAGGAGACAGCGAGTGTTTGCTGTGCATACCTACCTACGATTTTACTCACGGTACGTACGGCGTATTCAAGTTCGATCACAAGGAGGGCAATCTCTCTCGTCACAACTCCCTGCCGATGGTTGACGTTGCCCTGGCCACATCCGCCGCTCCGACTTTCTTCCCACTGGCGCAGATAGCGAAAGAAAACAACACTCAGTATGTGGACGGTGGCGTCTGGGCAAACAATCCCTCGCTCGTCGGGGTAACCGAGGCACTTTCTTACTTCGTTGGTCCCGGCAAAGCGTTTGATCAATTGGCTTTGCTTGCCGTTGCCAGCATGAATTTCAGCGCTGGAAAGCCACCACTACTAAAGCGTCGCAGGAGCTTTCTACGATGGGCGCCAGATCTTTTCGATCTCAGCCTCATCGCACAAAGCGAATTTGCAGACACGTTTTTGAATATGATGCAAAGATCGCAAGCCATACCGATGACATACACTCGCATACCAAGCGCGGAGATCAGTAGCGAGCAGCAAAAGTATATCAAGCTCGATCTTGCTATTCCGAAATCGATTGATTTGATGAACCAATTTGCCACTGATATGTATTACAAGTATCGGAAGTTGCCGGCGATAGAGACGTTTTTTGCAGAACAAAAATCGTATCGGGTGAAGGCCTGAGCGGCATGCGATCGTTCACGCAAGTTGGCTAACGCCATTTTAGAGCTCTACCTGACGAATGCCGCAGCTTACTTTAGAGGTCCGTTGCGGATGTTCGCCGCTTGTTATTGGGTTAGATGGCAGCACACCGTGATCAAATCGAGCGCCGGAGATCATAGTGAAGGAGCATCATGGTGGCCCCGACCAATCCTTTGCGTGTACGCCGCTATGAACTCGGCTCGCCGCAGTATCGGGCCCTGTTGCGGGAGTACCTTTACGGACGGCTGTCACTCGATCGGGCAAATGAGGAGGATGCGGCGCTTTCGGACGCCATCATCCGCGCAGCCGACAGCCGGTTCGCTTATGTTTCGTTCCTCGCGGACCGCCGCGAAGTTGGGCAGGCCTCGGCAAAGAACATTTCGTCGCTGGCTGCGGGCAGCGGTCTGTACCGGCTATGGCTTGCAAATCTAGAAGGTGAGTACGGCCGTAAGCAGACGGAAGCGATCCGGCAGGTGCTGGCGCTACTGGCAGCTATAGAAGAGGCCCATGCTTGGGTGTTCGGCGACGGCCGCAAGGTTGATCCGGCCACTGGCGGCGCGCTCACACCCCTGCCCGAACAGTTTGCAGGGATAGAAATCAGCTTGCTTGCGCAACTGCTCGATCTAGACCGGCCCGACGCTGACTCACACGACCGCATTGATCCAGGATTGCTGATCACGCTGCAGGTGCTGCAAGGCATCCTTTGGGTATCGCGGGCCGGTGCAGGGACGACGCGCTTTCGCCTGGCGCTCAAAGAATTCCTACCGGCGGCGAAGCACGACTCGACGGTCGGCCCGATGCTCAAACGGATGCAAGCGCGCATAGCCGCCCACGCGCTTGATGCTGCAGACCAAATCATGGCTGTCCAAAACCACAGCGACGAATCTTGGGCGCTGTTGGAGCCCCTTGCACCACTCCTCGAAGCCTTTGTGCATCTCTCGGGCTCAGATCTCGTCGAAAAGCGTTGGAGCCCGGCGGATCTCGTCTCATTGCTAGAGCAGCGGGACGCCGCTTTGCGAGTTCAGGGTCATGCGCTTCGTCGGGTCCCTGGCCTGACCCTGATTGCGGCACTGAAGCTCCTGCCCGGATTGCCGCTCGAATGGTCGCCGCCGGTTTTCCGCAGCGCGCTCGCGGCCTCCTTGCTAAGCCGCGGGAACGCAAAGACGGACGAAGGCGACTTTGCGGGCGCTATCGCCGACTACGACGCCGCAATCGTACTCAGGGAGACGATCTGGACCACCTTAGGTGAGGACTTGACGGTCACGTCGCAGAGCGCTCTCGCCAACGCACTCCAGAACCGCGGGGCCGCTAGAATAAAAGTCGGCGACCTCGCCGGCGCGATTGACGACCTCGACGCCTCGATCGGGCTCAGGAACGCGATCCGCACGGAATTAGGCAAGGCCTGGCCTATCTCGATGCAGAACGATCTCGCATCCGTGCTCCAAAACCGCGGGATCGCCAAGCGGGAGAGCGGCGATCTCGCGGGGGCCATAGCTGACTATGACGCGGGGATCGAACTCATGCAGGCGGTTCGCGCCGCGACGGGTAAGGATTGGACCGTCCCATTGCAAAACGATCTGGCCAAGTCCCTTCAGAACCGCGGGCTGGCCAAGGCGATGAACGGAGACCCTGCGGGCGCCCTCTCCGACTACAACGCCGGGGTCAAGCTTGCGCAGGAAATTCGCTCCGCGTTGGGTGCGGACTGGCCAGTCCCGATGCAGATTGACCTCGCTGCTCTATTACAAGGACGCGCGATCGCTAAGGCGGGTGGCGGCGACTGCGCTGGTGCGATCGCCGATTTAGACGCCGCAATCGCACTTGAGCATGCTGTCCGCGCCGCGCTGGGCGTGGTTTGGCCCATTCCATTGCAGGAAGCTCTTGCCAAGTCTCTCCAAGACCGCGCTTCGGTAAAAATGCAGTACGGCGATCTCGCCGGCGCTCAATCGGACTACGACGCAGCAATTGTCCTCATGCAAGCGATCCGAGCCGCGCTAGGTGACGCTTGGTCGTTCCCATTGCAGAACGGTTTCGCAACTGTGCTCCAAAACCGCGGGTATTTTAAGGCGCGCGGCGGCGACCTCGCTGGCGCGATCGCCGATTTCGCTGATGCGATCGCGCTCAGGGAGTCGATTCGGACCGCTCTGGGTGAGGCTTGGCCGGTCCGGTGGCAGAACGATCTCGCAACTGCGCTCCAGCACCGAGGGAATGCCAGAGCGGAGGTCCGCGACTTCGCCGGCGCCATCGTCGACCACGATGCCGCGATCGCTCTCATGCAAGCGATCCGCATCGCGCTGGGCGACGCTTGGCCCACTCCGATGCAGAACGAGTTGGCCAACACCTTCCAAAAACGTGGGAACTGCAAGGCGCGCACGGGTAACCTAGCCGGTGCTATCGCCGACTATGACGCCGCGATCGCCCTTAGGCAAACAATCGCCGGTTCATTAGGTCAAGCTTGGCCGGTCCCGTTGCAGAATGATCTCGCATCTGGCTACCAGATCCGCGGGGCAGCTAAGGCGGACAGCGGCGATGTCGCGGGCGCGATCGCCGATCTCGCGAACGCAATCGCCCTCATGGAGGCCATCCGCTCCAAGCTAGGCGAGGCTTGGCCGGTTCCGATGAAGATCGATCTCGCAACTACCCTCAAGCTGTGCGGGGACCTCAGGGCGCGCAATAGCGATCTCACCGGGGCAATCGCCGACTACGACGCCGCGATCACGATTCGACAGGCGAATCGCGCTGCGCTGGAGGCAGCTTGGCCGATCCCCATGCAAGACGATCTCGCAGCTGTGCTCCAGAACCGCGGGGCCGCCAAGGCGCGCAGTGACGACCTCAAAGGTGCCGTGACTGATTTCGATGACGCTATCGCGCTCAGGTGGGCGATTCACGCCGAGCTGAGGGAGGCTATGCCGGTCACGATGCAGAACGAATTCGCGGCAGTGCTGCAGAACCGCGGAACCGCAAGAGCGGATAGCGGCGATCTCACCGGCGCCGTCGCCGACCACGACGCCGCGATTGTGTTCAGGGAGGCCATACGCACTGCGTTAGGTGAGGCTTGGCCGATCCCCATGCAGAGAGATCTTGCAACAGGTTTGCAGATCCGCGGGGACACCAAGGGGAATGGTGGCAACCTGGTGGACGCTATCGCCGACTACGACTCCGCAATCGCTCTCCTGCAGGCGATACGCACCGCGATGGGTGAGACCTGGCCGATTGCGGCGCAGAGTGATCTCGCGGCTGTGCTCCAGCGCCGCGCGGTCGCCAGAACAGACAGCGAGGACCACGCGGGCACCATCATCGACTACGACGCCGCCATCGCTCTTCTGCAAACGATCGCCACAGCGATGGGTGACGCTTGGCCACTTCCGCTGCAGAACGATCTAGCGGCCGCGCTCGCCAATCGCGGGGCTGCAAGAGCTGATAGCGGCGACCTCTCTAGCGCCATCAGCGATTTTGACGCCGCGATCACGCTTCTGCGAGCAATCCGCGGAGCGCTAGGTGAGACCTGGGCGCCCCCGTTGCAGATCGTGGCCGTGCTCCAGCGCCGCGCGATCACGAAGACAAACAGCGGGGACCTCGCAGGTGCTATCGTAGACTTCGACGACGCCGTAGCTCTCCTCGAGGCGACCAGCCCCCCGGAGGGTGAGACTTGGCCGCTTCCGTTGCAGAACGGTCTTTCAGCCGTGCTCACCAACCGTGCGATCGCCAAGGGAGTTGCCGACGACCTCAATGGTGCTATTGCCGACTTCGACGCTGCGATCACGTTCATGCAGACAATCCGCGCCACACTAGGTGAGGCTTGGCCGGTCCCGTTGCAGATCATCCTCGCCAACTCGCTCCAAGACCGCGGGATCACAAAGACGAATAGCGGCGACCTCGCGGGGGCTATCGCTGACTATGATGCCGCGATTGGATTGATGGAAAGCGTGCGAATTGGGGTTGGGCAGTTAGCCTGGAGCAGCAACCCATCGTGGGCCGGAATGCTGAGCTCCGCGAAAGCAAATCGCGCGATTGCTGCCGCGAAGAAAATAAAGTGAAATACGCGGGTCCGCTTGATTGAGTGAATGATTCAGAACGCAGCCGCTTCCTCTGCTCCAATCTGCTTCTACCGCTCAATCGCGAAGATTGCGGGTGCACGGGCGCTTGGCAGTTTGCCCCCAAATACCGATTTCTAGACCACCGGGCGGCCGCCACTAGTTGTAGAAGTGTTGTAGAACAATAAGCGCGCGAAGGGACCCAAATACAGCGTTCAGGTCGTAAGTGATGGTAAATACAGCAAAAATCGGGTGGAGCGGGCGAAGGGAATCGAACCCTCGTATGCAGCTTGGGAAGCTGCCGTTCTACCATTGAACTACGCCCGCGAATGCGCATCTCACGCCAACCCTGATTAGCCGAGACGGCGCCGCTCGCCAAGCGCTTTGGCGCGGCCGGCCGGACGGTTGTTAACGTCCTGGCAAGATTTTGGGTGCGCCGGATTGTGGCGGTGTTATGATCGCGCGTCTGGGGAGAGACGTGCACTGAGTGGGGCGTGTGCATGCTGGGGCGTGGCTACACGATATTCAACACGGCCATAGGGCGCTGCGGCATCGTCTGGAGCAGCACCGGCGTGGTCGCCGTGCAATTGCCGGAGGCGCGGGAGATCGATACCCGCCGCCGGATTTTCGCGGTCCATCCCGAGGCGCGCGAGCAGCAGCCTCCGCTGAATGCCGAGCTTGCGATCGAGGGCATCGCAGGCTTGCTGCAGGGCGGCGACCCTGATTTTTCCGAGGTCAGCCTGGACGCCGGCGGCGTCCCCGGCTTCCACCGGCGCGTTTATGAAGCCGCCTGCGCCATTCCGCGCGGGGAGACGCGCACCTATCACGAGATCGCCAAGGCGCTGGGCGCCTCCGGCGCCGCGCATTCGGTGGCGCAGGCGATCGCCAAAAATCCCTACATGCTGATCGTGCCCTGCCACCGGGTGCTGGAGGCCGGCAATTACGCCGACCGGCTCTCGCCTTACGGCGGGGTGATCTCCAAGCGGCGGCTGCTTGCGCTCGAGGGCGCCCATCCGGTCGCGAGCAAGACGCTGTTCGAGGTGCTGCTGCCCGTTGCCCCACCGAGGCCCAGCTAAGGCGCGATCGCAATCGCACCTTAGCTTTGTTTTTTGGGCATGATCTTGTCGGACAACCGCTACACACTTGTCCGGATCATGCCTAGATGGGTGGCATGGATGCGACCACGCTGCTGACCACGCAATCGATGACGGTCTCGGAGTTTCGCTGCGATGCGGGACCGGACGACAAGCCGTTCGCGGAGTGCCGCACCGGCCATTCCATTGCGTATGTTCGCTCCGGCAGCTTCGGCTGCCAGTGCCGCGCCGGCTTCTTCGAGCTGGTGGCGGGCTCGATGCTGGTCGGCGCTCCCCGCGAGGAATACACCTGCACGCATGAGCATGTCAGCGGCGACGTCTGCCTGGGCTTCTTCTTCAGCGAAGACCTGGTCGATGCCCTCGGGGGACGACGCGAGATCTGGCAGGTCGGCGCGACACCGCCGCTGCCGGAGCTGATGGTGCTGGGCGAGCTCGCCCAGACGGCGGCAGATGGCAACAGCGACCTCGGTCTCGACGAGGTCGGTCAAATTCTCGCCGGCCGCTTCATCGATGTCGTCTCGGGCAAGGCGCGCAAGCCGGCCACGCCCACCGCACGCGACCGCCGCCGCGCAGTCGAAGCCGCGCTGTGGATCGACGCCAACTCGCATGCCGAGGTCGACCTCGAACAGGCGGCGCGGCAGGCGGGCCTCAGCCCGTTCCATTTCCTGCGGCTGTTCTCGGCCGTGCTCGGCGTCACCCCGCATCAATATCTGGTGCGCTCGCGGCTACGCCACGCGGCGCGGCTGCTGACAGATGATGACATCGCGGTCACCGACGTCGCCTATGACGTCGGCTTCGGCGATCTCTCCAATTTCGTCCGCACCTTCCATCGCGCCGCCGGCGTGTCGCCGACGAAGTTTCGGCAGGCGTCGAAGGGCGAGCGCAAGATTCTCCAAGAGCGCGCTACCCTCAACTGAATAGGGTCGTCTCCGGCGCGCGCCAGTCGCGGCGCGCTTTGCAATGGAGACGATCATGTACGACCACATCGGACTGCGTGTTGCCGACCTCGACGCCGCCACGCGCTTCTACACCGCGGTGCTTGCGCCGCTCGGCTACGCCCTGTGCTCGAGCGGCGACGGCTATGCGGGCTTCGGGCCGAAGGGCGAGCCGGCGCTCTGGCTGCACCTGAACAAGGGACGCAAGGCCGACGGCGCGCATATCGCGTTTCGCGCCAAGGACCATGATGCGGTCAAGGCATTCCACAGCGAAGGCTTGAAGAGCGGCGGCCGTGACAATGGCGGCGCCGGCCCGCGCAAGGACTATAGCCCGACCTACTACGCGGCGTTCCTGATCGATCCCGATGGCAACAACATCGAGGCGGTTTGCGTGTGAGCGTCGGCCGCCATCGCCTCACACGCTGTCATGCCCCGGCTTGACCGGGGCATCCAGTACGCCGCGGCTTCTCGATTCAATCACAGCGGCCTCTGGAATACTGGATCGCCCGATCCCGTCTCCGCCAAGGCTTCGCCGGGCCAAGAACTCACTTGGCCGCCGAAGCCTTAGCGAAGGCGGCAAGTCGGACGATGACGCCTGAGATGATGGCTCGCTTGTTTCTCCAAATTATAGGAATCTACCATGGCCTCCATCCACAACGACATTTCCCTCCCCGTCCCGGCCCGCGACGTCTGGGACGCCGTACGCGATTTCGGCGCGCTGCCTCAGCGGCTGGCGCCGGGCTTCGTCACCGCCTGCACGCTCGACGGTGATGCACGCATCGTCACCTTCGCCAATGGATCAGTGGCGCGCGAGGTGCTGGTCGATTGCGACGATGCGCGACAGCGGCTGGTCTACGCCATCAACAACGAGCGGCTCAGGCATTACAGCGCCTCGGTGCAGGTGATCGCCGAGGGCGAGGCGAGCTGCCGCCTTGTCTGGATCATCGACATGCTGCCGAACGAGCTTGCGGCTTACGTCCAGGGGCAGACCAAGGACGCCGTCGCCGCGATACACCGGGCGTTCCCGGCTGTGGCTGCGTGATCTTTCTCACAGAGCCCTGCCCTCGCCGACCCTAACCATGGCCGCGTGCGTCCGGTTGGCTCCGCTCTCCCGGCGGAGCCACGCACGCGAGGAGCAGGCCATGAGAGGTGCGGATAAGGTGATCTGCCAGGCGGCCGCCGTGCTGCTGCTATTTTCGATCTCGAGCGCGCCGGCAAAGGCGCAGTTCCTCGGCGGCGGAGGCGCCGGCGGCGAGGACATGATGACCCAGATGGCGCCGATGCTGGAGATGATGAAGGCGAAGATGGGCAAGCGCCGCTTCGCCATGCTGATGCAGACCATGGGTCCGATGATGAGCCGCATGATGGAGAACGGCGGCGGCGGGCTCGGCGGCATGATGGGGGGCGGCGGCAGCCTGAGTGGCGGCAATTTCGGCGGTGGCTTCGGCGCGCCGAACTACGGCGACTACACGCCGATGGGCGCAGGCGGCTACATGCCGACCGGAATGGGCGGCATGGGTGGCGGCGACATCATGGGTATGCTGGGTGGTTCCGGCGGCGGCGACATGATGGCGATGATTCCGCAGCTGATGCGGCTCGCCAATGTCGGCGGCGGTGGCGGCCATCGCCGCCACAGACACCGCTAGTCTGCAACGCCCGAAAGCGCAGGCCTGATCGCAGGTTTCGTCTCGCGCGGCCCCCAGCGTGTCAGCACCACGCTGGAGCACGAGAGCAGGCCGAGCACGACCATCGAGCTCGCGGCCAGCCAGAAGAAGCTCTGCGCGGTGGCATCATGCGTCGACAGCCACCAGCCGATCGCCGCGATGTAGATCAGGCGCGCGGTCTGCGCCAGCACCGGCCCGATCACCTTGGCCGCGCCCTGCGACGAGAAATACATTGTCGAGGCGAGCCCGATGAAGGCGTAGAACGGCGCCACCGTCGACAGATATTCATGGCTGGTCGCGCGCACGGTGGCGCTGTCGGTGAAGATGTTGACCCAGAGATCTGGGAACAGCGCGACGAGGCACGCCGGCGCGCCGACGGCGACGAACGCGCTCGCACCGGCGATCCAGGCGATGCGCCGGGCGCGCGCGATGCGCACCGCGCCGATCGCCATGCCGATCATCGGCACCGAAGCGATGCCGAACGAGAACGCGATCGAGGTCAGCAAAAATTCCAGCCGCGCGCCGATGCCGTAGCCGGCGAGGATCGCAGTGCCGAACTTTGCCAGCATGTGGGTGAAGATCGAGATCGTCAGCACCGATTGCAGCGGCGAGAAGCAGGCGATGGCGCCGACCTTCAGGATATCGAAGAACATCGCCCATTGAACGCGCAGCCCGCGCAGTTTCGGTACGATTCGGGCGCGGCCGGAGAACAGGTACCAGCCCATCACACAGATGTTCATGGAATAGGCGATCAGCGAGCCGGCCGCGACGCCGCGCATGCCGAACTGCGGCACGGGCCCGAGCCCGAGGCCCAGCGTGCCGCCAAGCACGACCTGCATGACCGCGGAATTCAGCATCAACAGCGAGGGCAGCTTCATGTTGCCAGTGCCGCGCAACACGCCGGCCATGGTGTTGAGCAGCCACGGCAGCACGGCCCCGCCAAAAAACACCTGTGTGTAGGCGACCGCATGCGTCAGCACATCCCCGCGGCCACCAAGCATTTCCAGCACCTTGGGCCCGAAGATCAGCATGCCCAGCATGAAGACGAGGCCGAAGGTGATGCCGATCAAGAGCGCATGCGCGGCGAGCGTGCCGGCGCGCTCGCGGTCGCCTGCGCCGAGCGCCCGCGCGATGGCCGACGCCACGGCGCCGCCCATTGCCCCGCCGGACATCGTCATGGTCAGGATCACTGTCGGAAACACCAGCGCCATTGCCGCCAGCGCCTCGACGCCGAGCCTGCCGATATAGGAGGTCTCCGCTATCACCACACAGGTGCCGGCCGACAGCGCGACCACGTTCGGCCAGGCGAGTCCGAGCAGCGTGCGCAGAATCGGCCCGTCCATCAGCGCGCTTCGTACCGGCCGCGGAGGCGGCGGCAACGGACGCTCTTGTTCATCGACCGGGATTTCGGCGATGTCGGACATGTCCTCTCCCGGGCGCAGGCCATTCGCGGCGCGGCAATGCGTAGGTGTGCCAATAAATTTCTTCGCGCGGAAGGCGCGGCGACAGGCTTAGCACGACAATTGCCGATTCCTCCTGCGCCGGATGCAGGCGTGCCCTGCGGCAGCGCATTTCAACAGATGGAATTACTCAATGGTCCACACCAGCGGCGGCTGACCGCCCGCTGTCGGGCGCAGGTGCACGCCGATGTGCCGCCCGCATCCGGCAGCGAGCCCCTCGAACAACCCTTCCAGCACCCTGGTGCAGACGCGATGATAGTCGGCGACGTCATCCATCAGCTTCCAGCTCTGCTGACGAAATTCAAACGTGCCTTCTGATGCCGTCGTCTCGGCAGCGTCATCCTGCGCGGCAAACAGAGCGTTCAGGAACGCTGCGAACTCGCTGGCGCCACCACGGCTCATAGACAGCGCCGCGGCGACCTCGTCAAAATACTGCATCCCGATCAGCTTGCCAGTGAGGTGCAGGAGATAGCCGGCGTCTTCGGGGCCGAACAATTGCACCATGACGGGCGCGGCGGTGCGCACATATTCCATCGCGTAGTTGCGGTAGGCCTTTTCCAGCCGCGGCTTCGGCCAACTCGCGACGGGCAAGGCAGGCGCGGCTTTAGCGTCGAACAACGGCGCTTCCAGATGGCGCGCGAACACCAGGCGTTGATCCAGCCCGAGCTGGTGGTCGTACTGATAATAATAGCCTTCGAGCCCATCCTGACCGTCGACGCTCTGCTTGGTGCAGACGAAGCCGAGCCTGGTATCGCCGAGCGCGACGCCATTGTTGGCGTGCCAGCCGCGCAGCATCGCGCGGCTGACCTCACCCGGCACGCCGCAGATCGCGGTGCCCTTCCAGATCCAGCGCGGCGGCGGATAGCGGATCCAGGCTTTGCGGTCGCTCTCATACATGTACTCGACATGCACGCCGCCGATCCAGTTGGAGAGATAATGATATTGCGCGGCGGCCACCGCCGGCGGCAGATGATTGAGACCGAGCTTTTCGAGCCCCGGCAGGAAGCGCTCCTGCTGCTGGCGGCGAAACACGCGGAAGACGAATTCGGCAGCATCCGCCGTGCCGCGCCGTGTGACGACGGTGAGGATGAGTCCGGTGAAATAGGCGTGATAGAGGTCGGCGACCGCGCGCCAGCGCTTCCATTGCGCTTCTTGTGCTGCGTCTGTTGCGGCGGTCATGTTCGCTCCCGATCGTTGTTTTGATCGAGTGTGTCACTGCGACCTGTACGAGGCAACCTGACGCTCAGGCAGAGCGCCCTGCACGCCAGCCCGTCAATTCCGCATCACGAATTTTGCGCAAGCCTGGCCCCACGCTCGCGCTCGACGCGTTCGGTGACGTCGCGCGCCATCGCGACCGATCCGACCACGGCACCACCGGCATCGCGCACCAGCGCGAAGGTCATCTCGATGTAGAGCTTGCGTCCGCTCTGGTGCAGCGCGCGGGTCAGCGTCGGCCTGCCCGCAAGCTTCATCGCCCCGGTGGCAAGCGCAGCTTCGAAGCCCTTCCAGTGCGCGGCGCGCAGATGTTCGGGAATGATCAGATCGAGGTTCTGGCCGAGCGCTTCGTCGGCGGAGAAGCCGAACAAGGCGGTCGATGCACGATTCCAGCGCGTGATGGTGCCAGAGCGATCCGAATAGATCAGCGCGTCCGCGACGTCGTCGAGGATTCTTGCGTCGAGTTCGGATTGAACACTCATCTCGCCACCTCGCATGCAGCCGGATTTCAGCTTGCATCCCGGCAGTAGTCAATCGAGGGGCTGCGGCGTACTGGATGCCCCGGTCAAGCCGGGGCATGACAGTAGAGTGTGGAGCTACACCCGAAAATGCTTCGATAGTTTGAGGCCCTGCGCCTGGTAGTTCGAGCCGATGCGCTGGCCGTACATCGCGTCGGGGCGCGCCAGCATTTTCTCGTAGACGAGACGGCCGACGATCTGGCCGTGCTCGAGAATGAACGGCACCTCGCGCGAGCGCACTTCGAGCACGGCGCGCGATCCCTGCCCGCCAGCTCCGGCATAGCCGAAGCCGGGATCGAAGAAGCCGGCATAGTGCACGCGGAACTCGCCGACCAGGGGATCGAACGGCACCATCTCCGCGGCGTAGTCGGGCGGCACCTGCACGGCTTCCTTGGAGGCGAGGATGTAGAACTCGCCGGGGTCGAGGATCAGGCTGCCGTCGGGACGCGCCGAGATCGGTTCCCAGAAATCCTCCACCGCATAGCCGGAGCGGCGGTCGACGTCGACGACACCGGTGTGGCGCTTGGCGCGATAGCCGACGAAGCCGTTGGCCTTCTCGCCGGAGAGGTCGACGGAGACGGCAACGCCGCCGGTGAGATCGGCATCGTCGAGATCGACGAGACGCTCGGTCGCATGCAGCGCCTCGAGCTCGTCGATGTTGAGGATGGCATCTCCGGTGCGGAAGCGTACCTGGCTCAGGCGCGAGCCCTCGCTGACCAGTACCGGAAACGTCTTCGGGCTGATCTCGGCGTAGAGCGGGCCGTGATAGCCGGCGCCGATCATGTCGAAGCGTCGGGTGCCGTCGGCGATGACACGGGTGAAGACATCGAGCCGGCCGGTCGAGCTTTTCGGGTTCGCGGCGGCGACGATCTCCGGCGGCAGCGCCAGGCTTTCCAAGAGCGGCACGATGTAGACGCAGTTGGTCTCCAGCACTGCGCCATCGGCGAGGCTGAACTCGTGCAGCTTTAACTCGTCGATGCGCTCGGCGACGGTCGCGCCGGGACCCGGCAGGAAGCTGGCGCGAACGCGATAGGCGATGTCGCCGAGGCGAAGGTCGAGGCTCGCCGGCTGGATCTGGCTTTCGACGAAGTCATAAGCGGGCAGGATGAGGCCCGCCTTCGCCATCGCCGCGATCATGCGGTCGGGCAGGATACCATTGGCGTCGGCGGCAACCGTGAAGCTCAACCGGGGGTCCTCGTCAGGGGTCAAATGCATCCGGACATGCGGGAAATAGCAGCCTTTTACGGCTATCCGATGGACGCCTTGACGGAAAGGCCATTGCGGAATATGAGCATCACTTATCCCGTGGTGATTTGAGCCGGCCGGCTTGCAGCCACGTTAAATAAGTCGCTAAACAGGCCGGGGACCTCTGTGATCCCGGCCCGTGGAAGTTATCCAGGCCGGTGACCATTTTCGATGGTCACGCAGAGGAGGTCCTATGTCGAAGTCCCCGGCGTCCACCACGCAATACCGTCCCGAAACCCGCCTGGTCCATTCCGGCACCCTGCGCTCGCAATATGGCGAGACGTCGGAGGCGCTGTTCCTGACCCAGGGCTACGTCTACAACAGCGCCGAGGAGTGCGAGGCGCGGTTCAAGGGCGAGGACCCCGGCTTCATCTATTCGCGCTATTCCAACCCGACCATCTCGATGTTCGAGCGCCGCATGATCGAGCTCGAAGGCGCCGAAGCCGCCCGCTCGGCCGCGACCGGCATGGCCGCGGTGACGACCGCGATCCTGGCGCCGCTGAAGGCCGGCGATCATGTGGTGGCCTCGCGCGCCCTGTTCGGCTCCTGTCTCTACGTCATTCAGGATCTCTTGCCGCGCTACGGCATCGAGACGACGCTGGTCGACGGAGCCGATCTCGACCAGTGGCAGCGCGCCTTGCGGCCGAACACCAAGACGTTCTTCCTGGAGAGCCCGACCAACCCGACGCTCGACGTGCTCGACATTCCAGGGATCGCCGAGATCGCGCACAGCGGCGGCGCGCGGCTCGTCGTCGACAACGTGTTCGCGACGCCGATCTGGCAGAGCCCGCTCGCGTTAGGGGCCGACGTCGTGGTCTATTCCGCGACCAAGCACATCGACGGCCAGGGCCGTTGTCTCGGCGGCATCATCCTGTCGTCGGAAGCGTTCATCGCCGAGCACATCCACAATTTCATGCGCCAGACCGGCCCGTCGATCTCGCCGTTCAACGCGTGGGTCCTGCTCAAGGGCCTGGAAACGCTCGGCGTACGCGTGCGCGCGCAGACCGAGACGGCGGGACGCATCGCCGACGTGCTGGCGAGCCATCCGAAGATTTCGCGCCTGGTCTATCCCGGCCGCGCCGATCATCCGCAGGCAGCTCTCGTGAAGAAGCAGATGCGCGGCGGCTCGACGCTGGTCGGCTTCGAGGTCAAGGGCGGCAAGCAGGGTGCGTTCCGCGTGCTCAACGAGCTCAAGCTTGCAAAAATCTCGAACAATCTCGGCGATGCCAAGAGCCTCGTCACGCATCCGGCGACCACGACGCATCAGCGCCTCAAGCCGGAAGACCGCGCCGCGCTCGGAATCAGCGAGGGCTTCATCCGCTTCTCGGCGGGGCTCGAGCATGCGGATGATCTGATCGAGGATCTGACTGCGGCGCTGGAGAAGGCGTGAGGGCTTCACGAGCTCGGAACGTAGGGTGGGCAAAGCGACTTGTCCGCCGTAGCTCGAAGAGCGAAGGCGGAAGCGTGCCCACCATTCACGATCATATCGCCGATAGATGGTGGGCACGGCGCGCGAAGAGCGCGCCTTTGCCCACCCTACGGCACCGAGCTACATCGGCCGATACGTCCGCACGTCGGCGGGCACGTTGACGCCGAGCTTGATCTGGCCGACGGAGCGGATGATGTCGTCGCCGAGGATCTGCGCGAAGCAGGCATAGCCCCAATCGTTCATATGCAGGCCGTCGGCGATCACGAAACTCTCGACCGGGATCGATTGATTCTCGTGCCAGTCGCGCATCACCTCGAAGCGGGGGAAGATGCCGACGTGACGGAGCTCGGCGACCTTGCCGAGCAGGTGCACCATCTTGCCGGCGCTCTCCTTGCGCTGGTTGACGGCCGGCGAATATTGCGGATCGACCAGCACGATGTCGGCGCCGCCAGCGGCCTGGATGCGGGAGATGCCGTCCTCGACCATCTTGGCGGTGTCACCGGGATCGAGATTGCGCAGCACCGCATTGGTGCCGACCTGCCAGATCACGAGATCCGGATGCACGTCGATCACCTCCTTCTGGAGGCGCTTCATCATCTCGGGCGCGTCCTCGCCGCCGACGCCGGCGTTGATGACGGTGATGTCGGCGGTCGGATATTGCCGGCGGAGCTGCGCGGCGAGACGGTTCGGATAGTTGAAATCGGGCGAGCTCGCGCCATAGCCTGCCGTCGACGACGAGCCGAACGCGACGATCACGACGGGTTTGCCGGCGACGAGCTTGCCCGCGACATGCGGCAGCGAGCCCATCGCCTTCGAGCCACCCTTCGGCGTGAGGCAGGGCACGCGGCTGAAAATGTCCCCGGCGGATTTCGCGACCTGCTTCACCTTGTCGATGGCGCGGGCGGTCACGCCGCGCTGCTCGTGGGACGTCGCGGCGACGGTGGTCTGGGAAGGCGAAGCGGAAGCCGGACTAGCGGCCTGCTGCGGCGCGGGCGTTGCCTGCGTGGCCTGCGCCTGCACTGGTGCCAGCGACACCGGCGTCAGGAGCAGCAGAGCCGCCGCGGGCGCAGCCAGCCATGCAGTCAACCAAAAAGGGCGGAGAGAACTCATTAACGCTAGACCTCAATTTTGCTGCTGGGCCGGCCCCAGATGGGCTGCGTCGATCACAAACTGTGCCAACGCCCGGCCAAGGCAGTCATGGACCTGTTTCGCCAGCTCTGGCCCGCGGGACGGGCTGAACAGGTCGAACTGACCCTGATCATTCCACTGCCGCATGATCGCGAAACGGTCGAACAGCGGGATGTCATGCTCCTGCGCCACCACCCGCATATTGTCGAGATAGGGCGGCACCGAGATCATGGTTTCGGTACGCGGGCTGTACTGCAAGTTCATCAACACGACGTCAGCCCCTGCTTTTTGCAGCGCGGAAACCCCTTCGGTTACCGCCCCGCGAAAATCATCGGGATCAATCGCTCGGATAGCATCCACAGTCCCGGTCTGCCAGATGACCAAAGTAGGCCTTTTTGCTTCCATCAGCTTAACGAAGGTGGCGGCCGCCTCCTCGGCCGTCTTCTTGCTCTGTATTTCTACGGAGACGTGCACGGTCTCCGACGGCAGCAGCCTGTCCTGCAGGATGGCCTGCATGCGCGCCGGATAGGAGCTGTCCTCCGAGGCCGGAATCGTGGTCGAACGGCTGCCGATGACGAGGATTTCGAGCGGTTTGCCGGCCTTGATGGCATCGGCGACCCTCGGAAGCTGGCTTTCAGTGGTGAGCAGATAGGATGGCAATTCGCAGGCCGGGGGCGCGGCCGGAGCAGCCGGCACGGCATCGCCCGCGCGCGCCAGGGGCGCGGCGAGGTTACCGCACAGCAGGACCAGGCTCAGGAGAACCTTCGCCTTCATCAGCCCCCTCCCGCCAGATCGGCGTTGCCGACGGCGTTTTTGGTTTTCGCACCGCTCTTGTCAGCCACGCGCTTGTACCACGAAATCACCCATGCAACGCCCCACATGATCAGGATTCCGGAGAGACTAATCAGCGCATGCATGGCTGCGCCGCCGGAGACTTCGGCCAGGATGAAATGGCCGGCGAAGGCGAGGAAGACGCCGAGACAAAAGATCTCGAGGGAATGCTGGCCGCAGAGGATCAGCGGCCGCAGCCAGGGCGATTTCAGGCCCGGCCATTCCCGGGGCAGGAAGCGAACGGTGAGCGCGGCGAACGCCAGGAAATGCGTGAAGCGCAGCACGTCGAGATCGGCCTTGTCGATCGGATACATCCACTGCTCGAGCCGCCTCGGCATGAAGTGGGAGAGCTGCGGCACATACCAGGTCAGCGTCACGTAGAACGCCGCGACGAGATAGGCGATCGATATCCACATCGTGACGCGGGACGCCAGGATGCGCGACATGCGTCGCGCACCTCCGAGCGCACACCATGCACCGAATACGAAAAGCAATTGCCAGGCGAAGGGATTGAACGCCCAGAAGCCGTTCGGATAGGCCGACAGATAGAGGTCGTATTCCCAGGTCACCGCGTAGAGCACGACCGAGAGGCCGAGCGTCACGTCGGGCCGCCATTTCATCAGCCACAAGATCAAGGGCAGCGCCAGCATCAGCACGATATAGAGCGGCAGCACGTCCATGTTGACCGGACGAAAGCGCAGCAGCAGCGCCTGCACGATCGTGACATCGGGCTGCTTGAGGAAATCCATGATGCCCATCTCTTCGGTGTAGAGCGGGTTCTCGAACCTGGTCGCAACGTAGGAGATTTCGGCGAGGAAGATCGTGAACAGAAAGACGTGGGCGACATAGATCTGCCAGACGCGCCGCAGGATGCGCGCGGTGGCGACGACGAAGCCGCTTTCGAGCATGGCACGACCGTAGACGAACGCCGCGGTGTAGCCGGAGATGAAGATGAAGATCTCGGTGGCGTCGCTGAAGCCGTAATTGCGGATCGTGAACCAGGTCAAAAGGCTCGGCGGCAGATGGTCGACGAAGATCAGCCACAGCGCGAGCCCGCGGAACAGGTCGAGCCGGAGCTCGCGCTCGCCGATGGCGGGCAGCGTGATGGCCGGCGCGGCGGAGCGCGGCTTCGCCTCCGCAGGTCTGGCCTCCGCAGGCTTGCCGGTTCCCGCGATCGTCGATCCCGTCACTTGGTCGGCAATGGTCATCGGGGGTTCGAAACCCTTCCGCAAATCGCGACGTGTCATGGAGTGTACAGGTCCGGCCGTCGTCTCGCAAAGCGGCCGGATCACATTGGGTCTACTTCCTCGGCAATTCTGGCGGCACGATGTCACCAAAACCGCCTGCGGGCGTTGGTTCCCGGCCGGGTTTTCGTTATGATGGCCGCCATGTATCGCGCCGTGACCCGCCAGATCGAAGTGACCGTCGAGCCGAACTTTGTTCCGGAGCAGTCGTCGGCTGACCGCTCCCGCTATTTCTGGTCCTACACCATCGTCATCACCAATTCCGGCGACGAAACCGTGCAGCTGAAGACGCGGCACTGGATCATCACCGACGCCACCGGCCGCCAGCAGGAGGTCAGGGGCGAGGGCGTCGTCGGCGAGCAGCCGACCCTGGCTCCCGGCGAGCGCTTCGAATACACCTCCGGCGTGCCGCTCGCGACCGCCTCGGGCTTCATGACCGGCCGCTACCAGATGGTCAGTGAAAGCGGCGAACGCTTCGAGATCGACGTGCCGACGTTCTCGCTGGACAGCCCGGACAACAAGCGGGTGTTGAATTAGCCCGGTGCCGTAGGCGCCGTAGGGTGGGCAAAGGCGCAAAGCGCCGTGCCCACCATTCCAAACGTGGCGCATAAGATAGTGGGCACGCTGCGCTTTGCCCACCCTACGACTGGATTGCTTCGCTGCGCGCGCAACGACGGAGGATGCGACGCCTACGCGTCTTCCACGCCGGCCTCGTGCGGCGTGAACTGGTACACCGACGAGCAGAACTCGCAGGTCACGACGACCTTGTCGTCCTTGACCATGGCGGCGCGGTCGTCGGGCGAGAAGCTCTTCAACATCGCACCAACCGCGTCGCGCGAGCAGGAGCATTGCGCCTTCAGCACCAGCGGATTGAACACGCGCACGCCACGCTCGTGGAACAGGCGGAACAGCAGCCGCTCGCCGGAGAGTTCGGGGTCGATCAGCTCGACGTCCTCGACGGTCTCGACCAGCGAACGCGCCTCGACCCAGGCGTCGTCTTCGGCGACAGCATGCACCTCCGCGCCTTCGGGCGCATCGCCGGGATGCAAATCGGCCTGCCGCGCGCGCTCGGGCGCCTTCGGCAGGAACTGCATCAGCATGCCGCCGGCGCGCCAGCGATGCTTGCCGCCGTCGTTCGAGCGCCACTCCTCGCCGACCGCGAGACGCACGCGCGTCGGGATCTGCTCGGAGCGCAGGAAATATTCGTGGGCGGCATCTTCCAGGCTGCCGCCGTCGAGCGCGACCAGACCCTGGTAGCGGCTCATGTCGGGACCCTGGTCGATGGTCATGGCGAGATGACCGTTACCGAGAAGCGTGCCGGAATCTTTTGTCTCGCCGAGGCGCTCGGCATCGTAGCGCGCATAGGCGCGCAGGCGATCCGGCGCCATGTAGTCGACGACCAGGAACGACACCGGACCGTCGGTCTGGGCCTGGAGGATGAAGCGGCCCTCGAACTTCAGCGCCGAGCCGAGCAGCGTCGTCAGCACGATGGCCTCGCCGAGCAGCTTGCCCACGGCAGCGGGATAATCGTGCTTGGTCAGGATCTCGTCGAGCGCGGGACCGAGCCGCACGAGGCGGCCGCGCACGTCGAGTGCGTCGACCTCGTAAGGCAGCACGGCGTCATCGATGGGAACCGCTGATGGTGCGCGAACCGGGCCTTCAGGCCCGGTATTCATGTCAGGGGATTGGGAAACCATGGCGCTTTATCTGGGGTCGATGGAGGAAAATGGAAGAGGGCTCAAGGGTGGTGTGTTCCGGATGCACTTATGATCGCTCAGGATCCTGCAAATTCGATGTCGTCCCGGCGCGCGCAAAGCGCTGATACGGGACCCATAGCCACAGGATTACGCGATAGCCCGCGTAGCCCGGATGGAGCGTAGCCCAATCCGGGACCACTCCAACTGCGGACACAAACCCGGATTTCGCTGCGCTCCATCCGGGCTACAAGTGAGATTACTTCACCGCGTCAAAGCACCAGGCCAGAATGCCCTTCTGCGCATGCAGGCGGTTTTCGGCCTCGTCGAACACGACCGATTGCGGGCCGTCGATCACTTCGTCGGTGACCTCCTCGCCGCGATGGGCGGGCAGGCAATGCATGAACAGCGCATCGGGCTTGGCCAGCGACATCAGCTTCGAATTGACCTGATAGGGCTTGAGCACGTTGTGACGGTGCTCACCTTCCTTGTCGCCCATCGACACCCAGGTGTCGGTGACGACGCAGTCGGCCCCCTTCACGGCGGCCTCGGGATCGGTGCCGAGCACGATCGGCGCGCCGGTGGCCTTGATGAAGTCCCGCATTACCTTTTTCGGCGCAAGCTCCGGCGGCGTCGCGACATTGAGCTTGAACTTGAAGCGCTCGGCGGCATGCGCCCAGGACGCCAGCACGTTGTTGTCGTCGCCGGTCCAGGCCACCGTCCTGCCCTCGATCGGGCCGCGATGCTCTTCGTAGGTCATGAGGTCGGCCATCACCTGGCAAGGGTGCGAGCGCCGTGTCAGGCCGTTGATGACGGGCACCGTCGCATATTCCGCCAGCTCCAGCAGGGCCTCGTGATTGAGGATGCGGATCATGATGGCGTCGACATAGCGCGACAGCACGCGCGCCGTGTCGGCGATGGTCTCGCCGCGGCCGAGCTGCATCTCGGCGCCGGTCAGCATGATGGGCTCGCCGCCGAGCTGGCGCATGGCGACGTCGAACGAGACGCGGGTGCGCGTGGAGGGACGCTCGAAGATCATCGCCAGCGTCTTGCCTTCCAGCGGCTTCACCGGCTGGTGCGCTTTCTGCTTCGCCTTCATGGCGGAGGAGGCCGCGAGCATGCTCTTGAGCTCCGACAACGGGAGCTCGTTGATATCCAGAAAGTGCTTCGGGGACTTGCTCATCAGCTCGCCGCCCGCTTGGTCTGACTGGACGAGATCGCGGCGCAGGCGCGCTCGAGCCGCCCGACGCTGTCCTCGATTTCGGCTTCGGTGACGATCAAGGGCGGCAGGAAGCGCACGACATTGTCGCCGGCGCCGACCGTGAGCAATTTTTCGTTGCGCAATGCCGCGCCGAGATCGCCTGATGGCACCACGGCCTTGATGCCGATCAGAAGGCCTTCGCCGCGCACTTCGCTGACGATGTCAGGATAACGATCGATCACGGAGGCGAGCTTCTGCTTGAGCAGCAGCGACATCTTCTGCACGTGATCGAAGAAGCCGGGCTTGAGCATGACGTCGAGGACGGCGTTGGCAGCCGAGATCGCGAGCGGATTGCCGCCGAAGGTCGAGCCGTGCGAGCCGGGCCCCATGCCGGCAGCCGCGTCCGCGGTCGCCAGCACCGCGCCGATCGGGAAGCCGCCACCGAGCGCTTTGGCCAGCGACATCACGTCAGGCGTGACGCCGGTGCGGCGATGCGCGAACAGATCGCCGGTGCGGCCCATGCCGGTCTGCACCTCGTCGAACGCGAGCAGCAGGCCCTTCTCATCGCAGAGCTGGCGCAACGCCCTCAGGAAGGCGGGCGTTGCCGAACGCACGCCACCCTCGCCCTGGATCGGCTCGATCAGGATGCCGGCGGTCTGCGGACCGATCGCCTTCTTGACGGCGTCGATATCGCCATGCGGGACCTGGTCGAAGCCGTCCATCGGCGGGCCAAACCCTTCGAGATATTTTGCCGAACCGGTCGCGGCGAGCGTTGCCAGCGTGCGGCCGTGGAAGGCGCCTTCGAAGGTGATGATGCGGTAACGTTCCGGATGACCCTTGGAGAAGTGATGATGGCGGACGAGCTTGATCACACCTTCCAGCGCTTCGGCGCCGGAATTGCAGAAGAACACGAAGTCCGCGAAGCTTTCGTTGCACAGACGCGCGGCGAGCTTCTCGCCGTCCGGGCTCTGGAACAGGTTCGACATGTGCCAGAGTTTGGTGGCCTGCTCTTGCAACGCTTTGACCAACGCAGGGTGAGCATGGCCGAGCGCATTCACCGCCACGCCCGAGGTGAAATCGAGATAGCGATCGCCATTGGTCGCAATCAGCCAGCAGCCTTCACCGCGCTCGAAACCGAGGTCGGACCTGGCGAAAACGGGGAGCAAATGCGGCGCTGCGCTGTTAGTCATGACGATCACTTGAATGTTGCGGACGGCGTGAGCGTGCATTGCGCAACGCACCATTGACCGGCCCGGAAAACGAAACGTGCCGCCTTTTAAGGGCGGCACGCGAGACTATCTTATGCCTGGTGAAACCGGTGTCAATGCCGCCCGGAAAGCCTCGCGAAACGCAGAATCCGTAGTCTTGCGGTGGCGATTTTGCGTATTTCCGCCACGGAACATGTGGAAGCGAGTCGGCGGACTCTTGCGCGTGAGTCACGCCATATTGTAGCGTTTGGCTTGTCAGATACGACATCTCGTGCAGCAGTTCTGATCCTCTAAGTCCTCATGTACCGGCGTAAGCGTTCGGGCGCATCTGGTGCGCCCGGCGAGCCTTAAGGGATTCTGGCGGCACGGGTTTTTCGAAGCTTAGGCATTCGCCGTGCGGCCGCCAGGATGGCAGGCGCCGGCGAAGGAAAGGGTGCAATGACCGTTTTGACCTGGTCGGATGATCGCGTCGAGCAGCTGAAAAAGCTCTGGGAGGCCGGGCTTTCGGCCAGCCAGATCGCCGCTGAACTCGGCAATGTGACCCGCAATGCCGTAATCGGCAAAGTGCACCGGCTCGGCCTGTCGGGCCGCGCCAAGAGCCCTTCATCGGCAGCGCCGCGGCCGCGCAAGGCACGCCCCGCCCAGCACATGATGCGGGTGACCCGCCCGATCGCGCGCGGCAACACCGCGCTGGCGCAAGCCTTCGAAGTCGAGGTCGAGGCCGAACCGGTCACCTACGACAACGTCGTGCCGATGAGCCAGCGGCTGTCGCTGCTGGAGCTGAACGAGGCCACCTGCCACTGGCCGGTCGGCGATCCCTCGAGCCCGGATTTCTTCTTCTGCGGCGGCAAGGCGCTCTCCGGCCTGCCCTACTGCGCCCAGCACTCGCGCGTGGCGTATCAGCCCGCGGCCGATCGCCGGCGCGCGCCGGCGAAGCCGGGTCCGCGCTGAGGTATCGGATTAGCTGACTACGAAGACGGCGCCGTCACGCGATGACGGCTCAACTCACTCGGTGTCGTCCCTGCGAACGCAGGGACCCATAATCCCGGCGCGTAGTTATTGCGCGGGATGATCACTCCGAGTCTTCGCCAAACCACTCCCTGTGGTTATGGGTCCCTGCGTTCGCAGGGACGACATCGAGGATGCGGTGGCAGCCCGCTAAATCACGTCTGCCACAGCAACCCCTTACGCTTGCTCCGCCTTCGCAAAGCGATCGTCCAGTGCGTAGCCCGCGCCGCGGACGGTGCGGATCGGGTCCTGCTCGCGGCCGAGATTGAGCAGCTTGCGCAGGCGCCCGATATGGACGTCGACGGTGCGCTCGTCGATGTAGATGTCACGGCCCCAGACGCTGTCGAGCAGCTGCTCGCGCGAGAACACGCGGCCGGGATGCTCCAGGAAGAACTCCAGCAGGCGATATTCGGTCGGGCCGAGATCGATCGGCCGGCCCGAGCGCGCCACGCGACGCTTGTCGCGGTCGAGCTCGATGTCGCCATAGGCGAGCACGGTGGCGAGCCGCTCGGGGCTGGCGCGCCTGAGCAGGCCCTTCACGCGTGCCAGCAGCTCCGGGACCGAGAACGGCTTGACGATGTAGTCGTCGGCGCCGGTCGCAAGGCCCCGCACCCGCTCGCTCTCCTCGCCGCGCGCGGTGAGCATGATGATCGGGAGCTGCTTGGTCTCGGGCCGGGTGCGCAGCCGCCGGCACAGCTCGATGCCGGAGAGGCCCGGCAGCATCCAGTCGAGCACGATCAAATCGGGGATGTGCTCCTTGAGGCGGGTGTCGGCATCGTCGCCGCGCATCACCGTCTCGACGTCATAGCCGTCGCCTTCGAGGTTGTAGCGGAGAAGCTCGGTGAGAGCTTCCTCGTCCTCAACCACCATAATGCGTGCGCCCATGGTGTTCGTCGCTCCTTAAGTGTTCGGGACCGTCGTGGCGAAGGTCGTCATGTCGCCCTTCGGCCGCTTGTCGGTGATCGCCTGGCCCTCGATCATGTAGAACACGGTCTCGGCGATGTTGGTGGCGTGGTCACCGATGCGCTCGATGTTCTTGGCGCAGAACATCAGATGGATGCAGAACGAGATGTTGCGCGGATCCTCCATCATGTAGGTGAGGAGCTCGCGGAACAGCGAGGTGCAGATGGCGTCGACTTCCTCGTCGCCCTTCCACACCGCCATTGCCGCCGGCAGATCGTGCGCGGCATAGGCGTCCAGCACCGACTTGACCTGTTGCTGCACGAGGTCGGTCATGTGCTCCAGACCGCGGAACAGCTTGAGCGGATGGAAATCCGTCTCCAGCGCCGCGACGCGCTTGCCCATGTTCTTGGCGAGGTCGCCGATCCGCTCGAGATCGGTCGCGACGCGCATGGCGCCGACGATCTCGCGCAGATCCACCGCCATCGGCTGGCGGCGCGCGATGGTGAGAACGGCGCGCTCCTCGATCTTCTTCTGGAGCGCGTCGAGCTCGGCGTCGATGGTCACGACGCGCTGGCCGAGCGCGACGTCGCGGCGGATCAGCGCGTCGACGGAATCGACGATCATGCGCTCGGCGATGCCGCCCATCTCGGCGACCAGGCGCGTGAGTTCCTGGAGGTCGGTGTCGAAGGCCTTTGCGGTATGTTCAGAACCCATGTTCCGTCTCCTCAGCCGAACCGGCCGGTGATGTAATCCTGCGTGCGCCGGTCGGTCGGCGACGTGAAGATCTTGCTGGTGTCGTCGAACTCGATCAGCTCGCCGAGATACATGAAGGCGGTCTTGTCGGAGACGCGCGCCGCCTGCTGCATGTTGTGGGTGACGATCGCGATCGTGTAGTTCTCGGACAGCTCCTGGATCAGCTCCTCGACCTTGGCGGTCGAGATCGGGTCGAGCGCCGAGCAGGGCTCGTCGAACAAGATCACCTCGGGCCGCACCGCGACCGTGCGGGCGATGCAGAGGCGCTGCTGCTGGCCGCCGGAGAGCGACAGGCCGGAGGCGTTGAGCTTGTCCTTGACCTCGTTCCACAGCGCGCCGCCGCGCAGCGCCTTCTCGACGCGGTCGTCCATCTCGGACTTCGAGATCTTCTCATAGAGACGGATGCCGAAGGCGATGTTTTCGTAGATCGTCATCGGGAACGGCGTCGGCTTCTGGAACACCATGCCGACGCGGGCGCGCAGCAAATTGAGGTCCAGCTTGGGGTCGAGGACGTTGGTCTGGTCGAGCATGAGCTGACCGGTGACGCGCTGGCCCGGATAGAGGTCGTACATCCGATTGAAGATGCGCAGCAGGGTCGACTTGCCGCAGCCAGACGGGCCGATGAACGCCGTGACGCGGTTGGTGCCGAGCGCCAGATTGATGTTCTTCAGCGCGTGGTGCTCGCCGTAATAGAAATTGAGGTTGCGCACCGTCACCTTGGCCGGAGCTTCGGGCAGCACCGGCGCCTGGGGCAAACCACCGGCCGCGCTCATCGATACGGAAAGATCACTCATTTTGCGGTCCTCTCGGCGCTCAGAATGCGCGCGCCAATATTCAGGGCAAGAACGGTCAGGGTGATGAGCAGCGCGCCGCTCCAGGCGAGCTGCTTCCAGTAGGCGTAGGGGCTCTGCACGAAATTGTTGATGGTGACCGGCAGGTTCGCCATCGTCTTGTTCAGACCCAGGCTGAAGAACTGGTTCGACAGCGCGGTGAAGAGCAGCGGCGCGGTCTCGCCGGCGACGCGGGCGGTGGCCAGCATCACGCCGGTAATGAGGCCCGAGCGCGCCGCGCGATAGGCGATGCGCTTGATCACCAGCGAGCGCGGCAGGCCGAGCGCCGAGGCCGCCTCACGCAGTGCGTTCGGCACCAGCAGCAGCATGTCCTCGGTCGTGCGCAGCACCACCGGGATGACGATCACCGCAAGCGCGAGGCAGCCGGCAATCGCCGAGAAGCCGCGCATCGGCACCACCACCGCACCATAGATGAACAGGCCGATGATGATCGAGGGCGCCGAGAGCAGGATGTCGTTGATGAAGCGGATCACCGAGGTCAGGCGGTCGTTGCGGCCGTACTCGGCGAGATAGGTGCCGGCGAACAGACCGAGCGGCGCGCCGATGCCGACGCCGAGCACGGTCATGATGATCGAACCCACGATGGCGTTGCGCAGGCCGCCCTCGGTCGAGCCCGGAGGCGGCGTGTCCGCAACGAAGAGCTCCAGGTTCAGGCCGGCAATGCCGTTGTAGAGCAGCGTCATCAGGATCAGCGCGAGCCATGTGACGCCGAAGGCAGCGGCAGCCAGGCAGAGCACACGGATGACGATGTCCATGCGGCGGCGGCGTGCGTAGATCGGGTTCATGTTACTTCCCCGCCTTCTTTTCAAGACGCATCAGCATCAACCGTGCAGCCGCGAGCACGAAGAATGTCAGCACGAACAGCAGCAGGCCGAGCAGGATCAGGCCGGACTGGTGCAGGCCGTCGCTTTCGGCGAACTCCGATGCGATCGCCGCCGAGATCGTGGTGCCCGGGGCGAAGATCGACGACGAGATGCGGAACGAGTTGCCGATGATGAAGGTCACCGCCATGGTCTCGCCGAGCGCGCGGCCGAGCGCCAGCATGACACCGCCGATGACGCCGACGCGGGTATAGGGGATCACCACGCTGCGCACGACTTCCCAGGTGGTGCAGCCGACGCCGTAGGCGGCTTCCTTGAGCACCGGCGGCACCGTCTTGAACACGTCGACCGAGATCGAGGTGATGAAGGGCAGCACCATGATGGCGAGGATCAGCGCCGCGTTGAACAGGCTGAGATAGGACGGCGGGCCTGCGAAGATCGCGCCCAGCACCGGGATGCCGTCGAAGATCTTGATCATGAAGGGCTGGAACGTGTTGGCCAGGAACGGGCCGAGCACGAAGAAGCCCCACATGCCGTAGATGATCGAGGGAATGCCGGCGAGCAGCTCGATCGCCATGCCGATCGGGCGGCGCGCCCATTGCGGGCAGAGCTCGGTCAGAAAGATCGCAATGCCGAGACCGACCGGAATGGCGATCGCCATCGCGATGAAGGAGGTGATGAGCGTGCCGTAGATCGGGCCGAGCGCGCCGAGCACGGGCGGATCTGCCGACGGCGCCCAGCGCTGCGTCCACAGGAAGGCGAAGCCGTATTCCTTCATCGCCGGGAACGCGCCGACGATCAGCGAGATGATGATGCCACCGAGGATGAGGAGCACCGAGATCGCGGACAGCCGCGTGATCCAGTAGAAGGTGAGGTCGCCGAGCTTGAAGGCGCCCAAGGCCTTGGCGCGGTCATACGGTCCGGCGTCGTCGATTACATCGCTCTGAACGGCCATCTCTGCCACGCCGATCCCCTGTGCCCGTTTGATATACGCTTGTTGTCGGTCTTGTTGTTGGTCTTGCGCTCCGGATGCGGCGCGAGGCCGATCCGGAGCGGAGGTCTTGTGAGATCCCGGCGCCCAGTCCGGGACACAGAGCGCTTAGCTCTTGATCTCGGCAGCCCAGGTCTTCTCGATCAGTTGGACGACCGGGTCCGGCATCGGGATATAGTCGAGCTCTTCAGCCGCCTTGCCGCCGCTCTTGAAGGCCCAGCGGAAGAACTTGATGGCTTCCTGCGAGGCTGCCTTGTCGGTGGCATCCTTGTGCATGAGGATGAAGGTCGCCGCCGTGATCGGCCAGGACTTGTCGCCGGGCTGGTCGGTCAGGATGACGTAGTAGCCGGGAGCCTTGGCCCAGTCGGCGTTGGAAGCGGCCGCCTGGAAGGCTTCGACCGTCGGCTGCACCGGCTTGCCGGCCTTGTTGACGAGGCCGGTGTAGGTCAGCTTGTTCTGCTTGGCATAGGCGTACTCGACGTAGCCGATCGAGTTCTTGGTCTGGCTGATGTTGCCCGACACGCCTTCGTTGCCCTTGGCGCCGACGCCGACCGGCCACTCGACCGCGGTGCCCTCACCGACCTTGCTCTTCCAGTCCGCGCTGGCCTTAGCGAGATAGTTGGTGAAGTTGAAGGTGGTGCCCGAACCATCCGAGCGGCGGACCACGGTGATCGCGTCCGACGGCAGCTTCACGTTCGGATTGAGCTTCTTGATCGCGGCGTCGTCCCACTTGGTGATCTTGCCGAGATAGATGCTGGCCAGGGTCTCGCCGTCGAACACCAGCTCGCCGGGCTTCACGCCCTCGATGTTGACGACCGGAACGATGGCGCCCATCACCATCGGCCACTGGACGAGGCCGTCCTTCTCGAGCTGCTCGGCCTTGAGCGGCGCGTCGCTGGCGCCGAAGGTCACGGTCTTGGCCTGGATCTGCTTGATGCCGCCGCCGGAGCCGATCGACTGGTAGTTCAGACCGTTGCCGGTCTCCTTCTTGTAGGCGTCAGCCCACTTGGAATAGATCGGGAACGGGAACGTCGCACCGGCACCCGTGATGTCGGCAGCAAACGCCGCCGTCGCCGATGCGGCGACCAAGCCGGCAGCGACGATAGTTTTGATGAAATTCATGGTGGTCTCCATACAGGGGAGCGAAGCGCCATCCGCGCCCGATCGCGCTCCCCGTGCCGCCCCTTTAGGAGCGGTCGGCTGTGCTTTTACGAAGGTTTCGTGACAGCTGGATGACACGGCCAAGCGATTGAAATCGCTTGAATATCAGGTCGAGGCCGCGGTCTTCGCCTGGGGAAAACAGGCCGTGAAAACGGCGCCCTGCTTGGGCACGCTCTCGATCAAAAGCCGGCCGCGATGGCGGTTAAGAATATGTTTCACCAGCGATAATCCGAGCCCCGTCCCGCCCTGCGAGCGGCTGTCACCGACGTCGACCCGGTAGAACCGCTCGGTCAGCCGCGGCAGATGCTCGGGCGCGATGCCGGGGCCGAAATCGCGGACCATGACCCGGATTTCCTGAGTTCCATCAGTGGCTGCCGCCGCGGCCAGCGACACGATGACACGTCCGCCCGACGCCCCGTATTTGAGCGCGTTCTCGATCAGGTTCTCGAACAGGCGGAGCAATTCCTCGCGGTCGCCCGCAATCATCACCGGGGTCTCAGGCAGATGGGTTTCGACCTCGACCTGGCGCTCCCGCGCCAGCGGCTCGAGCCCGTCGGCGACCTGGAAGATGATCGGCAGCAGGTCGACCAGGGTGTCGGGCCGCACATGGGCCGACAGCTCGACCCGCGACAGCGAGAGCAGATCGTCGATCAGGCGCGCCATCCGGGTCGCCTGGTTGTGCATGATGCCGAGGAACCGCTCGCGTGCCTTGGGATCGTCCTTGGCCTGGCCCTGGAGCGTGTCGATGAAGCCCGACAGCGCGGCGAGCGGCGTGCGCAGCTCGTGGCTGGCATTGGCGACGAAGTCTGCGCGCATCTCCTCGACCCGGCGCAGCGGCGTCTGGTCGTGGAAGGTCATCAGCATGCATTTGTCGGCGCCGCCGAAGGAGGTCGGCACCGGCACCGGCGTGATGGTCAGCTCCATCCAGCGGTCGACCGGGACATGGTCGAGATAGGTCGTGCGCCGCGGCTCGGTGGTGGCGATGGATTCACGCAGCGCGGTGATGATCTCCGGCGAGCGCAGCGCGAACTGGGCGAGCTCATTCTTGCGCAGCGCCGGCGCCAGCTGGGCGGCGGCGGCATTGAGATGGATGACACGCCCGGCGCGGTCGAGCAGCACCGCCGGATCCGGCATGCCGGCGACGACCGCGGCCACCGCCGCGCTCTCGACCGGGTTGACGCGGCGGGTGTCGTCGCGCGAGGCGGCATTGTCGTGCAGCCTCCAAGGGATCAGCGCCGCGGCCGCGATGCAGAGGAACACCGTCGCCGCCCGCATCACCGACAATTCGCCGAGCGAGACCACCACCGACAGCGCCAGCGCCGCGGCGATCAGGATGACGGTCGAGTGCCGCAGCCGGTCGGACCAGGGCTGCGCGGAGGGAGAAGATGGTGCGTCGATCGCCATCGGGGCGGGCTTCTCCTAAAGGGGATGCGCCGGTCAGGCGCCGGTGTCGCTGCGCTCTCTCACATAGGCGGCTTCACGCGCCGGGCCGGGGTCGAGCTTGAGCGCCGCCTGCTGCAAGCGCTTCGATCGAGCGCCGATTATAACCTCGCGAAACGTCAGCAAGATTACAGATATGACGAAGGGGGAGAGATAATAGAGGACGCGGAACAGGAGCATGCCACCCAGCAGTTCCTCGCGGTCCATCTGCCAGAGGCCGACCAGCATGGCGGCATCGAACACGCCGAGCCCTCCCGGCGAGTGGCTGGCAAAACCGAGCAGCGTCGCCGAGACGAAGATCACCGCCACCACGACGAAGCCGAGATTGGGCTCGTCCGGGACCAGCACGTACATCGCCAGCGCACAGAAGCCGAGATCGATGATGCCAATGGCGATCTGGAGCAGCGTCAGCGGGCCGCCCGGCAGCACCACGGTCCAGGGCCCGCGGCCGACCACCCGCGGCTGGGTCCAGACCCAGACCACATAGGCGACCAGCCCCGCGATGATCATCATCGCCAGCATCCGGTTCAGCCAGGGCGGAAGCTGGTCGATCGCGGCAGCGGCTTCCGGATGGTAGGAGATGCCGAGGCCGAGCACCGCGGCATTGCCGAGCCAGAAGGTCAGGCCGGCGAGGAAGCAGATCTTTGCGACGTCGATCGCGTTCAGGCCATAGGCAGAATAGATGCGGTAGCGCACCGCGCCGCCGGTGAAGACGCTGGCGCCGACATTGTGGCCGATCGAATAGCTGGTGAAGGCGGCGAGCGCATTGATGCGGTAGGGCACATGGGCGTGGCCGATCGCGCGCACGGCGAACAGATCGTAGAAGGTCAGGGTGAAATAGCCCGCGGCCACGAACAGCGCCGCCATCGCGATCTGGCTCGGCTCGGTGCTCTTGATCGCTTCGAGGACCTCGTTGACGTCGATTCCCCGCAGCATGTGGTAGAGCACATAGCAAGCGATGCCGATGACCGCGACGCTGATCACAACTCCAAGCTTATGCAGGACTTGCTTCTGGCGCAGAAACGTCATCGCCCTGCGTATGGCTTCCAGCATCTAGACCTCGAACAACGCTTCAGCGGCCGGGGTGGCCGGCGGACAGGCGGACGACGCACAGGCATTCAACGAACCCTTGCCGCCGGCTCCGGCATCGCGCATGCCCCATGCCCTTCCACTAGCGCGTTTTGGGGCGGAGTGGAATTCAGCAATTCGAACAAAAACTCGTGCCTTCAATATTTTAGGCAGGGTTGCGGGCTCCTGATGCACTGATTGGCGCTTTCGGCGGCAAGACTGACGCGAATCTCCATGGCAATCCTGCGCAGGCGCCATGAAGTTTTGATGATTTCGACCGCACAATGTTCCGTCACGACTTAAGCCGACGTCAATCTATGGGCCGCCCCCGCCTGGCGAAAGAGGGGGTGGCCGGCGCTGTTGTTCAGGGATTTCAGGTGGGCCGAAAGGCCGCGGCGACGGTGGCGGCCTCAGGAAGCGATCGGAATCCGCCCCGGATCAGTGCCACGCGGAAGTGACGGCGGCCACGATTTCGTCGGTACCGGGAAAGTGGCCCTTGCTGCGGCTGGCGACAATGCTGTCGCCGACCCTGACCTGGAAGATCCCACCCTTGGCGGGCACAAGAGCCGCCTCCAGCGCCAGATGCTGCCGCAGCGCAGCAGCGGCGTCCTTGGCGCGCTTCTCGTAGCCGCAGGGACGGCAATAGATGATGGTCACATCAGCCATCTCGCCCGCCTTCAGGCAGCACGCTGCTGGCGCACGGCTTCGATGCCGGCGATCCAGCCGGCGACGGAGCGGCCGATCGCCTCGGGGTGATCCTCCTGGAGAAAGTGCAGCCCAGGTCCGAGGCGCACCAATGCGCAGTGATTCAGCGAGGCTGCGAACCGTTCGGCGAATTCGGGCGCGACGAGCGCGCCGGGCGTGCCCGAGAACAACAGCTTCGGATAGGACGATGCAGCCAGCGCCGCATGCGCGGATTGGAGCGTCTCGTAGACGTCGGCGGGCTCGCCTGCGATCGGCAGTTCGCGGGGGAAGGCGAGAACGGGCCGGCGGCTCTCCGGCGTGGGGAATGGCGCACGGTAAGGCGCCATCTCGTCCTCGCCGAGCTTGCGAACGATGCCACCGGGCAGCACGCGTTCGACGAACGCGTTCGCCTCGAGGATCATCGCTTCGCCCTCGCCCGGCGTCCTGAATTTGCGGAACGCCGCCCTCGCCGCCTCGGCGTGGTCCTGCTCCTCCGCGACCTCGGTGTGGTGAAAGTCCTGCCAGGTCGGCATCGGGCGGATGAACTCCATGAAGGCAAGGCCGCGCACGAAATCCGGCCGGCGCGCGGCGAGATGGAACGCGAGCGCGGTGCCCCAGTCCTGCGCGACGAGATAGGCCGATTTGATGCCGCGCTGTTCGATGAATGCATCGAGATAGCGGACGTGGTCGACGAAGCGATAGCCGATGTCGGGCTTGCCGGACTGGCCGAAGCCGACGAGATCGGGCGCGATGCAATGTGCGACCGGCGATACAAGCGGCAGGATGTTGCGCCAGATATGCGACGACGTCGGGTTGCCGTGCAGGAACAGGGCAGCGGGCGCATCGCGATCTCCCGCCTCGCGATAGGCCATCGTGCTTCCCAGCACGGACGCTTTGAGAATCTCGATTTCAGTTGGCTTGCTCATGTCAGCTCCCTGAAGACGGTTTGAAAGGCGATGGTCTTGAAACGTTCGAGGGCGTTGGGATTGCGGTCGACCTTCATGCGCAGGATCGCGCCCTGCCAGGACGCGAGCAGGAAATCGGCAAGCTCTTCGGGCTCGAAATCGGATGCGATCTCGCGGCACGTCTGGGCGTCCCTGATGCAGGCGGCGAACGGCGCGCGCCATTGCGCGAAGATTTCGGCGAGACGCGCGCGCAGCATTTCGCTGCTGGCTGATGCCTCCAGGCTGAGGTCACCGATCAGGCAGCCACGGCCATAGCCGTCGACCTCCAGCCGGCCGGTGATGATGTCGAGATAGCGCCGCAGCCGCGCGCGCGGCGTCAGCGAGGTGTCGTCGAGCGCCTCCGCGACCAGCCCCCTCGTGGTGTCGAAGTAGCGGTCGAGCACCTCGGAGGCGAACACCTCTTTGGAGCGAAAATGGTTGGTGAAGGACCCCTGCGGCGCGCCTGCCGCAGCGGTGACGTCGCGCACGCTGGTGCCGTGATAGCCGGTCCTGAACATGACCTTCAGGCCGGCATCGAGGATGGCGTCTTTGAGTGAGGGCTTTGGCATAAGGAAAATAATACGTACGTACGTATTAATGTCAAGCGCATTGCGATCGTTTGGCAATTTGCTTGCCGATCAAGCCGTTATCGCAATGTTGGATAGAGGCCCGCCCTCCGAGCGAACCTGAAGACCTAAGCCGCCGGCTGGCTCCGCGAGACCACCCTGTCGCGCAGCCAGGCGCCGATGGTGCAGCCGACGAGGTAGCAGGCGAACATGACCAGCCCGAGATCGAGCCAATAGCCGAAGCGGCCGGGCACCACATGCGCGAACGAGGCTGCGACCAAGGCGGCGGCAAGCACGGCGAGCCAGCGCGCGGTCACCTTCGAGGTGCCGTTGCCGCGCTGGACCACCGAGATCCAGCCCATGCAAAAGCCCAGCAGCAGCGAGCCGATCAGCCAGCCCAGATGGAACGAGACGAGATAGGGCATCATCACCTCACCAGAAATTCGATGCGGCGGTTCTGCGCCTTGCCTTCATCGGTGTCATTGCCGGCGAGGGGTTGCGTGGCGCCATAGCCGACCGGAGTGAAGCGGGTGGCCGGCAGCCCGGCCTTGACCAGATAGTCGATCACGGCCTGCGCGCGCTTCTCCGAGAGAGCCTGATTGAAGGAGTCCTCACCGTCGGCATCGGTGTGCCCGGCCACCTCGATATTGGTGGTGGGGCAGCGCAGCGCCGTCTCGATCAGGTGGTCGAGAATGCCGGCGGAATCCGGGTCGATGTCGGCGCGTTTCGTTGCGAAGCGGATCTTGCCCTTGTTCAGGAGCTCCGTGAACAATTGCTGGCAGACCGTGCCGTCGACCGGGCCCGCGGCAGGCTTCACCGTAATCTCCGGCTTGTACTGCCAGTTCTTCGGGAAGTCCTTGCCGAGGCCTGCGCGGATGTCGTTGGCGGCCCCTTCATAGAGCGCGTCGCCCGACAGCTTCACCTCGCGATCGGACACCACGAGCGTACCGGTCGACAGCCGCGACAGCCCGCCGAGCGCTGTGACCACGGCAGTATTGAAGGAGCCGGGTGCGCCGACGCTGGCCTTGAGATTGTCGACGACCTTTTCGGTGAAGAACTTTCGCGAGGCACTCGTTGCAATGGCCGCGTGCACGTTGTTGTCAGGCACGTAGCCCGTCAGCGTCACGGTCGCGGCGACCGGGTCCTTGTAGGCCTGGAAGATGTAGGGCGGCGCCTTGACATCGTTGGCGGCGACCGAAAAGCCCTCCGGCAGGTTCTTGAGCGCGGCCGCGATCGCCTCACGGCCGCCGAGGTCGCGCGCCATGCCCGACAGATTGACCTTGGTGTCGGTGATCGTGATCCTGCCGTCCTTGAGCTTGCCGATCTGGTCGAGCAGCAGCATCGCGGCCGCCTCGAACCGCGGCGGCGCGCCGCGCGCGAGACCCATCTGATCGGCGACCTCGGTCCCGTTGACCTCCTTGCGCGCGGCCTCGGTCAGGCGCGCCTTCATCGACGGCAGGGGCGCGGAGCCGGACAGCGTCACCCGCACCACGTCACGCTCGGCATTCCAGACGAAGGGCGTTGCTTCGGGAACAAGGCGGGTCCGGTCGTCGACCAGGCGCACGCCCGGGACGAGCTCGACCGCCATCACGGCATCGCGGCGCCCCTCCTCGGAAAAGGCGTCCGCGGCCAGGCCGACGTCCCGGCCGTCGACCGCGATCCGGGTCTTGTCCAGAACGGTCTCCTTGAGCGCGGCCGAGCTGCGGGCGGATAGGTCCGCCTCGACCGGCAAGGTATTATTCCAGGCCGCAAATCCCCACATGACGGCCAGGGGGATCAGCCCTGGCCACCATTTGCTGGCCCACCTGAAAAGCTTCTGCATTCAACGACCCGAACTCTGGAACCGGAGACAAAACAAACCCTTGGCGGGCTGTCAAACCGGAAATGATGCCCTTCCGAAGGCCATGCGTCGACAATTGGAATAACTTTTTCTTCAAGGGTTCTTCCGTAAGTTGAAAGTGGAATGCCAGAGTTCGCCAGCCGGTCATGAAACAACTCCGAAACAACGTCATCCGCGCCGGGCTGGGGGCACTCTATTTCAGCGGGGCGCACCACCTGTTGCGCCCGCTCTTGTCGGGCGTCGGCGCCATTTTCATGCTGCACCATGTGCGGCCGGCCCGCGAGGCCGCGTTCCAGCCGAACCGGCACCTCGAAGTCACCCCCGATTTCCTGCGCGCCACGCTGAGCCATTTGCGCTCGCGCGGGATCGACATCGTCAGCATGGACGAGCTGCATGAGCGGCTGGTGCAGGGCCGGTTCACCCGCCCCTTCGCCGCCTTCACCCTCGACGACGGCTACCGCGACAATCTCGAATTCGCGCTGCCGGTTCTGCGCGAATTTGACGCGCCCTTGGCCGTCTATGTCGCGAGCGAGTTTGCCGAGGGCACCGGACGTCTGTGGTGGACCGCGCTGGAAACCGTGATCGCGAAGGCCGAACACATCGACATCCAGATCGGCAATTCCGCGCTGCGGCTGGATGCAACGACCCCCGCCGCAAAACAAATGGCGTTCGACCGCCTGCACGATTGGCTGCGCGCGCTGCCGGGGGAACATGATCTCAAGCGCGAGATCGAGGCGCTCTGCGCCAGATACGACGTCGACATGGCCGCACTGTGCCGCAGCCTGTGCCTGTCCTGGGACGAGGTGAAGGCATTTGCCGCCGATCCGCTGGTCACGATCGGCGCGCACACCATCAGCCATTGCAATCTCGCCAGGCAGAGCGAGGGGATCGCCGCACAGGAGATGGCGGTAAGCCGCGCGCGGATCGAGCAGGCGCTCGGCCGTACCGTGCTGCACTTCGCCTACCCCTATGGCGACCGCGAAGCCGCGGGCGAGCGCGAATTCGCTCTCGCTGCATCGGCCGGCTTCAAGACCGCGGTGACGACCCGGCCCGGCATGCTGTTCGCAGAAAATGCCGGCCACATGACCGCGCTGCCGCGCGTCTCGCTCAACGGCAATTACCAGGACGCGCGAATTTTGCCGGTGCTGACCTCAGGCGCCGCGACCGCGATGTGGAACGGCTTTCGCCGGATTGCGGCGGCGTAGCCACGCTGTCGTCCCGGCGAACGCCGGGACCCATACCGCGGAATCCATCGATTACATTTGGTAGAAGTACCGAACGACGAGTCTTCGCCAAACTACTCCCTGTGGTTATGGGTCCCGGCGTTCGCCGGGACGACACCGAGTGAGTTGGACCGCAGCCGCGCCACTCTCGCGCCTTCCTTGACTCCCCTCTCCGCCGCGCTCAAAACGTCGCCAACCAAGGGAGGCTCCATGTTCAACGATCTGTTCTCGCTCAAAGGCCGTGTCGCGCTCGTGACCGGCGGGTCGCGCGGCATCGGCAAGATGATCGCGGCGGGCTTCCTCGCGCAAGGCGCGGCGAAGGTCTACATCACCGCGCGCAAGGCCGGGCCGTGCGAGGCGACGGCGAAAGAGCTCTCCGCCCAATATGAGGGCGAATGCATCGCGCTGCCGATCGACATCTCGACCATCGAAGGCTGCGACAGGCTGGCCTCCGAGATCATCAAGCTGGAGCCGAAGCTCGACATCCTCGTCAACAATGCGGGCGCAGCCTGGGGCGCGGAGTTCGACGAATTCCCGGAGAGCGGCTGGGACAAGGTGATGGACCTCAACGTCAAGTCGCTGTTCTTCCTGACCAAGGCACTGGCAAAGCCGCTGCGCGCGGCGGCCTCGCACGAGCGGCCGGCCAAGGTGATCAACATCGCCTCGGTGGACGGCATCTTCGTCAATCCGAGCGAGACCTATTCCTACGCCGCCAGCAAGGCCGCCGTGATCCATCTGACGCGGCGCATGGCGACGAAGCTGATCAAGGACAACATCAACGTCACCGCGATCGCACCGGGCGCGTTCAAGTCCGACATGAACCGCGCCGCGCGCGACCATGCGGACGAGGTCGCCAAGCGCATTCCGGCGCGGCGTATCGGAACCGATGAGGACATGGCCGGCGTGGCGATCTATCTCGCCTCGCGCGCGGGTGATTACGTGGTCGGCAACACCATCGCGGTGGATGGCGGCGTGGTGTACGCGAATGCGGGGCTGGAGATCGCCGGGTAGGCGGGGCGTTTCAGCACAGAGCGCGCGTCACACTCCGCAGTCATGCCCCGGCTTGACCGGGGCATCCAGTACGCTGCAGCGTCTCGATCTATCTCTGCCGCCTCTGGAATACTGGATCACCCGCTCCAGTGCGCAATCGCGCACAAGGCGGGTGATGACACCATTTGCGTTGTGCGAGGGTCGAACCCTGACTCTTACGACTCGATCTTCACGTACTCGAAATCGCCGGGCTTGTTGTCGATGCCGACCTTCGGCGGCGAGATCCAGGAGGCGAACTTGCCGGTCTCGGTGACGGGCTGCATCAGCGAGGTGATGAAGTCGCCGTCGGCGGTCGAGGGCAGCCACTCGTCCTTGCGCTTCGCCCAAATGGCATCGTCGATCAAAAGACCATCCGGCGTCGCATGGATGCCCTTGAACTCGCCGATATGGCGATGGAAAGCGACGTTGGGCAGTTTGAGCTGGAAGTTATAGCCGGCGGTCGAGATCACCTTGTTCCAGCGCAGCATGCCCTTGACGCAGTCCTGGCTGTAATCGTCGCGCAGGCGCATGTTGAGCGCGGTCAGCGCCGGCTCGTCTACCAGCTTGATCTCGCCGTCGATGAACTTGAGCACCGGATAGGTGGCGTTCTTGAGCTGGTGATCGTCGTCGATCTGGGTCTCGTGATAACGGCCCTTGATGCCGGTGTTGAAGGCGTTGGCCGCGTTGGTCGAGACCTCCGAGCCGAACAGGTCGAGCGACAGCGTATAGTGCAGGTTCAGCTTCTTCTGGATCGTCGGCAGGTCGATCACGCCGAGCGCGCGAACCTTTGCGATGTCGGTGGGATCGGTGATGCCGGCTTCGCGCATCGCGTCACAAGTGCGCTGCACGACGCGGGTGATGCCGGTCTCGCCGACGAACATGTGGTGCGCTTCTTCCGTCAGCATGAAACGGCAGGTGCGCGACAAGGGATCGAAGCCCGACTGCGCGAGCGAGTGCAGCTGCATCTTGCCGTCGCGGTCGGTGAAGTAGGTGAACATGAAGAAGGACAGCCAGTCCGGCGTCGCCTCGTTGAAGGCACCGAGCATGCGCGGCGCATCGGCATCGCCCGAGCGACGGCGCAGCAAGTCATCAGCTTCCTCGCGGCCGTCGCGGCCAAAGTACTTCTGGAGCAGATAGACCATCGCCCAGAGATGACGGCCTTCCTCGACATTGACCTGGAACAAATTGCGCATGTCGTAGAGCGAGGGCGCGGTCTTGCCGAGGTGGCGCTGCTGCTCGACGGAAGCCGGCTCGGTGTCGCCCTGGATCACGATCAGGCGGCGCAGCATGGCGCGATACTCGCCCGGGACTTCCTGCCACGCAGGCTCGCCGAAATGCTCGCCGAACGGAACGACGCGATTTTCCTCCTGCGGCGCAAGCAGGATGCCCCAGCGATAGTCGGGCATGCGGACATAATCGAACTTGGCCCAGCCGCGCGGATCGACGGAATAGGCGGTGCGCAGATACACCAGCGACTCCTGAAAGCCTTCCGGCCCCATGTCGCTCCACCAGTCCATATAGCCGGGATGCCAGCCTTCCAGCGCCTTCAGCACCTGGCGGTCTTCGGCGAGATTGACGTTGTTGGGAATCTTGGTCGAGTAGTCGACGTTCATGATGTTCATGGTGGACCTCCCGTGGGGGACTGATTCATTCAACGATTGGCATCGAACCGTGAGCTTGCGAATGGCGAATGGTGAGTAGCGAATGGAAATCCCTATTCGCCATTCACCACTCCCTACTCGCTAAACTCTCGTCATATCGAATTTCGGCTTCTGGCCGCTGCCGTAGCGGCGCAGCGCGCCTTCCTCGCCGACCGCGTTCGGGCGCTGGAAGATCCAGTTCTGCCACGCGGTCAGACGCGAAAAGATCTTCGATTCCATCGTCTCGGGGCCGACGAAGCGCAGGCTGGCTTCCATGCCGGTGAGGCTGTCCGGCGAGAAGCTGGCGCGCTCCTCGAGGAACACGCGCACCTCGTCGTCCCAGTCGATGTCGTCGAGCGCGAAGGTGACGAGGCCGAGCTCTTCCGCCTGCTCGGCGTCGAGCGCGGTGCCCATGGTAGCTTCCGCACGCTCGACGTCGGACGGATCGGCCTGGAAGCGCGATTCCAGCCGGGTCAGGCCGTGGCTCATCGGATACGGACCGAAGTTCATGGCCGACAATTCGATCGACGGCGGCGGACGGTTGTCGCCCTGGCGCGTGCCGATCAGCATGTAGGAGCGGTCGGCGGCGAAGACGAGCTCGGCGAGCGTGCCGGCAAAGCAGGAGCCGGGCTCGACCAGCGTCACCAGCGTGCGCGAGGTGACGTCGATGCGCTTCAGCACGCGCTTCCAATAGTGCCTGATTTCGTTGACCAGCCAGTGCGCCTTGTTGGCTTCGAGGAAGGCATCGGATGCCAGCACATGGGCGCGGTCGCCATGGCTCTTGAAGACGAGCATCGCAATCTCGAGCTCGTTGATGCGCAGATGCAGGATGGCGTCGTCGAGCTCGCGCGCGACCTGGAGCGGCCAGAACGAAGGCCCCTGCGCCATCATGCCGTCGATGTCGGCCGGCGGAGCGGCCTCCGGCGCCTTGATCGAGATGGTGGCGATGCGCGCCGTGCGATCGATGTCGACGCTGACAAAACCGTAGCGGATGCTGGTCTCGTCGATGACGCGCCTGAGCGGTGTCAGCGCAATACCTTTGCCGGTGCCCTTGCGCTTCGACTGGCCTGCGAATTCCTTGGCGCGCTCGGCGACCTTGGCTTCAAGTTTGGAGTTCGGCGCGATCTCGTCGACGAGGCGCCACTGCACGGCGCGCTTGCCCTTCACGCCTTCCTCGATGGTGCAGAAGAAATCGGCGTGGTCGCGGCGCACCTTGCGCTTGTCGACGACGCGGGTGAGGCCGCCGGTGCCCGGCAGCACCGCGAGCAGCGGCACTTCCGGCAACGCGACGGCCGACGAGCCGTCATCGGCGAGGATGATGTGGTCGGTCGCGAGCGCCAGCTCATAACCGCCGCCGGCGGCCGAGCCGTTCACCACCGTGATGAAGCGCTGGCCGGAATTCTCCGAAGAGTCTTCCATACCGTTGCGGGTCTCGTTGGTGAATTTGCAGAAGTTCACCTTGTGGGCATGGGTCGAGCCCGCAAGCATTCGGATGTTGGCGCCGGCGCAGAACACGCGGTTCTTGGCCGAGCGCATCACCACGACCTTCACCTCGGGGTGTTCGAAACGCAGGCGCTGGACGACGTCCGCCAGCTCGATGTCGACGCCGAGATCGTAGGAATTGAGCTTGAGCAGATAGCCTTCGAACAGGCCGCCATTCTCGTCGACGTCCATGGTCAGGGTGGCGACGTCGCCATCGACCGCGAGCTTCCAGTGCTTGTAGCGGGACGGTTCGGTCTGGAAATCGATGAATGTCGCGCCGCCTGCGAGGCGCCGATCTTCCCCGGCCATGGGCCACCCTTGAGCTTGGTTATGCGTTTTGGCTGTAGCGTTAGATGCACAATAGTGCATCTTTTTGAAAGCGTCTAGCCCTTAACGGCCATCGCATGCACTTTGTTTCATGAGACCTATTGAGACCGCACAATGGCGCCCAGGGTGATCCAGTCCGCCTTCGAGAGTTCGGAACGGCCCAGCTTGGCCTGGAGCAGAGCCGTCAGCGCCGGAATGGGGAAGCTCTCGACAAAGCCGTCGCCGCCCGCGGCCGCCTTGCGCGAGTTCAGCGCCCGCAACTCCGCCTGCGCGTCGCCGAACAGGCGCGCGGCCGAATGCAGCCGCTGCATGCGCAGTCGCAAATTGGCATTGGCGATGTGAATGCAGGCACGCAGCAGGATGCGCTCGCGGCCGCCTTGCGGGGCTGCGGCCCACACCGCTTCCAGCACCTCCTGCGATTCCCAGAAATAGCCGCGATCGTTGAGCGCCAGCCCGTAGCGCAGCGCCGGATGGCGCGCCGGCACGTAGCCGCGGAACGCCGGGGGCACCAGCGCCTTGGCCAAATCAAGCGTCTCGTAATCCGCGTCGACCCCGTCGGTCTCGCCCGGCACATAGGCCCATCGCGGCCACGGCAACGGGCCGCTCGCATCCGAAGGCACATTCATGGATGTGCCTCCGCAGGATCATGCGGCGCGTCCCTGAAGTCCCTGATCGTCGCGCAGGGCCGCTCTTGCAAATTGCTCAATCGCGTCAAGCGTCGCCCTCGGCGCTTCACGATGCGGGGAATGTCCCGCGTCTGAAATAATTTTCAAATCTACCGGACAGTAACACTCTTCCTGCGCAATTTCGACCTGTCGCAATGTCCCATATTGGTCGTCCTTGCCCTGCACGACCAGGATGGGAACGCGGATGTAGGCGAGATATTCCGAAATGTCCCAGTCGCGGAACTTCGGATCGAGCCAGGCGCCGTTCCAGCCGTAGAAGGCGTTGTCGACATCCCTGTGCCAGCGCGCCAGCTTCGCCTTGAGGTCGGTACTCTCGAAGGTCGTCTTGATCGCTGCGATGGATTTCACCGAGATATCCTCGACGATGAAATGCGGCGCCATCAGCACGAGGCCGTTCAAGCGGTGATCCTGATGCGCGCCGGCATAGATCGTCGCGATCGAGGCACCGTCGGAATGGCCGAGCAGGAGGCCGCGCTTGAAGGAAATCGCGTCGAGGATATTCGGCAGCACATCCAGCGCCTCGCGCTGCATGTAATCGAGCGGCCGCGGCAGCGTGACCGGGCTCGACTGGCCGTAGCCCGCGCGCGAATAGACGAAGATGCCGGCGCCGGTGGCTTGCTGCAGCTTCTCGGGCAAGTCGCCCCACAGGTCGACGGAGCCGAGGCCTTCGTGCAGCATGACGATGGTGGGGGCGTCAGCGGCTTGTGGCGCGAGCCATTTGTATTCGAGGCTGGCGCTACCGATGGTCAGGAAGCCGGTGGGGGTGAGGTTGGTCATGGTCGTATTCCTGTTCGCTCCGTCTGTACCCTCCCCTGGAGGGGGAGGGTCGGCTCACATCGAGCGCAGCGAGATGTGAGACGGGGTGGGGTGACAGTCTCTCGGCGGATGCGGTGCCCGAGTGGAGAGATCACCCCACCCCGCTTCGCATTGCGCTTCGCTCCATGCGAAGCGACCCTCCCCCTCCAGGGGAGGGTCAGCAAGCGAGCCCGCCGCTTGCACGCTCAATTCGCCCCTTCCCGCAACTTGAACCGCTGGATCTTCCCGGTCGCCGTCTTCGGCAGCGACTCCACCACGTCGATCCAGCGCGGATATTTCCACGGGCCGATCTTCTGCTTGACGTGCTCCTTCAGCATCTCCTGCAAGTCCGCCGTCGCCGCACCCGGACGCAGCACGACGAAGGCCTTCGGCTTCAGCAGGCCTTCCGGATCGGCTTCCGGCACGACGGCGGCTTCCAGCACGGCGGGATGCGTGATCAGCGCGCTCTCGACCTCGAACGGCGAGACCCAGATGCCGGACACCTTGAACATGTCGTCGGCGCGGCCGCAGAAGGTGTAGCGGCCTTCGCCATCGCGGACATATTTGTCGCCGGTGCGGGTCCACGGACCTTCAAAGGTGCGGCGGCTCTTGTGGCGCTGGTTCCAGTAGCCCTCGCCGGCGGAGGGCGCATCGACCAGCAGCTCGCCGACCTCGCCGTCGGCGACATCCTGGCCGGCCTCGTTGACGAGCCGCACCGCATAGCCCGGCACCGGCTTGCCGGAGGAGCCGTATTTGATGTCGCCGGGCGCGTTCGACAGGAAGATGTGCAGCAGCTCGGTCGAGCCGACGCCGTCGAGGATATCGACGCCGAAGCGCGATTTCCAGCTGTTGCCGACGGATTCCGGCAGCGCCTCGCCGGCCGAGGTGCAGATGCGCAGCGACTTGCCGCCGCGCTCGGCCTTCATCGTCTCGTCGTTGAGCATCGCCGCGAACAGCGTCGGCACGCCGTAGAAGATCGAGGGATTGTACCTGTTCATCAGGTCGAACATGCGCGCCGGCGTCGGGCGCTCGCTGTTCAGCACCACGGTGGCGCCGACCGACATCGGAAAAGTCAGCGCATTGCCGAGGCCATAGGCGAAGAACAGTTTTGCCGCAGACAGGCAGACGTCGTTCTCGCGGATGCCGAGCACCTGGCTCGCATAGGTGTCCGCGGTCGCCTGCAAATTCGAATGGATGTGGCGCACGCCCTTGGGCATGCCGGTTGAGCCCGACGAATACAGCCAGAATGCGGGCTCGTCGGGATGCGTCGCGGCGGTCGTGAACTGGTCGCTCTCGCCGGCGAGCTCTTCCGCGAGCTGCTTGTGGCCGTTCATCTTGGCGCCGGAGACCACGACGTGCTCGAGATCCGGCATGCGGCCAACGACGTCCTTGATAACAGGATAGAGCGCTTCGGAGACGAACAGCACCCGCGCGCGGCAATCGGCGAGGATGTAGGCGTATTGGTCCGCGGTCAGCAGCGTGTTGAGCGGCACCGGCACAATGCCGGCACGGATCGCGCCCAGAAACACGATCGGGAAATCGACCGTATCCAGCATGATCATCGCCACGCGCTCCTCGCGGCGGACCCCGAGCCGGCGCAACATGTTGGCGGCACGCCGGGTCTCGCGCTGGAGCTCGCCATAGGTGAGCCGCGAGACGGTGTCGTCGAAGACGAGCTTGCCTCCCCTGCCGTCCTCGACGTTGCGGTCGAGCAGCCAGGTCACCGCGTTATAGGATCCCTCGCTCACGGACTTCTCCCCCGAATTTAGAATTATAATTCATAGAAAGACACCGCGGCGGCTTGCTGTCAATGCTGGCAGGCATTATGTTTCATTAAAACGCGCCGCAGGACACCCTCTCAAGAAGGCCCATGATCTGCAGTCCATGACCGACAGTCCCGACGCCGAATCCCGATTTCTCGAACAGCTCGGCCAGCGCGTGCGCACCATGCGCGCGCTGCGCGGCATGTCGCGCAAGGTGCTGGCCAAGGTATCAGGGATTTCGGAGCGCTACATCGCGCAGCTCGAGAGCGGCAAGGGCAACGTCTCCATCGTGCTGCTGCGCCGCGTCTCCGACGCGATGGGCGCGCATCTCGAGGACCTGCTTCCCTCGGCCGATCCGACGCCGGAGTGGCAGATGTTTCGCGATCTCCTGCGCAAGGCGACGCCGGCGCAGATCGCTCAGGCCAAGGACGTTCTCGCCGGCGGCAGTGCGTCGGCGCCGCGGCGCGCGCCGTTCTGCGGCATTGCGCTGATCGGCCTGCGCGGCGCCGGCAAATCGACGCTTGGGCGGATGCTGGCGAAGAAGGTCGGCTGGAGTTTTGTTGAGCTCAACAAGGAGGTCGAGCAGCAGAACGGGCTCTCGGTCGCCGAGATCATCGCGCTCTACGGCCAGGAAGGCTTTCGCCGCATGGAGCAGGCAGCGCTGCAACAGCTGCTCGCGCGCAACGAGCTGATGGTGCTGGCGACCGGCGGCGGCATCGTGTCGGAGCCGTTGACCTTCGACCAGATCCTGTCGTCGTTCTACACGATCTGGCTGAAGGCCGAGCCCGAGGAGCACATGGCCCGCGTGCGCCGCCAGGGCGACCTGCGCCCGATGGCGGACGACCGCTCCGCGATGGCCGAGCTGCGCAACATCCTGCTGAGCCGCGAACCGCTGTATTCGCGCGCGACGGCGGTGGTGGATACGGCAGGGCTGTCGGTCGATGCGGCGGCTGCAAGGCTGATCGATGCGGTGCGGCCGGTGCTGCAGAACGAAGCCCGGAGTTTCGGCCTGCGCAGCGTGGCGCTGTAGGGCGATCCGCGCGCGCCGACCTCCGCTGCGTTCCCTCCCCCCTTGCGGGGGAGGGTTCGGGAAAGGGGTCCACACGGGGACTCCATCACTCGCGCAACGCGCTTCTTCTTCGCGACAACCAACACCATTTCCTGGGCGACCCCTCTCCCCTGCCCTCCCCCGCAAGGGGGGAGGGAGCAGAGCTGAGCGCGCAGCTACGCCATGCGTCCCCTTTTCGTTTCGCAAAGGGAGACGATATGAAGAGCCTTGCACCAGACAGGACTCACGATGACCTCCAGCGACGTCACCACCTCCATGTTCGAGCGGATCGGCGGCAGCGGCACGATCGACCTTCTGGTCGACCGCTTCTACGACCGCATGGACAAGCTGCCGGAGGCGAAAATGATCCGCGCGATGCACGCGGATGACCTCGGACTGATCAGGGACGTGCTGAAGCGCTACCTCACCGAATGGACCGGCGGCCCAAAACTCTATTCCGTCGAGAAGGGCCATCCACGGCTGCGGCAGCGGCATATCGGCTTTGCCATCGGCGACGCCGAGCGCGATGCGTGGCTGCTCTGCATGCGCGGCGCGCTGGACGAGACGGTCACGGACGCTGCCGCGCGGCAAGACCTCGACAAGGCGATATCGGGCCTGGCCGACTGGATGCGCAACCGACAGTGACACAGAGCGCGAGTTGGGGACGCGGTGGGTTACGCCAGCGGACTGCGCTTCGCGCAGTTGCAGGCTAACCGACCCTGCGCAATCCCACCCTGTCATTGCACGCGTCAAACACCGAGTGATCCAGCGCCTCGGCCACAAAACCCGCCACATAAATCAACGCCAGGATTGCCGCGGAGATCGCCACCGTCTCCGCATGCGCGAGCCCCCACCGCAACAACCGCTGCAACAATGTCGGCTGCGGAAAGCGGTAGGTCTGGCCCTGCGGCGTGATCAGGTCAAACGACCGAACCGGCCTCGAGCGGACGGGGATCTTGCTGGGCAGCATCTGGAACTCTCCTCTCCAGCTCCTCGATCATGCCGCGCGCGATCTCCCGCTCGCCCATGATGACGACATCCGCCCCCAGCCCCTTCAAATGATCGACCTCGGCATCCGCATGCGCCCGCGCGATGATGCGGATATCCGGATTGGCCGCACGCGCCTGCTGCACGATCTGCCCTGCCTCGAACGCCTCGGGGATCGCGATGACGAGATGCCGCGCCCGTGACGGATTGGTGGCGCCGAGAATTTCGGGCTGCGCGGCATTGCCCATGACGGTCTCGATGCCGCCCTGCTTCAGCTTCGCCAGCGCACTCTCGCCGACCTCGGCGACAAGGAACGGCAATTGCCGCTGTTTCAGGGCATCGCCGACGAGCGCGCCGACGCGGCCATAGCCGATCACGATCGTATGGTCGGTCAGGTCCGTGGTGCGGATCGGTTCGGGCACGGCGGCCGCGGCCTGCGGTGAATCCCGGCGCGGGTCGAGACGCGGCGCGAGCCAGGTGGCGGCCGCGAACATCAGCGGGTTGAGCATGATGGAGAGGATCGCGCCGGCCATGATCAGGTCGCGACCGTCGCTGGGCAGGATCTGCGAGGCGACGCCGAGCTCGGCCAGGATGAAAGAGAACTCGCCGATCTGCGACAGGCTCGCCGAGATCGTCAGCGCGGTCGCGACCGGATGCCGGAACAGGACCACGATCAGGAACGCCGCGAGTGATTTGCCGAGCATGATAATCGCCAGCGTCGCCAGCAGCGGCCAGGGCTCGCGGACCACGCTCATCGGATCGAACATCATGCCGACCGAGACGAAGAACAGCACGGCGAAGGCATCGCGCAGCGGCAGCGATTCCTGCGCGGCGCGTGCACTGAGCGGCGATTCCCGCAGCATCATGCCGGCGAAGAACGCGCCCAGCGCCAGCGACACGTCGAACAGCTTCGTTGCCCCGAATGCGATGCACAGCGCAATCGCAAGCACGCCAAGACGGAACAATTCGCGCGAGCCGGTATGCGCGATATAGTGCAGGATCCAGGGGATCACCCGGCGCCCCACCACCAGCATCAGCCCGATGAACACGATGATCTTGGCCAGGGTCAGCATCACGATGCCGGCAAGCCCGAAGCCAGCCTGCGCGGCCAGCGGCTCGAAGGCTGGCTTGTCGCCGCCGCTCTGAAGGCTTGCGATCGCCGGGAACAGCACCAGCACGATCACCATCGCGAGGTCCTCGACGATGAGCCAGCCTACCGCGATGCGGCCGCGATCGGTCTGCATCAGGCGCCGCTCCTGCAGCGCGCGAAGCAGGACCACCGTGCTCGCGACCGACAACGCCAGTCCGAACACGAGTCCCGCACCAACGCCCCAGCCCATCAGCCATGCAAGGCCGAGCCCCATCAGTGTGGCGACCGCAATCTGCACGACGGCGCCCGGAACGGCGATGCGCCGGACGCTCAGCAGATCCTGGAGCGAAAAATGCAGGCCGACGCCGAACATCAGCAAGATAATGCCGAGTTCGGCGAGCTCGGTCGCAAGTGCCTGGTCGGCGACGAAGCCTGGCGTGAACGGGCCGACGGCAACGCCGGCAAGCAGGTAGCCGACAAGCGGCGGAATGCGGAACCGCTGCGCTATAGTTCCAAGTACGAAGGCGAGTCCAAGTCCGACGACGATGGTGGCGATGAGAGGTGTGTCATGCGGCATTTTTGCCTTTTGACACAGAGCGCGCGCCGGCGCACCGCGACCAAGTGAGGCGGCTCAGCGCGCGACGCCTGCAATCGCGCCGTCAGATCGACCAATAATTTGGGTGCGCGTAGGGCTGCGAACGATCGCCCCAGTCAAATTCGTCGCCGTCGAACTCGCACGGTCCGCTGGCGAGTTCGTCCTGCGTCACCTCGACACGAAAAGCCTGCCGCGCGGGATCGTATTTCAGCGCGCCCCACTGCACCGGATAATGGTGGTGCGTGCCGAGCAGCCCGCCAGTCCTGATCACGGCGTAGGCGACCGTGCCGGTCACCTTGTCGAGCATCAGCCGCTCGATCGAGCCGAGCTTCGCGCCGTCGCGCCCGTAGACGCCGACGTGCTCCACGCGATCACTGGGAACCATGGTGTGTTTCATGGCGTCCTCCCTGTTGTCTTGCGTGACGAGATTATAGGCCCGCGGACGCGCGGCGCCAACGATCGTTGCTATAACAGCTGCGACCGCACGGACTCCGCGCCCTCGCGGAGCAGCGGAAGCAACCGGTCGACCAGCTCCCCTGCCGGCACGCGGTCGACATGGGCGCCCATGTTGATGGCGGCGACGATCACGCCGTCGTAGCGGCGCACCGGAACCGAGATCGAGCGGAAATGCGGCTCTGCCTCGCGATCGACCAGCGAATAGCCTTGGTCGCGATCGGCTGTGATACTGGCCAGCAGCGCCTTGGGATCCGTCACCGTCTGCGGCGTCAACATCTCGCGCTTCATTGTCTTCAGGCGTGCGGCAAGCGCTGCGTCATCGAACTGCCCGAGCATGGCGCGACCGACCGAGGTGCAGAACGCCGGCAGCCGGTAGCCGATCTCGAGCCCACCCGAAAACATCCGCGCCGGGCTGCTGCGCGCGACAAACACGACGTCGTCGCCATCGAGCACCGCGAGCGAGGAGATTTCCTGCGCTGCCGTGGCGACGCGATCGAGCACCGGCTGAAGCACGGCGACGAGCTGGCTGGAGCGCAGGTAGGACGCCGCGAGCGTCAGCACGTGCGGCGTCAGCGAGAACAGCTTTCCGTCGCCGGCGACGAAGCCGCCGCGCTGGAGCGTGAACAGCATACGCCGCGCGGTGGCGCGCGGCAGCTCTGCGGCCCGGGCGAGATCGCTCAGCGTCATCGGGCCGGTGGTCGCGCCGAAACATTGCAGCAGGCGCAGGCCGCGATCGAGGCTCTCGACGAAATCCGTCGCCCGCTCGTCGTTTTCGCTGCGCTTCAGCTTGGGCATAGGTTCGGGAACATCCTGCAAAATATTGCTTGCCGCCGGACCAAGGCATGGCATAATTCGCCCATTCGTTCAATAGGCGAACAAACGCCTCTCCGACAAAGGACGCCCGCCATGATGAGCCAGGAGCAGAACGACCTGATCACCCGTACCGGTCCGAAGGACCCCTGCGGCAAGCTGATGCGGAGCTACTGGCAGCCGGCGGCGCTGGTCGACGAGCTGGAGGGCGCGCGCCCGATCCGTCCCGTCAAACTGCTCGGCGAGAACCTGGTGCTGTTCCGCGACGAGAGCGGACGCTACGGCCTGATCGATCGTCACTGCGCCCACCGCGGCGCCGACCTCGCCTTCGGACGTCTCGAACATGGCGGCCTGCGCTGCGCCTTCCATGGCTGGCTGTTCGACGCCACTGGCCAGTGCATCGAGACGCCGGCCGAGCCGAAGGACTCAAAACTTTGCCAGAACATTCGTCAGCGTTCCTATCCCGTGGTCGAGAAGAGCGGCATCCTCTGGGCTTATCTCGGCGAGGGTGAGCCGCCGGCATTTCCGGAGCTCGACTGCTTTGTCGCGCCCGGCACGCACACTTTTGCGTTCAAGGGCCACATGGCCTGCAACTGGCTTCAGGCCCTCGAGGTCGGCATCGATCCCGCGCACGCCTCCTATCTGCACCGCTTCTTCGAGGACGAGGATACGTCGACGGCTTACGGCAAGCAGTTCCGCGGCGCCTCCGCCGGCAGCGACCTGCCGATGACAAAGATCCTGCGCGAATACGACCGGCCGATCATCAATGTCGAACACACCGAATATGGCCTGCGGCTGATCGCGCTGCGCGAGATCGACGAGGAGCGCACCCATGTGCGCGTCACCAACCAGCTCTTCCCGCACGGCTTCGTCATCCCCATGAGCACGGAAATGACGATCACGCAGTGGCACGTGCCGGTCGACGACGAGAACTGCTACTGGTACGCGATCTTCACCAGCTACACCAACCCGGTCGACAAGCAGAAGATGCGCGATCAGCGGCTCGAGCTCTATGAGCTGCCCGACTACAAGTCGCGCAAGAACCGCGGCAACGATTACGGCTTCGATCCGCACGAGCAGGCGACCGCGACCTATACCGGCATGGGCACCGACATCAACGTGCACGACCAGTGGGCGGTGGAATCGATGGGCGCCATCCAGGACCGCACCAACGAGCATCTCGGCTCGAGCGACAAGGCGATCGTGCAGTACCGCCGCCTGCTGCGGGCTGAGATCGAGAAGGTCGGCGGCGGCGAGAAGCCGATGCTGTTCCTGGACGAGAGCAGGGCGCGCAGCATCCAGGGACCGGCCACCATGGACGGCATCGGGCCGACCCAGGGTTGGGAGCTCTACTGGATGGAGGTCGACGTCAAGCGCCGCCGCGGCGCACCTTGGGCCGCGCCGGTGCCGAAGGAGATCGCCGACAACGTGCACCGGCTGACGGCGGCGGAGTGATAATGCCGTCAATCAGCGGCAGGCGCCACATACTCCACTGTCATGCCCCGCGAAGGCGGGGCATCCAGTACGCCGCGGCCTCTCGTGGACACGTCGCCGTCTCTGGAATACTGGATCGCCCGCCTTCGCGGGCGATGACAGCACGGACAGAAGGAGCAACCGAGTGACTTTCGTCGCGCGTCATGCGCTGTGGTCGGATGAGCAGAGGGACGCCGCAGCGCGCCTGCGCCGCATCGTCGAGGAAAAGAACCTCGAGGTCATCCGCCTCGCCTTCCCGGACCAGCACGGCATTTTGCGCGGCAAGACCATCATCGCCGCCGAGGCGATCGCCTCGCTGGAGAGCGGCTGCTCCATCACCACGACCATGCTCGCCAAGGATACCTCGCACCGCACGGTGTTTCCGGTGTTCACGTCAGGCGGCGGGTTCGGCATGAAGGAGATGGAGGGCGCGGCCGACGTGTTGATGGTCGCCGACCCAACCACGTTCCGCGTGCTGCCATGGGCGCCTGCGACGGGCTGGGTGCTCTGCGATCTCTATTTTGGCGACGGCCGTCCCGTGCCATTCGCGACCCGCGGCCTCTACCGCAAGGTGCTCGATGATCTCAGCGGCCGCGGCCACGATTTCGTCGCCGGCCTCGAGGTTGAATTCCACATCTTTAAGCTCGACGACGCGCATATGCGGCCCGAGGATGCCGGCCAGCCCGGGACGCCGCCGTCGGTGAGCCTGCTCAGCCACGGCTACCAATACCTCACCGAGCAGCGCTTCGATCAGATGGAGCCGGTGCTGGAGATCCTGCGCCGCGATATCGTCGCGCTCGGACTGCCCTTGCGCTCGGTCGAGGTCGAGTTCGGGCCGAGCCAGTGCGAATTCACCTTCGCGCCGAAGAAGGGGCTGGAGCCCGCCGACAACATGGTGCTGTTCCGCTCCGCCGTGAAGCAGATCGCGCGTCGCCACGGCTATCACGCCACCTTCATGTGCCGGCCGAAACTGCCGAACGTGTTCGCGAGCGGCTGGCATTTGCACCAGTCGATCGTCTCGCGCGCGTCTGGCGAAAATCAGTTCATGGCGAAAGACGGCAGCGAGCCGCTCAGCGCGTTCGGCCGGGCGTACCTTGCCGGCCTGCTCGACCATGCCCGCGCCTCGACCGTGTTCACCACCCCGACCATCAACGGCTACAAGCGCTACCGCTCCTATTCGCTGGCGCCGGACCGCGCGATCTGGGGCCGCGACAATCGCGGCGTGATGATCCGGGTGCTCGGCGGCGCCAATGATGCCGCAACGCGCCTGGAAAATCGCATCGGCGAGCCCGCCGCCAATCCCTATCTCTACATGGCCTCCCAGATTCTCTCGGGCCTCGACGGCGTCGACCGCAAGCTCGACCCCGGCCCGTCCGCCGACACGCCCTACGAGACCAAGGCGCCGCCGTTGCCGAAGAGCTTGCGCGATGCGGTCGCCGCGCTGAAGGACGATCCGTTCTTCCGCGAGAAGTTCGGGCCCGAGTTCGTCGACTACTACACCCACATCAAGAATGCCGAGATCGACCGCTTCCTGTCGGAGGTGACCGACTGGGAGCACCGCGAATATTTCGAGGTGTTTTGACGGAGATACGTCTCACGCCCGCGTGAGGCGACTTCGTCCGGTCTGTTCCGACGACATCACGGCGCTCGCCGACGAAGCCATTTTCCCTGTCCCTCGAAAACGGCCGGAAAGACTGGGGGCCTAATATCCTGCATGTGATCAACAGTGGAGTTCGATCATGTGGGTTCAATTGTTCAGCCTGATCTACCGCCTCTCCTGCCGGACCACCTTGGTTGAAATCGGCACCCACCACCTGGCGCGTTAGTCGCCGGCGCCAGCGATTTGGGTAAGACATATTGACCGGATAACCGGGGTTCTCATGCGCAAGCTGGTTCACCAGCGATAGCCGAGCGTTGCGATGACGGTCAGCGGCGCGCCACGGTAGCAGTAACCGACTTGGCACGTGGTGTAGTGCAGATTGAACAGGTTCTTGGCATTGACCTGGAACTGGAGGCCCTTCAGCTCCTTCATCGCCTGGCCAAAATCATATTTCAGCGCTGCGTCGATCAGGGTTACCGAGCTGTTCTTGAACGTATTCGCATCATCGCCGTAGCTCCAGGACATGTAACGCGCGCCGCCACCGACGCTCAATCCTGCAAACGGTCCGGCCAGCGGCAGGGCATAGTTCGCCCACAGCGTCGCCGTGTGCGGAGGATTGCCCGAGGGAAACTTGCCGATCAGCGAGTCGTCAGCGGCCTGCTTGGTCACCATGTCGAGATAGGTGTACGACGAGGTGATGTCGAAACCACCGCCCAGGCTAGCAAGCGCCTGCAATTCGAAGCCGCGGCTTTGAATCTCCCCGCGCTGGACCGTCACGCCCGTCCCCGTCGTGACCAGGCCGCCGTCCTGGGTCAAATCGAACACCGCCGCGGTAATGAAGCTCCTCGTGCCCTGCGGCTGGTACTTCACACCGACTTCGGTCTGCTTGCCGGTGGTCGGCTTGAAGAAGGCGCCCGACGGATCGACGCCGAGATTGGGAAAGAACGAGGTTGAGTAGGCGACGTAAGGCGCAACGCCGGAATCGAACACATAGGTCAGCCCGGCTCGCCCGCTATAGGCCTGATCGGACTGCGTCTGCCGGGTCAGCGCGAACAGATCCTCACCCGTGGTGCTGACCCAGTCGCTGCGGCCGCTCAATGTGAGAATCCAGTGATCGAGCCTGGCCTGGTCCTGGATGTACACGCCGGACTGGGTCTGTCGCTGCTGCGTCAAGGACGAGATCGCGGGATCGGGAATGGATTCCGGCGCGTAGACCGGCGCGGCCAGATTGAGGTCGGAGACGCCGAAGCCGAATCCCTGCTTGTCGTTGAACTTCGACGCGGTGTAGTCGGTGCCGACCAGGAGCGTGTGCTGCACGGGCCCGGTCGATAGCTTGGCCTCGACCTGGTTATCCATGATGGCCGATTGCAGCGTGTCGTGGACGTAGCCGGTATAGCGCGAGACGACATTGCCCACCGGCGCCCCGAGAAAGCCCACATAGCGGGTGACCGCGTCGACATCGACGTAGCGGAATTTCTGGCGGACGGTCACGGCGTTGTTGAACGCATGCTCGAACAGGTAGCCCACGCGTCCCTGCTCCTGGTTGAGCGAATTGTAGGACGGGCTGCCCGTGAAGATGTCCGTGGCGGTGCCGGTGCCCGTGGAGTAGGTGAACATGGATCCGGGCGTCTTCGACTTCTGATAGGACCCGAGAATCGTCAGGGTCGTCGATTGATCCGGCTTCCAGGTGACGGCGGGCGCGATGTAGGTCCTGTTATCCTTGCCGCCCGGCACGAACACGTCCGCGTCGCGCACCACGCCGGTCAGCCGATAGAGGAATTGACCGTTGGCATCGACCGGACCCGAAAGATCGAAATTGCCCTGGACGCGATCGCGGTCGCCAAACACCGTTTGCGCCTCGTGAAACGGCTGGCTGGTCGGCAGCTTGCTCGACAGGTCGATCAGTCCGCCGGGCGAGCCGAGCCCGTAGAGTGCCGAGCTCGGCCCACGGACCACGGTGATGCTGTCGACCCCATAAGGCTCGGTCTTGAACACGCTGAGACCTGCTCCGACGAGGCGCAGGCCGTCGAGATAAACGCCGTTATAAGTGATGTCGAAGCCGCGGATCGCGATCGCGTCGAAACGCGGATCGTAGCCGATACGGACGCCGGGTTCGTAGCCAACCGCCTCCGTCAGCGTCTGGACGGCGCGGTCGTTGAGCTCCTTGCGCGTCACGACCGAGATCGACTGCGGCGTCTCGAGCAACGGCGTGTTGGTCTTGGTACCCGCCGAACTGCTGTCTGCAACATAGCTGCTCTCGCTCGACGCGTTGGCGCGACCGACACCGGCCTCGCGCGCGCCCGAATTTCCGGCTGGCGCGGGCCCGGCATTGCGTTGCGTCGCGATGCGGCCGCGCGACGACTGCGAAGCTCGCTGCGCGGGCTGGGTGCGCGGACGCGCCTGGATCGGTGCCTCCACCGTGACGGGAGGCAATGTCGCCGCCGTCGACGTCGAATTGGTCCCGGAGGTCTGTGCGACCGACGGCGTTGCGTGCAGGACTATTCCCAGGCCGGCCGCTCCCAGACCAGTTCTCGCCATCCGTTCCCAGCCGAGCGTCCACCCGTCGTTGCGCGTCATTGTCTTCCCCGAGTTCCGTGTTCGAACAACCCGGGAGTAACCAGATCGAGGCGCACACCGCCTTTGCGCGCGCGCAAATCACCTTTGATCGCACGTGGAGGCGTTCAAGTTCACTGACAGCGGCTCGGCGAATAGCCGAAGTGCCTGCGGAATGCCGTCGCGAAATTGGCCGGATGGGCATAGCCGACCCGAAAGGCCGCCTCGGTGACCGACAACCGTTGATGAATCAGAAGGTCACGTGCGGCATCGAGTCGGCGGGCCCGCAAATAGTCGATCGCGCTCTCGCCATACGCCATCTGGAATTTCTGGTTGAAGGACCGGCGGCTCAGCCCCGCATTCCGCGCCAGCTCGTCGATGCTCCAGGGATAAGCGAGATCGGCATCCATGCGCGCCTTGACCGATTGCAACCGCACCCGCTGGAGGTCGGCTGCAGGATCGAGCGCGATCCCGCGCTCGCCGAACAAGGCGTGGACCACGATCTCGGCGGCATGCGCCGACAGCAGCAATTGCGTCGCGTTTCCGGCCACCGGTGGCGAGAACATTTCTACCGCGAGGGCCTGCACACGCGGAGACGCCGTGACAGAGACGATGGCCGTGCCCAACGCGTCGGTCTTGAACAGCGCCCGAACCTCGTCGCCGAGTCCAAGCCCGTCGATGGAGGCTTGGGGAAGCGCCAGGCCGATCGCAGGACGTTCGCCGCAGCGAACCGAGCCTCCTACGGCGACGGATTCGCGCACGGCAATCGCCGTCATCTGCCCTGCACCCGTTGTGCGCGTCAGAATGCCGCGGCCTGCGCCTTCATCGAGCGCAACGGAGATGAACAAGCCCGGCCCTACGATCGCTGGCCGATCGGGATCGGCGCGAAACTCACCTCTGATGAACACACAGCCCGGGAAATCCAGCCATTGAGGCGCTGTCGAAGCGCCTCGCTGTGCGGAGCCGATGATGTCGTCTTCAGGCCGTCCGGCAATTTGATTGTAAAAGTCCTGCATCGAATCCGCTACGCCGCGACATTGGCGGCTGGCGGCGGCGCACTCAAGACCTCTGCGCGCAGTTTGGAGAGCTTCGAAACTGACGTCCTCGACGAGGTTCTGCGCGCGCGGCAATCCTGCACGGACGATACGGCAACCAGATCCAGGAGCGCGTCAGATGCCCAGATATTTGTGCTGGAGATCCGGCTCCGCCATCAGCTCGACGGACGTGCCGCTCCACACCGTCTTGCCGCGCTCGATGATGTAGTGGCGGTCGCAGATGCGGGCGAGGTGGTCGACGTTCTTGTCGACGACCAGGATCGACTGTCCCCGGCTCTTCAGCAGCGACAGGCAATTCCAGATTTCTTCGCGGATCAGCGGCGCAAGGCCTTCGGTCGCTTCATCCAGGATCAGCAGCTTTGGGTTGGTCATCAGCGCGCGGCCGATCGCGAGCATCTGCTGCTCGCCGCCGGAGAGCTGGTTGCCCATGTTGGCGGCGCGCTCGGCAAGGCGGGGGAACATCACGTAGATCGCGGCCAGCGTCCAGGGATTGGGGCTAGCGAAGCGATCGGCGGCGGCCGCGACGAGATTTTCGCGCACGGTGAGGTTCGGAAAGATTTGGCGTCCCTCCGGGACGAGGCCGACGCCGAGTTTTGCAATTCGATAGGACGGAAGCTGCCGCACCTCGGCGCCCGCAAAGCGAATCGTGCCTGATCGTGCCGGTGTCAGGCCCATGATGGAGCGGATCGTCGTGGTCTTGCCCATGCCGTTGCGGCCCATCAGCGAGACCATCTCGCCCGGCTTGATCGACAGCGACAGGCCGAACAGCACCTGGGAGAGGCCGTAGCAGGTCTCGATGCCGTCGACGTCGAGCAGCGTGTCAGCCATCGCCTTTTCAGACATGGTGCGTCACCACATGCTGGTCGCCGAGATAGGCGCGCTTGACGTCCTCATTGGCGCGGATCGCGGCTGGATCACCGGAGGCGATGACGCGGCCATAGACCAGCACCGAGATGCGGTCGGCGAGCGCGAATACCGCCGGCATATCGTGCTCGACCAGCACGATCGAGACTTCCTTCCGCAGCTCCTGAAGCAGTTGCACCATGCGCTGGGATTCGGTGACGCCAAGACCCGCCATCGGCTCGTCCAGCAGCAGCAGCTTCGGCTTGCTCGCGAGCGCGACCGCGAGCTCGATCTGGCGGCGCTCGCCATGGCTGAGCCTGGACACCAGGACATCGGCGCGATGGCCGAGCCCGACGCGGTCGAGCGCGGCATGGGCGGCATCGCGCAGGCCCTTCTCCTTGCGCGCATTGGCGAAGAAGCGGAACGAGTGGCCTGCATGCGCCTGCGCCGCCAGCGCGACATTGTCGGCGGCGGTGAAGTCGAGCAGCAGCGAGGTGATCTGGAACGAGCGTGCCAGCCCCAGCGCGCAGCGGCGATAGGCCGGCAGATAGGTGATGTCGCGGCCGCCGAGCGAGACGCTGCCGGAATGCGGTTCGAGGTGCCCGGTGAGCTGGCTGATCAGCGTGGTCTTGCCGGCACCGTTCGGGCCGATGATGGCGTGCAGCTCGCCGCTAGCTACGTCGAGCGAGACGTTGTCCGTCGCAACGATGCCGCCGAAACGGCGCACCAGTTTTTCGACGCGGAGCAGCGGTTCAGCCACGATTGAGCCTCCCGAGCAGGCCCATGATACCGCCGCGGCCGAACAGCACGATCAGCAGCAAGAGCGGGCCCATGATCAGCGCCCAGTATTCGGTGATCTGCGACAGGAATTCTTCCAGCAGCAAAAACACCACCGCGCCCATCACCGGGCCGAACAGCGTGCCCATGCCCCCCAGGATCACCATCACCATGAGGTCGCCGGAGCGGGTCCAGTACATCACGGCCGGGCTGATGAAATCGGTGTTGTTGGCGAGCAGTGCGCCGGCAAGGCCGCACATCATACCGGAGATGACGAAGCAGACGAGCTTGTAGCGTTTTGCCGGAAAGCCGATCGCCTGCATCCGCTGCTCGTTGGAGCGCAGGCCCTGCAAGACGAGACCGAAGCGCGAATTGACGATGCGCCAGATCAGGACGATCACGGCGAACAGGCAGGCGAGGCAGAGATAATAGAACTGCGTGCGGTTCGACAGGTTGATCAGGCCGGAGAAGTCGCTGCGCTTGTAGACGGTGAGACCGTCATCGCCGCCGTAACGCGCGAGGCCGGAGGCGACGTAATAGGCCATCTGCGCAAACGCCAGCGTGATCATGATGAAGTAGACGCCACGCGTACGAAGGGAAAGCGCGCCGATCACCAGCGCATAGATCGCGGAAGCCGCGAGCGCGACCGGGAACTGGATGAAGCCGGAGCCGACGCCTTCCTGCGCGAGCATGCCGACCGCGTAGCCGCCGATGCCGAGATAGGCGGCGTGGCCGAAGCTCATCATGCCGCCAAAACCCATGATGAGGTTGAGGCTCGCGGCCGCAAGGGCCAGGATGACGATGCGGGTGAACAGCGTCAGGATGAAGATGTTGCCGGACAGCTGCGAATAGAGCGGCAGCAGCACGAGGCCCGCCAGCATCAGGGCCGTGACGGCCTTGCTCACAGTGAAAGCCTTCATCGACGGTTGGCCGGAAACAGCCCCTCCGGGCGCACCACCAGCACGATCGCCATCAGCAGATAGATCAGCATGGACGACAGCGCGGGCGCGGCGGTGGAGGCGGCGGCGCCGCTCAGCACCTGCCGCAACAGGTTGGGCAGGAAGGCGCGGCCGAGCGTGTCGATCATGCCGACGAAGATCGCGGCGAGGAACGCGCCACGGATCGAGCCGATGCCGCCGATCACGATGATGACGAAGGCGAGGATCAGGATGTTCTCGCCCATGCCGATCTGCACGGTGAGGATCGGCGCCTGCATCAGGCCGGCGAGGCCGGCGAGCGCGGCGCCCAGGCCGAACACCAGCGTGTAGAGCAGCTTGATGTTGATGCCGAGCGCGCCGATCATCTCGCGGTTGGAGGCGCCGGCGCGGATCAGCATGCCGATGCGGGTGCGCATCACGCCGAGATAGAGCAGCAGCGCGACCAGCAGCGCCACCACGATGATGGCGAGACGATAAGCGGGATAGTGGATGCCGGGCAGGATCGGCACCGGCACCGTGAGCCAGGCCGGCAGCGGCAGCGCAAGCCCGGCCGGACCCCAGATCAGCCGCACGGCTTCATTGAAGAATAGGATCAGACCGAAGGTCGCGAGCACGTGGTCGAGATGGTCGCGCCCGTAGAGATGCCGCAGTGCCGACATCTCCAGCACGATGCCGAGCACCAAAGTCGCACCTAACGCCAGCAGCGCACCGAGCAGGAAGCTGCCGGTCCAGGCCGCAAAGGTCGCGGCGAAATAGGCGCCCATCATGTAGAGCGAGCCGTGCGCGAGGTTGACGAGATCCATGATCCCGAACACCAGCGTCAGGCCGGCGGCGAGCAGGAACAGGAGCAGGCCGAACTGCAATCCGTTCAAGAACTGTTCGACGACGAGCAGCATCAAAACTCTTTCAGGCGCACGCGGTGTCGCGCCGATGTTCGAACTCGGTCGCCATCAGTGAAAGAGCTCCCCCTGCCTCTTCAAGGCGGAAAAATGGGTAATGGCAGTATCGTTCCGAGGCAAGAGCGATTCAACACCAGACATGCACTTTGTTGCATGCCGGTGCATGCGATCGAAATTGGCCCTGCAAGAAGGCTGCCGCGCAGGATGGGTCAACCTGCCGCACCCAAACGATCGCCCTCCCCCAGGCATGCCTGGGAGAGGGCGCGAAGGTCGACGGAAGCAGGAGAAGGCGTCTAGTGCGACGTCATCTGCCGAGGGAGATCATCCGGCTCGGCCAGTACACTGTTGGCCGTCGAGGCTTCCAGCGCCGCCATCCGGAACAGATAGGCGAGCGTTGCCAATCCGGTGTCTTCCGCCATCTGCGCCAGCTCGAGCGCCATGTCGGACATGTAGCCGAGATTCTCGTCCTTGGTCTGCGCCATGATCTGGCTGTCCCGCATCATGTTCGACATTTCAGGCGCTCTTTCGTTGCGCGGCAGCAAGGCCGCAGAGGTTGGCACGGGCGACGGCGTCCAGACGCGGGCCGTCCTGTTGTACGATCGAATCCATGCCGATGCGATCATGCAGGGCATCGAGGGTCTCGCGGCGAATGTCGATGGTCGCCGCCATGGTCCAGGCGTTCTCCACCAGCTCGGGCAGACCAAGCGGCGTCACGACGAAGCCGGCCTCATGGAAGCGCGGCAGCCACCAGGTCTCCATGATCGCGCTGACCTGCGCGATTCCCTGATCGAGGCAGAACTCCTGCACCGCTGCCATCAGTTGCAGGTTGAGAGTGCCGTCGCGGCGATCGCGCACGACAAAGTAGCGCGACCATTCCCAGACCAGCGGATTCGCAGGGCAGCCGCGAACCGATGCCAGATGCGGGAAGACCTCGCTCATCATCGAGGGTTTGGTGGTAGGGTAGAGCCGGTGACCGCCGACGACGCGCCGGCCTTCCAGCGCGAGCAGATAGACGGTGTCCTCGTCGTCGTAGGAATCGACCTCGCGGCAATCAGGCCGGCGCAGCGTCTCCCAGTGCCGCTCCTCGACGAAGATGTCGTGGCGTAGTCGGAAGTGCTGCTCGAGTACGTCTTCGTAAAGGTGGCGATTGACCGAAGAAATTGCGTGAATCATGAAAACCCCCATTCAGCCGGAATGAGGGGCAGCCTCTGCGAAAAGAGGCAGGTTCGATATTGGGAAATTTCCCAGTACGTCGCTTAGGGATTGATGAGCTTGTTGCGAATCGCCAGTGCAACCGCATGCGTACGGTTGACGGCACCGAGCTTGCGCGCGGCGGTTGCAAGATGCTCTTCTGCGGTGCGCTGCGTGATGTGCAGGATCTCGCCGATCTCCCAGGCCGACTTGCCCTGCGAGGCCCAGGCGATCACCTCGCGCTCGCGCGGGGTGAGACGCGTCGACAGATGCGGCGCCGGATCCAGCAGGCGGCGAATATGGTCGAAGCCATACATTGCCATCAGGTGCAGTGCCGGCTTGCTGCGGGGATTGAGGTCGAGATGGACGCCGCCGAGCGACACCGCCGCCTCGTAGCCGGTGAGCCCGTGGATCGGCACGATGAAGCCGCGCGACATGCGAAAATCGCCGGCGCGGTTCATCACCTCGGCCGCGCTCGGCTCGAGCTCGGCATCATAGGGCGCTTCCGACCACTCGAACGGATTGACCGATTGCCGGCACAGCCGCACCACGGGGTCGACGCGGTCGTAATTATTCTGGGTGTAGAGATTGAACCATCCTGCCGGCCAGCGCTTGGCGAGCACCATCTGCGCGAACCGCTGATCGGGATTCGGCAACCCCGTCACGATGATGGTCTCGAAGCCGAAGCGACCGAACGCCGCCTCAAGCGCATTCATGGCGTCCGGTACCTTGCGATAGGTCCCCAGGCCTTCGATGAAGTCGAGCGCTTCCCGGCCATAATCTACGGCGTCTACGGCGGACATCGGTACGTTTCCTGAGCCTCGTCGTAGGTATAGCACGTATTTGGGAGCTGCCTCAATTCGCTGCTTCCGTAGTTTACCGGCCCTCGTCTGCACCCGAGATTTAATCTACTTGTGGAGGAAGTGACGTCAAGTTACACCTATGGCGTCTGAAGCGGGAAAATCACGATGGAAGACGAGGACATCGCCCTCAACAGCGTGCTCGGCCTGGAACTCAACCGCGTGTTTTTCGCCGTCCGCGAAACGGCAAACAAGCAGAAGATCATCGAGTACGCGCGCGAAGTGCTGCAGCGCGAACGCGCGGAGCGGCCCGGCAGCGCGTCGCCCGAGAGCCCGGCGAGCTAGAACGCGGTTACAGGTGAGGCGTACGTTCTGCGCGAGCGGCGCCCTTCCATTCGAACGTGCCGATTTTGGCCGAAACATTCTGACTGCGAAGTTAATCAGCAATTGTTGCCGGTGAGCGAGCTGCGCTCTTACCCTCCCCTGGAGGGGGAGGGTGAAGCGCCGCCCGCTCCGTCGCACACTTGCCGCTGGATGACATCACGGCTCTCGTGAGATGATCGCCACCACGATCCTCTTTGGGATGCCCACGACATGATGACGCTGCGCCAGGTTGAAGTGATCCGTGCCGTGATGGTGACGGGTACCATCGGCGGCGCGGCGAAGCTGCTCAACGTGTCGGCGCCGGGGATCAGCCGGCTGGTCAAATACACCGAGCGCACGCTCGGCATCCGCTTCTTCCAGCGCCAGAACGGGCGCTATTTCCCGACGCCGGAAGCCGAGAACATCTTTGAGCAGATCAACGGCGTCTACAAGAAGGTCGACGACCTCTCCGAGCTCATCTCCAAGATCGGCCGCGGCGGTTTGTCGGAATTGCGCATCGGTTCGGTGCCGAGCATCTCCCAGGTGATGGTGCCGCGCGCGATCGAGCGCGTCCGGCGCCGCTACCCCGATCTCGGCATCGACATCAACATCCTCAAGCTCGAGGAGGCCATCGACTACCTCCTGCTCGGCCGCGGCGAATGTGTGGCGATGAGCTATCGGCTCGAGCATTCCGGGCTCGACTTCATGCCGCTCGCCTCGGGTGAGCTCTATTGCATCGTGCCGCCGGGTCACGAGCTTGCCGGCCGCAAGCAGGTCTCGGCGGCCGAGATCACCCGCTATCCGCTGATCGGCATCGATCCCAACGATCCCTACGGCCGGATCATGGCCGGGATCTTTGCGCGCCACCGGCTCGACTACAACATCACGATCCGCGCGCGCTTCGGCACCACGGTGTGTGCGCTGGTGAAGGCAGGGCTCGGCATCGCCATCATCGACCAGTTCACGGTGGCCCATGGCGGCTATCCGGGAATCGAGCTGTTGAAGATCACCGAGCCGACGCGGTTCGAGACCTATATCGCGGTGAAGCGCGGCGCGCCGCTGTCGCTCCATGTCGAGTATTTCATCGAGGCCCTGCGCGCCGAGATGCGCGCGGTGGAGCCGTCCCGCAGCGAGGGCAACACCGCCCCGGCACGCGCGCGGAAGAAATAACATTATGTTAGGTTTGCCCAATAAATGGGTAATTGTGTTAGGCACGGGAAAGGCTATCGTCGCAACTGGAAGCCCCTTGGAATTGTGCGGATTTCCCCGCTAATGGCCAGGACCCAACGCTCCCAACGAGACGATAGCCAACCATGTCCAAGCGCGGATACGCCGCCAGCAAGAAGCTTCTCACCGGCCTGATCGGGGCGCCGATCGCGCATTCTGCCTCCCCTGCCATGCACGAGCGGGCCGCCGAGGCGCTCGGCCTGCGCGGTCACTACCAGCTCATCGAGGTCGCCGGCGCCGATGCGGCCGGGCTCCGCATGATGCTCGAGGGCGTGCGGCGGCTCGGCTTTGCCGGCGTCAACGTGACTTACCCTTACAAGGAAGCGGTGGTCCCGCTGCTCGACGAGCTGGCGCCGGGCGCGGCCGCCATGGGCGCGGTCAACACCGTCGTCGTCAAGGACGGCCGGCTGATCGGCCACAACACCGACACGACCGGGTTTGCACGTGCGGTCGCGCCGCTGCTGGCACCGTCCGCAAATGCAGTCGCCGTGATCGGAACGGGCGGCGTCGGCAAGGCGATCGCCTTTGCACTGGCGAGCCTAAAGGTCTCCGGCCTCCGCATCTTCGACAGCGAGACGGCGCGCGCCGAAAAGCTCGCTTCATTGCTTGCCAGGCACGGCGGCGCCACGGTGGCTAAAAGCGTCGAGGACGCGCTCGATGGCGCAACCGGCCTCGTCAACGGCACGCCGGTCGGCATGCTGCCGAACCGGGGCATGCCGGTCCCGGCGGCCTTGCTGCACGAGAAAATGTGGGTCGCGGACGCCGTCTATTCGCCGCTGATCACGCCGCTGCTGGCAGCGGCACAGGCCAAGGGCGCGCGGATCATGACCGGGCGGGAGCTCGCGATCTACCAGGCCGCTGACGCCTTCGAATTGTTCACCGGCCTTGCCCCATCGACCGAGGTCATGGGAGAGGCATTCGACGAGGTGATGGCGGCGCGAAGCGCGGCCTATCACGCCGCGTAACCGAAGCGGCCGGACACAAGGCCGCGGACAACATCAACGAAAAATGGGAGGAGTGACCATGAAATCGACCCTAGTGGCAGGCGCCTTGCTTGCCTTCGCGACTGCAACCAGCGTCCACGCGCAGGCGATCAAGCTCGCCGACGTCGCCGAACTCTCGGGCGGCGGCGCCACCGTCGGCACCAACTGGAAGAACGGCATCGACCTCGCGATCGAGGAGATCAACGCCAAGGGCGGCGTGCTCGGACGCAAGTTGGAGGTCAGCCACGCCGATTCGCAGTCCAACCCCGGCGTTGCCCGCGCCCAGGTGCAGAAGGCGCTCGACGCCGAGCCCTATGTCCTGCTCGGGCCCGGCTATTCCGGCTCGGTCAAGGTGACGGCGCCACTCGCGGCCGAAGCCGGCATCGCGCAGATCATGGGCGGCGAAGCCGCCGAACTGACGCAAGGTGGCAACAAATTCCTGTTCCGCACCTCGTTCGGCCAGCAGTCGTCGATGCCGAAGGTCGCAAAATACATCCACGACGACATGAAGGCGAAGACGGTCGCGGTGGTCTGGGTCAACAACGACTTCGGCCGCGGCGGCCGCGACGTCGTCGTGAAGGAACTCGACCGTCTTGGCTCCAAGGTGGTCGCCGACCTCTCGACCGAAGCAGGCCAAGCCGACTTCGCCGCCGACGTCGGCAAGATCAAGGCCGCCAATCCCGACGCGGTGTTCGTCTACCTGAATGAAGAAGAGAGCGCGCGCATCCTGAAAGAGCTGAAGCGCCAGGGCGTCACCGCGCCGCTGATGGGCGAGACCACGCTGATCGGCCAGAAGGTGATCGAGCTCGCCGGCGATGCCGCCAACGGTGCGCGCGGCCATGTCGGCCTCACCACGGACGCACCGGTCGACCTGATCAAGGCGTTCCGCGACAAGTTCGCCAAGAAGTACAATTACGTGCCCGACCATAACGGCCTGAAGGGCTATCTCGCCGTCTACATGGTGAAGGCCACCACCGAGAAGATGGGCAAGGTCGACAGCAAGGCGTTCGCCGACACGCTGCACGGCCTGACCATCAAGGCCGCGGACGAGCCGGGCATCCTGATGGACGTCACCTTCAGCGAGACCGGCGACATCGACCGGCAGAGCTTTCTGGTCGAGGTGGTCGAAGGCAAGCAGGTGGTGAAGCAGGTCCTGCCGAAGGTGAAGTGAGGCTTTTTCGCCTCTCCCCGCGCCCGTCCCGCCGAAGCTTCAGCGAAGGCGGACCCAGGGAGAGGTCTCTCCTCTCCCTCGCCCCGCTCTTCGCGGGGAGAGGGTTGGGGTGAGGGGTGCTTCTGCGCAGACGGTGAGAGATGAGCTTGCGGAGACAGCCCCTCACCCCCGCCCTCTCCCCGTAAGAACGGGGCGAGGGAGACGACAGAGCGGCGGTAGGGACACGAGAGGGGAAAATGTCCAATCTGTTCGATCTTCTGGTCGCGGGACTAGCCACCGGTGCGATCTATGCGCTGGTCGCGGTCGGCTTCACGCTACTGTGGCAGACCTCGCAGACCATCAATTTCGCGCAAGGCGAGTTCGTGATGCTGCCGGCGTTCCTGATGCTGGCGGCGATGCATGCCGGCGCGCCGTTCTGGCTCGCGATCATCCTCGGCATCCTGCTCTCGATGCTCCTGCTGGGCCTCGCCTTCAAGATGCTGCTGGTCGATCCGATGATGCGCCATGGCGTGCTGCCGCTGGCGATCGCGACGATGGCGCTCGCGATCGGCATCAAGGAGGCCGTGAAGCAGTTCTTCAGCGCGGAGGCCTCGCCCTTCCCCTCGATCGTGCCGACCGGCGATATTTCCATTCTTGGACATGCCGTATCGCTGCAAAGCATCGGCGTCCTCGTCCTCGCCATTCTTGCCGTCTTCGGCCTGACGAGCCTTCTCAACCGCACTTCGCTCGGTCACCAGATGCAGGCGGCGGCGCAGAACCCGACGGTGGCGCGCATCATCGGCGTGCCGGTCGAGCGCATGATCCTGCTGACGTTCCTGATCAACGCCTTCCTGGTCGCGCTGGCGTCGCTTTTGATCACGCCGATCTACCTCGCAAAGTTCTCCTCCGGCGAGGTGCTCGGCCAGGCCGCCTTCATCGCCGCGATCGTCGGCGGCTTCAACCAGGTGCGCGGCGCCATCGCCGGCGGCCTCCTGATCGGCGTGCTCGACAATCTCGCAGCCGCCTATGTCTCGACGCAGTACCGCGCCGCCGTTCCGATGATCTTCCTGATCGCTGTCATCCTGTTCCGGCCGCAGGGCTTGCTCGGCCGCGCCGAGGAGCGCACCGTATGAGCGGCTTCGCCAAACCGTTGAAGATCGCGCTCGGCCTCATCGTCATTGCCGGCCTGATCATCGTCCCCATGAATTTCAACCGCTACGGCCTGTTCATCCTGAGCCAGTGGGCGGTGATGAGCATCGCCGCGATGGGGCTCAATTTGACACTCGGCTATGCCGGCCAGGTCTCGCTGGCGCAAGGCGCCTTCGTCGGGATCGGCGCCTATGCGGCAGCGATCATGACGACCCATGGCTGGCCGCTGCCGGCGGCGATCGTGGTCGCGATTGCCTTGAGCTTCGCGGTCGGCTGGGTGCTCGGCTATCCGGCGCTGCGCGTGCAGCACCATTACCTCGCCTTCGTCACCCTCGCCTTCTCCACCCTCGCCTTCCTGGTGTTCCGCAACGAAAGCTGGCTCACCGGCGGCATCTACGGCATCTCCAACATTCCCCGGCCGCACATCTTCGGCATCGCGACCAACAAGCCGCTACCCTTCTACTATGTCTGCCTCGGCTCGCTTGCGATCGTGTCGCTCGCGGTGTGGTGGCTGATCCGCTCGCCCTGGGGCCGTGCCTTCATGGCATTGCGCGAAAATCCGCTGCGCGCGCAGTCGCTCGGCGTGGACACAAGGCGCTATACGCTGATGGCGTTCGCGATCGGCTCGGCGCTCGGCGGCGTCGCCGGCGCGCTCTATGCGCCGCTGACGCAATATATCGATCCCGTGCCGTTCAACCTGTCGCTCTCGCTCGACCTCTTGATGATGGTGATCGTCGGCGGTGCCGGCTTCTACTTCGGCCCCTTCCTCGGCGCGATGATCGCGGTGCTGTTGCCGGAATGGCTGCGCTTCACGGAAGGGTATTATCTGATGCTCTACGCGGTCGCAGTGATGCTTCTCTTGATCTGGTCGCCGACCGGCATTCTGGGGATTCTCGATCGCTACCTCGCCGAGCGCCGCACCAAGGCGGCCTCCGCACTGCGGGCCGTTGCAAAGTCCCGGCTGGAGACGGTGCAATGAGCGCGGTCCTGGAAGTCACCGGCATCAAGAAGAATTTCGGCGGCATCAGCGCGGTCGACGGCGTCTCATTCGACGTCCGCGAGGGCGAGATCCTCGGCCTGATCGGCCCGAACGGCTGCGGCAAGTCGACCCTGTTCAACTGCATCCTCGGCCAGCTCACACCATCAGGCGGCGAGGTCAAGCTCGACGGCAAGGTGGTCACGGGCCTGCGTCCCGCCGAGCTCAACAAGCTCGGGGTCAGCCGCACCTTCCAGCTCTTGCAGGTCTTCCCAAAGCTCTCGGTGCGCGAGAACCTGATCCTCGCGGGGCAGGAGCACCAGGGCAACATGGCCTCGCGCCTGGTCGGCCGCTCCGATGCCGGGCTGACCGAGGCCGCCAACCAGATGATCGGCTTCTTCAAGCTCGACCATCTCGCCGACGAGCCGGCCGGCGGGCTCTCCTATGGCCAGCAAAAACTGCTCGATGCCGCGATGGCCTTCATGGGCGGGCCGCGCCTCGTCCTGCTCGACGAGCCCGCCGGCGGCGTCAACCCGTCGATGCTGTCGGACCTGAAGGATCGCCTGGTCGCGATCAACCGCGAGAAGAACGCCACCTTCGTCGTGATCGAGCACAACATGGAATTCGTGATGTCGCTGTGCTCGCGCGTGATGGTGATGGCGGAAGGCAAGGTGCTGGCGATGGGGCGGCCGGACGAAGTGCGGAAAAATCCCGCCGTGATCGAAGCCTATCTCGGACATTAGGAAGCCATCATGAGCGACCCGATCCTCTCGGTTCACAATCTCGTCGGCGGCTACGGCAAGATGACGATTTTGAACGGCACGACGTTTGCCGTGCCGCAGGCGACCATCACCACCATCATCGGCCCCAACGGTGCCGGCAAGTCGACCGTGTTCAAGGCGATCTTCGGCCTGTTGAAGCTGCGCGAAGGCAAGATCAGCTTTGCGGGCCGCGACGTCACCAATTTGAGCCAGCGCGCGCTGCTCAATGCCGGCATCTGCTACGTGCCACAGGGCCGCAACATCTTTCCCGAACTGTCGGTGCGCCACAATATCGAGCTCGGCGGCGTCTCCGCCGGCAAGGGCATCGACCTGTCCGCACGGATCGAAGCCGCGCTCGACCTGTTTCCCGCGCTGCGCCGCAAGTCGGCGCAGCAGGCCTCCACGCTCTCCGGCGGCGAGCAGAAGCAGCTCGAGATCGCGCGCTCGCTGCTGCTCGAGCCCAAGCTCGTGCTGATCGACGAGCCCTCAATTGGCCTGTCGCCGCTGATGGTGCAGCAGACCTTCGACATCCTGAAAGGCTTGCGCGACCGCGGTGTCACCATCCTGATGATCGAGCAGAATGCGCGCTCGGCGCTGGAGATTTCCGACATCGGAATCGTGCTCGAGCTCGGCCAGACCCGCATGGTCGACGGCGCGAAGCGCATTCTGAACGATCCGCGCATCGGCCAGCTCTTTCTCGGCGGCGCCATGGAGGACAACGCAGCATGAACAAGCGTTCGATCGCGACCGTCTCGCTCTCTGGCAGCCTGGACGAGAAGCTCCGCGCCATCGCATCAGCCGGGTTCGACTCGGTCGAGATTTTCGAGAACGATCTGCTGTCGTTCGGCGCAAGTCCGCGCGAGGTAGCGCAGCTGTGCAAGGATCTCAATCTCGAGATTTGCGCATTCCAGCCGTTCCGCGATTTCGAGGGCATGCCGGAGCCGCAGCGGACGCGCAACTTTGCTCGCGCCGAGCGCAAGTTCGACCTGATGCAGGAGCTCGGCACCGACCTGCTGCTGATCTGCTCCAACGTCTCGCCCGCCTCGCTCGGCGGCATCGATCGCGCCGCGGACGATTTTCGCGAACTGGGCGAACGCGCGGCCAAGCGTGGGTTGCGAGTCGGTTACGAGGCGTTGGCCTGGGGCCGCCATGTCAACGACTACCGCGATGCCTGGGAGATCGTGCGGCGCGCCGATCATCCCGCGATCGGCGTCATTCTCGACAGTTTTCACGCGCTCGCGCCCGGCTTTCCGGTTCGCGCCATGGCCTCGATCCCCGGCGACAAGATCTTTCTGGTGCAGCTCGCCGACGCGCCGAAGCTCGAGCTCGACATCCTCTCGTGGAGCCGGCACTTCCGCTCCTTCCCCGGCCAGGGCGATCTGCCGGTCGGTGAATTCATGCAGGCCATCGCAGCGACCGGCTATGCCGGGCCGCTGTCGCTCGAAATCTTCAACGACCAGTTCCGCGCCGGCTCGTCCGCGCAGACCGCGGTCGACGGCCTGCGTTCGCTGATCCTGCTGGAGGATCAGCTTGCACCGGATTGGCCGAAGCTTGTCAGCGAGCCGCTGGCGCCGAAGGCGAAGAGCCATGGCACCGGCTTCATCGAGTTTGCCGTCAACGAGACCAAGGCGGTCGACCTCGCCCGCCTCTTCGCGCAGCTGGGCTTCCGCAAGACCGGCAAGCATCGCAGCAAGGCCGTGGAGCGCTGGTCGCAGGGCAAGGTCGAGCTCGTGATCAATTGTGAGACCGACGGCTTTGCGCATTCGCACTACGTCACGCACGGCCCCGGCGTCTGCGCGATCGCGCTCGACGTCGACAATGCCGGTCTTGCCATGCAGCGCGCCGAAGCGCTGAAGACGCGCACCTTCTACCAGCCGGTCGGGCCGGGCGAGCTGGAGATTCCCGCGATCCATGGCGTCGGCGGCAGCCTGCTCTATTTCCTCGATCAGGCCGGCAAGAACTGGGATACCGATTTCGAGCCGGTCGCAAGTGACGCGAACGCCGACGCCCTGCTCGCCGTCGATCACATCGCGCAGTCGATGCCCTACGACGAGATGCTGTCCTGGCTGCTGTTCTACACCGGCATTCTCGACCTGAAGCGGCTGCCGCAGATGGAGATCGCCGACCCGCGTGGCCTCGTGCAGAGCCAGGCGGTCATCAACGCCGACCAGAGCCTGCGCTTCGTGCTCAACGGCTCATCCGCCAACCGCACCCTGCCGGCGCGCTTCATCTCGGAGTTCTTCGGCTCGGGCGTGCAGCACGTCGCGTTCTCCTGCCGGGATATTTTTGCGACGGTCGCCGCGATGCGCAAGCGTGGCGCGGATTTCCTGGATATCCCTGATAACTACTACGACGACATCGAAGCCAAATACGACCTCGCGCCCGACCTGATGGCGCAGCTGCGCGCCAACCACATCCTCTACGACCGCGAAGGCGACGGCGAGTTCTTCCAGGTCTACACCCACATCTTCGATGAGCGCTTCTTCTTCGAGATCGTGGAGCGACGGGATTATCAGGGATTTGGGGCAGCCAATGCCGGGATCAGGCTCGCGGCGCAGGCCCGCGAGGTAAGGCCTGCGAGCATGCCGCGGGTGTAGGTCTTCGCCTCTCCGCGCCTGCGGGGAGAGGCCGGAATTTGCGGTGGCAAATTCCGGGTGAGGGGGACTCTCCGCGAGTCATATGTCCCCCAGGAGCAACGCTCTCTCAACACGTCATTGCGAGCGCAGCGAAGCAATCCAGAGTCCCTCCGCGGAGACAGTCTGGATTGCTTCGCTGCGCTCGCAATGACGATGTGGGGACTATCGAGGAATACAACGACCTTCGTCCCCGCGGAGACTCCCCCTCACCCTGACCCTCTCCCCGCAGGCGGGGAGAGGGGAAGAGGCATCAGCTCACTTCATCGCGCACTTGTCGTGGAAGCGATCCTGGTCGTTCTCCACGATCGTCGCGACCGTCTTCAGCGAGAGCTGGCCTTCGCCGTCCTTGACCACGTCCTGGAGATAGAAGCTCTGCACCGGGATGTGGTTCTTGCCGTATTTGAACGGGCCGCGCAGCGACTTGAAGTTGGCCTTCTCCATCTCGGCCTTCATCGCGTCCTTCTTGCTGGTGTCGCCCTTCACCGCGACCACCGCGCTGTTGATGAGCTGGGCCGCGTCATAGGCCTGCGCGCCATAATAGGTCGGGCGCAGATTGGGGTACTTCTTGCGGTAGTCGGCGACGAAGCGCTTGTTCTGCTCGTTCGGGAGGTCGTTGACCCATTCCTGCGCGCCGGGCACGCCGAGCGCGTTCTCCTTCTGGAGCGGGAGCGAGAGCTCGTCGACCGTGAAGGCGGTGTAGAGCGGCATCGTGCTCTTCAGGCCGGCCTGCGCATATTGATTGAGGAACTGCACGCCGGCCGCACCGGGATAGAATACGAAGATCGACTCGGCGCCCGAGGCGCGCGCCTTGGAGAGCTCGGCGGAGAAATCGAGCTGGCTCGGCCAGACCGTGTATTCCTCGCCCTTGACCTCTCCCTTGAACGTGCTCTTCAGGCCCGCGAGCATGTCCTTGCCGGCCGCGTAGTTCGGCCCGATCAGGAACACGCTCTTGACGCCCTTCTGGTTCATGTAGAGGCCCATGGCGGCGGGCGTCTGGTCGTTCTGCCAGGAGGTCGAGAACACGTAAGGCGAGCACAGTTCGCCGGCGAGCTGCGACGGACCGGCATTGGCCGAGATCAGGAAGGTCTGCGAATCCACCGCGGTCTTGAGCGAGGCCAGGAGCACGTTCGACCAGATGTAGCCGACGATGAAATCGACCTTGTCGGACTGCACCAGCTTCTCGGTCTTCTGCTTGCCGACATCGGGCTTCTGCCCGTCGTCCTCGTAGATCACCTCGACCGGCTTGCCGTCCATCTTGCGGCCGATGTGATCCAGCGCGAGCTCGAAGGAGTTGCGCATGTCGTTGCCGATCACGGCGGTCGGGCCGCTGAAGGTCGAAACGAAGCCGATCTTGATGGTGTCGCCGGCGAAAGCCTGATTTGCCAGCACCAGCGCCGCTGCGCCCGCCAGCCAGAATGCCGTCCTCATAACCACTCCCCTCCTTATTATTGATCCCGGAAACGGGGTGATCGCCGCCCCGGGTCTGTCTCTATTGAACGTAAAATCTGTCGCGCCGCCAATGGCTCAGCGCCCGCCCCTGCACCATATTTCGCCCCAATCGAGGATGGCAAGAAATATAATTCTACTCACTTCGTCCAAGGCTGCGGCGCTTTTTCGCGGGATGACGATACGCCCAGCCTATGCCGCGATTGATGACGGCTATTGGACTACGGCGCCCAATGCGCACTTACATGAAGGAGAGCAGCAGCGAGATTCGAGGGTGTTATCATGGCCGCAAATCCCCACCGCGTCGTCATCGTCGGAGCCGGCTTCGGCGGGCTGGAGGCGACCTACCGGCTCGCCGGCAGCCCGGTCGAGATCACCCTGATCGACCGCCGCAACCACCATCTGTTTCAGCCGCTGCTCTATCAGGTCGCGACCGCCTCGCTCGCGACCAGCGAAATCGCCTGGCCGGTCCGGCACCTGATGCGCGACCGGCGCGAGGTGACGACCCTGTTTGCGACGGTGAGTGGCGTCGACGCCGACCGGCGCTGCGTGCTGATCGACGACGGCAGCGAGGTGCCCTACGACACGCTGGTGCTCGCCACCGGCGCCCGCCATGCCTATTTCGGCCATGACGAGTGGGAGCAGTTCGCCCCCGGCCTGAAGACGCTGGAAGACGCGACCACGCTGCGCCGTCACATCCTGGTGGCATTCGAGCGCGCCGAGCGCGAGACCGATCCGGCCAAACGCGCGGCGCGGCTGACCTTCGTCATCGTCGGCGCCGGCCCGACCGGCGTCGAGCTCGCCGGCACCATCGCCGAAATGGCGCACCACACGCTCCCCGCCGACTTCCGCAACATCGACACCCACAAGGCACGCGTGGTGCTGATCGAGGCCGGACCGCGCGTGCTCGCAGGCTTCCCCGATGATCTCTCGGCCTATGCGCAGGCCTCGCTGGAAAAGATCGGCGTCGAGGTCGTGCTGGGCCAGGCCGTCACCGAGATCAACCGTGAGGGCGTCGTGTTCGGCGGCAAGCTGCTTGAGGCAAAGACGCGGATCTGGGCCGCCGGCGTGCGCGCTTCGCCCGCCGCCGAATGGCTGGGCGCGCCAAGCGATCGCGCCGGGCGCGTGGAGGTCCAAGACGACCTGACGATACCTGGTCATCCCGAAATCTTTGCGATCGGCGACACCGTCTTGATCAACGCCTGGGACGGCAAGCCGGTGCCCGGCATCGCGCCGGCCGCCAAGCAGCAGGGCCGGCATGTCGCCGAGACCATCAAGGCGCGCCTGCGTGGCGAGAATAAAGGTGCATTCCGCTACAAGCACTCCGGCAGCCTCGCACAGATCGGCAAGCGGCTCGCCGTGATCGATTTCGGCAAGGTCAAACTGCGCGGCACCATCGCATGGTGGATCTGGGGCATCGCCCACATCTACTTCCTGATCGGGCTGCGCCACCGCCTCAGCGTCGCCCTGAGCTGGCTCTGGATCTACGCCCGCGACCAGCGCGCGGCGCGGTTGATCACGCAGGGGAGTAGCAAGGTGGCGTAGGGACGCTGCCTCTTCTCCCTCTCCCCGTTCTTACGGGGAGAGGGTTGGGGTGAGGGGCTTCTCTCCACACGCGAGATCGTCGATAGACCTGTACCCCCTCACCCGGATCGCGCCGGACGATGCTACGCATCGCCGGGGGCGATCCGACCTCTCCCCGCAAGCGGGGAGAGGTGAAGGAAGACCGCGCTCGCGGCTACGCTGTTGCCTACTTCACCAACTCACATCCGCCCTCCGTCATCGGCCTAAACGCCTGGTCCGCGGGGATCGTCGAGACCAGCTTGTAATAGTCGTACGGATATTTCGACTCCTCCGGCTTCTTCACCTCGAACAGATACATGGGATGCACGACGCGGCCGTCCTGGCGGATCGTGGTGTCGCCGAACAGCTTGTCCTTACCCCTGAACTTCTTCATCTCGGGCACGGCGTCCTTCGCATTGTCGCTGCCGGTCGCGGCGACCGCGTTCAGATAAGCGAGCGTCGAGGCATAGACGCCGGCCTGGTTGCCGCTCGGCATCTTGCCGTTCATGCCGGGTCGCGCGGCGAAGCGTTTGGCAAACGCGCGGGTATCATCGTTCATGTCCCAGTAAAACGCTTCCATGAGCTGGAGGCCCTGGGCGACCTTGATACCCATGCCATGGACGTCGTTGATGAAGAGCAGGAACGCGACGAGCTTCTGCCCGCCTTGCTGGATGCCGAACTCGGCAGCCTGCTTCACCGCGTTGATGGTGTCGCCGCCGGCATTCGCAAGGCCGATCACCTGCGCTTTCGAGCCCTGCGCCTGCAACAGGAAGGAGGCGAAATCGGAGGTGCCGAGCGGATGTTTCGAGGAACCGAGCACCTTGCCGCCGTGCGCCTCGATGTATTTCTGCGCCTCCGCCTCGATGCCCTTGCCGAGCGCATAGTCGACCGTGAGGAAATACCAGTCCTTGCCGCCGCGCGCCATCATCGCAGCCGCGGTGGTGTTGCCGGTCGCCCAGGCATCGTTGACCCATTGGATCGTGTTGGGCGAGCAGGCCTTGCCGGTGAGATCCGAGCTCGCCGTGGACGACGCCAGGAAGGTCATGCGGCTGTCGCGCAGCAGCGTGTTGATGGAGAGGCCGACGGCCGAATTCGGCACGTCGACGATGGCATCGACACCCTCGACATCGAGCCATTTGCGCGCGATCGCGTTGCCGACATCGGCCTTGTTCTGGTGGTCGGCATAGACGATCTCGACCTTGATGTTCTTGCCGCCGCCGTTGAAGTCCTCGGCCGCCATCCGCGCAGCTTCGACCGAGCCCATGCCGTTGGTGTCCTGGAAGATGCCCGAGATGTCGTTGAGCACGCCGACGCGCACGACATTGTCGGAGATCTCGGCGCTTGCCGCGCCGCTTACCAGGCTCGCCGCGAGCGCAAGCGTCCATTTCAGGTGTTTCATCGTTCCCTCCCCTTTGTGTGTCGCGCCGGTCGCCGCCGGCACGTTCTGGAATCAGACCTGCCGTTCCGGCAATCTCAGCACCAGCCCGTCGAGCGCGGGCGTAATCATGATCTGGCAGGCCAGCCGGCTGTTCGGCAGCCGCTCGGCGGCGGTGCCGTCGAGCAGCGCGTATTCGTCATCAGCCATCGCGGACAGGCGCGCGAGCCAGGCTGCGTCGATATAGACGTGGCAGGTCGCACACATGGCATTGCCACCGCACTCGGCCAGGATGCCGTCGAGACCATGGCGGGTCGCGGCCTGCATGGCGCTTTCGTCGCCTGAGGTTTCGACACGATCGGACTTGCCGTCGGCATGGATGAAAGTGATGGCGGGCATCAAGGCTCCTCGTCAGGCCGGGGTGATGGTGACCGGCAGGCTGTCGAGCCCGCGCAGCGTGTTGTTGAAGCGGCGTTTCGGCTCGCCCGTGATCTCGATCTTCGCGATACGCCGCGCCAGCGCCGTCAACATCACTTCGCCCTCGAGGCGCGCGACGAGCTGGCCGACGCACATGTGGATGCCGGAGCCGAAACCGACATGGCCGGACGAGCGGCGCGTGACGTCGTAGCTGTCGGGCTTGTCCCAGCGGCGCGGATCGCGATTGGCGGCGGCAAGGAACATCAGCACCTTCTCACCTTCGCCGATCGTCGCGCCTGACAGCTCGACCTCACGTGTGGTGGTGCGGAAGAAGGTCTGCACCGGGCTTTCGAAACGAACCGCTTCCTCGAAGGCGCTCCGCGCGAGCGTGAGATCGCCGCGCAGGCGCTGCCATTGTTCGGGGAAGCGCGCGAGGCAATAGACGGCCGCGCCGATCCCGTTGACAGTGGTGTCGAGACCAGCCGACAGCAGCGAGCGCACCAGCAGCGGCGCTTCGGTGGCCGTGATCGCGCCCTCGTCGACCTGGGCATGAATGCAGGCGCCGAAGCCGCCGGGCGCAAGGTTCTCGCGCTGGCACTGCTCGGCAACATAGGCTTGATGGGGCGTCGAACGCGCAATCGCCTCCCGGCGCAGCTCATTGGGCGGCCCGAATGCGTTGAACACGACGCTCGCGTAGGGAATCAGATGCTCGCGCCCCTCGGATTTCAGCCCGAGCGCATCCGGGAAGATCGAGAGCGGATAGGCCTCGGCGAGGTCGGCGATCGCGTCGAAGCTGCGCCTTTCGATCAGCGCGTCCACCCGCTCCTCGGCCGCCGCGGCAAAGCGGTCGCGCACCTGCTTCATCACGGTCGGCGACAGCACCTTCGAGAGTACGGCGCGGGTCCGCGTATGCGCGGGCGGATCGGCCTCGAGGATCAGGCTCGGCGGCCGCCACGGCGTCTCCTTCTTGAAATCGGAGAGGCCGACGCCGCGGCTGGAGCAGAACGTCGCGGGATCGTTCAGCACGGCGTGGACCTCGGCATAGCGTGCCACGCCGTAGACGTTCCACTTGTCGAGATAGACGACCGGACCTGCCTCCCGCAGCAGCTCGTGCGTGGGATAGGGGTCGGCGAAAAAATTCATGTCGAAGGGATCGACGTCGAGATGCGGGACGCCTGATACGGCGGAGCCAGGTGCGCTCATTGAAGTCCTCCCTCATTTTGATCTTGTGAAAGGGCCGCGCTTGCCCTTAGGTCTTCGGACACGCCGCGAGACAAAAGACCGATATGCCGCCGTCTTCGACCAGAGCCCGCCAAAGGCCCGCACCCGCCGAAACCGGGCCGACGCTCGATCTCGACCGTTATGTCCCGGCTTTCATCACCTTCATCGCCAACAAGCTCTCGAACAGCGCTACCGCGTTCTACCAGCGCGAGTTTGGCGTCAACGTCACGGAATGGCGGATCATGTCGCTGCTGGCGATTGAGCCCGGCATTCCCGCCTCGCGGATCTGCCACGTCATCGGTTTTGACAAGGGGCCGGTGAGCCGGACGCTCGCGGGGCTGGAGAAGCGCGGACTGGTCTCGATTCGAACCGACCCGAACGATGGCCGCACCCATTCGATCTCGCTGACGGCGAAGGGCCGCGCCACCCATGACAGGGTGATCGTCGCGGCGTTCGAGCGCGAGCGGCGGCTGTTGTCCTGCCTGAGCAAGGACGAGCGCGAGGTGCTGATCGATCTGCTGCGCCGGCTGCACGAAAATCTCGGCGCAGTGACCGGCAGCAGCACCACCTGACGCGCGCGTGAAGCGCGCGGCATCGCCGCCTTCAGGCATACGCCGGCATTTGCCCGCGGCACCCTCTCTGCCGAGCATCGTTTCCTCCAGGATCAGGCGCAGCGGTTCCCCCGCCGTCATCCTTGTCTGGAACGGTTCGCACAAATTAGTTGCTTAAGCAACAAAAGAATCATGCAGGATATTGCGGCAGAATAGCTGGCTTAGTTGGCGGCAGCTCTATCCCCGTCATTGCGAGCGCAGCGACGCAATCCAGAGCCCCTTCGGGGAACGATTCTGGATTGCGTCGCTGCGCTCGCAATGACGATGTGGAGAGAGCGTGGCCTCACTCTGACTTGATCTGCCCGTGGCTACAGACCGATCCACTCACCCGACGCATCATCATTCACCCGCGCCACTGCATCGGTCCGCCGCGTCAGCCCGGCGCGCTGGTTGATGTAACCCTTGTCGGTGATCTCGCCGCCATCGACCGACGGCGGCTCGGCGAGCAGCAGCGCGCGCGTGGCGTGGCCGGAGGAGTTGGCGCCCTGCCCCTTCAGCTTCGCCAGGCCCTGCGCGATCGCAGTCCTGACCTTGCCATGCGCGAGCACATCGTTCACGCCTGCCGTCTCGGGCAAGCCGGCATGGGCACGGCAAGAAGCCATATTCGGGAACACCAGGAAGCGCACCTCGTCGCCGCCATGGCCGGTGACGACGATGTCCTGCGCCAGCGGCGCCAGCGCAGCGATGCCGGCCACGCGCAGCGTACCGACGCTGACCCAGGTGCCGGAGTTGAGCTTGAAGTCCTCCGCGACGCGGCCGTCGAAGAACAGACCCCGCTCCGGCCTGTTCGCATCGGCAAGCTTCACGGCATCGCCGATCAGATAAAAGCCTTCGTCATCGAAAGCCTGCTTCGTCAGCTCCGGCGCCTTCCAGTAACCCGGCGTGACATTGGGGCCGCGCACGCGCACCTCCAGCTTGTCGCCCGACGTGACGAGCTTCAGCTCGGTTCCGGGAATGGGCACGCCGATATTGCCCGAACGCTCCGCGAGGAAATGACAGTCGGTCGCCAGCGGTGACGTCTCGGTCGAGCCCCAGGCCGACACCATCGGCAGCGGACGACCAACAGTCTCCACCGAAAGCTGCTCGAGCGCGTCCCAGAGGTTCTGCGGCAGCGCGGCGCCGGCATAGAAGGCGAATTTCACCTCGCCGAAGAAGCGGCGGCGCAGTTCCTCGTCGCCGCGCAGCGCTGCGATCAGCATGTCGAAGCCGCGCGGCACGTTGAAATAGACCGTCGGCATCACGCTTTTCAGATTGGCGAGTGACGTTGCGAAGAGACCGGGCGCGGGCTTGCCGCCGTCGATATAGAACGACCCGCCGTTGCGCAGCACGAGATTGAAATTGTGGTTGGCGCCGAAGGTATGGCTCCAGGGCAGCCAATCGAGAATGATGAGATCGCTGTCGGCCTGGTCCAGGAACGTCCAAGTTTGCGCCTTGGCCTGCTGGCTCGAGGTCAGCATGCGCTGGGTGTTGATGACTGCTTTCGGCGTGCCGGTCGAGCCCGAGGTGAACAGGAATTTTGCGATCGTATCCGGCGTCACCGCGGCGAGGGCTTTTGCGACGTCGCCCGTTTCGGGCGTCGCCGCGATGTCACGGAAGGCCAGCGCATCGGCATCGCCGGCATTGCCACTGATGATCTGCGCCTTGTGCAGCGGCTCGATCGCGGCCAGCGCCGCGGCAAACGGCTTTGTCGCCGAGACATAGATCACGCCCGGCTGAAGCAGCGAAATCATGCTCTTGAGCTTGTCGAAATCTTTCGACATCAGCGAATAGGCCGGCGAGATCGCGGCCGAGGGAACGCCGACATGCTGGGCGGCCAGCGCAAGCAACGCGTGATCGATGCTGTTGTCGGAGAGGATGACGACGGGACGCCCGGCGCTGAGGCTCTGCGCCAGAATCCAGGACGCCGCCGCGCGCACACGCCGCAGGGCACCCGCGTAGGTCATGGTGGCCCAGGGCGTGTCGGCGCTGTCGCGCTCGGCGAGGAAGATCGTATCGGGCGTCTGCCGCGCAAAATGCTCCAGCCAGTCGCCGATGCAGCGCGCGCCGTCGCGCAGGGGCTCTGGCGAGCGCAGCACGATGCTGCCGTCGGCGCGATGCTCGGCGACGGTCTTGGGCGTTGCGAACAGGCTCGAAGCGTCACCGCGTGCGGCGGTTGTCATGGTTTCCTCCTCGCCCGTATCCGGGATCGGCTGCAGCCTCGTTCCGGGCCGCTTTTGGCCATATTGTTGGGCACGACAATTGTTGTCGTCAACAACAATCTTCCGCACAGGCCTTCGGGGCGCTAAGGTTGCACGGCAGGAGAGATTACGTGACAGCCAGCGCAGCCCGAACTGAGCCCCGCCCCTCCCCACGCAAGCGGGCCGGCAACGGCGCCGCGCGGCCGAACGACGCGGACGAGATCGGCCTCGACGCACTGGTCGGGCACGCCGGTTATGCGGTGCGGCGCTTCCAGATCTGGATCTTTCAGGACTTCATCAAGACGCTCGGCGCGGTCGACATCAAGCCGACGCAATATTCCGTGCTGACGGTCATCGGCGCCAATCCGGGCTTGTCGCAGATGGCGGTGGCGAAGCGTCTCGGCATCGAGCGCGCCCGGCTGGTGCATCTGCTCGACAGCCTCGAACAGCGCAAGCTGGTGAAACGGGTCAAGTCGAAGGCGGACCGCCGCTCCCACGCGCTGCACCTCACCGCACCGGGGGAGACGGCGCTTGCCAAATTCAAGCGCCTCGCCGCCGAGCACGAGCGGCATGTCGTGGAGAAGATCGGCAAGGAGAACCGGGAGCGGCTGCTCCAGATCCTCGCCGGCTTCACCTGATCGACGCTGCCCAATATTTGCGCAACTGCCCGTATCGGGGCGCTGGCACGACGGCCCAACAATCCTCGAAATATCTTACAAGCCACTGATCCTTCGATAATATCCGAAGCATAGCGCCTGCCCGGATTGTGTACACAATGGCACATCGCTTGCTTCAATCCGGGTAAGACCTGTTGCCGGAGTTTTGTCACCATGGGGGCTGAGCAGCCTGAAACGATCGCCGCGATTGTGGCCGCGCATCGCGCGGGCACGATCACGCCTGCGCAGACCGTCGCGCGAACCTATCAGCGCATCCGCGATCACAACGATCCCGCAATCTTCATCAGCCTGCGCGACGAGAAGGACGCGATCGCGGAGGCCGAGAAGCTTGCCGCAAGGGATGCCACCAGCCTGCCGCTCTACGGCGTGCCGGTTGCGGTGAAGGACAATATCGACGCGCTGGGATTTCCGACCACCGCGGCCTGCCCGGCCTTCTCGTATACGCCGACGCATGATTCGACCGCGGTGGAGCGCCTGCGCGCGGCCGGCGCGATCATCATCGGCAAGACCAATCTCGACCAGTTCGCAACCGGCCTCGTCGGCGTGCGCTCGCCTTATGGCATCCCCAAAAATTCGATCCGCGAGGATCTCATTCCCGGCGGATCGAGCTCGGGCTCGGCAGTCGCGGTCGGTGCCGGACTCGTGCCGCTGTCGCTGGGCACGGACACCGCCGGCAGCGGCCGGGTGCCGGCGATGCTCAACAACATCGTCGGGCTGAAGCCGAGTCTCGGCATGATCTCGACTGCTGGCCTCGTACCGGCCTGCCGCACGCTCGACTGCATCTCGGTATTCGCTTTGACGGTTGACGATGCTGCGCTGGCACTCTCCGTGATGGCGGGGCCGGACCAGGCCGATCCGTTCTCGCGCGACCGGCCGCTCGGCGCGATCACGCCGTTCCCCGCGAATTTGCGCCTCGGCGTGCCCCGCAACGGGCAGCTGATCTTCTTCGGCGACAGGAAGGCGGAAGCCGCTTACGGTGATGCGCTGAAGCGCTGGACCGCGCTCGGCGCTAAGCTGGTCGAGTTCGACCTCGAGCCGTTCTACGAGACGGCGCGGCTGCTCTATGAGGGGCCGTGGGTCGCCGAGCGTTATCTCGTGATCAAGGATCTGCTGGCGTCCGCGCCTGATTCGATTCATCCGGTGACGCGCGAGATCACCGCCGCCGGCGCGCGGCTGACCGCCGCGGAAACCTTCTCTGCGCTCTACCGTTTGCAGGGCTTGCGCAAGATCGCCGAGCGGACGTTTGCCAATATCGACGCGCTGGTGCTGCCGACGGCGCCGACGGCGTATACGACCGCCCAGGTGCTGGCCAATCCGATCGAGCTCAACAGCCGGCTCGGCACCTACACCAATTTCGTCAACCTGCTCGACCTCTGTGGCCTCGCGGTACCGGCGTCGATGCGCACCGACGGCATTCCGTTCGGCATCACGCTGCTCGCGCCTGCGGGGCGCGATGCGCTGCTTGCGAGCATCGGCCGTGCATTCCATGCGGATACGAAGCTGACCGTCGGCGCGAAGGGCGTCGCGCAGGCACCGCTGGCGCCGCTCGCAGCAAACGGCAGTGACGAGATTCCGATCGCCGTCGTCGGCGCGCATCTCTCCGGCATGGCGCTGAACGGCGAATTGCGGGCACTGAACGGAAAGCTGATCGAGGCAACGAAGACCGCGCCGGACTACAAGCTCTACGCGCTTCAAACCACGCCGCCGAAGCCAGGCATGCTGCGCCTCGAGGCGGGCACGGGCGCGTCGATCGAGCTGGAAATCTGGTCGCTGTCGTCATCCGCCTTCGGCAAGTTCGTCAATGCGATTCCCGCACCGATGGCGATCGGCACGATCAGGCTTGCGGATGGCCGCAGCGTGAAGGGATTTCTCGTCGAGCCGGAGGTGCTGGGCGAGGCGCGAGACATCACGGCGTATGGTGGCTGGCGGAAGTTCATGGCGGAGGCCGCGAAGGCGTAGCTGCCGTAGGGTGGGCAAAGCGTAGCGTGCCCACCAACAGCATTAGTTAGGATAGATGGTGGGCACGGCGCTTTGCGCCTTTGCCCACCCTACGGTACCGCGTTTGCCGCCCTACACCGACACCGCGTAAATCTCATACTCGCCGCGCACCAGCTCGATATGCGCGCGCATCGCAGCCGCAGCGCCCTGCTTGTCGCCGCGCATGATGGCGACGACGACGCGATCGTGCTCGGCCTGCGACTTTGCCAATCTGCCGAGGTTGCGGAACTGGGCGCGGCGGAACGGTTGCACGCGGACGCGCGTCGCCAGCGTGATCTCGGCGATGTAGCCGTTCTGCGATCCCGCATAGATCGCGTTGTGGAAGCGCTCGTTGACCTCGTGGAAGCGATCGGGATTGCCGGCGTAGCTGAGAACGCGCAGCTCTTCGTGGATGGCTTCAAGACCATGGCGCTCGGCGGCCGACATGCGTTCGGCGGCAAGGCCCGCGCACAGCGCCTCGAGCTCCGCCATGGCCTCGAACATGCTCTTGAGACGCTCGACCGAGGGCTGCGCCACCACCGCACCGCGATGGGCGCGCGATTCGACGAGGCCGCTCGCCACCAGCTGCCGCAGCGCCTCGCGGACCGGCGTGCGCGAGACGCTGAAGCGCCGCGCGATGTCGGTTTCATCCAGCGGCGCGCCGGGGGCCAGGGTTCCGCGTACGATCTCGTCGGCGAGTTGAAGCCGCAGTTCCTCGGCGCGCGTGATCTTGTGCAGGCTGGGCTGGGCCCGGTCGACGCGCGGCACCACCGGCTCGGCCGGCAATGTTCCGGGCGGAAGATCGTCAAGCGTCATACGATCAGGTCTCTTTCGACTCGTCGATGATGCTGACATGGGCGGCGACGACGCGCCAGCCCTCCGCGAAGCGAATCCAGGTCTGCATTTGCCGGCCGACCTTGCCGGGAGCCGTGTCGCGATAGAACAGAGTGGAGGCCACGGCCGTGTCGCGGCCATAGCTGGTGATCACGGTTTTCGCGGTGCGGCGGTTCAGGCCGACCGGCGAGCGGCCGGCGCGGAAGCCGGAGATCGCCTCATAGCCGTAAAGGTTCTCGCCGATGCCATAGCGCAGCGTGCGGGGATCGTTGCGGAAGAGCTCGCCGAGCACGGCGACATCATTGGTGACGAGCGCCTGCTCATAGCGATCGAACGCGGCCTTCACTTCCGCGATCACCTCGGGGAGATCGATCTCCATTTTAAATCCCTCTCAAAGTCCCCTTGGCGACGGCGCGGAGACCACGCCCATCTTCTCCAATGCGTGCGCCACGCGCAGCGCGATGTCCTCGCGCCAGGGCGCGGCGATGATCTGCACGCCGATCGGCAGCGGCTCGAGCGGCACCGGCACGGCGACCACCGGCAATCCGATGAACGAGATCGGCTGGGTGTGGATGCCGATATTGGCGCGCACCGGCAACTCGACGCCGTCAAGCGTGAAATTCACCTGGCCAAGCTTCGGCGCGGTGCAGGGCGTGGCCGGTGCAATCAGCACGTCGACAGATTTGAAGATCTCGGCGAGCTGCGCGCGATACCAGCGGCGGAATTTCTGCGCGCGGTCGACCAGCGGCGCCGGCACCATCGCGCCGGCGATCAGCCGGTCGCGCACGGCGGGATCGAAATCGTTCGGGCGCTTGCGCAGGCGATCGAGATGCAGCGAGGCGCCTTCGGTGGTGGTGATGACATAGGCCGCCGCGCGGGCGCGCGAGGCTTCGGGGACGTCAACGATCTTCGTCGCGCCGAGCGCCTTGGCGACGCGGCTGACGGCTTCGACGGCCTCGGGAAACACGTTGTTCTGAAAGTGCCCGCCGGCAATCGCGATGCGCAGGTCCGACACCGGATTGGCGAGCAGCGGCAGCGTCGGCTCCAGACCGCGCGTGGTACAGGCGGCATCATCCGCATCCGGTCCCTGCATCGCGTCATAGGCGAGCGCGAGATCGGTCGCCGAGCGCGCGAACGGACCGAGATGATCGAGGCTCGCGACGAACGGGAACGAGCGCGCCCGCGACAGCCGGCCATAGGTCGGCTTCAAACCAAAGATGCCGCAGAAGGAGGACGGCACGCGGATCGAACCATTGGTGTCCGAGCCGAGCGCGATCGGCACCAGCGCGCCGCCGACGGCGCTCCCCGAACCACCGGACGAGCCGCCGGTCATCCGGGTCGTGTCATGCGGATTGCGCGAGGGACCGTCATGGACGTTCTCGCCGGTGAAGTCGTAGGCGTATTCGCCCATGTTGAGCGCGCCGACGAGCACGGCACCGGCGGCTTCCATCCGCTCGATCAGCGTGGCGTCGCGCTTGGCAGGCGCGAGGTCGCGGTTGATCTTCGAGCCGGCGCGTGTCGGCAGGCCTGCGACGTCAAACAGGTTCTTCACCGCGAAGGGAACACCGGCGAGCGGGCCAACCTCCTTGCCCGACGCGATGTCGGCGTCGATCGCACGCGCCTTCGCACGGGCGCGATCGGCGGTGACGTCGGTGAAGGAATTGAGGACGCCATCGTGCTGCTTGATGCGCGCAAGCGCTGCTTCGGTGGCATCGAGTGCCGACATCTTGCCGCCGGCCACAGCCTTGGCGATGTCCGCAGCCGTCATCTCTGGCTTGGTGGTCATAGCGGGGTCAGACCGTGAAGATCGGCGCGGGCTCGGTCTCGTCCGGCAGCGCGAATTCGTCGACCAGTCGGCCAAGCCGGAGCGAGACTTCGAGATTGGCGCGCACCGCCGGCCTCCAGGCCTCCTCGACCGGCAGCGCCAGCGCTTTCGATACGGCGTCGATATAATCGTCCAGCGGCTCGGCCATCACTCTCTCAAGCTGATCTCAGTGCACTGGCAACGGCGGATGCGGGATCGCCGTCAGCAGCTCCTTGGTGTAGTCGTCCTGCGGATCGCTCAGGACTTTCTCGGAAGAGCCTTCCTCGACGATCCGCCCCGTCCGCATCACAATGACACGATCGCACAACAAGCGCACTACATTCAAATCATGCGAGACGAACAGATAGCTCATACCTAGCCGTGCCTTGAGGTCCTGAAGCAGGTTCAGCACCACCGCCTGCACCGAGACGTCCAGCGCCGCGGTCGGCTCGTCCAGTATGACCAGTTTTGGATGCAGGGCGATGGCGCGCGCGATGCCGACGCGGGCCTTCTGGCCGCCGGAGAGCTGGTGCGGAAACCGATCCAGCAGATTGTGCGGCAGCCCGACCATGGTCGCGAGCTCCTCGCAGCGCGTTCGCAGCGCATCGCGTCCCCTGATGTCGCCGAGTTGCATGATGGGGTCGGCGATGGCGCGGGCGGCGGTGAAACGCGGGTTGAGGCTGTCGGTCGGGTCCTGGAACACCATCTGGATGCGGCTGCGCTGCGGCAGCCGGGCGAAGGAGGCAGGCGCGATGGCGCCGATGTCCTCGCCGTCGAACTGGATCAGGCCCGAGGTCTGGTCCAAGAGCCGCATCACCATCATCGACGTCGTCGATTTGCCGCAACCGGATTCGCCGACGAGGCCGACGCTCTCACCATGGCCGATGGAGAGGCTGATGCCGTCGACGGCGCGGAACACGTCAGGCTCCACGGGCGGCTTGCGGCCGAACAGTTTTCCGAGCGTGGCCGTGGCACCCTGGCGGGGATATTCCTTGACGAGCTTTTCGATGAGCAGGAGGGGCTTGGAGGTCTCACCTTGCGAAGGCTGATGGATGGCCGGGTCAGGCCCGGCCATGACGGCTGCGGATGAGGACGCGCCCTCCTCCTCGGCCAACAAATCCCGCAAGGACACGCCGAGCCGCGGCGTCGCGCGCATTAGCTTCTTGGTGTAGGGGTGCTGCGGGTTGGCGAAGATGTCGGCGGCTTTCGCGGTCTCGACCACGCGGCCCTTTTCCATCACCACGACGCGGTCGCAATAGGCTGCGGCCAAACCCAGATCATGCGTGATCAGGATGGTCGACATCGCCTTGCGCTTGGTCAGCTCGACGATCAGGTCCATCACCGCCTTCTGGGTGGTAACGTCGAGGCCGGTGGTCGGCTCGTCCGCGATCAGGAGCTGCGGATTGCAGGCGAGCGCGAGCGCGATGACGACGCGCTGGCACATGCCGCCTGACAGCTCGAACGGATAGGCGTGGTAGCGCTCGCGCGGGCGGGCGATCTTGACCTGCTCCAGCGCCTCGATCGCCTTTTCTCCGTGGTCCGAAACCATGGCTTGCTGCACATGGGTGCGCAGCACGTCCTCGATCTGGTCGCCCACTTTACGGATCGGGTTCAGCGCCGCGCGCGGGTTCTGGAAGATCATCGAGACTTCGCGGCCGCGCAGATCGCGCATCTGGCCTTCGGTCGCGGCCTTCACGTCGATGCCCGAGAACATGACCGAGCCCTCGGCGATCCGCCCCGCCCGGTCGAGGATGCGCATCACCGCATAGGACGTCACCGACTTGCCGGAGCCGGACTCGCCGACGATGGCGAGCGTCTCGCCCTTGGCGACGGAAATGTTGACGTGCTGCACCGCTTTGACGATGCCGCGGCGGGTGGTGAATTCGACCGTGAGGTCCTGGACGTCGAGCAGGGGCTGGGCGGTCATGAGGGCCTCCCGATCAAAAATGTCGAAAACAACCCCATGCACAGTAGAACGGGGTTGGAATCATTGGGGAATTTCGGCGGGAAATTTGCGTGTGAGGCGGGCACCGGCCTCTCGTCCCCTCCCCCCTTGCGGGGGAGGGTTGGGGAGAGGGGTGGCCCCGGGAGAGGTCGGAGTTCGTGGCTACCCCTCTCCCTGCCCCTCCCCCGCAAGGGGGGAGGGAATGAGAGAGCGGTGCTCTCCTCACTTCCAAGCGTTGCGCTTCTCATCCCGCACTTGACAATCATCACGTCCTCCGCTGGGGGTCGACGATGTCGCGGAGGCCGTCGCCGAGGAGGTTGAAGCAGAACACGGCGATCATCAGAGCAAGGCCGGGGAATAGCGCGATCCACCATTCGCCGGAGACCATGAAGCCCGCGCCTTCCGCGACCATGATGCCCCATTCGGCGGTGGGCGGGCGGACGCCGAGGCCGATGAAGGACAGGCCCGCGGCGTTGAGGATGGCGTAGCCCATGGTCAGCGACATCTGCACGATCATGATCGGCATGATGTTCGGCAAGATGTGCACCAGCAGGATGCGGAATTCGCCGTTGCCGGAGAGACGCGCGGCCTGCACGAAGCCGGCATTGCGGCGGACATTGGCTTCGGCGCGCGCGACGCGGGCGTAGAGCGGGAAGTTCACGATGGCGGTGGCCAGAATGATGTTCTGCACGGTATTGCCGAGGGCGGCGACGATGCCCATCGCCAGCACGAACAGCGGGAAAGCCATGATGGTGTCGGCAATGCGGCCGACGATGCGGTCGGTCCAGCCGCCGAAATAGCCGGCCGCGATGCCCGCAAGCCCGCCCATCAGGAACACCAGCACGACGGAGGCGACGGCGATTAACGTATCGAGCCGCGTCGCCACGATGACGCGGCTAAAAATGTCGCGGCCGAGCTGGTCGGTGCCGAACCAGTGCGCCATCGACGGCGGTTTCAGCGCCGCGGCGGTATCGGAAGCGAGTGGATCATACGGCACCACGTAGGGGCCGAAGATCGCCGCGATGAGGATCACGATGAGCAGCGCGAAGGCGAAACCCGTGACCTTGTTCTCACCGAGAACGTAGCGGGTCTGTTCGAGGATCGCGACGAGCCCCGAGGTCCGCGCAGGGCCGACGGGTTCAACAGCAGGCGCAACGGAGCTCATGATTTAGCCCTCCAACCTGACACGCGGATCGATCACGCCGTAGAGAATGTCGATCACGAGATTCAAAAGCACGTACATGACCGCCATGGTCAGCACGAAGCCCTGCACCGGCGCGAAGTCCGACGAGATCAGCGCTTCCACCGCGTAGGAGCCGATGCCGGGCCAGGCGAACACTTTTTCCACCAGCACGTTGGCCCCGAGCAGGAACGAGAACACCATGCTAAGCGTGGTGATGACGGGCAGCATCGCATTGCGAAACGCGTAGCTGATGATGACGGTCGACGGCGACAGACCGCTGGCGCGGGCCGTACGCACGAACTCCGACGACAACACCGCCAGCATCGAGGCGCGCGTCATGCGCGCGATCGGCGCCAGCGAGAAGATCGCGAGCGTCGTCGCCGGCAGGATGAGCTGGCTCAGCGCGGAGCGGAACGCCTCGAAGTCGCGTGCGATCAGGGTGTCTATCAGATAGAAGCCGGTCACGGTCGGCGGCGCGCTGGTGAACACATCGAGGCGGCCGAGCGGCGCGGGCGACCAGCCGAGCCGGAAATAGAAGACATAGACCAGCACGAGGCCGGTGAAGAACACGGGCAGCGACACGCCGGCCGTCGTCGTGACACGGCAGAGATGGTCGACCCATGATCCCGGCCGCGTCGCCGCGAGCACGCCGAGCGGAATAGCGATCACGACCGAAACGATGAGGCCGAGCAGCGTCAGCTCGGCGGAAGCCGGCAGGCGATTGCGGATCTCGGCCGCGACCGGCTGTCCCGTGGTGAGCGAGTTGCCGAAATCGCCATGGGCGAGGTCGTTGGTGTAGCGGAAGAACTGCTCGATCAGCGGCTTGTCGAGGCCAAGCTTCTTGCGGATCTGCTCGACGGCTTCCTTGGTCGCGGCGGGACCGGCGAAGTATGCGGCGGGATCACCGGGCAACGCGCGCGTGAGCAGGAAGGTGACGATGACGACCCCGATCAGCGAGGGAATCGCGAACATCAGGCGCTTGCCGATCATGGTCAGCATGGTGACCTCCTCGTGCGCTCAGCTTGGAAATGAGATCGCGCCGCTTGCACCGCTGCGTTCCCTCCCCCCTTGCGGGGGAGGGTTAGGGAGAGGGGTGGCTCCGGGAGAGGACTGAGTTCGTGGCTACCCCTCTCCCCGCCCCTCCCCCGCAAGGGGGGAGGGAGTGAGAGGGCGGTGGCCGCCTCACTCGAGTCCGGAAGACCACCACATGCCGATGCGTCGCCGACGATCAGCATGACGGCTCACCCCTTCACCAGCGCGCGGTAATCCAGCCTTCGGTGGAACCAGTATTGGTAGCCGCTGATGTTCTTCTGCATCGCGACGTTGACGAAGGGCTGGTACAGCGGGATGCGCGGGATGTCGGTGAAAGCGAGATCGACGAAGCCCTTCACGTCGGCATCGTAGGTCGCAGTGTCGCCGGTCGCCGCTGCCGTGCGCGCGCCGTCGATCAGCTTGTCCATCTCCGCCGACTTGTAGCTCATGGTGTTGAAGACGGAATTGTTGCCGTGATAGCACCAGTAGAAGAAGTATTCGGGGTAATCGAGCCAGCCCGAGAACACGTTGGTGAAGAGCGGCATCTCCTTCTTGTTCAGCTCGGTGCGCCAGTTGGCGCCGGGCACCTTGTTGATGGTGGTCTTGATGCCGATCTGCGCGAGTGACTCCTGCACCAGCACGCAGAGCGGCTCGTTGACGCCGGCAAAATTCAGGTCGAACGAGATCGTGGTCTCGAAGCCGTTGGCGAGGCCCGCCTCCGCCATCAGCGCTTTCGCCCTCTCGATGTCGGTGTTGTATTTGTGCGGCTGCGGCCAGGCGACTTCGGTCGGCTTGTCCTTCGGCGCGCCGAACATCGGGTTGGCGAGGCCGAACATCACCGCGTCGATGATCTTCTGATAGGGCAGCGCGTAGGCCACCGCCTGACGGACCTTCGGATTGTCGAAGGGCGGCTTGGTGACGTTCATGCCGATATACTGGATGCCGTTGGAGAACGGCAGCGACACGACGTTGAGCTTGCCGTTCGCCTTCATCTCCTGAAAATCCTTGTTGGGCAGCTCGTAGGAGATGTCGGCGTCGCCCCGCTCCAGCAGCGCGCGGCGGTTGCCGGCCTGCGGCACCATGCGCCAGATCACGCGCTTGATCTTCGGCAAGGGACCGCAGACCCAATCCTCGTTGCGCTCCATGATCACTTCGGTGCCGGCGGTCCACTTCGTCACCTTGTAGGCGCCGGAGCCCGCAGTCTGCTGTTTTGTAAACTCGAGACCCCAGGGGTCCTTCTCGCTGGCGTTCTTCTTCACCAGCTCGGAATTGACGATGCAGGGCACGATGACCGCGAGATCGGGGATCGTGAGCTTGTCCTTCTTCAGGAAATCGACGCGCACGGTGGTGTCGTCGATCACGACGAACTGCTCCGGCTTGGTGAGAGAGCCCGCACTCATCTGGAAGGTCGGGAAGCCGCCGACGCTGACGGCGCGGTCGAGCGACCACTTCACGTCCTTGGCGGTGACGGGCGTGCCGTCGTGGAATTTGGCGTTCTTGCGCAGCTTGAAGGTGACCGACATGTCGTCGATCTTCATCTCTTCGGCGAGCTCGGGCTTGAACTTGTCGCGGTCGTAATAGGGTACGCCGCCGGGGCCGGTCTTCATCTCGTGGCTGATCAGGCGGTCGTAGCAATTCCAGGACACTTCATAGCCGGGCACGTTGGTGCCGACGCCGTGGATGTCGAGATTGTTCGGGCCGCCTTCCGAGACGATCAGCAGCGTCTCCGAGCGCGCATCGGCATAGGCGGTGGAGATGACCTGTGGCATCGCCGGAAGTGCCGCGCCTGCGGCCAATCCGGACACGGACTTGAGGAAATCGCGGCGCTTCATGAAAATGCTCCAACGCAAAAGTTTCTGGTTGGAACAGGGATTCGCAAGGTTCGTGCCAGCGCTTAACGAGGTCTTAATTTCCAAATAAGATACTGATTCTGAATAATATTTTTGATATCTTGGCGATTGATCGCGTTTTGGACAAGCCGGTCAATTGCATACAAAGATGCGATTCTGCTCTAAAAATAAGCTGAAAGATTGAGCGCTGCCGGATTGAGCAGGCCGTCGCAGATGCCCCGGACCCGTTCAGCCCGCCCAGATCAGATCCTGCAACTCGACGAGATCGTTCGCCCTGTCCTGCCAGCCCTCGATACAGACGTGGCTGTTGAGGTCACTGGCGCGGTGCAGCAGCATCAGCGCCATCAGCCGGCGCTTGAGCGCATAGTCCGGCTTTGCATAGCCAAAGCCCTCGAGCAGACTGCGCACCCTCCCCGGCCGGCCCGCCGCCATGAAGGCGCCGGGGCCGAGCAGATCGTAGTCGCGCCATCCCGTCAGCACGTCGCCGAAGTCGAACAGGCCCGCGAGCGACCATTGATCGTCGTGGCAGGCGAGCAGGAAGTTCTGGGGGATATATTCGCCGACCAGGATCACCGGCGGCGCTTCCATCGGAATCAGCTCGGCCGCGTCGCGCAGGAGATCGTCGAGGCCTTCGAGGAATTTCGGTGCAAGGCCGAGGCGCGTGTGCCGCGCCTTACAGCCCTGCATCTGGGCGCGCATGAAGTCGTCCCAGCGCGGTTCAATGTTTGCGAGCGGACCAAGCGGCGCGTGCTGCACGGCGGCGATGGTCTCGCCGATCTGGCGCAGCAGGCGCTCTTTCTGATCTTCCGCCAGCTGCGGCCACACCTCCGAGCCGAGCGTGCCGGCAAGGCGCGTGATGACGAGGTAAGGCCAGCCGTCGCGCTCACCCTCCGCGACGATCTCGGGAATGGGTAAGGAAAGGCGGCCGGCAAGCTGCGCCAGCGACCCGCGTTCCGAGACGAATTGCGCGCCGAGCTGCGGCGGGAAGATTTTCAGGATCAGCTTCTCACTGAGGCCGACGACGAGATTGGTGCCTGTTACAAACACGTGCGGCGCGCTGGTATCGAGACCGTGGCTGCGTGCGATGTCGAGCGCGATCGGCAGCCATCGCGGAGGATCGGAGCGAAAGGCGCTAAAGCTGTCCGCATCGGCGAAAGCCGGCAGCGGCGCGACGTTCGTCATCTGCCGCTACCGGTCCGGGCTGGCGCGCTCGAACTGGCGCAGCAGCTTGTTGCCGCGCTCGACCGCGGCATCGAGCGCTGCCTGCGCACCCTTCTGGCCGGCGAAGGCCTGCTCCAGCTCGTCCTCGATTGCGCCGCGGATCAGCACGAAGGAGCCGAGCCGGATGCCCTTCGAGTTCTCCGTCGGCTGATGCAGCGTGATCTCCTCGAACGAGATCGCGGAGCCCGGATTGCGCTCGTAAAAACCCTGCGCGCGCGTCAGCTCGAAGGCGGCGCGGGTAATCGGCAGATAGCCGGTGTTCTGGTGCCAGGCCGCCTGCACGCCGGGCTGCGACAGATAGGCGAAGAACCGCGCCACGCCCTTGTATTCCTGGCGCGGGCGGTCGCGCAGCACCCACAGCGTGGCGCCGCCGATGATCGAGTTCTGCGGCGCGTTCTTCACATCGGGCCAGTACGGCATCATGCCGTAGCCGATATCGAACTTCGAATTCGCCTTGATGTCGGCCCGCGTCGCCGAGGAGCCGATGAAGATGCCGCATTCGCCCTTCTGGAAGCGCGGCTCGGCCGACTGGCCGCGGCCGCCGTAATCGAACACCTTGTCCTTCTGCCACTCGGCAAGCTGGGCGATGTGTTGCACGACGACCGGGTTGTTGATGGTCAGTTCGGCATCCAGCCCCGCGAAGCCATTGGTCCGCGTCGCGAGCGGCAGATTGTGGAAGGCGGAGAAATTCTCGATGTGGATCCAGGACGGCCAGGAGGTGGTGAAGCCGCACACAGCACCGCGCTCGCGCAGGCGCTTTGCGGCAAGCCCAAGCTCGGGCCATGTCTTCGGCGGCGCCTCCGGATCGAGGCCCGCGTCGCGGAACATGGTCTTGTTGTAATAGAGGATCGGCGTCGAGGAATTGAACGGGAAGGACAACAGATTGCCGGCCGCATCGGTGTAATAGCCGGAGACTGCGGGAAGGTAATCGCCCAGCGAGAACGGCTCGTTCATGTCCCGCATCATGGTGAACACGGGATAGATCGCGCCCTTGGCCGCGGTCATGGTGGCGGTCGCGACCTCGTTGACCTGGACGATCGCCGGTTGGCTGCGCGAGCGGAAGGCGAAGATCGCCGCCGTCACCGTCTCGGTGTAGTTGCCCTTGTAAGCAGGCACGATGCGGTAATCGGACTGCGAGGCGTTGAAGTCGGCGGCGAGCTTCTCGAGCTGCCGGCCAAGCTCGCCGGACATGGCGTGCCACAGCGCGATGTCGGTTGCGGCGCGCGCCTGAAGAGGCATTGCGAGGACGATGAAAGCGGCGAGGATCCGCAAAAGACTCGATGCTGAAATCACGATGGCTCTTCCCGTGTCGCGCGGCAAAGGCGACCGTACCTGCTTAAGGCGCGGCATTTCCTGTTTCAACCGGGAATGAACGGCGGCCGCGCCGCACAATCGCTCCGCCGGGTGCGGCGGGATGGCCTTCCCTCAACCATCTGCTAGATTGCATTGAACCTTTTTGCTTCGCCATAGACTCCACCACTGAGGGGTTGAGTGTGCCAGTGCTGAACCGTGCCGAACTCTCGCGGACCGGGTTGATCTTCGTCGCGCTTCTGCTCGCGGTCTGCGCGACGAGCGCAGCTGCGCGCGAATTCCGCGCCGCCGACACCCAGGCCGAGGATTACCCGACCGTCCAGGCGCTGCGCTACATGGGCGCGCTGATTGCCGAGCGCACCGGCGGCCGGCACGAGATCAAGGTGTTCCATTCCCGTCAGCTCGGCGAAGAGAAGGAGACCATCGAGCAGACCAGGGTCGGCGCGATCGACCTCAACCGGACCAATGTGGCGCTGATCGGCAACTTCGTCCCGGCGATGAACGTGCTCGCCATGCCGTTCCTGTTCCGGTCCATCGAGCACATGCAGAAGGTGCTGGACGGGCCGATCGGCAGCGAGATCCTCGGCAGTTTCGAGCCCTACGGCTTCGTCGGGCTCGCCTTCTACGATTCCGGCGCGCGGTCGATCTACAACGGCGTCCGTCCGATACGGACTGTCGCCGACCTCAGGGGATTGCGGATCCGGGTGCAGCAGTCGGAGTTGATGAGCGAGATGATTCGCTCGCTCGGCGCCGAGCCGGTCGAGATGCCCTACGGGCAGGTGCTCACCGGGCTTGCCAACCATCTGATCGACGGCGCCGAAAACAACTGGCCATCTTTCGTGACGACAGACCATTACAAACATGCCGGCCACCTCGCGCTCACCGAGCACACGATGAGCCCGGAAGTGCTGGTGATCTCGCTGAAGGCCTGGAAAAGCCTGTCGGCGGACGACCAGCAGATATTCCGCGAAGCCGCGGCTCACTCCAGCCGGTTCATGCGCGAGAAGTGGCGCGACCTCGAGGAGCAGTCGCAGCACAAGGCTGAAGCCGCCGGCATCACCGTCGCCAGGGACATCGACCGCAAGCCGTTCGAGGAGGCGATGGCTGCGATCTATGCCAAGGCGGGGCGCGATCCCGCCGCGGCCGCGCTGATCGAACGCATTCGCAAGGTGGAGTGAGCCGCTTGGCTGCACTTGGACACAGCGAGCACGCAGACAGGCCGCCCGGCCCGCTCGGGCGGCTGCGCGCACGCCTGGTCGGGATGCTCCGCGCGGTGCCGATCCGCTGGCGCATCCTGTCGATCGCGGCGCTGAACTCGGCCGTGGTCGTGGTGCTGGTGGGGCTGATCTGGAACGGCACGCAGGTGCTGGGCTCGGCCTGGGGCGACGTCCGCCAGGTGCGCGAGTCCGACCGCATCCTGGCGCTGCTCGAGAGCGAGACCGGGCGCCTGCACAATCTGATCCACCGCTACATCAACCAGCCGAGCCCGGACCTATTTGCCGAGATCCTGCTGCTGCGCGAGGCGGTGCTGGGCACGCTCACCGACCGTGCCGCCAAGGACCCGATGCTGTCGGGCTCAGTCGAGGAGCTGGAGCGCACCACCGACCGCTTCCTCAACGGCTTCGGCGAGCTGCGCAGCGTGCAGGCGACCATCGCCAAGACCTATGAGGAGCAGGTGCAGGGCCCGGCCAGGGACATGGCCGGGCTCTATTCCATCATCGAAGGTGCCACCGGCCATCGCGACGCCTTGATCTGGCCCTCGCTCGGCAAGTCCCGCGAAGCCTTCACCGCGATGCTGGTGGCCGCCAACTCCTACTATCTGTCGCTCTCGCCCGGTGCCGCTGACGACGCGCGCCGCAACACCGAGACGATCGAGAAGACCATTCCGGTCATGATCGATCTCGCCGACAACGACCTGCAGCGCATGGCGCTGCAACGGCTCGGGACCCGCACCATGGCGCTGCGCGAGGGTTTCGCAAAACTCTCCGAGCAGCTGACGAGCCGCACCGAATTGCTGCGCAACACCATCGACGCCAGCCAGGCCGAGGCGATCGGCGCCATCGACGACCTCTCCACCAAGATGCGCCAGCGCGAGCAGAAGGCGCAGGAGACGTTTGATCGTACCCTCGCCGATATCTCGCGGCGGGTGCTGTCGATCGCGGTGATTTTCCTCGGCATCATCCTCACCGCGGGCGTGCTGATCGCGCTGTCGATCCGCCTGCCGCTGCAGCAGATCATGACCGCGATGCGCGCGATCACGCTCGGCGACCTCGACCGCGAGGTGCAGGGCACCAAGGCACGCGACGAGGTCGGCGCCATGGCGCGCGCGGTCGAGGTGTTCCGCGAGAACGCGATCGCGAAGCGCGAGACCGAGGACGAGCTGCGCGCGTCGAAGGAGAAGGCCGAGAGCGCGCTGCTCGAGCTCAACACCGCGCAGCAGAATTTGATCGACGCCGAACGGCTGGCGGCGCTCGGCGGACTCGTCGCCGGCGTCGCGCACGAGGTCAACAACCCGATCGGCATCAGCCTGACCGTCGCCTCCAGCTTCGCCCGGCGCACCGAGATCTTCGAGGCCCAGCTCAAGGGCGACGGCGGCCTGCGCCGCTCGCAGCTGGAGGAGTTCGTGCAGTCCTCGCGCGACGCCTCGCAGCAGCTCGTCGCCAACCTCACCCGCGCCGGCGAGCTGATCCAGTCGTTCAAGCAGGTCGCGGTCGACCGCTCGCATGCCGAGCGGCGGCAGTTCTCACTCAGCGAAGCTACCGACCAAATCATCGCCAGCCTGCGTCCGGTCCTGAAGCGCTCGCCGATCACGCTCCAGGCCGACGTGCCCGAGGGGCTCCTGCTCGACGGCTATCCCGGCTCCTATGGCCAGATCCTGACCAACCTCTTCCTCAACGCGGCCAACCACGCCTTTGCCGACGGCCGCGCCGGCACGATCACGATCTCGGCGCGGCCGCGCGGGACCGACGACATCGAGATCATCTTCGCCGATGACGGGGCCGGCATGACCCCTGACGTGCAGCGCCAGGCCTTTGACCCATTCTTTACCACCCGGCGCAATGAAGGTGGTACGGGACTCGGCTTGCATATCGTCTATAACCTTGTCACCCAGCAGCTCGGCGGGCGCATGATGCTGGAATCCAAGCTGGGACAAGGCACTACTTTTCGCATTATCATGCCCCGGGTCGCCAAGGGCGGCGCGCAAAGCACAGAGACTGACGGGACTTCTCAATGGCCGAACAGGACGATGTCCTCCACCTGATCGACGATACCGGTACCGCACCGGAGGACCAGAACGCACGGAAGTGGAAGATCGCCGTCATCGACGACGATCCGGCCGTGCACGACGGCACCCGCTTCGCGCTGTCCGACTACAGCCTCAACGGCCAGGGGCTGGAGATCCTCTCCGCCCATTCCGCGGCGGAAGGTCGCAAGCTGATGGCCGCGCATGGCGACATCGCCGCCGTGCTGCTCGACGTCATCATGGAGACGGATGTCGCCGGCCTCGAGCTGGTCGAGTTCATCCGCAACGAGCTCAAGAACGAGACCGTGCGTATCATCCTGCGCACGGGACAGCCCGGCCAGGCGCCGGAGCGGCGCGTGATCGTCCAGTACGACATCAACGACTACAAGGCCAAGACCGAGCTCACCGCCGACAAGCTGTTCACCTCGCTGACCGCGGCGCTGCGCTCCTATCAGCAGCTCGAGCGCATGGTGCAGACGCGGCGCGGGCTCGAGATCATCATCGACGCGGCCTCGACGCTGTACGACTTCAAGTCGATGCAGCGGCTCGCCGAGGGCGTGCTGACCCAGCTCGCCTCGCTGCTCAATGTCGATTGCGCCGGCATACTGGTGCTGCGCGACAATGGCGGCGTGGACCCCGAGCTCTCCGTGCTCGCCGGCAGCGGCTGCTACAGCCGCTTCATCGGCACGACCTCGTCGAAGGCGCTCGACCCCGATCTGCGGACGATGGTGGAAGCCGCGTTCCAGGGCCGCAAGAACGAATTCGCCGACCACCGCAGCGTGATCTATCTGCGGACCGGCTCCGGCCGCGAGGTGGTGGTGCTGCTGCAGGCCGAGCGCGAGCTGTCCGAGACCGACCGCTCGCTGGTCGAGATCTTCTCCAGCCGGCTCTCGATCGCCTTCGACAACGTCATCCTCTACCAGCAGCTCCAGGACGCCAACACGCAGCTCGAGGACCGCGTCGCCCAGCGCACCCGCGCGCTGATGCAGGCCAACCGCCGCCTCTCGGCGCAATGGCTGCGGCTGCAGCGCGCCAACGGCTTCAAGAACGAGATTTTGGGCACCGTCGCCCACGACCTCAAGAACCCGCTGGGCGTCATCCTCGGCCGCACCGAGATGCTGAAGGAGCTGATCTCGACCGGCGCCTCGTCCGATGGCGTGGTCGCCCAGGTCGATCACATCCGCGATGCGACGAAGCGCCTGACCACGATGGTTGATCATCTGATCTCGGACGCGATGGCCGATGCCTTCGACATTACCATCCGCCGCGAGCCGGTCGACGTCGCGGCGCTGGTGAAAGAGGTCGCCGATGCCAACCACCCGCTCGCCGTCAACAAGCAGCAGGCGATCAGCGTCACGGCGCCACCCAACATCGTCACCATGTGCGACACCGACCGCATCCGCGAGGCGATCGACAATCTGATCAGCAACGCCATCAAATACTCACCGATCGGCGGCAAGATCATCGTCGCCGTCACCCATGAGGCCAGCGATACCGTCGTCCGCGTCAGCGACGAGGGCGCCGGCCTGTCGCCGGAGGATCTCGGCCGCCTGTTCGGCCGGTTCCAGCGGCTGTCGGCCAAACCGACCGCGGGCGAGAGCTCGACGGGGCTTGGGCTTTCCATCGTCAAGCGTATTATCGACATGCATGGCGGCGAGGTGACGGCCGAGAGCGACGGTCCCGGCAAGGGATCGACCTTCACCATCACCCTGCCCGCGACCGAGTTGCCGTGATTCGAGTACCGAGATCTGAGTGATATGACCCAAAGCCAGCACATCATGATCGTCGACGACGAGGCCCCGGCCCGGGAGATGGTCGGCGATTACCTCAAGATGCACGGCTTCACCGTGACGCTGTGCGACGGCGGCAAGAGCTTGCGCACCGCGATCGACGGCAGCATGCCGGACCTCGTCGTGCTCGACCTCAACATGCCCGAGGAAGACGGCCTCTCGATCATCCGCGACCTCAAGAGCCGCATCAACGTGCCCGTGATCATGCTGACGGCGACCGCAAGCCCGATCGACCGTGTCGTCGGTCTCGAGCTCGGCGCCGACGATTACGTGGCAAAGCCCTGCGAGCTGCGCGAGCTGATGGCGCGCATCCGCTCGGTGTTGCGGCGAAGCACGCCGGTGAAGGCGGCCGAGACCGCGCCCGCCAAATCGGACAAGGATCAATTGGTGCGCTTCGGCACCAAATGGCTCGACCTCGAAGCGCAGGCCTTGCGCGACGACGAAGGCAACGAGCACCCGCTCACCGCCTCCGAGTTCGGGCTGCTCAAGGTGTTCGCGGCCAATCCGAAGCGCGTGCTGTCGCGCGAGCGCCTGCTCGAACTGGCCAATGCGCGCGACGCCGAAGCCTTCGACCGCGCCGTGGATCTGCGCATCATGCGCATCCGCCGCAAGATCGAGCCCGACCCGACCAAGCCAGCCGTGATCCGCACCATCCGCGGCGGCGGCTATCTGTTCTCGCCCGCGGGCGAGAAGGCGTAAGTCGCGCGACGCCTACCGCTGTCGTCCCGGGCTCGCTTCGCGCCCTGGAATGACGGCATGGGTGGCGCGACCGAACGCGAAGCCCGGAATTTCGTTCCCGGCGGCCCCGGGCGCTCCCCAATCCTCACCCCCGTATTTTCCGTACATTGAAATTCCACGGCTTTTCGCCCCGAATGTTTCGTCGCGGTCTGTCCGACGAAACAATTTGGCGGCGCACGAAACCATTTTTCGCTTTTCGTGCAGACGTCCCGAAACGTTCGCTGATTAACACTTTGGTCCAAGGAAACGCCGCTCGGTTGCGGCGCTACGGGGAGCTAAGTCAATGCCGAACGTCATCGCCATCAACGCCCAAGCCAGCCAGAGCATCATTGCCGCTCAGGCGACCTCGGACGACATGCTCCTGGAGAGCATTGCGGACGGCAACCGGACGTCCATGCACATCCTCTATTGCCGGCACAATGTGCGGGTGTATCGCTTCATCCTGCGCATCGTGCGTGACGCGACCACGGCGGAAGACCTGGTCAGCCAGGTGTTCCTCGACGTGTGGCGCACGGCAGGCCAGTTCCAGGGCCGCTCGCAGGTCTCGACCTGGCTGCTCTCGATCGCACGCTTCAAGGCGCTGACCGCGATGCGCCAGCGCCGCTTCGAGGACATCGACCAGGACGACGTGCGCCAGATTCCTGACGATGCCGAGACGCCCGAGACCTCGCTCGACCGCAACGACACCAGCGCCATTCTGCGCGCCTGCGTGCAAAAACTGTCGCCCGCGCATCGCGAGATCATCAACCTCGTCTACTACCATGAGAAGTCGGTGGAGGAGGTCGGTCAGATCATCGGCATCCCGCAGAGCACGGTGAAGACCCGGATGTTCTATGCGCGCAAGCAACTGGCCGATTTGCTTAAGGGCGCCGGCGTCGACCGTTTCGCCGCCTAAGACCAAGGATTTCAATGGGATAGGACCGAAGTTTCGGCCCGGTCCCCGGACACGGAAGTGTTACCGCCGACGAAATAATTGAAACAAAGCACAACATCAGGCGGAAAAACTTCCCTCCTACAAAGCTCACATACGGTTTCGTTAAACCTCCCAAGACTTCCAGCGACCCGGACGGGATGCCCCCCTCCGGGTCGTTTTGTGTTTGGCGGGCTGAGGCCCATTCTCGCCACCCAAGTGAGGCGGGCACCGCTCCATCATTCCCTCCCCCCTTGCGGGGGAGGGAGCGCGCCGGCGCCGTGGCCAACAGGGCTGCCTCGCAATGCCGCCCGGCACGCCCCACACCAAGCAGCCGCCCCCTCACGAACGTGTGACGCCACGTAACAACGCGCGCAGCCATCCCGAACTGCCCTCGTGACCTCCTTCACGAGTGCCCGATGCTCGAACTTGTCTTCGCCGTCCTTGCCGGCATCCTCACCATCGCCGCGCCCTGCACGCTGCCGATGCTGCCGATCCTGCTCGGCGCCTCGATCGGGCGGGCGGGGCACTTGCGGCCCGCGATGATCGCGCTCGGCTTCGTCGTCTCGTTCTCGGCGACCGCGCTGCTGTTGGGTGCGATCACGCGCCTGTTCGACTTCGATCCGAACGTGCTGCGCGAGGCCGCGTCGATCCTGCTGCTCGGCTTCGGCCTGTTGATGCTGTGGCCGGCGCCGTTCGAATGGCTCTCGATCCGGCTCAACGGCTGGCTCGATCTCGGCAATTCCGGCGCCGTGCAGCGCGAGGGCGCGCTTGGCGGCCTCGTGCTCGGAACCACGCTCGGCCTGGTCTGGACGCCCTGCGCCGGTCCCGTGCTCGGCTCGATCCTGACGCTGGTCGCGACGTCGAAGAACGCCAGCTGGGCCGGCGTGCTGTTGATTGCCTATGCCATCGGCGCGGCGATCCCGATGCTCGCGATCGCCTATGGCGGACAGGCTGCGACCACGCGCGTGCGCAGCCTCGCGCGGATCTCCCCGCGGCTGCAGCAGGGCTTTGGTGTCGTCGTGATCGCCTTCGCGGTCGCCGCCTATTTCCAGTACGACACGCTGATCGTGGCGTGGCTCACCGGATTCTATCCCACCGGCCAGATCGGCCTGTGATCATCCCTCATCTTCACCGGAGGACGCTTCCATGACTTTCAAACTGCTCGCCGTCTCCGCCGCACTGATCGGCATGGCCGTGACAGGCGCCGTCATCCCCGGCATCTGCGACGAGGCCGTGCGCGCCACCCCTGTCGTCACCGCTGCCGCAAGCCAGCAGACCGCACCTGACTTCACCGGCATCAACACCTGGTTCAACTCGAAGCCGCTGAGCATCGCCGACCTCCGCGGCAAGGTCGTGCTGGTCGACTTCTGGACCTATGGCTGCGTCAACTGCGTCAACACGCTGCCGCACGTCACAGACCTCTATGCCAAGTACAAGGACAAGGGCCTCGTCGTGGTCGGCGTGCACACGCCGGAATTCCCGTTCGAGCGCTCCGCCGCCAATGTGCAGGCCGCGCTGAAGCGCCACGGCATCACCTATCCGGTGGCGCAGGACAACGATTCCAAGACCTGGAACGCCTACCAGAACCAGTATTGGCCGGCGCAATACATTATCGACCAGAGCGGCAAGATCGTGTTCCAGCACGAGGGCGAGGGCCGCTACGACGAGATCGACCGCACCGTGGCAAAGCTGCTGAACGCCAGCAGCTGAGGCCGGCTCGCCGCTGCCGCCGTTGTTGCTTGACTCCACGGACCCGTCCGTGGAGTTTCCCGAGCGACGGAATCAGCGCCCGCAATGGACGACGCGACCACCAGCCCCGACATTCGCCTTCGCGAAGGCGCCTCGATCGCGCAGCGGCTGGTCATGTCCGGCTTTGCGGCCGCCGTGGCGCTGTGCTTCACGCCGGGCCTGTTCACGCACGACACTTTGGAGGTGATCGTCTCGGTGGCCGCGCTCCTCGTGGGAACTGCGTTCGTGGTCGGCATCATGCTGGCGCCTGCGGTGGTGTGGATCATCACGCCGAACGAGATCCTGATCGGGCAACAGCGGCCGTTCGGAAAACTCCGGACCAGGATCGTCGCGAAGGACGACATCAGGGGATTACAGGTTCCCGGCAGCAAGCGGGCGAAGGCCCGTTTCCAGCTGGCCTTCACGCTGGCCTCGGGGGAGCGCCTGACGTCCCCGCCGATCTCCGACGTCACGCATGTACGCGATACCGTGGCGCGGATCGCCGCGCAGTTCGATGTCCCCGACGTCGAGTCACCCGTCAATCCGCTCGATGCCAGCAATCCCGAGATGCGTCTCGGCGAGCCGCTCGAGGCGTTTTCCGCCCGGGACATAAGGATCGTCGCGCTGATCGCCGTCGCCTTGTCCGCCGTTCCCTACGCCTACAAGCTCTGGCGTGGATGGCCGCCCAGCCATGTCGACATCCTGCTGCTGCCGCTCGGCGCGATCGCCGCATTCGCGGTTTACCGATACGCCAACCTCGTGACCGGCGCGTTCTGGATCATCCGCGAGAGCGATATCCGCGTCGAACGCCTGTGGGGCGACGGCACGCCGCGCGCCGATCATATCGAGGGGCACGACGTGAAGACGATCACCGTCGACCGCCGCGGCCGATCCGAGGACGAGCACTGCATCGTCACCATCCGATTGCGCTCGGGGCGACGCTTTCGCAGCCCACGAATCGGGTCGCGGATCGAGGCTCGCGCGGTGGGTGCCGAAATCGTCCGACGTCTTGGGATTGCGGCGGAGAATAGCAAGATTTAGAGCGCGCTACGCCCACGTCGTCATGGCCGGGCTTGTCCCGGCCATCCACGTCTTTACCCAGGGCACGAAGAACGTGGATGCTCGGGCCTTCGCCTCGCCGAAGCGGCTTCGGCCGCGCAGGCGGGACAAGCCAGGGCCTGACGGATGCAGATTTGACAGCCCGCCGCCCGGAGGATGGCGCCGGCACTGCTTTTCGCGCCACCCCCTGTTTGTGGCATTGCCCGGCCTCGTCAAAAAACCAAAGCATTCTCGTGACATACCAGCCGGGCGCGCCATGAACTTGCCACGAAGCTGCCCCTGAGTTCAGATGGTCCGAATGATTTACGCTGTGGCAGCGGGGAGAGCTTGAAATGACGGATTATCGTCGCCTGACCGGGGCGTTCATCGCGGTGCTGGGCCTGGTCCTGACCACCTCATACGCCTCCGCCCAGCAGCTTGACCGCGGCGACGAGCCGGGCCTGGTCGCCGACGACGCCTACCAGCTCGAGCCGGAATGGCAGAAGCAGGTCGTGTACTTCCGCACCACCGAGACGCCGGGCACCATCATCATCTCGACCGCCGAGCGCCACCTCTATCTGGTGCAGCCGGGCGGGCGCGCGATCCGTTACGGCATCGGCGTCGGCCGCGACGGCTTCCAATGGCAGGGCCTGGTGAACATCACCAACAAGAAGGAGTGGCCGGACTGGACGCCGCCGCCGGAGATGATCCAGCGCCAGCCCTATCTGCCGCGCTTCATGGCCGGCGGCCCCGGCAATCCGCTCGGTGCCCGCGCCATGTATCTCGGCACCACCGTCTACCGCATCCACGGCACCAACCGTCCTGATACGATCGGCACCAAGGTATCCTCGGGCTGCTTCCGTCTCGTCAACCATGACGTCGCCGATCTCTACGATCGCGTCCCGGTTGGCACCAAGGTGGTCATCCGACAGAAGCCCGAACTCTGATCTTCCTCGCCTTAGCGAATAGTCCTTTTCCCGATTATTTCGAGAGAGCAACATGATGCGCACTTTTCGAGGCGGCCTGCTGATCGGGCTCGCCGTTGCCGTACTGGTCGGCGCCCTGGCGGTGATCTATGAGTTCTACGATACCCGCACCCTGAAGCGCACCGTTCGCCGCGGCGAGGTGCTGTGCGGCGTCAACAAGGGCCTGCCGGGCTTCTCGATCCCCGATGACAAGGGCAACTGGACCGGATTCGACGTCGATTTCTGTCGCGCGGTGGCAGCCGCCATCTTCAACGATCCCGGCAAGGCCAAGTTCGTTCCACTCGACGCCAGCGAGCGCTTCAAGGAATTGCAGAGCCGCAAGGTGGACATCCTCTCGCGCAACTCGACCTGGAGCATGGCGCGCGAGCTCGACTATGACCTCTATTTCCCGGCGGTGGCCTACTACGACGGCGCCGGCTTCATGCTGCCGCGTTCACGCAACAAGGAGACTTCGCTGGACCTGACCGGCAGCAAGGTCTGCGTGCAGGCTGGCACGACAACGCTGCTCAACGTCGCCGACTACTTCCGTGCCAACAACATGAAGTATGAAGAGGTGAAGTTCGACAAGCTGGATGACGTGGTGAAGGCCTACGACTCCGGCAAGTGCGACACGCTGAGCGCCGACGTCTCGCAGCTCTACGCGCTGCGGCTCAATCTCTCCAAGCCCGGCGACCATATGATCCTGCCGGACATGATCTCAAAGGAGCCGCTCGCGCCCGTGGTGCGCCAGCGCGACGACGACTGGATGATGATCGTGAAGTGGACGCTCTACGCGATGATCAACGCCGAAGAGCTCGGCGTGAGCTCGGAGAACATCGACGAGGCGCTGAAGTCGAAGAAGCCGGAAGTGATGCGCCTGGTCGGCACCGAGGGCAATTACGGCGAGCAGCTCGGCCTCACCAAGGACTGGGTCGTCCGCATCATCCGTAACGTCGGCAATTACGGCGAGATGTACGAGCGCAACATCGGCGAGAAGTCCAAGCTGAAGATCCCGCGCGGCATGAACCAGCTGTGGAATGCCGGTGGCGTGCAGTACGCGCCGCCGATGAGGTAATCGGCGGTCTCACCGCCGTCATTGCGAGCGAAGCGAAGCAATCCAGAATCCCTCCGCGGCGACAGCCTGGATTGCTTCGTCGCTTCGCTCCTCGCAATGACGAGCTCGGGGCAAGCTTTCTCCACACTCTCAACTGTCATCGCCCGGCTTGACCGGGCGATTCAGTATTCCGAGACGTCAATCGTATGCGGACAGGCCGCGGCGTACTGGATCGCCCGGTCAAGCCGGGCGACGACACCGCGTGTGAGGCACGTCCTCGCGCCTCACATCCACTCGCCTCAATACCCCCGCGCCCTTGCCAGCTGCTCGGTGTGGTAGTTCGCGTCGCCGAACAGCTCCTCGCACACGCGCGCGCGCTTCATGAAGAAGCCGATGTCGAACTGGTCGGTCATGCCCATGCCGCCATGCATCTGCACGCCTTCCTGCACCGCGCGGGTGGCGGTGGTGCCGGCGCGGGCCTTGGCCACGGCGACGCTTGATGCGGCCTTGGCGACGTCGGCATCGAGCGCCTGGAGCGCCTTCATCGTGGCGGCGCGGGTGATCTCGATGTCGACATAGAGCTCGGCGGCACGGTGTTGGAGTGCCTGGAATTCGCCGATCAGCTTGCCGAACTGCTTTCTGTTCTTGAGGTACTCGACGGTGCGGTTGAAGACTTCTTCGCTCAAGCCCACCATTTCGGCGGCGACCGCGCCGCGGCCGATGTCGAGCACGCCGTCGAGCAGCGCTGCACCCTGATCGACCTCGCCGAGCACGCTATCGGCGTTGACCTCGACATTGGCAAGCTCGATCCGTGCCGCGTTGTGCGCATCGACCATGATGGTGCGCTCGATCGCAACGCCCTTGGCCTTGGGATTGACCAGGAACAGCGTCAGCCCTTCACGCTCGCCGGCGGCGCCAGCGGTGCGCGCCGCGACGATGAAGAGGTCCGCGACGTGGCCGTCGACGACCAGCGCCTTGGCGCCGGAGAGCTTGAAGCCGTTGCCGGCGCGCACCGCCTGGAGGCTGGTCTGAAGCGGGCGATGCTTGGCGCCTTCGTCGATCGCGAGCGTCGCGAGCAGCGAGCCGTTGGAAATTTTCGGCAAAAATTCCGACTTCTGCGCGGCATTGCCGCCGCGATTCAGCGCCGAGGCTGCGACCACGCTGGTGGCGAGGAACGGCGACGGCATCAAGGTGCGACCGATCTCCTCCATCACCACACCGGCTTCCATGAAGCCGAGGCCGCTGCCGCCGAACTCTTCCGGCACCAGGAGGCCGGCAAGGCCCATCTCGGCGAAGGAATGCCACAGCTCCTTGGAGAAGCCGGTGGGATCCTTGGCGTCGCGCAGGGATCGCAGGTGCGACACCGGCGCCTTGTCGCTGATCAGCCCGCGCGCGCTATCGCGGAGCATCGATTGTTCTTCTGTGAGGACGAGGGCCATGTGCGTGTTTCCGATTCGAAATCTATTTGTCGTCGTCATTCCGGGATGCGCCGCAGGCGCAGGCCCGGAATCCATCAGGCGGCAGAATGGATTCCGGGTTCGCGACTTCGTCGCGCCCCGGAATGACAGAAAGCCTCACGCCCCCGGCAGATCGAGGATGCGCTTGGCGACGATGCCGAGCATCACCTCCGTCGTGCCGCCCTCGATCGAGTTGGCCTTGGTGCGCAGCCAGGCGCGCGGGCGGGCACCCTGCCTGGAGCGCTCGCTCTCCCATTCCAGCGCGTTGACGCCACCGGCCGACATCAGTATCTCGTGACGGCGCTTGTTGAGCTCGGTGCCGTAATATTTCATCGCGGACGAGAACGCCGGATGCGCCTGGCCGGCCTTGGCGAGATCGACGGCGCGTTCGGCGCAAGCGGCGAGCGCTGCCTCGTCGACGTCGAAGCTCGCGATCCGGCCGCGCAGCATGGAATCGTCGAGCTTGCCTTGTGCATCGGTGCCGACGGAATCCGCCGCGATCTGCCCGAGCGGCCGGCCGACGCCGCGCTCGCCCATGCCTGATATCATCGCGCGCTCATGCTGCAGCAGATATTTTGCGACGTCCCAACCGCGGTTGACGGTGCCGACCAATTGCGACTTCGGAACGCGGACACCGTCGAAGAAGGTTTCGCAGAACGGCGAATAGCCCGAGATCAAAAGGATCGGCTTGGTCGTCACGCCCTTCGAGGCCATGTCGAACAGGATGAAGCTGATGCCGTCGTGCTTCTTCGCCGCGGGATCGGTGCGGACGAGGCAGAAGATCCAGTCGGCGTAGTTGGCGTAAGACGTCCAGATCTTCGACCCCGTGATGACGAAATCGTCGCCGTCACTTTCGGCGCGGGTCTGGAGCGAGGCGAGATCGGAGCCGGCGTTCGGCTCAGAATAGCCCTGGCACCAGCGGATCAGGCCCGCCGCGATGTCAGGCAGGTGCTCCTTCTTCTGCGCCTCGTTGCCGTATTTGAGCAGCGCCGGCCCCAGCATCCAGATGCCGAAGCTCGACAGCGGCGGACGCGCGCCCATCCTGGCCATCTCGGCGCGCAGCACCTTGTGCTCGGCAGCGCTCAGGCCACCGCCGCCATATTCCCTAGGCCAGTCCGGCACGGTCCAGCCCTTGTCGCGCATGCGCTCGAACCAGAGGCGCTGCGGCTCGGACGCGAATTTCGTATTGCGTCCGCCCCAGAACACGTCGCTGTCCGAGGTCACCGGCTTGCGCATCTCCGGCGGGCAGTTGGCTTCCAGCCAGGCGCGCGTTTGCTCGCGGAATTTCTCAAGATCGGCGGGTTCAGATTCACTCATGGTCGTTTCCATCAATCAAAAAGACTTGTTGGGCGCGACTCTGAGCCATCGCACCGTGGAATTCAACCACTTCCGTGGCGCTGCATTCGGCTATAGTCGCCGCCACGGCGAGCTTGAAAACAAAGAGGAAATAACAATGCGCCTGAAACTACTTTCGCCTGGCGAAATGAACGAGAGCCAGCGGCAGACCTATGACGAGTCGATTGCCGGCAAGCGCGGCAAGCCGCCGGCGCCGATGATGGCCTGGCTCAACAGCCCCGACATGGCCCGTCACGCCACGCGGCTCGGCGAAGTCCTGCGCTACGACACGATATTCCCTGCCAAGCTTTCGGAGATCGCGATCCTGGTGACGGCGCGGCACTGGACTGCGCATTACGAATGGTATGCGCATAAGCGCCTGGCGCTCCAGGGCGGCATGGATCCTGAGATCATCGACGCGATCCGCGATCGCCGCACGCCTGTCTTCGACGATCCCAAGGGCCAGATGATCTACGACGTCGCGAAGTCGCTGCATGAAGGCCATGGCGTCGAGAAGGGGCTTTACGATGCGGCGGTGAAGGTCCTCAGCGAGCGCGGCGTGGTCGAGGTGATCGGGCTGTGCGGCTATTACACAATGGTATCCATGACATTGAACACGTTCGAGTTCGAGCTGCCGGAGGGCGAGGTGCCGGAGCTCTCATAGTTTCGCATCCGGAAACGATGGGTTTCGGGATAGGCAGGTAGCGCTGTCCCGGAGCCGGCCTTATCTGGAGTTGGTCAACGGAGCAGCACCATGTCGCAAAGCCCAGCCGTCCATGCCGGCACAAGGATCGGCCACGTTCATCTCAAGGTCGCCGATCTCGATCGTGCGCTCGGCTTCTATTGCGGCGTGCTCGGCTTCGAGCTGATGCAGCGCATGGGCTCGGGCGCGGCCTTCATCTCGGCCGGCGGCTATCATCACCACATCGGGCTCAACACCTGGGAGAGCAAGGGCGGCTCGCCGCCGCCGCCGGGCACGACGGGCCTCTTCCACACCGCGATCCTCTATCCGACGCGGCCGGCGCTGGCGGATGCGCTCCATCGTGTGCTGTCGGCCGGCATTGCGCTCGACGGCGCCAGCGATCACGGCGTCAGCGAGGCGCTGTATCTGCGCGATCCCGACGAGAACGGCGTGGAGCTGTATTGGGACAAGCCGAAAGAGCAATGGCCGCTCGGGCCGGATGGCAAGCTGGCGATGATCACGAAGCGGCTGGATGTCGAGGCGTTGCTGAAGCAGCGGGAGGGGTGATGCCGTAGTCTCGTAGGGTGGGCAAAGCGTAGCGTGCCCACCACCTCTCGCGAGGCACGTTGAGAGGTCGATGGTGGGCACGGCGCTTCGCGCCTTTGCCCACCCTACTAGAGCTTCGCTTTTGGCTTCCCCCGCACCATGATCAGCGCCGCGGCCGCCACCTCCAGCGCGATACAGAGATAGAACGGCAGCGTATAGCCGCCCGAGAGATCTCGCAGGAAGCCGACGACGCCCGGGCCGAACGCATAGGTCACCTGGTTGATCGCCGTATTCAGGCTGATCAGCACGCCGAACGAGGCGGAGTCGAATTCCTGCTGCACGATCAGCGACGGCAGCGTGATGAGATTGCCGACCGAGAAGCCGAACACCGCGCAAGCCGCGATCAGCGCATAGTCGTTGTGCAAATTGATGACGACGCAAAGCGCCGCCGCCTGGCTGAGGAACGACAGCGCCGAGGCAAGCCGCTGGTTGAGGCGGTCGATCACCATCGAGAACAGCACGCGGCCGATCACTGCCATCGCGGTCAGCACCGCGACCGCCACCGCCGCGCGCTCGCGGCCGATCACGGGATCGAGGAACGAGATCAGGTGCACGATGAAGCCGACCTGCGCGAACAGCACCAGCGCGAACGCAATCGTCACCGTGAGAAAGCCGACGTCGCGCAACGCCCATGCGCGGATCTCCGTCGACGATTGCGGCCTGGCCTTCGCCGTCGCGTACCAGCCGTGAAGATCGGGCGGCCGGCCGACGAGAAGGAGGATCACCGGCAGCAGCAATACCAGCATGGCGCCGGCGGCGGCGTACATCGCGCTGGCGAAGCCGATGTGGCCGATCAGGGTCACCAGCAGCGGCACGCCGACGATGCCGCCGAAACTGGCGCCGTTCAGCGCCAGGCTGATCGCCATGCCGCGCTTCTGGTCGAACCACAGGCTGATCGTGTTGGTGATCATGGCGAGACTGGTGCCGGCCCAGCCGAGGGCGAGCACGGCGTCGGCGAGATAGAGCTGCCAGGGCTCGCGCACCGCGCCGATCGCGACCGCGGCCGCCGCCATCGCCAGCGTGCCGGCGATCAGGCAGAGCCGCGGGCCATATTTTCTGACGGCCTCGCCAACGAAGACGACGAGCAGCGCGCCGAACAGATAGAAGAACGTCGTGCCCGAGGAGATCAGCGAGGCCGGCCAGCCCCGCGCGCGCTGGAGCTCGGCGACATAGACGCTCTGGCCGTAGAAACCGAGCCCCCAGCCGAAGGTCGCGAGCAGGAAGCAGACCGCGACGATGCGCCAGCCTTCGTAGCGGAGCGCGGATTCGTCGATCCTGGGCTGTTGAGGGTTATCGAGCATTGGCGCTTACTCCGTCATGCCCGGGCCTGTCCCGGGCATCCACGTTCTTCCTTCGACGTAGCAAAGACGTGGATGGCCGGGACAAGCCCGGCCATGACGACATCTAAATAGCCCTTCACCCGAAAATCACTTCGACCTGGATCGAAATATCAACGCTGCTGACAGTCTCCTGCCAACTCAGATCGCATCCGGGAATTCGCCCATCGCCGCGTCCAGCCGCGCCTTGCGGCGGCGGGCCCAGGACGCCAGCGAGAGCACGGCAAGGCCGAGCACCACCGGCGGGAACACCACCATGTTCACCGCCGACCAGCCGTAATTCGCCAGCAGCTGGCCGGAGGAGAACGAGCCGATCGCCATCATGCCGAACACCAGGAAATCGTTGAAGGCCTGCACCTTGTTGCGCTCCTGCGGACGGTGCGTCTCCAGCACCAGCGCGGAGGCGCCGATGAAGGAGAAATTCCAGCCGACACCGAGCACGATCAGCGTGGCCCAGAAATGCATCGCGGTGAGGCCGGAGAGACCGATGCCGGCGGCCACGGCCTCCAGCAGCAGGCCGGCGGCGACGATCTTGGGCGCGCCGAAACGCGCAATGAGCGCGCCGGTGAAGAAACTCGGCCCGTACATGGCAACGATGTGCCATTGAATGCCGAAATTGGAATCGCTGACACTGAGGCCGCACATCTTCATGGCGAGCGGCGCCGAGGTCATCACCAAATTCATCATGGGATAGGAGATGACGCCGCACAGCGCGGCCGCGATGAAGCGCGGCTGGGTCACGATGTCGAGCAGCGGCCGGCCGCCGTGCAGATCTGCCGGTGCCGGCTTCGGCATGTCGACGCCGGCGACGATGCCCATCGCGACCAGCGCGACCGCAGCCTGCACCAGGAAGCTGAAGGCGAACAGATAGGGCGACCAGACGTCCATGGTCCATTGCACGAGCTGCGGACCGAGCACGCCGGCGAACACGCCGCCCGCCATCACCCAGGACACAGCTTTCGGCCGGTAGGCCGCGCTCGCGCCGTCGGCGGCGGCGAAGCGATAGGATTGCGCCACCGCGCCGTAGAGGCCGCCGAGGAAGGTCGCGACGCAAAACAGCGCGAACGACGCATGCAAAATCGCGAACGAGCCGCACAGGCCGGTGAGCGTGCCCAGACCCGTGCCGACGATAAAGGCCGCGCGGCGGCCGAAGCGGCGCGAGATCGCACCGGTCGGCAGCGTGCCGGCGGCGAGCCCCAGCACATACATCGAGATCGGCACCGTCGCGAACGACATGTCGGGCGCGAGCGTCGCGCCGACGATCGAGCCGGTGGCGAAGATCACGGCCGAGTTGGCGCCGGTCAGCGCCTGCGCCGCCGCAAGGCGCACCACATTGGCACGCACGCGGGCGTCGGCAGCGATTTCGTGGGCTGTAGTCACGTCTAACATCGGCATTTCCGCCCGAGAGGACTTGTTGATTCCCGGCACTATGGAGGGGCGTGGGAGGGCGGGCAACCGGCGCAAACGGGCGCAGGCCATGCCTCTGACGCAATCGGGCGGATGATACCGGCCCGCGCTATTGACGGCTTGCGCTCGATCAAATCCTATCCGCCGCGACCTGCAGGAGTATCGTTCATGTCCGTCGACGACCGGCCCACGCTCAGCGCTCCCGACGACGATCCCTGGCTCTGGCTGGAGGAGATCGAAGGCAAGCAGGCGCTCGATTTCGTCGCGCGGCAGAATCAACTGACGCTCGCCGCGTTCGGGGGCGCGGCCTTCGAGCGCGACCGCGATGTCCTCGCGGCGATCTACGATCGTCCCGACAACATCCCCTATGTCAGCCGGCGCGGAGATGATCTTCACAATCTCTGGAAGGATGCCGCCAACCCGCGCGGCCTGTGGCGGCAAACCACGCTGGCGGAATTTCGCAAACCGCATCCGGCGTGGGAGATCATGCTGGACATCGACCAGCTCGCGGCGAGCGAAGGCGAGGACTGGCTGCTGAGCGGGATCGCCACGATGCCGGGACACTCGCGGGCGATTCTGAGCCTGTCGCGCGGCGGCAGCGACGCCGTCACCTTGCGGGAATTCGACCTCGACACGAAGAGCTTCGTTGCGGACGGATTTACGCTGCCGGAGGCCAAGGGCGGCGTGGACTGGATCGATGCCGATACGCTGCTGCTGTCGAGCGCCCATGGCGAGGGCATGGCGACGACTTCCGGATATTCGCGGACCGTTCGCGTGTGGCGGCGCGGCCAGCCTGTCGATCAGGCGCAAACGATCCTCGAGACCACGGCTGATCACATGGCGATGTCAGGCATGGCCGACGACACGGGACCGGCGCCACGGGTCTGGATCGTCGACCAGATCGACTTCTTCAATCACGCCATCTGGCTGCGCGATGCGGCCGGCACGACGACGAAGCTCGATCTGCCGACCGGCATCTGGATGCAGGCGCATGGCGACTGGTTCGCGATGAAGCTGCGCAAGGACTGGCAGGTCGAGGGGCGGACCTATCCCACCGACACCGTGCTCGGCATCTCGCTCTCCGCGTTCCTCGCAGGCCACCGCGATTTCGCGGTCCTGTTCGAGCCCGCGCCGCGGCGCGCTCTGCAAGGCTTGTTCTGGGCGGGCGGCAAGCTGGTGCTGTCGATCCTCGACGAGCTCAGGCCGCGCTTCGAGATCTGCACGCCGTCAGCCGCGGGCTGGAGCCGCGAGACGCTTCCCGGCCTCCCCGAGATTGGCGTCGTCGACATCTGGCCGCTCGATCGCCATCCGTCGGAGAGCAATGGCGACCTGCTCGCCAATGTGCAGGATCCGCTCACGCCGCCGTCACTGCTGTTGCTGGAGCGCGGCGTCGCAAGCCCGACCGTGCTGAAGCAGGCGCCGAAGACGTTCACCGCCGACGGCCTCGTGGTCACACAGCACGAGGCGATCTCGGTCGACGGCGAGCGCATTCCCTATGTGCAGACGGGTCCCGCCGGCGAGACCGGCGATGCGCCGGTCTATATGAGCGCCTATGGCGGCTTCGCCCATGCGGTGAAGCCGTACTACAACCCCTCGCTCGGCAAGCTGTGGCTCGAGCGCGGCGGCACCATCGTGCAGGCGAATTTGCGCGGCGGCGGCGAGTTCGGCACCCGCTGGCACGATGCCGGCCGGCTCGCCGGCAAGAAACTCTCGCACGACGATTTCGCGGCCGTTGCGGCCGATCTCGTGCGACGCGGCGTGACCAAGCCAAAGCGGATCGCGGCGCAAGGCGGGTCGAACGGCGGCATCCTCATCACCAACATGCTGGTGCGCTACCCCGAGCGCTTCGGCGCGCTGTTCTGCACCATCCCGCTGATCGACATGCGCCGCTACACAAAACTGCTCGCGGGCGCAAGCTGGATCGCGGAATATGGCGACCCTGACAAACCTGAAGAGTGGGAGTGGCTGAAGACCTACTCGGCCTATCACAACGTGAAGGCCGGCCAGTCCTATCCGTCGATCCTGATCGCCACGACACGGCGCGACGACCGCGTTCATCCCGGCCACGCGCGCAAGATGGCCGCAAAGCTGCAGGCGATGGGCTACGAGGCCTGGTTCTACGAACCGGAAGCCGGCGGCCACGGCTACGGCAAGGACAACAAGGAGCGCGCCGGCTTCGAGGTGATCGGCTTCCGGTTCTTGAAGGACAGGATCGGGTGGAAGGATGAAGGCTAGCGCTTGGACGCTGACGCCTCCACATCGTCATGGCCGGGCTTGACCCGGCCATCCACGCCTTGCCTTGCCACTCGAAGAACGTGGATACCCGGGACAGGCCCGGGCATGACGACGACCCGAATTAGCTCCGCGAAAACACCAGCGTCAGATTGTTCGCCGGCATCTCGATCGTGTCGACGAGGCGAAGGCTGGCTCCGCGGGCGAGCGTCTCGACGTCGCTGATATCACGCACGCCCCATTCGGGATTGCCTTCGCGCAAGGAGGTGTCGAACACGGCATTGCTGAGCGCGGTGTGCTTGCCGTCGCGCTTGAACGGGCCGTAGAGGAACAGCTTGCCGTCGGCCCGCAAGTAACGGCCGGCGCCGGCGAACAGGCCCTCGGCCACGCTCCACGGTGCGATGTGGATGACGTTGGCACAGAACAATGCGGCAAGACTCGTCGGGCCCTGCCCGCTTCGCATCTCCGGGCACCAGTCAGGGTCGGTGAGATCGATCCGCAGGGGCGAGCGGATGTTTTGCAGGCCCGAATGAACGCGCCAAGCCTCGATGCTCTTGAGGTGGCGCTGGTTGAGGTCGCTCGGCCACCAGATCAGGCCGGGCGTGTGCTGCGCGAAATGGACGACGTGCTGGCCGGTTCCGCTGCCGAGCTCGACCACGTTGCCGGTCAGGCCTGCGAGATGCTTTTCCAGCGCCGCCCAGAGCGGCTCGTGATTGCGATGAAATGCCGGTGCATCGAGCCGCCCATCCGACTCCACCCGTCCGCCGTCCCTGCCAAATTCGACGACATATTCAGCCAATTGAGGTCCCCTTGAAAAAACGAGAACGGGAAAAAAACACGATGGGCGCCCAAACGCCCCGAAAACAGCCGGCCAGCGCTCCTGGCCCGAATCCGCCGGACAAATAAGCTCTTTAGTTGCAATGCGGAAGATATTAACTCCATTTTGCCGCGCGCATAGTCTTGATTGTCAGCCGATGCCCTTTGTGCTTTGGAACACTATATTTCCGCGAACGAGATCATCGACATAACGCCTCGGAATGACGCCTTGACCGCCTTTCCACGGACGCCCGTCCTTTACGTCCTGCTGGCGATCGCCGCCGGCCTTGCCGCAGGCCCCGCGCGGGCGCAATCCGCCGTGGCTGACGGCCAGAAGCTCGCCTTCGACCGCGGCAAGGGCAATTGCCTGACCTGCCACGTCATCAAGGGCGGCGACCTGCCGGGCACGATCGGACCGGAGCTCAAGGACATCAAGTCAAAATACCCTGATCGCAACGAGCTGGTCGCGATCATCTTCGACGAGACCAAGCGCAATCCGCAGACCATGATGCCGCCGTTCGGCCGGAACCGGATTTTGACCGAGCAGGAGATCAACGCGATCGTTGATTTCCTCCAGACCCTGTGACCGCCGGCACGCCAAGAGAATGTCCAGGAGATTTGAGATGACCATCACCACCGGCCCTCATCCGACGCGGCGCCTGATCCTTCAGGGCGCAGCCGGCGTCGCGCTGCTCGGCCTCGGCAACCTGCCGTTCGCGCCCGCGCGTGCAGCGGCCAACGACAAATATCCGGAAGAAGCGTTCAAGCAGAAGAGCGAGGCGGACGCGATCAAGGCGCTCTACGGCAAGACCGCCGAGCCGTCCGACAAGGTCAAGCTCGATGCGCCCGAGATCGCCGAGAACGGCGGCGTGGTGCCGATCTCGGTGACGACGACGCTCGACAAGGTCACCTCGATCTCGTTCTTCGTGGCCGAGAATCCGAGCGCGCTCGCGGCGAGCTACAAGATTCCCGATGGCACGATCCCTGCTGTCGCCAACCGCCTGAAGATGGCGAAGACCACCAACGTGACCGCGATCGTGGAAGCCGACGGCAAGCTCTACAGCGCGACCAAGGAAGTCAAAGTCACGGTCGGCGGCTGCGGCGGTTAGGAGAAGTTAGATGGCATCCAGCATTCGCGTCCGCGCCACGGCCAACGGCGACATCACCGAGGTGCAGGTGCTGATCCAGCACCCCATGGACACCGGCCTGGTCAAGGACGCCAAGGGCGAGGTGATTCCGGCGCACTTCATCCAGCGACTGAAGTTCGAATGTAACGGCAAGGACGTCTTCGTCGCCGAGTGGGGCACCGCGGTCTCGAAGGACCCCTACGTCAAGTTCAGCTTCAAAGGCGCCAAGAAGGGCGACGACCTCAAGGTCTCCTGGACCGACAACAAGGGCGGTTCGGACACGACCACCGCGAAGATTTCGTGATGAATGCCCGCTTCTTTCTCCTTGGTTCGTTGAGCGCCACGCTGGTCGCGTTCGCCCTTACCTCTCCGCGCGTCATCGCGGCCGACAAGGTCGATCCCGTTGCCGATGCGAAAGCGTTCCAGAACTTCTTCTTCCAGAAGTTTCCGACCGTGAAGCACGAGGATTTCGTCAACGGTCCCTATTCGATGAACGAGGACATGAAGCGGCAGTGGCAGGAGAAGGAGGAATTCCCGCCCTACGAGTTCGCGCTCGACGCCGGCAAGGAGATGTTCGCGACCCCGTTCAAGAACGGCAAGACCTATGCCGACTGCTTCCCGAACGGCGGCATCGGCATCCGCCAGAACTATCCTTACTTCGACACTGGGGAAGGCAAGGTCGTCACGCTGGAGCTCGCGCTCAACCGCTGCCGTGAGGCCAATGGCGAGGCGCCCTACTCCTACGTCAAGGACGAGATGGCTTCGCTCACCGCCTACATGGCGTTCACCTCGCGCGGCAAGCCGATGGACATCAAGATTCCCGATGATCCCCGTGCGCTCGCCGCGTACGAGAACGGCAAGCGCTACTTCTACACGCGCCGCGGCCAGATGAATTTCTCCTGCGCGAGCTGCCATGTGCAGAGCCCGGGCGAGCGCATTCGCGCCGAGATCCTGGCGCCGGCACTCGGCATTCTGAACGCGATGCCGATCTACCGCTCCGAATGGAGCGGCATGGGCACCACCAGCCGCCGCTTCGTCACCTGCAACAGCCAGACCCGCGCGGTTCCGCTGGAGCCGCAGGCCGATGAATATCGCGACGTCGAATATTTCCTGTCCTACGTCGCCAACGGCCTACCGATTTCAGGGCCGGGAGCGCGGCCATGAAGCTGTCACTTCCTCTCGCCATGGTGCTCGCATTGAGCCTCGCGCCAGCAGCGCGCGCGGCAAACGAGGCGGACTACAAGGCGGCCTATGCCGCTGCGGAGGCCGCCTCCAAGGAGGCAGCCGGCATGCGCAACCAGTGGACCGTGACCGTATCTGCGCTGGCGGCAGCCAAGAAGGCGGCCGACGGCGGCGATTTCGACCGCGCGGTTGCCGCTTCGAAGGAGGCCGAGGCGCTGGCGAAGGCCTCGATCTTCCAGGCGACGTCAGAAAAAGAGGCGTGGAAGGCGATGGAAATCCGCTAGACTAAAAATCTCGTGGAACCGTCGAATTGCCGTTGAGAGGCGCGGAGAATTTCTGGATGGCCATCCGCCGCCGCGATTTCCTGAAGAGCACCGCTGCTGTCGCCACATCGCTCAGCCTGCCGCGGCTCGCGCGCGGCGCCGAGACCGCGAGCATTTACGACCTCGAGCGGTTCGGCAATGCGCGCATCCTGCACACCACCGACACGCATGCGCAGCTCAACCCGGTCTATGTCCGCGAGCCCAGCGTAAATATCGGCATCGGCGAGATGGCGGGACGGCCGCCGCATCTGGTTGGCCGCGCTTTCCTCGAGCGGTTCGGCATCCGCTCCGACAGCGCCGATGCCTATGCCTTCAGCTGTTTCGAGTTCGAGAAGTCCGCGGGCCGCTTCGGCAAGCTCGGCGGCTTCGCGCATCTGAAGACACTGATCGATCGCTTGCGCGGCGATGCCGGCGAAAAGCACTCCGTGCTCGTCGACGGCGGCGACCTCTGGCAGGGCACCGGGCTTGCCAACATCATGCAGGGCCGCGACATGGTCGAGGTCGCCAATCTGCTCGGCATCGAGGCGATGACCGGGCACTGGGAATTCACCTATGGCGAGCAGGCGCTGCGCGACAATCTCGAGCGCTTCAAGGGCGAGTTTCTGGCGCAGAACGTCTTCCTGACCGAGGAGGCCGCGTTCAACGACGCCCCCGCTTTCGACAAGGCGAGCGGGCGCGTGTTCAAGCCTTCGATGATCAAGGAGCTCGGCGGCCATCGCGTTGCGATCATCGGCCAGGCCTTCCCCTATGTGCCGATCGCGCATCCCAAGCGGTTCACGCCGGACTGGACTTTTGGCATCCGCGAGGAGGAGTTGCAGAAGCATGTCGATGCCTTGCGCGGCACCGAGAAGGTCGATGCAGTCGTCCTGCTGTCGCACAACGGCATGGACGTCGATCTCAAGCTCGCGAGCCGCGTCACCGGCATCGACGTCATCCTCGGCGGCCATACCCATGATGCAATCCCGCAGCCAATCGCAGTGAACAACGCCAGCGGCACGACGCTCGTCACCAATGCCGGCTCCAACGGAAAATTTCTGGGCGTCCTCGATCTCGCGCTCGACAAGGGCAAGGTCGGCGATGTCAGGTACCATCTGCTGCCGGTCTATTCCGAGCTGCTGAAGCCCGACCCTGGCATGGCCGAGCTGATCGGCCGGGTGCGCGCGCCGCATGTGACCGACTGGTCGGAGAAGATCGCAACGCCCGACCGCCTGCTGTATCGCCGCGACAATTTCGCCGGCCCCGTCGACGAGCTGATCTGCACCGCGCTACGCAGCGAGCTCGATGCCGAGATCGCGCTGTCGCCGGGCTTCCGCTGGGGCGTCACCGCACTGTCCGGCCAGCCGCTGACCATGGAGGATGTGCTCGCGGAAACCGCGATCACCTATCCCGAGACCTATGTGCAGGAGATGACCGGCGCCCAGATCAAGGAGGTGCTGGAAGACATCTGCGACAACCTCTTCAACCCCGACCCCTATTACCAGCAGGGCGGCGACATGGTGCGCGCCGGCGGGCTCAGCTACACCTGCACGCCGACCGATGCGGTCGGCAGCCGCATCTCCGAGCTGAAGCTCAATGGCGGCAAGGCGCTCAGCGCGAGCCACCGCTACAAGGTCGCGGGCTGGGCCTCGGTCAACGGCCAGCAGGGCGCACCGGTGTGGGATGTCGTCGCCAAATATCTGCGCTCGGGCCGGATGTTTCAGGAGCGGCTCGGCTCCGGCGTGACGCTGAAGGGCGTCGAGGGCAATCCAGGCATTGCAGGACAGGGATGATGCGGTGGCAAATCTGTCGCGCGATGCTGCTGGCGACGTTCGCCTTCGCCACGCCATGGGCCTCGGCACAGCAGGTGCCGCTCCAGGACAAGCCGTTCGCCGAGCACAAAATCGTGCTTCAGCTCTCCGACGGCGATGCGAAGAAGCATGCGCTGGTGCTGAGCGTCGCCAACAATCTCCTGAAGGCCTACGATCCCGACAAGGTCGCGATCGAGGTGGTGGCGTTCGGCCCCGGCATTGATCTCCTGTTCACCGGCAGCGAACGCCGCAAGCAGGTCGAAAGCCTGATCGTACAGGGCGTGCGCTTCGATATCTGCCTCAACACGGTCGACACGATCGAGCGGGAGACCGGAAACCGGCCGGAGTTCATTCCGGCGGCGACGCCGGTGCAGGTGGGCGTCGGGCAGATCCTGTTCCTGGCGGAGAATGGGTACACGGTGGTGCGGCCGTAAGCGCTCCCGTCATATGGAGGGCAATCGCAGGCATTCACGAGTGGTCGTCATGCCCGGGCTTGTCCCGGGCATCCACGTTCTTCGTGCCGCGTGGCTAGCCGTGGATGGCCGGGACAAGCCCGGCCATGACGCCGCGGAACAGCTACGTAAAATAATATTCCCTGTTTTGCTCCCTACACAGTGACTTGCTTCTCTTTTTGACCCGTGGCGTAGTAAGAACTGGAAACCAATCCACGCCGGGTCTTGCCATGATCTTTCGCCAGCTCTTCGACAGCGTTTCGGGCACCTACAGCTATGTCCTCGCCAGCCGCCCCGGCGGCGAGGCGCTGATCCTCGATCCCGTGCTTGAGAAGGTCGATCGCTACTGCCAGCTGCTGCGCGAGCTCGACCTCAAGCTGGTGAAAGCCGTCGACACCCATCTGCATGCCGATCACGTCACCGGCCTCGGCGAGCTGCGCGACCGCACCCATTGCATGACCGTCATGGGCGACCAGACCAAGGCCGACGTGGTGGCGATGCGGGTCGCCGACGGCGACAAGGTGACGATCGAGGGCCTGTCGCTCGACGTGATGTACACGCCCGGCCACACCGACGATTCCTACTCCTATCTGATGGGCGACCGCGTCTTCACCGGCGACACGCTTCTGATCCGCGGCACCGGCCGCACCGATTTCCAGAACGGCTCGTCGCGCGCGCAATACGAGTCGATCTTCAACCGCCTGCTCAAGCTGCCGGACGAGACGATGGTGTTCCCGGCGCATGACTACAAGGGCGACACGGTCTCCACCATCGGCGAGGAGAAGCGCTACAATCCGCGGCTCCAGGTGCGTTCGGTCGACGAATATATCGAGCTGATGGCAAACCTGAAGCTGCCCAATCCGAAGATGATGGACGTCGCGGTGCCCGCCAACATGCATGTCGGCCTGCATCAGGAGGAGCTGGAAAAAGAGGGCCGCGCAGTCAGCGCCGTCGAGGCGATCCGCTCGCTCGGCCGTCCCGATATCCTGCTGGTCGATCTGCGCGAGACCAATGAGCGGATGAAGCACGGCATGCTCGAAGGCGCGCTGCATACGCCCTATCCGTCCGTTGAAGACAGTCTGAAGCCCGGCGGCATGCTGCGCGAGGTCGCGGCCGCCACCGGCCGCCGCGTCGTGTTCTTCTGCGCCTTCGGCGAACGCTCGGCGATGGCTGTCGCCGCCGCCAAGGAAGCCGGCCTCAGCAACACTGCCCACATCGCCGGCGGCATCGATGCCTGGAAGAAGGCTGGCGGGCCTGTGGTGCACTGACGCCCCCTTCTTGCGGTAAGTCAGGAACCGCACATATTTTCGGGGTAGAAGCGGATGACGCATCACCATCCGGGATCACCCATGGCCAAGACCGCCAAGCCGCGCAAGCCGCCCAAAGTCGCTGATAACAAGCAAGCGGACGACAAGGCGAAGAAGCCCTCGCCTCCGCTCGACGACGACGATTACGACGACGGCGACATCGCGACGCCGAAACGCGACCGCTACGGTTCGGATGACGAGCCGTTGTGAGTTGAAGCCTGCCCCACGAACGGTGCGTTCCCTCCCCCAGATCGCGGCGCCCCACCCGCGCTACCTGCCATGCGCCCGCGTTCATGGACAAATAACGGCTCTGCCCGATAGTTTGCGCGTCCCCCTTTAGGACGTGAAACGGAACTGCAATGGTCGACGTTCTCGCCGCACCGCAACAAGGCAAGGCGGACAGCGCGCTGCGCACGCTGACCGGGATTTCGATCGCGCATTGGGTCAGCCATTTCCATCTGCTGGTCCTGCCGATGCTGTTTCCGTTCCTGAAGAGCCAGCTCGGCGTCGGCTATATCGAGCTCGGCTTCGCGCTCACCGTCTCTGCGGTCGTATCCGGCCTGACGCAGGCGCCGACAGGCTATCTCGTCGACCATTTTGGCGCGCGCAGAATCCTGCTGGGCGGGCTCGCGCTCGGCGGCTTCGCGCTGATCCTGCTCGGCCTGCACCTCAGCTATGCCTCGCTGATTGCCTGCGCGGTGCTGCTGGGTCTCGCCAACAGCGTCTACCACCCCGCCGACTACGCCATCCTGGCCGAGCACATGGATGAGGCGCGGATGGGCCGCGCCTTCTCGGTCCACACCTTTGCCGGCTATCTCGGCGGCGCCGTGGCGCCGGCGATCGTCGCGGCGCTCGTCACCGTCTCCGGCGGCACGGGTGCGCTGATCGCGTCGGGCGCGATCGCCGTGCTGGTGGCCCTGCTGCTGGTCGTCATGAACATTCCCGATGCCGGCGCGCACAAGACCAAGCCGGGCAACGAAAATGCGCCGAAGCAGGCCGTGATCACGCCGGCGCTGATCACGCTCACCGCGCTGTTCATGCTGCTCAGCCTGTCGGTCGCCGGCATCAACAATTTCGGCGTGGTGGCGCTGATGAGCGGCTACGGTGCGTCCTACTCCGCCGCCAACGTCGCGCTGACGGCGTTTCTCGGCTCCAGCGCTGTGGGCGTGCTCGCCGGCGGCTTCCTCGCTGATTACACCGAGCGCCATGGCTATGTCGCAGCCGCCTGCTTTGCCGCAAATGCGCTGATCGTGCTGCTGATCGCGCTGGTGACACTGCCGGGCTGGGCTTTGACCGTCACGATGGCGACTGCGGGCTTCCTCTCCGGCGTGATCGCGCCGTCGCGGGACATGCTAGTGCGCAACGCCGCGCCTCCTGGCGCCGCGGGTCGCGCCTTCGGCATCGTCTCCACCGGCTTCAATCTCGGCGGCATCGTCAGCCCGCTGCTGTTCGGCTGGATCATGGACCAGAGCGCGCCACACTGGGTGTTCGGGGCGTCCGTGATCTTCATGGTCGCAACCGTGGTGCTGTCGCCGTTCACGGAGCGGAAGCCGCAAGCCAAGGCATAGCCAAGAATTCAGTCGTCGTCCCTGCTAAAAGCAGGGACCCATAACCACAGGGAGCAATCGTCGCGCGAAGCTGGTCACTCCGAGTCTTCGCGACACTACTCCCTGTGGTTATGGGTCCCGGATCTGCGCTTCGCTTGTCCGGGACGACGGACAGAGAAACGCAAAACAACAAACTGGGAAGAAACACCATGAGCACCCCTGATCTCGTGATCCGCGGCGGCACCGTCGCGGATGGAAGCGGCGGCGAGCTGTTTGAAGCCGACGTCGCCATCACCGCCGGCAAGATCACCGAGGTCGGGAAGATCTCCGCGAAGGGACAGGAAGAGATCGACGCGCGCGGCAAGCTCGTCACGCCGGGCTTCGTCGACGTGCACACCCATTATGACGGCCAGGTCACCTGGAGCCAGGACATCACGCCGTCGTCGCAGAACGGCGTCACCACGGCGATCATGGGCAATTGCGGCGTCGGCTTTGCGCCGTGCAAGCCCGCCGACCACATCCGCCTGATCCAGCTCATGGAGGGCGTCGAGGACATTCCCGAGCCGGTGCTGAGCGCCGGCATTCCCTGGGCGTGGGAAAGCTTTCCGGATTACATGAACTGGCTGTCGAAGCGCGATTTCGACATCGACGTCGGCGCGCAGCTGCCGCATGCGGCGCTACGCGTCTATGTCATGGGCGAACGCGGCGCGCGCCGCGATCCCTCGACCGCCGAGGACAATGCGGCAATGGCGAAACTCGCGGGCGAAGCGGTGCGCTCGGGCGCGCTGGGCTTCTCGACCTCACGCACGCTCAACCACCGCACCTCGACCGGCGATTTCACGCCGACGCTGAAGGCCGGCGAGGACGAGCTCACCGCCATTGCCGGCGCGATGCATCGCGAAGGCCGCAGCGTGCTGCAATTCGTGCTCGACCTCTCCACCCTCCACGAAGATCTGCCGATGATGCTGCGGGTGGCCGACAGCACAAAGTGCCCGATCTCGTTCTCGATCACGCAGAACGACAAGGCGCCAAACCGCTGGCGCCAGACGCTGGACGAGATCAATGCGGCGGCGAAGCGCGGCCTCTCCATCACCGCGCAGATCGCGGCGCGCCCGGTCGGCCTGCTGCTTGGGCTCGAGCTGTCGCGCAATCCGTTCCAGACCCATCCGAGCTACAAGGCGATCGCGCATCTGCCGCTCAGGGAGCGGCTGGCGCGGCTGCATCGGCCGGAAGTGCGCAAGGCGATCCTGAGCGAGACGGCGACCGCGACCGACGATCCGCTGTTCTTCCGGCCCAACTACGACAAGATGTTTTTGCTCGGCGATCCCCCCGATTACGAGCAGCCGCCGGAGAACGCGCTGGGGCCGCAGGCGCGCAAGCAGGGCCGCCAGCCGGAAGAGCTCGCCTACGATGCGATGCTCTCCGACGAGGGCCGCGGCATGCTCTACGTGCCCTTCCTCAACTATGCCGACGGCAATCTCGACGCGACGCGCGAGATGCTGATCGATCCGCAATCGGTGCCGGGCCTCTCCGACGGCGGCGCGCATTGCGGCATCATCTGCGACGCGAGCTTCCCGACCTATCTGCTGACGCACTGGACCCGCGACCGCACGCGCGGCGAGAAGCTCACGATTCCCTTCGTGGTCGCCGCGCAGTCGCGCAAGACCGCGCTCTCGGTCGGCCTCACCGATCGCGGGCTCGTTGCTCCCGGGTACAAGGCCGACGTCAACGTGATCGACTACGACCGGCTGCATCTGCATCCGCCGAAGGTGCATTACGATCTGCCGGTCGGCGGGCGGCGGCTGTTGCAGGATGTCGACGGCTATGACGCGACGATCGTGTCGGGCGTGGTGACGCGGCGGCACGGTGAGGCCACGGGAAGGCGACCGGGGAAGTTGATCCGGGGTGCGCAGGGGATGGCGAGCTAGCGAAGACCGAGTCTGAGGCGCGAAAGCCGCGCCTCACTCTCGCTGTCATCCCCGCGAACGCGGGGATCCATATCCACAGGGATTCGTTGCGGCGCCACGCTGGTCACTCCGAGTCATCGCCAAACCACTCCCTGTGGTTATGGGTCCCGGGCTCGCGCTTCGCACGCCCCGGGACGACAGTGTGCCTGGAGCAATCGCGCCCCTTACGTCGGCGACACGGCGCCCTTCAGCGCCGCGGCCTGCGGAGCCGCACCACGGGTCAGCCTGGCCTTTTCCGTGTTCGGCCAGAGCAGCATCAGACCGATGACGCCGGAGCCGACCATGACCACCGCGTTGATGGTGAAGCCGGTCAGGTAGCCGTCGACCATGTTGCCGGCGCGCTGGATCACGGTGCCCATCACGTTCGGCGCAATGATGCCCGACAGCGTGTACAGCGCGCCGTAGATCGCGATGACCGCGCCGCGCTGCGACGCCGGGGTGAACTCGCCGAGCATCGGCGGGCAGACGACGTAGATCGCCCCGCACAGGCCGGAGCCGACGACGAGCAGCGCGATCTGCAGGCCAGCACCCTGCACATGCGCCATCATCGCCAGGATCAGGCCGCCGATGATCAGCGGCACCGAGCCGAGCACGCCGCGCGAGATGCGCGTGGTGTAGCCGCGCGCCATCATCACCTGCGAGACCCACCCCGTGAGGATGACGACGGTCGCGCCGAACACCCAGGGCAGGATCGAGACGTAGCCGGCCTGGCTCTGCGAGAAGCCCAGGCCCTTGACGATGAAGGGCGTGAACCAGGTGAGGCCGAGCGACAGCGCCCAATAGGCGCCGAAGGTCGCGATCACGCAGCCGAGGAAGGTGCGCGAGGTCAGCAGCTGCACATAAGGGATTTTCGGCTCGGTGACGGCGAGAACCTGCGTATCCTCGAGCGGGCCTTCCTTGCCGAACGTCAGCCAGGCGCAGACCCAGAGCAGGCCGACGACGCCAAGCGCGCCGAAGGCGTAGTGCCAGGAGTGATTGACGATGACCCAGTTCAACGCCGGCACGGCGAGGATGACGCCGAAGGCCGAGCCTTGCGACAGGATCGCGGTCGGCAGCGTGCGCTTCTCGTCGGGGAACCATTTGTAGATGGCGTGGGCTGCGACCGAGAAGGCAGGTCCTTCGCCAGCGCCCAGCACGATGCGGCAGATCAGCAGCGTGGTGAACGAGACGGTGCCCACCATCGGGAACTGCGCCAGCGCCCAGATCACCGCCAGCGTCAGCAGCACCCAGCGCGTCGGCACCTTGTTGACGATGAAGCCGACCACGATGGCCGAGATCGAGAACAGGAAGAAGAACGAGGAGCCGAGCAGGCCGAATTGCTCGGCATCGAGCTTCAGGTCGGTCATGATCGGCACGCCGGCGAGACCGACGACGATCTTGTCCGCGAAGTTCACCACCATGAAGAGAAAGAGGAGAAAAGTGACGGTCCAGGCGCCCTTCGGCGTTGCCTTGACTTCCCCTGCCGTCCTGCCCGCAACGTCGGGCGTTCCCTGAGCGCTCATCAATCTCCCCGTATGTCTTTTTGTCGGCACGTTTTTGATTTGGCCGTTTTGGGAGCTAACAACGGCTTCAAGGCCAACGCAACCCCGGCATTTCCACGGCAAGTGTGCTACGCAGCATTGAGTTAATTCCGTCCGGCGCATTGACCTTGCTGAGCATCCGAAACCTCTCAAAGACCTTCTCCTCGGCCGGCGAGCCGGTCCACGTGCTGCGTGGTGTCGACCTCGACCTCAAGGCCGGCGAGCGCGTCGCGCTGACCGGCGAGTCCGGCAGCGGCAAGAGCACGCTGTTGCACCTGATTGCGGGTCTCGATGCCGCCGACAGCGGCACAATTCGCCTGGAGGACACCGAGGTGACCAAGCTCTCGGACGCCGGCCGGGCCGAGCTGCGGCGCGACCGGATCGGCCTGGTTTTTCAGCAGTTCAATCTGATCCCGAGCCTGTCGGTCGCCGACAATCTGGTCTTCCAGGCGCGGATCGCCGGCCGTCACGATGCGGCCTGGTCAAAAGAGCTGATCGAGCGGCTCGGGCTCAGCAGCCTGCTCAAGCGATATCCAGAGCAATTATCAGGCGGCCAGCAGCAGCGGGTCGCGATCGGCCGGGCGCTGGCGACCAAGCCCTCGCTGCTGTTGGCGGACGAACCGACCGGCAACCTGGATGAGGACACCGCCGACGACGTGCTGGCGCTGACGCGCGATCTCGTCACGCGCACCGGCTGCGGCTTCCTGATGGTGACGCACAGCCTGCATCTGGCCGGCACGCTCGACCGCCACGTCACCTTGCATGCGGGGCGGATCGCATGAGGCGCGCGCTGTGGGTCCTCGCGGTTCTCCTGAGCCATTGGCGACGGCACAAGATGCAGTTCGCGACGCTCCTGATCGGGCTGATCGCGGCGACCGCATTGTGGAGCGGCGTGCAGGCGATCAACCAGCAGGCCCGCAATGCCTATGACCGCGCGGCGGCGACGTTCGGCGGCGTGCGCACGGCGATGCTGGTGGCGCCTGATGCAGCGACCTTTTCGCAGGAGCTGTTCATAAAACTCCGCCGCGCGGGCTGGCCGGTCTCGCCGGTGCTGGAAGGCCGCGTCCAGGTCAACGGGCGTTCGGTGCGGCTGCTCGGCATCGAGCCGATCACGATGCCGGCCGACGTCGGCAACGCGCCACGCCTCGGCGCCCCGGATTTGAGCAGTTTCGTTGCGCCGCCCGGCCAGACATTGGTGGCGCGGGAGACGCTGAGCGATCTGCAGGAACCGGAAGGCGCGGCACCGCCGATCAGCAACGGCGCAAAACTGCCGCCGCTGCGCGTGCTGCCGCAACTCGTGGCCGGCGTACTGGTCGTCGACATCGGCGTCGCGCAGCGGCTGCTGAACAAGCCGGACCAGGTGTCGCGGCTTTTGATCGGCAAGCCCAAGGGCAAGCCGGCGCCACTGGCGAGCGTCGTTGGCGAGCAGTTGCAGCTGGTCGAGCCGAATGCGGAGACGGAGCTGGAGCGCCTCACCGACAGCTTCCATCTCAACCTCACCGCCTTCGGCCTGCTGTCGTTCTTCGTCGGTCTCTTCATCGTCAACTCCGCCGTCGGCCTCGCCTTCGAGCAGCGGTTGCCGATGCTGCGCACGTTGCGGGCCTGCGGTGCCTCGGCGCGGCTGGTCAACACGGTGCTGGTGGTCGAACTGGTGGCGCTGGCGCTGGTCGCAGGACTGATCGGGCTCGTCTGCGGCTATTTCATCGCGGCCGCGCTGTTGCCCGATGTCGCGGCGTCGCTGCGCGGGCTCTATGGCGCGCAGATCCCGGGACAGCTCACACTGCGCTCCGAATGGTGGCTCGCCGGTATCGGCATCAGCATCGCCGGCGCGATCGTGGCGGCGGCGACCAGCCTGATCAAGGCGATCAGGATGCCGGTGCTGGCGACCGCGCAGCCCTACGCCTGGCAGCAGCGGCAGCGCCGCTGGCTGGTCCTGCAGAGCATTGCGGCCTGCGCCGTGTTCGCGGTCGCGCTGCTGTTGCTTCACTACGGACAATCGCTGATTGCGGGATTCGGCGTGCTGGCCGCATTGATGTTCGGCGCGGCGCTGATCCTGCCGGCATTCCTAGAAATCATCCTGCTCGTGGGCCAGCGCTGGGCGAAGGGGCCGCTGGCGCTGTGGTTCTGGGCGGACAGCCGGCAACAGCTCTCCGGCTTGTCGCTGGCCCTGATGGCGCTGCTGCTCGCGCTGGCCGTCAATGTCGGGGTGTCCACCATGGTGGAGACCTTCAGCCGCACCTTCGTCGGCTGGCTCAACGGGCGGCTTGCCGCCGACGTCTACATCAGCGCCTCCGACAATGCGCAAGGCGTTGCGATCCGGAGCTGGCTGAAGGAGCGCAGCGACGTGCAGGCGATCCTGTCGGGCGGACGCGCCGATACGCAGGTTCAGGGGCAGCCGGTGGAGCTGCTCGGCCTGCCCGATCACGCGCTCTATCGCGAACGCTGGCCGCTGCTGGAGACCGCGCCGCGCGCCTGGACCCAGCTCGTGCCCGGCGATGCCGCTTTCATCAGCGAGCAGCTGAGCCGCCGCCTCAACGTCCGCGTCGGCGATGTCATCGAGGTGCCGGCGCCGGGCGGCACCTGGGAGCTCGACATCGCCGGCATCTATGCCGATTACGGCAACCCCAAGGGGCAGCTCGCCGTCAACGTCGCGGCGCTGATCCGGCACTTTCCGCAGACGCCGCAGACGCGCATCGGCCTGATCGTCGCGAAGGAAAATATCCCCGGCCTGATCGCGGCGTTGCAGAAGCAATTCGCGCTCGACGACCGCAGCGTCGCCGATCAGGCGACGGTGAAGGCGGAATCGATCCGGATCTTCAACCGCACCTTTGCGGTGACGTCAGCGCTCAATGCCTTCACGCTCGGCGTGGCCGGCATCGCGCTTTTGACCAGCCTGCTGACACTGGCGAATTCCCGCCTGCCGCAGCTCGCGCCGCTGTGGGCGATCGGCATCACGCGGCCGCGCCTTGCCGCGATCGAACTGACCAAGACATTGTCGGTTGCGCTGTTCACGGCGCTGCTGGCCGTGCCGCTCGGATTGCTGGTGGCGTGGTGCCTGATCGCAATCGTCAATGTGAAGGCGTTCGGCTGGCGGCTGCCGTTCCACGTGTTTCCGCTGCAGCTGGTGGAGCTGGTCGCGGTCGCGCTGATCGCTTCGCTGCTTGCCGCGCTGCTGCCGATGATACGACTGGCGCGGATGCAGCCGGCGAGCCTCGTCAAGGTGTTTGCCAATGAGCGCTGATAAAATCACGCGGCGCGCCTTTGCCGGCGGCATCGCCGCACTCGCGGCTGCCCGCCGCGCTGGCGCGCAAGGTTATGCCGGGCTCGGCGAGACCGCCGACGGCTTTGCGAAGGTGACGCCGGGAAAGACGTTCAGCTTCCCGGCCGATCACGGCCCGCATCCGGAGTTTCGTATCGAATGGTGGTATCTCACCGCGAACCTTGTCGATGGCAGCGGCGCGGCGTGCGGCCTGCAATTTACGCTGTTCCGCCAGGCGGCGCAGTCGGGCCCGCAAGGAGAGGGCTGGGCCAATCAGCAGATCTGGATGGCGCATGCGGCGGTGACGCGCGCTGATACTCACCGCTTCAGCGAGGTGTTTGCACGCGGCGGCATTGGACAGGCCGGCGTCACCGCAAAGCCATTTGCGGCGTGGATCGACGATTGGGAGATGAAGGGTTTTGAGCGCACCGACGATCGCACATTGGCGCCGCTGACGCTGAAGGCTTCGGGCACCGATTTCAGTTATTCGCTCACACTGGAGGCCGATCGTCCCGTGGTGCTGCAGGGCGATCACGGTTTCAGCCGCAAGTCCGAGCGCGGGCAGGCGTCCTACTATTACAGCCAGCCGTTCTACCGCGCCCGCGGCAGCCTCACGATCGACGACAAATCCGTCGATGTCTCGGGCCAGGCCTGGATGGACCGCGAGTGGAGCAGCCAGCCGCTCGATGCCGACCAGACCGGCTGGGACTGGCTGTCGCTACATCTCGCATCCGGCGACAAGCTGATGCTGTACCGGCTGCGGCAGAAGGACGGCCAGGAGTATCCGTTCGGCAACTGGATCAGCGCCGCGGGCGACACGCAGATGATCGCGGGTGGCGATATCCAGATGAGTCCGAAAGCGACCGCCGAGATCGCGGGGCGCAAGCTGCCGGTGGAATGGCAGATCGCGATCCCCTCACGATCATTTTCGATTGCCTGCAAGCCGCTTAACCCAAAAGCCTGGATGGGAACCGGCTTCTCCTATTGGGAAGGGCCGATCAGCTTTGCCGGCACGCATGACGGCGTTGGCTACCTCGAGCTGACCGGCTATTGAAGCGCGACCTCCTCAAAAGGATCTGCGATGTATCATCTCACCGCCCTCGTCACGCTGCTGGCGATCGCATTCTACATGTTCACCTGCATCAACGTCTCGCGCTCGCGCACCAAGACCGGTGTCAAGGTGCCGGCAATGTCAGGCCACCCGGATTTCGAGCGCGCCTTCCGCATCCAGGCGAACACGCTGGAATGGATGCCGGTCTTCCTGCCGGCGCTCTGGCTGTTCGCGATCTATATCGGCGACGCCATTGCAGCGGGAATCGGCGCGGTCTGGATCATCGGCCGCATCGTCTACTTCATCGGCTATTCGCAGGCGGCGGCAAAGCGCGGCCCGGGCTTTGCGATCCAGGGCATCGCAGCGATTGCGCTGTGGACGGGGGCATTGGGGGCGGTGGTGTTGCGGATGGTGTGAGGCGGGGCATCACGCGCGCTCGCCTTCCGGGCGCGGTGCAGCGTGTAACGCTGCACCGGAACCCAATCTGGTCTCGCCCTATGGAGAAATGTGGGTCCCGGCTCTGCGCAGCAGCGTTTCACGCTGCAGCGCGTCCGGGACACGAGAGCCTTACTTCGTCAGCGGGCAGCCGCTGTCCTTGGCGGCGAAGAACGCCTTGTCGCCTGGGACGGTTGCGAGCAGCTTGTAATAGTCCCACGGCTTCTTCGACTCCGACGGCTTCTTGACCTCGAACAGATACATGTCGTGGACCATGCGGCCGTTCTCGAGCACCTTGCCGCCCTGCGCAAAGTCGTCGTCGACCGGCAGCTCCTTCAGCTTCTTGGCGACCGCGTCGGGGTCCTTGGTGCCGGCGGCCTTGACCGCCTTGAGATAGCTCAGCGTCGCCGAATAGGTGCCGGCCTGGATCATGTTCGGCATCCGGCTGGTGCGCTTGAAGAAGCGTTCGCCGAAATGGCGGGTGCGGTCGTTGAGGTCCCAGTAATAGCCCTCGGTCAGCACCAGGCCTTGCGCGGCCTGCAGACCGAGACCATTCACCTCGGCGAGCGTCATCAGGAGGCCGGCGAGCTTCTGGCCGCCGGAGACGATGCCGAACTCGGCCGCCTGCTTGATCGAGTTGGTGGTGTCGAGGCCGGCATTGGCGAGGCCGACGATCTTCGCCTTCGAGCTCTGCGCCTGGAGCAGGAAGGAGGAGAAGTCCGACGAGTTGAGCGGCACGCGGACCGAGCCGGCCACCTTGCCGCCATTGGCGGTGACGATCTCGCTGGTGTCCTTCTCCAGCGCATAGCCGAAGGCATAGTCGGCAGTGAGGAAGAACCAGGTGTCGCCGCCCGCTTTGGTCAGCGCGCCGCCGGTGCCGACGCCGAGCGCACGGGTGTCATAGGCCCAGTGGAAGCCGTAGGGCTGGCAGGCATCGCCGGTGAGGCGCGAGGTCGCGGCGCCGACGACGATGTCGATCTTCTTCTTTTCCTTGGAGAGCTCGTGGATCGCGAGCGCGACCGAGGAGGTCGTCAGCTCCGTGATCATGTCCACGTTCTCGACATCGTACCAGCGCCGCGCGATCGACGTGGCGAGATCCGGCTTGTTCTGGTGATCGGCGGTGACCATCTCGATCTTCTGACCAAGCACTTCACCGCCGAAATCCTCGATCGCCATCTTGGCGGCTTCGACCGAGTATTTGCCGCCGTAGTCGGCATAGACGCCGGACTGATCGTTGAGAATGCCGATCTTGACGCCTTGCGCGAAGGCCGGCGCAGCCAGCAACAGAGCAGACGTTGCGACAGCGGCCAAAAGTGCTGATTTCATATGTTGGCTCCCAGCAGTTTTCTGTTTTGAAATCGCGCGGATACTAGTGAAGAACCCCGCGCCTGCCCATCCATTTCATGTTGATCGTTAGTATGGGCGCCAGCTACAAAATTGGTGTCGCCCCGGACAAGCGCAGCGCAGATCCGGGGCCCATAACCACAGGGAGGAGTTTGGCGCGAGCTAGTGGTTGCCAGCCTTCGCCAAACTCCTCCCTGTGGTTATGGGTCCCCGCCTTCGCGGGGACGACATCGAGGATTTGGATAAGCCGGCGGCCACCACCAATATTACGAAGCCACCACCTCCGGCTTCTTCCCCTCGTTCCGCCCTTCCGCCAGGTTCCGCACCACCACATAGAAGATCGGGGTGAACAGCAGGCCGAACAGGGTGACGCCGATCATGCCGAAGAACACGGCAACGCCGACCGCCTGCCGCATCTCCGAGCCGGAGCCGGACGATATCACCAGCGGCAGCACGCCGAGGATGAAGGCGAAGGAGGTCATCAGGATCGGCCGCAGGCGCAGGCGGCAGGCGTCGATCACGGCCTCCAGCCGTGGCTTGCCTTCTTTCTCGATGTCGCGTGCGAACTCGACGATCAGGATCGCGTTCTTTGCAGCTAACCCCACCAGAACGACGAATCCGATCTGGGTGAGGATGTTGACGTCCTGCCCCATGATGCGCACGCCGATCGTGGCGGCCAACAGGCACATCGGCACGATCAGGATCACCGCGAATGGAAGCGTCCAGCTGCCATATTGCGCGGCGAGCACGAGATAGACGAACAGCACGCAGATCGGGAACACGAGCAGGCCCGCATTGCCGCCGGTGACCTGCTGATAGGACAGATCGGTCCATTCGAAGGTGAAGCCGCTGGGCAAGATGTCGTCCGCGAGCTTCTTGATGGTGTTGAGCGCGGTGGTCGAGCTGGTGCCCGGCGCCGGCTCGCCTTGGAGCTCGGACGCAGCATAGAGATTGTAGCGTGCGACGCGGTCGGGGCCGGAGACGTCCTTGAACTCGACCACGCTGCCGAGCATCACCATGTCGCCGGAGGCGTTGCGCGTGCGCAGGCGCGAGAGGTCGCTGGGCTCTTTTCGGAACGGGAAGTCGGCCTGCGCGGTGACGTGATAGGTGCGGCCGAACAGGTTGAAGTCGTTGACGTAGGTCGATCCGAAGTAGGTCTGGATCGTGTCGTTGATGCTGGCGATGGGCACGCCGAGCTTCTGCGCCTTGGTGCGGTCGATGTCGACGAAGAGCTGCGGCGTGTTGGCCGAGAACGGGGAGAAAACCGTGGGGCCGAGCAGCAACGGCGATTTGCGCGCCGCGGCGACAAGCTCGTCGGTGGCCGCGGCGAGCAGCTCAGGTCCTCGGCCCTGGCGGTCCTGGACGCGGATGGTGAAGCCGCCGCCGGTGCCGATGCCGGGCACGGCCGGCGGCGGAATCACGATGATGAAGGCGCCCTGGATTGCGGCCAGGCGCTTGCGCAGTTCGACCGTGATGGCGTTCGCAGACAATCCCTTCTTCATCCGCGCCTCGGGCTCGTCGAACACCGGGAACAGCGCCGCAGCATTGCCCGCCTGCGTGCGGGTGGCGCCCGAGAAGCCGGCGAAGGCGGCGACGCGGACGATGCCGGGCGTGTCCAGCGAGATCCGCTCGATCTCGCGCACGACTTCGGTGGTGCGCGCCAGCGACGCCGCGCCCGGCAATTGCACGGAGATGATGACGTAGCCGCGATCCTGCGCGGGAATGAAGCCCTGCGGCGTGGTCGCGATCAGCCAGCCGGCGCTGCCGATCAGCACGACATAGATCAGGATCATCACCACCGAATGGCGGATCACGAAATTGGCAAGGCCGGCATAACCATGCGAGAGCCGATCGAACACGCGGTTGAAGACGCCGGTGAACGCATTCCAGCCACGCGCGAGGAGATTCCAGGCGGCAGGCGGTCGCTTCTCTGCGTGCGGCGTGAGGATCATCGAAGCCAGCGCCGGCGACAGCGTCAGCGAGCAGAAGCAGGAGATCGCGGTCGCCACCGCAATGGTGACGGCGAATTGCTGGAAGAACTGCCCGGAGATGCCGCCAATGAATGCGGTCGGCACGAACACGGCGCAGAGCACCAGCGCGATCGAGACCAGCGCGCCGCCGACCTCCTCCATGGTCTTCAGCGCCGCATCGCGCCGACTTAAGCCGTGCTCGAGATGGCGCTCCACATTCTCCACCACCACGATGGCGTCGTCGACCACGATGCCAACCGCAAGCACGAGGCCGAACAAGGTGAGGTTGTTGATGGAGAAGCCGAGCGCCGCCATCACCGCGAAGGTGCCGACCAGCGAGACAGGGATCGCGATGATCGGAATGATCGCGGGCCGCCATCCTTGCAGGAACACCAGCACCACGATGACCACGAGCAGCATGGCCTCGTAGATGGTCTTGATCAGCTCGTGGACCGATTGCGCGATGAACTCGGTCGGGTTGTAGCCGATATTGTAGTCGAGGCCCTTCGGGAAGCTTTGCTTGAGCGTCGTCATCGTGTCGGAGATGTTTTTCGCCGTCGCGAGCGCGTTCGATCCCGGCCGCTGCGTCACCAGCATGGCGACCGCCGATTTGCGCAGCAGGAAGCTGTTGGTGGAGTAGGCGAGAGCACCGAGCTCGATGCGGGCGACGTCGCGCAGCCGCACCGTGCGGCCGTCGGAGCCGGCCTTGATCAGGATGTCCTCGAACTGCTTCTGGTCCTTGAGGCGCCCGGTGAAAACGAGGTTTGGCTGGAAGGCCCGGTCGGCGATCGGCGGTTCGGCGATCTGGCCGCCCGCGATCTGGACGTTCTGGGCACGGATCGCGGCCAGCACCTCGGTCGAGGTCAGGCCGAGATTGGCGATACGATCAGGGTCGAGCCAGAGCCGCATCGAATAGTCGCGTGCGCCGAAGATCTGGATATCGCCGACGCCGTCGATCCGCAGCAACTGGTCACGGACCTGGAGCAGCGCGTAATTGGAGATGTAGAGCTGGTCGAACGTATCGTCCGGCGACAGCATGAACACGACCATCAGGATGTCGGGCGAGTTCTTGCGCGTGACGACGCCGTTGCGCTGCACTTCGTCCGGCAGCTGCGGCTGTGCGATCGCGACGCGGTTCTGCACCAGCACCTGCGCCTTGTCGAGATCGGTGCCGAGCTTGAAGGTGACGGTGATCGTCAATTGCCCGTTCGAGGTCGCCTGGCTGTAGAGATACAGCATGTCCTCGACGCCGTTGATCTGCTGCTCGATCGGAGCTGCGACCGTGTCGGACACGGTCTGCGCCGAGGCGCCCGGATATTGCGTGGTGACGACGACCGTCGGCGGCACCACTTGCGGATATTCGGAGACCGGCAGCGTCGTATAGGCGAGCGCGCCGACGATCAGCAGCACGATCGACAGCACCATCGCCAGGATGGGCTGGTTGATGGAGAGACGGCCAAGGTTCATGACTTGTCACCGGACTTGGCCGGCGCTGGCGCGGGAGACGGAGCGACCTTGGCGCCGACGCGGGCGCGCTGGATGCCGTTGACGATGACGCGGTCCTCCGCCTTCAGCCCCTCGCGGATCACGCGCAGGCCCTCATCGAGCGGACCGAGCACCACGGGGCGCGCCTCGACGGTGTCGTCCGGCTTCACGACGAACACGATCTTGCGGGACTGGTCGGTCGCGACCGCGACGTCGGGAATCAGCAGCGCGTCATAGGGCGCGCTGCCGATCAGCCGGACGCGGCCGAACTGGCCCGGCAGGATCGAGAGATCGGTGTTCTTGATCACGGCGCGGCTGCGCAGCGTGCCAGTGGAAACATCGAGGCGGTTGTCGAGGAAGTTGATGGTGCCCTCATGCGACGGCTTGGTCTCGCCGGCGAGCGTCACCTGCACCGGGTTCGCGGTGTCGCGCGAGCTCGGGCGGCGGCCTTCGAACCACAGCTTGCTGTATTTGATGAAGGTTGCTTCATCCATGTCGAAATAGACGTAGATCGGGTCGAGCGCGACGATCGAGGTGAGCAGCGTCGAGGTGCCGGTATCGCTGCCTTGCACGAGATTGCCGGGGCTGACGAGATGGCGGCTGACGCGGCCGGTGAGCGGCGCGGTCACATGGGTGAACTCGATATTGAGCCGGGCGGCCTTCAGCGCACCTGCGGCCTGCGTCTCCGCGGCATGCGCCGCCTGCAGGGCCTGGCGGCGCTGGTCGACGGCCTGCTCGGAGACCGCGCTGGTCTGGACCAGGTTCAGACCACGGTCGAGCTCGCGCTTGGCAAGCTCCACCTTGGCACGCGCGTCGGACAACTGGCCGTCCGCCTGCTCGGCCACCGCCTCGAACGGGCGCGGGTCGATGACGTAGAGCAGGTCGCCCTGATGCACGATCGCGCCGTCCTGGAACTCGACGGAGTTGACGAAGCCGCCGACACGGGGGCGCACCTGCACCTCCTCGACCGCCTCGAAGCGGCCGGTGAACTCGTCCCAATCGGTGACGGTGCGCTTGACGGGCTGGGCGACGGTCACCGGCGGCGGCGGTGGGGCGGCGGCCTGCGAGGCCGGTTGTCCGCAACCAGTGAGAGCGAACGTCGCGGCGAGGAGCCCGGCAATTGCGCAAAGTCGAGGTAGGACGAAATCGTGCGTTTTGACAAAATGCTCGTTTCGGTCCGGTCCGCTCATCCCAAGTCCCTCGCACATTTGCCGCAGCAAAAGCAGCGTACTCGCCTACCCGCGGGCGACACAAGATGGGTTTCAATGATGAAATCTTCAAGACGAAAGCGCGCGCAACGCTTGGGAGGATGCCCTAGCCGGATGACGGGTTGACAGCGAGAGAGATGATGACAAGCGGCAGCTGATGCGCGTCGGCGGAAGGTCAGCAATCAAGACGCGGCGCTCGCCACCCTCCCCTGGAGGCGGAGGGTAAGAAAGTCGCCAGCGTCTTCGCACATGACGGACACCGTCCGCTCGGCTAGATTACTCCCAGAAAAACAAAGCCGAATTGTCCTGGGAGGACAGGCGTGCACCAGGGACGTGTCGTTTACGGCGCGATCGAGGAGGTCGTGTTCGGCCATCCCGCGGCCGAGGCCGTCGTTGCGCAGATGGACCGGCTGGGGACGCGCCGCGCCTTCCTGATGGTCTCCGGCACGCTGAACCGTCAGACCGACGAAATCGCGAAGATCAAACAGGCGCTCGGCGCGCGCTGCGCCGGCCTGTTCGACGCCATGCCGGCGCATACGCCGCGCGAGGCGGTGATCGCGGCGACCAATGCGGCGCGCGCAGTGAACGCCGACCTGATCGTCACCGTGGGCGGCGGCTCGATCACCGACGGCGCCAAGGCGGTGCAGCTCTGCCTTGCCAACGGCATCGACGACGTCGAGGGCATCGAGCGCATCCGCGTCCACAAGGGCGTCGCGCCCGAGATGACCGCCCCTAACGTGCGGCAGATCAGCGTGCCGACCACGATCGCCGGCGGCGAGTTCAGCGCGATCGCGGGCGTCACCGACCGCGCCACGCATGTGAAGCAGATGCTGCGGCATCCGCTCACGGTGCCGCGTGCGACCATTCTCGATCCCGCCATCACCGTGCGCACGCCGGAATGGCTGTTTCTCTCCACCGGCATCCGCGCCGTCGACCATTGCGTCGAGGCGATCTGCTCGCGCGAGACGCATCCTTATGCCGACGCGCAGTCGGTGAAGGGGCTGGCCATGCTCGCCGACGCGCTGCCGCGGGTGAAGGCCGACCCTGCCGACCTCGACGCCCGCATGGATGCGCAGATCGGCACCTGGCTGTCGATGGGCGCGCTCGCCGCCGGCGTGCCGATGGGTGCGAGCCACGGCATCGGCTATGTGCTGGGTGCGGCCTTCGACGTGCCGCACGGCTACACCTCCTGCATCATGCTGCCCGCGGTGATGCGCTGGAATGCGCGCGACAACGCCGAGCGCCAGATGATCGTCGCCGCCGCGATGGGTTTTCCCGGCCACAACGCCGGCGACGTGCTCGATGCCTTCATCCGCTCACTCGGCATGCCGCGCAGCCTCGCCGACGTCCGCGTCTCGCCTGAGCATTTCGACGCCATCGCCGAACAGGCGATGCGCACGAACTGGATCCCGCGCAACCCGCGCAAGATCGACGGCCCCGCCGACATTCGCGAAATCCTGCTTCTCGCCGCATAATTTCAAGCCGGAGGACTGATGTATCCAGGTCAGCATGCTCGTCTACGCCCGCTCCAGCCCGCATTCATCATGGCTGCAACCGGCGAGGCCGTCACCTATCGCGAGCTCGATGCGCGCAGCAACCGCCTGGCGCATCTGTTCCGCGAGCACGGCTTGAAGCGGCTCGACCATTATTCGATCTTCATGGAGAACAATTCGCGCTATCTCGAAGCATGCGGCGCGGGCGAGCGCTCCGGGCTGTACTACACCTGCATCAACTCGTTCCTGACGCCGGGCGAGCTCGCCTATCTCCTCGTCAACAGCCAGTCGAAAATCCTGATCACGTCCGTTGCGAAACTCGACATCGCCCGCGAGGCGATCAAGGCCTGTCCGGACATCAAGCTCTGCATCGTCGCCGACGGCCCCGGCGAGAGCGACCGCATCGTCGGCCTCGCCGAGGTGACCGCCGACCTGCCCGAGGCTCCGATCGCCGATGAATGGCTCGGCACCGCCATGCTCTATTCATCCGGCACGACCGGACGGCCGAAAGGCATCCTGCGCCCGCTGCCGGAGGAGCCGCCGAAGCACAATCTGCCGCTGTTCGATTTCCTGACAAAGCTTTGGCGCTACCGCGAGGGCATGGTCTATCTCTCGCCTGCCCCCCTCTATCACTCCGCGCCGCAAGCCGCGGTGAACCTCACGATCCGCATGGGCGGCACCGTGATCATCAAGGAGACGTTCGATCCCGAACGTTATCTCCAGCTCGTCCAGCAATGGGGCATCACCCACACCCAGCTGGTGCCGACGATGTTCTCGCGCATGCTGAAGCTGCCGGAGGAGGTGCGCGACCGCTACGACCTGTCGTCGCTGGAGATTGCGATCCACGCCGCAGCGCCCTGCCCGGCATTGGTCAAGGACGACATCATCAAATGGTGGGGGCCGATCATCCACGAATATTACGGCGCGACCGAAGGCCTCGGCTTCACCGCCTGCAACAGCGAGGAATGGCTTAGCCACCGCGGCACCGTCGGCAAGGTGCTGCTCGGCGACCTCCACATTCTCGACGAGAACATGAGGGCGTGCCCGACCGGCACGCCGGGCCAGGTCTGGTTCAAGACGGCATCGTCGTTCGAATATTTCAACGACCCCGAGAAGACCAGGGAGGCGCGCTCGGCCGACGGCAGCATGAGCACGGTCGGCGACGTCGGCTATGTCGACGAGGATCGTTTCCTCTATTTGACCGACCGCGCGACCTTCATGATCATCTCCGGCGGGGTGAACATCTATCCGCAGGAATGCGAGAACCTGCTCATCACCCATCCGAAGGTCGCCGATGCCGCGGTGTTCGGCGTGCCCAATCCCGATCTCGGCGAAGAGGTGAAGGCGGTGGTGCAGCCGATGCCCGGCATCGTGCCGGGCGAGGCGCTCGCCGAAGAACTGATCGCCTTCTGCGGCCAATCGCTGTCGCGGCAGAAGGTGCCGCGCTCGGTCGATTTCGAGAAGGAACTGCCGCGGCTGCCGACGGGCAAACTGTACAAGCGGCTGCTGCGGGACCGCTATTGGGGGAACAAGACGTCACGGATCGTGTGAGCCCCACTGTCGTCCCGGGGCGCGACGAAGTCGCGAACCCGGGACCCATAACCACCGGCGGGAGTCAACTCCGAGTCTTCATCAAACGACTTCCTGTGGTTATGGATCCCGGATCTGCGCTTCGCTTATCCGGGACGACGCCGCAGTTTGTTGAGACAGCTGCGCGCACAGGAACCATCCCTTCGCACCTGCACTCTCACATGAAGAGAGTGTGAACGCCTGCGGCCTTCCGTCATCCGAATTGTCGAGGCGGCGAGCGGCCTTGCCGGTTGCCTCGCTGCACGCGCGTCGCTATCGTCTGACAAACAGGCCGCAAAGGCCCAAAAGACTAATGTCCAGGGAGGATGAGCATGCGGAGCGTGTGGGCGCTCGCCGCAGTGGCGGCGCTATCTGTGCTGACGACCTCGACCACCGCGCTCGCCGGCGGGCCCAAACAGGGCGGAGTCCTGCGGATGTACCACCGCGACAGCCCCGGCAATGCCTCGATCCATGAAGGCGCGACCTATTCGCTCAATGTTCCCTTCATGCCTGTGTTCAACAACCTCGTCATCTACAAGCAGGACGAGGCGCAGAACAGGATGGACAACATCATTCCGGAACTCGCCGAGAGCTGGGCCTGGGTCAACGACAACAAGACGCTGACCTTCAAGCTGCGCCCGGGCGTGAAATGGCACGACGGCAAGCCGTTCACCTCCGCGGACGTCAAATGCACCTTCGACATGCTGATGGGCAAGTCGCAGCAGAAGTTCCGGCAGAATCCGCGCAAGACCTGGTACGAGCAGGTCAACGACGTCTCCACCAACGGCGACCTCGAGGTTTCCTTCAACTTGAAGCGGCCGCAGCCGTCGCTGCTGGCCCTGCTCGCCTCGGGCTACACGCCGGTCTATCCCTGTCACGTCTCGCCCGGCGACATGCGCACGCACCCGATCGGCACCGGCCCGTTCAAATTCGTCGAGTTCAAGGCCAATGAATCGATCAAGCTGACCCGCAATCCCGACTATTGGCGCGAGGGGCGGCCCTATCTCGACGGCATCGAGTTCACCATCATCCCGAACCGTTCGACCGCGATCCTCGCCTTCGTCGCCGGCAAGTTCGACATGGCGTTCCCGACCGAAGTGAGCATTCCGCTGCTGAAGGACGTCAAATCGCAGGCGCCGAAAGCGGTCTGCGTGGTCGAGCCCAACAATGTCGCCACCAACATCATCGTCAATTCCTCCGCGCCGCCGTTCGACAATATCGACATCCGCCGCGCCATGGCGCTGTCGCTCGACCGCAAGGCCTTCATCTCGATCATGTTCGAGGGCCAGGGCGATGTCGGCGGCACCATGCTGCCGCCGCCGAACGGACTGTGGGGCATGCCGAAGGAGATGCTCGAGAGCATTCCCGGCTACGGCCCCGATGTGAACGCCAACCGCGAGGAAGCCAGGAAGCTGATGCAGAAGGCCGGCTACGGGCCGGACAAGCATCTCGCCGTCAAGGTCTCGACCCGCAACATCCCGGTCTATCGCGATCCCGCGGTGATCCTGATCGACCAGCTCAAGAGCATCTATATCGACGGCGAGCTCGACGTGGTCGAGACCGCGAACTGGTTCCCGAAGATCGCACGCAAGGACTACATGCTCGGGCTCAATTTGACCGGCAACGCCGTCGACGATCCCGACCAGTCGTTCTACGAGAACTATTCCTGCGGCTCCGAGCGCAACTACACCAATTACTGCAACAAGGAGATCGAGAAGCTGTTCGACGTGCAGTCGCAGGAGACCGACGTCAACAAGCGCAAGAAGCTGGTGTGGGACATCGACAAGAAGCTGCAGGAGGACGTCGCCCGCCCGATCATCTTCCACGCGCGCACCGGCTCCTGCTGGCAGCCCTATGTCAAGGGCGTAACGGTGATGTCGAACAGCTCCTATAATGGGTATCGCTACGAGGACGTCTGGATGGACAAGTAGCGCAGGCGGCTGGCGGTTTCGACAGGAGGCGATGCATGTTTGCCTATCTGGTGCGGCGCCTGTTCCTGATGCTCGTGACCCTGTTCGGGATCTCGGTCGTCATCTTCTTCCTGCTGCGCGTCGTGCCCGGCAACATCGTCGACATCCTGTTTGCCGCGGCCGGCTACGTCGATCCCGCCGACAGGGCCAATCTGGAGAAGGAGCTCGGCATCGACCAGCCGCTGGTCGTGCAGTACTGGCACTGGATCAGCGGCTTTCTGCGCGGCGATTTCGGCTACTCCTATGTCTCGGAGAAGCCTGCGCTTCAGGAGATCCTGCCGCGGATCCCGATCACCGCGCGGCTCGCCGGGCTGGCGCTGTTGTTCTCGGCCTCGATCGGCATTCCGCTCGGTGTCATCAGCGCGGTGAAGCAGGGGACGCGGCTCGATTACGCGTTGCGCGTCGTCAGCCTCAGCGGCTTGTCGCTGCCCTCGTTCTGGCTCGGCCTGCTGATCCTCACGGCGTCGGTGGCGATGTTCAACCAGATGCCGATCTTCAATCCCAATCCGCAGACCTGGCTCGAGGCGTTCGCGACCTACGCCGTGCCGGCGGCCGCCGTCGGCTTCCGCAGCGCCGCGCTGACCATGCGCATCACGCGATCCTCGATGCTGGAGGTGCTGCGGCAGGACTATATCCGCACCGCGCGCGCCAAGGGCGCCTCCGACGCCGCCGTCAACTATAAGCATGCGCTGAAGAACGCGATCCTGCCCGTCATCACCGTGATCGGCATCGAGGCAGCGTTCCTGATCGGCGGCCTGATCGTGACCGAGACCGTGTTCAACATCCCCGGCGTCGCGCGCTTCCTGGTCGAAGCGATCCGCTGGCGCGACTACCCGATCGTGCAGAACCTCGTGATGCTGATTGCGGTCGTGGTGGTCAGCGCGAACTTCATCGTCGACATGCTCTACGCGGTGTTCGATCCGCGTATCCGGTATACGGATTAGGAGATCAGCTTGGCCGCGATTGACTATGATCTCGAACTGAGGCGGGCCGGCGCGTATGCGACCGGTGGCTGGCGGCGCGTGCTGTATTTGGCGCAGCGGCATGTGCTGGGCGCGGCCGGGCTGATCATCATGACGCTGTTCGTGCTCACGGCGATCTTTGCCGATTTCATCGCGCGCTACGATCCCCTGACCATCGACGCCGCCCGTGCGCTGGCGCGCCCGAGCCTGGCGCACTGGATGGGCACGGATTCCTTCGGCCGTGACGTGTTCAGCCGCATCATCCACGGTGCACGAATCTCACTCGCCGTCGGTATCGGCTCGACGGCACTTGGCGGCACGATCGGCGTCATCGTCGGGCTGACCTCCGGCTATCTCTCCGGCTGGGTCGATCTGGTGTTCCAGCGTGTCTCCGACATTCTTCAAGCGCTTCCGCTGCTGGTCCTGGCGTTGATCATGACCGCCGCACTCGGTCCGTCCCTGCCGAACGTCATCATCGCCATCGCCATTCCGCTGATCCCGACCGTGTCGCGCGTCATTCGCGCCAACACGCTGGCGCTGCGCGAGCTGCCCTTTATCGAAGCCGCCAAGTCGATCGGCATGAGCGAGGTGCGGATCGCGCTGCGCCACGTGCTGCCGAACACGCTGGCGCCGCTGATCGTGCTCGCGACCGCGCAGCTCGGCTCGACCATCCTCACCGAAGCCTCGCTCTCCTTCCTCGGCCTCGGCATTCCCGAGCCCTATCCGTCATGGGGTCGGATGCTCTCGGAATCCGCCGCCGAATATGTCCGCACCGCACCGTGGCTGGTGATCTTCCCCGGCATCGCGATCAGCCTCGCCGTGTTCGGCGCCAATCTGTTCGGCGACGCCCTGCGCGACATCCTCGATCCCCGGCAGCGCGGCTGATGGCAGAAAAATCCGATCTCGTGCTCGATGTGAAGAACCTGAAGACGGTGTTCTTCACCAATTCCGGCCTGTTCAAAGCCGTCGACGACGTCTCGTTCACCGTGAAACGTGGCGAGACGCTCGCGATCGTCGGCGAATCCGGCTGCGGCAAGAGCGTCACCGCGCTGTCGCTGATGCGGCTGGTGCCCGATCCGCCCGGCCGCATCGTCGGCGGGTCGGTCTCGCTCGAAGGCACCGAGCTGCTGGCGCTGGATGAATCCGAGATGCGCGCCGTCAGGGGCAATCGCATCTCCATGATCTTCCAGGAGCCGATGACCTCGCTCAATCCGGTGATGCGGATCGGTGACCAGATCGTCGAGGCGGTGCGGCTGCACCGGGCGATGCCGGCCAGAGAAGCGCGCGACATCGCGGTCGAGATGCTGCGGCTGGTCCGCATTCCCGAACCGGCGCGGCGCGCGCGGGAGTATCCGCATCAGCTTTCCGGCGGCATGCGCCAGCGCGCGATGATCGCGATGGCGCTGGCCTGCCGTCCGGCGCTGCTGATCGCGGACGAGCCGACCACCGCGCTCGACGTCACCATCCAGGCACAGATCCTGGCGCTGATCCTCGACCTTCAGAAGGAGCTCGGCACCGGCCTCGTGCTGATCACGCATGATCTCGGCGTCGTCGCGCAGACCGCGCAGCGGGTGATCGTGATGTATGCGGGGAAGAAGGTGGAGGAGGCAACGGTGGAAGCGCTGTTCGCCGATCCCAAGCACCCCTACACCCGCGGGCTGATGGCCTCGATCCCGGCCGTGCCGGCGTCAGGTGTTCCGGCGCAGGCGCGGCTCAACGAAATTCCCGGCACCGTGCCGTCGCTGGTGCGGCTGCCGAAAGGCTGCGCCTTCGCGCCGCGCTGCAAGCTCGCGATCAAGCGTTGCGAGGCCGAATATCCGCCGCTGGAGGACTGGGGCGGCGGCCATCTCGCGGCGTGCTGGCGCGCGGCCGAAGTGGCGGAGGTGGCATGACCGAAGCGCTGCTCGAAGTCACCGATCTCAAGAAGCACTACGCGGTGCGCGCCGGCGTGTTGCGGCGGCAGGTCGGCACCGTGCATGCGGTCGACGGCGTCTCGTTCTCGGTTCATACCGGCGAGACGCTCGGCCTGGTCGGTGAATCCGGCTGCGGCAAGTCGACGGTGGCGCGCAGCGTGCTGCGGCTGGTCGAGCCGACCTCGGGTCAGATCCGCCTTGATGGAGAGGACATCACCCGTCTCTCCAAGACCGCGCTGCGGCCGCATCGCCGCTCAATGCAGATCGTGTTTCAAGATCCCTTTGCTTCGCTCAATCCGCGCATGACCGCCGGCGACATCGTCGGCGAGCCGCTCGCCGTGCATGGGCTCGCAAGCGGCAAGGAGCTGGAAGCGCGTACCGCAAGACTGTTCGAGCAGGTGGGCCTGCGGCCTGATCAGATGCGCAACTTCCCGCATCAATTCTCCGGCGGCCAGCGCCAGCGCATCTGCATCGCACGCGCGCTGGCACTGGGGCCGCGCCTGATCGTCTGCGACGAACCGGTCTCCGCGCTCGACGTCTCGATCCAGGCGCAGGTGATCAATCTCCTGATCGACCTGCAGAAGCAGCACGGCTTCTCCTATCTCTTCATCGCGCATGACCTCGCCGTGGTCGCCCATATCAGCCATCGCGTCGCCGTGATGTATCTCGGCCGCATCGTCGAGATCGCCGACAAGGACGAGCTGTTCCGCAATCCCCGCCATCCCTATACGCAAGCCCTGCTCGCGTCAGTGCCGGTTGCGAACCCGTTTGCCAAGAAGCTCGCGCCGCTGGTCGACGGCGACGTGCCGAGCCCGGTCAATCCGCCGCCGGGCTGCGCGTTTCACACCCGCTGCCGGTTTGCGATCGGGCGGTGCAGGACGGAGCGGCCGGCGCTGGTGGACGCGGGCGGCGGACATCAGGTGGCGTGTCTGCTCAACGAGGGGACCGGACGGAGCCAGTAGGCCGCAAAGCCCGGATCACCGGCCAGGCCGCCAGCGCGGCGGCCAGATGCTTGAGCGTGTGGCCCGAGACAATGTGGCCTGTCGCTTCAAATATGGTCACGTCACCCAGCTCGAAAAGCTTGGCCAGCGCGTAAAAGAAGATCACGCCGCCCAGAGACACGCCAAGCGCACCGGGCCGGGGCCGTGTCAACGCCAGTCCCACGGCCAACGCCATGCCGCCGAACTGCACGACCACCCATGGCGTGAGATTCTCGCGTGCCACCCAGGCCGCGAGCAGGCCCGCAACCGTCACCAGCACCACCACCGCCTGACCGGCACGCACGCTGATGCGCTCGCTGGCCGCGATGCCCAGAAAGCCCGCGAACGCCACCGCCATACCGAGACGATCGGCCACCAGCCGCTGCGGCGCGTCGGGATCCAGATGATAGATGCACGATCCTAGGCAAGTGAGGATCAGACCCACGAAGAGGCAACCTGCACCCGCGGGCGCATCAGGGTGGGCACGCAGGCGCAGCAAGCCCCAAGCGCCCATCGCCAGGAAGGCAAGATTGCTCAGCACGTCGCCGGCGTTGGGCACGCCCAGCCAGGTGCGGGTGTCGACGAAATGCGGGATGTGCCAGGCGGAGGCGGGCATCGCGGGTGCGAGGAGCGCCACGAGCGTCAGGACGAAGAGTGCGCCGATCAGATATTTTTCGCGAACTTGCGGCGGGGCGAACGAGAACCGGCGGGACACTGACGGCAGCAGGGCATCGGTCTCTCGGGCGTGGTGATTTGCGCGCAACATGCAGGCCTCCACATGATTTGACATCGCTCAATATTAGTAGCCCTAAATTGAACAATGTTCAATAAAAATCTTGAGCGAGATCAAACAGGCAATATCATATTGGAATTATTTGGATTTATTGGGACGCCCGCGTGCAGCCACGGCGGCGAGTCGCGTTTGAGACGGCATCTCTCCCCATCGTCATTGCGAGCGCAGCGAAGCAATCCAGAGTGCTTCTGCGGATGCAGACTGGATTGCTTCGCTTCGCTCGCAATGACGGAGAGAGGCTACCCCGCCGCAATCTCCGCGACGATCCTGCCCGTCGTGACCTGCTCGCCTTCGGCGACGTCGATCGCGGCGACCACGCCGTCGATGCCGGCCTTGTGGACGTGCTCCATCTTCATTGCTTCCAGGGTCATCACCGCTTGACCGGCGGTGACGCGGTCGCCGGGCTTGACCAGCACGGCGACGACGCGGCCGTTCATGGCGGCGCGGACTTTGCCATCGCCGCCGTTGGTTGCGGCCGCCTTCGGTGCGGCGAGGGTGAGGTCGGTGACCGCAAGCGGGATGCCGCGATGCTGGAGGTAGAGCCGGTCGCCGTCGCGCAGGAATTTTGCGCTGTCCATCACGCCGTCGTGGCGGAAGCGGATGGCGTCGGGATCGAGCTGGTCGATCTCGAACTTGTCCTGACGGCCGTCGGCGGCGACGATGTAGCCGCCACTGCGCTCACGCGTGACTTCGAGCTCGTGGGTGTGGCTGGCGATCTCGACTTTCGCCGTTAACGGAAATGTTGCCGCCAGGCTCCGGCCACCTTGCCATGACGGCGCGCGCGGATTGGTGACATAGAGCAGCAGGCCCGCCAGCGCCGTATCGAATGCAGCATTCGCCGGCGGCGCCAACAGTTCGGCGCGATGTGCGCCGATGAAGGCTGTCGTCGCCTCGCCCCTGGCAAATCCGGGATGGCGCAGGCAGGACATCAGAAATGCTTGGTTGGTGGTCACGCCAAACGCAGTGAGTTGCTCCAGGCCGACGATCAGCCGCCCCCTCGCCTCCTCGCGTGTCGCGCCATGGCTGATCACCTTTGCGATCATGGAATCGTAGAACGGCGGGATCTCCGCGCCCGATTGCAGCGCGTGCTCGACGCGGATGCTGTCAGGCACCTGCCAGCGCGCCATGCGGCCGGACTGCGGCATGAAATCCTGCGCGGCATCTTCCGAGCACAGCCGCACCTCGATGGCATGGCCCGAGAATCGGATGTCCTGCTGCTTCACCGGCAGAGGCTCGCCACGCGCGACACGCAGCTGCAGCTCGACGAGATCGAGCCCGGTGATCGCCTCGGTGACGGGATGCTCGACCTGGAGGCGCGTGTTCATCTCCATGAAGTAGAATTCGCCGCTGGCGTCGAGCAGGAACTCCAGCGTGCCGGCGCCCTCGTAACGCAATGCCCTCACCGCGGCGACAGCGACCTCGCCCATTTTCGCGCGCAGCTCCGGCGTGACCGCCGGCGATGGTGCCTCCTCGATCAGCTTTTGATGTCGCCGCTGCACCGAGCAGTCGCGCTCGCCGAGATGGATGGCGTTGCCGTGGCTGTCGCCGAACACCTGGATCTCGATGTGTCGGGGATTCTGGATGGCACGTTCGAGGATGACCGTGGGATCTCCGAACGCGGCCTTCGCCTCCGACCGCGCACTGCGCAGCGCATCGGGGAAGGATGCGGCATCGGTAACGAGCCGCATGCCGCGTCCGCCGCCGCCCGCAACCGCCTTGATCATCACGGGGAAGCCAATCTTCCTGGCTTCCGCGAGCATGACCTCGTCGGTTTGGTCGGCGCCCTGATAGCCGGGCACGCAGGGCACGCCGGCCTTCTTCATGATCTCCTTGGCGCCGGCCTTGTTACCCATGGCCTCGATCGCCTGCGGCGAGGGACCGATGAAGACGAGGCCCGCATCCTTGCACGCTTGTGCAAACTCCTCGTTCTCGGCGAGGAAGCCATAGCCGGGATGCACGGCATCCGCGCCGCTCGCCTTGGCCGCGGCGATGATCGCGGGAATGTTGAGATAGGATTGCGCCGGCAGGGCTTCGCCGATGCGCACGGCCTGGTCGGCCTGCCGTACATGGAGCGCATCGCGATCGGCATCCGAATAGACCGCAACGACGCCGAGGCCGAGCTGCCGCGCACTGCGCATCACGCGCAGCGCGATCTCGCCGCGATTGGCAACCAAAACCCTGAAGAACGGCCGGTGCTGCACTGATCCGTTCCTCATGGGCGGGCCACCGAGAATTGCATGCGCTGAGGGGTGCGCGCATCGCCCTCGCGGCAGATCGCGAGCACCTCGGACAGCACCGCACGGGTGTCGCGCGGATCGATCACGCCGTCGTCGAGCACGCGCGCGCTGGTCGAGAACACGTCCATCTGGCCGTCGAACACGCCGATGATCTGCGCCTTCATCGCGTCGAGCTTTTCTTTCTCGACCGGCTTGCCGCGCCGTGCTGCGGCGGCCTCGGTCACGATCGCCATGGTCTCGGCGGCCTGCTCGCCGCCCATCACTGCTGTCTTGGCGTTTGGCCAGGAGAAGCAGAAGCGCGGATGGAAGCCGCGGCCACACATGCCGTAATTGCCGGCGCCGAACGAGGCGCCGCAGTAGATGGTGATCTGCGGCACCGTCGCCGAGGTCACCGCCTGGATCATCTTGGAGCCGTGCTTGATCATGCCGGCTTCTTCATAGGCCTTGCCCACCATGTAGCCGGTGGTGTTGTTGAGATAGAGGATCGGCGTGCGGGTCTGGCAGCAGGCCTGGATGAAATGCGTCGCCTTGTTGGCGCCGGCGGGATCGAGCGGGCCGTTGTTGGTGATGATGCCGATCGCCTGGCCTTCGATGCGGGCGTGACCGCAGACGGTGGCGGGGCCGTAATTGGGCGCCATCTCGGTGAAGTCGGAATCGTCGACGATACGCGCGATCACCTGCTTCATGTCGACGGTGCGCTTGTGGTCCATCGGCATGATACCGAGCAGCTCGTCCTGGTCGTAGCGCGGCGGTTTGAACTGTGAAACCGCTCGGCCCGGCCGCTCCCATTCCAGCGCCGCCATGATCTCGCGCGCGATGCGCAGCGCATCGCGGTCGTCCTCCGCGAGATAATCGCCGAGGCCGGAGACCTGCGTGTGCATCTCGGCACCGCCAAGCTCTTCCTCGGTCGCGATCTCGCCTGTCGCGGCCTTCAGCAGCGGCGGCCCGGCAAGGAAGGCGCGGGTGCGGCCGCGGACCATGACGATGTAATCGGACAGGCCGGTCTGGTAGGCGCCGCCCGCGGTGGACGAGCCGTGCGTGACGGTGACGACCGGCAGCCCCGCCGCCGAGAGCCGCGCGAGATTGCGAAAGATGTTGCCGCCACGGACAAAGTCCTCGACGCGGTAGCGCAGCAGATTGGCCCCGGCGCTTTCGACGAGCTGGACGTAGGGCAGCTTGTTCTCCAGCGCGAGCTCCTGCACCCGCAGCGTCTTGTCGAGGCCGTAAGGCTGGAGCGCACCGGCATCGATGCCGGCGTCATTGGCGCTGACCATGCAGCGGACGCCGGAGACGAAGCCGATGCCGGCGATGACGCCGCCGCCGGGCACGCTCTTGTTCGCATCTGATACGTCGAACATGTAACCGGCGAGCGTCGACAGCTCGATGAAGGGCGCGCCGGGATCGAGCACCAGCGCGACGCGTTCGCGCGGCAGCAGCTGGCCGCGCTTGTGGAAGCGATCCTTTGCCGCCGCCGACGCCTCACGCGTGCGCTCTTCCAGCGCGCGCATGCGGTCGATCAGCGCGAGCATGCCGTCGCGATTGGCGTGGTAGCTGGCGCTGCCGGGAGAAATAGTGTTGTCGAGAATGGACATAACTCTATCCTGCTCGTCACTGCGAGGAGCGAAGCGACGAAGCAATCCAGACCGTCACCGCGGAAAGACCCTGGATTGCTTCGCTTCACTCGCAATGACGGTTGAGGCGATACCTTACCTATTCGTCCCAAAGATCTTCCGCGCCTCGGCGGGGCTTGCGATCTCGCGGCCCGCACGGCGGGCGCAGGCGGCGATGGCCTCGATCAACTGGCCGTTCGACGTCACCTTCTTGCCGTCGGCGAGATAGAAGGCATCCTCCAAACCCGTGCGCAGGTGGCCGCCGAGCTCGGCGCAGCGCTGGTGCAGCGGCCAGATCTCTTCGCGACCGATCGCGGTGACCTGGAAATGCGCCTCGGGCCGTTTCAGCTTGATCAGGATCGGCAGCAGATCAGGATCGGACGGCATGCCGGAGGCAACGCCCATCACGAAGTTATATTCGAGCGGGCCCTTGTACATGCCGACCTGGTGATACATGCCGACACAGCGGACGATGCCGACGTCGAAACATTCGAACTCGGGGATGGTCCCGACCGCGTTCATCACGTCGAGATAGTCCTTCACCTTCTCGACCGCGTTGTCGAACATCATCGGCGGCCAGGCCCAGGTGTTGTCGGCTTTCACCTTCAGATAGTTCAGCGAGCCGGCATTGCAGGCCGCGATCTCCGGCCTGGTCTCGCGGATGCAGTCGAGCGCGCCGCTGTAGTTCGGCCCTGAGACGCCCGAGGTGTGATTGATGATGACGCCGGGGCAGGCCTCGCGGATTGCCTGCTGAATCTCCTTGCTGACACTCACGTCCCAGGACGGCAGATGTCCCTTGTCCGGCGCCTGCTGGCGCAGATGGATGTGCATGATGCTGGCGCCGGCATCGAACGCAGCCTTGGCTTCGCGTGCCATCTGCTCGGGCGTCACAGGCACGTTGTGCTGCTTCGGGTCGGTGAGCACGCCGTTCAGCGCGCAGGTGATGACGGCCTTGTCGCTCATGCCAAAAATGTCTCGCACGTTGAGAATTCAACGCTTGCGATCATGTGATGAGCGGCATGCGGCTTCTTGCGCGGAGAAGCTGGAAGGCACGGCTATCGTAGGGTGGGCAAAGGCGCTCTCGCGCCGTGCCCACCATATCTTGGCGCTGAACGAAGATGGTGGGCACGCTTTCGCTTTGCCCACCCTACGAGAGCGCGCCTAACTCGCCTCCGCGAGCCTCACCGTCTCGGTGCTGCGGTAGATCGCGAGGTCGCGCGAGCCGACGAAGATCGCGCGCGGTTTCAATCCATAGAAGCGGCGGATCGAATGGCTGAAATGGGTGGAGTCGGGATAGCCGATGTCCTGCGCGAGGTGGGCGAGATTGAGGTCCTGGTTGGCGAAGTGCAGCAAATGCCGCGCACGCTTCCAGGCGCGGAAGGAGCGGAACGAGATGCCGGTCTCCTCCTTGAACAGATGCAGGAAGCGCGAGGCCGAGAGCCCCGCTTCGGTGGCGCACGTATCCGCCGTCACCGGCTCGCCGGAGAAGCGGCCGATGCGGGCGACGGCGCGCATCACGCGCGGATCGAGCACGCGACGCGGCAACGCCTCGCCAAAGCACATCTCGTCGAATTCGGCGGTGGTGATGTCGCCATAGCGGCGCTGGCGCAGCAGCGTGTAGGCGGCGAGGATCTTGCGGGCATAGACGGCCCGGTCAGGTCCGGTCAGCCGCTCGGCCAGGGCCTCGATTACGCCGTCCGGCATGCTTTCCGGCTCGAGCGTCACGCTGATTGCAGTGCGGTAGTCGCTGGCGATGGAATGCCGCTGGTTCGGCAGGGTCACGAACAGCTCGCCGGTGGCGAGAACGTCGTCGATCGTCAGATGCAGGCTGCCCTTCACCGCGACATAGACGTGGCAGCAGCCGGGGGTGCGCTTGCGCGGGCGGCCGAGCAGGCCGGCATAGAATACCCGCTCCGGCGTGATCAGCATCAGATGGTCGGATTCGCGACCGTTATCTTCCATTGGGATCCTCCTCGCGCGGCTCTTTGGCCGCTGCGGACGGAGGTCACCTTAGCGGAAATTTGGGCGCTGTCACGGCGCGATAGCGCTGTCATGGAGACATGCGTTATTGTTCCGGGGCGGTCCGCCGGACCGAAACCGGAACCTGGAGATTGCTGCGCGAGATTCCGGGTTCGACGCCTCGCATCGCCCGGAATGACAGCCTCCCTTACGCCCTCACGCGCGGCGCAACATTCTGCTCGACGCCGGCCTTCAGCTCCGCGGCAACCGCGCGCTTGAATCCGTCGCGCTGCTGCAGCCGCGCCCAATAGGCTGCGACATTTGGCCCGAAATCCTTGGCGAGCCCGACATTGTTGGCGAGCCGGAGCGCGTAGCCGATGACAATGTCAGCGGCGGTGAAGCGGCCTGCGCACAATGTTTCGGCATTGGCCGTCGCTGCCTCGACCGCGCGCAGGCGCCCCAAGAACCATTTCGCATAGTCGCCTGCGACCTGCGGATTGCGGCGCTCCTCCGGCTCGAGCTGGGTGTATCGGAGCACCAGCGTCTGCGGGAAGGTTAACGTGGCATCGCTGAAATACATCCAGTTCAGGAACGCGCCATAGGCGGGATCTTCGGGTCCGACCATCAACGGCGTCGGTCCGTGCCTGATGCCGAGGTAATGGCAGATGCCGGAGGACTCGGTCATCTTCGTCTCGCCGTCGACCATGAAGGGAATGGTGCCGAGCGGATTGAGCGCAAGGTACTCCTTGGCGAAGACCCGCGGCGGGAACGGCAGCATCTTCAATTCATACGGAAGCCCCATCTCCTCCAGCATCCAGAGCGGACGGAACGAGCGCGCGGCGTCGCAGTGATAGAGCGTGATCATCAGGAAATACCTTTACTGCCGGGCAGCGTGCCCATCATCTTGCACAGGACCATCAGCATGACCTCGTCAGCACCGCCGCCGATCGAGGTCAGGCGGCTGTCGCGATAGGCACGGCTGACCGGCGTCTCGTTGGTAAAGCCCATTCCGCCCCAATATTGCAAGCAGGCGTCGGTGAGCTCGCGGCCGAGCCGGCCGGCTTTGAGCTTGGCCATGGTCGCAAGCTTGGTCACGTCCTCGCCGGCCACGAGTTGCTCGGCGGCGCGATAGATCAGCGCGCGCAACAGCTCGACTTCGGTCTGCATCTCCGCGAGCTTGAAGTGCACGACCTGGTTGTCGAGGATCGACTTCCCGAAGGCCTTGCGGTTGCGGGTGTATTCGATGGTCTGATCGATGATGTATTCGTGCGCCTTCAGGCAGGCCGCCGCGCCCCAGAGCCGTTCCTCCTGGAACTGGATCATCTGGTAGGTAAAGCCCTTGCCTTCCTCGCCGATCCGGTTGCGCTTGGGCACGCGGACATTGTCGAAAAAGATCTGCGCGGTGTCCGAGGAGCGCATGCCCATCTTGTCGAGCTTTCGTGCCACCGTGACGCCCTTGCTCTTCATGGGCACGCAGATCAACGACTTGTTGCGATGAACCGGCCCATCGCCGGTGTTGGCGAGCAGACAGATCCAGTCGGCCTGGGTGCCGTTGGTGATCCACATCTTGCCGCCATTGATGACGTAGTCGTCGCCGTCGGAGCGTGCATTTGTCTTGATCGAGGCAACGTCCGAACCCGCACCGGGCTCGGAAACGCCGATGCAGGCGACGTAATCGCCTGATATCGACGGACTGAGGAATTCGCGCCGCACCTCGTCCGAACCGAACCGCGCCAGCGCCGGCGTCGCCATGTCGGTCTGCACCCCGATCGCCATCGGCACGCCGCCGCAGGTGATGGCGCCAAGCTCCTCCGCCATCATCAGCGCATAGGAATAGTCGAGGCCGGAGCCGCCGAACTCGACCGGCTTGTTCAAGCCGAGGAAACCGAGGCTGCCCATCTTCTTGAACAGCTCATGCGCCGGGAAGATGTCGGCCTTCTCCCAGTCATCGACATGAGGATTGATCTCGTTGGCGATGAATTTTTGCAGGGAACGGCGGATGTCGTCGTGGTCGGCGGTGAATAGCATTTTTGTCAGCTCAGCTCTCGGTATCTCTAATGTGCTCGTCATGGCCGGGCTTGTCCCGGCCATCCACGTCTTCGTCAGCCGGCAGCAAGAACGTGGATGCCCGGGACATAGGCGAGCGGAAGCGACGCCGTCCTGCGGACGGCTATGCCCGGGTATGACGGTGGGGCGTTCACAACCCCATCTGCCTTGAGGCCAGATCCTTCATGATCTCCTCGGTGCCGCCGCCGATGGCGTTGACCTTGACCTCGCGGTAGATGCGCTCGGCCTTGATGCCGCGCATGAAGCCGGCGCCGCCGAAGATCTGCACGGCTTCCGAGGCGCAGAACGCCATGGTTTGCGTGGCCTGGTTCTTCATCATGCAGATCTCGGCGATCGGGCTCTCGCCCTGCTCCAGCCGCCAGGCCAGCATTTCCAGCATCGACTGGGATGCCGCGACCTTCTGCGCCATGTCGACGATCTTGTGACGGATGACCTGGTGCTGGGCGAGCGGCTTGCCAAAAGTCTTGCGCTCCTTGGCGTAGGCGATCGCCTCGTCGAGGCAGACCCGCGCAAAGGCGGTGCAGCCCGCCGCCATGCCCATGCGCTCGCTATTGAAATTCCGCATGATGATCTTGAAGCCCTGGCCCTCCTCGCCGATCAGGTTTTCGGCCGGCACGCGGCACTCGTCGAAATGCAGCGTCGCGGTGTCGGAGGCCCACCAGCCCATCTTCTTCAGTTTCGTCCGTGACAGGCCGGGCGTGTCACCCTCGATCAGGAGCAGGCTGACGCCGCCGGCGCCCTCGCCGCCGGTACGCACCGCAACGGTCAGATAATCGGCGCGCATCCCTGAGGTGATGAAGGTCTTCTCGCCGGTCACGACGTAGTGATCGCCATCGCGCCGCGCCCTGGTGCGGAGGTTCGCGACGTCGGAGCCGCCGCCCGGCTCGGTGATCGCCAACGCGGAGATCTTCTCGCCCGACAGCACCTGCGGCAGCACGCGTGCCTTGACCTCCGGGCGCGCCGCCCGCGCGATCGGCGGCGAGCCGATGGTGTGGCTCATCAGGCTGGCGCTGACCCCGCCGGCCCCGGCACGCGCCAATTCCTGGCTCGCCACGATCTTCATAAACTGGTCGGCGGCGATCCCGCCATATTCCTCGGGGAATCCGAGCCCCAACAGGCCAATCTCGGCCGCCTTGCGATAGAGCACGCGGGGAAATTCGCCGGCCTCGTCCCATTCATGGGCAAAGGGCGTGATCTCCTTGTCGACAAAGCGGCGCATCACCTCGCGGAAGGCGTCATGCTCGGTGGTATAGAACGGGCTCTTCATCGTCGTCTCGCCCTGCTGGCGGATTCGTGTTGGCCACCATGGCCGGAACATCTGCCGTTCACTTGCGCAGAGTGGCTGACCGGGGGAACCACTCCACGCGCAGCCATGCCTAGCAACTCAACGCAAGACGATTTTCGCCCCCCGCAGGCCAACTCCGGGGCAAAAAAAGACGTGCGCACAAACTCCGGCTGGCCCCAGGGCCACGCCGGGCATGGTGCCCGGCAAATAGGGACGCAGGCGGCACAAGACCGCCGAGGGAGGGATTTTGGCCGTTCGTTATTACGACTGGATCGTCCATCACGGCCGCCGTACGCCTGACAAGGTCGCGGTCATCGACCTCGCGAGCGAGCGCCGCTTCACCTATTCGCAGCTCGATGCCCGCGTCTCGCGCCTGGCCGGATTTCTCCGTGACACTCTCAAGGTGTCGCGCGGTGACCGCGTCGCCGTGCTGGCGCTGAACACGACCGATACGCTGGAGGTGCAGTTCGCCTGCGGACGGCTCGGCGCCGTCTTCGTGCCGCTGAACACCCGCCTCACCGTTCCCGAGCTTCAGTTCATCACCGGCGATTGCGCGCCGAAGGTGATGATCCACGACACTGACCTGGCCGAGACCGCGCTGAGCGTCGCAAAACTCTGCAACGTCGCGAGCAGCCTGCTGCTCGGCCCCGGCGGCGCTTACGAGACCGGCATCGCGTCCGCCAAGCCGCTCGCCCGCGCCGAGGAGGTCACGCTCGATGACGTCTCGACCATCATGTACACGTCGGGCACCACGGGCCATCCCAAGGGCGCGACCATCACCCATGGCATGACCTTCTGGAATTGCGTCAATCTCGGCGGCCCCGCCTGCATCGGGCCGGCCTCGGTGCTGCTGACCGTGCTGCCGCTGTTCCACACCGGCGGGCTCAATTGCTACACCAACCCGGTGCTGCATGCCGGCGGCACCGTGATGATCATGCGCGCCTTCGATCCCGGCACGGCGCTCGGCCTGATCAACGATCCCGCGCAGGGCATCAACGTGTTCTTCGGCGTGCCCGCGATCTACCAGTTCATGGCGCAGCATCCGGCCTTCGCGACAACTGACCTGACCCGGCTGATCGTCTGCGGTGTCGGCGGCGCGCCGATGCCGGTGCCGCTGCTCAAAGTCTGGGAGGCGCGCGGCGTCGCGCTCCAGCAGGGCTACGGCATGACCGAGACCTCGCCCGCCGTGCTGGTGCTTGATCGCGAGGATGCGGCGCGCAAGGCGGGCTCGGCCGGCAAGCCGGTGCTGCACACCGAGGTGCGGATCGTGCGACCCGACGGCAGCGATGCCGATGTCGGCGAACTCGGCGAGCTCTGGGTCAAGGGCCCGAACATCACGCCGGGCTACTGGAACAGGCCTGAGGCGAACAAGACATCCTTCACCGACGGCTGGCTGCACACCGGCGATGCGACGCGCGTCGACGAGGAAGGCTTCTACTATATCGTCGACCGCTGGAAGGACATGTACATCTCGGGCGGCGAGAACGTCTATCCGGCCGAGGTCGAGAACATCCTGCATCAGCTCACCGCGATCGCGGAAGCCGCCGTGATCGGCATTCCCGATCCGCAATGGGGCGAGGTAGGCCTCGCCATCGTCGCAGCCAAGCCCGGTCAGCGGCTGACCGAGGCGGCTGTCTTTGCGCACTGCGCGGCCAATCTCGCGCGCTTCAAATGCCCGCGACAGGTGCGCTTCGTCGATGCGCTGCCGCGCAACGCCACCGGCAAGATCCACAAGCCGACGTTGCGGAAAGAATTCTCGGTGGCGTCCGAAGTCGACAAGAAAGTCGCCAACACCTGATCAAAGCGCCCCTTGCGGGCGCTTCTTCGTTTCTGACGTGCCTGCTCCAACCCAGAAGAAACCGCAAAGAAAACCCCAAGGAATTTTCATGAACAAGAAACTCCCCCTGCTTGCCGCAGCAACGGCGTTGACGCTGCTTGCGACCCCGTCCGCGTATGCGCAGAAGGCGTACGACACCGGCGTCACCGACACCGAGATCAAGATCGGCAATGTCGAGGCCTATTCCGGTCCCGCCTCCGCTTACGGCATCATCGGCAAGACCGAGGAAGCCTATTTCAAGATGATCAACGACCAGGGCGGCATCAACGGCCGCAAGATCAACTGGATCTCCTATGACGACGGCTACTCGCCGCCGAAGACCGTGGAGCAGATCCGCAAGCTGATCGAGAGCGACGAGGTCTTCCTGGTGTTCAACGCGCTGGGCACGCCGACCCAGACCGCCGTGCAGAAATATCACAATTCCAAGAAAGTGCCGCAGCTCTTCCTCGCCACCGGCGCGAGCAAGTGGAACGACCCGAAGAACTTTCCCTGGACCATGGGCTTCCAGCCGAGCTACCGGGTCGAGGCACAGATCTTCGCAAAATACATTCTGAAGGAGAAGCCGGACGCGAAGGTCGCGATCTTCTATGCCAACGACGATTTCGGCAAGGACTACCTCGCCGGCATCAAGGACGTGTTCGGCGACAAGGCATCGAAGCTGATCGTGGCCGAGGAGAGCTACGAGACCTCGGAGCCGTCGATCGACGCCCATATCGTCAAACTCAAGGGCACCGGCGCCGATGTCTTCGTGAACATCGCGACCCCGAAATTCGCGGCGCAGGCCATCAAGAAGATCGCGGAGCTGGAGTGGAGGCCGATGCACCTGATGACCGACGTCTCGGTGTCGATCGGCGCGGTGATGAAGCCGGCCGGCCTCGAGGCATCCGAAGGCGTGTTGTCGGCCGGCTATCTGAAGGATGCGTCGGACCCGCAGTGGAAGGACGACGAGGGCATGAAGAAGTTCATGACCTTCATCGACAAGTACATGCCCGGCGCGAACATCTCGGATGCCAATCTGGTGTACGCCTATGCCGCGGCCCAGACGATGGTGCAGGTGCTGAAGCAGTCGGGTGACAATCTGACCCGTGAGAACGTGATGAAGCAGGCCTCGAGCCTCAAGGACTTCGTCCCTGACACGCTGATCCCGGGGATCAAGATCAACACCTCGGCCACGGACTTCGCGCCGATCGAGCAGCTCAAGATGTGGCGGTTCAAGAAGGGCCAGTGGGAGCTGTTCGGCGACATCATCAGCGCCGAAACGGGCGGCTAGCCACGCATCGCAGCAACGGGCGGAGACGTGCAGCTGACGTCTTCGCCTGCACTGACGTCGATCCCCGCGACCGGCAGGCCGAGCCGGCGCGGGTCATCGATGGCCGCAAAACGCGGACATGCCCATGCCAGCATCGCCCCGCCCGATGGCGGCAGATCGAGCTGAAGAACGAAGGCATCCGCGTCGATCGCGGTCGCGGCATCCGCAACGCGCACGCCGTCGAGATAGAACTGCACGCCGATCCGATCCAGCGGCCCGCGAATCTCCGGCGACGCGATCCGAATGATGGTGCGCCCCGGCGGCGCCTCGATCCGCAAGGCGGCTTCCGGCTCGCTCCAGCGGAAGCTGCGGCCCTGCCAGACCTCCCAGGCATGGAAGCCGGCCTGTGCGACCATCTGATCGCCGAGACTCTGCGCAGCTCCGCCAAGGCTCCCCCGAATGCCACGGATGCAATAGAGGCGCTGATAGTGGATCAGCGCGGCGATATAACGCTTCAGCCAGCGCGCGATGCTGCCGCGAGAGCCGCCCATGGTGAGCAGGGTCAGGCTGCAGCGCGCATAGCCTGCCGCCAAACGTGCAAGACCAAGCGCAAGGCGGTCGCCGGCCAGTGCGATCGCGCACCAACGCCCGATCGCCTGCAGGCCTTCGCTTGTCACGCGGCCGGCGCGCATCCGTGCAGCAAGGGCGCTGCGCGCCAGCGCGACGTTGAAATCGCCGCGGCTGCTCCACTCGATCGGAGTTTCGAGCAGCTCGCTGCCGGGATCATCGCGTGCTTCGCTGAGATAGCGGATCTCGCCCTGCACGAAATCGAGCGTGAATGTCTTCAGCTCGCCGATTTCGCCGATATAGTAGTGATGGAAGCGCGCCTCCTCGAGATAGCCGATCGTATGGCCCCTCGCGTGATACGCGGCGGCGAGCACCCATTCGGCGAAATGGCCGAGCTCCTCGCGCAGGCCGCCGCATTCCCAATAGACGTCGCGCCGCGTCACGAAGCACTGGTCCAGTACCTTGCGCCAGGGATGCTGCTTCATGCCGAACTCGATGTCGGCCTGGTACATGGCGGCCTCCGCCACGGACAGCCGGTTATGGCAGATCGGCACCGACTGACAGGAGAACCCCGCCCAGTCGGGACGCGCGTCGATCGCGCGGATGCAGGCCTCCATCACGTCAGGCTCGGGCCGGCAATGCGACTCCGTAAAGAACAGATATTTGCCGCGGGCCTTGGCGGCGCCGAAGGCGCAGAGCCCGATGTCATGGTCCGAATTGGTGAATTCGAGGCGCGCTTTGCCGCCGGCCAGCGCCTTCAGCTCGTTGAGTGCCTCGAAATCAGGCGGCACCACCAGAATGATTTCGTAAAGCGATTTGTCGGCGGTCTGCGACGTCCAGCCGAGCCAGGACAGCTCCCACTGCCCGCGGTGATGTTCCAGCGGGATGATGATGGAGAACAGCGGAGATTCACCGCCGTATGGTGCGGGCACGTCCTGCATGTTCCCTTATAGACGCACGCGACGCCATTCCGGACTCTTTCTCGCGGACTATACCGACAGAAACAACGCGAACGATTCCTCCACCGTGCGGCGCAGATGCTTTCCATACAATGCGTGGTTGGCATCGTCGGGGCCGACCCGTCCCAGGGACGGCTTCGCGACATTGCGGAGCGGCACATAGGCGATCGGCGCTGCGATCGGCGTCAGTTGCGAGCCGGGTCCGGCGCGGAGCGTCGAGATGATGCCGTACATCTCGCCGGCAACCGTCGGCCGCGACACCGTGATCACGCGATGCTGGCCGTGCTTGATGATGACGAGATAGATGAAGCCGGACTGATGCGGCACCGCAACCTCGCCGGTGTGCTCATAGGCGGCGTCGGTTCGCTCGCCCTCGCGGAACACCAGTGAGGACACCTTCGGCTCCCAGACGATCTCGGTGCGATAGGCGAAGATCGCATCCTTGTCGCCGAAGGACGGCCGCAGCGTGATGTAGACGTCCTCGAGCCAGGTCACCGCGCGATGCGCATAGGAGCCGAGGCTGTCGGGCGCGACATCGTTTGCGGCCGGAGGCGTCACCACGGCGGCGCTTTTGCGCAAGGAGACGCCCAGCGCCTGCTCCAGCCGCACGGTCGTTGCCAGCGTGAACGGCCGCCGGCCGCCGAGCACCTTCTCCAGCGTCGACAGGCTGAGCTTGGCCTGCTCGGCCAACGCCTGCCGGGACATCCGGCGCCTGGCGAGTTCCTCGCGAATGGTCTCCGCGATCTCGCGGCTCTGCTCGTCCGAAAGCTGCCTGTCGGTGACTTTATCCTGCGTCTGCATCGTCAACCCTGCTCCACGGACGCAAGTCTAGCAGGGCGGACAAGCCAGCACAAAACCGTACTTGGCGATCCCGGCCTTGGCCTGCCGGGGCCGGCCGCGGCGGAACATTGCCGATCATTCTGCTCGCGCATTCAGGCGCTCCCGACGGATGCTCCGAGCCAGCGAACACCCTTCGGGAGCAGGCGAAATGGATAGCTACGACACAGCCGACGGCGACGAGCACCCCATGTTGGGGCGGCTGATCAAGCTCGGATTGTTTCTGCTGGTGCAGGGCATCGCGGTGATGCTGGTTGCCTTCGTGGCCCTGCTCGTGAGTCTTGAGCCCGGATGGTCGGCGACGACGGAGCAGGCCAGCCTGCTCCAGCCCGGCGATGCCAAATCCGGCACCCTTCTCCTGAAGGAGGACGGCGCCTACACGGAGGCGATCCGCCTCGGCATCGACGTCGACATCACGGTGTCAGGCCCGACGCTGCGCGCCCGCGTCACCCAGGTCTTCCGCAATCCGACCAAGGACTGGGTCGAGGCGACCTACGTTTATCCGCTTCCCACCGGCGGCGCCGTCGACACGCTGAAGTTGGTGGTCGGCGACCGCGTCATCATCGGCGACATCAAGGAACGGCAGCAGGCACGGGTGATCTACGAGCAGGCGCGCCGTGCCGGCCAGAAGGCCGCGCTCACGGAGCAGGAGCGGCCGAACATCTTCACCAATTCGGTCGCCAATATCGGTCCCGGCGAAACCGTGCTGGTGCAGATCGAATATCAGGAGCCGGTGCATCAATCCGGCAATGAATATTCGCTGCGGCTGCCGCTGGTGGTCGGGCCGCGCTACAATCCGGCACCGATCGTGCAGAGCGTCGACTTCCGCAAGGACGGCTCGGGCTGGGGCGCGACCAATTCGGAGCCGGTGCCGGACCGCGACCGTATCTCGCCGCCGGTGCTGGATCCCGCCAGAAACGTGCCGGTCAATCCGACCAGCATCACGGTGCGCCTGAAGGCAGGCTTCGCGCTTGGCGAGGTCAGGAGTCACCACCATAACGTCAAGGTCGAGAGCCCGGACAATGCGACGCGAATCGTCACGCTCGCTGACGGCGCGGTGGCCGCCGACCGCGATTTCGAGCTGACCTGGAAGCCGGCCGCGGAGAAGGCACCGTCCGTTGGGCTGTTCCGCGAGCGTATCGGCGATGCCGATTATTTGCTCGCCTTCGTCTCCCCGCCCAGCGCCGAGCAGGCGACGCAAAAGCCGCTGCCGCGCGAGGTCGTGTTCGTGATCGACAATTCCGGCTCGATGGGCGGTACGTCGATCGTTCAGGCCAAGGCGAGCCTACTCTATGCCCTCGGCCGCCTCCAGCCGAATGACCGTTTCAATGTGATCCGTTTCGACGACACCATGGACGTGCTGTTCTCGACCTCCGTGCCGGCCGACCCCGCGCATCTCGGCGAAGCACTCGGTTTCGTGAATGGATTACAGGCCCGCGGCGGCACCGAGATGGTGCCGGCGATGCGCGCCGCGCTGACCGACAAGGCTGGCGACACCAGCATGGTCCGCCAGGTGGTGTTCCTGACCGACGGCGCGATCGGCAACGAACAGCAATTGTTCGAAACGGTCACTGCGATGCGGGGCCGCTCGCGCGTGTTCATGGTCGGCATCGGATCCGCGCCCAACACCTATCTGATGACACGCGCCGCCGAGCTCGGCCGTGGGGCCTTCACCCATATCGGCTCCGTCGAGCAGGTCGAGGAGCGCATGCGCGGCCTGTTCGCCAAGCTGGAGAACCCCGCGGTGACCGGGCTCAGCGTAAAGTTCTCCGATGCCAAGGCAGACGTGACGCCTGCGATCATTCCCGACGTCTATCGCGACGAACCGCTGGTGCTGGCGGCAAAGCTCGACAAGCTCGCCGGCTCGCTCGAGATCAAGGGACGTGTCGGCGACCGCCCGTGGTCGGTGACGCTGCCGCTGCAAAACGCCGCCGAAGGCAAGGGCCTGTCAAAACTCTGGGCCAAGCGCAAGATCGGCGACGCCGAGGTTGCGCGCACCATGCGCGAGATGACGCCCGAAGACTCCGACAAGGCGATCCTCGCGCTGGCGCTCGACCATCAGATCGTCACGCGGCTCACCAGCCTGGTCGCGGTCGATAAGACGCCGAGCCGCCACGAGGGCGCGCCGCTCAAGCTCAGCGAGCTGCCGCTCAACCTGCCGGCCGGTTGGGATTTCGAGAAGGTCTTTGGCGAGCGACCGCATCTGACGCCCACACAATTGCGCGAACGCCATGCGGATGCGCGCAACCAGCCGGCGACGAGGCGGCCGACGCCCGCCGCGCCGGATGCGATCCGCCTACCGAAGACCGCGACCTCAGCCGAGCTCAAGATGATCGCAGGTTTCATCCTGATCGTGCTCGCCCTGATCCTGTACGTGTTCAACCGGCGTCAGCCCTTGCTCACTGACGCCGCTTGAGAGAGGAGCCCCCCGAACTCCTCTGTTAGCGCGCGCGGCTGCCCGTCCCATACCAACGGCCGCGCGCGTCTTTTTATCAGCCGTCATTGCGAGGAGCGAAGCGACGAAGCAATCCAGACTGCCGCCACGGAGACGGTCTGGATTGCTTCGCTTCGCTCGCAATGACGGGGGAAGGACCATTATGCCCCGCTTCATCTCCCCCCTCGCTGTTGCACTTGTCGGCCTCATCCTGTTCGGCGACGGCGCCTACATCCATGCCAAGGCATGGCTCGCCCAGGTGCTGCTGGAGCGCGCGTTCGACAGGAGCGTTACGACCGGCGGCGTGGTCAAGCCATGGTCTTGGGCCGACACCTGGCCGGTCGCGCGGATCGAGGTGAAGCGAATCGGGGCCAGCGCGATCGTGCTGGAAGGTACCAGCGGCCAGGCCCTCGCGTTCGGACCCGGCCATATCCACCAAACGGCTGATGCCGGCGAGCGCGGCGTTGCGGTATATGCCGCGCACCGCGATACACATTTCCGCTTCCTGCGGAATGTCGCCATTGGTGACGTAATCGATGTCACACGCCGTGACGGAAAGCACTTTCGCTATCGGGCGGATTCCTCCGCTGTGGTTCGCTTCGATGAGTCCGGCATCGATCCCGCGACGCAGGATGTCGAACTGGTGCTCACAACCTGCTGGCCCTTCGACGCCGTCACGCCCGGACCCGAGCGCTACACCCTGCATGCCACCTTGATCGAAACAGGTGAATAGCGGTTCGCAATCGGCCATCGGGGATCGATAGAGACCGCGCCGAACAGCCGGGGAACCGCGCTTGATCGGGCCGCTGAACTGGCGTCGTCTCCCATAGACCTGTAAGAACAGCCGATTGATCTTTTGACGCTGTAATTTTCAGGACAACCTGTAATGGACGACGAGTTTAGGCAGCGCCTCGAACAGCGGCTGGAGCAACTCGAAAATCGTGTCGCGCTCCTGGAACGGAATCAGGACCTCATTGCTGCCGGACAGAGACGATCCTCGCTGCGGAGCCTCTGGCGACGACCGCCGATGTGGACCTTCGAGCAATATCCGCCGCGCCTGCTCAACCTGACTGTCTTCCCGCCTGCGCCTGCGATCCCGGCGAATGCGCCGCGGATCACGATGGTCACGCCAAGCTACAATCATGCGCAATATCTCGACGCCACGATCGAGAGCATCGTCAGTCAGAACTATCCGAAGCTGACTTATCACGTGCAGGACGGCGCCTCGATCGACGGCACGATCGATCTCCTGAAGAGCCGAGGTGAGAGCATCAGCTGGACGAGCGAGCCGGACAAGGGGCAGTCGAACGCCATCAATCTCGGCTTCGCCGGTGCCGATTGCGAGATCATGGCTTACCTCAACAGCGATGACATGCTGCTGCCCGGAGCGCTCGCCTATGTCGCCGACTACTTCATGTCGCATCCCGATGTCGACATCGTCTACGGCCATCGCGTTTTCGTCGATCGCGAGGGGCTCGAGGTCGGACGCGCCGTGCTGCCGCCTCATGACGGCAAGGCTTTGCAATATGCCGACTACATCCCGCAGGAGACGATGTTCTGGCGCAAGCGCGTGTGGGAGAGGATCGGGCCCATCGACGAGAGCTTCCACTACGCGATGGACTGGGATTTCATCCTGCGCGCGCAAGCCGCGGAATTCAAGTTCGTGCGCCTGCCGCGATTTCTCGCCTGCTTCCGCATCCATGATGCACAGAAGACGGCTTCGACCTACGCGCTCGGCGTCAGGGAGATGGGCATCCTGCGGCGCCGCGTTCTCGGCTTCGATCCGACGCAGATGCAGATCCGGCGCGCCATCGCTTCCTATCTCGCGAAGCAGTTGGCGTATCACTACGCCTACAAGCTGCGCCTGCTGCATTACTGAACGATAGCAGAGGCGTGATCACCATTTGAAAGAATGCGTCACGCAGTCGTGGCACGTCGTCCGATCGTTCGCACTTTCGCCAAAAGTCTGGTGATGCTAGCCTTGTCGCGAAGCACGCAGCATTCCGCCACGCGGCATGGAGCCATCACGATCAGCCCCGCCAGACGCCGGCGCAAGACAGGGCGCTGCAACAAGAACAAGAGGTAAAGCGCCATGGAAGCCCAGGTACCTGCTGCGTCTGTTTCTCCGCGTCCATGGTCTCCAGCGCCCGATGCCAGCGATGTCGTCAAGGGCATCCACGCCATGCTGCACCCGCACAACATCGTGCTGGTGGGCGCGACCGACAAGCCCGGCAATTATGCCGAGCGCATCTGGAACAACCTCGTCAAGTACGGCTACGAGGGCGGGCTCTATCCGGTCAACGCCAAGCGCGACACCGTCTGGGGCGTGCCCTGCTACAAGGATTTTGCGAGCCTCCCGGAAAAGCCCGATCACGTGCTGGTGCTGGTGCCCGCGCGCTTTGCCGTGCAGGTGATCCGCGACGCCGCCGCGGCCGGCGCGCGCTCGGCCACCATCGTCACCTCGGGCTTCAGCGAGTTACAGGATGAGGAGAGCCAGAAGCTCGCTGCCGAATTGCAAGCCGCGATACGCGAAACGGGGCTCGCCGTCACCGGCCCGAACTGCCTCGGCAATCTGAGCGCGGGCGAAAAGCTCTTCACCAATATCGACGACCGCGTCGTCACCATGGAACAGGGTGCGGTGGCGATCGCCGGGCAATCCGGCGCCATCGTCATGGCGATCCGGCAGGCGCTGGACGATCGCGGCGTCGGGGTCGGCTACATGGTGACGACCGGCAACGAGGCCGGGCTCGAGACGCCGGACCTGATGCGCTATTTCGCCGAGGATCCGAGCATCAAGGTGATCGTGGTCTACCTCGAAGGCGTGCGCAACACCAAGGCGTTTCGCGACGCCTGCAAGGCCGCGCGCGCCGCAAGCAAGCCGGTCATCGCACTCAAGCTCGGTTCGTCCGAGGGCGGCCGCGCGGCGGCGATGGCGCACACCGGTGCGCTCGCAGGCTCGATCGAGACGTTCGACGCCATCGCGACCCGTGAAGGCGTGATCCGGGTTGGCGGGCTCGACGAGCTGATCGAGACCACCGAATGCTTCGTTCACGCGGCCGTGCCCAAGGGCGACCGGCTCGCCGCGGTCACACTATCGGGCGGCAAGCGCGGCATGCTGCTTGACGCCTTCTATGCGGAAGGCCTGAACTTTGCGCCGCTGAGCCCGCACGTCGGCTCCGAACTGGCGAAGATGCTCGGGCCGGGCTCGATCGTGGGCAATCCGCTCGATGCCGGCTTTGCCGCGGTGGTCGATCCCTCCGTCTACATGAAGTCGATCGAGCTGATGATCGACGACCCCGATATCGACATCGTCATCATCGATGCCGAACTGCCCAAGGCGCCGCACGAGTTGCGCGAGCGCAATCTGCGCATCGTCGATGGGATGGCGAGCCGGGCCGGCAAGCCGGTGATCTACATCAGCGCGATGTCGGTCGGCTTCACCGAATTCACCAAAGGCTTGCGCAAATCGCTGCCGCATCTCGCGGTCATGCAGGGCATGGACCGCGCGGTGACCGCGATCAAATCGCTGCTCGACTATGCGAAGCTGCGCAAGGCAGTGCCCGACATCGCCTCGAGCTCGAAGCCTGCCGCCCGCGCCGTGCTGGAGAAGGCGCTGAAATCGGCGAGCGGTGCCGCGCTCGACGAGGTCGCCTCGAAGAAGCTGCTGAAGGCCTATGGCATTCCAGTCTCGAAGGAAGCGATTGCGCAGACGGCGGCGGACGCCGCGAAGATCGCGAAGCAGATCGGTTTCCCGGTCGTGGCAAAAGTCGTCAGCGCCGAGATCCTGCACAAATCCGACATCGGCGGCGTGGTGCTGAATCTCAACAGCGCCGCGGAGGTGAAGCAGGCATTCGCCGACATCACCGCGCGGGTGGCGAAGCTGAAGGGCAAGCCGAAGCTCGACGGCATCCTGATCGCGCAGCAGGTCAAGGCCGATCTCGAGCTCGTGGTCGGCGCCTCGCTCGATGCCGAGATGGGGCCGGTCGTGCTGTTCGGCACCGGCGGCATCGACATCGAGCTGATGAAGGACGTCGCGCTCGCCGGCGCACCGCTGGACGAGGCCGAGGCCCGGCTCCTGATCGGCCGCACCAAGGCCGGTATCAAGATGCGCGGTTATCGCGGCAAGCCGGCCTTGCACGAGGCCTCCGCGGTGAAAGCGCTGGTCGGCTTGTCCAACCTGATCGCAGATGCCGGCGACCGGATCGCCTCGATCGACGTCAACCCGTTCCTGATCAACACCAAAACGGGCGTCGCCGTCGACGCGCTGATCGTATTGAACAATGCTGCTGCAAAACGCGCGGCCGGGCATTGATGTCGCCTAAGGCGGATTGGCGGGTTACGCTTCCGCCTTCTCTTCGAGCTACGGCGGACAAGTCGTTAACCCGCCCGCTCTAGTATTGCGGCCGCAGCATCGTCCTTCCAACCACCCCGCTTTGGCCGTAAAATCGCCCTGCATGGCACGCGCGAGCAACCTCGTAATCGGAACGGCGACGCTGGCGGTCATCGCCGTGGCGTTCGGCGGCGTGCTCGGCGTGCAGAAATGGCGCACCGCCCAGAGCCGGAGCCAGTTGCGCGTGGTGTTCGAGGGCGGCTCCGCCAGCGGCCTGCGCCGCGGCGGGCCGGTCAATTTCGACGGTGTTCCCGCGGGCCAGATCCTGTCGATCAAGCTGGATAATCCGCGCAAGATCGTGGCGCTGGTGATGCTCGACAACACCGCGCCGATCCGCAAGGACACGGTTGCGGGCATCGAGTTCCAGGGTCTCACCGGCGTCGCCGCGATCTCGTTGATCGGCGGCGCGCCCTCCGCGCCGCCGGTGCCGCTGGATACGGACGGCGTCCCCATGCTGATCGCCGATCTCAGCGACGCCGAATCCATCGTCGACACTCTGCACAGCGTCGATCGCACGATCGTCAGCAATGCCCCTGCGATCAAGGACGGCCTGCGCACGTTCGAGAACTACACCGCCGATCTCAGAAGCAAGGGCGGCGAAATCGACTCCGTCATGGCCAAGGTCGACAGCGCCTTCGCAGGCTTCGACAAGGCGGTCACCAAGATCGAAGGCGTGGTCCCCGGCTTCGTCGACGGCAAGGCCGACGAGCTGTTCGAGAAGATCAGGGGACTGCACGAGCTCGCCGATGCCATGAAGAAGAAGTCGGCTGCCTACGTCGAGGACATCCGGCGCTCGCTGCTCGACGTCAGTGACGCCGCCAACAAGATGGCTGGCACGCCCTCGCCCGCCGCCGCCCCGCGCCCGCCGCGCAAGCCTCCGCAGAAGAAGCAGTGACGCTCTTTCTTATCCTCCCCTGGAGGGGGAGGATCGGATCGCATGCAGCAAAGCGAAATGCGATCCGAGGTGAGGCGAAAGTGCTTCCCAGCATGCAGTGCCCGAGTGGAGAGATCACCCCACCCCGCTCGCGCTTCGCGCGATCGCCCCAGCAACGCCCTACCACGCGTAGCGCACAACGCCCTTGCCGGCGTAGGAGCGGGTGACGTTCGAGAACTCGCCCTCGAAGGTCGCCGACGCAGACCAGCCGTTCATCCAGTTCATCTGCACCGCCGCCGTGGTCAGCGCGGAATCGCGCGCCAGCGCTGCACCGTTCACGACGAAGGCCGAGCCCGGCAGGGTCTGGAACACCGCGCCGACGGTGCGGTCCGGATTGTAATCATGCGCCCAGGCGACGCGGCCGCGCAGGGTCATCAGGCCACCGGCCGCGGCGAATGATTTGTCGGCGCGCAGGCCGAGCTCGGTACGGGTGCTGGTCACGTCCTTGGCGGCATAGTTGAGCGCGAAGGTGCTGTTGCCGACCACCGCGAACTCCGAATAGTTCGGAAGGCTGAACATGGTGGCCTGGGCCGCCGCATAGGGCGTGAGGCCGATCCACTGCGTAGCGTAGCGGTAACCGCCCTCGACACGGCCCGAGAGCGCATTTGCGTTGAACTGCGCCCGCAGCTGATCGACGCCGGCGGCCGTGACGATGCGGTTGGTCGTGACGTCCTGCCAGCCATAGGCCAGTGCGGCCGTGATATAGGCAGGTCCGGCCGTGTGACGAACGAAGGCGCCGGCCTGGAACAGGTCGGAGCGGCCCCAGCCGAGCCCGTTGACGTTGAAGCCGGTCCCACCGCCGGCAAGCGCAAAGCCCGCGATCGTCGACGGCGAGAAGCGATAGTCGAGGCCGACGGCAGTGCCATAGACGCTGCTGGTGGTGTTGTTCGAACCGAGCGCGACATTGCCGTCGGTGGTCTGCGAGCCACCATAGCCGGCCGCCCACACATCCCAGCGCTGCTCGAAGGTTGCGGCCGGTGCCTTGCGGTAGATCGAGGCGAAGGCGTCGCGCGCGTTCTTGTCACGCGCGCCCTTGCCGGTCGCGGCATAGGCATTCGCGCCCGGCTCGTCGGCATAGGGCGTCGGACCTGATGTGCCGCTACGTCCCGAGCCGAAGACATCGGTCAAGAGGCCGAGGAACAGGTTCATCGCATTGAAGGTCGTCTGCTGCGACCCCGTTGCCGGTTCGCCGGAGGCCTGGGTCAGGCCGTTGGGGCCGAGGCCCGCGAATTCGGCTTGAAGGAAGCCATTGGCGTTGAAGAAATTCTGAAGCGTCGTGGCGACGTTCTGCTGGTTGATGTTGAGCGCGTATTTCGCGCCATAGTTCAGCGTGAAATCGAGGAACACTTCGTTTGACCCGACCGTCGTCGTGCCGACTAGGCCACCCGGCGCGGCAACGCCGGCGAAATTACCGGTGGCGCTGCCGAAAAACTGCATGATCGAGTAGTGCTGCATTATCTTGCTGCCGGGATACAGCGCGACACCCACGGTCCCGTCCAGCGTGACGTTGCCGCTGACGAGCGCATGGCTCGTGCTGAATCCACTACCGGCCTGCACAACATAGACCGAGCCGGGCTGCAAGGTGAGACCGCCCTGGACCTGCATGCTTGAGCCCGGGCCGCCGTCGCCGGGCGCATAGATGCCACCGGTGGCGATAACGGTGTTGCCGACAATCCCGGCGCCGAACAACGCACCGCCGGCATTCACGGTGGTCAGGCTCGATTGCGAGATGTCGCCATCAACCCGCAGGATGCCGCCATTCACCGTCGTCGTACCGGTGTAAGTGTTTGTGCCGGAGAGGATCAGCGTTCCGCTGCCGACCTTTTCCAGCGAGCCGGAGCCGATGAAACCACACCCGCAGGGATCGTAGTCGCCGATGACGCCATCGACCAGCGCGGAGCGGTTATTGCTGCCGACGACGAGCGTGTTGCCGCCACCGATATAGTAGGTGCCATTGCCTTCGATCGAACCGGCCGTGATGCGGCCGTCGCCGTTCGGGCCGAGGCTGATCCCGAAATCGACGACGCCTGTGCCGGTGGTGATGAAGCGCGCATTGCCGCCGGTGGAATTATCGAAGAACTCGGTCTTGCCACCGTCCTTGGTGACGATCGTGGCGTTGCCGGCCGTCGTGAACGCACCGAAATTGGTCAGGCCATCGGCCTCGTTGATAATGGTTGCATTGCCGGCGGTCGCAGTATCGGACCCGGACAGCGTACCAAACACGGTCCCGCTGAAATCCTTGTTCACGATGGTCGCGGAGCCCGCCGAGGATTGATCGAGGAACGCGGTGCCGCCGCCATTCTGGTTGGTGATGTTGGCCGTGCCCGCATTGGTCCGGCCAAAGAAGCCGGTCAAGCCGCCGTCATTGATGATGGTCGCCCGGCCGGCCGTGGCGGTGTCGGTGCCGCCCCCGAGCGGATCACCGAAGTACAGCTGGCCGTTATTGGTGATCACCATAGAGCTGGCGGAGGTCGCGTTGAGGAACATCGTCGTTCCGGAGATAGCGTTCAGGAGCGATGTAATTCCCGACGTATCGGCATTGACGATATTGAAGAGGCCCTCGTTGTTGACGGCGCCAATGATGCTCGCGGTGTGGGTGGCGTCACCGAGTTGCAGCGCTGCGCACGAACAGATGAAAGTGTCGCCGGTATAGGTGTTGGCGCCGAGCAGCGCCAGGATGCCGGGTCCCTGCACGGAGATGCCACCACTGCCGGTGATGCGCGAGGCGATGACGGCCGATGGGTCTGTCGTGCCGGTGACATCGTTGGTGAAGAACGTCGTCCCCCCGGAGGCTAGCCTGAGATCGCCGCCCTGAATGGTGTAGACAGAACCGTCGCCGGTGAGGTCGAAGCCCACGAGGCTGGTGAGCTGCACGCCGCCTGGCGTAACCGTCACCGTGCCACCGCTTGCCGGCGTCGAGACTCCCGAGTAGCCGAACACCGTGCCGACTGACGAGGGATCGTAAGCAGTGCTGGTCGAACCGAAGACGTCCGTCCAATTCGTGGTGGTGGTGTCCCAGACGCCGCCTCCGCCGTTGACGGCGCCGTTCGGCGTGGTCTGCGACCCGTTGAAGATTTGCTGCGCTGCTGCGGGGCTCGCCGCCGCCGCCGCGCTCAAGGCGAGGCCGATCCAGAATGCCGCGCGAACAGCGGTGGCACGACGCGAGCAACCCCGCCCGCTCGATGGCAACCAAGCCCCCACGCTCTTCCCCTCACCCGCGGCGCTCCCCAGCGGCGCCGCGAGGAACTTAGGCCATGAGGCTGGCCGGTAGAACTACGGTTCCTCGAGAATCAGCCAACGGGACCGCAACTTGGGCAGATTCAACAACTCATGTTGCAACCGAGCCACGGTTTTGCCGGGCTCAATTCCTACCCCGCGCATGCGCCCATGCGTCAGAATGTCCGTTCCATGTACGGCTGTTCACATCTTGGCTGATCATCCAGGGCCGCGCCCCGTGCCCCCATTCCTCGGTGCATTCGCATGAATGGCAAGCGCGCCGTCCGCAATAGCTCAGTAATTGCTCGGGGCCGACCCATTCGGGATGCCGTCGATCGGACATTCCTCCGTCCCCGGCGTCGAGCGGGTCATCGCCTCGACCATGTCCCGCGTCCCTTCCGGGTCGGCGATCCAGTTCTTGTAGAAATCATAGGGGCAGGCCGCGACGCCGCGCGGGCTTTCGCCGGAATTGATCATGCCGGTGTAGCCGCGGTGGACCAGCTTGTAGAGATGGTTCTGCGACTGGCCGTTGCGGCGCGCATCGCGGATCAGATGTTTCGACAGCTGGGCATATTGGATGCCGTAGTCCTCCTCGCCGCACTCGCCGAGCGTCCGGCCGTCGAAGCCGATGATCGCGGAGTGACCGAAGTAGGAATAGACGCCGTCGAAGCCGGCGGCGTTGGCGACGGCGACATAGACGTTGTTGGCCCACGCCATCGCCTTGGAGATCATGACCTGCTGCTCTTTGGCCGGATACATGTAGCCCTGGCAACGCACGATCAATTCGGCGCCCTTCATGGCACAGTCGCGCCAGATCTCCGGAAAGTTGCCGTCGTCGCAGATGATCAGGCTGACCTTCATCCCTTTCGGGCCGTCTGAGACATAGGTGCAATTGCCGGGATACCAGCCCTCGATCGGCACCCATGGCATGATCTTGCGGTACTTCTGGACGATCTCACCCTTGTCGTTCATCAGGATCAGGGTGTTGTAGGGCGCCTTGTGCGGATGCTCCTCGTGGCGTTCGCCGGTCAGCGAGAACACGCCCCAGACCTTGGCCTTGCGGCAGGCCTCCGCGAAGATCGCGGTCTCTTCACCTGGCACCGCCGAGGCCGTCTCGTACATCTCCTTGGAGTCGTACATGATGCCCTGGGTCGAGTATTCCGGGAAGATCACGAGATCCATGCCGGGCAGGCCCGCCTTCATGCCCACCAGCATGTCGGCGATCTTGCGGGCGTTGTCGAGCACCTCGGCCTTGGTGTGCAGGCGAGGCATCTTGTAGTTGACCACTGCGACGCCGACGGTGTCGTTGCTGCTGGAAATGTCACCGTGAAGCATTTGGGCCGCTCCTGTCTTTTGTTCGTTTGATGTTGGCGCGTGGCGTTAGTGGCTGATCATCCAGGGCCGCGCGGTCGGAAAGCCCTTGGCGCCACTCCTGGTCTTGGTCATCAGCCGCGCGGGCTTTGTCTTGTCCGTCGAGCTCTTGTCCTTCACGGTCTTGCCCGACGAGCAGCAGCCGCAGCCGGGACCGTGCGAGGCCTTGTATTGCGCGAGCGTCTGCGGCGCATGCGTGCTGCGCTCGTTGACGGCGTGCGCCTTGCGCTTCTCCGCCGGCATGCAGAAGAAATTCGGCGCGGTCAGGATCACCCGCGGCGCCATCGTCTCGCAGTGCGGACAGCTTTGCGGATCGTCGCATTCCGCCATCGGGCGCAGGTCCTTGAACGGCCCGCAATCGTCACAGAGATATTCATAGACCGGCATCGCATCATCCCTACGCTGTTGCCTGTGAGAGAATTCCCGCGGCGGATGCGGGGCTGCAAAGTCGCGCCGTCCCGCATCCCGTCGCGCAGGGAGACTATTTGTCCGGCGAGATCGGCATCTGGATATCGCCGGTGATGTGCTTGATCGGTCCTGCCGCCGACGGCATCACGTCGAAGTCGAAGATTTCGGTCGGCAGCCATAGCGTGGCGCAGGCATTGGGAACGTCGACCACGCCGGAGATGTGGCCTTGGCACGGCGCGGTGCCGAGGATCGAATAAGCCTGGGCGCCGGAGTAGCCGAACTTCTTCAGATACTCGATCGCGTTGAGGCAGGCCTGGCGATAGGCGATGTGGACGTCGAGATAGTGCTGCTTGCCCTGCTCGTCGACCGAGATGCCCTCGAAGATCAGATAGTCCTTGTAGTTCGGCGTGATCGGCGACGGTTTGAAGATCGGGTTCTTGATGCCGTACTTCGCCATGCCGTCCTTGATCACCTCGACCTTCAGATGCAGCCAGCCGGCCATCTCGATGGCGCCGCAGAAGGTGATCTCGCCGTCGCCCTGGCTGAAATGCAGATCGCCCATCGAGAGACCCGCACCGGGCACATAGACCGGGAAGTAGATCTTCGAGCCGCGCGAGAGATCCTTGATGTCGCAATTGCCGCCGTGCTCGCGCGGCGGCACGGTGCGCGCACCCTCGGCGCCGATCTTGGCCTTGATGTCACCCTTGGCGCGGCCGCCATGGGCGGTCGGCGCGAATGGCGGATTGGCGAGGCCGGGCACGCGGGTCGGGTTGGTCGCGATCAGCTCGGCCTCACGCTTGTTCCAGGTCTCCAGCATCTTCGGATCGGGCAGGCAGCCAATCAGGCCAGGATGGATCAGGCCGGCGAAGTTGACGCCGGGCACGTGACGCGACGAGGTGTAGAGACCCTTGATGTCCCAGATCGACTTCTGCGCCAGCGGGAAATGGTCGGTCAGGAAGCCGCCGCCGTTCTGCTTGGAGAAGAAGCCGTTGAAGCCCCACAGGCTCTCCTTCATCGGGCCGACATCGAGTAGGTCGACGACGAGGAGGTCGCCGGGCTCGGCGCCCTTGACGCCGATCGGGCCGGACAGGAAGTGCACGATCGACAGATCGATGTCGCGCACATCGTCGGCGGAATCGTTGTTCTTGATGAAGCCGCCGGTCCAGTCATAGGTCTCGATGATGAAATCGTCGCCGGGATTGACCCAGGCCACGATCGGGATGTCGGGGTGCCAGCGGTTGTGCACCATGTCATTATCGTAAGCCGATTTGGTGAGATCGACCTTGATCAGTGTCTCTGGCATCGAGATGCTCCCCTTTTACTGCGGTTGGTTAGACGGATAGATATTTCGAGACCTGCGCGGCATCGACGGCGTCGCGCGGATCGTCGCGCACGATCTCGCCGTTCTCGATCACCAGCACGCGGTCGGCGATATCGAGCGCGAAGCTCAGGACCTGCTCCGACACCACGATCGAGAGCCCCTTTTCGTCGCGGATGCGCTTCAAGGTGCGCGCCATCTCCTTGATGATCGACGGCTGGATGCCTTCGGTCGGTTCGTCCAGCAGCAACACTTTCGGCTTGGTCGCGAGCGCACGCGCAATCGCGAGCTGTTGCTGCTGTCCGCCGGAGAGATTGCCGCCGCGGCGGCCCTTCATTTCCAGCAGCACCGGGAACAATTCGTAGATGTCGGCCGGCACCTCGGTCCCGCCGGAGACGACGAGGCCGGTCTCGATGTTCTCCTTCACGGTCATGGTCGAGAAGATCATGCGGCCCTGCGGCACATAGGCGAGGCCCTTGGCGACGCGCTCGTAGCTCGGCAGACTGCCGAGCTCGGCGCCGTCCATTGTCACCGAACCGCTCTTCGCCGGCAGGATGCCCATCAGCGACTTCATCAGCGTGGTCTTGCCCATGCCGTTGCGGCCCATGATCGCAACGATCTCGTTGGGCGCGACCTTGACGTTGAGCCCGTGCAGCACCTCGCTCTGGCCGTAGGCGACGTGAAGATCGGAAATTGCCAGCATCGTCGCGCGCTCCTTACTTCTTGCACATGATCTTGTCCGGAAACCGGACGCCACTTTCCGGGATCATGTGCTAATGGCCCAGATAGACTTCGACGACCTTGGGGTCGTTCTTCACCTTTTCCATGGTGCCCTCGGAGAGGATCTGCCCCTGGTGAAGCACGGTGACCTTGTGCGCGATGTCCTCGACGAATTTCATGTCGTGCTCGATCACCAGCACTGAACGGTTCTTGATGATGCGGTTGAGCAGCTCGGCGGTCTTGGTGCGCTCGGACACACTCATGCCGGCAACGGGCTCGTCCAGCATCAGCAGATCCGGATCCTGGATCAGCAGCATGCCGATCTCGAGCCACTGCTTCTGGCCGTGGCTGAGCAGATCGGCGTTCACGTTGAGCCGATCCTTCAGGAAGATCATTTCGGCGACTTCGTGCACCCGGTCGCGCACGGCGGCGTCGCGGGTGAAGGTCAGTGCGCCGAATACCGAGCGGCCGCGCGGATAGGAGATCTCCAGATTCTCGAACACCGTGAGATCGTCGTAGATCGAGGGGTTCTGGAATTTGCGGCCGACGCCCGTCTTGACGATCTCGTTCTCCTTCATCCGGGTCAGCTCCTTGCCGCGGAACTGGATCGAGCCTGAGGTTGCTTTGGTCTTGCCGCAGATCAGGTCGAGCACGGTGGTCTTGCCGGCGCCGTTGGGACCGATGATGACGCGGATCTCGTTCTCGTCGACGTAGAACGAGAGGTCGTTGACCGCCTTGAACCCGTCGAACGACACGGTCAGCGCTTCGACGGCGAGCAGGAATTCCTTGGGCTGGTGACCGACGAGCATGATCTATCTCCTCACTGCCAGCGTGGCATCGGCATCGTGGCGACCTACGAGCATGACGATCTCCTCACTCCGCCGGGGCGCCGTCAGCGACGGAGCTGTCGGTCCAACCTTCGGGTTTCGGTTTGCGCGACGAGATCAGGCGATCGATGCGCGGCTGCACGTAGTCGCCCCAGATCCCGGCGAGACCGTTCGGGAAGGCCAGGACCACGGCGATGAACAATCCGCCGAGGCCAAACAGCCACAATTCGGGAAAGGTTTCCGACAGGCTGGTCTTGGCGAAGTTGACCAGCAGCGTGCCGTAGACCGCGCCGAGGATCGAGAGCCGGCCGCCGACCGCCGTGTAGATCACCATTTCGATCGACGGCACGATGCCGACGAAGGACGGTGACATGAAGCCGACATTGAGCGCGAACATGGCGCCGCCGATCGCGGCGAACACGGCGGCAATGCAGAAGGCGAAGATCTTGAAATTCGCGACGCTGTAGCCGGAGAAGCGGACGCGGTCCTCCTTCTCGCGCATCGCGACCAGGATGCGTCCCAGCTTGGAGTGCCGGACGAACTGCGCGATCATGATGCAGGCGAACAGCAATCCCACTTCGAAGAAGTACAGCACGATCTTGGCATGGTCGGGCCGGATGTCCCAACCTTTGAGCGTCCGCAGGTCGGTCATGCCGTTGATGCCGCCGGTATAGCCCTGCTGTCCCACGATCAGGATCGTGAGGATGGCCGCGACCGCCTGGGTAATGATGGCGAAGTAGGTGCCGCCGACCCGGCGCTTGAACATCGCGGTGCCGATGATGAGGGCGAAGATGCCAGGCACGAGAATGATGGCGGCGATCGTGAAGGTGAGGCTGCTGAATGGCTTCCAGAACAGCGGCAGCGCAGTGATCTGATTCCAGTCCATGAAATCGGGAATGCCGGGCGTCGACTGGATCTTGGTGTTCTCCACGCTCGATGCCTCGAGCTTGAGGAACATCGCCATGCAGTAGCCGCCGAGCCCGAAGAACACGCCCTGACCGAGGCTGAGAATGCCGCCGTAGCCCCAGCAGATCACCAGCCCCAGCGCGACGAAGGCATAGGTCAGGTATTTCGCGACCAGATTGAGCCTGAAGACATCAAGTGTGAGCGGCAGGACCACCACCAGGAAGACCGCGAGCACCAGAATTCCGATGAACTCCGATCGATTGCAGAAACGATTGTCGGTCATTGCATCAGCCCCAGTTTCTCACTTGCGGACCTTGAGGGCGAACAGCCCTTGCGGCCGCAGCATCAGGATTCCGACAACCGCGAGCAGCGTCAGCACTTTCGCCATCGAGCCCGACATGAAGAACTCGAGGGTCGATTGCGTCTGCGAGATCGAGAAGGCCGAGGCGATGGTGCCGATCAAACTGGCGGCGCCGCCGAACACGACCACCAGGAACGTATCGACGATGTAGAGCTGTCCGGAGGTTGGCCCGGTGGAGCCAATCATCGTAAAGGCGCTGCCGGCGACACCGGCGATGCCGCAACCGAGACCGAAGGTGTAGCGATCGACCTTTTCGGTGTTGATGCCGACGGCTCCGGCCATGATGCGGTTCTGCACGACGGCGCGGACCTGGCGGCCCCAGCGCGACTTGTACATGACATAGGCGACGCCGATGGTGATCAGCAAAGTGAGGCACATCACGAAGACGCCGTTGATCGGCACCTCGATGCTGTCGGTGACGTGCAGCGAGCCGAGCATCCATTGCGGCAGCTCGACGCCGACCTCGCGCGCGCCGAACACGGAACGATAGGCCTGCTGCAGCATCAGGCTGAGGCCCCAGGTCGCAAGCAACGTATCGAGCGGGCGCTTGTAGAGATGCCGTATCAGCACCCACTCCACCAGCATTCCCAGCGCGCCGGATGCGACGAAGGCCAGGATCATCGCCAGGAAGAAGTAGCCGCTGAACAGGCTCGGCAGATAGGCCTGGAAGAAATTCGAGGTCATCCAAGTGACGTAGGCCCCGAGGATCATGAACTCGCCATGAGCCATGTTGATGACGCCCATCTGGCCGAAGATGATCGCAAGCCCAAGCGCCATCAGGACGTAGACTGAGAACAGGATCAGTCCTGCAAACCCCTGCATGACGAAGATGGAGCCAAGATCACCAAGCGAATAGTCGCCGAACATCGATGTCCTCCGTCAGGGATAAGGTCCCGCGTCGCGAGCAGGTTCGCGACGCGGGGGTCTTGGGCGTGGATTTGCTGTCCACGCCAGGGAGAGGCTTGGTGTTGAGGAAAGGCGCGAGCGACGTCGCGACTTACTGGTAACCCTTGGGGAACGGATCCGGCTCGACGAGATCGGCGGTCTCGTAGATCAGCTCGAACTGACCATCGAGCTTGGCGCGCCCCACCCGGGTCTTCGACCAGAGGTGATGGTTTTCGTGGATGCGCACATAGCCTTCCGGCGCACCCTTGAACTCGACGCCGGGCGAGGCCGCCGCGATCTTGTCGACGTCGAAGGAGCCCGCCTTCTCCACCGTCAACTTCCACAGCCACGGGCCGAGATAGGCAGCCTGGGTGACGTCTCCGATCACGGTCTTCTCGCCCCACATCTTCTTGAACGCCGGCACGAAGGTCTTGTTGTTCGGATTGTCGAGCGACTGGAAGTACTTCATGCAGGCATAGGCGCCCGCGATGTTCTCGCCGCCGATGCCGTCGATCTCGTCCTCGGTCACCGAGATCGTCAGCAGCGCCTGCTTGGAGAGGTCGATGCCGGCGGCCTTGAGCTGCTTGTAGAACGCGACGTTCGAGCCGCCGACGACGTCGGTGAAGATCACGTCGGGCTTGGTCAGCTTGATCTTGTTGATCACCGAGTTGAACTGGGTGTTGCCGAGCGGATAATACTCCTCGCCGACGACCTTGCCCTTCAGCACGTTCTCGACGTGCTTGCGCGCGATCTTGTTCGAGGTGCGCGGCCAGATGTAGTCGGAGCCGATGAAGAAGAACGACTTGGCGCCCTTTTCCTTGGCGATCCAGTTCAGGCCGGCGAGAATCTGCTGGGTCGCTTCCTGGCCGGTGTAGATCACGTTCTTGGACTGCTCGAGGCCCTCATAGAAGGTCGGGTAATAGAGCATGCCGTTGTACTGCTCCATGACCGGCAGCACCGCCTTGCGGGATGCCGAGGTCCAGCAGCCCATGATCGCCGCGACCTTGTCGTTGACGAGCAGCTTCTTGGCCTTCTCCGCAAAGGTCGGCCAATCGCTGGCGCCGTCTTCCTGGATGAACTTGATCTTGCGCCCGAGCACGCCGCCCATGGCGTTGATCTGCTCGATGGCGAGCTTTTCGGCCTCGATCGAGCCGGTCTCGGAGATGGCCATGGTGCCGGTCGCCGAGTGCAGGATGCCGACCGTCACCTCGGTGTCGGTGACCGCGAGGCCCGTGGTGTTGACCGCCGAGGTCGCCGGAGCCTGCGCGAAAGACGCCCGCGGCAGCATCGTGATGGCCGGCACGACGGCCATTCCCATCAATAGTTTGCGCCGGAGCGGCGACAACAGGCCCTTGTTTGCTTCGTCTGACATGAGCACCCCACTTTTGTTCGAGGACACGCGATTGGTGCCGTTAGGATGGCTCGAATTTGTGCAGCGCAAGCATACGCAAGATCGCGTATACTGCACCGCAAAATACCGACGTAGGCTTCTGGTACGGAATTTGCGAGGGCTCTGGGACGTATCGGGAGTGGGGTAACGAGTGGCAGGGCGGCAGCGAATAGACCGCGTCAGGCGCCAGTACAACCAGTGGGTCGCCAACCAGACGCTGGAAGACTACGCGCTGCGCTTCACCGCCAAGAGCGCGCGCCGCTGGTCTGCCGCCCGTGTCGCCAACACTGCACTCGGCGCCATCTCCTTTCTGGCGCTGGAAGCGATCGGCGGCACCATCACGCTGAACTACGGCGTCACCAACGCCAGCGCCGCGATCCTCGTTGTCTCCACCATCATCTTCTTCTGCGGCGTGCCGATTGCCTATTACGCAGCCAAATGCGGCATCGACATTGACCTGCTCACCCGCGGCGCCGGCTTCGGCTATATCGGCTCGACCGTCACCTCGTTGATCTACGCCTCCTTCACCTTCATCTTCTTCGCCATCGAGGCGGTGATCCTGGCAACGGCGCTGGAGATGTGCTTCGGCATTCCGCGCCCGATCGGCTACCTCATCAGCGCAGTGGCGATCATTCCGCTCGTGACCTACGGCATCACGCTGATCAGCCGCTTCCAGCTCTGGACGCAGCCGATCTGGATCATCCTGCACATCCTGCCCTTCGCCGCGATCGCCTGGGCCAACCCTTACTCGTTTACGGAGTGGCGCAAGTTCGCCGGCGAGCATGGCGACCCGAGCGGGCATTTCGATCTGCTGCTGTTCGGTGTCGCATCCTCCGTGGTGTTCTCGCTGGTGGCGCAGGTCGGCGAGCAGGTCGACTTCCTCCGGTTTCTGCCGCGCGACCGCCGCACGTCGCGAACGTCGTGGTGGATCGCCCTGCTGATCGCGGGCCCGGGCTGGATCATCTTCGGCGCACTGAAATTGTTACTGGGCTCCTTTCTCGCCTTCTTCGCGCTGAGCCACGGCCTCTCGGGCGAGCTGGCGGCCGAGCCCGCGCACATGTATCTCGAAGCGTTTCGCTACGTGCTGTCGCAGCCGGACCTGGCGCTGGCGCTCACCGGCATGTTCGTGATCCTGTCGCAGCTCAAGATCAACGTCACCAACGCCTATGCCGGCTCGATCGCCTGGTCGAACTTCTTCTCGCGTCTGACGCACAGCCATCCCGGCCGGGTGGTCTGGCTGGTGTTCAACGTGATGGTGGCGCTGCTGTTGATGGAGATCGGCGTCTACAAGGCGCTGGAGCAGACGCTGGCGCTCTATTCCAATGTCGCGATCGCCTGGGTCGGCGCGCTCGTCGCCGATCTCGTCGTCAACAAGCCGCTCGGCCTGCGCCCGCCGCAGATGGAGTTCAAGCGCGCCCATCTCTACGACATCAATCCGGTCGGTGTCGGCGCCATGACGATCGCGACCATCGTCTCGATCGCGGCGTTCTACGGCCTGTTCGGCCCGACCATGAAGGCGCTCGCCGCCTTCGTCGCGCTGACGGTCGCCTTCGTCACCGCGCCTGTCATCGCCTGGCTCACCGACGGAAAGTACTACATCGCGCGCAAGCCGAAGCGGAGCTGGGCCAACATCGAGTCGATCCAGTGCTGTATCTGCGAGCACAGTTTCGAGCCGGAGGACATGACGTCCTGCCCCGCTTACGCCGGCCCGATCTGCTCGCTGTGCTGCTCGCTCGATGCACGCTGCCACGACCTCTGCAAGCCGCATGCGCGGGCGCAGGTGCAGTTCGCCGACGCGCTCGGCAAGATTCTTCCCGAACCGATCTACCGGCGGATCAACTCGCAGTTCGGCCACTATATCGGCGTCTTCGTGGTCTCCGCCGGCCTCGTCGCGCTGGTGCTGGGACTGATCTATCTTCAGACCTCGGCGAGCGTGCCGGGCGAGAATTTGCTCGTCTCGAACGTGCTCTGGAAGGTGTTCTTCTCGCTCAGCATCATCATCGGCGTTGTGGCCTGGCTGTTCGTGCTGGCGCAGCAGAGCCGTCGCGCCGCCGAGGCCGAGACGCGGCGGCAGACGACGCTGCTGATCCAGGAGATCGACGCGCACAAGCGCACCGACGCCGAGCTTCAGCGCGCCAAGGAGGTCGCCGAATCTGCCAACCTCGCCAAGAGTCGCTACGTGGTGGGGCTGAGCCACGAGCTGCGCTCGCCGCTGAATGCGATCAGCGGCTATGCCCAGCTCCTGGAGCAGGACGCAACGCTCAACACCAAGCCGCGCGACCAGGTCCGCGTGGTTCGCCGCAGTGCCGATCACCTCTCCGGCCTGATCGACGGCATTCTTGATATTTCCAAGATCGAGGCGGGACGGCTGTATCTGTCGCGCGACGAAGTGCGCCTGAGCGAATTCCTCGACCAGCTCGTCGGCATGTTCCGTCTCCAGGCCGCCGCCAAGGGCATCGACTTCGTGTTCAGGCGGCCGGCGCATTTGCCGGTCGTGGTCTACGCCGACGAGAAGCGGCTCCGCCAGGTGCTGATCAACCTGCTCTCCAACGCGATCAAGTTCACCCAGACCGGCAGCGTGCAGTTCGTCGTGCACTATCGCAGCCCCGTTGCCGAGTTCGAAGTGATCGACACCGGCCCCGGCATCCAGGGCGACGACCTCGAACGCATCTTTGCGCCCTTCGAGCGTGGCGCGCTCGGCGTCTCGCAGCCGCAGACCGGCACCGGGCTGGGCCTGACCATCAGCCGGCTGCTCGCCGGCGTCATGGGCGGCGACATCAAGGTCCTGAGCACGGTTGGCGCCGGGAGCACCTTCAAGGTCAAGATCCTGCTATCGGAAGTCGCCAATCCGCTGCGCATCGCGCCGGTAGAGGCGCCGGTCTCCGGCTATCGGGGCGCACGCAAGACCATCCTCATCACCGACGACGACCCCGTGCATCGCGACCTCCTGCGCGAGGTGCTGGCGCCGCTCGGCTTCATCCTGCTCAGTGCACCCGATGGGCCAGGATGCCTCGCGCTGGCGCAGCATTGCCGGCCCGACCTGTTCCTGCTCGACATCTCGATGCCTGCCATGGACGGCTGGGCCGTCGCGGAGGCCTTGCGCACGAGCGGCCACCACCAGGCGCGCATCCTGATGGTGTCGGCGAGCGCGCTGGAGGCTCACGGCGCGCCGCTGGCGCAGCCCTTCCACGACGGCTATCTGATGAAGCCGATCGACATCCCGCGGCTGCTGGAGACGATCCGTCAGCTCCTGAAGATCGAATGGCAGTACGGCTCGGACCAGATCGCGGTGCCGTTCTGGCGGCTCGAGAGCGGATCAAGGCCACCGGTGCGGCACATCGAGGCGCTGATGGGGCTGGGCCAGATCGGCTACGTCAAGGGCATCCAGTTGAAGCTGGACGAGATCGGCAGCGAGCACCCCGAGCATGCCGACTTCGTCGCGGAAATGCGGTCGCTGGTCGACCGCTTCGATCTCGACCGGTACATGGCCACATTGAAGACGTTGCATGCGCATGAGCATTGAGTCGAGGAAGCGCGATGTCGCGCTCGTTGTCGATGACTCCCCGGAGACGCTGCGGCTGCTCACCGACGCGCTCGACGGCGCCGGGATGACGGTGATGGTGGCGCTCGACGGCGCGGCCGCGATGCGCATCGTCGACCAGATCACGCCCGACATCGTGCTGCTGGACGCCGTGATGCCCGGCATGGACGGATTCGAGACCTGCCGCCGGCTCAAGCGCGATGCGGGCGTTGCCAACGTGCCCGTGATCTTCATGACGGGCCTCGCCGAGACCGAGCACATCGTGCGCGGGCTGGAGGCCGGCGGCGTCGACTACGTGACAAAACCGATTGTGATCGAGGAGATGCTGGCGCGCATCCGCGTCCATCTCGGCAACGCCCGCCTGACCCAGAGCGCGCGTGCCGCGCTCGACGTCTCCGGCCGCTTCCTGTTCGCGGTCAACCGCCAGGGCCACGTGCTCTGGGCCACCCCGCAGGCGCAAAAACTGCTGGCCGATCATCATGGCGCGCAGGCCGACGACTTCGTCCTGCCGCCATCACTCCTGCAATGGCTGGAGCAGGCGAAGGACAAGGGCAGCTCGAAGTCGCAGGCGGCTCCCCTGCCCGACAATCCGCAACTGCGGCTCTACTACATGGGCGAGACCGCGCCGAACGAGTTCCTGCTGCGGCTGTCCAAGGAGTCCGGCACTGCGCTGCCACCCGAATTCACCAGCGAGCTCGGCCTCACCACCCGCGAGGGCGAAGTGCTGGCCTGGCTCAGCAAGGGCAAGACCAACCGCGATATCGCGCAGATCCTGGGCTTGAGCCCGCGCACCGTGGACAAGCACCTGGAGCAGATCTACGCCAAGCTCGGCGTGGAGAACCGGACCGCGGCGGCCGCGATTGCAACGAATGCGACGCGAAGGAATTCGTAGCAGCACTGCAGATGAGTTGGTGCGCCGTTCACCCAACCAACAGTGTCGTCCCGGGGCGCGAAGCGAGCCCGGGACCCATAACCACAGGAAGTGGTTTGGTGAAGACTCGGAGTGACCAGCCAACCCTATGACCACTGCCTGGGAGTATGGGTCCCGGGCTCGCTTCCGCGCCCCGGGACGACAGCCGAGTGTGGGGGGCTTCTAACGTTCCCTACTCCGACGGCCCCTCACCCGTAAACAAACGCTCCGTCGTCCAGATCCGTCTTCGGGATCTCGTCCTTCTCGGTCCAGTAATCCTGGCTGTGCTGCCATTCCGGCTTGTCGCCGCGCTTGGGGAGCAGGTCCATGTTGCGCATGATGTAGCCGGGATTGAAGTTTTCCGGATCGATCCAGGGCAGGATCGGCATGTTGTGGTCCTCAGGCCGCAGCCTGACTTCGACCTTCTTCGTGCCCTTGGCCTTCATGTGGCCGAGCAGCCGGCAGACGAAATCGGCGACGACGTCGACGCGCAGCGTCCAGCTCGCACGGAAATAGCCGAACACCCAGACCATGTTCGGCACGCCCGTGAACATCATGCCGCGATAGGTCACGGTGTCGCCGAAGGCGAGCGGCTTGCCGTCGATCTCGAAGGCGATGTCACCGAGCGCCGCAAGATTGAAGCCGGTTGCGGTGACGACGACGTCGGCTTCCAGCAGCTTGCCGGACTTGAGCTGGATGCCGTTCTCGACGAAACATTCGATCTCATCGGTGACGACGGAGGCCTTGCCGCTGGCGATGCCCTTGAACAGATCGGCGTCGGGCACAAAGGCGATACGCTGCCGCCACGGCCGGTAGGTCGGCGTGAAATGCGTCTCGACGTCGTAGTCCGGCCCGAGAACCGCGCGGATCTGGTCGATCAAATCCTTCTTCACCTGCTCCGGCTTGGCAATGCAGAGCTTTGTGAAAGCATCCTGCTCGAACAATATTTTGCGGCGGACGATCTCGTGGATCCATTCCTCGTCGACCTGAAGCCGGCGCAGCTCCTCGGCGATCTCGATGGCGTTGCGGCCGAGCCGGAAATAGGTCGGCGAGCGCTGCAACATGGTGACATGCGCGCAGGCGTCGGCGATGTTCGGCACCAGCGTCGCCGCGGTCGCGCCGGAGCCGATCACGACGACCTTCTTGTTCACGAGGTCGATATCGTCGGGCCAGCTCTGCGGATGGACGATGCGGCCCTTGAAGCGGTCCATGCCCTTCCATTCCGGCGTGTAGCCTTCGGAATGGCGATAATAGCCCTGGCACATCCAGAGGAAGTTGGCGGTGAACGTTTTCGCCTCGCCGGTGTCGGTCGTTGTCGCCTCGATGGTCCAGAGATTTTGCTCGCTCGACCAGCTCGCGGAATTGATCTGGTGCTTGTAGCGGATGTGTCGGGCGATATCGTTGTCGTCGATCACCTCGTTCATGTAGGCGAGGATTTCCTCGGCGGTCGCGATCGGCGGTCCGACCCAGGGCTTGAAACTGTAGCCGAAGGTATGGAGATCGCTGTCCGAGCGAATGCCGGGATAGCGATGCGTGCTCCACGTGCCGCCGAACGTCGCCTGCGTCTCCAGGATGACGTAGCTCGTGCCGGGAAGCTGCTTTTCGATGTGATAGGCGCTGCCGATGCCGGAGATGCCGGCACCGACGATCAGCACGTCGAAATGTTCAGAGGCCTGCTTGGTTGTGGCGTGACTGCGGACAGCGACATTCATTGTTGCTTCTATGCCTTGCTTGTTTTTGTGGCCGCCCTTGACCGGACGGCGCGTTTCCTCCGCGACGGGCATGGTCACCCATCGCGCTTCCACTTCAAAATGACATAGATCAATTCGCGGTCAAACTATAACGCCGCACCCCAGCTCCGCGCGGTCTGCAAAATCCAGTCGCGATAGAGCGTGAGCGGCGTGACGCCGGTCAATCCGCCGCAGCCGGCGGCGCCGTTCGGCCCCGTGGACCAGCTGATGACGCCGACAAGCACCGGGCCGTTCGGCTTGTCCTCGAACACCGGACCGCCGGAATCGCCGGTGCAGGCGCCAATTCCGTCGCGAACACCGTTGGTTACGGGATCGACCAGCCGGATCTGGAACGTGCCGGGCTGGCCCGTGGCCACGAGCCCGGCGACGCGCGTCGCGCCGCCGCTCTTGCCGTCGCCACGGACGGTGACGCCGATACCGGCGATGACGAAGCGGCTGCCAACCTGGATTGGAATAGTCGGCGCACCGACCGACACCGTCGATTTTCCCTTGAGTGGAATTTCCAGTTGCAACAATGCCACGTCCGCGGTGGCGCGGTGCGCCTGCATTGCCTGCATGTTGAAGTTGGGATGGATCGCGACGGTGCGCACGTTCAGCAATTGCGGCGCACCGTCAGCGCCGCGATCGACGATCTTGTAGTCCGCGCCGGGCTGCACACAGTGGGCAACCGTCAGCACGACCTTCGGGGCGATCAGGCTGCCGGTGCAGAAATTGCCCCGCGAGCCGACGATGGTGACGACCGCGCGCGCGACACCATCGGCCTGCGGCGTGCCGCCGCCGACGATGGCGTGTGCGGGCGTGGCGAGCAGCAGCGCGGCTGCGATGAGGGTTGCAAGCTTCTTCATGGGAACACGCCTTGGCGTCAGCATCGGTGACGGCGGGATTGCTTCAGACTGGCCCTTGCCGATAGCGCATGCTAGCGCTCTTGGGAAGGAATTGACGAGGGCGGGATCTTGACGATCGAGGCTGTGATCTTTGATTTTGGCGGCGTGCTGACGAGCTCGCCGTTCGAGGCGTTCGCGCGGTACGAGACCGAGCGCGGTCTCCCCGTCGACATCATCCGGCGCACCAACGCCGCCAATCATCTGGAAAACGCCTGGGCCAAGTTCGAGCGGGCCGAGGTCGATATCGACACCTTCGACAAGCTTTTCGCCGAGGAATCTCGCGCGCTCGGCGCGGAGGTGCGCGGCCGCGACGTGCTGCCGCTGCTTCAGGGCGATCTGCGTCCCGAGATGGTCGAGGCCCTCAAGCGCATCAAGGCGCAATTCAAGACCGGCTGCATCACCAACAATCTGCCTGCCAACGCGATCGGCAGCATGACCGGGCGCTCACTCTACATCGCCGAGGTGATGGTTCTGTTCGACCACGTCGTCGAATCCGCCAAGATCGGCTTGCGCAAGCCCGACCCGCGCATCTACAGGATGATGGTCGAGACGCTGAAGGTCGATCCGAAGAAGTGCGTCTATCTCGACGATCTCGGCGTCAATCTAAAACCCGCGCGCGAGATGGGCATGACCACGATCAAGGTGGCGAGTGGGGCGCAGGCGATTGCGGAGCTTGAGGCGGCGACGGGGCTGAAGTTGGGGTAGGCTGGCTCATCGTTGCGAGGCACGAAGCCGTAGGGTGGGCAAAGCGGAGCGTGCCCACCACAAGCAGATGGTGGGCACGGCGCTTTCGCGCCTTTGCCCACCTTACGGCAGCCTATTCCGCCGCGGCGGCGATCCGCTCCGGAAAGGCAGCCGCCAGCGATGCTCTATCCGGCTTCAGCACACCGCGCTCGGTGATGAGACCAGTGACCAGCCGCGCCGGCGTCACGTCGAACGCGTAATTCGCGACCGGCGAGCCCTCCGGCACGATGCGCACCGTCTCCAGCCGGCCATCCGCGGTGCGGCCGGTCATGTCGGTCACCTCCGTGCCGCTGCGCTGCTCGATCGGAATGTCGCGGATGCCGTCATCAACGGCGAAATCGATCGTCGGCGACGGCAGTGCGACATAGAACGGCACGCCGTTGTCGTGTGCTGCAAGCGCCTTCAGATATGTGCCGATCTTGTTGCAGACATCGCCATTGGCGGCGACGCGGTCGGTGCCGACGATGGCGAGGTCGACCATGCCGTGCTGCATCAGGTGCCCGCCGGTGTTGTCGGGGATCACCGTGTGCGGCACGCCGTGATGACCGAGCTCCCAGGCCGTGAGCGAGGCGCCCTGGTTGCGCGGACGGGTCTCATCGACCCAGACATGGATCTTGATGCCACGCTCATGCGCCAGATAGATCGGCGCCGTCGCGGTGCCCCAGTCGACGGTGGCAAGCCAGCCGGCATTGCAATGGGTCAGCACGTTGACCGTCTCGCCCGGCTTCTTCCTTGCGACGATCGCCTCGATCAGCTTCAAGCCGTTGCCGGCGATGCCGCGGTTGATCTCGACGTCCTGCTCGACGATCTCGTCGGCGCGCGCATAGGCCGCCTCCGCCCGTTCAACCGGATCGACCGGGGCGAGCGCCGTGCGCATCTCGTCCAGCGCCCATTTCAGATTGATCGCGGTCGGCCGCGCCACGACCAGCGTGTCATAGGCGCGCTTGAGGCCAGCGTCGGATGAGTCCTCGCGCATGGCGAGCGCCATGCCGTAGGCCGCGGTTGCACCAATCAGCGGCGCGCCGCGCACCAGCATGTCGCGAATGGCGACCGCAGCGTCTTCGCATGAAGTCAGCTTCGCGATGACGAACTCATGCGGCAGGCGGCGCTGGTCGATCGCGCCGACCGACCAGCCATCGCGCTCGCGCCAGATGCTGCGGAAATGCTTGCCGTCAACCTTCATGGCATTCTGCCTTTCGTATCACGCCCGCAGGATGCGCCCGGCCACCGCATCGAGCTTCTTCAAGAGCTCGGGATCGCGCGCCTCGGGCGCCGTGATCAACGCGGTGTCGAGCGCGCGGTCCGAACCGATCGGGCACGGCTCGTGCTCGCGCGGAAAATCCGTCGCGAGCCGCGCCACCAGCGCCTTCGCCTTGTCGGCGTTCGAGGTCAGCACGCGGATGATGTCCTGGACGGTGACGGCGTCGTGGTCGGGATGCCAGCAGTCGAAATCCGTCACCATCGCGACCGTGGCGTAGCAGATCTCCGCCTCACGCGCGAGCTTCGCCTCGGGCATGTTGGTCATGCCGATCACGGAATAGCCCGATGTCTTGTAGGTCATGCTTTCCGCGTAGGTGGAGAATTGCGGCCCCTCCATGCAGACATAGGTGCCGCCGCGCGCAAACGCGATGCCCTCGGCTTCAGCTGCCGCCGCAAGATGGATGCGCAGGCGCGGCGAGACCGGATGCGCCATCGACACATGCGCGACGCATCCCCTGCCGAAGAACGAGCTCTCGCGCTTGTGGGTGCGATCGACGAACTGGTCGACGAGAACGAAGGTGCCGGGTGACAGCTCCTCCCTGAACGAGCCGCAGGCCGAGAGCGAGATCAAGTCGGTGACGCCGGCCCGCTTCAGAACATCGATGTTGGCGCGATAATTGATGTCGGAGGGCGAGAGCCGGTGACCCTTGTCGTGCCGCGGCAGGAACACGATCGGCAGGCCGGCAATCGAGCCGCGCCGCAGAGGGGCCGACGGCTCGCCCCAGGGGCTCTTGATCACTTCTTCGCGCGCGCCCTCGAGACCCGGCAGATCGTAGATGCCGGAGCCACCAATGATGCCCAATACCGCCTGCGTCATGCCTGCTCCACCCTGTCAGCTATGTGCGACATGGTTAAGCTATGCCAGTTTTGCGGCGATTTTGAAACGGGGGCGGTGGGGCGATGCCGGTGCTGTGAGGAGCCTGGAGTGCTCGCCTCGCTCTCAGTGTCGTCCCCGACGTTCGCAGGGACGACCCGGGGAGTGATAGGTACGTCTAATTAGGCCGCCGCCGCCAGCTGCAGCTGGGTCGCGACCATCCGCTCCAGCGTCTCGACCGACTGGAAATTCTCGGGCGTGATCTCGGACTGCGGGATGGTGAAGTCGAACTCGGCTTCGACGCCGAGCATCAGATTGACCATGTCCATCGAGGTCAGACCCGCATCGACGAGCTTCGCCTGTGGTGTGATGTCCGCGGTGAGCGAGTTCTGCTCGAGGATGCCCTTCACCAGCTTGATGATGCGATCGCGCACGTCGGTATCGAAGGCCTGCATCGGTAAATTCCCATCTGTCTATTCAACGGTCGGACCGGTTGCCGGCTACGATGGGCGCGACGGGCCGATCCCACAATGGGCGCCACCATTACTTCGCCTTTCTTAGTAAACGATGACTCAGATTGTCTGGAATTCCGAGTTCTTCCAGATCCCTAACGCGACCGCGGAATTGTCGGTGATGCAAACAACCCGAACTTAACTGTTCGTTCGGAATTTGGCTTTGTTTACCCTCTATTTCATCGACGAATTTGAATTAAATCCGTAGCCTCGTCTCACAAGCAAAATGGTCGGAGGATCGCTTGCACGGCATCGCGAATGATGCCGGCGATCCTGAACGGCAAACCGGAGGCGGACGAGTATGAACGTGCGTGAAGCAGTCCTCACTGTCGACGAAACGCAAACGAGCTTTCTCGAACACGGCCCCTCCCTCATCGAACGCGCTACCCGGACAGCCGCTGCGGCGGCTGCCGATGCGGACGAGGTCGATCGCGGCGCCCGCTTCCCCCACAAGGCTTTCGAGGTCGCGCGTGAGCAGAAACTGCTCGGCGTCATGATCCCGGTCGAGTTCGGCGGCTTCGGTGCCTCGATCTACGACGTCACCGATATCTGCTACACGCTCGGGCGCGCCTGCGCCTCGACCGCGATGATCTATGCGATGCACACGACCAAGGTCGCCTGTGTCATCAGGCACGGCCATGGCATCCCCTGGATGGAAACGATGATGCGCCGGGTCGCCCGCGACCAGTGGCTGCTCGCCTCCTCCACCACCGAAGGCCAGAACGGCGGCAACATTCGCGCCAGCGCCGCGGCAGTCGACCACGCCGGCGACGCAGTCTCGCTGGTGCGCGACGCCACCGTGATCTCCTACGGTGCGGAGGCCGACGGCCTCGTCACCATCGCCCGCCGCGCCACCGAGGCCGCCGCCTCCGACCAGGTTCTGCTGGCGCTCGCCAAGGACGATTATTCGCTGAAGCAGACGCAGGGCTGGGAGACGCTCGGCATGCGCGGCACCTGCTCGACCGGCTTCGAGCTGAAGGTCGATTGCCCGGCCGACCGCATCTTCCCGGAATCCTATGACAAGATCCATGCCCAGACCATGACGCCGTTCGCGCATCTGTGCTGGTCCTCGGCCTGGGCCGGCATCGCCGCCGCGGCCGTGACCCGTGCTCAGGCTTTCGTTCGCAAGGCGGCCCGCACCTCGGGCGGCCAGATGCCGCCGGCCGCGGCGCATTTCACTGCCGCGAAGATGTCGCTGGCCAAGCTGCGCGCGCTGATCGCAGCCAATGTCGACACCTTTGCCCGCGCCGAGCATGACGAGCGCGCGCTGAGCTCGCTCGATTTCCAGTCCTCGATCACGCTGTTGAAGGTGCAAGCCTCCGAGCTCGCGGTCGAGACCGTGATGCATGCGATGCGCACCGCGGGCCTCTCCGGCTACCGCAACGATGGCGAGTTCACCATGGGCCGCCACCTGCGCGACGTGCTGTCCTCGCCGATCATGATCAACAACGACCGCATTCTCGCCAACGCCGCCACTTCGACGCTGATGAGCGGCATTCCGGCAAGCCTTCGAGACTAGAAAGCCTTCGCGACTGACGTGCCTTTCGGCCAAAAAGAACAATTTCAGATAGCAGGAAGTCGAACATGAACATTGCTGTTCTCCCCAGCTCGCCCGAGACCGCGCCGCAAATCGCAGATCCGCTCGATCATCTCGCCGACAAGCTGTTCCACCCCATGGGCTCGGACGGCGTTTACGCCCGCACCGCGCTCTATGAGGGCGTCGTCGAGCGGCTGGCCGCGCTGATCACGAACCATCGCGAGACCGGCACCGAGGTCATGCGCTTTCCGCCGGTGATGAGCCGGGCCCAGCTCGAGAAATCCGGCTATCTCAAGAGCTTTCCGAACCTGCTCGGCTGCGTCTGCGGCCTGCACGGCACCGAACGCGAGATCAACGCGGCGGTGAGCCGCTTCGATGCCGGCGGCGACTGGACTTCATCGCTCTCGCCGGCCGACCTCGTGCTGTCGCCCGCCGCGTGCTACCCGGTCTATCCGATCGCGGCGAGCCGCGGACCTTTGCCGAAGGGCGGCCTGCGCTTCGACGTCGCTGCCGACTGCTTCCGCCGCGAGCCGTCGAAACATCTCGACCGGCTGCAATCGTTCCGGATGCGCGAATATGTCTGCATCGGCAGCCCCGACGACGTCGCCGATTTCCGCGAGCGCTGGATGGTGCGCGCGCAGGCGATCGCCCGCGACCTCGGCCTGACCTTCCGCGTCGACTACGCCAGCGACCCCTTCTTCGGCCGCGTCGGCCAGATCAAGGCGGTGAGCCAGAAGCAGCAGCAGCTCAAGTTCGAGCTCCTGATCCCGCTCCGCTCGGAGGATCAGCCGACCGCCTGCATGAGCTTCAACTATCACCGCGAACATTTTGGCACGACCTGGGGCATCCAGGACGCCAATGGCGAACCCGCGCATACCGGCTGCGTCGCCTTCGGCATGGACCGCCTGGCCGTCGCCATGTTCCACACCCACGGCACGGATCTCGCCGCTTGGCCCGCCAAGGTGCGGGAGATCATGGGCATGCAGCCGTTAGCCACGGCCGATGCCCATGGTGAAGGCTGGCGCTAGAGCATGATCCGGAAAAGTGCGGGTCGGTTTTCCGAATAGATCGTGCTGAAACGATAGAGCGAACGAGGCCTCCCATTTCCACGGGTAAAACGAGCGTGATCCACACCAAGGTCCGATGCCGCGAGATCACCGAGGCCGACGTCGATGCGGTCGCGGACCTGCTGACGCGCGGCTTCGTCGGCCGCTCGCGCAATTACTGGATCCAGGGTCTGCGCCGGCAGGCCTTCCGGCCCGTGCCGGAGGGCTATCCGCGCTTCGGCTACATGCTCGACAATGACGGCGCGCCCGTCGGCGTGCTGCTGCTGATCTACACGGCGCGAAAGCACGGCGAAGAGGCCGCCATCCAGTGCAATTTGTCGAGCTGGTATGTCGATCCGGCCTACCGCAACTACGCCCCGCTGCTGACCAAGATCGCGCAGCGGCACAAGGATGTCACCTATCTCAACATCAGCCCGGCGCCGTGGACCTGGCCGATCATCGAGACGCAGGGCTTTCGTGCCTATTGCCACGGCATCTTCTTCTCCGTGCCTGCACTCGCGCGCCCTCCGCGCTGGAGCAAGATCGAGGTCATCTCGCAGCACGCCAAGACGATCGAAGGGCTGACCGACGACGAGACGCAGCTCCTCACGCGGCATGCCCGCTACAATTGCCTCAGCCTGGTCTGCCGCACGCCGAAGGGGACGTTCCCCTTCATCCTGCAGCCGGTGCGCATCCGCCGCGGCTTCATCGCACCGCCGGCGATGAAGCTGATCTATTGCCGCAGCGCCGCCGAATACGCCGCCTGCGCAGGCCGCATCGGCCGGCTGCTGCTGCGACTCGGCAAGATCTCGGTGGCGATCGATTCCAATGGCCCGATTCCCGGCCTCGCCGGCATCTACACCGAGCGGCGCGGGCGCAAGTATTTCAAGGGTCCGCACCGGCCGCAGCTCGGCGACCTCACGGACACGGAACTCGTGCTGTACGGGCCGTAGGGGACACTCGACCCAAACATCCGCTGTCGTCCCTGCCTAGTGCGCAATTGCGCACGGGCGCAGGGACCCATACCGCGTGATCTACCTGTGAGCCCAGACGCCGGTACCGCGGGAAGACCATTCAGGATCAGTCTTCGCCAAATTTCTCCCTGGGGTTATGGGTCCCTGCGCCCGTGCGCAATTGCGCACTAGGCAGGGACGACAGCGGAGTTTGTCGTGCGCTTACGGCCAACTCTGGCTTGCAGATATCTCGGCATTCGCGCGCTTGGCGCACGCCGCTCCGCATCCCCAGTCACCCTCCGTAAACTACTGCGCTTAAGGGAATTTTCCGGCCTCTTCGCTACGCTCAGTGGCTGAACTACGTTGCGTTAAGTCTATTGCCGGCCGAGACCCGTCGATCCCATGACGCCGATCCGCGATAACGAGCTTGGTGCACGCCGCGCAGAGGGCCCGCAGGCCCTCGTCGGGCTGAGCCAGCTTGCGCTCGATCACATGGAGCAGGGCGTCTGCGTCTACGACGCCGACAACCGGATCGTGCTGGTCAATCAGCGCTACCTCACGCTGTTCAACATGTCGGCCGACATCGTGCGGGTCGGCACCAGCTATCGCGACGTGCTCGCCCACAGCGCGGCGCTCGGCAACTTTCCTGTCAGCGAACTCGATGCGCTCTATGGCCGGCGCGTGAAGCAGATCGCGGCTGGTCAACCGTTCCGCACCGAACAGATACTCGCGAGCGGACTCGTCATGGCGCTCGAGCTGAAGCCGCTTCCCGGCGGCGGCTGGATGACGATCTGCGATGACGTCAGCCGCCTCGCCCGGCTCGAGGCGGAATTACGCGTGCAGACGGAGCGCAGCCAGCACGCGCTCGCCAACATGTCGCACGGCCTCATCATGTACGATGGCGACAGCCGTGTCGTCGTCTGCAATGAGCGGTTTCTGAACCTCTACAATCTCGACCCCGATATCGTGAAGCCGGGCGTCTCGCATTGCTCAGTGATCGAACACTGGATGTCGCGCGGCAACCTGCCGGGCATGCCGGCCGACGAGTTCCATGACACCAGGCTGGAGGATGTGCGCAGCAGAAAGGCGAAGAGCCTGCTGGTGATGCGCTATGACGGCCGGATGGTGCAGGCGGTGTCCCGCTTCCTGCCCGACGGCGGCTGGGTGACGGTGCATGAGGACGTCACCGAGCGGCTGCAGTACGAAGAAGCGCTGCGGCAACAGAACTTCATCCTCGATGCGGCGCTGGAGAACATGGCGCACGGGCTCGCCTTCTACGACAGCGACATGCGCCTGCGCGTCTGCAACACCACCTACCGCAAGATCTATCGGCTGTCGCCGGAGGAAACCAGGCCTGGCACGCATCTCGGCGAGCTGATCGAGCGGTCGATGGTGAACGGGGCGTTCGTTTCCGAATACAGTCCGCAACAGCTGCTGGAAGCCGCCAGCGCGAGGATCGCGAACCACGATTCCTCGCCGATGCGCCGGCGCATGTCGAACGACACCGTGATCTCGGTGCGCTACTGCGCGCTGCCCGAGGGCGGCTTCGTCGCCACCTACGAGGACATCACCGACCGCGAGCGCGCGATCGAAGAGCTGAGCGAGCAATACCGCCGCTTCGACGCGGCGCTGAACAACATGAGCCAGGGCCTGTGCATGCTCGATGCGAGCCTGCGCGTCATCGTCTGCAATCGCCGCTACATCGAGATGTATGGGCTGTCGCCCGATGTCGTGAAGCCCGGCGTCTCGATGCGCGAGATCATGGAGCATAGCTGCGACCTCGGCATCCATCCGAACACGACCGCCGCGAGGATCTATGCCGACTATGTCGAAAGGCTGCGCGAGGGCGAACACACGCTGCACCGTCACCTGAACGACGGCCGCATCATCAAGCTCAATCACAAGCGGATGGAGCACGGCGGCTGGGTTGTCACCTATGAGGACGTCACCGAGCGCCACAAGGCCCAGGCCCGCGTGGCGCACATGGCGCAGCACGATTCACTCACCGACCTGCCCAACCGCACGCTGTTCCGCGAGAAAATGGGCGAGGGACTGAACCAGGTCGCGATCGCCGGCGGAGCGATGGCCGTGCTGTGCTTCGACCTCGATAATTTCAAGACCGTCAACGATCGCCTCGGCCACGCCGCCGGCGATCGGCTTCTGCGCTGGGTCGCGGCGCGGCTGAAGGAGAATGTCGGCGAGCATGACACCGTCGCCCGCCTCGGCGGCGACGAGTTCGCCGTTCTCCAGCGCGGACCGCAGCCACAATCGGCGAAACGGCTCGCCCGCCGCCTGGTCGAGATCATCGGCCACCCGCCGCCGCTGGAAAGCCAGTCGATCCATGTCGGCGTTTCGGTCGGCATCGCGATCGCGCCCGATCACGGGCTCGATGCCGACGAGCTGATGAAATGCGCCGACCTCGCGCTGTACCAGGCCAAGGCAAAGGGCCGCGGCGCCTACCAGCTGTTCGAGCCCGAGATGGAGGAACAGGCGCGCGGCCGGCACGCGCTGGAGCACGATCTGCGTAGCGCGCTTGAAGCCCGCGAATTTCACCTCGTGTTCCAGCCGCAGGTGCGGCTCGACACCACCGAGCTTACCGGCTTCGAAGCACTGCTGCGCTGGAAACACCCCTCGCGCGGCTTGGTCTCGCCGGCCGAATTCATTCCTCTCGCGGAAGAGAACGGGCTGATCGTCCCGATCGGCGAATGGGTGCTGCGCACGGCCTGTGCGACAGCGGCGTCCTGGCCCGATGTCACCGTCGCGGTCAATTTGTCGCCGGTGCAGTTCCGCTCGCGCGGACTGGTCGCGATGGTCACGAGCGCGCTTGCGGAAGCCGGTTTGCCGCCCCAGCGGCTCGAGCTCGAGGTCACCGAGACGGCGCTGCTCGACGACAGCGAGGCGACGATCGAGATCCTGCACCAGCTCCGCGCTCTTGGCGTGCGCGTCAGCCTCGACGATTTCGGCGTCGGCTATTCCTCGCTGAGCTATTTGCGCAAGTTTCCGTTCGACCGCATCAAGATCGACCGTTCCTTCGTCGGCACGCTCGGCGAAAGCCCGGAGAGCGTCGCCATCGTCCGCACCATCGCCAGCCTCGGCTCCGTGCTCGGCGTCGAGACCACGGCGGAAGGTGTCGAGACCATCGAGCAGCTCGACTTCGTCCGCGAATGCGGCTGCACCGCAGTCCAGGGCTACTATTTCGGCAGGCCGTGCCCGGCAGCCGAGGTCGGACGCACGATCGAGCGACTGAACGCGGTCAGGCGCGTGGCGTGACGCTCCGCTTCACCTCGCCGCTCTCTCTATCGTTACGCCCGACACGACCTCAGGCGATTGAGCGTGGCACGATCGGCCGATGCGAGCGCATTGCTCCACTCCCGTTCGGAGAGGTCTCCGACCAGGCTGGAAAGGCTGATGGCAAGCGCACGAAGCCGCGCATTCTCCTCAAGAAGCAAAAAAACGTCGTTCGACGGGGATTCATCGTCCGAAAAGCTAGCGCCTTCGCAGAGCTGCTGCGACAAGAGTTCGAAAGACTCATCACGCACGATATCTTCGGCAGTGGAAATCAGCTTATGACGCATTAAATCTTCATCACTCATGGCAAATTCCCCAACTCAGGACATGCCTCCAACCGCATTTGGATACATCGATTGAGTCGGCGGCGGATTTGAGTCCGAAATGGGCTCACACGATGTACGCCTCGTGTCCCCCGGCGCCTCGCTTGCTTACTCGTTCGCTTCACCGGCGTCTTTCAGACCGGCTCGCAGTGCGGTCACGACGCGATGGGCCACGTCGATATCCCTGACCGACAATCCATCCGCAAGGCCGTTGACCCACGGGACCTGCAACCGGCCGGCGGCGTCGTAGACCTGCCTGCCCTTGTCGGTGAGCACCACGAGCTGCGCCCGGCGGTGATGCGGGTTGGTCTCGAACACGACGAGACCATCCCGCGCGAGGTCGTTGACGATGCGCTGCACGTTCTGGCGATTGGCGCCGAGATTGCGGGCGAGCCAGGCGACCGGCTCCGGGCGCTCGGCGTCGGCGATCGCCCCCAGGATCTGCCAGCGCGCACTGGTGAGGCCGAGCGATGTCACCAGCCGATCGCCAGCGGTCAGAAGCAGGCTGTTGGCGCGGAACAGGTCGAGGATGAGGCCGGTCAGGGCTTCGCCCGCCGGGGTCCGCTTGGTCTTGGTCATTTGGCACCACTGCTCCGTATTGACATCATGATGTCAATTGCCTATATCCGGGACTGTCGAATTGACATTATGACACCAACTTGACCGGAGCAATGTCATGCCCCTCATGCGTCCCCTCGACCCTGCCTTCCCGATCGACCGTCAGATCGCGCTCGAAACCGGCCCCGTGGTGCTCGTCAACGTGTTCACGCTCGACGCCGAGGATGAGCAGAGCTTCCTCAAGACGTGGCAGGACGACGCCGCCTTCATGAAGCGCCAGCCCGGTTTCATCTCCACCCAGCTTCACCGCGCCGTCGGCGACAGCCCGACCTACCTGAATTACGCAGTGTGGGAATCCAACGCGCATTTCCGCGCCGCTTTCACCCACCCGGAATTCCGCGCAAAGATCGCCGCCTACCCCGCATCCGCAGTCGCAAGCCCGCATCTGTTCCAGAAGATCGCGGTGCCCGGTATTTGCGTCGCGTAGCTGCGCGCCTCCCACTCAGCTGTCATGCCCCGGCTTGACCGGGGCATCCAGTACGCCGCGGCCTCTCGGCTTAAACACAACTGTCTCTGGAATACTGGATCGCCCGATCAAGTCGGGCGATGACAGCGAGCATGCGGAAAGCCCCGCGCAGCTCGTCGTTATCCGACGAAGCAAGGGACGCAGCTCTATCCTGCCGCTGGCAGTGCGCTGTCCGGCGGCGTGCCCCATGGGCGGTCGGCTGAGGCGAGCCCGATCAGGCGGCCCTGGATGTAGTCGCAGCCCCAGTCGCGCAGCATGGCGGCGGCCTCTTCGTCCTGCACCCACTCGGCAACCGTCTTGATGTCGAGGCGGCGGGCGAGGTCGATCAGGGTCTGCACAAAGGCGCGGTCGTCGGCGGAACGGGTGATGTTCTGCACGAAGGCGCCGTCGATCTTGACGATGTCGACGCCGAGCTTGCGCAGGTTTCGGAACGAGGTGTAGCCGGCGCCGAAATCGTCGATGGCGATGCGGCTGCCGAAATTCTTCAGCCGCGTGACGAAGCCGCGCACGTCATCGATGTCCTGGATCGCGACCGTCTCGGTGATCTCGACGATCAGCCGCTCGGCGACGCCGGGATGGGCCAGCATCAGCGACTCAATTCCAGCCCACCAGTCCGGATCCATCGTCGTATCAGGCGAGATGTTGAGGCTGAGGCAGATGTCGGGCGCGGCCGCAAGCTCGGCGACCACGAGCTCGAGCACGCGGTGATCGACCAGGCGGATCAAGCCGAGCCGTTCGGCAACCGGCACGATGTCGGGCGCCAGCAGCACCTGGCCGTCGCCCTGGTCCATCCGCACCAGACATTCGTGGAACGCGCACTCGCGCGAGGCGGCCGCGACCACCGGCTCATAGGCGAGCTTGATGCGGCGCTCGTTCAGCGCGGTGACGATCTCGTCGGTGACACGGATGTTGACGCGGCGCTGTGCGTCGCGCGCAGCATCCGGGCGCCACGCCGCGAACGAACCGACGCGGCGTTGTTTTGCCGCGTCCAGCGTCTCATGGGCGCGATTGACGGCCTCGTCGGTGCTGCGGGCATAGCGCGGCACGCTGACCGCGCCGATCGACGCCGTGACCGAGACCGGGCCGGATTTGGTCGGCACCACCTCGTCGCGGATGCCGGCAAGGAAGCGCTCGGCGGCGACGTTCATGTCATCGACGGTGCAGTTCTTCAGGATCAGGCCGAACTTGTTGCCGGAGAAACGGCCGAGCACGTCGCCGCCGCGCAGGCGGGCGCGGATGCGCTTGGCCACGTCGAGGATCACGGCGTCCGCGACGTCGAAGCCGAAAGCGTCGTTGACGCGGGCGAGATGATCGATGCCGACCAGCATGAAGGCTGCGGTCGAGCGGAAGCGGGTCGTCTCCTCGATCGCCTCGGCCAGCGCCGCGATCAGGTGGGAACGATTGAGCTCACCGGTCAGCGGATCGAGCCGAGCCAGCTTGGTCAATTCCTCGTCGCGGGCGTGGCGCTCATTGTTGATGCGGATGGAGCCGATCGCGCGCACCGGGCGGCCATCGGGGCCGGCGAACCAGCGGCCGGTCTCCTCGATCCAGACCACGGGATCGGCGGCGCTCATGCGCACGCCATATTCGACCCGATAGGGCGTGCCGTCGGCGCCGTGCACCGGCGAGGTCTGCGCCAGCGCGGCGGTCCGCAGCGTCTGCGCGGGCTCGATCAGCTTGGCGAATTCGGCGCCAGTCGCGAGCCGCTCGGCCGGGATGCCGGGAAAGACGCTGGCGACCTGCTCACCCCACACGATGGAATCGCTGGCGATGTCCCAGGCGAAAACGGCCTGACCAAGAGCGGCCAGGATGTCGGAGGCTTGCGGCAATGCAGGGGTCAAAATCGCCTCGTTTCGGGACAGCAGGGAGTCCTGAGTCGGCACAGAATACGGCCAGATTCGACTCCGACTCTAGGCAAAGTTCATAAACAATTTGGAAACCATGTTTCGCAGGCCCGCGGAACCAAACCGGCCCGGCCGGCATAGGCCTTGCGAGTACATGACACGCACCGGCGCCGGCGTCTCGAAACGCGACAGGCCTCGCCGGATCAACGGTGATTGCGATGTTAAGTACTGATCGACCGAACTGCGCGGACAACTGCACGGGCACGGCCCTGGTGCCGCTGCTGCCGACGTTGCAGTGGGTCCACAACGCGCCGCTGCCCCGTCCCGATCCGAGCTTCGTCACCCAACTCATTGCCAATGCCGAGCACCTGCCCCAGTCCAGCCGGCTCCGCCGCGCCTCTTCCGAAGATGCGCAGACGGCCTATGGCAGCAAGCGCCCGCTTCCGAGCGTCACCGCGCGCACGCGGCAGGTGGTTTGAAGGATCAGCGCGGCGCGTCGGGAGACGGCGGCGTGCCGTTGCCCGGTTGCAAATCCGGCGAGGGAATTTCCGGCGAGGGCGGGTTCACCGGCTTCGGCGCGGGGTGATCCTTCAGCACGGATTCGGCGACCGACTGCGCTGAAGGCGCGGGTGGCACCGCCGGCGCAGACACCGGCTCGAACTTGGGTTCGGACGCCACATCGTCCGTTGCCGCTTCGACCTGGCGCTTGGCCTTGCGCGGCGCCGGCACTGTCGTCTCCGCGACATAGGTGACGCGGCGGCGCGTGCGCTGGGCGATACCGCCGAGGAAATCGGCCATCGCGAGCAGCACCAGCAGGAAATAGGTGGAGTTGCCGAACTTGGGCCACATCACGAACTCGGCCGCGGCAGCACCGAACACGATCAGCGACAGCAGATGATCCATCAGGAATTTCGAGCCGGGCCGCGCGCCTTTGACCACCTCTAACAGCAGCAACACGATACCGAGCGCGAGCATCACGTCGGCAAGCGTGACCGGCCAGGTCTCGCCCGTGATCATCGGCACCTTGAACAGCACGTCCGTGAAGGACACGGACGGCATCAGGAAGGCGATGATGTTGTAGACCGCGAGCGGGATCAGGAGCAGCGGGAAACCGACCATCGGCGAAATGCCTTCTCGATCAAGATATCCGGACAGGACAATGCGGCCGCGAAGCATTAGCTCCGCCGCCGTCATTGTCATATCTCATTGGGTGGCCGAAATCAGGCAGGCGAAATGATCCTGCCCGGAGAAAGGTCCTAAATTCAGGACTCTTTCTTCTTCAGGACCTGACGGCCCTTGTACATGCCGGTCTTGAGGTCGAGATGGTGCGGACGACGGAGCTCGCCGGAGTCCTTGTCTTCCGCATAGGTCGGCTTCTTGATGGCGTCTGCCGAGCGGCGCATGCCACGACGCGACGGCGAGGTTTTTCTTCTCGGAACGGCCATTTCAATATCCTCTAGGGATTGGTGTTGTCAGGGCATCGTCCGCGAGGGGACGGCTCAGCACCCGCAAACCGAGGCGAGCTGAATGCCGATCAAGGCCGGGCTTATAGAGGAAGGCTGGCCGTAAATCTAGGCTTTTGGACCGGAAAATACGTCCGAAAAGGGCCCAAAATCAGCGATTTTCCCGCCAGCAGGTCAAAAGCGAGTTCGCCTGCGCCCTCGCCACATAGGTCCCCGCCAGCCGCCGGACGCCAGGCCCGGGGGTCCGGGCGCTCCGTTTGACCGGATTGGGCAGGATCGAGGCCAGAAGTGCCGCCTCCCGGGGCGAGAGGTTGGCCGCCGATTTGCCAAAGGCATAGGCGCTGGCCGCCTCGACCCCAAACTGGCCCTGCGGGCCGAGCTCGGCGATGTTGAGGTAAATCTCCAGGATTCGCGCCTTGGGCAGGACAAAATCGATCCACAGCGCCAGCGGGAATTCCAGCGCCTTGCGGACAAAATCCCGCCCCTGCCAGAGGAACAGATTTTTTGCCACCTGCTGGGTGATGGTGGAGGCGCCCCGGAAGGGCGTCCCGTCCTCCTTCGCATCGTCGATCGCCTCGCGCAGCGCGCCCCAATCGATGCCGTGATGCTTGCAGAAATGGGCGTCCTCGGCCGCCACCACCGATCGCAGCAGCGAGGGAGACATCGCGGCCAGATCAATCCACTCCCGATGCATCGGCGCACCCCGGAGCGACCGCCAGGCCATCAGCGTCGAAACCGGATGGCCGGTGCGGTAGAACGGCGCGATCACGTAGGGCGCGAGAGCCACGACCATGAGCGCTACCAGCAGGATCTTGACGATGCGCAAATCGACCTTTCCGGCGCAAAATGAAACGCGGCCACGGATCCCGCCATTAAGTCTGTGATAATTCGGGCCTTTTCCAGCACTTTTTAGGCCTTCCAAACGATTGACTGGGGCGGGCGCATAAAGGATTGTCCCGCCGAATTTTAGTTCTGGAGCCCTTCTTGATGACCGGCACGTCCCCGTCCGATTTCGCCAAACGCCTGGACAAGACCGCTGATGACACCGAAGCCCTGCTTGGACGCCTGCTGGCGCACGACATCCTGCACGATGAGATCGCTCGTCCCAAGCGACTGATGGACGCAATGCGCTATTCGAGCCTCAACGGCGGCAAGCGTCTGCGGCCGTTCCTGGTGGTCGAGAGCGCCGCCGTGTTCGGCGTTCCCCGCGAGGCCGCCCTGCTCGCCGGCGCCGCGCTCGAATGCATCCACTGCTATTCGCTGATCCATGACGATTTGCCGGCGATGGACAATTCGGACCTGCGCCGCGGCCGTCCCACCCTGCACAAGAAGACCGACGACGCGACCGCGATCCTCGCCGGCGACGGCCTGTTGACGCTCGCCTTCGACATCATCACCCGCGATGAGATCCACCGCGACGCCAATGTGCGCCTCCTGCTGACGCGCGCGCTGGCGCGCTGCGCCGGCATCGGCGGCATGGTCGGCGGCCAGATTCTCGATCTCGCCGGCGAAGGCCGTTTTGGCGGCAACGAGCCGATCGATGTCGCCCGCATTCAGCAGATGAAGACCGGTGCGCTGCTGCGCTACGGCTGCATCGCGGGCGCGATCCTCGGCCAGGCCTCGCAAAAGGAATATCAGGCGCTCGACGATTACGGCCGCGCGCTCGGCGAAGCCTTCCAGATCGCCGACGATCTGCTCGACGTCGAAGGCGATGCGGCGGCCCTCGGCAAGCCGGCCGGCGCCGATGCAGCGCTCGGCAAGACCACCTTCGTCACCCAGCTCGGCATCGAAGGCGCCAAGCAGCGCGTGCGCGACCTGCTCGCGCGGGCCGACGGCGCCGTGTCGATCTTCGGCGACCGCGCCGCCGTGCTGCAAGCCGCCGCGCGCTTCGTCGCCGAGCGAAAGAACTGATGTAGTGCACGATCTTCACCTCGCCCCGCTTGCGGGGAGAGGTCGATATTCAGGCGCGGCTTGAATATCGGATGAGAGGGAGCCTCCGCGAATCCAGCTCTCACCGTCCTTGCGGAGGCTCCCCCTCACCCCGACCCTTTCCCCACAAGCGGGGCGAGGGAGCAGGCCGCCGCCGCGGCGACAACGAGAGTTGAGCGAGAGGGCTGGAGCCATCATGGCCACCGACAAAGACGATCCCGTCCTCGTCCGCTTCCGCAAGATGTCGCGGCCGATGCGGCTGATTTACGCGCGGCCGCGTACCTTTATCGCGCTCGCTGCCGGCATCCTGGTCTGCTTGCTGCTGCCGGGATCGCACCGGCTGGTGACGCGGCTGCTGTTCGGCTGGGATGCGTTGATCGCGGTTTATCTCGTGCTGGTCTACGCGATGATGCTGTGCAACGACCAGCAGCACATCCGCCGTAGTGCCGCAATGCAGGACGACGGCCGCTTCGTGATCCTGCTGGTGACGGCGATCGGCGCCTTCGCAAGCATCGCAGCGATCATGTCTGAGCTCGGCACCCCGCATCGCGGGGCGTGGGAGTTGACCATCGCGATCGCCACCATCGCGCTCTCATGGGCCGCCGTGCACACGACCTTCGCGCTGCATTACGCCCATGATTATTACCGGCACCCGCCGGGCGGATTGCAGTTTCCGAGCGGCGATAAGGAAGATCACGCCGATTATTGGGACTTCGTTTATTTCTCGTTCGTGATCGGCATGACCGCGCAGGTCTCCGACGTCGGCATCACCGACAAGACCATCCGCCGCACCGCGACCGCGCATGGCATCGTGTCGTTCATCTACAACACGGCGCTGCTGGCGCTGACAGTGAACATCGCGGCAAGCGCGATCTCGAACTGACGTCATCCCGGCAAGTGCCGAGACGACGGCGTCGATGGCGCGGTCCTAGTTGCACACCTCGGCATTGGCGTCGTTGCCGGGGCCGCCGCCGCCGCGATATTCGAGATGACAGCCGCGGTTGACCGGGCGGCAACTGCCGCCATTGCAGAAAATCTGCCCGCCACCCGAGGCGCGGCCGGCGCTCGCGGCAGCCGCAATGCCCGCGGCGGCACCATAGCCGCCCGCCGCGCCACCGGCCTGACGGCGCTGCCGTGCGGAACGCTCATCGCCGTCGTCGCGCTTGGCGGTTGCAGGCTTGGCCGTCGCAGGCTTGGCGATGCGCTGCTTCTCGCACGCATTGTCGTCGTTGATCGCATAGCCCTCACGGCAAACGATCTTCGTGCACTTGTCGCCGTCGGCCTTGAAGCCGTGCTCGCAGACCAGCGGGCAGACGCGCGACGGCTTTGACTTGACGGTATCGAGCGCATCGGTGCTCGCCACTTTCACGTCGAGCTTGGTGCCGGCGTAACGGTTGAACTGCGACAGCGAGCGCCGCGAAATCGTATTCCAGTTGCCATCAGCCTGCCCGGAGAAGCAGCCGACGCGGCCGAGCTCGGTCTGCACCAAGCGGCTGAGGTCGACCGGCGTGGTCGTCGGCGTCAGCGAAGCGACGCTGCTGCCGGCGGGGCTCGCCGTGCTGGCGGGTGCAGCACCTGGTGCCACGGCGGCGAGGTTGACGCGCTGCTGCTCGGCCGCGGCCGCCTGCTGCTGCACCTGCTCCTTGGCCTTCTGCGCGGCGAGCTGCGCCTGCTCGGCGGCATTCGCATCAGCCGCAGCCTTGGCCTGCGCATCCTTCTGCGCGCCGAGGGCGGCAAGACGATCGCGTTCGGCCTCGGCCTGCTTCGCCTTCTCGGTGGCCGCCGCATGGGCCTGCTCGGCACCGATTTTTTCGACCTGAAGCTTGGCGAGATTCGCATAGAAGCCGTCAGGATGCTGGGCCAGGAATGCCTCCCAGGCCGGCCTGTTGCCAACCTGGAGCGCGAGCTCGTAGTCGCGGCGGATATCGGCCGCCTGCGGGTTCGCCACCGGAGCGGCCGTGACCACCTTGACCGGCACCAGCGGCACGTCCTCGCCACCGAGCGAACCGTACACGAACGGCTCCTGCTTGTTGCCGGTCGATTTGAGCACGTCGTCGCGCACGAAGCCGAAGGCGCGGCGGACGTCGAGGCCCGGCGTCGTCAGATGCTTCGACAGCGCGACCGTAAACGGGCTGTTGGCGCCGTCGCCGTCCTGCGCCGTGAAGCCGGCCTTGGCCGAATACGCGATCAGCGTGTTGGGGCTGTTCGGCTCGACCTGGGCCAGGCCGCGGCCGATGCCGCGCGAGACAACCGTGCGCTTCATGGTCTTGCCGAACGGATTATCGCGGCAGGCGTCGAGGATCACCAGGCGAAGCTGCCTGGCGGGCTCGACCGTGACCAGGACGCGGTCGAGCGACAGCCCCTGGTCGTAGACATCGGTGTCGCGTTCGAGCTTGGCGTCAACAGGGATCAGATAGTTCGAGCCCTCGACCTCGATGCCGTGGCCGGCATAGTAGATCACGGCGATGTCGGCATCGCGCGTCACATCGGCAAAATCGCGCAGCACGCGCCGCGTCTCCAGCGCGGACAGATCATGCCGGGACTCCACAATTTCGAAGCCGGCGTCCTTCAGCGTCTTCGCCATCACTGCACCGTCATTGACGGGGTTCGCGAGCGACGGCGCGTACTGATACGACGAGTTGGCAAGGACCAGCGCCACGCGCTTTCCGGCGAGAGCGGGCGCAGCGCCGAACAAGAGAGCCAGGAAAAGCGGACAAAGTCCGAGCAGGCTACGCATGACAGAACTTCCAGAGATCGGGAGCAATTCGGTCGCCCTTTGGGGATTGCCTTAGCAGAATCCGCCATCGCATTTGTGATGGAGATCACGAAGACGACGCCTGCAAACTGCCAAGGAACTCTTTAGTCTCGCCAGAGCGATAGCGGTTCGCTGGCGCAGGCCAAGTATGCGCTCAGTCAGCCCCGATGTGTCCCCGGTATTGCGGCAGCTCGTCCGTGATCTCATGCCAGGGCGCTTTCGAGCCCACGAAGATGTGGGCGCTCGGCCGAATCGAGGGGGCGTCAACCAGGGTTCCCATGGCGACATGGACCCATTTTCCCTCGCGCACCCGGGAATAAAGCAGCGAGCCGCAGCGCGCGCAGTGCGCGTCATGGGTTGTGTCGTCGCCATAGATGAGGCGCTGGTCCTCGCCACGGACGATGCGGAGCTTGTCCTGCACGATCCCGGCGAACGGCTTGAAGGCGGAGCCGGTGGTGCGGCGGCAGTTCGAGCAATGGCAGTTCAGTGCGTAAGAGAACGCGTCCGCGACCTCGCAGCGCACGGCACGGCAATAGCATTCACCGGTGAGGATACGAGCGTTCGAATTTTCTGATCCGGTCATTCCAGCGTCCTCGCTCAATTGGCGCAGACACCCATAGCGCATTTTGATGTGTACGACTAAGTTCGCCCCAAGCCATCATTCAAAGGGATGTCCCATGAGCCAGAACCGTTCGAGCGTCGAAGCCGTCGTGCAATCCTATTTCGACGGACTTTACGAGGGCGATGCCGAAAAACTCGGCGCCATCTTCCATCCCTCCGCCGATTTGCGCTGGGTCGAGAAGGGCGAGCTTCAGGTGCTGACCGTGCCCGACTGGCTCGATCGCGTCCGCAAGCGCCCTTCCGGCAAGGCCGAAGGCAAGCCGCGCGAGGATTTCATCGTCACCATCGACCGCTCGGACGACAAGACCGCCTTCATCAAGGTCAGGTGCCAGCTGCCGCCACGCTTTTTCACGGACTATCTGGTGGCGATGAAGCTCGCCGACGGCTGGCAGATCGTGTCGAAATCGTACCGGTATGACCTGAGGGAGTGAGGGGGACGACCCTTCCGCTGCCCGAATTCTGACGAACTCGCCTTTGATTTTCCGTCATTGCGAGCGAAGCGAAGCAATCCAGTCTGTCTCCGCGGAAAGATTCTGGATTGCTTCGCTGCGCTCGCAATGACGATGTCTGAAAGTCCCCTATGCCTCTCGACCGCCGTACCCTGTTTGCCTCGCTGTGCTGGATGGCCGCCTCCCCCGCGCTCGCCGTAGACGCACCGCCGGAGCTCGAATCCTACGAGCGCGAGAGCGGCGGGCGGATCGGGGTCTATGCCGAGAACCTCGCGACTGGCGCGAAGCTCGCATGGCGCGCCGACGAGCGCTTCGTCATGTGCTCGACATTCAAGGCTTCGCTCGCGGCCTGCGTGCTGGCGCGGGCCGATCGCGGCGAGGAGCAGCTTGCGGCCATGATCCCCTACGGCAAGGCCGACCTGCTCGACTACGCGCCGGTCGCCAAACAAAATCTCGCCGCCGGCGCGATGTCGGTCACCGACATGTGCAAGGCGATCGTCGAGCTCAGCGACAACACCTGCGCCAACCTGCTCTTGGCGCGGATCGGCGGCCCCGCCGCGCTCACGGCCTTCTGGCGATCGCTCGGCGACACCACCTCGCGGCTCGACCACAACGAGCCCGAGCTCAACCGCTCACCGCCCGGCGATCCCCGGGACACCACGACGCCGGCGGCGATGGCCGGCAACCTGAAGCGGCTGGTGGTGGGCGAAGCACTGTCGCCGGCCTCGCGGACCCAGCTCACCGAATGGATGGTGGGCTGCAAGACCGGCGCCAACCGGCTGCGCGGCGGCCTGCCGGCAGGCTGGAAGATCGGCGACAAGACCGGCAACAACGGCAAGGATGCGTCGGGCGATATCGCGGTCGTCTGGCCCAAGCTCGACAACAAGGCGGATGTACCAATCCTGATCGCGGCCTATACCCAGGGCGGCAGGCCCAACGCCGCGCAGATCGAAGCCGTGTTCGCGCGCGTCGGACGCATGGTGGCCGAACGGCTGGCGTGAGCCGCGACGCATTGACCTTTTGGCCGCTTCCGGGCCAAGACAGGCCATGATCGCAGCGAAATTTCAGACCTTTCTCATCCTGCTCACGGTGCTGGCCGGCACCGCGCTGGTCGCCCGCCGCTTCAACATCGCACCCGCCATTCTCCTGATGCTGTCCGGCGTCGGCCTCGCCTTCGTGCCGGGCATGCCGCCGGTGGAACTGCCGCCGGAACTGGTGCTGCTGATGGTGTTGCCGCCGCTGATCTACTCGGCGAGCGTCGCGATGAGCTGGCGCGAGTTCAGGAACAATCTGCGGCCGATCGTGCTGCTCGCTGTCGGCGCGGTGATCTTCACCGCGGCGCTGGTGGCTGCGGCCACGCATTATGTGATCGGCCTGCCCTGGACCATCGGATTCCTGCTGGGCGCCATCGTCGCTCCGCCGGACGTGGTGGCGCCGCTCGCGATCGCGCGCCGTCTGAACATACCGCGCCGGCTCCTGGTCATCCTCGAGGGCGAGGGACTCGCGAACGACGCGACCGCGCTGATCCTCTACCGCTTCGCGCTTGCGGCCATCATGGTCGGCCATTTCTCACTGCCGCTGGCGGCCGGCGAGTTTGTCCTCATCGTCGCCAGCGAGATCGCCTTTGGCATCGGCATTGGCTGGCTCTCCCTTCGCTTCCGCAAATGGTCCAGGGATCCGCAGGTCGAGCTGACGCTGTCGCTGATCACGCCCTACGTGTCCTACTGGCTGCCCGAGCATCTCGGCGGCTCCGGCGTGATCGCGACCGTGGCCTGCGGCCTCTATGTGAGCTGGAACGGCCCGCTGCTGATCTCGGCGTCAACGCGCCTGCAAGGCATCTTCTTCTGGGATCTCATCATCTACCTGATCGAGGGCCTGCTGTTCCTGCTCACCGGCTTCCAGATGCGGGCACTCTACGAGAAGTCGAAGGCGTTTCCGCTCGACGATATCATGATCGCGACCGCGGTGGTCCTGGCGGTCATCGTCATCGCACGCTTCGTCTGGCTGTATCCTGCGATCTATCTGCCGCGGATATTGAGCAAGAGCCTGCGCAAGCGCGACCCATCGCCGCCATGGCAATGGCCGTTCGTGCTCGCCTTCACCGGCGTGCGCGGCGCGGTGTCGCTGGCGGCCGCGCTGGCGCTGCCGTTCACGTTGCCGGGCGGCGAGGCCTTCCCGTATCGCGACCTGATCCTGTTCGTCGCCTTCGGAGTCATCTTCGTGACGCTGATCGGCGTCGGCCTGACGCTTCCGCCGGTGGTGCGCTGGCTCGGTGTCGCCGAGGCCGGCCGCAACGAGCATGTCGCCGAGCACGAGGCCGAGATCGCGGCACGCCGCCAGGCGCTCGAGGCGGCGCTGAAGTCGCTCGACGCAATGACCGAGGAAAAGGATGTGTCGGACGAGGTGATGCGGCTCCTGCGCGCGCGTCACGAGATTCGTGTCAACCAGCTTCCGGATTCCCTCGACCCCAACCATCACGACGTCTCCGCCGCCGGCACCGCCCTGACCCGCGACCTGATCGTCGCCGAGCGAAAGTTCATCCACGACCTCCTGCGCGACGGTCAGATCACCGACGAGACGCGGCGCCGGATCGAGCGCGACCTGGACCTGGAAGAGGCAAGCCTGGCGAACAGGGAGTATCGGGGGGTGCCGTTGTAGTCTTTTCGTCATTGCGAGCGAAGCGAAGCAATCCGGACTGCTGCCGTGGAAAGACTCTGGATTGCTTCGCTTCGCTCGCAATGACGGCAGCACCAACTATCGCCTCTCGCAAAATTCCCCGACCCCCGCCGCAACGGCGCCCGCAATCATCTCCTGCCGCTCCGACGAATTCATCTCCATCTCCTCGTCGCGGTTGATGATCGAGCCGGCTTCGAGCAGCACGGCGGCACTCCGCGTCCGTGACAGCACGACGAGCCCGTCATAGCGGTAGACGCCGACATCCTTGTCGAGCAGCTGGCGCCGGTAGCGGCCCATCACCGGCAGGGTGTATTGGCTGGCGTAGTGCAGCCCCTGCTCCTTCAACTGTCTGCCGATCATCCGGGCCAGCTTCAGGCTGCTGGTGAAGTGCGGATTGCGCTCGGACACGAACAGCGAGTGACCCGAGAAGCGGTCGCTGAAATAGCTCTTTGCGCCGTCGAATTCCCAGGTCTCGAGCAGCTTATCCGGCACCGAATCGTGATGGATCGATAGCACGAGATCGGCCCGGCCGTCATTCGCGGCACTGACGCGCTTGAACAGGCTCGGCCGCGCCTTGCCGTCCGTGACGAGCAGCCGGGTTGCGGTAAAGCCTTCGGATTTGAGTTTTGCCGTGACCAGCCTTGCGAGCCGGAAGTTGAAGCCGAATTCCGGATCATTGCGCGCGCTCAACGCGCCGTAGGAGTCCGGGGTGTGCCCGACGTCGACGACGATCCGGAATTTCGGCATCTCACATTTGGCTGGTGCGGGCGCAGGCTTAGGTCTGGCTTTCGCAACCTTCCGGGCCGGGGCAGCACGGCCCGCGTCGATCGACGGAAGCAACAGTGCGACCAGCGACACGAGGAGAATTGCGACGATGCCCCGCCCTAACGACAAGTCCTACTCCGCTGCCGCGATCCTCGGCCTGCCGACGAAGTCGGCGACGTCGCCGAAGCGCTGCACGACGATCGCAACAACTCGCCCATTCCCGTCCCCGAGCCGGACTCGGTCAGGAACTTGTTGTCCTCGGCGCGGAGCATGGCGGATCCTCCCGATTTGATTTTCGGGAAGATTGGCGCGGACGCGGGAAGACGTCAACGCAAGCACGGCTTCGTGAAGTGGGTTGGCGCAGCGTAATCGCCGCCTTTATGGCAGGCCGAAGGGGGCAGATCTTAGGGCTCCTATCCGCCCCCATCGCAATTACCTGACGGTGACGGCGACTGTGTATACCTTGCCATTATCCGGGTCGGTAGGGTCCGCCGTCACGCGCCGATACGTGAAGGAGTCTTCACCGACATAACCCTTCTTGGATTGGTACACCACGCTGGTCAGCCGCACGGTCTTGGCCTCTCCGCTTCTCAATTTGCGTTGCCCGGTGCTCGCTCGCGTCGTCACGGCACCGCTCTTCGGCGGAGTCACGACTTCAATGCTGACGGGCCAGACCTTGCCACTGCTGTCGACGCGCCAGTGTCCGCCGCATTTGCAGATTTCCTTTGCCTCGCCCGATTTCACGACGAGCGACGTGTTCCCCCCGCCCGCATGTGCGCCACAGAGGATTCCGAAGAACAGGACGAGCCCCGCGGTGATTTTGATCAAGAGGGCCGACGGTAGGCGTACCGGGTAGGTTGTCATTTCATAAGTCTCCAATGAAAAAATCTTAGAGTTATTGTATGGGATTGTTCCGGCTGGCGAGGCCGATGCACTCGTGCCCGGCTATCTCAAGGTTCTCGCGACTCGAAATCCAACGTTGCTCACGCGTCCTTCGGACTGCACGCCGTAACGGCTCCCCGCTTCGACTGCATCCGCCTTGCTGACCCAGGAGCCTCCCCTGAGGACACGCTGCTCGCATCGGCCTTTCAGCCAAGGACTCCCGTCCACAGGCACGCCCTCATAAGTGTCGTTGACGCAATCCTCGACCCATTCCCAAATATTGCCGTGCACCTGATAGAGGCCCCACGGATTCGGCTGGAAGGAATCGACAGGAGCCGTCTTTTGCCCGGAGGCACCCTTTGCATTCTTGTCCTGGCTGGCCCTGTCATCGTAGTTGGCCTGGCCCCGAGACACGGAGACTCCCCACCAGAACGATGACGTCGTTCCCGCGCGCGTCACATATTCCCGCTCGGCTTCGCTCAGGAGGCGGTACGTCTTGCCGGTGCGGGCCGACAACCAGGCTGCATAGCTCTTGGCATCCGACCAGGAAATGTTGATCGCCGGTCGTCTCCCGCGGCCCCAACCGTTGTCCCAGGGCTTGTACCCATTGCATCCCCCATCGGCGACGCAGGCGTCCCATTCCGCAAACGTGACAGCGTAACGGCCAACCGCGAATGAATGGGCGAACGTCACCTTGTGGCGAGACGATTCCGCGGTGCGTTTCGATGCACTCTCCGACGTCCCCATCATGAACGCGCCCGGCGGGACCACAACCATCTCCGGACACTTTTCACATTCCTTGAAGCTGGCCTTCTGCTTCAGAGCCGCCTCTTCCGAATCGGACAACACCTTGATGCCAATCGCAGTCAGTCCTTCGCGCTGCGGGGTCGTGTCTGGAGCCGGAAGCGTGGCGTTGGTGGAGGCCACCTGCACCGCCTGTAACGCCTTGAACCGTTCGCGCGCCTCTGCGGAGCGCGCGCTTTCGGGAAATTTGCTCAGAAACTCTTCGAACATCGCCGGCGAGCGCCCATCCTTGATCGCATTCCAGACGATCTCATCGGTCGCGGGCGGGGCCGGCGGCGGTGCAGCTGCCGCCGCGCGTTCCTTCCACAGCTCGTCACGACGCGACAGCGCGGCAGAGACGTGCGAACTGCTGGAATATTTTGCGGAATACTCCTCGAAGATCGCGGGATCGTGCGACTCCTTGATCGCGTTCCAGACGATCTCATCTGCAGGCGGAGGTGGCGGCGCTTGAGCGGCCGCGATCTCCTTCCTCAGATCATTCCCGCGCTGTCGCGCGTCCGCGATGTGCGGGCTCGCCGTATATTTACTCACGAACTCATCGAAGATCGCGGGATCGCGCGATCCCTTGATCGCGGCCCAGACGATGTCCTCGGCGGCTGGAGGTGGCGGAGCTTGCGTGGCGGCAATCTGCTTTTTCAGCTCATCCCTGCGCCTCTGGGCGTCCGCCAGATGCGGGCTTGCCGGAAACTTGCTGGCGAAATCATCGAAGATTGCCGGATACGTCGAGCCTTTGATGGCATCCCAGACGACCTCGTCGGCGGTCGGAGGCGGTGGAACGCGGGCGGCAGCGGCGGCGATCTGCTTTTGCAGCTCGTCGGCACGCGATTGCGCCTCGGCTCGATGCTTGCTGGTGGGAAACTTGCTGACGAAATCATCGAAGATCGCGGGATAGTTCGAATCCCTGATCGCCGTCCAGACGATTTCGTCGGCGGTCGGCGGCGGGGGTATGCGCGCGGCAGCCGCAGCTTGCGCCTGCTTGAGCTCATCACGCCGTGATTGGGCCGCCTTCAGATGTGGCGTCGTCGGAAACTTCGCGATGAACTCCTCGAACACGGCCGGATAGGTCGAATCCTTCACGGCGTTCCAGACGATGTCATCCGTCGTTGGCGGTGGCGGCAGTTTCGGTGCATCGACGATCGAGATGACAGAGCCGCCCAATGATCCATAGACGAACGGCTCCTGGTGACGATTGGTGACCTTCAGCACTTCGTCGCGAACTCGGCCGAGCGCAATCCTCAAGTCCAAGCCGGGAGCGGCGATGTTGTGCAGCAGCGCGGCCGTGAAGGGACTGTTTTTGGCATCGCCGTCCAGCGCAACCGATCCGGCCTTGGCCGCGAAGGCAATCAGCGTATCGGATATCGCGGGCTCGACCTTCGCCAACCCGCGACCGATCGATCGGGACGCTATGGTTCGCTTCATGGTCTTCAAGAACGGGTTGTCCCGGCACGCATCCAGGATGACGAGGCGAAGCCGCTTGGTGGGCTCGATCGATTTCAGAATGCGATCGAGGGAAATAGCCTCATCCTCGATGTCGAAATCGCGGGACAACTTCGCGTCGACGGGGATGACGTAGTTTGCACCATCGACCTCGATGCCATGGCCGGCGAAATAGACGACGGCCACGTCGGCATCGCTTGCCATCTCGGCGAAATCGCTGATCGCGCGCCGCATGTCTGAAATCCCAAGATCACGGCGGGCATCGACCGCGGAAAATCCTGCAGATCTGAACAGGGAGGCAATCTCGGCGGCGTCATTCCGGGGATTCGGAAGGCTCGGGACATTCCGGTACGACGAATTGCCAATCACCAGAGCGACGCGCTTCTCGGCCAGCGCCTGACCCGCGAACCCGTAAAAAACGAGCGCAAGAATGGTAGCCGCCACCCAGCGCATAATTCCCCCCAAATCGCCCTTTGCGAGTATATCGCTGGTTGTAGCCCCTGCAAGCAGCACCACGAGCCCACATCATTCGACGGGGGCAATACCAAGTCCGTGATTCAGGTCACTGAGCGATTGGCGACGGCGGCGACTTAGACCGGCCTTTCCCCCTTCACCGTCACGCGCGTGCCTGAACGCGTATGCGGCCAGTAGTCCCACATCGCGCGGTGCTGGGTGCAGCGGTTGTCCCAGAACGCGATGGCATTCCCGGTCCAGCGGAAGCGGCACTGGAACAGCGGGTTCTCGGCGTGCTGGTAGAGATAGGCCAGCATCGCATCGCTCTCGTCGCGCGGGATGCCGTTGATGTGATGGGTGAAGCCGCGGTTGACGTAGAGCGCCTTCCTGCCCGTCACCGGATGCGTGCGCACCACCGGATGCTCGGCGCTCGGATAGGACGGACGATCGGCGACGCCGTAATTGGCGTAAAGCCCGCGATAGATCGGCTCGCCGTCATGCAGCGCGGTCAGCCCGTCGAGATAGGCCTTCATCCGATCCGACAGCGCCTCATAGGCCGCGTACATGTTGGCGAACAGCGTGTCGCCGCCGCGCGGCGGGCACTGCTTGATGTAGAGGATCGAGCCCATCGGCGGCTCGAGATCGCAGGACACGTCCGAATGCCAGCCCTCGCCGTTCGCCCGCGGCGAGTTCTTGTCGGCGTAGATCTTCATCAGCGCGGGATCCTCGTCCTCGTGCGGCGCGGCGGGATGGAAATGCAGCTCGCCGAACTTGCGGCCGAACGCGAGATGCTGTTTTGGCGTGATGTTTTGATCGCGGAAGAAGATGACGAGGTTTTCGGCGAGCGCGCGGTGGATCTCGTCCATCTGTCGGTTGGAGCGGGCATCGCCATCGACGAGGCTGCCGAGGTCGACGCCGGATATTTCCGCGCCGATGATGGGGGTGAGCTTTTCGACCGCGATGGTCTCGTAAGCCGCGCCGTCTTCGGCCGTGTGGCGGTAGCGCGGGCCCTGCTTGCCGGCGAGTGAGCTCATGGCATGTCTCCCGATCATTTTGATTGGAAGACATCGTAGCCCGGATGGAGCGAAGCGCAATCCGGGAACGGGTCGTTCCACGGTGGGCAATGCCCCGGATTTCGCTGCGCTCCATCCAGGCTACGGTCGCGCAAAAAATAAGGCGGGTTGCTTTTGGCAAACCCGCCCTACGATTCCAATGTTTGGGAGACGCTTACTCCGCCGCGGTCACCGGCACCTTGGCGCCCTGGCCGTAGCGCTGGTCGATGTAGTCGATCACCAGCGCCTTGAAGTCGGCGGAGATGGTCGGGCCGCGCAGCGTGCGGAATTTCTTGCCATCGACGAAGACGGGCGCGGCCGGCGCTTCGCCGGTGCCCGGCAGCGAGATGCCGATATTGGCGTGCTTGGATTCGCCGGGGCCGTTGACGATGCAGCCCATCACCGCGACGTTGAGCTCTTCGACGCCCGGATATTTCGTCTTCCAGCCCGGCATCTCGTCGCGGATGAACGCCTGGATCGAGCTCGCCAGCTCCTGGAACGTGGTCGATGTGGTGCGGCCGCAGCCGGGGCACGCCGCAACCAGCGGCACGAAGGTGCGGAAGCCCATGGTCTGCAGCAATTCCTGGCCGACCTGCACTTCGCGGGTGCGGTCGCCGCCGGGCTCCGGCGTCAGCGAGATGCGGATGGTGTCGCCGATGCCCTGCTGAAGCAGGATGCCGAGCGCGGCCGACGAGGCCACGATGCCCTTGGTGCCCATGCCGGCCTCGGTGAGACCGAGATGGATGGCGTAATCGGAACGCGCCGCGAGATCCTGATAGACCGCGATCAGATCCTGCACGGCCGAAACCTTGGCCGACAGGATGATGCGGTTCTTGGGCATGCCGAGTTCTTCGGCGCGTGCGGCCGAGAGCAGCGCCGACTGCACCATGGCCTCGCGCGTCACCGCGCGCACGTCGCGCGGATTGGCGGACGCGGCGTTCTCGTCCATCAGCTTGGTCAGCAGCTCTTGGTCGAGCGAACCCCAATTGGCGCCGATGCGGACCGGCTTGCCGTTCTTGTTCGCGATCTCGATGATGTCGGCGAACTGGGTGTCGCGCTTGTCCTTGAAGCCGACATTGCCGGGATTGATGCGATATTTCGCGAGCGCCTCGGCGCAGGCCGGATAGGCCGCGAGCAGCTTGTGGCCGATATAGTGGAAGTCGCCGATCAGCGGCGTGGTGATGCCACGCTTGGCCAGGCCGTCGCGGATATGCGGAACGGCAGCAGCGGCCTCCTCGCGGTCCACGGTGATGCGGACCATTTCGGAGCCGGCGCGCGCAAGCGCTGCGACCTGGGCGATGGTGCCGTCGATGTCGGCGGTGTCGGTGTTGGTCATCGACTGCACGACGATCGGCGCACCGCCGCCAACGGCGACGTCGCCGACCTTGACCTGGGTGGTCCGGTGCCGGGGCGCCGGGCCCGCAATGTCGGAATCAATGGGGTTTTCGAGCTTGTTCATGGGATCCAAATATCAGGTTTTGGTGACGTTGAGCAATGCATCGCGCGGCGCCGCAGCCGTTGAGCTGGGACGGTTAACCAGAAAAAGCCCAGCAATTACAAGGATCGCAGCGGCCCCGAATGTCAGGCTCAAGGTGTCGTGCATGATGAAATAGCTACCCACCACGCCAAACAAAGGGGTGATGAAGGTAAAAGCCGACAATTTGCTGGCCGAATAGGTCTTGACCAGCGCGAACCAAAGCGTGAACGTGGTTCCAACCACCCAGATCGCCTGGAAGGCCATCAGGCCGAGCGACAGCGGCGACGGGGTCTGGGTGATGGTCTCCCCAAACAGCCAGGCGGCGGTGCCCAGGATCGGGATCGAGGTCGCGACCTGATAGCCGAGTGCTTTTTCCGGCGCCGCGAAGCGCAGCCGGGTGCCCTTGGCGACCAGCGTGGTCGCCGCCCAAAGCCCTGCGCCGGCCACGATCAGGAGGTCGCCGAGCAGGATGTGCGAATCCACATTGGGCTGCGGCACGCCGATCGCGAGCGCAACTCCGGCAAAGCTCACAGCCAGCCCCAGCCATTGGGTGCCGCCGAGCCGCTCGCCGAGCACCTGGTAGGACCCGAGCGCGACGAAGAACGGCGCCGTGTAGAGGAACACCACCGCGCGCGAGGCCGAGGTCAGGCGCAGGCCCTGGAAAATCAGCACGAACTCGACGCCGAACATCAGCCCGGCGACCAGGCCGGCCTTCCACGTGCCGTCGCGCTCGAAGAATTTGACGCCGCGCAAACTGCCGACGATGAACAGCACCGGCAGCGCACCCATCGAACGGATCATCGCCTGGAGCATCGCCGGCACCTCCGGCAGCACCAGCTTCACTGCGATCTGATTGAAGCCCCAGGTCAGGCACAGCATGAGCATCAGGGCGATGGCGCCGGCACTGAGGGGGCGACCGGCGGACGGTATGGCTTGTGGTGCGGACATTTCTTCCCGAATACCGGCTTGCGCCGTTGTTGCTTTATGCAGCTTTCTGACAATGGGCGCAGACGCCCGTAATCTCCACCACGGACAGTTTTGGTGCGAAGCCTGAGCTGCGCGCCGCGGCATTGAGGTCCTTGGCGAAGGACGCCGACGGGATCTCGCCGACCAGGCCGCAGCGCTCGCAGATCAGGAACGCCACCGCCGAGGTCGCGTCGTGGTCGTGGGCGGCGCAGGCGAGGTAGGCGTTGCGGCTTTCGATGCGGTGCACGAGGCCGTTGGCCATCAGGAAATCGAGCGCACGGTAGACCGTGATCGGCGCCGGCCGCGGCATCGACTTTGCCAATTCGTCGATGATCTCATAGGCGCCGAGCGGCCGGTGGCTGGAGAGCAGCGCCCCCAGCACCTGGCGGCGGATCGGCGTGAATTTCTGCGCGCGAGCCTCGCAAACCGTCTCGGCGTGCGCCAGCGCGTCCGCGGTGCAGCGGCCGTGATCGTGGTCGGGCGTCGGAAATGCCGGCTTTGCGAGGGTCATGTGGCCTGCCTTCTAGCATTTCGGCCGTGGAACCCAAAGCGCGACCGGGAATGCGCCTGCCAGCCATGCTCTTGCTGCGGGACAGCGTCCCGCTAATCCGCCACGAAATAATCATAAGCTTGCTTATTATAGTCAAGCTCATTGGAGATAACCTTATGACCCGCGGGTCCGTCGACCAGAACTTCCTGTTCACGCTCGGTGAACTCTACCGCCTCTTGCGGGTCTATGCCGACAAGGAGGCATCGCGCTTCGGCATCACCCGCGCGCAATGGGCGGTCCTGGCCAAGGTCGAGCGCAGCGAGGGCATGAAGCAGTCGGAACTCGCCGAGTTGCTGGAGATGCAGCCGATCACGCTGACGCGCCTGATCGACAAGCTCTGCGACAGCGACTGGATCGAGCGCCGCAGCGACGCCTCGGACCGCCGCGTCAAGCGCCTCTATCTCAAGAAGGCCGGCCGTGCGCTGCTCGGCAAGATGAGCGGCCTGAAATCGGAACTCACGGCGAACGCACTCGACGGCATCAGCCCGGCGGACGCCCACCGTCTCCTCACCCAACTCGAATCCATCAAGGAAAACGTGCGTAACGCGATCCAGACATCCGGCGCGGAACAAGCGCGTAAGGAGCAGCGCTATGGCTGATCAGGTCCTCAAGTTCCAGCCCGAGCAGAAGAGCGACAGCGGCAAGCCCACCAAGAAAGCCGGCACCGATCCGCGCCGCCGCCTGGTGGCGGGCCTGCGCCGCTATCGCCGCTTCCTGCTCCTGGTCGTGCTGCCGCTCGTCGTCGCCGTCGGCGGCCTCACCTTCTATCTGAACGGCGGCCGCTACGTCGGCACTGACGATGCCTATGTCGGCGCGCAGAAGGTCCTGGTGACGCCCGACATCTCCGGCAAGATCCAGAAGGTCGTCGTGAGGGAAGGCCAGATCGTCAAGCAAGGCGACGAGCTGTTCGAGATCGATCCCGTGCCGTTCCGCCTCGCGGTGGACGAGGCCAGGGCGCAGCTGATGCAGGCGCAGTCGACCTATGACAACCTCCGCGCCAACATCAAGATCTACGGCGACATGCTTAACCTTGCGCAACAGGGCGTCGACCTGAAGCAGCGCGACGTCGAGCGCAAGCAGGCGCTGGTGAAGAACAGCTACGGCTCGCAACTCGACCTCGACAACTCCGCGAACGCGCTGGTCACATCAGGTTCGATCGCGCAATACGTCAAGCAGCAGATCTCGGCGGCCAAGACGCAGCTGCTCGGCGACACCGACCTGCCGCTGGAGAAATTCCCGCCTTACGCGCAGGCCAAGTCCAAGCTCGACAATGCCGAGCGCAATCTCGACCACGCCGTGGTGCGGGCATCGATGGGCGGCGTTGCGACGCAGGTCGAGCAGATTCAGCTCGGCCGCTACGTCACCGCCGGCACGCCGGTGTTCTCCATCATCGACGTCGCCCACCCCTGGGTCGACGCCAATCCGAAGGAGAGCGACCTCACCCACGTCACCGAGGGACAGCCTGTGACCCTCGAGGTCGACGCGTTCCCGAACCACGTCTTCAAGGGCAAGATCGGTTCGCTCTCGCCCGGCACCGGCGCGCAATTCGCGATCCTACCGCCGCAGAACGCCACCGGCAATTTCGTCAAGGTGGTACAGCGCGTGCCGATCCGGATCTATTTCGACGAGACCGACAAATACGTGCGGAAGCTGAAGGCCGGCATGAGCGTCTACGCCACCATCGACACCGGCCACAAGCGCTCGCTCGCCGGCCTGTTCGGATTGTCGGCGACGGCGAACCAGGACAAAGACCAGGACAAGGACTGATCCGATGTCCGGCCCCAATGCCAGCCTGATGGTCCCCGGCCTGCGCAGGAACATGGTGACGATCTGCGCCATGACCGCGACCATCATGCAGGCGCTGGACACCACCATCGCCAACGTCGCCTTGCCCTACATGCAGGGCTCACTGTCGGCCTCGCAGGACCAGATCAACTGGGTCTTGACGTCCTACATCGTCGCCGCCGCGATCATGACGGCGCCGGTCGGCTGGATCGCCAACCGCTTCGGCCGCAAGCGCATCTTCATCATCTGCGCCGCCGGCTTCACCTTCGCATCCGTGCTGTGCGGCTTGGCGCAGGACATCAACCAGATGGTGCTGTTCCGTCTGCTGCAAGGCGTGTTCGGCGCGGCCCTGGTGCCGCTGTCGCAATCAGTCATGCTCGATTATTACACGCTCCAGGAACGCGCCAAGGCGATGTCGATCTGGGGCATGGGCGTGATGATGGGCCCGATCATGGGCCCCTCGCTCGGCGCCTGGCTGACCGAGACCTATTCCTGGCACTGGGTGTTCTTCGTCAACCTGCCGTTCGGCGCCATCACCGTGCTCGGCCTGATCGTCTTCATGGACGAGACCCGGAAGGATATCAGCCTCAAATTCGACTGGTTCGGTTTCGCCGCGCTGGCGGTCGCGATCGGCTCGCTTCAACTCGCGCTGGACAGGGGCGAGCAATTGGGCTGGCTCGAATCCAATGAGATCATCGCAGAGTTCATCGTCTCGGCCGTCGCCTTCTACTTCTTCCTCGCGCACTCCTTCACGACGTCGTCGCCGTTCATCCGCTTCGCGCTGTTCAAGGATCGCAACTTCGTCACCGGCTGCATGTTCATGGTCGTGATGGGGCTCGTGCTGTTCTCGACCATGGCGCTGGCCTCGCCCTACATGCAGAACGTGATCGGCTATCCCATCATCACCGCCGGCCTGCTGCTGGCGAGCCGCGGCTTCGGCACCTTCTTCGCCATGATGCTGGTTGGCCGCATGATGCGTTATTTCGAGGCACGCACACTGATCATCACCGGCCTGACGCTGACCGCGGGCTCGCTGTTCCAGATGACCGGGTGGACCGACCTGACCCAGGTGCCGGAGATCGTCACCGTCAGTGTCATCCAGGGCTTTGGCTTCGGCCTCGTCTTCGTGCCGCTCTCGACGGTGGCATTCCTGACCCTGTCGAACGAGCTGCGTACTGACGGCACCGCGATGCTGACCCTGATGCGCAACGTCGCGAGCTCGGTCGGCATCTCCGTCGTCATCGCCGAACTGACGCAGGGAACGCGGAGGACCTACGCGATCCTGTCCGAGTACATCAACCCGTTCAACCACGCGCTCCAGATGCCCAGCGTCAGCGGCATGATCAATCTCTCCACCGACGCCGGCCGCGCCATGGCCGACAGGATGGTCAGCGTGCAGGCGCAGATCATCGCCTTCGCACACGACTATATGCTGGTGATGATCTTCATCCTCTGCACCATCCCGCTCGCCTTGCTGATCGGCTCGACCAAGGCCACGCTGCGCAAGCAGGCCGCGGGGCCGGAACATGCGGTGATGGAGTAGCCACTGGCGTCATGCCCCGCGAAGGCGGGGCATCCAGTACGCCGCGGCTTCTCCGAAGCCCACAAACGTCTCTGGAATACTGGGTCGCCCGGTCAAGCCGGGCGACGACAGCGAGCAGGCGGCACGAGTTACTACAGTAACTCCTCGCAGCCCAAATCCTCGACCGCCATCATCACCCGCTCCAGATTGTTCCACCAGATCACCGGCGGGATGTTGATGCTCCACTGCCAGACCGGCTTGGTGATGTGCCAGAGCACGGACCAACGGTAGTCGCGATCGAGCGCACCTCGCGTGTAGCCCGTGATGCCGCTTTCGATCAGCGTGTCATGATAGAAATTGAGCAGCGAGCGTTCGAGCGCCTGCCGTCGCTCCGGGTACCATTGCATCGCCATCATGTAGGCGAGATCGTTGGTCGGGACGTCGATGCCCCACAGGTCGAAGTCGAAGATGCGCGCGGTATCGGCGACACCGGTGCGGGGCAGCAGGAAATTCCAGCTATGGGCATCACCATGGGTGATGCTGAGATGACGGCGCGAATGATAGCGCTCGGATAGCCGGGCCGACTGATCGATGAGGCGACGGTAGATGAGGCGTCGCTCCTCGCTGAGGCGGTCACCGAGCAAATCGGCAAAGCGGTCGTAATGACCTGCAAACGCCTCCATGTGCTGCGTGCTGTCTTCGGTGCTCGCCCAGCTGCCGACGGTCTCGCCGAGATCGGGATGGTCCCACCAGGCCGCATGCCAGCGCGCCAGCGTCGTGACGATCGCGATCGCCTGCTCGCGTGACGGCGGCAGCGGCCATTGCGTTGCGACCTCGTGGCTGTCGGTGAGATCCTCGAGCAGCAGGTGCCAGGCGAGGCTTTCTTCGTCGAAATGCGCGTCGAAGCAGCGCGGCACCAATCCCAGCGGCATCTTCGGCGCAGGCTGCGTGTAGTACGCCACCTCGTGCCGGCCGGCATTGGCGAGCGTCTGCGCAAACGCGGAATTGGCGGTCTTCAGGATCAGTGATTGCGGCGCACCGGCGGATTCCCCGACATAGCGCAGGCCGAGGCGGACGATGTGTGACACGACGGTGTCACGCTGATGCAGCACCTTCACCTCGCGCACCGCGCCAGCGTCCAGCACGCCACCCCTGCGCAGCGCAGCCGTCAGTTGGGCGGGCTCAACGACCGCCGGCAGTTGTGGAGGTGTCATGACCACGATGCCCCTGTCCCGCGCCATACTGCGCGATCACGACCCCACACACCAGTTGCAGACCCGGCGCCCGGCTCAAGCCGCGGCGGTCGAGTCGCGCACGGTCCGGACGACGACCGACCGCAGCGATTCCAGATTGGCCGCCATGCCCGCAATCGCCTGCCTCACCTCCGTGGCGCGCTCGTCCACCGAGGCGGCGTCGCGGCTGACATTGGCGATCTTGGCCGAGACCTCCTTCGCAGCGGATGCCGATTCGGAAATCGACCGCGCGATCTCCCGCGTTGCGGAGTCCTGCTCCTCCATCGCCGCCGCGACCGAGGTCGCCACGCCGTCGATCTCGACGATGTGGCCTCCCATCGTCTCGACCGCATCGACCGCGGCCTGGGTCGAGGCCTGCACCTCGGCGATCAGGCGCCCGATCTCTTCGGTGGATTTGGCGGTCTGGTCGGACAGCGATTTCACTTCGGCCGCAACCACCGCAAAGCCGCGGCCGGCCTCGCCGGCCCGCGCGGCCTCGATCGTGGCATTGAGCGCCAGGAGGTTGGTCTGGCCGGCGATGCCGCCAATGAGGTCGGAGACCTCCGCAATCTTCTTCACCGCGCCCGCCAGCGCCTGGATGGTCGAACGCGCCTGCTCGCGGCCCGCGACCGCCGATTTCGTGACCGTGCTGGTCCGCGCCACCTGCGTTGCGATGTCCCGGATCGAGGCGCTCAGTTCTTCGGCCGCGGCCGAGACCGTCTGCGAGCTGCCCAGCGCCTGGGTGGACGCCGAGGCCACCGCCTGCGACTCCGCAGACAGCGACCGGGCGATCTCGGACAGGCTGGAGGCGGCCCGTTCGACACCCTGGCTCGCCACGCTCGCGGAATCGACCGAGCGGCCGGTCTCGCGCTCGACGGTCTCGGCCATCTGGTGCAGGGCACCGCGCTTGGCCGTCGCGGCCTCCTGCTCCTTCCGCAACTGCTCCTCGCGCAGGCGCGAATTCTCGATCGCCCCCTGCTTGAACACCTGGAGCGCACCCGCCATCGAGCCGACCTCGTCCTGGCGGTGCGCGAAGGGGATGTCGGCGGCGAGATCGCCGGTCGCGAGCTTCTGCATCGTGTCCGTCATGCGCACGATCGGGCGTACCACGCCAAGCGCGACGCCGAGCAGGCCTGCGGCAATGAAGGCCAGGACGGCTGCGGAGACGCCGAGGAGAATGTAGAGGATCGAGCTGTCGCGCTCGGCGGCCAGCTTCTCCATGTCGGCATTCTGCTTGTTGGCGCTCTCGACGATGCTGTCGATGACGGCGCGGTGCGCGGTGTAGGCGTCCTTGAGCTGCGCATAGGCGCGTTCGGCGCCGGCCACGTCCTTGGCTTTGAGGGCTGGCAGGAGCTGGTCGGACAGAAGCTTCCAGAACTTCTGCACCTCGGCGTCGGATTTCGACACCAACGCCGTCTTCAGATCGGTGGAGAGGTTGGAGGTGGTCCAGAATGCCTTGCGCTCATCGTAATCCTTGCGGAGCTGGACCAGGCGTTCGCCATGGGCCGACAGCTGGTCCGGCTCACGCATGGCGAGCGTGGCCTCGAGATAGGCTTCGATCACATATTCGGGCGGCGGCAGGATGTCCGCGATGAGGTCGTTGCCGAGCTTGATGTCGGAGTAAAGCGGACCGCCGACCTTGAGCTCGCGCAGGGCGTAAAGGCTGGTCGAGACGACGGCAGTAAAGCCGATGGCGAGCACGATCCCGAATGCAATGACTGCAGAAGAAAGCGAGAGACGAATTTTCATGAAACAATCCAATGGCGCAGGTCGAAATCCGAACGGACCCTAAACAACTGCGGTAAACACGGGATTGCTTCGCGCGGAAATTGTATCCCGCGGGCACCGGAAAATTACGAAAAGAGGACGTCAGTCGGTCGTTTTTGCGTCAGCGAGACCGACTCGGGGCACGAACAGAAACGTCTCAGGCCCGATGAAACGCAGCAACCAGCTCAGTTGCGCTGGATGAGAAACGCGTGGCGGCTGTCGATATCGCCGCCACGCGTTGCTGCCTCACATGTCGAAGAACACCGTCTCGTCGTCGCCCTGAAGCCGCAGGTCGAGCCGATAGACCGCCTTCCCCGCCTCGCGCGTCGCGATCAGCGTCGCGCGGCGATCGGCCGGCACCAGTCCCAGCACGGGATCGGCGACATTGCCGGCCTCGTCGCTGAAATAGATACGGGTGTAGAGATGCCGCAGCATGCCGCGACCGAACACCGCAAGGACGATGTGCGGCGCCTGTGGCTTTCCGTCGGGATCGGGCACCGCGCCCGGCTTGACGGTGTCGAAGGAATAATTGCCGTCCTTGTCGGTGCCGCAGCGGGCAAAGCCGCGGAAGCTGGCATTGGGCAGCGCGCGCTTGTCCTGGGGGTCGGCGAAGCGGCCCTTCGCATCCGCCTGCCAGATCTCCAGCATGACGTCGGGCACGACGACGCCGTCGCCGTCGAACACGCGGCCTTCGATGCGGACGCGGTCGCCGGTGACGTCGGGCGTCAGCGTCGAGTTGGTGAACGCGTCGTTCCAGGCGTATTCGCCGGTCGGTGTCAGGCCGTATTTGAAGAACGGACCGACGGTCTGCGATGGGGTAATACCGTTGTCCTGCACTTAAGTGTTCTCCATTGGCGTGGCGTTCTTGCCGCGCAGCACGATGTCAAAGCGGTAGCACAGCGCCCATTCGGGCTGCGTGTTCTCGAGGTCGAAAGACGACACCATCCGCGCCCGCGCCTTCTCGTCCGGCACCGAATTGAAGATCGGGTCGAACGGGAACAGCGGGTCAGCAGGGAAATACATCTGCGTCACGAGGCGCGTTACGAAGGAATGGCCGAACACCGACAGATGGATATGCGCGGGACGCCAGGCGTTGTGGTGATTGCCCCAGGGATAGGCGCCAGGCTTGATGGTGACGAAACGGTAGTAGCCGGCGGCATCGCTCACGGTGCGGCCCGCGCCGGTGAAGTTCGGATCGAGCGGCGCCGGATGCTGGTCGCGGACATGGACGTAGCGGCCGCAGGAATTGGCCTGCCAGATCTCGACCAGCGAGTTCGGCACGCCGCGGCCGTCCTCGTCGCGCACATGGCCGTGCACGATGATGCGCTCGCCGATCGGCTCGCCGGTATGCTGGGTGGTGAGATCGGCATCGCCCTCGCGCACGGTCTCGTGGCCGTAGACCGGGCCGGTCAATTCCGACAGCGTGTGGCGCATCGGGATCAAGGGCTTGTTCGGCGCGCGCTTGATCGAGCTCTTGTATTCGGGCGACAGCGGCAGCGGATGCGCCTTGTTGCTGTCGACGGGATAGATGAATGTCATTGGCGAACTCCTCCCCGGCCATTTTGCTCCAGCCGGTCAACGCTCCCCCCGATCATTATAGAACATAACTAATCTAGGGAAGCGGGTTTGGCGGGCGTCCTGCGCCCGGCAGGGCCACGCTATTTGATCGGCGGACGCGGTAACACGGCCTCACCGGCCTCCAGCCGGTAGGTGTGGTCGAGCGAATACCAGGGGGTCGGGACGTCTCGTGCGGTCGGATGCGGCGTGTCGTGGCGCTGGAACTTGCCGATCAGTGCCTGCGTCACCCCGAACTGCACGTCGCTGTCGATATGGGGGTCGGCGGGGTCGTAGACCTGCGAGATCAGCACCTTGAATCCGGGCTTGAAGATCAGCGCGTGCAGATGCGCGGGACGATAGGGATGCCGGCTCTGCGCCTCCAGGAGGCGGCCGACCACGCCGTCGGTCGGGATGGGGTAGCCGACCATCATCACCGAGCGGAAGGCGAAGCGTCCGTCCTGGTCGGTCGTGAACTTGCCGCGCAGGTTCATGTCGGCCTGATCGGGGTCCTGGTTCTCGTAGAGACCGACCGGCGAGGCGTGCCAGACATCGACCTCCGCACCCGTGACGGGACGGCCGTCCCTGTCGACGACGCGGCCGCTGACGAACAGCGGCGCGCCGGGCGTTTCCGAGCGGACGATCGAGCCGCCATTCTCGACCCGCGGCGAGTTCAACCGCCAGAACGGGCCGAGCAGCGACTGATCGGTTTCGGTATTGCCCTGATCGCCGTTGTTGAGCAGGCACACCAGCGGCGAGACGCCGAGCGAGCCCGCCATCAGCACGACTTCGTTGTGCGTGTCGGTGGTCAGCTTGCCGAGTTCGGCGATAACAGCGGTGGCGTCGCGGAATTCCTTCTCGGTCAGGCGCACGTCGCGGACGAAGCCGTGAAGATGCTTGACCAGCGAGACCATGATCTGCCGCATCCGCGGGTCGGACGTCCGCTCCATAACCGCCAGTGCGGCGGCCGTGACATCCTGCTCGCGCTCGATGATCATGACACGGCCCTCGAAAGGCCCTCTCCCCGTTTGCGGGGAGAGGGAGAAGAGAAAGCTTAATTCAGCTTCTCGATCGCAACGGCAACGCCCTGGCCGACGCCGACGCACATGGTGGCCAGCGCCAGCTTGCCGCCGCGCTTTTCCATGCCGTGGACGGCGGTGAGCGCGAGGCGCGCGCCGCTCATGCCGAGGGGATGGCCGAGCGCGATGGCGCCGCCATGCGGATTGACGAAATCGGCGTCGTCAGCGACGCCGAGCTGGCGCATGCAGGCGATGCCTTGCGAGGCGAAGGCCTCGTTGAGCTCGATCAGGTCGAAATCGCTGATCTTCTTGCCGAGGCGTTCCATCAGCTTGCGGGTCGCCGGCACCGGGCCGATGCCCATGATGCGCGGCGGCACGCCGGCCGAGGCGAGGCCGAGGATGCGTGCGCGCGGGGTGAGGCCATGCTTCTTCACGGCGGCTTCAGAAGCCAGGATCATCGCGGCCGCGCCGTCATTGACGCCGGAGGCGTTGCCGGCGGTCACGGTGCCGGGATTGCGCACGATCGGCTTCAGTTTTGCCAGGCCTTCCAGCGTCGTCTCCGGGCGCGGATGCTCGTCCTTGTCCACGGTGATCGGGCCGGCCTTGCCGCCGGGAACGGTGATCGGCGTGATCTCCTCGGCGAAATAACCCGCCGCGATCGCCGCGCCCGCGCGCTGCTGCGAACGGATCGCGAAGGCGTCCTGGTCGGCGCGCGAGACCTGGAATTCCTCGGCGACGTTCTCGCCGGTCTCCGGCATGGCGTCGACGCCATACTGCGCCTTCAACAGCGGATTGATGAAACGCCAGCCGATGGTGGTGTCAAAAATCTCGGCGGAGCGCGAGAAGGCTTCCTGCGCCTTGCCCATCACGAAGGGCGCGCGGGTCATGGATTCGACGCCGCCGGCGATCGCAAGCTCGATCTCGCCGGAACGGATGGCGCGGCCAGCCGCACCGACCGCGTCGAGGCCGGAGGCGCAGAGCCGGTTCAGGGTCTGCCCGGGAACCGAATCCGGCAGGCCCGCAAGCAGCAGCGCCATGCGCGCGACGTTGCGGTTGTCCTCGCCGGCCTGGTTGGCGCAGCCGAAGAAGACTTCGTCGACCTGTGCCCAGTCGAGATTGGGATGCTTGGCCATCAGCGCCTTGATCGGGGCCGCCGCGAGGTCGTCGGCGCGCACCTTGGCGAGCGAGCCGCCGAAACGGCCGATCGGGGTCCGCACGGCATCGCAGATAAAGACGTCACGCATCGTTGTTCTCCCTGAATGCCGCGGTCCGGCCCAAATTCTTCAATGTCCGCGGAGTTTTAGGAGGGCGCCCGCGGCAGGTCAATTGACGGTTTCTTGCTTGTTCCGAGGGGGGCGCACGCTGCCAATGCATGCCGTGGTGCGGACAACGTGGAAAACCTCCGCTCGCCGGCCAAACCGGTAGGAGCAGGAGGCGAAATTTTGTAGGTTGCGCCGCCCATGACAATGCAACAGCCGATACCTGTGCCGCCCCCTGACGAAGCGCCCACGCTGCCGGCGGAAGCCATCGCGCGCGTCACGCCGATGATGGAACAGTACCTTGAAATCAAGGCGGCGCATCAGGGCCTGCTGCTGTTCTACCGGATGGGCGACTTCTACGAGCTGTTCTTCGAGGACGCCGAGATCGCCTCGAAGACGCTCGGCATCGTCTTGACCAAGCGCGGCAAGCATCAGGGCGCCGACATCCCGATGTGCGGCGTGCCGGTCGAGCGTTCCGAGGATTATCTGCATCGCCTGATCAGCGCCGGCCACCGGGTCGCCGTGTGCGAGCAGACCGAGGATCCCGCCGCCGCCAAAGCGCGCGGCAACAAGAGCGTGGTACGCCGTGGCGTGGTGCGGCTGGTCACGCCGGGCACGCTGACCGAGGACACGCTGTTAGACGCGCGCGCCAACAATTATCTGCTGGCGATCGCGCGCGCCCGCGCCTCCGGTGGCGGCGACCGTTTTGGCCTCGCCTGGATCGACATCTCGACCGCCGAATTCACGGTGATGGAATGCTCTAGCGGCGAGCTCGCCGCAACGCTGGCGCGCATCAATCCGAACGAGGCGATCGTCACCGACGCACTCTACAATGACAGCGAGCTCGGACAGACCTTGCGCGAGCTGCCGGCGGTGACGCCGCTGACCCGCGACGTCTTCGATGGCGCCACCGCGGAAAAACGCCTGTGTGATTATTTCGCCGTCGCGACCATGGACGGGCTGGCGCAACTGACGCGGCTCGAAGCGACCGCCGCAGCCGCCGCCGTCACCTATGTCGACCGCACCCAGGTCGGCAAGCATCCGCCGTTGTCGCCACCCGCGCGCGAGGCCTCGGGCGCGACCATGGCGATCGATCCGGCCACCCGCGCCAATCTCGAACTGACGCGAACGCTCGCGGGCGAACGCCGCGGCTCGCTGCTCGACGCCATCGACCGCACCGTGACCTCGGCCGGCTCGCGCCTGCTGGCGCAGCGGCTGGCCGCGCCACTGACGGACGCGCCCGCAATCGCGCGGCGGCTCGATGCCGTCAGCGCCTTCGTTGCGGACTCCGCTGCGCGTGAAGACATCCGCAGCATCCTGCGCGGCGCGCCCGACATGTCGCGGGCGCTGGCCCGCCTTTCGGTCGGCCGCGGCGGACCGCGCGACCTCTCCGGCCTGCGCGACGGCATCATCGCCGCCGACCAGGTGCTGGCGCGGCTTTCCGAGCTCGACCAGCCGCCGCAGGAGATCGCGGTGGTGATGGCGGCCCTGCAGCGTCCGTCGCGCGAGCTCGCATCCGAATTTGCCAGCGCCCTTGATGAGCAGCTGCCGCTGATCAAGCGCGACGGCGGCTTCGTGCGTCAGGGCTACGAGCCCGCGCTCGACGAAACGCGAAACCTGCGCGACGCTTCGCGTCTTGTGGTCGCCTCGATGCAGGCGCGCTACGCCGATCATACCGGTGTGAAGGGCCTCAAGATCCGGCACAACAACGTGCTCGGCTATTTCGTCGAGGTCACCGCGCAACACGGCGACAAGCTGATGTCGGCGCCGCTGAATGCGACCTTCATCCATCGCCAGACGCTGGCGGGCCAGGTGCGCTTCACCACCTCGGAGCTCGGCGAGATCGAGGCCAAGATCGCCAATGCCGGCGACCGCGCGCTCGGGCTCGAGCTCGAGATCTTCGAGCGGCTGTCCGCGAAGGCGCTCGATATCAGCGACGATCTGCGCGCCGCTGCCCATGCCTTTGCGCTGCTCGACGTCGCGACCTCGCTGGCCAAGCTCGCGGTCGACGACAATTATGTGCGGCCCGAGGTCGATGGCTCCCTCGGCTTCGCGATCGAAGCTGGCCGCCATCCCGTCGTGGAACAGGCCTTGAAGCGCAATGGCGAGCCATTCATTGCCAATGCCTGCGATCTCTCGCCAACACCGGCGCAAAAATCCGGCCAGCTGTGGCTGCTGACCGGTCCCAACATGGCCGGTAAATCGACCTTCCTGCGCCAGAACGCATTGATCGCGCTGCTGGCGCAGATCGGCAGCTTCGTGCCGGCGACGCGCGCGCGGATCGGCATCATCGACCGCCTGTTCTCGCGCGTCGGCGCCGCCGACGACCTCGCCCGCGGCCGCTCCACCTTCATGGTGGAGATGGTCGAGACCGCAGCGATCCTGAACCAGGCCGGCGAGCGCGCGCTCGTGATCCTCGACGAGATCGGCCGCGGCACCGCGACGTTCGACGGCCTCTCCATCGCCTGGGCCGCGATCGAGCATCTGCACGAGAGCAACCGCTGCCGCACGCTGTTCGCCACGCATTATCACGAGCTGACCGCGCTCTCGGCAAAACTGCCGCGGATGTTCAACGCGACGGTGCGGGTGAAGGAATGGCAGGGCAATGTCGTGTTCCTGCACGAGGTGCTGCCGGGCTCGGCCGACCGCTCCTACGGCATCCAGGTCGCCAAGCTCGCCGGCCTGCCGCCGGCCGTGATCACGCGCGCCAAATCGGTGCTGGCGAAGTTGGAAGCCCAGGACCGCGGTCAAACCGCCCGGGCGCTGGCCGACGATCTGCCGCTGTTCGCGGTGCCCTCGCGCGCCGCCGCCGAAGCCGCGCCGCCGAGCGAGGCGGAGCTATTGATGGACGCGGTGAAGGCGCTGCATCCGGACGAGATGTCCCCGCGCGAGGCGCTGGATGCGCTGTATGCGTTGAAGGCCAAGCTGCCGAAGCAGTGACGATGCCGTAGAGTGGGCAAAGCGCAGCGTGCCCACCATTCAACGACCAATTCGCGGGAAGATGGTGGGCACGGCGCGCGAAGAGCGCGCCTTTGCCCACCCTACGACTTCTGCGCGCTTGGCTACGCCCTTGCCGCCATCGCAGCAGCTTCCGCGGCGGCGCGCTGCATGCTCGTCGACATCTCGTTCGTGACCGTGCTCTGCTCCTCGACGGCAGCGGCTGTCGAAGTGACGTATTCGCTGACGTTGTTGATGGCCTGCTTGATCGAGCCGAGCGCACTGACGACGTCGCCGGAGATGCCGTTGAGGCTGCCGATCTCCTGGCCGATCTTGTCGGTCGCCTGTCTCGCCTGATTGGCGAGGCTCTTCACCTCGGAAGCGACCACCGCGAAGCCGCGGCCAGCCTCGCCGGCGCGCGCCGATTCGATCGTGGCGTTGAGCGCGAGCAGGTTGATCTGACTGGTAATGCTGTTGATCATCTCGATGATGCCGCTCATCGCCTTCGCTGCCTCGGTCAGCCGCTGCGCCTGCGCGTCGGCAGAGGCAACCTGCTCCACCGCGCTCATCGCGGTCTCGCGGGACTTGGTCATCGCTTCGGAGATCTCGCGCACCGACGCGTTCAGCTCCTCCGAGCCTGCGGCGACCGATTCCATCATGCCGCGGACGCGCTCATTGCCCATGCGGACCAGCACCTGCCGCGTGGTGTCAGTGGCGTATTTCACGACCTTGAACGGCTTGCCGTTGAGATCGAGGATCGGGTTGTAGGAGGCCTGGATGTAGACCTCCTTGCCGCCCTTGCCGATGCGCTTGTATTCAGCCGCCTGGTACTGGCCGCGATTGAGCGTGGCCCAGAACTCGCGATAGGCAGCGCCGTCGCGCTCCAATGGCTCGACGAACATGCTGTGATGCTTGCCCTTGATCTCGGCCAGCGAATAGCCGAGCGTGCCGAGAAAATTGGCATTGGCGGTGATGATCGTGCCGTCCATGTTGAATTCGATCACGGCCTGCGCCTTGTCGATCGCCGAGATCTGACCAGCGAGGTCGGCGTTCTTCAGCTTCTCCGCGGTGACGTCGGTCGCAAATTTGGCAACGCCGAACGGCTTGCCGTTCTCGTCGAGCAGCGGGTTATAAGAGGCGAGGATCCAGACCTCGCGGCCGCCCTTGCCGATGCGTTTGTATTCGCCCGCCTGGAATTCACCGCGGTTGAGCCTGGCCCAGAATTCGCGATAGGCCGCGCTGTCGCGCTCAGCGGGGCCTACGAACAGGCTGTGATGCTTGCCCTCGATCTCGGCCAGCGAATAGCCGAGCGCCTGGCAGAAATTCTGGTTCGCAGTCACGATAGTGCCGTCGAGCTTGAACTCGATGACGGCCTGGGCGCGGCCGATGGCGGACACCTTGGAGGCTTCCGTCATGGCATTGATCTTCCTCGCGGTGATATCGGTCGCGATCTTCACGACCTTGATCGGCTTGCCGTCGCCGTCAAGCACGGGATTATACGACGCCTCGATCCAAATCTCGCGACCACCCTTTGCAATCCGCTTGAACTCCGCGGCCTGGAACTCGCCGCTCTTCAACGCGGACCAGAACGCCTTGTACGCCGCGCCGCCTCGCTGATCGGCGGGCACGAACATGGAGTGATGCTTTCCCTTGATCTCCCCCAGCCCATAGCCCAGGGCCTTCAGGAAATTCTCGTTCGCGGTGAGGATGGTGCCATCCAGTGCAAATTCGATCGTCGCCTGCGAACGGCCGATGGCGTCGAGCTGTGCCTGGGCATTTCCATGGGGATTACGACCAAACATCAAAACATCTCCAGAATGGATCGCATGGTGCCGCAGCGCAACGCGCCTCAAAGACAGGCGAGCGGACGCCCTCGGACAGACCGAGCGTTGGAATATGACTAGCTGTGAACTATGTGGGTCCGTTCACGCGTACAGAGGACCCGCCTTGATGCCCATGTCCGCCCAAACGCGGAAACGACAACCGACGAGTAGCTTTACGGGGAATGCACCAAATTTAGATTAATGCACCTATCGGAATCGGGCAGCCCATCTCCGAAGAAATACGGAGTGATGGAACCGAAAATGGCCGGCGGAAGAAACGGCCGAAACGCGAATTAGCAACGATCAAATCGATACTTAGCGACGTCGCGACATGAACGGATTGCGGCCCCGCGCGCACTTTTCCGCGCGACTACCGTCCAGGATGCTGCCCCATTAACGCAACGCCTTCCGGCGGCCGTCAGCGGCTCGCCCTGGCAAACGGCTCGATCAGCTTCAAGGTGGCGGCGAGGCGGATGCTGCGCTTGCCGGCGAGCGCGATCGCTTCCATGTCGGCGCCCTTGTCATCGCAGTGGCCGGAGAAGCCGATGCCCACCTCATAGCCACCGAACAAGGGATGCTCGCTCTTCGCCGGCGTGTGTTCCTGATTGACGAATTCGCCTTTCCAGCGACCGTTCGCCGAAGAATAGGCGCCAAGATAATAGAAGAAGGCATCGCCGCCGAGGATGCGGCCGTCGCGCAGCAACATCACGCCGGTATGGCCACCGGTAATTCCATCCAGCATCCGGATGTCGATCGAATAGAGTCCGCTGACGATGCCGCCCTCGCCGACCGCACCGGGCGGGGGAACGTCCTCGTCGCCGAGCGGCGTCATCACGGCGCGAAACACCGAGGCGTCCTCGACCACTTCTCCCTCGAAGCGGTAGAGCTTGCCCTGCGGTCGACCGCGAATGCTGATTGTGACGGCGTCGGAACTGACCAGCGACCTGTGCTGCGGCGACCGGCTGTGGCGCTTCGTCCGGAGCCTGGCGACGATTTCGCCTTCCACAATCTCGTAGGTGCCGAAGTGGGCGAAGGCCGTGTTGCCGCCAAGCATTTTCCCGGCATGGGCGTACAGCACGCTGCGGCCGGAGCCGTCGTTGATATCGTATTCGACCTTGTACAATCCCTCCACCGCACGCCCCGATCTTGCTCTGTTGCCAGTTTAGCGGGTCTGCCAGCCCGGGTAACTAACTATCCTGACGCAGGGTTGAGGTCCCAAGCGTAGCGTATCTCGCCTTACGAAGCGCGGCGCGGCTGATGCATCGGCCTCTTCCGTCGTCCCATCCACCACAGCGTCAGGTTCCAGCCGATGCAGGTGGCGAGTGCGCAACTCAAGCCGATCGGCGAGCCGAACTGCGTGACGGCGACGTGCAGCACCGCAATTGCCAGACCGAAGCCGAGCAGGCCCCAGGCGGAGTTGGCGAGCACGGCAGCGGTCGGCGGGCCGCCGATGCGCGGATGCAGGATCACCATCATGCTGGTGAACACGATCGGGTAGAGTGCGATGACGCCGCTCACCCGCGGGCCGACCCATCCCGAGGTCGAGACCACGATCGCAACCAGCGTCGCGACCAGCGAGGCGCGGAATGGAATGTCGTACCAGCGACGCGTCACCAGCGGCATCTTCACATGGCGGTATCGTGCGAGCAGCGGAATGCAGATGCCGAAGGCGACCAGGTTGACGGCGAGCCCGGCGGTCAACGTCCAGTCGAACAGGCGGATGATGGAGGCCAGCACGATCCACACCGCGACCGCGCTGCCCGCGCTCACCAGCAGATTGTTCCGCTGCGCCAGCACGACATAGGTGAGCCCAAGGACGATCGTCGCCGCGTTGACCGGAAGGCTCGACAGCGCGCCTTGCGCGATGAAGGCGGCATCATGGTCGAGCGCGAGGAAGACGTAGGAAGGACCGGCCGAGATCGGCAAGGTCGCCACCAGTCCGCCGATCACCGGACCGGTGCGCTCGGCAATGAACGACGCGGACACGACGAACGCCGCGGCGATCGCCATGCGCAGGACGAGGAGGATGATGAAGTGGAGCTCGGGGGGCATTTTTTTGCTTCTTACCCTGCCCTTGAGGGGGAGGGTCGGCTCATATGGAGCGTAGCGAAATATGAGACGGGGTCGGGTGACAGTCTCTCGACGGATACGGCGCCCGAGTGGAGAGATCACCCCACCCCGCTCGCGCTGCGCGCGATCGACCCTCCCCCTCAAGGGGAGGGTCAGGAAGTCACATCCGCTGCATCGACACCGAAACCTTCGGGCCGTTCTTGATGGTCTGGTAGACCACGCAATAGCGCTCGGTGAGTTTCAGGAGCAGATCAAGCTTGTCCTGCGGCGCGTCGGTGTCGACCTCGAAGCGCAGGCGGATCTCGGCGAAGCCGACCGGAGTCTCCTTGTCGACGCCGAGCGTGCCGCGGAAATCGAGATCGCCCTCGGCATAGACATTGCCGGTCTTGAGCGGGATCTCGATGGCGGTCGCGACCGATTTCAGCGTGACGCCGGCACAGGCAACCAGCGCTTCCAGCAGCATGTCGCCGGAGCAGAGCTCGAGGCCGGAGCCGCCGGTGGCCGGATGCAGGCCCGCCATCGCGATGGCGCGGCCGGTCTCGACCTTGCAGGCGATGCCTTCGCTGTCGGTCGAGCCCTTGGCCTTCAGCGTGATCATCGCGGTCTTGGGATCGGTCTTGTAGCGTTCCTTGATCGGGGCCTGCATCTGGCGCAGTGCTGCGGCGTCCATCTTGTTCTCTCCCGGAAAAATCGTCCCTCGATGTACCGGCTCAGAGAGAAAATGTCACCACCACATGGCCTGACCGGGACCCTGGGTTGCGTCACGGTCGGGCACGTTGCGGTCGAGCGAACGGTCGAGTGACGTCAGCACACTTCGCTTGAAATTCTCGAACAGCGGCGAATTGCGGTCGCGCGGCCGGCCCAGATTGATCTCGATCTGGTCGAACAGCCGGCCCGGCCGCGGCCGCATCACCAAAACGCGATCAGCCAGCACCACGGCCTCGTCGACGTCATGTGTGACGAGGATGAGTGTCGGCCGGGTGTCGGCCCAGAGGTCGAGCAGATGATCCTGGAGATCCCTGCGGGTGAAGGCGTCGAGCGCCGAGAACGGCTCGTCGAGCAGCAGCACTTCCGGCTGCGGCACCAGCGCACGCGCGATCGCGACGCGCTGCGCCTGCCCGCCCGAGAGCTCGCGCGGCCAGGCCTGCGCCTTATCAGTGAGCCCGACGCGGGCGAGCGCGCGCGCCACCTTCTCGCGCCGCTCGGCCGCGGGCAGGTCGGCAAGGCCGAAGCCGATATTGTCCGCGACGCTGAGCCAGGGCAGAAGCCGCGGCTCTTGGAAGATGATGCCGATTTTTGCGTGCGGCGAACTGATCGCCTCGCTGTCGAGCGTCACCATGCCTGCGCTCGCGCGATCGAGGCCGGCGATGGCACGCAGCAGCGTGGACTTGCCGCAGCCGGAGCCGCCGATGATGGCGACGATCTCGCCCTGTTTGATCTCAGCGGAGAATCGCGCCAGCGCCTGCACGCCGTTGGGATAGGTCTTGCTGACCCGGTCGAGCGCCAGCATCGCGTTACGCTCCCTTCGCGCGCCCGAAGGCGTCCTGCCAGCGCAGGAACGGCGCGGCCCCGACCTCGATCAGCCAGTCGGTGAGCTTGCCGAGAATGGCGAAGATGACGATCGCGGCCAAAATCTGCGCGGGCTTGCCGAGCTGCTGGCCGTCGAGCAGGAGATAGCCAAGGCCTTCGGAAGCGCCGATCAGCTCGGCCGCCACCACGAACATCCAGCCCAGACCAAGGCCGACACGCAAGGACACCACATAGGCCGGCAGCACCGCGGGCAGCAGGATGCGGCGGATCATGGCGAACCCGGAGAGGCGGAAGGTGCGACCGACCTCGACGATCTTGCGATCGACGGAAAGGATCGCGCCCATCACGCCGAGATAGACCGGGAAGAACACGCCGACCGCGATCAGCGCGATCTTGGAGGTCTCGAAGATGCCGAGCCAGAGAATGAACAACGGCACCCAGGCGAGTGAAGGGATCGCACGCAGCGCCTGCACGGTCGGATCGAGCAGCCGCCGCGCCAGCGACCAGTAGCCGGAGATGGCGCCGAGCACGGTGCCCGCGATCACGCCGAAAGCGAAGCCGAGGCCGACCCGCCATAGCGTCGCGGCGATGTGGCGGACCAGCTCTCCGGAGCGGGCGAGCTCGGTGATGGTCGCAAAGACGCGCGAGGGGGGCGGCACCAGACGGCCGTTGGACCAGCCGGACCACACCACCAGCTCCCAGCCGAGCGCGAGGATGAGCGGCAGCAATATTCCAAGCAACGGCCGCGCATAACGCGACAGCCGCGAGGGCGCGGCGGCGCTTTCGGCCGGTTCCGAGGTCTGTTGCAGGACTGGCGCGTCGGAGATCATGGCCGGTAGGAAGCGCGTCTGATCGGGGAATGCAAGGGCGCGCGGCAATCTCGGTTGTCGCCCCGGACAAGCGAAGCGCAGATCCGGGGCCCATAACCACAGGGCGATATGGTTACGGGGACCCGGAGTGACGGCCTTCGCGCCAAACCACGCCCTGTGGTTAAGGGTCCCGGGCTCGCTTCGCGCCCCGGGACGACAGTGGAGTTTGCCACGCACGCTTGCCGAACTAATTCGTCGGCAGCGGGACCTGGTCGTCGATCAAGGCATCCAGCGTCGCCTTCACATCGACCTTGGCGTCGACGACGCCGGCCTGCTGGAGGGCAAGGCCGGCAGCGAGGATCGACTCGCGCTGGGGTGCGCCGATGCGGCTGTGGGTGAGCTCGGTGCGCTCCTTGAGCTGCTTGTCGACGACCGCGTCCGGCAGCTTGGTCACGGCGATGAAGGTCTTCTTGAGATCATCGTAATTCGCCAGCGAATATTTGCGCGCCTCTTCATACACCGCGAGCACGCGGCGGGCGGCGTCCGGATAGTCCTTCAAGAACTGCTCGCGCACATTGAGGATGCCCCAGGTGTTGGCATCCGCCTTGCGATAGAACAGTTTTGCACCTTCCTCGACCTCGGCCTGCGCCATCATCGGATCGAGGCCGGCCCAGGCGTCGACGTCGCCGCGGATCAGCGCGGTCTTGCCGTCGGCGTGCTGGAGCAGGACCGGCGTGATGTCCTTTTCGGTGAGGCCGGCACCGAGCAGCGCGCGCACCAGGAAGATGTGCGGATCGGTGCCGCGCGTCACCGCGACGCGCTTGCCCTTGAGATCGGCAACGCTCGCGATCTTGGAATCCTTTGATGTCACCAGCGCCGTCCATTCGGGACGCGAATAGACGTAGATCGACTTGATGGGGTTCCCGTTGATCTTCGCCACCAGCGCCGCCGAGCCCGCGGTCGAGCCGAAATCGATCGAGCCGGCGTTGAGGAATTCGAGCGCCTTGTTGGAGCCGGCCGACTGCACCCAAATGATGCTGATGCCGTCCTTGGCGAACTCCTTCTCCAGCAGACCCTTCTGCTTCAGGACCATCGACACCGGATTGTAGGTCGCCCAGTCGATGCGGATTTCCTTGAGCGGATCCGCCGCCCGTGCCGCGGGGGTCATGGCGAGCGCAACAGCCCCCGCCAACAGAATGCGTCGTGTAATCCCGGTCATGCCCAGCCTCCTCAAAAACTTCATTGTTTTTCAATGAGTTATTTCTAGAGGTCAACGAGAAAATCGCTATCCCGAAAGCCCCTCGGCCGAGAACGATTTTGCCCGAGGCCGGCCTTTTCCAGCATGGAACGACTATTGCCAGAGAATGGCGGGTGACAGCGCCTGTCACCTCTTATATCCGGTGAGACATGGACAGCGTCGCGACTGAGCACAAGGCCGAGGTGGACGATCGCTTCGACACCGCGCGGATCACCGCCGCGGTCGATGCGCTTGCCGAGAAGCATCAGGGACGTGAGGACACGTTCCGCACCGCCATGGCGCAATTGCTCAAGGCCGAGCTGATCGCGGCGCGCGCCGCGGCGCAGGCGATCCTGCTGAAGGACCGTCACGGAAGGCGTTGCGCCGAGCGGCTGTGCCACGTGCAGGACGAGATCATCCGCATCCTGTATTCGGCGGCGACCCGGCATCTCTACCGCTCGCCGATCCCGAGCGGCGCGGAGCGCATGGCGGTGGTCGCGACCGGCGGCTATGGCCGCGGCCTGATGGCCCCGGAATCCGATATCGATCTCCTGTTTATCCTGCCCTACAAGCAGACCGCCTGGGGTGAACAGGTGGCTGAGGCCATTCTCTACTGTCTCTGGGACATGGGGCTGAAGGTCGGGCACGCCACGCGCTCGGTCGATGAATCGATCCGGCAGGCGCGCGGCGACATGACCATCCGCACCGCGATTCTGGAAACGCGCTTCCTGACCGGCGACCAGCCGCTCTATGACGAACTGGTCGCGCGCTTCGACAAGGACGTGGTGCAGGGCACGGCGTCCGAATTCGTCACCGCAAAGCTCGCCGAGCGCGAGGAGCGCCACCGCCGCGGCGGCCAGTCGCGCTATCTGGTCGAGCCCAACGTCAAGGACGGCAAGGGCGCACTGCGCGACCTGCACACGCTGTTCTGGATCGCCAAATACGTCTACCGCGTCCGTGATACCGACGAGCTGGTCGAGCGCGGCGTGTTCGACGCGCAGGAATACCGCACCTTTCGCCGCTGCGCCGACTTCCTCTGGTCGGTGCGCTGCAATCTGCACTTCTACTCCGGCCGCGCGGAGGAGCGCCTCTCCTTCGATCTCCAGCGCGAGATCGCGGTCCGGCTCGGCTACACCTCGCATCCCGGCATGCAGGACGTCGAGCGCTTCATGAAGCACTACTTCCTGGTCGCCAAGGAAGTCGGCAACCTCACCGCCATCCTCTGCGCCAAGCTCGAGGACCAGCAGGCCAAGCCCGCGCCGGTGCTGAGCCGGATGATGGCGCGGCTGCGCCCCGCCCCCGCGAAGCGCCGCGTCCCCGACAGCGACGACTTCCTCGTCGACAACAACCGCATCAACGTCGCCGCGCCCGACGTGTTCAAGCACGATCCGGTCAATTTGATCCGGATCTTCCGCCTGGCGCAGAAGAACAACCTCGCCTTCCATCCGGACGCGATGCGCGACGTGACGCGCTCGCTCGGACTGATCAACGCGCAGCTGCGCGAGAACCCGGAAGCCAACCGGCTGTTCATGGAGATCCTGACCTCCGACAACGCCGAGATCGTGCTGCGGCGGATGAACGAGACCGGCGTGCTCGGCCATTTCATCCGCGCCTTCGGCAAGATCGTCTCGATGATGCAGTTCAACATGTATCATCACTACACCGTCGACGAGCATCTGATCCGCTGCGTCGGCTTCCTGCAGGACATCGAGCGCGGCGGCATCGAGGAGTTCACGCTCGCCAGCGATCTCTTCCGCAAGATCCGGCCCGAGCACCGTGCGGTGATCTACATCACGACGCTGCTGCACGACATCGCCAAGGGACGGCCGGAGGATCACTCGATCGCGGGCGCCAAGGTGGCGCGCCGGCTGTGCCCGCGGCTCGGCTTCAGCGCGGCCGACACCGAGCTCGTGGCCTGGCTGATCGAGGAACATCTGACGATGTCCACGGTCGCGCAGTCGCGCGATCTCTCCGACCGCAAGACGATCGAGAATTTCGCTGCCGTGGTGCAGTCGGTCGAGCAGATGAAATTGCTCACGATCCTGACCACCGCCGACATCCGCGGCGTCGGCCCGGGCGTGTGGAACGGCTGGAAGGCGCAGCTCCTGCGCTCGCTCTACTATGAAACCGAACCGGTGCTGACCGGCGGCTTCTCGGAAGTCGACCGCGGCAAGCGCCTCACGGCCGCCTACGCCGAATTCCGCATGGCCTTCGCCGAGTGGCCGGCGGACGAGCTCGATGCCTATATCGGCCGGCACTATCCCGCCTATTGGCTCAAGGTCGAGCTGCCGCGAAAGATCCGCCATGCCCGCTTCGTCCGCTCCAGCGAACAGGCCGGCCACAAGCTCGCGATCAATGTCGGCTTCGACGAGGTGCGCGGCGTCACCGAGCTCACCATCTTCGCCGCCGACCATCCCTGGCTGCTCTCGATCATCGCCGGCGCCTGCGCCTCGGCCGGCGCCAACATCGTCGACGCGCAGATCTACACGACGACCGACGGCCGCGCGCTCGACACGATCTCGATCTCCAGGGAATACGATCGTGACGAGGACGAGGGCCGGCGCGCCACGCGCATCGGCGAGATGATCGAGGACGTGCTGGAAGGCAAGCTGCGTCTGCCCGAAGTGGTGGCGCGGCGCACCGTGCGCAGCAAGGCGCGGCCTTTCACGATCGAGCCGGAAGTGACCATCAACAACCAATGGTCCGACCGCTACACCGTGATCGAGATGTCCGGCCTCGACCGCCCCGGCCTGCTCTACGAGCTGACCACCGCGATCTCGAAGCTCAACCTCAACATCGCCTCGGCCCATGTCGCGACCTTCGGCGAGCGCGCCCGCGACGTGTTCTACGTCACCGACCTCCTGGGCGCGCAGATCAACGCGCCGACGCGCCAGTCCGCAATCAAGAGCGCGCTGACCCACGTGATGGCCGGCGACAAGGCGGTGCAGCCGGCGGCGTGAGGAGAGAGCTAAATCTCTACCCCCTCATGCCGCAGCAGCCAGCGCTTCCGCTCGAGCCCGCCGCCATATTTCACCAGCGAGCCATCCGCGCCGATCAGGCGGTGACAGGGCAGCACCACGCTGATCGGGTTTGAGCCGTTGGCATGGCCGACGGCACGAATGGCTTTGGGCATATCGATCCTTGCGGCCATCGCGCCATAGCTCATCGTGGTACCGGCAGGGATTTGCGCGAGCGCGGTCCAGACCCTTTGCTGGAAAGGCGTGCCGGCGATGCGCCATGCGACGCCCGAGAGCTGGCCGAGATCGCCTTCGAAATAACCCGACAGCGCCGTCCGCATCTCCGTCGGCGCAGGCAGATCGCTCAGATCCACGGCGCCGTATTGCAGGCGCAACAGCTCGCGCATGCGGTGCTCGTAGTCTTCCCAGTCGAGCGCACGCAAGGCGCCCTCGGCATCGGTGACGAGCAGCGCGATCCCGATCGGCGTCGTCAGGCGATCGAGGCCGAATCGTTCAGGCGGTTTGGTTGATCGAGCGGGCATTGCGACACCAGGCCATCGAAACACGCCATCGCACTTGCCATGCCGGCCGTGCTAACGTCCACCCGAAAGCTGACGCTTTGGGGGGCTCAACTTGATTCTGATCACCAATGTCCTGGTGGCGCTGGTCGCCGCACTGCACGCCTACTTCCTGATCCTGGAGATGTTTCTCTGGGACAAGCCGCTTGGCTTGAAGACATTCCGCAATACGCCTGAAAAGGCCGAGATCACGAAGGTGCTGGCGGCCAACCAAGGGCTCTATAACGGCTTCCTCGCCGCCGGCCTGATCTGGGGCCTCGTCCACGGCAACCCGGCCTTCGCATTCCAGATCAAGGCATTCTTCCTGCTCTGCGTGATCGTGGCCGGCGCCTACGGCGCGGCGACCGTCAGCACCCGCATCCTGCTCGTGCAGGCGCTGCCGGCGGCGATCGCGCTGGTTGCGCTGTTTCTGACCTGATTCTCGTGACCTGAGACGCTACGGCGCAGCGTCGCGATCCTTGCGCGGCGCCGGACCTTCCTCCACACTCTCCGGCAGCGATGGCGACCGTTGCAATCAACGGGAAAAGACCGTCGACCGGAAATTCCGTCAGGAGGAACAACCAAGATGAACAATCGCAGAGCCTTCATAGCTGCCACGGCGGCGCTCGCCTTCACGTTCTCCGCCAGCCAAGCCCCCTTCAATCAAGCCCTCGCCCAGAAGAAATACGACACCGGCGCGAGCGACACCGAGATCAAGATCGGCCAGACCGTGCCGTTCTCCGGCGCCTATTCCGTCTATGCCAATATCGGCAAGACCCAGGCCGCCTACTTCAAGATGATCAACGATCAGGGCGGCATCAACGGCCGCAAGATCAATCTGATCCAGTATGACGATGCCTATTCGCCGCCGAAGACGGTCGAGCAGGTGCGCAAGCTCGTCGAAGGCGACGAGGTGCTGTTCACCTTCCAGATCATCGGCACGGCCGCGAACGCCGCCGTGCAAAAATATCTCAACGGCAAGAAGATCCCGCAGCTGCTGGCCTCCACCGGCGCCGCACGCTTCAACGATCCGCAGAACTATCCCTGGACCATCGCCTACAATCCCAACTACGTGTCCGAGGGACGCATCTACGCCAAGTACATTCTCGCCAATCACCCCAATGCCAAGATCGGCGTGCTCTACCAGAACGACGACATGGGCCGCGACTATCTCGCCGGCCTCAAGAGCGGCCTCGGCGACAAGGCAGCCAAGATGATCGTCGGCGAGGTGTCCTACGAGGTCACCGACCCGACCGTCGACTCGCAGGTGGTCAAGCTGAAGTCGCTCGGCGCAGATCTTTTCTACGATGCCTCGACGCCGAAATTCGCGGCGCAGGCCATCAAGAAGGTGGCCGAGCTCGGCTGGACGCCGGTGCACATCCTCGACATCAATGCGAGCCCGATCTCGGCGACGCTGAAGCCGGCCGGCCTCGACATCTCCAAGGGCATCATCTCGACCCAATACGGCAAGGAGCCGAGTGATCCGCAGTGGAAGGACGATCCGGGCGTGAAGGCCTTCTTCGCCTTCATGGACAAGTATTTCCCCGAAGGCGACAAGCTCAACACGGTCAACACCTACGCTTATTCGGTCGCCGAGTTGCTGACGCAGGTGCTGAAACAGTGCGGCGACGACCTTTCGCGTGAGAACGTGATGAAGCAGGTCGCCAACATCAAGGACTTCACCCCGAGCTTCGCGCTGCCCGGCATCAAGATCAACACCGGACCGAACGACTATCGCGTCAACAAGCAGATGCAGATGATGAAGTTCAACGGCGAGCGTTGGGAGCTGTTCGGCCCGATCATCGAGGACAACGGCCCGGCGGGTTAGTAACTGCGTAGAGTGGATTAGCCCTGCAGATGCGCAAAGCGCATCTGCTCGGCGTAATCCACCTCTTCGACATCCGCGGCAGCAGAAGTGGTGGGTTACGCCTGGCGGACTGCGCTTCGCGCAGCCACAAGGCTAACCCACCCTACGAACTGCGCGTCTCCACCCACCTTGCGTTGCAGCAACGCCTCATCCACAATCGCCCTCAGCGGTGACGTCCTGTGCGCAAGAGCATCCGGGCAGATCATCGGCAATAACAAACTGAGGAAATTGCGAATGAGGAATGGAATGCTGCATCTGGCCACGGCAACGGCGCTAACCATTGCGCTGTCGGTCACCGCGGCCAGTGCCCAGAAAAAATATGATCCGGGCGCCAGCGACACCGAGATCAAGGTCGGACAGACCATGCCGTTTTCGGGACCGGCGTCGGCCTATTCGTCGATCGGCAAGACCCAGGCCGCCTATTTCAAAATGATCAACGACCAGGGCGGCATCAATGGTCGCAAGATCAACCTGATCCAGTATGACGACGCCTATTCGCCGCCGAAAGCCGTGGAGCAGATACGCAAGCTCGTCGAGAGCGACGAGGTGCTGCTGACTTTCCAAATCATTGGCACGCCTGTGAACGCGGCCGTCCAGAAATATCTCAATTCCAAGAAGGTGCCGCAGCTGTTCGCAGCGACCGGCGCCTCGAGGTTCACCGATCCAAAGAACTTTCCGTGGACCATGGGCTACAATCCCAACTACTTCGTCGAAGGCCGAATCTACGGCCAATACATTCTGAAGCAGCATCCGGACGCCAAGATCGGCGTGCTCTATCAGAACGACGACCTCGGCAAGGACTATCTGAACGGCATCAAGGCCGGCCTCGGCGACAAAGCCGCCAAGATGATCGTGACCGAAGCGTCCTACGAGGTCTCCGATCCGACCGTGGATTCGCAGATCCTCAAGATCAAGGACGCCGGCGCCGATTTGTTCTTCAGCGCCACAACGCCGAAGCAGGCCGCACAGGCGATCAAGAAGATCGCCGAAATGGGCTGGCATCCGATCCAGATCGTCGACATCAACGCCACCTCGGTCGGTGCGGTGCTGAAGCCGGCAGGCCTTGATGCGGCCAAGGGCCTGATCAGCGTCAACTACGGCAAAGAACCGCTCGATCCAACCTGGAAGGACGACGCCGGCCTGAAGAAGTATTTTGACTTCATGGCGAAGTACTATCCGGACGGCGACAAGGACTCGAACTTCAACACCTATGGTTATGGCACAGCCCAGCTCCTGGTCCATGTGTTGAAGCAGTGCGGTGACGATCTGACGCGCGAGAACGTCATGAAGCAGGCGGCGTCGCTGAAGGACGTCACCAGCGATATCGCGCTGCCCGGTATCAAGGCCAACACCTCGGCGACCGACTACCGCGTTAACAAGCAGCTTCAGATGATGAAGTTCAACGGCGAACGCTGGGAGCTGTTCGGCCCGATCCTGGAGGACGCGGGCCCGATCGATTAGTTCTCGGAAACAACTGCCTCAACGACGTCATGCCCGGGCTTGTCCCGCCTGCGCGGCCGAAGCCGCTTCGGCGCGGCGAAGGCCCGGGCATCCACGTTCTTGGAGCGGCAAGGCAAGGGCGTGGATGGCCGGGTCAAGCCCGGCCATGACGGCGGAGGGAGATGCGCGCAGAGACATCTACTCCGGTATCTCCCCAAAATTCTTCCCCACCGGCAGCACCGCGTGCCGTATCAGCCGTGAATCCTCCACCGCGGCCTGGCGATGCTTCACCGCTTCGCGATAGACGGGATCGCGGATCATCTCGACGAAGGCGGCAACGCTTGGATATTCGGCGATGAAGCAATGGTCCCAGCGCTCCTCTTGCGGGCCGATCAGCATCAACTCGAATTTGCCCTGCCAGACGATGCGGCCGCCGAGGCGCTCGAACACCGGGCCGCTCTCGCGGCCGTAGGCCGCATAGGCTTCCGCGCCGCTCGCCTTGCGGCCGTCGGGATAGGCCGCCTCTTCGCGCAAACGCACCAGATTGAGCATGTGGATCGGGCCGGGGCGGTCGTTGTCCCGGAACTGCGCAAAAATCTCCTTGCTCGGATCGATATGGCCCATGCCGGTTCCCTCTTGTTTTATGTCGGCGATCCTAGCTCTGCCGCCCGGCGAGCGGAACTGCGGCAGGCGAATGCCGCACCTCCTAATCGCGCGTTAAGCTCTGGGTAACCGGGCCTTAAACAGCGACCGGTAGCGTGCGGCGGGGCGGGCTGACCGGGCGTTTTGCGTATGGCGTGGGGAAAGAAAAAGGGTGGGCGGAAGGAGCCGTTGTTCGGCTTGCCTGCTGCGCTCGCCGATCTGCGCCTGACCGCGGCCGACCGCGTCCCCGGCGGCGAGGACAAGCCGAAGAAATCAACGAAATCATCCGCCAAGCGCAAGAGCGAGGATGCCGGCGACGAGCCGCCGCGCGAGCGGAAGGCACAAGCCGGCCGCAGCGGCGCCAAGCGCCGGTCGAAATCGGGCGGAGGCTTCAGCCTCGGCCGCCTCGTCTATTGGGGTGCGGTGCTCGGCCTGTGGGGCGTGATCGCCGTGATCGGCGTCGTGATCTATGTCGGCGCCCATCTGCCGCCGATCCAGTCGCTGGAGATTCCCAAGCGGCCACCGACGATCCAGATCGTCGGCATCGACGGCAGCATGCTGGCGCAGCGCGGCGAGATGGCGGGCGCCAACGTCTCGCTGAAGGACCTGCCGCCCTATCTGCCGAAGGCCTTCATCGCCATCGAGGATCGCCGCTTCTACTCGCATTTCGGCATCGACCCGATTGGCATCCTGCGGGCCCTCGTCACCAACGTACTCCATCGCGGCGTCTCGCAGGGCGGCTCGACCTTGACGCAGCAGCTCGCGAAAAACCTGTTCCTGACCCAGGAGCGGACCATGGCGCGCAAGCTGCAGGAGGCGGAGCTCGCGATCTGGCTGGAGCGCAAGCATTCCAAGAACGAGATCCTGGAGCTCTATCTCAACCGCGTCTATTTCGGCTCGGGCGCCTATGGCGTCGAGGCCGCGGCGCAGAAATATTTCGGCAAGTCGGCGAAGGACGTCACCGTCGCCGAAGCCGCGATGCTGGCGGGCCTCGTCAAATCGCCGTCGCGGCTGGCGCCGAACCGCAATCCGGAAGGCGCTGAAGCGCGCGCGCAGATCGTGCTCGCGGCGATGGCGGATGCAAAACTCATCACCGAAGCACAGGCGCAGGCCTCGATCGGCCACCCCTCCTACAACGTGAAGCCGGCCGGAGCCGGCACGCTCAACTACGTCGCCGACTGGATCGGCGAGGTGCTGGACGATCTGGTCGGCCAGATCGACGAGAGCATCAAGGTCGAGACCACGATCGATCCGAAGCTGCAGAGCGTGGCGGAAGCCGCCATCATCGACGAGCTCGCGGCCAAGAGCGTCAAGTTCAATGTCAGCCAAGGCGCGCTGGTGGCGATGACGCCCGACGGAGCGGTACGCGCCATGGTCGGCGGGCGGAACTATTCCGACAGCCAGTACAACCGCGCGGTCACCGCGAAACGCCAGCCGGGCTCCTCGTTCAAGCCGTTCGTATACCTGACCGCGCTCGAGCAGGGGCTGACGCCTGATACCTTGCGTCAGGACGCGCCGATCGAGGTCAAGGGCTGGAAGCCCGAGAACTACACCCATGAATATTTCGGCGCGGTGACGCTGACGCAGGCGCTGGCAATGTCGCTCAACACCGTCGCCATCCGCCTCGGTCTCGAGGTCGGACCGAAGAACGTGGTGCGCACCGCGCACCGGCTCGGCATCTCCTCGAAGCTCGAGCCCAATGCCTCGATCGCGCTCGGCACCTCCGAAGTCTCGGTCGTCGAGCTGGTCGGCGCCTATGCCCCCTTCGCCAATGGCGGCTTCGCGGTGGCGCCGCACGTCGTCACGCGGATCAGGACGCTCAGTGGCAAGCTGCTCTACATGCGGCAAGCGGAAGAGCGCAACCAAGTTATCGATCCGCGCTATGTCGGCATGATGAACACGATGATGCGGGAGACGCTGATATCAGGCACCGCCAAGAAGGCGGATATCCCCGGTTGGCCGGCAGCAGGCAAGACCGGCACCAGCCAGGATTACCGCGACGCCTGGTTCATCGGCTACACCGCCAACCTCGTCACCGGCGTCTGGCTCGGCAATGACGACAACTCGCCGACCAAGAAGGCGACCGGCGGCGGCCTGCCCGTCGAAGTCTGGACCCGCTTCATGCGCACGGCGCACGAGGGCGTGCCGGTGGCCGCCTTGCCGAACTCGCAAGCGAGCTGGGGTCTGTCGAACCTCGCGCAGGCGGCATCGCAGGTATCGCCGCCGACGGCGACGACAGCACCCGGACCGGCACCGGCGAGCAGTGGCGGCTATCGCCCGCCTCCGACGCGCGCCAATGTGCGGCCGGAAGCCGCCGCAGGGCTCGACGGCTGGCTGATGGACCGGCTGTTCGGCGGAAATCGGTAGCTTCGAGCTGAGGTCCCCAGGGCCTCAAAACAAAAAACGCGAAAACAACCCCATGCACAGTAGCCGGTGACTTCAGGCGCGCCGCGCGGTGGATTGTAGGAAACGTTTGATCCGGCGGGACAAATCGAGCGTGCCGCGCAATCGTCGCGAAGTATGGCGGGGATCGCGCAAAGCGCGCTGACGTCGCCCCGCTCTCAACTGTCATTCCCCGCCAATGGGTCTCGCCTTCGGCGAGCCCCTTGACAGGCTCCAGCGGGGAATCCAGTACGCCGAGACGTCGAGATTCAAAGCAGCTGCCGCGGCGTACTGGATCGCCCGCCTTCGCGGGCGATGACAGTGATGGATACTGCCAGCAGCGTTTGCTCGGGCTGAGTTGAGTCCCAAAGACTCGGGTTTAGTGGGAAGGAGCGTTCCATGATTGCAGGTCTATCCAGCGCGGCGTTGCCCTATCTGCGTCCTGCATCAACGTCCGGTTCCAATGCGACAACGACATCAGATCTCCAGCCGGAGGCGTCGACTGCAACTGACGCTGCGACCAGCAGCCCAGGAATCAGCGTGTCGCAACTCAAGCCGCTGCAAGGCGCCAAGCCGATCTCGGTGGCGGACAACCCGGTCCTGCGCGACCTGATGGCAACGAATTGGCTGATGACCCACGGCGCGAACGCGACTCAACCGGCCGTCTCGGACGATGCACCTGAGAACACCTATGCCCAGGTGAAGGTTGACGGCAAGGTGGTGGCCACACTGTACAATGGCGGGTCCTCGACGATGACCAACGCGGCGGCCGCAAAGATCGGCAAGCTCGAGGATCCTCCCGGTCTGAGTGGACCTGATCTGGCGCAATGGCGAGCCGACAATTACGCCAAGCTGCTTGGCGGCACCGTCGAAAAAGCGTCCACCGCGATCACGCAATCGCAATGGACACCGCGTCAGAGCAATTCTGCGACCTATAGTCGCGATCAACTCGACGCGGCCTTCCAGGCGATGCTGGCCGAGGGCCAGAAGGCCGCCGTGCAACTGCAATCGTCCTATCTCGCCTCGCGCGCGCAGCCGGGGACAAGCGCAGATATCAGCGCCTGACCTGAGAGATGGTTTGAGGACGCGCGGCATCCGGGCGACGAATTTTGTCAAAGCACATCAAGCAAGATCATCCCGGCTAACGCCGAACAACGAGCAGCCATCGTCGGCGTTCAACGCCCGCGATGTCGCGCGACGAGAGCTGCTCGCCTGGATAGTCCGATGGGTCGGTCGCTCGGGGAAATCGGAAAGCGTGGCACGAGACGCACTGATGTCGCCCCGTCCTCCGCTGTCATTCCCCGCGAAAGCGGGGAATCCAGTACGCTGCGGCTTCTCGGCTTAACAATAACCGCCTCTGGAATACTTGGGTCGCCCGGTCAAGCCGGGCGACCCAGTGAGTGTTGGCTAGCAGCGAGGCCTAGTCTGCGACGAGGATCAATCCTCGACCCCATAGCGGTGCAGGTCGTTGCCGTGCGTATCGAGCCACTTCTTGGCGCGCTCCATCGACGGGCAGGCCTTTCCGCAGACGCGCCAGAACCGCGCCGAGTGGTTCATCTCGACGAGATGGGCGACCTCGTGCGCGGCGAGGTAGTCGAGCACGTAGGGCGGCGCGAGGATCAGGCGCCAGGAGAACGACAGCGAGCCAGCCGAGGTGCAGGAGCCCCAACGGCTGGACTGATCGCGGATCGAGAGGCGCTTGACCCTGACGCCGAGCTCGACGGCATAGGCCTCCGCCGAGCGCTGGAGATCGTGGCGCGCCTCGCGCTTGAGGAAGTCGCTGACGCGGCGGTCGACATGCTCGACCCCGCCGGCGACGCAGAGAATGCGTTCACCGCTGTCGCGCACTTCCGTCCATACCGTGCCGCGCGTGCCGGCACGATGAACGATACGATGGGCCGTGCCGCGTAGCGGTATCACTGTGCCGGGTTGGAACGGCGCAGCCTTCGGCAAACGGCCGAGACGTGCAGCGATCCACGCGCCGTGACGTTGTGCGAAGTCCTTGGCTTCGGCCAGCGTGCCGCGCGGCGGGATGGTGAGGATGGCTTCGCGATCGCTCGGATGGATTCTGAGCGTGTAGCGGCGCGCGCGGCGGTGCCGACGCAATCGAATCGCAAAAAACTGCGATCCATGGGTGATGACCAGGGTCTTCGGCTCGTGGGGCCGTCGATAGAGGAGTGCGCGAGTGGCCATGTCTGTCAGTCCGGGGGGCAGGAGGGCGCCCGGATTCTGCCATAACCGCCGCCAGGGAAAGCGCTCGGCGCAAAAACAAATCATTTGCCCAATATACAGCGGTCTAGCGTCCGGGAGACCCTACAGACTGGGGTTGGAACCCGGTTTTTTCGCCCCCGCTGGACGCATGCGGCACCCCCAAAGGATGAGGTGGGACTCACTCCTATAAGGCTACCTAAATACCGCGAATCTGGAGGGAACCAGCCCCTGCCGGAACCTCCGACAGGGCGCCGATTTTCAGCGGGAAAGCCGAAAAACGCGCTTATTCGGCCGCGAGGGCCTGCAACGAGCTCGGATTCGCAGCCGAGACCATGAAGTCATGGATGCGCGGCACGATTTCCGACTTGAAGCGCGAGCCGTTGAACACGCCGTAATGCCCGACGCCCTTCTGGACGTAATGAACGCGGCGGTGATCGGGGATCGAGCTGCACAATGTGTGTGTTGCTTCGGTCTGACCGAGCCCGGAGATGTCGTCGTTCTCGCCTTCGACCGTCATCAGCGCCACGCGCGTGACCTTCGAGGGGTCGACGCGTGTTCCGCGATGGGTCATCTCGCCCTTCGGCAGCGAGTGCTTCACGAACACGGTGTCGACCGTCTGCAGATAATACTCGGCGGAGAGATCCATCACCGCGAGATATTCGTCGTAGAAGTCGCGATGCTTGTCGACGAGGTCGCCGTCGCCCTTCACCAGATTGGCGAACAGGCGCTTGTGGGCGTCCATATGCCGGTCGAGGTTCATGCTGATGAACCCGTTGAGCTGCAGGAAGCCCGGATAGACATCGCGCATCATGCCCGGATGCGGGAACGGCACCTTGGTGATGACGGTGTTGCGGAACCAGTCGATGCCGCGCTCCTGGGCGAGCTTGTTCACCCCGGTCGGATTGCGGCGGGTGTCGATCGGGCCGCCCATCAGCGTCATCGACGTCGGCACGAAGGGGTCGCGCCGCGCTTCCATGATCGAGACGGCGGCAACGACGGGAACGGAGGGCTGGCACACCGCCATGACATGGGTGTTGCCGCCAAGGACGTGCAGCATCTCGATGACGTAGTCGATGTAGTCGTCGAGATCGAAGCGGCCATCGCTCAGGGGCACCATGCGGGCGTCGGCCCAATCGGTGATGTAGACCTCATGCGCCGGCAGGAACGCCTCGACCGTGCCGCGCAGCAGCGTCGCGTAGTGGCCGGACATCGGCGCCACGATCAGCACGCGCGGCTGCGGGCTGCGCAAGGGACGGGCGAACTTGCGATCGAAGTAGAGCAGCTTGCAGAACGGCTTTTCCCAGACCGAGCGGACCTCGACGGGAACGCGGATGCCGTTGACCTCGGTGTCGTTGAGGCCCCATTCCGGCTTGCCGTAACGGCGCGTGGTGCGTTCGAACAATTCACAGGCCGCGGCGACGGACTTGCCGACCTCGGTGCGCGCCCACGGATTGAGGGGATTCTGAAACAGGAGCTTGGTCGCATCGGTGACCGCACGCGCCGGATTGAGAGAGGCCTGCCCCATCTCGTACATCCAGTACATCGGCGTCGTCAGGACCGGACTGCCTTCGGCCGCCAGGGGCGGCGCGCCGCCGAACTCACCAATAGGCATCGTTAAAATCCTCTTCGCATCGCAACATACTGCCGAATGCGTAATATTGCGTCAATGCATGGTTCCGTACATCTACGGAGCCGGAACGGCTAAATCAGCCTGAATCCACGGGAAAGTGAGATTATTCACCGCTCGAGAGCAGCGAGCCGTGCTTCTTGGCGCTCCGCAAAAGGGCAAGGAATGCCCCAAAAGATGCAACCAGCAGCACCGCATTGATGGCCAACGCACGCAACATCAGATCGATCCGGAGGGTCTGTTCGATCAGGAGCGCCCGCATTCCCTCGAACACATAGGTCGGCGGCAGCGACCAGGCCACGTATTGCAGCCATGCCGGCAGCACGCTGACGGGATAGTAGACGCAGGCGAGCGGCATGATCGCGAACATCAGGGTCCAGACGATGCTCTCGGCGCCAAGGCCGTTTCGTAAGACCAGCCCCGAGACGAAGATGCCGACCGCCCAGCTCGTGAAGATCAGATTGCAGAAGAATGCAATCAGCGGCAGACCGAGGGCGTAGACGTTGAAGTGAAACAGGAACAGCGCGAGCAGCGTCATCGGGATGACGCCGATCGCGAGCCGGATCATGCTCATGATCATCAGCGACAGCAGAAACTCGATCGGCTTCAAGGGGCTCATCATGAGGTTGCCGATGTTGCGCGCCCACATCTCCTCCAGGAACGAGATCGAGAAGCCGAGCTGGCCGCGGAACAGGATGTCCCAGAGGATGACGGCGCCGATCAGCGTGCCGCCGGCGCGCGCGAAGAAATTGGCGTTCTCGGCGATGTAGAGCTGGAGAAAGCCCCAGGTGATGACCTGGAGCGCGGGCCAATAAAGCAGCTCGAGCAGCCGCGGCCAGGACGACATCAACAGGTACCAGTAGCGCAGGATCATTGCGCCGATGCGATGGATGGAAATGCCGAGGTGAAGGGAGAGCTCGGTCATCGCGCCGCCTCCTTCGCACCGTTCACCCGCCCGCGCGCGACGTCCAGGAACACCTCCTCCAGCGTGGTGCGGTTGTAGCGCGCCATGATGGCCTCCGGCGTGTCGTCGTCCTCGATGCGGCCGCGCTTCATGATGATGACGCGGTCGCACAGACGCTCGACCTCGAGCATGTTGTGCGAAGCCAGAAGGATGGTCGCGTTGTTCTCCTTGCGATAGCGCTCCATATGCGCCCGCACCCAGTCGGCCGTATCCGGGTCGAGCGAGGCGGTAGGCTCGTCCAGCAGCAGCAGCTCGGGCTGGTTGATCAGCGCCTTCGCCAGCGCGACGCGGGTCTTCTGCCCGGCGGAGAGCTTGCCGTTGGCGCGGTCGATGAATTCGGTGAGATCAAGCTCGTCGGCCAGCCTGGCGATGCGATCGGAGACGTTCTTCACCGCATAGAGCTTGCCGAACACGGTGAGGTTCTGCCGCACCGTGAGGCGCATCGGCATGTCGACATAGGGGCTCTCGAAATTCATCCGCCCCAGCACCGCCGCGCTCTGCTCCGGCATCCGATGCCCGAGCACCTGCACGCGGCCGGAGGTCGGCAGCACCAGGCCCATGATCATCGCGATGGTCGTGGTCTTGCCGGCGCCGTTGCCGCCCAGAAGCCCGGTGATGCTGCCACGCGGCAGCGAAAAGGAGATATCGTCGACGGCGCGGGTCTGCTTGTAGACCTTGACGAGGTGATCGACCGCAATGGCCGCAGAGGAGCCGCGCTCCGCGACAGTCGGCGGACTTGAAGCTTTGTCGTTCCCGGTCATGCTAGCCGTTCTTCTGCTATTGCAGCGGATAGCGCAAGGCTTGTAATCCGGGTGGTTCCGCGAGCCCCGCGTTTGTGACCGAGAAGGCACCGCCACATTGGCCGAGATGACTGAGACTGCCGATACCGACTTCCGCCACGCACAGCGGCATATCCGCTTGGACACGATCCTGCGGCTGCGCTGGCTGGCGGTGCTCGGCCAGCTCGCGGCGATCTTCATCGTGGCGCAGGGGCTTGAGTTCAACGTCGAGATCGTCCCCTGCGTCAGCATCATCGCGCTGTCGGCGGCGCTCAACCTGGCACTCCAGACCGTGTCCAATCCGCTGCAACGGCTGGAGCCGATGCAGGCGGCCGGACTGCTGGCGCTGAACATCGTGGAGCTGGCGGGGCTCTTGTTCTTCACCGGCGGACTGCAGAACCCGTTCTCGTTCCTGTTCCTCGCGCCCGTGCTGATCTCGGCCACGGCGCTGCCGGCCCGCCTCACCTTCGGCCTCGGCCTGCTCGCGGTGGCCTGTGCCTCGGTCCTGTTCTTCTTCCATCTGCCGCTGCCCTGGGATTCCGACGATCCCCTGGTGCTGCCGCCGATTTATCTCATCGGCATCTGGCTCTCGATCGTGCTCGCGATCGGCGTCACCAGCCTCTACTCGTTCCAGGTGACGGAGGAGGCGCGCAAGCTCGCCGACGCGCTGGCTGCGACCGAGCTGGTGCTGACACGCGAGCAGCATCTGACCCAGCTCGACGGCCTGGCTGCCGCAGCCGCGCACGAGCTCGGTACGCCGCTCGCGACCATCTTCCTGATCTCGCGCGAGCTGGAAAAGACGGTGAAGGATCCAAGTTTCGCCGCCGACCTGAAAACCCTGCGCGAGCAGACCCAGCGCTGCCGCGACATCTTGAGCAAGATCACCCAGCTTTCCTCCGAAGGCGCGCCGTTCGACCGCATGAAAATGTCTGAGCTGATCGAGGAGGTGGTGGCGCCGCACCGCGATTTCGGCGTCGACATCAAGGTGCGGATCGCGGTGGCGGCCTTCGCCGAGCCGATCGGCTCGCGCAACCCCGCGATCCTCTACGGCGTCGGCAACATCGTCGAGAACGCGGTCGATTTCGCCCGCACCACCGTCGAGGTGAATGCATGGTGGAACAAGGACACGATCGAGCTCGTGATCTCCGACGACGGCCCGGGCATTCCGCCCGATATCCTTAACCGGATCGGCGAGCCCTATTTGTCGCGGCGGCGCAATCTGGATGACGGCGGCGGCGAGCAGCGTGGGCTCGGGCTTGGCGTGTTCATCGCGCGCACCTTGCTGGAACGCACCGGGGCCAAGGTCTCGTTTACCAACCGGACCTTTCCGGAACACGGTGCTGTGGTTCACATCAATTGGCCGAGAGAGCGTTTTGAGACTATCGAGACGCTCGAAGAAACAATAGGATAGGCCGCGACCTTGCGTCGCACAGCAGGGCCGATCGACTATTTGCGGCCTTGGCACCGCCTGATTGCGACGCCATATGTAGATGTGCAGAGAGAGGACAACACCTTGAACGCCATCGCCGAACTGAACGAACAGACCGACCGCTCGCTTCTCATCGTGGAGGACGACAAGCCGTTCCTGGAGCGGTTGTCGCGCGCGATGGAGACCCGTGGCTTTGCGGTGACGTCGTGTGACACCGTCTCGGATGGCCTCGCGCAGATCGGCAAGGCCGCGCCCGCATTCGCCGTGGTGGATCTGCGGCTCGGCGACGGCAATGGTCTCGACGTCGTCTCCGCGCTGAAGAAGAAGCGCCCCGAAGCCCGCGCCATCGTGCTGACCGGCTATGGCAACATCGCCACCGCCGTGACCGCCGTGAAGATGGGTGCGATCGATTATCTGTCGAAGCCCGCGGATGCCGACGACGTCGTCGCCGCCCTGCTCTCGACCAGCTCGGAGAAATCCGAGTTGCCGACGAACCCGATGTCCGCCGACCGCGTCCGCTGGGAGCACATCCAGCGCATCTACGAGATGTGTAACCGCAACGTCTCGGAGACGGCGCGGCGGCTGAATATGCACCGTCGTACGTTGCAGCGGATTCTGGCCAAGCGCGCGCCGCGGTAGCGGTCTCGTAGGGTGGGCAAAGGCGCGTAGCGCCGTGCCCACCGCTTCTACTTCAATCCTGATCGGCTTGGATGGTGGGCCCGCTTTCGCTTTGCCCACCCTACGGCGTCCGCGTTCGCCGCGCCGCTACTCCCAAAAATCCGCGTGGCCCTGCGGGTCGACCAGACGGTTGATCCGGAGCGCTGCCGCCATCGCGAAACGCACCGTCATCTGCTTGCGCGTGGCGGCCTGAAGCTTGTGCTCGGGCGCCTCGCAGTGCAGATGCGCGCCATAGGCGTCCGCAATGATCAGGCCGGTGTCTTGCGGAAAGATCTCGCACGGCAAATCCTGCGTGAAGGCGAAGAATAGCCGGTCGCAATGGGCGCGGTATTCGTGCCATTTCTGGTCGGCACGCAAATCCTCGACCGACGATTTGATCTCCACGATCCAGATCTCGCCGCGCTCGTTGAGCGCCACCAGATCGGCGCGCCGGCCCGACGGCAGCGGCAGTTCGCTGATGCAGGTAAAGCCGAGCGAGCGCAGCAGCCGCGCCGTGCCGCGCGCGATCGCAAGCGCCGTCTCGGACTGGCGGCGATCGGGCGGCGGAACGAGAGCGATGTTGCGGGCGGGGCTGTCCATGGGGGGAGCTTAGCCGATTCCGGTGGGCCCGTCATTCCGGGGCGCGACGCAGTCGCGAGCCCGGAATCCATAGCCACAGGGAGAAGTTGTCGGGTGAGCAGGTAACTCCGAGCTTTGGCCAAACTACTCCCTGTGGTTATGGGTCCCGGGCTCGCGACTACGTCGCGCCCCGGGACGACAGCGGAGTGCGGGAACCTCGCCTCCCCCACGCACTTATCACGCAGCCGCCACACCTCGGCGGAGCATCGAGGCTGCTCGCGCATGATCGACGATCTCTGGTACAAGAACGGCGTGATCTACTGCCTCTCCGTCGGCACCTATATGGATGCCAACGGCGACGGCGTCGGCGACTTCAAGGGCCTGCTGCGGCGGCTCGACTATTTGCACGGCCTCGGCATCACCACGATCTGGTTGATGCCGTTCCAGACCTCGCCGGGCCGCGACGACGGCTACGACATCGCCGACTATTACAGCGTCGATTCCCGCTACGGCACGCTCGGCGATTTCGTCGAGTTCACCCACGGCTGCAAGCAGCGCGGCATCCGCATCATCATCGACCTCGTCGTCAACCACACCTCCGACCAGCATCACTGGTTCAAGGAGGCGCGGCGCGACAGGAATTCGCTCTATCGCGACTGGTATGTGTGGTCGGACAAGAAGCCGGCCGGCGCCAACAAGGGCATGGTGTTTCCCGGCGTGCAGAAGTCGACGTGGACGCGCGACAAGGAAGCCGGCGCCTGGTTCTTCCACCGCTTCTACGATTTCCAGCCCGATCTCAACACCTCAAATCCGCATGTGCAGGCCGAAATCCTGAAGATCATGGGCTTCTGGATCCAGCTCGGCGTCTCCGGCTTCCGCATGGACGCCGTGCCGTTCGTGATCGCCACCAAGGGCGCGAAGGTGAAGAAGCCGGTCGAGCAATACGACATGCTGCGCGCGTTCCGCGAATTCCTGCAATGGCGGCAGGGCGACGCCATCATCCTCGCCGAAGCCAACGTGCTGCCTGAGACGGACATGGAATATTTCGGCCGCGACGGCGACCGCATGCACATGATGTTCAACTTCCACGTCAACCAGCATCTGTTCTATGCGCTGGCATCCGGCGATTCGCGTCCGCTGGCGAAGGCGCTGAAGGCGACCAGGCCGCGGCCGGCCAGCGCGCAATGGGGCCTGTTCCTGCGCAATCACGACGAGCTCGATTTGGGACGCCTGACCAAGGCGCAGCGTGACATCGTGTTCAAGCGCTTCGGCCCCGACAAGGACATGCAGCTCTACGACCGCGGCATTCGCCGCCGCTTCGCGCCGATGGTCGGCGGCGACCGAAGGCGGCTCGAGCTCGCCTACAGCCTGATGTGCACGTTGCCGGGAACGCCCGTCATCCGCTACGGCGACGAGATCGCGATGGGCGACGATCTCTCGCTCCCCGAGCGCAATTGCGCGCGCACGCCGATGCAATGGTCGACCGAGCCGCATGGCGGCTTCACCAAGAACGATAAGCCGGCATGCCCGGTCATCGACACGGGCCCCTACGGCTACGAGCACGTCAATGTCGCAAAACAGCGGCGCGATCCCAATTCCATGCTGAACTGGACCGAGCGCATCGTCCGCATGCGCAAGGAGGTGCCCGAGATCGGCTGGGGCGACTTCGTGATCATTCCGACGCGCGATCCCTCCGTGTTCATCATGCGTTACGACTGGCGCAACAATTCCGTGCTGTTCGTTCACAATCTGGATGAGAAGCCGCGCGAAATCGCATTCTCGGCGGGGCTGTCCGGCGAGGCCGGCGCGCACCTGATCAACCTGCTCGCGGAAGATCACAGCCACGCCGACAAGCGCGGCCAGCATCGCGTCGTGCTGGCGCCCTATGGCTATCGCTGGTACCGCATCGGAGGGCTGGATTATTTGCTGAAGCGGAGCGACATCGACGGGAATGCCGCGGGTAACAAGCATCCGGGGTAGGTGCATCTCCGCACACGGCCGTCGTCCCCGCGAGCGGCTAGATGTATGGCAGCATCACCACCACGCCCTCATTGCCGCGCAGATCCAGCACGCCTTCCAGCCTCTCGCCCTCGCGATCCAGAAACGTCGACAGCAAGATCTCGCTGTTGAAACGGATCGCGCTGGAGGTCACGGCGATCGGGTCGGGCCCGAGATTGAGCACGACGATCACCGCCGTGCCCTCGGCCTCGCGGCGATAGACCAGCAGATCGCCTTGCGCGGCGATCGGATGGTAGTCGCCCTCGACCAGCGCCGGAGATGCCTTCCGCAAGGCAATCAGCCGCTTGTACAGACTGAGGATCGAACGCGAATCGGCTTCGAGATCGGCGACGTTCTCGCGGATATGGTCCTCCGGCAGCGGCAGCCAGGGCCTTACGCCGGAGAAGCCGCTGGCCGGCGACGCATCCCACTGCATCGGCGTACGGCAGCCGTCGCGCCCCACTCCGATGCCGGGCACATTCTTCTCGAAGGGATCGCGCACGTCCTCGGGGGAGATCGCCAGCTGATGCATGCCGATCTCGTCGCCGTAATAGAGCGTCGGCGTACCGCGCAGCGTCAGCAGCAGCATCGCGGCAACGCGCGCCTGCTCCGGCCCGACGCGGCTTGCGACGCGCGGACGATCGTGATTGCCGAGCACCCAATTTGGCCAGGCGCCCTTCGGCAGCGCCTTCTCGTAATCGTCGACGATTGTCTCGATCGATCGCGCGCTCCAGAAGGTCGAGAGCAGCGCGAAATTGAACGGCATTTGCGCGCCGGTGAGGTCGTTGCCGTAATAGGCCATCAGCCGGTGCAGCGGCAGATAGATTTCGCCGATCAGCACGCGGTCGCGATACGCGTCCGTGACGCGCCGCATCTCGGCGATGACGTCATGCACCTCCGGCTGGTCGGTGGAGTATTGCGTCAGGATCCTCTCGTTCGGCGGCCGGCCCTCGACGTAATGCGGGTTCGGCGGGTTGTCGCGGAATTCGGCATCCTTGATCAGGTGCCAGATCACATCGACGCGGAAGCCGTCGACGCCCTTCTCCAGCCAGAACCGCATCGCGTCGTAGATCGCCGCGCGGACATCCGGATTGCGCCAGTTGAGATCCGGCTGCTCGGCAAGGAAGGCGTGGTAGTAATATTGACCTGTCGTCTCGTCGAAAGCCCACGCGCTGCCGCCGAATTCGGACAGCCAGTTGTTCGGGACACCGCCATCGGCGGCCGGATCGCGCCAGACGTACCAGTCGCGTTTGGAATTGTCGCGCGAGGACCGGCTCTCGACGAACCAGGGATGCTGGCTTGATGTGTGGTTCGGCACGAGGTCGAGGATCAGCTTCAGCCCGTTGTCATGCGCCGCCGCGAGCAGCGCATCGAAATCTTCCATCGTGCCGAACAGCGGATCGATGCCGGTATAGTCGGAGATGTCGTAGCCGAAATCGGCCATCGGCGACGGAAAGATTGGCGACAGCCAGATCGCGTCGACGCCGAGCGATTTCACGTAAGGCAGCCGGCGCAGAATGCCGGCGAGATCGCCGACGCCGTCACCGTCTGTGTCCTGAAAGGAGCGCGGGTAGATCTGATAGAAGATGCCGTCGCGCCACCAATTGTCGCCGCCCTGAGCCATGCCGGAAAACCCACCCAAAAATCTGCGTCTCGCGCGAGTGAACGCGGAACGAACGCCGCGGTTCAAACCAGCAGGCGAATTGGGACGGCCGTGTGACGGCGGGTGCGGCTGTTCCCGGGCGAGGCACGAATCTTTTGCTTGGCGGCATGGCAAAAATCGGCATTGTGAGGCCCATGACCGAGCAAAACGACAACCAAGAATCCCAACAAGCCAAGGCCGGCGCGATCATCGTCCCCGTGACGCTGTTCGAGCAGAACTGCACCATCATCTGGGACGAGCCCGGCAAGAAGGCCGTTGTGATCGACCCCGGCGGGGACGTGCCGAAGATTCTGGACGCGATCAAGCAGACCGGCGTCACCGTGGAGAAGATCTGGCTGACCCACGGCCATATCGACCATGTCGGCGGCGCGGCCGAACTGCGCGATGCGCTGAAGGTGCCGATCGAGGGGCCGCATGTCGCGGATAAATTCCTGCTCGACAACGTGGTCGAGAGCGGCGCGCGCTTCGGCATGACGGAGGTGCGCAATTTCGAGCCGGACCGCTGGCTCGACGAGGGCGACAGCGTGTCGATCGGCGGCCTGCAGTTCGACATTCTGCACTGCCCGGGCCACTCGCCCGGCAGCGTGGTGTTCTTCAACAAGGACTTGCGCTTTGCCCATGTCGGCGACGTGCTCTTCGCAGGCTCGGTCGGGCGCACCGACCTGCCCGGCGGCAGTCACGCCACGCTGATCAATTCGATCAAGACCAAGCTTTTGCCGCTCGGCGACGACGTCGGCTTCATCTGCGGCCACGGCGCCGGCTCGAGCATCGGCCAGGAACGGATGACCAATCCGTTCATCACCGGCGAGATGTGAGCGCTACTCGGCGGCCTCCGCCAACGCCGCGGTGTCACTGAGGTTGCGTTCGCCCCAGTCGCGGATCGCGGCGACGACCGGCACGAAGCTCTTGCCTTTGCGCGTCAGGCGATACTCGACCTTCGGCGGCACCTCGCCAAAATCCTTGCGGTCGATCAGGCCACTTTGGGTCAGCGCCTTCAATTCGCGGCTGAGCACGCGCGGGGTGATCTCGGCGCTGCCGGCCGCGCCGCGCAGCAGGCCGCTCCTGATCTCGCCATAGCGGCGCGGGCCGTCCCTGAGGTCCCAGACGATGCGGAGCTTGTACTTGCCGCTGATCATCTTCTGAAAGGCCGTAACCGGACAGGTGCGCGCCGGGTTTGCCCTTGCCATGTCGCCTCCTCCATACGCAGCCAGCTTGCAGGAGGATAGGAGCAACGTCGAAAAAGTCCATACTATCAATTTTGTCCATACTTGCAGGATCGCCTGCAAGGCGCAGATGATGACGCACTGGACGAACAGGGAGCGTCACATGAAGCACTTCATGATCAGGTACGAATTCAGGAACGGCACGACGGAAGCCTGGCACCAGGAGATCGGCCGCTTCATCAAGGCGATCGAGGGCGATCCGGAGTTGAAGGGGCGGATCGGCTATCGGGTCCTGAAGAACCGCGACGACGCCAGCTATTTCCACCTCGCCAGCGTCACCGACGAGGCCGCGCAAAAAGCGCTGCAATCGCGCGACTTCTTCAAGGCCTATCAGGAGATGACGCGGAAGGTCGCCGGCGGCGAGGTGACGGTGGCGCCGATCGAATGGATCGATCAGACGGCGTAGCCGTCGCTTATCGAGCGACGAACTACTTCATCAAGCCCGCGGCGGTGAGTGCGCGCGTGATGATCTGGCCGAGATCGAAGCCGCGCGCCGCCGCGCGCTTCGGCTCGGCCGGCTCTTCGGCGACTGCGGCGCGGATCGAGCGGGCGAGATGCGGCGCGGGTGAAAGCGCCGGCTTCGACGTCCCGGGCCCCGCCTTCTTCCCGGCCGCGTCCGGAATCCAGCCGGTGAGGCCGAAGAACTTTGCGATGTGGTACGACGAGGAGATACCGGCCTCGATCAGGAATGCGCCTTCGATGCCGTAACGCTGATCATTGTCGGCGAGGCCGAGCGGCGTGCCGTGGGCCATGTCGGTGATGGCGTAGGACTCGACCAGCGTCTCGCCGTCCTTGTTCCACCAGGCCTGGCGCGGATAGCCATCGACAATCGTCTCCGCCATCGGCACAGCCGGCAGGTCGTGCAAATCGAGCCACTGCTTGACGATCTCGCTGGCGTTGCCGGGATTGACGGTGCGGTCAGCGCTGCCGTGCCACACCGAGATTTTCGGCCACGGCCCGTGATGGTTCGAGGCGCGCCGCACGAAATCGCCGAGCTCGCGCTCCGGCCGCTGCGGCGAATGAAACATGCCGTCGAGCGCCTCGCGCAAATTCGACGCGATGCCGTAGGGAAGTCCAGCGATGATCGCACCGGCCGCAAAAACTTCCGGATAGGTCGCGAGCATCACCGACGTCATGCCGCCGCCGGCGGAGAGACCGGTGATGAAGACGCGCCTGGGATCGATGCGGTGCGCTTCGGCCATATGCGCGATCATCTCGCGGATCGACCGCGCCTCGCCGCCGTCCCGCGCAGTGTCTTCCGGATTGAACCAGTTGAAGCAGGTGTTGCCATTGTTGACGCGTTGCTGCTCGGGCATCACCAGCGCGAAGCCGTAATGCTTCGCGAGCGTCGACCATCCCGCGCCGAGATCGTAAGTAGCGGCGGTCTGGCCGCAGCCATGCAGCACGACGACGAGCGCGCGCGGCTTCTGGAGTTGCGCCGGCACGAACGCGAACATGCGCAGGTTTCCGGGATTGTCGCCGAAGCCCGTGACCTCTTCCAACGGGCTGGACACGTCCGCGCTCCGGCCGAATTCGGCAAAGCGCAGACCATCCACCTTTGGCAGATGTCTCAAGAGAGCGAGATTTTTGGCAAGCGACACGGCAACTCCTGGCAGGCGACGTTCAACGTTCACCCAAACCAAATAGTTGCTGCGGTGCAAAATAAAAAGCCCGTGTGCTGTCTATCACCCGAAATCACGCAAAAATCCGCAGGAATACGCATGAATTAACCGCAATGCCTCAACTTCGTGCAGAGACGCGGCGCATCCACGCCAGAAATGCGGCGCAGATCGTGATTAACGCCGCAAACGCGGCGAGCGAAACGAAGAAGCCTGCGCGCGCCGATTGCAACGCTTCAACCGCGAAGAACGCCGCGCCGATTGCGGCCACTCCGGCCGCATTTCCGATCTGCGCCGTCGTGCCGTACATGCCGGACGCCGAGCCTGCCGCGACAGGCTTCACCGTCGAGAGCACCGCACCGGATAGCGGCGCCATCACCAGCCCCTGCCCGTAGCCGAAGATGATCATGACGAGTGCGAGCAGGATCGGCGCCGGCGCATCGATATAGCCCGTGACCAGCGCGAGTGCGGCGAGGCCCGCGATCTGCAGCATGCAGCCCTCGATCAACACCTTGGTCCCGCGATGGCGCGCTCGCGCGCCGCTGTGACGCGACGCGACCACGAAAGCCAGTGCGAGCGGAATGAAGGCCATGCCGGCTGCGAGCGGCGGGATCTTCAGGCCGCGCTGCATGAACAGCGTCATCACCAGATAGAACGAGAGGTTGGCGACGAAGAAAAAGAACGCCGCGCCGAGCCCGCGCAGGAAGGCTGCATCGGACAGCAGCGTCAGATCGATCAGCGGCATGCCGCCGGCGCGCGCCACCGCATGCTCGAGCTTCAGGAACGCGACAAGGATCGCGCCGCCGCTTGCCATCACGGCCCATAGCCACGGCGCCCAGCCGACATCGTGACCGAACAGCAGCGGTCCGATCAGGCACAACAGCCCCGCGAACAGCACCATGCTTCCGTTGATGTCGAGCCGCGTGCCGGCCCGGCGCGGCACTGACGGCATGATGCGCCAGGCGGCGGCCGCAATGACGAGGCCGCAGGGCACGTTGACGAAGAACACCGAGCGCCAGCCGGTACCGGCAAGGTCGACCGTGACCAGGAGACCACCGAGCAGGAAGCCCGCGGCGCCCGCAAGCCCGAGCACGATGCCGTAGATGGCGAATGCGCGGCTGCGCTGTTCGTCGGTGAAGAGCAGATGCAGTGTCGCCAGCACCTGCGGCACCATCAGCGCTGCAGTCGCGCCCTGCGCCAGCCGTGCGATGATCAGCTCCGCGCCCGATTGCGCCAACCCGCACCACAGCGAGGTCACCGTGAAACCGAGCACGCCGGCCAGGAAGACATTCTTCGTGCCGTGGATGTCGCCGAGGCGGCCGCCGGTGACGACCAGCGTGGCGTAGGCGATCAGATAGATCGCGATGACGGATTCGATCTGCGCCGGCGTCGCATGCAGGTCCACCGCGATAGTGGGAATGGCGACGTTCACGATGAACGCGTCGACGCCGAACATGAATTGAGCAGCGACGACGATCGCCAGCACGCCCCAGCGGCGCGACGAATCGACTTGTTTTGTGACGGTTTGATGCATTTTCGCGCGAGCCTTCGGCGATTTATTTGCGCGCAAAACTCGCAGATCGGCGTCATTGGCGCGATTACCTCCGAGGTAGGACTTGCCGCTTTGGCCCGATTGCTGCATGGCAATTCCCGCTGGTTTTGCGGGCTCGGAAGTTTTCCGGATATACGACTACGACATGGTGGTGATCGGCTCGGGCCCGTCGGGGCGCCGGGCCGCGGTGCAATGTGCCAAGCTCGGCAAGGCCGTGCTGGTGGTGGAGAAGGGCCGGCGGGTCGGCGGCGTCTCGGTCCATACCGGCACGATTCCTTCAAAGACCCTGCGCGAGACCGTGCTCAATCTGTCCGGCTGGCGCGAGCGCGGCTTTTACGGCCGCTCCTACAAGGTGAAGCAGGACATCGCGGCGAGCGACCTGATGATCCGTCTTCAGAAGACGCTCGACCATGAGGTCGAGGTACTCGAACATCAGTTCAGCCGCAACCTGGTGCGCACCGCCAATGGCGAGGCACGGCTGGTCTCACCGCACGAGGTCGAGATCACGAGCTCAATTGGCGAGGTAAAAGTGGTGTCGGCCGCCTTCATCCTGATCGCCTGCGGCACGCGCCCGTTCCGCCCCGACTACGTGCCGTTCGACGGCACCACCGTGCTCGACAGCGACGAGATCATCGAGCTGCCAAAGCTGCCGCGCAGCCTGGCTGTGATCGGCGCCGGCGTGATCGGCGTCGAATACGCCACCATCTTCAGCGCGCTCGACGTGCCCGTGACCCTGATCGAACCGCGGCCCACCTTCCTCGATTTCATCGACAAGGAATTGATCGACGAGTTCGTGCACGAGCTGCGCGACCGCAACGTCGCGCTGCGGCTCGGCGCCAAGGTCAACTCGATCGAGAAGACTGCGCAGGGTGGCATCGTCACGCATTTGTCGGACGGGCGGCACGTCACCACGGAAATGCTGCTGTTCGCGGCCGGGCGCGTCGGCGCCACCGATCGGCTCAACTTAGAGGCGGCCGGCATCGTCGTCGACCATCGCGGCCGCATCTCGGTCGATCCCGTGACCTTGCAAACCAGCGTGCCGCATATCTACGCCGCCGGTGACGTGATCGGCTTTCCGAGCCTTGCTTCCACCTCGATGGAGCAGGGACGCGTCGCCGCCTGCCACGCGCTCGGCATGGAGCCGCTCGCGCCGCCGGAGTTCTTCCCCTACGGCATCTATTCGGTGCCGGAGATATCGACGACGGGACTCACCGAAGAAGAGGTGCGCACGCGCGGCATTCCCTACGAGGTCGGCATCGCACGCTTCCGCGAGACCTCCCGCGGCCACATCATGGGGCTGAACAGCGGCATGATGAAGATGATCTTCTCGACCAAGACGCGCCGGCTGCTCGGCGTGCACATCCTCGGCGAAGGCGCCACCGAGCTGATCCATATCGGCCAGGCCGTGCTCAACCTCAAAGGCACCATCGACTATTTCATCCAGAACACGTTCAACTATCCGACGCTGGCGGAGGCGTACAAGATCGCCGGGCTGGATGCGTGGAACAGGATGACGCGGTAGCCGCAAGCTCATCGAACAGTCTCTTCGCAGCCATCCTTCGAGACGCCCGCCTTCGGCGGTCTCCTCAGGATGAGGTCTCGTTTCGCGGCGCAGCCTCAGACCCTCATGGTGAGGAGCCCGCGAAGCGGGCGTCTCGAACCATGCAGGCCAGGCAGGTCGTTGCAGCGTCTCAACGCATGCCTGCATTCCGCCGCGCGGGACACCGCGCGATTGCCTTCGCTATCGCCAGCACGTAGCCTCATCGCCTCAACAAACAGAAAATTCAGCCGGAGAGAACGCCATGGCGCGCCTGAAGTTCGGAGCCTTCCTTGCCCCGCATCACCCGATCGGGGAGCATCCGATGCTCCAGTTCCGGCGCGATCTCGACCTGGTCGAGCAGCTCGACGCGCTCGGTTATGACGAGTTCTGGTGCGGCGAGCATCATTCCTCCGGCTGGGAGATGATCGCCTCGCCCGAGATGTTTCTGGCCGCAGCCGGCGAGCGCACCAAGCGGATCAAGCTCGGCACCGGCGTGGTGTCGCTGCCCTATCATCATCCCTTCAACGTCGCCCAGCGCATGGTGCAGCTCGACCACATGACCGGCGGCCGCGCCATTTTCGGCTCCGGCCCCGGCGCGCTGGCGTCGGACGCGCACACGCTCGGCATCGACCCGATGACGCAGCGCGACCGCCAGGACGAGGCCATCGGCGTGATCCGCCGCCTGTTCAACGGCGAGCGCGTCACCGCGAAGAGCGACTGGTTCACCATGAACGACGCCGCGCTCCAGATCCTGCCCTTGCAGGAGGAGATGCCGTTCGTAGTGGCCTCGCAGATCTCGCCCTCGGGCATGACGCTCGCCGGCAAGTACGGCATCGGCATCATCTCGCTGGGCTCGATGACGACGCAGGGGTTGATGTCCCTGCAACAGCAATGGCAGTTCGCCGAGGACGCCGCCAAGAAGCACGGCACCAAGGTGGATCGGGCGAACTGGCGCGTGCTGCTGACCTGGCACCTCGCCGAGACCCGCGAGCAGGCCCGCCGCGAAGCCGGCGCCGGCCTGATGCGCTGGCACAACGAATATAATGTCGGCACGCTGCAGCGGCCGGGCCTGACCGCGTTCGCCTCGCCCGACGAGGCCGTGGACAAGACCGCTTTCGTCGACGGTGCGGCCTCCGTGATCGGTACGCCCGACGACCTCGTCAAGATGATCAAGAACGTGATGCAGGTGTCGGGCGGCGTCGGCGCCGTGATCGGCTTCGTGCACGATTGGGCCAATCCCGAAAATACCCGCCGAAGCTGGGACCTGGTGGCGCGCTACGTCGTGCCGGAGATCAACGGCTATATCGACGGACTGCGCAAGTCGCAAAAGTTCGTGATCGAGAACCGCGCGATCTTCGAACGCGCCGGGCAGGCCGTGATGGCGAAGATCATGGAGAACGAGAAGGCTGCAGAGGCCTTGAAGGTGACCGGCGCCGGCCGCGTCGCCATTCCCGCCGTCAACGCCCCGGATTTGCAGAAGGAAGCGGCGAAGCGGTAGGCCCGTCGGAACTACGCTTGTAACGACGTTCACAAGAAAGACATACCGGCCTGTGCTATGCTGACCCCGGTCAGCTGGCGCGGGTCGTAGTCATCTGTGTTCGCGCGCCTGTTCGGTCGGTCAACCGGAGCAATCGTCATGTCGATGCAGAATGTCGCCCCTGCGCTTCCGTTCACCGCACCCAGGCGCAACGAGCTGACGCACATCCCCGGCGACGAGGGCTGGCCGATCATCGGCAAGACCTTTCAGGTGCTCGCCGATCCCAAGGGACATATCGAAGCGAACGGCGCCAAATACGGCCCGGTCTACCGCACCCATATTTTCGGCGAGACCAATGTCGTGCTGCTCGGGCCCGAGGCCAACGAGCTCGTTCTGTTCGACCAGCAAAAGCTGTTCTCCTCGACGCACGGCTGGAACAAGGTGCTCGGCCTGTTGTTTCCGCGCGGCCTGATGCTGCTCGATTTCGACGAGCACCGGCTGCATCGCAAGGCGCTGTCGGTCGCGTTCAAGTCGGGGCCGATGAAGTCGTACCTGAGCGATCTCGACCACGGCATCGCCGCGCGCGTCGCGCAGTGGAAGGCGAAGCCTGGCGAGATGAAGCTTTATCCGGCGATGAAGCAGCTCACGCTCGACCTCGCGGCGGCGTCGTTCCTCGGCGCCGATATCGGGCCGGAGGTCGACGAGATCAACCGCGCGTTCGTCGACATGGTCGCGGCTGCCGTCGCCCCGATCCGCCGGCCGCTGCCGGGCACGCAGATGGCCGCCGGCGTGAAGGGACGCAAGCGCATCGTCGCCTATTTCCGCGAGCAGATCCCGCTGCGACGCGGCAATCACGGCGGCGACGATCTGTTCTCGCAGCTCTGCCGCGCCACCCACGAGGATGGCGCCCTGCTCTCCGAGCAGGACATCATCGACCATATGAGCTTCTTGATGATGGCGGCGCACGACACGCTGACCTCGTCGCTGACCTCCTTCATCGGCGAGCTCGCCGCCAATCCGGACTGGCAGGATAGGCTGCGCGCAGAGGTTCTTGCGCTGGGGCTCGCACCGGGTTCGCCGAGCAGCTTCGACGACCTCGAAAAAATGCCGCTGTCGGAGATGGCGTTCAAGGAGGCCCTGCGGATCAAGCCGCCGGTGCCGTCGATGCCGCGCCGTGCGATGCGCGATTTCACCTTCAAGGGTTTTACGATTCCGGCCGGTACCGCCGTCGGCGTCAATCCGCTCTACACCCACCACATGAAGGACATCTGGCCGGAGCCGGATCGCTTCGATCCCTTGCGCTTCACCGAGGAAGCCCAGCGCAACCGGCATCGCTTCGCCTGGGTGCCGTTCGGCGGCGGCGCGCATATGTGCCTCGGCCTGCACTTCGCCTACATGCAGGCGAAGTGCTTTGCCCGGCACTTTTTGCAGAACCTCGAAGTATCGCTGGAGCCGGGCTACAAGCCGGACTGGCAGATGTGGCCGATCCCGAAGCCGCGGGATGGGTTGCGGGTGCGGGTGAAGGCGGTGTAGGCGCCCTCGCCGTCATTGCTTCGTCGCTTCGCTCCTCGCAATGACGAAAGTTGCAGAGATATCGCGGGCTCAACTCTCGTGCCCCGGACGCGCTGCAGCGCTTGCGCTGCTGCGCAGAGCCGGGACCCAGCAAGCCAGAGGGTAAGCTGCGGATAGACGGGCCCCGGCTCTGCGGAGCGGCACTTCACGCCGCACCGCATCCGGGGCTCGAGACCTATCCGCTACGCCTCATCAAACGCCTTGCGCAACGCTGACAATCCCTGCTGCTGCTGGCTCCAGTTGCGACCGCCGGTGATGGCGCCGTCGATGACGAGGTCGTGGCCGTTGATGAAGCTCGACTCGTCGCTCGCCAGGAACACCGCAGCAAGGGCGATGTCATCAGGAATGCCGGCGCGCGGGATCGGCTGCGCGGTCTTGTAGACATCACGCATCACCGCCGGCGTCTTCTCGGCGGCCTCTGTCGACAGCCCCAGCGCCTTGCCGAAAATGCCGGTTGCGATCGCGCCGGGCGAGATCGAGTTGACGCGCACATTGGACTCGCCGAGCTCCATCGCCACGCATTTGGTGAGATGGATCACCGCCGCCTTGGCCGCGCCATAGACGACCGAGGAGGAAAAGCCGGCGAGACGGCCTGCGATGCTGCCATTGTTGATGATGCTGCCAGACCCCTGCTTCTTCATGACGGGCGCGGCATGCTTCATGCCGAGCATGACGCTGCGCACCAGGGTCGCCATCGCCGCGTCGAACCGCTCGACATCGAGACCTTCGATGCCCCCGGTCTGCGCCGGGCCGCCGGCATTGTTGAACAGGCAGTCGATCCGGCCGAACCTCTCCACCGCGAGCGCGATCAGCGCCTGCATCTGCGCTTCGACCGTCACGTCGGTCTGGCGAAAGATGCAATCGGCCCCGAGCTGCTTCGCCAGCGCCTCGCCTTCCGGTATGCGCCGCCCCGCGATCACAATTTTGGCACCTTCGGCAACGAAGACTTCCGCCGTACGCAGGCCGATCCCGCTCGTCGCGCCCGTAATCACCGCAACCTTGCCATCCAACCTACCCATGGAATGTTCCTGTTTTCGAATGATTTGATGTCAAATGGCGGACGCCGATCGATCTCGGCGCCGCGACAGTCACTATTCCTGCCGGTCTGCGACAAGGCAAGCTTTGCTTGTGCATGCGACATGCGTAACATTCCCGCTCCTTTCTCGATTTACGCGCGCATAGCGCAACCGGGCCGGGCATGGAGAAGCTGATCGACGAATTCCGCAAGGGCTGGCAGGGCGTGGCAGCGCCATCGCTCGCTCTGAGCCTCGGCTTCGCGGTCGCCTGCCTGCTGGTTGCGACGGTGGCGCGCTGGGGTCTCGCGCATGTGCGGCCCGACGTCTACTTCACCCCGTACTTTCCGGCCGTGTTCTTTGCCGCCGCATTCGGCGGCTTGCGGATCGGCATCATCACCGCGCTGGTCGGCGGCGTGCTCGGCGTCGTCGTCAATTTCAGCGACGCTCTTGCCGATCGCTCCAGGTTCACCTTGCTGACCCTTTATTGGGGCGTCTCCGCCCTCACGATCTGGGGCGTCGAGCATTATCGCGGGATGCTGGCGGAACAGCGCCGGATTTCCAAACGCCTGATCGAGGAAGAAGAATACCGCAAGCTGCTGGTCGACGAGCTCCAGCATCGGCTGAAGAACAAGCTGTCGACCGCGCACGCCGTGCTGCACCAGGTGCTGCACGACCAGCCGCAGGTCTGGGCCCGGATCGACCCGCGGCTACGGTCGCTGGCTGCAACCGACGATCTGATCTCGCGGATCGACAAGGGCGGCTGCGATATCCGCGATCTCCTGATCGCAGAGCTCGGACCTTACGGCCATGTCCGCTTCACGCTCAACGGCGACCGGCTGTTCCTGCCGCCGAAGCTCGCCGTCACGCTGTCGCTGATGTTTCACGAGCTCGCCACCAACGCGGGCAAATATGGTGCGTTCTCCGCGCCGCGCGGATTATTGCAGGTGTCGTGGACCGTCAGCGGCGACCGTCTGACCGTCACCTGGGACGAAACCGAGGGCCCGAGCATCGACAAGGTCTCCGAGCCCGGCTTCGGCACCAAGCTGCTGAAGTCGGCGCTGTCGGCTTTCGACGGCAAGTCCGAGGTCTCGTATCTCAAGACCGGCCTGCATTGCATCATGCAATGCCGCATCCCGCAGAACGGTTAGACGCGGCACGAGCGCAAGAGACGCGCGCCCCGCTCGCAGTTTCGTTGCGCGCGTTGACGCTCCGTTAATGACGATGGGTCGGGCGCGTCGCATCGCCGCAAAACACCCCCGTATTTCTCCGTACCCCTTAACCAAACCTAAGAGGGAACTGCGCAAGATCGCGTCCATTGCAAAGGCGCGTTGAAACAACAAGATTCATGACTTCTATGAACGACAACAGATATTCCGGCGCGAGTGAAGCCGAACTCGGATTTCTCAAGGAAATCGTTAGAATGCTGCCTGCCGGTCTGACCGTGCAGGATGCGCAGGGTGAGCTTCTGCTGGTTAACGATGTCGCGGCCGCCCTGCTCGGCATGGACGGCAGCCGTCCGTCGCCCGATCCGACGCCGCGCCGGGAAGCCTGCCAGCGGGCACTGAGGTCCGGCGAGGCGGTCATCTCCGAGGAAGCGCTCCAGGACGGAGCTGCACGCCAGGTGCTGCTGACCACCCATCGCCCCGTCCGCGTTGCCGGACGCGAGCTGCTGATCTCGGCGTCCTCCGACATCACCGAACAGAAGAATTTCGAGGACCAGCTGTTCCGCTCGGCCTATTTCGACGAGCTGACCGGCCTGCCCTCGCGGCGCGTGATCGAGCATCGCGCCGGCAGCCTGCTCGCGCGCGACGGCAAAGGCGAGCGTTTCGCGCTTGCTTTTCTCGACGTCGACAATTTCAAGCACATCAACGACTATTACGGCCACGCCGTCGGCGATGCGCTGCTGGTCGAGCTGTCGAAGCGGCTCGGGCGCGACCTGCGCGATTCCGACATGCTGTCGCGCATCTCCGGCGACGAATTCCTGCTGCTGCTCTCCCCGATCCAGAGCCAGGAGGAAGTCGCCGAATTCATGCAAGCGACGCTGGAGCGGCTGACCGCACCGTTCTTCATCGACAATTCGGAAGTCTTCGCCTCCACCTCCGTCGGCGTCAGCCTCTATCCCGACCACGGCCGCAGCTTCGAGACGCTGCGCCAGAACGCCGACATCGCGATGTACCGCATCAAGAACAGCGGCAAGGGATCGGCGGCCTTCTTCGACGCCAGCATGGAGCGCGAGGCGCTGGCGCGGATGAAGATCGAGCAGTCGCTGCGGCTCGCCATCCTCGAAAAGCGCTTCTGCTGCGCGTTCCAGTCCAAGGTCGACATCCGCACCCAGGCCGTGACGGGCATCGAGGCATTGGTGCGCCTGCGCGACGACGAGGGCGTGATCCAGGCGCCGGGCTCGTTCATCAACCTTGCCGGCGAATTGGGACTGATCGACGAGCTCACCCATCTCGTGCTCGCCGAGATCGTCAAGTCGATCGACCTGATCAACGACAGCTTCGGCGCGGAAGCGACCATCAGCATCAACGTCGCCGCCAAGCAGGCCGGCAACCCCGAATTCATGCGCAGTTTCGCGCGGGCGCTGGACGAGACCGGCTTTCCACAGCGCTTCATGATCGAGGTGACGGAAGATGCCTTCGTCGCCAAGAATCATTTCCAGACCGAGATCCTGCCGATGTTCCGCAAGCTCGGCGTCGGCATCTCCATCGACGATTTCGGCACCGGCTATTCCTCGCTCTCGGCGCTCGCCGACATCACCGCCGACGAGATCAAGATCGACCGCTCGTTCATCACCGACATCCATAAGCGCCCGCGCAGCCAGGGCATCTTGCGCGCGATCGAATCCCTGAGCGAAGCGCTCGGCATGACCGTGATCGCCGAAGGCCTCGAATCCTACGAGGAGCTGGCCTATCTCCAGGCCGCGACCAAGATCCGCTACGCGCAAGGCTATTATTTCGCCCGGCCGATCTTCCTGGAGGAGCTCAAGCTCGCGACCCCCGCCTCCAGCGAATCCCGTCCCGGCGTGTCCAACCGCCCGACGCAGCAGAACCGCCAGGGCTATTCGCGGGCGAGCGGGTATCGGCGGTAAGGCGACAACGGCGCAACGAGTACCGCCGTCGTCCCGGGGCGCGCAAAGCGCGAGCCCGGGACCCATAACCCCAGGGAGCAGTTGTGGAGCGAGGCTCCCACTCCTAGTCTTCGCCAAACTTCTCCCTGTGGGTATGGGTCCCGGGTTCGCTTCGCGCCCCGGGACGACGGCAATTGCTAAGCTGCTTACGTGCCATTTCCCCCCTTTGAAATTGCTGCCCTTTTGCTAATACACAGGCGGACTTCCCTGAGGTACGCCATGCCCTCCTCCCCCGATGTCAGCGATCCCGCCTATGTCCGCGCGCGGGCGATGGTGACGCTGTTCGAGCGGCTGGAGCATCTGTGCGAGGGCGCGATCGCGATCGACCGCGGCGGACGGGTGATCTACGTCAACGAGAAATATCTGGCCTCGCTCGGCCTCAAGCACACCACCGAAGCGATCGGCCGGCCGATCGAGGAGATCATCCCGAACAGCCTGATGCGGACCGTCGCCGAGAGCGGCGAGCCGATCCTGCTCGACATCATGGAGCTCGACGGCGAGCAGCTCGTGGTGACGCGCATGCCGATCGAGGACGAGGACCGCAACGTCATCGGCGCGATCGGGTTCGTGCTCTACGACCACCTCGAGAGCCTCAAGCCGCTGCTCGCCCGCGTCACCCAGCTCGAGAGCGATCTGCGGCTGGCGCGGCGGCAATTGTCCAACGCCCGCGCGGCGCGCTTCACCCTTGCCGATTTCGTCGGCACGACAGCGGCGATCGCGCAGGCCAAGGAGTTCGCCAAGCGCGCGGCGCGGCAGAGCGTGACCGTGCTGCTCACCGGCGAGACCGGCACCGGCAAGGAGCTGCTGGCGCAGGCGATCCACAATGCGTCCTCGCGCGCGGAAAAGCCGTTCGTCAGTGTCAACGTCGCGGCGATCCCGGAGACGCTGATCGAGTCCGAATTCTTCGGCACTGCGCCTGGCGCCTATACCGGCGCCGACCGCAGGGGACGCGAGGGCAAGTTCCGGATCGCCGATGGCGGCACGCTGTTCCTCGACGAGATCGGCGAGATGCCGCTGCAATTACAGGCCAAGCTGTTGCGCGTGCTGCAGGAGCGCGAGATCGAGCCGCTCGGCTCGGACAAGATCAGCAAGGTCGATGTGCGCGTCATCGCCGCGACCAACGTGGATTTGCGCAAGCGCGTCAGCGACGGCGCCTTCCGCGCCGATCTCTACTACCGCCTCAACGTGCTCTCGATCGACCTGCCGCCTCTCAGAAAATGCCTCGACGACCTGCCCGACATCTGCGCGCGGCTGATCGAGGACATCAGCGCCTCCGGCGATTTCCTCAATGCCAGGATCACGCCGAGCGGATTGTCGGCGCTCGCGCGCTACGACTGGCCCGGCAACGTCCGCGAGCTCCGCAACATTCTGGAACGCGCACTGATCCTGAGCGATTCCGGGCGCCTGACCGGCGACGATTTCGTTCACATCCTGCCGGTCAGCGCGGAGGCCGGCCCCGGACCGGCGACGCAGATGACCGGCTCGGTCGTCCCCTATGCCGAAGCCGAAGCGGAGTTCGAGAAGCAGACGCTCGAGCATGCGCTTGCCGCCAGCAACGGCCAGATCTCGGAAGCCGCGCGGATGCTGCGCATCTCGCGCGCGACGTTCTACAAGAAGCTCGCCAAGTTCGGACTGGCGTCGGGGTCGCCGCCTGTCTGACTTTCGAGACGGCACGTGTCCGGAGTCTCGGACTCCTGACACCGTCATATCGGCACTCGCCTGTGGCGTTCGCGCGCGATCCGCCGCAATTTCAGGCATTCCCGCGCAAAGCTCCGGATCTGGCGCAGGGCTTGCTCTGAGGCAGCCTGAGGAAACGCAAGGGCTGATGTGAAGCCAGGGGATCGCTAACGCGAACGCGTCGCGGCCTGCGACGATCCGGCACGCGCACGTCAAGAGACTGTCACATGTGCCTCGTGCAAGCTCCGCCGGAAGGTGGAATTGCAATGTATGCACACTTGTGCAAATCGCTGTGATCAAGGCAGTTCATTCAAGGAGGAAATCATCGTGCGTCGATCGCTCATTCTCACGGCAGCCATCCTCGGCCTGGCCGCGAACACCTCCGCGCAGGCCGACGACCTCAAGGTCGCGCTGATCTACGGCAAGACCGGCCCGCTCGAAGCCTATGCCAAGCAGACCGAAACCGGCCTGCAAATGGGTTTTGAATACGCCACCAAGGGCACCATGACGCTCGACGGCCGCAAGATCGTCGTCATCACCAAGGACGACCAGGGCAAGCCCGACCTGTCGAAAGCCGCGCTCGCGGAAGCTTATCAGGACGACAAGGCCGACATCGCGATCGGCACGACCTCGTCGGCCGCGGCGCTCGCCATCCTCCCCGTCGCCGAGGAGAACAAGAAGATCCTGATCGTCGAGCCCGCCGTCGCGGACCAGATTACCGGCGAGAAGTGGAATCGCTACATCTTCCGCACCGCGCGCAACTCGTCGCAGGACGCAATCTCGAACGCGGTCGCGATCGGCAAGCAGGGCGTCACCGTGGCCACGCTGGCGCAGGACTATGCCTTCGGCCGCGACGGCGTCGCCGCCTTCAAGGAGGCGCTCGCCAAGACCGGCGCGACGCTCGCCGCGGAAGAATACGCCCCGACCTCGACCACCGACTTCACCGCGGTCGGTCAGCGCCTGTTCGACGCTCTGAAGGACAAACCCGGCCGCAAGGTGATCTGGGTGATCTGGGCCGGCGCCGGCAATCCGCTGGCCAAGCTCCAGGACATGGATCCGAAGCGCTACGGCATCGAGCTCTCCACCGGCGGCAACATCCTGCCGGCACTGGCCGCCTACAAGGGCCTGCCCGGCATGGAAGGCGCGACCTATTACTACTACGACATCCCGAAGAACCCGGTGAACGACTGGTTCGTCGCCGAGCACCAGAAGCGCTTCAACGCGCCGCCGGACTTCTTCACCGCCGGCGGTTTTGCCGCCGCGATGTCCGTCGTCGCCGCCGTCACCAAGGCGAAGTCGACCGACACCGAGAAGCTGATCACGGCGATGGAAGGCCTGGAGTTCGACACGCCGAAGGGCAAGATGGTGTTCCGCAAGGAGGACCATCAGGCGCTGCAAAGCATGTATCACTTCAAGGTCAAGGTCGATCCGAACGTCGCCTGGGCCGTGCTCGAGCCGGTGCGCGAGCTGAAGATCGAGGACATGGACGTTCCGGTCCGCAACAAGCGTTGATATCAAGTCCCCTCTCCCCGCATCGGCGGGGAGAGGCTTCTTCCACATTCCCAGAGTTCTCCCGATGGCCCTGACGCTAGAGACGCGCGACCTCACCATCCGCTTCGGCGGCCATGTCGCGGTCAACAACGTCACCTGCACGTTCCGCCCGGGCGAGCTCACCGCCATCGTCGGGCCGAACGGCGCCGGCAAGACCACCTATTTCAACCTGATCTCGGGCCAGCTGCGCGCTTCACACGGCAGCATCCTGTTCGACGGCACCGACATCACGCAGCATTCCGCGCCGCTGCGCACCCGCGCCGGCCTCGGGCGCGCCTTCCAGCTCACCAACCTGTTTCCGAACCTCACCGTGGAAGAGAACGTCCGCCTCGCGGTGCAGGCGGCCAGCGGCACCCATTACGACATGCTGCGGCCCTGGATGGTCCGCCGCGACCTGATCACCCGCGCCGATGCCATCCTCGACCAGGTCGCACTCGGCAATCGCCGCGGCGTCGCCGCCACTGCGCTGTCGCATGGCGACCAGCGCAAGCTCGAAGTGGCGCTGATGATCGCGCTCGAACCCAGAGTGTTCATGTTCGACGAGCCGACCGCGGGCATGAGCATCGACGAGGTGCCGGTCGTGCTGAACCTGATCGCGCAGCTCAAGCAGGACAAGAGCAAGATCATCCTCCTGGTCGAGCACAAGATGGACGTGGTGCGCTCGCTCGCCGACCGCATCATCGTGCTGCACAACGGACAACTTGTCGCCGACGGGCCGCCGGCCGAGGTGATCGCCTCGCCGATCGTGCAGGAAGCCTATCTCGGCATTGCTCCAAAGAGTGCCGCATGACCGATCTGCTCAAACTCTCCGGCGTGCACACGCATATCGGCCGCTACCACATCCTCCAGGGCATCGACCTCGCGGTACCGCAGGGCCAGACCACCATGCTGCTCGGCCGCAACGGCGCCGGCAAGACCACGACGCTGCGCACCGTCATGGGCCTGTGGCAGGCCTCCAGCGGCGAAATCACGCTCGGAGGCGAGCGCATCGAGAGCCGCGCCACGCCCGACATCGCGCGGCTCGGCGTCGGCTACGTGCCGGAGAGCATGGCGGTGTTTTCCGACCTCACGGTGAAGGAAAACCTGGTGCTGGCGGCGCGCGACGGGCCGCTCGACGATACCCAGCTCGACTGGATCTTCGGCTTCTTCCCCGCGCTGCGCCGGTTCTGGCTGTCGCGCGCGGGAAGCCTCTCAGGCGGACAGAAGCAGATGCTGTCGATCGCGCGCGCCATCGTCGAGCCGCGCAAGCTGCTGCTGATCGACGAGCCGACCAAGGGATTGGCGCCCGCGATCGTCATGGCACTGATCGAGTGCCTGAAGGAGATCAAGCGCAAGGGCGCGACGATCCTGCTGGTCGAACAGAATTTCTTTGCCGCCCGCGAGCTCGGCGACAACGTGCTGGTCATGGACAACGGCACCATCGTCCATCGCGGCGAGATGGCGGCGCTCGCCGCCGACGTGCCGCTGCAGGAGCGGCTGCTCGGCCTGAGCCTGGAGGCGCATCAGTGACTGAACTCGCCGCAAATGATCCGCTGCCGAAGCCGAAGCGCGATCTCGCGCCGATCCTGCTGCCGATCGCGCTGGCGCTTGCGATGATTCCTCTGGTGGGGTCACCCAGCACCTGGCTGACGCTGACCGCCGCGAGTCTCGCCATGGGCATGATGATCTTCATCATGGCCTCGGGGCTGACGCTGGTGTTCGGCCTGATGGACGTGCTCAATTTCGGCCACGGCGCCTTCATCGCCGTCGGCGCCTATGTGGCAACCCTCGTGCTCGCGCCGTTCGCGGCCTCGATGCAGGCGGATTCACTGTGGATGAACCTCGCCGTGCTGGCGCCGGCGGCGCTGCTGTCGATGGCGGTATCCGGCGCGCTCGGCCTGGTCGTCGAGCGCGTGCTGATACTGCCCGTCTATGGCCAGCATCTGAAGCAGATCCTGATGACGACGGGCGGCCTGATCGTCGCTGAGCAGACGCTCTATGCGCTGTGGGGACCGCAGATCATCCCGACGCCCCTGCCGACCTCGCTGCGAGGCTCCTTCATCCTCGGCGACGTCGCGATCGCCAAATACCGTGTGCTGGCGATGCTGATCGGCCTCGCCGTCTTCATCGCGATCCAGCTCGTGCTCAACCGCACCAAGCTCGGCCTGCTGATCCGCGCCGGCGTCGAGAACCGCGAGATGGTCGAGGCGCTCGGCTATCGCATCCGCCGCCTGTTCCTCGGCGTGTTCATGACGGGATCGGCGCTCGCCGGCCTCGGCGGCGTGATGTGGGCGCTCTATCGCGAGCAGGTCCATGCCTCCATGAGCGACGACCTCACCGTCCTGATTTTCATCGTCGTCATCATCGGCGGCCTCGGCTCGATCGGCGGCTGCTTCATCGGCGCCATCCTGGTCGCGATGGTGGCCAATTACGGCGGCTTCCTGGTGCCGAAACTCGCCCTCGTCTCCAACATCCTGCTGATGGTCGCCATTCTGATGTGGCGGCCGCGCGGCCTCTATGCGGTGACCAGCCGATGATGCTCCTGTCAGGCGATCCGCCGAAGAGCCGCGTGCTCACGCTTCTCCTCATCGTCATCATCCTGGCGCTGGCGGCGACGCCGTTCCTGTTCCCGGGGGCCAAGGCGCTGAACGTCGCGGCCAAGATCTGCGTCTTCGCCGCGCTCGTGGCCTCCTACGACCTCCTGCTCGGCTATACCGGCTCGGTATCGTTCGCCCACACCATGTTCTACGGCATCGGCAGCTACGCCATCGCGATCGCGCTGTACGGGATGGGCCCGAACTGGGCCGCGGTCGCAACCGGCATCGTGGTCGGCCTGCCGCTCGCGGCGCTGCTCGCGCTCGCGATCGGCCTGTTCTCGCTGCGGGTCGCCGCGATCTTCTTTGCCATGATCACGCTCGCGGTCGCCTCCGCCTTCCAGGTGCTGGCCTCGCAGCTCTCCTGGCTGACCGGCGGTGAGGACGGACGCAGCTTCCAGCTGCCGGAATTGCTGCGGCCCGGAACGGTGCTGATCTCCAAGAACCTGTTCGGATTCGAGATCAACGGCCGCATCCTCACCTTCTACCTGGTGTTCGCCGTCTCGGCCCTGATGATCCTCGCTTTGTTGCGTGTCGTGAACTCGCCGTTCGGACGCGTGCTCCAGGCGATCCGCGAGAACCGCTTTCGCGCCGAGGCGCTCGGCTTTCGCACCGTCTTCCACCTGACCTACGCCAACTGCCTCGCCGCGCTGGTCGCCGCCAGCGCCGGCATTTTGAACGCGCTGTGGCTGCGCTATGCCGGTCCCGACACCTCGCTCAGCTTCTCGATCATGCTGGACATTCTGTTGATGGTGGTGATCGGCGGCATGGGCACGATCTACGGCGCGATCATCGGCGCCACCATCTTCATCCTCGCCCAGAACTACCTTCAGTCGCTGATGGGCGTGGCCTCCAAGGCGGCGAGCGAAGCCGGCCTGCCGTTGCTGCCGGGGCTGTTGCATCCCGACCGCTGGCTGCTGTGGCTCGGGCTGCTGTTCATCGCCAGCGTCTACTTCTTCCCGACCGGCGTCGTCGGACGTCTGCGCAATGCCGGCCGCGACAAGAGCGCGGGCGCTTCGCATTAAGCCGGCATTAATGATGCAGCGCAGCGATTGTGATGGGCACGGCACAACCGCGACGTGATTCCCGCCCCACTGCATACGGGCGCGACTGCACAACCGGATTAATGCTTAGGTAACTGGCTTTCCTAAGGTTTGCGCCATTTGTGCGGTGTATTCCTGTCCTTCCAGGGAGGGGGGAAATGCGCCAGGTCTTTTCCACGGTGACAGCCGGAATGTCATCAGCCGCGACCAACGGCTGGGCGGCCTTGGCGCGGCGTGGTCCTGTCCTCTGGCTGACCCTGTGCGGCGTGTTGCTGGTCGCCGGGATCTTCGCCGTGACCGCCATGGCCATCGGCGAATTCCGCGAGCGCACCCTGGCCAATCGCGAGCGCGAGCTGGAAAACACGGTGCAGCTGATCGCGCGGCACTTCGATCAGCAATTCCAGGATTCCGACGTCGTCGCCGCCGACCTGATCGGGCAGATGAACCTGCCGGAGATCACCTCGCCGGCGATGTTCCGCGAGCGCATGTCCGGGCTCGCGACGAACCAGATGCTGCGGAGCAAGATCAGCTCCGTCTCCTATCTCGGCGACATCGCGATCTACGATGCCGACGGCGAGCTGATCAACTGGTCGCGGGCCGAGCCGCTGCCCAAGATCAACGTCTCCTCGCGCGCCTACTTCCAGACGTTCAAATCCGATCCGATGGCCGAATCGGTCATCCTGGAATCGGTCCGCAGCTTCATCATCGGCAAATGGACCACGATCGTCGCGCGGCGGCTGAGCGGCGCGGACGGCACCTTCCTCGGCGCCATGGTCCGGCGGATCGATCCGGACAGCTACCGGCAGTATTTCGCTTCTGTCGCGCTTGCCGAGGGTACGGCGATCTCGCTGTTCGATCGCGAAGGCAAGATGCTGGCGCGCTATCCACATGTCGAAGAGCTGATCGGCAGGAATTTCAAGGACGCGCCGCTGATGCGCAAGATGCTGGCCGAGGGCGGCCGGCACACGCTGCGCGTCAAGGGACCGATCGACGGCGAGGACCGCCTCGGCTCGGGGGCCTCGCTGTCGCATTTCCCGCTGGTCATTGTCGCGACCAACACCACGAGCGCCGCGCTGGCCGACTGGCGTCAGCAGACCGGCTTCATGGTCACCACGGCAACGCTTTCGGCGATCGTGATCGCATTGATCCTCTTCCTGATCATCCGCCAGATCAGCCGGCAGAACCGGGAAGCCCAGGAGCGGATCGAAGCGGAACGGCTGCGGCTCGACACCGCCCTGAACAACATGTCGCAAGGGCTGATCCTGTACGACGCCGCCGGATTTATCGTCACCTGCAACCGCCGCTACTCCGAGATGTTCGGCCTGTCCGACGACATCATCAAGCCCGGCTGTCACATCCGCGAGGCGATGCAGCATCGCAAGGAGCGTGGCACGTTCGGCGGCGACGTCGAGACGTTTTGCACCGATGTGATGCGGGTCGTCGCCGAGGGCAAGGTCTCCAGCAGGATCCACGAACTGCCCAACGGCCGCGCCTTCCAGGTCATCAACACCCCGCTGGCGCAGGGCGGATGGGTCGCCACGATCGAGGAAATCACCGAGCGGCGCAATCTGGAGCAGGAGCGCGACCGCAACTACATGTTCCTGCGCGAGATCATCGATCACATCCCCTCGCAGATCACGGTGAAGGATGCCCTGACGCGGCAATATCTGCTGGTCAACCGGACCGCCGAGGAGCAGTTCGGCCAGTCGGGTGACGTCATCGTCGGCAAGACTCCTTTCGACATGTATCCGGAGGCCGCCGCCAGGATCGTCAACGACGACGACAGCAAGGCGCTGCAGGCGCCCGGGGGATTGTTCAAGGACGAGCACGCCTGGCAGAGCCAGACCAAGGGACCGCGCTACATCACCTCGACCCGGATCGGCATTCGCGACAAGTCCGGCGAGCCGCGCTACCTCATCAGCGTCGTCGAGGATGTCACCGAGCGGCGGCGCGCCCACGAGAAGATCGCGCATATGGCGCATTACGATGCGCTGACCGACCTGCCGAACCGCACGCTGTTCCGCGAACAGATCGAGCGCGAGCTGGCGAAGGTCGCCGGCGGCGGGCAGTTCGCGCTGCTCTATATCGACGTCGACGAATTCAAGGGCATCAACGATTCGCTCGGCCATCACGTCGGCGACGAGCTGCTGAAGGCAATCGCGACCCGTCTCCGCGGCTGCCTCAAGAAGAGCGACCTGATCGCGCGGCTCGGCGGCGACGAATTCGCCGTGATCCAGAGCGGAATCCAGTCCTCTGCGGACGTGCTGTCGTTCGTGACGCGGATCTACGAGGCGATCCGCCAGCCCTATCACTGCCTCGGCCATCAGCTCTCCACCGACGCCAGCATCGGCATCGCGCTGGCGCCGCAGGACGGGACCGATCTCGACCAGCTCATCAAGCACGCCGATCTTGCGATGTACGGCGCCAAGGCCGAAGGACGCCGTACCCATCGCTTCTTCGAACCGGAGATGGATGCCAGCGCCAAGGCGCGCCTGACCATGGAGCAGGATCTGCGTCAGGCGCTGGTGAACGGCGGCTTCGAGATCCACTACCAGCCGCTGGTCGACCTGCGCACCAACGACGTGTCGGGCTGTGAGGCGCTGCTGCGCTGGCGGCATCCAGAACGCGGCTGGGTGTCGCCGGCGGAGTTCATTCCGATCGCCGAGGATACCGGCCTGATCAACGAGCTCGGCGACTGGGTGCTGCGCATGGCCTGCAACGAGGCCGCGACCTGGCCGGCGCATGTGCGGATTGCGGTCAACGTCTCGCCGGTGCAGCTCAAATGCGACACGCTGGCGCTGCGGATTGCCAGCGCACTCGCCGCCTCCGGGCTCTCTCCCTCCCGGCTCGAGCTCGAAATCACCGAGGCCGTGCTGATCCGCGACGACGAGGCCGCGCTCTCGATCCTGCACCAGCTCCGGTCCATCGGCGTGCGCATCGCGCTCGACGATTTCGGCACCGGCTATTCCTCGCTGAGTTATCTGAAGCGCTTCCCGTTCGACAAGATCAAGATCGACCGCTGCTTCGTCGCCGACATCGCGGAGACCAGCGGCGCGCCCGTGATCGTGCAGGCGGTGGTGAACATCGCCGCAGCCAGCCACATGACCACCGTCGCCGAGGGCGTCGAGACCGAGGCGCAACGTGAGATGCTGCGCGCGCTCGGCTGCACGGAGATGCAGGGCTATCTGTTCAGCAAACCGAAGCCGGCCGCCGAGGTACGAAAGCTGTTCGGTCCGAACGATGCCGCGCCGGTGGCGGCGGTGGCCTGAGATGGCGAAGCCGCGGAAAACGTCAGCGAAAGCCGTCGACGTCGCGGATTCCTATGCCGTGCGGCTGATGCAGCATCTGGTGGTGCCGACCTTCGTGATCGACCCCAAGCGCCGCGTCGTGATCTGGAACAGAGCCTGCGAGCGGCTGACCGGCGTTCCCGCCGCGGAGGTGATCGGCACGACGAAACACTGGCAGGCCTTCTACGAGACCAGGCGCCCCTGCCTCGCCGACCTGGTCGCGCTCGACCGTCCCGAGCAGCTGCCGGAGTTTTATTCGGAATATGCCGCACGCGGCCACAACGGGCTCGGCTTTTCCGCGGAGAACTGGTGCGTGATGCCCAAGCTCGGCAGCCAGCTCTATCTCGCGATCGACGCCGGCCCCATCCACGACGAGGCCGGCCATCTGATCGCCGTGGTGGAGACGCTGCGCGACCTCACCGATCAGAAGCGCGCCGAGATGGCGCTGAAGGAGCTCGCCACCAAGGACGGGCTGACCGGCCTGTCGAACCGGCGCGCCTTCGACCAGATGCTGATGAGCGAATGGGCCCGCGCCCAGCGGACGCAGAAGCCGATGGCGCTGCTGTTCGTCGACGTCGATCATTTCAAGCTTTTCAACGACCGGCACGGCCACCAGAGCGGCGACGAATGCCTGCGCGCGGTCGCTGATGTCGTCAGCCGCCATGCCGTACGCCCGCTCGACCTCGCCAGCCGCTATGGCGGGGAAGAGTTCGCGCTGATCCTGCCCGACACGGAGTGCGATGCCGCCTGCGCCATCGCCGAGGAGATCCGCCGTGCCGTCATGGCCTTGCGGATCGCTCATGGCGCTGCTGGCGCCGGCGACCACGTCACCCTCAGCGTCGGCGTCGCCAGCCATATTCCCACTGAGGCCGACGGCAACCCCGACCGGCTGCTGGGTGCGGCCGACGAGGCGCTCTATGCGGCAAAACGGCTCGGCCGCAACCGCGTCATCTGCTCCGAACGCCTGCTGGCGGAGTTTGCGCGCGCCGATCGCGACGCGCCCGCCATTCCCATCGTCGCCAATCGCCGGTCCAGCCGCGGCTGACGTTCATCCCACCGAAGGTTCTATTGCGTTCGGCCTCACCAACGGGTGATGTTGCGCCGGAACAACACTCACATTTTCTTCTCGAAAAGCCGCAATTTCTCGGGCGCTCGTTTGAATATAGATAAGTCGTTGCCTGGAGCCGTATTCGCTTTGAAATTTCCCCGCCCATCTCGCAGTGCCCTCCCCTCCGCCAAAAACGCCATCGCCTGGTCGCGAGTGACGGCCGAACCCGGCTCGGCCGCCAAGACCAACCGCTGATGACCGAAGCAGCCGGTTCGTTTCGCGGACGTGTCCACCGCGGAACGCAGCAAATTGGTGGCACCTGCATCGAGCTCGAGGCCGCGGGCGAGCGAATCCTGCTCGACCTTGGCCTTCCGCTGGATGCCGACGGCGCGTCCGACGATCTTCTCCCGCCGGTGGCCGGGCTTCGCGTCGAAGATCCAACCCTGCGTGCGATCGTCCTGTCGCACGGACACGGCGATCATTGGGGTCTGCTTCCCCTGTGCAAACCCGACGTCCCCCTCGCCATGGGCGCCGCGACGGCGCGCATCATGTGTGCGGCGGCTCCTTTCGTGCCCAACGCCTTCGTGCCAAATGTTTCATTCGAGCTGAACGATCGCAGGACTTTCCAGATCGGTCCGTTCAGCATCACGCCCTATCTCGTCGATCACTCGGCCTATGATGCCTATGCGCTGCTGATCCAGGCTGCCGGCCGGCGTCTGTTCTACAGCGGCGACATCCGTGCCCACGGTCGCAAGGGCGGTCTGTTCGAGCGATTGGTCAGCCATCCGCCCCGCGATATCGACATGATGCTGATGGAGGGGTCGAGCCTCGGCCGTCTCGACGAGCACACGCAATTCCCGACGGAGGACGACATCGAGGCGAGGCTGACCCAGAGTTTTAAACAGCCAGGCTTCGTCATCCTCTCGGCGTCCGCGCAGAACATCGATCGCGTCGTCAGTATCTATCGCGCCTGCAAGCGCAGCGGCCGGACGCTGCTGCTGGACCTCTATGCGATGGAGATATTGCGGGCCACCGGCAACGAGCGCTTGCCGAACGCCGGCTGGCCCAATTTGTCGGTCTATGTGCCGGAATATCAGCGGCGACAGATCGCAAGGAACAAGCGCTTCGACCTGCTGGATCCCTACAAATCCGCACGGATCTACCGCGAGCGCATCACCGAGATCGCCGATCGCACCGTGATGCTGTTTCGTCCGGCAATGGCCCACGACGTGGAGGCCGCAAATCTCTGGCCCGGCACCAGAGCGATCTGGTCGCAATGGGACGGATATCTGAAGGACGGTCCTGGCGCCAGACTGAAGGCGGATCTCGCGACACGCAGCGTTCCCATCGAGATCATCCACACCTCGGGCCACGCCAGCATCCTGGATCTCAAGCGACTCGCGAACGCAATACAGCCGGACAGGCTGGTGCCCGTTCACACATTCGAAGGCGACAGTTTCTCCAGATATTTTGACAACGTCACGCGACGCAGCGATGGCGAATGGTGGGAGGTATGAGATGAGCTTCAGACGCGGAATCCGGGGCGACGACTTTCGCAAGGCACTCGAGACACTCGCCCAGCAGGATGGGTGGTGGAAAGACGTTCTCGCCGATCCCACGCTCATCATCGGCATTCGGGACGAGTACCTGAACGTCTATTGGCAGGGACAATCCATCTTCAAAGTGTCATTCAAGGGCGGGAAAGTGACCGCCTCGACGCATGAAAAATATCTGCTGAATCCGGACCTCAAGGATCAGGTTTCGCTGGTCGAGGGGAAGTTCGCCTTCGGCAACGCCGAGCAAAGGATGCTGACGCGCGACTACGAAGGCGCAGAGACGCTGGCGAAGCTCAAAAGGGCCGCATCGCCCTATTCCGGACAGGAGAAGGAAGGCGTCCACGAGATCGCGACGTCCAATCTCTCCGTCGTCGACGTCGAGATTGCGATCAACGCATCCGGCGTCCCCGGCATCAAGCGGAACCTCCCCCGCATGGACCTGGCGAACTTCGAAACGACGGCGACCGGCGTGGATCTGGTGTTCTGGGAGGCCAAGACGTTGAGCAACCCCGAGCTGGAGAACGGCGACATTGTCGGTCAGCTCGGGGACTATCAGAAGGTGATCGACCTTCACAAGACGGAGTTCGATGACAGCTATCGATTGGTTGCGAAGAATCTGGCCGAGATGGCGGAATGGAGCAACGGACACCGCAATGTGGCTGCGGCGATCAGCGCCGTCGCGAAGGGGGCAAAGATCAACGTGAGCAGCGCCAATGTCGGGCTGCTCGTGTATGATTTCACCGCGGCTCAACGCGATCGCAAGGACAAGGACGGCAAGACGCTGAGCGACAGAGTGATTGAATCGCTCGCGAAGGTGGGCGTGGGTCCGGAGCGGATCAGGTTCAAAGGCACGACAAAGGGTCTCACCATCTAAGTTGGCACGCGGGAGAAACCTGGCTTTGCATCTTCCCGAGCACGAAGAGCTCACCTTCGCGATCGGCGACATCCACGGCTGCTTTGAGAAGCTGACGTCGCTTCTCGCCGCGTGCGACCAGATTCGCGGCCTGCGGAGCGCCCAGTTCGTCCTTGTCGGAGACTACATCGACAGGGGGCCCCAAAGCCGCGGGGTGATGGATTTTCTCGTCGGCAGCGAAGGGAAGCAGGACCGCCCCTTCGTCTGTCTGCGGGGCAACCATGAGGAGATGCTGCTTCGCGCAGCCGACATGGAGCGCACCGACCGCGACCTGATGAATTGGTGGGGCAACGGCGGCGAGCAGACGCTCGACAGTTACGGGATCGACGATCCCGCCGACCTGCCGAGCGAGCATCTCGACTGGATACGCGCGCTTCCGCTGATGAAAATCGAGCATGGACGAGTTTTCGTCCACGCTGGGCTACGGCCGGACGTGTCGCTGGCGTCGCAGTCCGAGCGAGACTTGCTGTGGATCCGGGAACCCTTCCTGTCGTCGGATCACGACCACGGGCTTTTCGTTGTCCATGGTCATACGCCGGTCCGGTCCGGGACACCTGATCTGCGAGCCAACCGGTTGAATCTGGATACCGGCGCCTGCTTTGGCGGCCCGCTCACCGCGGCCGTGTTCGCCACCTCGGAGACGGGCCCGTTGATGTTCGTGACCGATTCCGGGGAGATCTCGGGACCGGCCGCCCTCCGGGATTGAAGAGCGAAGCATAAGACCAGGAATCGGGCGATGCCGGGCGTCCGGGCCCGGGCAAAGCGGAGGTTGCCCACCCCCCGCCAATCGGCTAAATGAACCTCGACTAGCACCCGTAGCTCAGCTGGATAGAGCGTTGCCCTCCGAAGGCAAAGGTCACACGTTCGAATCGTGTCGGGTGCGCCAGTCTCCTTACTCTTTACCGAGACTGTGTGCCGGACCGAGACTGTGTGCCGGCTTTTGACGCTGTGACGGCACCATCCATCAAATGTTGCGGCTCGCAATCTGGCCTTCGCAACGTCGCGCGCGCGTCCGGCTAAGCACGTCGAATGGAAAAGCGGTCACAAATCTCTGACCAGCGGCGCAATTGATTGCACCCTTAAATTGTACTATTGTTCATGGGTTGCGGAAAATGAGCCTGATCGCAGCATGTTTCTGGTCGCGATCATCGGGGTAGGTCCGATTGTAGGCGTGATGTCGCAGACCGATATCCGGTTATTGTCGGACTGAATCACCCCAGGAGCGCTCGTCCCGCAAGCAATGAGCCAACACGGCACCTGCTTGACGACGTCGATCCAGTGGCGGCGCCAGGAACAGGGCTTCGCAATCAACCGAGTCGGGAGGGGTGCTTCAGATGAAAACCATCGCCCAGTTCGTCGAGGATCGCATTACGACGCTTTCAGACCTGAAAGACGCACTCCAGACCGCGATGCAATTGGAGTTCTCCACCATCCCGCCTTATCTTTGCGCGCAATGGTCGATCAACAGCGACCCGGGCGGCGTCGGCGGTATGATTGAGGACATTGTGGTGCAAGAGATGTATCACTTTGCCCTGGCAGGCAACATGCTGACCGCGATCGGCGGCGTGCCATCCATTGCCAATGCGGCCTTCATTCCGAGCTACCCGACCAATGTCCTGCCCGGAGAAATTCTGCAAAAATTGCCCGTTGATCTGAAGCCGCTTACGCCAGATCAAGTTCAGGTCTTCATGCAGATCGAGTATCCGGAATTTCCACCGGTCGCGCTCACCGCAAGAACGGGACCCGCGACGATCGGTGATTTCTACGATGCGATCGCCGAGGGCTTCACCACAGTCAATCCCGCGATCAATGCCAGCGCTTTCGCGGTCAATTCGGGGGAAGCAACGCCGATCAAGAGCATCGCCGATGCGCAGGCGGCGATCCTGCTGATCAAGGGCGAAGGTGAAGGTACGGAAGGCTCTCCTAACCAACCCCCAACCGGCAATGCAACATTCGCCCACTATTATGTCTTCAAGGAAATCTACACCGAGAAAACGCTGGTGCAGGATGCGGCGGGCCACTGGAGCTTTACGGGAGCACCAATCCCGTTTCCGACCTGGTTCGATTTTCAGCAATCAACCGTCACACCGAGTCCGTCGCTTGCATTCAACCAGGCCCTGTCGCAGCTCTTGATCGGCCTTCAAACGTGCTGGACAAGCGGTACAAGACCCAGCATCGGCGCCATGTTCACACTTCAGTCGCTTGGCACGGACCTCATCCAGCAGGGCATTCGTCCTGAGTTCCTATGGGCGCCTCCGTCGGCATGAACTCCGGATCTGCCGCCTGCCTCCCACGGCAAGCACTCACGTCAGCATCGAGATGATCGACTGGATCTGATCGGAGGCGGACGTCACCAGGGCGTCATACGACGTATGACCGTGCGCGGCAGTCTTCAAAATGCATTCGGCGACAGCGGCTTTCAGACCGAACACCGACTGATGGGCCGGCACGCTCGCCATCACGGTCTCGAGGGCCTGGCGCATCGTCTGAATGAGCTCGGAGCTGTATTGCATTGGCTGTCCTCCGCGCTCCCATTTAGGAACGCGGGCCTAGGCTCGCCACTCACAAGCCTGAGATTGCTCTTTGATGAACCTTGGACAAATCGCCTCAATTCAAGCGCCAGATGGCCGCATTGAGCAGGCCGGCAAAGGCAACCCAGGCTGCGTAAGGCACGAACAACGCAGCGGCCAGCCTGTCCCGTGATGTCTCGAGACTGATGTAGGTCACGATCGCGACGAACAGACAGATGAGGATGACGAGCGCGGCGCCGATCTGGTGCATCGTGAACATCACCGGGGACCAGACGAAATTCAGCGCCAGCTGCGCGGCCCAGACCTGCATCGCTCGACCCGACGGCTCACGGCGAAAAGTCCGCCAGCCCGCGATGGCGATCAGGATGTAAAGGATGGTCCAGGCCACCGGGAACGCCCAGTTCGGCGGCACGAAACCCGGCTTGGCAAGGGCCGCATACCACTCTCCCGGAAGATTGGTCGCGCCGATCAGCCAGCCGATGCCGACCACACCGACGACGAAGACCAACAACTGAAGCATCCATCACCTCGCGCTTCTCTTCGGGCAATTGTATCATCGTTCCATGAGCGAATCCGGCACGGTGACTGGCGAGGCCACGCCCGTCCGCAAGATCATCCATATCGACATGGATGCCTTCTATGCGTCCGTGGAGCAGCGCGACAATCCGGAGCTGCGCGGCAAGCCGGTCGCGGTCGGCGGCTCCGCGGAACGCGGCGTCGTCGCGGCCGCCAGCTACGAGGCCCGCAAGTTCGGCGTTCGCTCCGCGATGCCGTCGGTGACCGCGAAGCGGCAATGTCCCGATCTGATCTTCGTCAGGCCGCGCTTCGAGGTCTACAAGGCGATCTCCAGGCAGATCCGCGACATCTTTGCCGAGCACACGCCTGTTATCGAGCCATTGTCGCTCGACGAGGCCTATCTCGACGTGACGGAGAATTTGCAAGGCATCCCGCTGGCGCGGGACGTCGCCTTGCTGATCCGTGAGAAGATCAAGGCCGAGACCGGCCTCAACGCTTCGGCGGGCATTTCCTACAACAAGTTTCTTGCAAAGCTCGCCTCCGATCATCGCAAGCCCAACGGTCAGTTCGTGATCTCGCCGGAAATGGGAGCCGCCTTCGTCGAGACGCTGCCCGTCGGCAAGTTCCACGGGATCGGCCCGGCGACCAGTGCGAAGATGAATGCGCTCGGCCTGTTCACCGGCCTCGACATCCGCAACCAGACGCTGGAGTTCATGAATGCGAATTTCGGCAAGTCGGGCGCCTATTACTACTGGATCTCACGTGGCGTCGACGAGCGGCCGGTCCGGGCCAACCGGATCCGCAAGTCGATCGGCGCGGAGACGACATTCTCGACCGACCTCGACGAATACGGCGCGCTGGCCGCCGAGCTCAAGCCGCTCGTCGACAAGGTCTGGCGCCATTGCGAGACGACCGGCAATCGCGGCCGCACCGTCACCCTGAAGATCAAGTTCGCCGACTTCGAGATCATCACGCGCAGCAGGTCCGTCACAGCGCCGGTTGCAGGCCGGGACGATCTGGAGCGGCTGGCCTGCGGCCTGCTCGAAGTCGAAATGCCGCTGCCCAAGCGCGTCAGGCTCGTGGGGGTATCGCTGTCTGCCCTCCAGGACGGGGACGATGCGGAGCCGCAGCTGACTTTCGGTATTTGAACCAGCCTGGAAAGCCCCGCCGCGAAAGCGAGATCCTTGTCCGCGGCGTGGCCCCAGACCAGTCATGGAAGGTGGCGGGATTTTCAGACCCGCCAACGATGAAGGCCGATCCTCTCGGGCCAATCAATGCCTCACATGCTCGAACACGACGATCACGCCCGTCGGTTCCGGCTCGTGGGCCATCAGGCGCGTAAGGTCGGCATCGCTCCAGTTGGCGAGGCTGACGACTTCGCCGGTCTGGCGCTCGGCGCTGAGCGACGGCGTCGGCTCGAGCACCTTCAGGCCCGTCTCGTCGACGAAGAAGGTGTGCTCGCCGAACATGCTGTTGAGCTGCGGCATGGCGGGATGTTCGTCGGGGAGCACCTGGGCGCCGAGTTGGTTGACGGTCTGCTTCACCTGTTCGGATGTGAGCTTCATGAGCTGCTCCGTTTCTGTCGTGCCGGGTTTCAGTGAGTTGAGCCAAAACGGGCGTTCCCTGCGCCTGTGTCGCCTGGCTCAAATTCCCGAACGGGTGTTGCGCACGAATGTTCCGGAAAAATGCATTTCGTGATCGCCAGTTTCATCTGCCGCGCTCACGGCACGGGATCGCCACACGATGCACATGATCCGCCTGTCGATGCCGCTATTCGACGGCTTCGACGATCCGGATGTCGCGGTCGGCACCGTCGCCGAGCAGGTCGTGAGCGGCCTTGTAGGCGGGACTTTCATACGCCGCCCTGGCGCGCTCGACGCTGTCGAACTCGATGAGAACGACGCGTTCCATCAGGCCGTGCTCGTAGGCCGCAACCGGCATCCCGCGCGCGAGCACGCGTCCACCGGCGGCCTCAATGGCCGGACGCGACAGCTTGGCGTAGGCCGCCATGGCGTCGGGGCTCTTGATCGCGCGGTAGGTCGCAACCCAATAAGCTTTTGCCATTTTGTTTCTCCTTGTTCTCGTGAACTAGTGCTCGCCTCGGTTCTCGCCAACCGAGAGCGCGCAGATGCGTGACAGATATGTGTATGGCAGACCGGTCTCCTCGGCCCACGCGTTGAACTGTGCCTGCACTTTTGCGAGATCGCCCTTTGATTTGACCTCTTCGGCGATGTCGAGGCCGGCATCGCGCAGGCAGGCGACGACATCCCTGGAGGTGACAAAACCATCCCAGCCGACGAAGCGCAGCAGCATCTGCCCGGTGTTGCCGCCGAGCCGGCTGCCGCGCTTGGTCAGGAGATCGAGCAGGCCGACCTCGTTGGATGGCGGCCATTTCGCCAGAAACTTGCCGAAGCTGCCGTGCTCTTTCGCGATCTCCTGGACGAAGGCCGCGTTGTCGCGCACCGACATGATCTTGGCGCCGTTGCGCACGATGCGCGCGTCGCGCACGAGGCCCTCCCAATAATCCTCGGGCTGGAAGGTGAGCTTGGCCGGCTGGAAATGCAGGAACGCCGCTTCAAAGCCGTCCCATTTCGAATCGATCACGCTCCAGGCAAAGCCGGCACAAAACACCCGCCTGGTCATCTCGGCGAGGATGCGATCGTCGCCGAGCTTGGCCAGCCCCTTCAGGTCGGGCTTTTCGGGCATCAGCCTGTCGAGCGCCTTGGGGCCGCCCTTGCGTTTCTCGGCGCGGGCACGAATGGTCTTGAAGGAGGTCATGCGGATACGGGCGTTTGAGGATGCGCCACGACATCAGAATTCGATGACACGGTCCAGCCCTGCGGTGCCCGGCTACTTGCGCACACCAATGCACCGCAGCATGCTGCCGGCCATTGGCTTGACGAAGAGAGGCAGCCATTCTGGTCTGCTTCTTGCTTTGTAAATGACGTTTTGGAATTCCCAGACCTTTTCAAACCCGCCCATGGATTTTCAATGCGCTGCCTGGTCGTGGCCGATTTGCACTACTCGCTGCCGCAGCTCGACTGGCTGGCCAGCGCGGCGCCGCAGTTCGACCTCGTGATCTTCGCCGGCGATGCGCTCGACATCGGCTCGATGGTGGATTTTCGCGCGCAGATCGTGGTGCTGAAGAAATACCTCGCGCTGCTCGCGGCGCAGACCCGCGTGATCCTCTGCTCCGGCAATCACGACCTCGACGAGCGCAACGCGGAGGGCGAGAAGATCTCGCGCTGGATCTCGGAGGTGCGGGAGCTCGGGATCATTTGCGACGGCGACAGCCTCACCATCGGCGACACGCTGTTCACGGTGTGCCCGTGGTGGGATGGCCCGCTGGTCAAGCAGCGCATCGTCGCGCAGCTGCGCGACGCCGCCGAAAGCCGCCCGCAGCGCTGGATCTGGGCCCATCACGCGCCGCCGGCGAATTCACCGACCAGCTGGGGCGGCAAGCGCTTCTTCGGTGATGTCGATCTGGTGCAGTGGATCATGCAGTATCAGCCGTCGATGGTGATCTCGGGCCATGTGCACCAGTCGCCCTTCATCGCCGACGGCTCGTGGTTCGACCGGCTCGGGCAGACATGGGTGTTCAACGCCGGCCTGCAACCGGGACGGCCGCCGACGCATATCGTGCTGGATCTCGCTGCGGACAAGGCGTTCTGGCTGGCTGCGGGCGAAGCGCAGTGGATCGACCTCGCCGCACCGCTGAAGCGGCCCGCAAACACCATCGAGGAGCCGCCGGACTGGCTCACATCCTTGGATCGGATTGCCGATCCGAGCCTGGCGACACCTCGAGCGGCGGCAGGTTGATCATGCTCTGGAGCACCTCGCCGACCATGGCGAGATGCGTGCCGTGGCCGGCATATTGCCGCTTGAGATCGGCGAGATAGGTGTTGGCAACGTTGAGCCGCTGCGCCAGCGTGCGCGCGAGCAGCAGCGCGACCTCGGGCCGCTGGATGAGGAATGACGCCGCGTCCTCGAACTCATAGATGACGGAATCCGAGCTGGCCCGCACCGTTGCCGTATGCGGCAACCCAAGCAGCACGGACATCTCGCCGAACACGGCGCCGGGCTCGGTGATGGTCGCGACCACCGTGTCGCTCTTGAGCACGTCGAGCCTGCCCTCGACGAGCACGTAGAGGTGGCCGCTGCTGGTGCCACCCTCGGTGACGACCGACGTGCCGGCCTTGACCTGCCGCTCCGTTCCGCCGGTGCAATGATCCAGAACTGCGCGCATCGCCGAAGCTCCCATCGCTGGGGAAATCCAGGCGATACTAGAGCACGATCCGTGCCAGGCGGCAACGCGCGGACGGCTACCGCGACAAGCGCTTTGCGAGATGAACCGACTGCCAGTCTCCGAGACCGGTATCCCGGAAGCCTGCCTTCTTCGCCAGACCGCGCATCTCGGCATTTGTCCGCGCAGTCTCGGCGGCGATCATCTCGTGGCCAAGATCGGTCGCCCGCGTCTCCATCGCCGTCATCATCTGCAAGCCGAGGCCCAGGCGCTGGAACGCATCGGCGACCGAAATGGCAAACTCGCCATGCCGTGCAGTCGCATCATAGGCGTAGTTCGCTTCGCCGATGATGGTGTGCTGCCCTTCCTGCCTGACTTCGGCGAGCAGGGTGAAATGACCGGGACGGCCCGTCTTCGCCACGCATTCGGCCGCGACCAGGGCGACGTCGGCGCGCGCGCCCATGAAGCGCTTGTTGCGCGACGTCGTGGACAGGCCGGTGAAATAGACCGACAGGTTCTCGACGTCGGATACGCTGGCGGTCCTGATGCAGACCATGCCCTTCGCTTCGGCCAGTTCGAGCGCCTCAACGACGGCTCCCGGAAACAGCTGTGACATGCGTAATGCTCTCGGCAGGTTGCGTGGACCGCACACCTAACCGAGACCGCGCTTCCGCGGCTTGGACACCACTGCCAATCATGCGGCTGAAAACGAACAGCTCGTTGTCCCGTGCCGCGCATCACACACGGGAGAGTGACGGCACCTCGTCGGGCATGATCGCCTGGAGGCCGCCGAAGCGGCGCTCACGGCCGTGGAAGGACACCAGCGCCGCGGAGAGATCGCCAGCGTCGAATTCGGGCCACATCCGCTCGGTGAAGTGCAGCTCGGCATAGGCGCCTTCCCAGAGCAGGAAGTCCGACAGCCGCTTCTCGCCGGAGGTGCGGATGATGAGATCGACGTCGCGAAGGCCTGCTTCACCTGTGACGAGCTGCGAGAAGGCTTCGCGGGTGAGGCTCGTCAGTGCCGCCGCCTTCGCTGCGGCGTTGAGGATGGCGTCGCGCGCGGAATAGTCGACCGCGATGCGCAGGTGAAGCGCGCTGCCGTGCGCCGTGGCGTCCTCCGCGCGCGCGATCGCATTTGCGATGCCGTCGGGCAGACGGTCGCGTCGACCGATCACGGTGAGGCGCACGCCGTTCCTGGCGAGGCTCTGCACCTCGTTGGCGAGATAGAAGCGCAGCAGCGTCATCAGCGCGGCGACTTCGGTCTTCGGCCTGCGCCAATTGTCGGTTGAGAAGGCGTAGAGCGTCAGCGTCCCGATGCCCTGCTTGGGTGCGGCCTCGACGATGCGGCGGATCGCCTCCACGCCGGCCTCGTGGCCGCGCAGGCGCGACAGGCCGCGGCGCGTCGCCCACCTGCCGTTGCCGTCCATGATGATGCCGACGTGAAGCTTCTCGTTGCGAGAGGTCATGTCGCTTTGCATTGCAAAGTCTCCGGTCAAAAAAGGGGGGATCAGGTCGAGATGATACCGAGACGGCCGAGCGGCGGCGCGTCGCGGCCGGCGGCCTTGGCGGCGTCGCGCACCAGCCGCTCGAGCACGGCGAGATAGTCGAGGAAGCGGCGGCGGCCGGCCTTGGTCAGGCGGCAGGTCGTGTGCGGGCGGTTGCCCTCATAGCCCTTGGTCACCTCGACGAGGCCGGCCTCCTGGAGCACGGCGAGATGCCGGCTGAGATTGCCGTCGGTGAGGCCGCAGAGCTGCTTGAGGTCGGCGAACGCCAGACCCTTCGGATGCGCCATCAGCGAGGTCAGAAGCCCGAGCCTCGCCTTCTCGTGGATGACGCGGTCGAGCCCTTCATAGGAGAAGGGTGCGCTGTCAGTCTTCGACATCATGGTCTCCGGACGCGAAATACAGAATGCCCGCCATCACCGACTGCCCGATCACGAAGGGCAGCCCCATGGTCCACGGCGATAGCGTGTGAGTCCGGCTCGCGAGCACCACGACCGCGAAGCCGGAAACAAAATACCAGGCGCCGGCGAGCGCGACGGTGCGCGGCAGCGAGCGGACGGAAGCGAAAATGCCGAGCGACACCAGGATCTGCCACAGGCCGGGCAACAGCCACAGCGTCTCGCTCGCGAACTTCCACATCACCACCGCGAGCAGCACGCCGGCGACGCCCGCGGGCAAGAACTGCTCGACCGCCTGATGGATCATGGCATCGGCCAGGCCGGAATGATGACGGCGCGAGCGCGCGCGCATCTCGATGCCGATCATCAGAACGGAGAGCACCGCGGCCATGAACCAGCCGAAGAAGAAGCCGACCGGCTCGCTGGTGGGATCGCCGAGCAGCCAGAATTGGAGGATTGCGGTGAGAAGCGCGACGGCGCCCGTCGCAGCGATCGTCGCCGGGCCGTAGCCGCGGAACGCCGTGCCCGCCGCAATCTGGTTGCGGATCGCCACGATGTCGGCCAGTGCCTTGTCGAGATCGCGCATTGGCAACGCCAAAACCCCGCTCCGCCCAATTAACCGGGACCGCCGTCCCGTCACTTTGTATTGCAAAGTATATAGCACCGCAAAGTAAAGGCAAGCCCGGCGAGGAGGTCCTGTCCGGACAAACAACTGCCGATTGCACTGCGTATCCTCCCGCGGATAAGATGGATCGAAAAGCATTATGGGGGGATGGTATGTGGCTTAAGTCGTTTGTCGTTGCATCGCTTTTGCAGGCGAGTGTCGTCGGAGCTGCCCATGCGAAAGGACCATTCGGCAGCGTCAATGTCGGCAACTGGATCGGCGGCGCCTTCAGCAATGACGAGACGGGCGCTTTCTCCCATTGCGCCGCGACGACGCCTTATGCGAACGGCGTCATCCTCGTCGTGAGCCAAAATGCAGCCGGCACATGGTCACTCGCCTTTGCGAGTCCCAGCTACCGCTTCAACAAGGGCGAGAACGCCGCGATCGACGTGACCTTTGACGGGCAGGAGCAAGCCAGGCTGTTCGCCACGGCGTACCAGCCCAACATGCTCACGGCCATCATGCCGGTCAATGTTGTGCGCACGTTTCAGAAGGCGAGCCTGATGGTGGCGACAGCCGGCCGCGCCGTTCTGAATTTCGATCTTACCTCGACCGGGCCGGTGATCGCCGCATTGGCCAATTGCGTGACCAAGGTGAAAGCCGACGGGCTCGACAAGGCCGGCGACTTCACCAAGATGGCCGCCAAGCCGCAGCCTGCGCCGGACAAGCAGGCGCCGCCGGCCGGCAGCAAAGTTGCCAGGGCCAAGACCGGCACCGGCTTCGTGGTCAGTGCGAACGGCCATGTCGTCACCAACAACCATGTGATCGACGGCTGCGTCGGCGACATCAAGGGCAACCTCACCGGTGAGGCCGCGATGGTGCTGCGCGTCGTATCGAGCGACGTCAACAACGATCTCGCTTTGTTGCAGGCGCCGTCGACGACGACATTCAAGGACTTTGCGCGGATCCGCGATCGCTCGATCCGCTCCGGCGATTCCGTCATCGTAATCGGCTTTCCCTTCCATGGCTTGCTCACGTCGGACTTCACCGTGACGACCGGTATCGCGAGCTCGCTCAGCGGCATGCGCAACGACACGCGTTTCCTGCAAATCAGCGCGCCGGTGCAGCCCGGCAATAGCGGCGGCCCGCTGTTCGACACCACCGGTCAGATCGTGGGCGTGGTCACCGCAAAGATCCCCGCACTTCGCATCGTCGCTGCGACCGGCAACATTCCGGAGAACATCAACTTCGCCATCAAGACCGGCATGCTGCGCGACTTCCTCGACAATTCCGTGGTGCCCTACCAGACCTCCGAACCGAAGGGCGAGCTCAAGACCACCGACATCGCCGGCAACGCGCGGCCGTACACGATGCTGATCTCGTGCAATGGCACGGAGCAGGCCGACGCGAAGCGGTAGACTGCGCTTCAGCCTCCGCTGTCATGCCCCGCGAAGGCGGGGCATCCAGTACGCCGCGGCTTCTAGATTCGACACGACCGTCTCGGAATACCGGATCGCCCGATCAAGTCGGGCGATGACACCGTTGGTGTGGGCACAGCGCACCCGCCGTCTCACCCGTGGCAGCACGCCCCCTTCGCCTGCGGCTCGTACTGGTCGCGCAGGCGGACCCAGTCCATCGGATAGGGCAGGCCGTCCTCGTGACGACCGAGCGGGGTGAGGTCGAGATACTGATAGGCCGCGTTCATCATGTCGAGACCGCGCGCGAAGCAAGAATAGGTATGGAAGATCTCGCCGGCCTCGTTGCGGTAGAACACGCTGATACCGGGCAGCTCCGGACCGTAGAACGGCGTGGTGCCGAAATTGTACTTCGGCACGCCCTTGTCGATCTGCTCGCGCGTGAACGAGACCTCGTAATCGTAGTTGAAGTCATTGCCCCCTGACGAGACCCAGTCGAAGGTCCAGCCCATCCGCTTCTTGAAGGCCTCGAGCTTGGCGACCGGCGCCAGCGAGATCGCAACCGTGGAGGTGTCGCGCGCGGCGAGGTGCGGCACGATGCGATCGAGACCGTCGGCCCAGAACGAGCAGCTCTTGCACGCGGCCTCCCAGTCGGGTGCAAACATCACATGCTGCACCACGAGCTGCGGGCGGCCCCCGAAGAGATCGCCGAGCGTCACCTTGCCGTTCGGTCCGTCGAACACATAGTTCTTGTCGACCTTCACCCAGGGCAGCGCGCGGCGCTGCTCGGCGAGGCGCTCGCGGGCCTGGCTGAGCTCCTTCTCGTGCGCCAGGTGGGCCTTGCGGGCCGCGATCCATTGCTCGCGCGAGACGATCTGATGTTGCTGCACGGTATCCTCCATGGTGTCAGGCGACGAAAGCGTCGAGCTTGTCGAGGCACGAGCTCCAGCCGCGCTGGTGATTGTCGCGTGCGGTTTCGTCGAAGAACTGGGCGTGATGGAAGATCATCAGCGTGCCGGCGCTATCCGGCTTCAGCGTGATCGTCACCAGCGATTCGCGCTCCGGCGTCGAATGCCAGGCCCAGGTGAACACCAGCCGCTCGTTCGGCACGACCTCGCGATAGATGCCGCCAGCCTCGAAATATTCGCCGTCGTCGCCGGTGAAGCTGATGCGGTAGCGGCCACCGGTACGGACATCGAGCTCGGCATCCAGCGTCGCCGGCTTCATGTTCGGCGGCCCGAACCACTGGACTATCTGCGCGGCTTGCGTCCAGGCGGCGTAGACTTTCTCCGGCCGTGCGCGGAGCCGGCGCGTGAGCGTGAGGCTTGGACGTTCGTTTGGACGCTCGCTTGGACGCTCGGCTGTGCGGGGATCGGTGCTGACGGCTGCGTTGGCCATGTCTTGTCCTCCACGAAGGCGGCGAGGCGGTCGAACTTCTCGGACCAGAACTGCGCGTAGCGATTGAGCCAGTTCATCGCCTGCTCCATCGGCTGCGCGGTGAGCCGGCAGGACACCGTGCGTCCGGTCTTCTCCCGCACGATCAGGCCCGCATCCGTGAGCACGTCGAGATGCTTCATGATCGCCGGCAGCGAGACCGGAAACGGCGCGGCCAGCTCGCTCACCGACAGGCCGTCCCGCTCGCCGAGCCGCGCGAGAAGGGCACGCCGCGTCGGATCGGACAGCGCCGCAAAGGTCCGGTCGAGCGTCTCGTCTCTATACTTAACCATTTGGTTTAGTATAGACGTGAACGAGAGGGCGTCAAGCAGGAACCCGCGCGTCCGGATCTGCACGACTGCGTGATCAGGCGGTGCTCAGTGTGAGCCGCGACTAGTACGGACGAACGTACCGACCGCGTAGTGACGGCTGAAGCGGAGGCCGTACGGCCACCTGGGCAGGATTTTGCGCGCAATAGCCCTTGCGGCCCGACGCGCTCATCTGACACTGCTCGCGGGTCTGATAGGAGCAGTCGCCGGGATAGCCGTATTCCGAGTTCTGAATGCACCACGCGTAATCATAGTCCGCGCGCGCCGGGCTCCCGCCAGCGAGCCACACAAGGACTATGGTGCCCAGCACAAATTGCGCCTTGCCCATGACCGACCTCCCGTGTTCGCCGCGCGACATCCGACCTCACAGAGTGAAAGGCTCGCGGAGCCGGTTTATTCCGGAGCGATCGCGCAAAAATACGCGGCTGCGCAATGCGCGCGCGGCTAGTACGGTGCAACGGGCCGCGCGCGACGGTGCGGCCGAGGTTGCGGCTGCGGCGCCTGGCCATAGGCCACCATTGGATTGGGCCCGCAGTACAGCAAGCGGCCGGAGACGCTGGCCTGGCATTGCTCATAGGTGCTGTAGGCACATTCGCCGGGATAGTCATACTCGCCGCCCTGGGCGCACCAGGGGTAGTCGCGGGCCGCCGCGGGCGTGACGGTGACGAAGCCGGCAAGGACCGTCGCGCCCAGCGTCAGCAGCGCCAATTGCGTCTTGCGCATGATCCAGACTCCTCTCTTCACAGGGCGAGATACGCGCCATGTATCATCAGGTTTCGCCGCGCCGTTTTATTCCAGATCAACGGAACGAAGTACGCAAGAAAAAAGCCCTGCCAGGCGGCAGGGCTCCAATCTCAGGGATCACAAGATCGCTACTCGACCTTCAGGCCGGCGAACTCGACGACCTTCTTCCACTTCTCGGTCTCGGCCTTGATCTCCTCGCCGAACGCCTCCGGCGTCTGCACCCGCGGCTCGCCGCCGAGTTCGACCAGTCGCTTGGTCATGTCGGGCTCCTTCATGAGCGTATTGATCTCATTGTTGAGCTTGGCGATGATCTCCTTGGGCGTGTTCTTCGGCGCGCCCATGCCGAACAGCGCGCTGGCCTCGTAGTCCTTCACGGTCTCGGCGATCGCCTGGACGTCGGGCAGCTGCGGCGAGCGCTCAGTGGTGGTGACGCCGATCGCGCGAAGCGAGCCGGAGCGGATGTGCTGGATGATCGAGGGCATGTTGTCGAAGATCACCTGCACCTGGCCGCCGAGCATGTCGGTGATCGCCGGCGCCGCGCCGCGATAGGGCACGTGCTGCATCTTGCAGCCGGTCAGCGCCATGAACATCTCGCCGGACAGATGCACCGAGGTGCCGTTGCCGGACGAAGCCATGTTCACCTTGCCGGGATTGGCCTTCACATATTCGATGAACTCGGCGACGTTCTTGGCCGGAACGTCCTTGTTGACGGTCATCACGTTCGGCACCCGCTGGAACGAGGCCACCGGCGCGATGTCGCGCACGAAGTTGAATTTGAGGTTGGTGTAGAGCGAAGCGTTGATGAAGTTGGCCGGATTGACCAGCTGCAGCGTGTAGCCGTCGGGCTCGGCATTGACGACCGATTCGGTGCCGATATTGTTGCCGGCGCCGGGCTTGTTCTCGATCACGAATTGCTGGCCGAGCCGTTCCGACAGCCGCTGACCGATCAGCCGCGCCAGGATGTCGGTGGCTCCGCCCGGCGGATAGCCGACCACCCATTTCACGGGCCGGGCCGGATAGTCGGCGGCAAGGGCCTTCGACAGCGGGGTGGCTGCAAGCGGACTGGCTGCGAGCAGGCCCAGCGCGGTACGGCGAGTGATCATCTCAAGGGTTCTCCCAACGTGTTGTTCTTGAAAGCCAGATGGCTTCAAAATGGCGTCGACGCGGTTGTAACAAAGCTTGCCGCAGGCGGAAAGTGCGCCCGGCGCATCACGACGAAAGGATAAGGCATGCCGGTCAAGGTCGAAGCCCTCGATCATCTCGTCATCAACGTCGCGGACGTCGCGGTGACCGCCGAGTGGTACCGCAGGATTCTCGGCATGGAAGTCAAGGTGTTCGACCCCGACGGCGGCAAAGCGCCGCGGACTTCGTTGCAATTCGGTAACCAGAAGATCAACGTCCGGCCGCGCGATGCCGACAAGGTCGAGTGGTTCACTGCGGACCATCAGACCGCCGGCAGCGAGGATCTGTGTTTCCTCACGTCTGCATCGCCCGACGAGGTGGTGGCGCATTTGACGGCACATGGCGTCGCGATCGAGGAAGGCCCGGTTCCCAAGCAGGGTGCCCGCGGCGCGCTGCGCTCGGTCTATTGCAGGGATCCGGATGGCAGCCTGATCGAGATTTCGTCGTACGAGGACGGTGGTCGATAGGGCCGCGCTGCCCACCCCATCGTCATTGCGAGGAGCCATTGCGACGTAGCAATCCAGACTGCCCCCGGCGGAGACAGTCTGGATTGCTTCGCTGCGCTCGCAATGACAATGGAGAGAGCGGGCGCTACGCCTCCCCCGATTTGCTCCCTGCGTCATCCAATGGCAGGAAGACGCAATAATCAAAAGGCAGCCGCCATCAAGATGCAGGCTGCACGGGAGGAGCCATGCCACCTCAATACACCGAATCCGGACTCGTAGGACCGTTCGACGGGCTCGACGTACCCTGGCTGCTGAAGATGCGCGCCGCGGTGCGCCGCGATCATGCATTCCTGATCTGGGCGCCGTTCGATGCGCCGGCGCGGCGCTGGAGCTACGGCGAGTTTCACGAGCGCGTCGGCGCGCTCGCGGCGGGGCTGGCCAAGCGCGGCGTCAAGCCGGGCGAATATGTGCTCATTCATCTCGACAATTGCATCGAGGCGCTGCTGGCCTGGTTCGCCTGCGTCGAACTCGGCGCCATCGCGGTGACCACCAACACCCGCTCGGCGCCGGCGGAGATGGAATATTTCGCCGATCATTGCGGCGCGGTCGCCGCGATCACGCAGCCGGCCTATGCCGAGCTCGTCGCGCAAAGCTGCCGCAACATCCGCTGGCTGGCGGTGACCTCGCACGATGCAGGCGCGGCGCCCGCGCAAGCGGTCTCGCGCGGCGACAGTTTTGAATCGCTATTCGCCGACAGCGCCGACCGTCCCAGGCGCGCGACCGACCCGTTCGCGCCGTGCAGCGTGCAGTACACGTCAGGCACGACCTCGCGCCCGAAGGCGGTGCTGTGGACCCACGCCAACGCGCTGTGGGGCGCCAAGATCAACGCCGCGCATGAGGACCTTCATGCGAACGACGTGCACCAGACCTATCTGCCGCTGTTCCACACCAATGCGCTGGCCTATTCGATGCTGGCAACGCTGTGGGTCGGCGCCACCTGCGTGATCCAGCCGCGGTTCTCCGCGAGCCGGTTCTGGGGCGTCGCGCGCGAGCATGGCTCGACCTGGACCTCGACGATTCCGTTCTGCATGAAGGCGCTGCTCGAGCAGGAGATCCCGAAAGACCACAAATTTCGCCTGTGGGGCACCGCCATCAACGAGCCGCCGGCGTTTGCTGCGTTCGGCGTCAAGATGATCGGCTGGTGGGGCATGACCGAGACCATCACCCACGGCATCATCGGCGAGGTCGACCAGCCCAACATCCCGATGTCGATCGGGCGCGCGGCTCCCGAATATCAGATCCGCATCACCGACGATGACGGACGGCCGACTGAAGTCGGCGACACCGGCAATCTCGCGATCAAGGGCATCGCCGGGCTGTCGCTGTTCGCCGAATATCTGCACAATGAAAAGGCGACGCGCGAAAGCTTCGACGAGCACGGCTTCTTTCTCACCGGCGACCGCGTCGAGCGGCTGGAGAACGGCTTCATCAGGTTCGGCGACCGCGCCAAGGACATGCTGAAGGTCGGCGGCGAGAACGTCGCGGCCTCCGAGATCGAGCAGGTGATCGCGGTGGTAGCAGGCGTGCGCGAGGCCGCGGTGGTGGCGAAGAAGCACCCGATGCTGGACGAGGTGCCTGTTGTCTTCATCATCCCGCACGGCGGCGTCGCGGGCGCGGCGCCCGATCTGCATGATCGCGTGATGGCGGCCTGCGGCGCGGGACTCGCGGATTTCAAGGTGCCGCGCGAGATCAGGCTTGTCGACGATATGCCGCGCTCGACGCTGGAGAAGGTGGCGAAGGCGGAGCTAAGGAAGATGGTGGGGTGAGCGTCGCCACGCGGCACGCTGCCGTAGGGTGGGCAAAGCGAAGCGTGCCCACCATTTGGGTCGCAATTGAGGAAGCATGGTGGGCACAGCGCTTTGCGCCTTTGCCCACCCTACGGCATCTTGCTCAAAACGATCCCAGCGCCACCGGCCGGAACGCCTGCAGCAGTTGCTGATCCAGCTTGCCGCCCATGCCTTCCATCATCGTGAAGGCGCGCGAGTGGGTGAAGGGCATGCGGTAGGCGCGCTTCTCCACCAGTGCCGCGTAGATGTCGACGATCGTCGTGACCCGCACGATGTCGCTGATCTGGTTCGACGACAGGCCGTTCGGATAGCCAGAGCCGTCGAGGAATTCGTGGTGATGCAGCACGACGTCGAGCATCTCCGGCGGGAAGCCGCCCTGCTCCGCGAGCGCGTCATAGCCGCGACGCGGATGCTGGCGCACCTCGGCCATCTCCTCGTCGGTGAGCTTGCCGGGCTTGTCGAGCAGCACGGAGGGAACGAAGGCCTTGCCGACGTCGTGCAACAGCGCGGCGCGGGTCAGGCGACGCTGGTCGTCCTCGCGCATGCCGAGATGCTGCGCGAAGGCGACGGCGAAGCCGGTGACGAACAGGCAGTGGCGGTAGCTGCCGACATGATGGCAGCCGACGGTGGTGAGCCATTCGCGCAGCGATGAATGCTTGATCGCCTTCAGGATCTTGCTCTCGGCGGCGATGACGTCGTCGAAGGTCAGGGGCACGCCGAGCGGCAGCTTCTCGAACATCTTCGCCAGCACCGCATGCGCCGCCTCGACGCCACGGTTGAGCGTCTTGCCGCGATCGGTTGCGTCATAGGTGGCGGTGTCGGGGAACGCGGCGCGGATGCGCTGAAGAATCGCATCGGGCTGCAGCGGCCGCGAGATCGTGTCGGTGGCGCCCAGCGCCCAGGCCTGCATGGTGCCGTGATGCAGGGCATCGGCGAGCACGAACAGGCGCGGCATCGTGCGATAGGCATCGCCGCGCAGCTTGTTGCGCACCCGCTGCACGCTCTCGGGCGAGCGCAGATTGATGTCGACCACGAGACCGGACAGATCGCGCGACGGCTGCTCGGGAATGTCCTGCGTCGTCACCGTCGAAACGTCGCCCACGGCCTTCAGGATGCTGGCAAGCTCGGTGCTCTCGTCGCTCCGGTCGGAAGCGAGCAAGAGCCGGCGTTTGGCGGCGGATTTGGCTGGCGCGTTCATGGCTTCCCCAGAGCACGGGAGTGTATTTGGCGTCAGCCTAAGCCGGATCAGGTTCTCCGGCCCTTAAGAGGCGTGCTCAATGGAACCCTGCGGAATTGCGCGCAATTTTAGGGAATTGGGGTCGCGGCGCGGTTCTAGTCGAAAACGGTGAAAACAACCCCATGCACAGTAGAACGGGCCTTGATGGAAAGGGAAATTTGGGGCGCTCTCGCCCACTCTCCGCTGTCGTCGCCCGGCTTGACCGGGCGACCCAGTACGCCGAGGCGGCGCGGCCGGAGCTGAGAGGCCGCGGCGTACTGGATGCCCCGCTTTCGCGGGGCATGACAGCGAGATTGTGGAGACGCCTACCAAAACAAATCCGCCGGAAGTTGCCCTGCGGCGGATCAGCTTACTTGGCAATTACGCCTCGCCTTACGCCTTCATCGCCCCCTTCACAGCTTCGGCCGTGATCGGCAGGGCTCGGATGCGGGCGCCTGAGGCGTTGAAGATGGCGTTGCCGATTGCCGGGGCGATGACCGTCACCGCGGGCTCGCCGACGCCGGTGGCTTTTTCGCCGTTGGCGATCACGGCGACGGCGACCTCGGGCATCTGGCTCATGCGCAAGGGCGTGTAGCTGTCGAAGTTTGTCTGCTCGATGCCACCGTCCTTGAGCGTCGCCTTCTCGTACATCGCCAGCGACAGGCCCCACAGCGCCGCACCCTCGACCTGGGCACGGATGTTGTCGGGATGCACCTGCGTGCCGACGTCGGTTGCGACCGTGAGCTTCTTCACGGTCACCTCGCCCGACGGCGCCACCGCGACATGGGCGACGCACGCCGTCCAGCTCGCGGTCGCGCGTTCCTGCGAGGAGACGCAGGCCACGCCCATGCCCTCGCCTTTCGGCAATTGCTTGGTGCCGTAGCCGGACAGCCCCATCGCGGCGAGCAACGTGTTGCGCAGCCGCTGCGCGCCGCCGTCGTTCTTGCCCTTGCCGTCGAGCAGCGCGATGCGGAACTGCGCCGGGTCCTTGCCGGTCGCAGCCGCGATCTCGTCGATCATGCTTTCGACCGCCCAGAACGTCCAGCCGGGCGCCACCGAGCGAAGCTGCCCGGACGGCGTCGCATTGTGCGCGAGCTCGTTCTTGATCGCGCGCACATAATGGTTGGGCACGGTGTAGAAGAAGTCGGCCCCGTTCACCGTGAAGGAATCGAGCGGGCCCTTCTTGTCGACCGAGGGCGTCAGGAAGTCGGGGATGCCCCAGCGCGCGGTCGGCCAGGCCGAGACGACGTCGTGGCTGAGCGCGACGAGCTTGCCGTCGCCGTCCACGCCGGCCTTGACCTTCTGGTAGGTGAGCGGACGCGAGAAATCCATCGTCATGTCGTTCTCGCGCGTGTAGATCACCTTCACCGGCTTGCCGATGGCCTTCGCCGCCTGCACCGCCGGCACCATCATGTCGGCATCGAGCCTGCGGCCAAAACCGCCGCCGAGCCACATCTGGTGCATCACCACGAACTTCGGATCGATCCCGGCGGCACCTGCCGCAATCGCGCCGGAGCGCGTCGCGAACTGGTTGCCGGAATAGATGTGCAGGATGTCGCCCTTGAACTCCGCCGTGGCGTTCATCGGCTCCATCGGCGCGTGGATGTTGATGCTGGTGGTGTACTCCGCCTCCAGCACTTTTGCGGCCGAGCCGAACGCCGCGTTGGGATCGCCATCCTTGACGAAGAACTGGCCGGAATCGTCAAGCTTCTGAAGCCGCTTGGCTTCGTCGAGCAGCGACTCGCTCGAGACCTTCGCGTTCGGACCGCCGTCATAGGCGATCTTCAGCGCCTGCGCCGCCTTCTTGGCATTGGCGTAGGTGCTGGCGACCGCGACGACCCAGCCCGATGTCGTGCCGGTCTTGTCGTCGAGGGTGATGGCCTTGATGAAGCCCGGCACCTTCTTCGCAGCCGAGTCGTCGACCGACTTCACCGTGGCGCCGAAGCGCACCGGCGGCGTCACCACCGCGCCATAGGCCATGCCCGGCAGCATCACGTCGATGCCGTACTTGGCCGTGCCGTTGGTCTTGGAGGGGATGTCGAGCTGCGGCACCGACACGCCGATCATGGTGTACTGGTCCGGCGTCTTCAGCTTGATCGCCTTCAGCTCGTCCGGCGTGAAGGTCTTGGTCGCCTTGCCGCTCTTCACGACGTCGGCGAACGACATCTGCTTCTTCGACTTCGGATGCGAGATCACGGAATCGCGCACCACGAGCTCTGACGCCGGCACGCCCATCGCGGCGGCCGCGCCTTCCGTCAATGCCGTCCGTCCGGCTGCGCCGGCCCGGCTCATCGCGTCGAAGTTCATCATGGTCGACCAGCTGCCGCCGGTGATCTGCGCACCCAGCACGGGGTCGTTGAACTTCGGATCGTTGGAGGCGAGCGCGACGCGCATGTCGCTCCACTTCGCGCCGAGCTCCTCGCAGACGATCTGCGCCATGGTGGAGGCGATGTGCTGGCCCATGTCGGCCTTGCCGCAGGTCACGGTGACCAGGCCATCGGGCGCGATCGCATACCAGACGCTCGGCTCGAAGTTTGAAGGCGCAGCGAGCGCCTCACCGATGCCGGGCACGCCGGCATAGCCGAGCACGAGGCCGGTCGCTGCCGTGCCGACCAGGAAGGAGCGGCGGCTGAGATCTGATGTCTCGGGTGTGATGGTTGTCACGTGCTTATTCATGTGGGCCTCCGTTCGTTGCCGGAGACGGATGCGGTGCGCATCTCGGTGGCGGCGCGCATGATCGCCTTCTGGATCCGCGAATAGGTCATGCAACGGCAGAGATTGCCGTCCATATGCGCCACGACCTCCTCCTTGGTCGGATTGGCATTCTTGGCCAGCAGCGAGGCCGCCTGCATGATCTGACCCGACTGGCAGTAGCCGCATTGCGGCACCTGCTCGGCGATCCACGCCTTCTGCAGCGGATGATCGCCCTTGGCGGAGAGGCCTTCGATGGTGGTGATCTTCTTGCCGGCGACATCGCCGACCATGGTCTGGCACGAGCGCACGGCTTCGCCGTTGACGTGCACGGTGCAGGCACCGCACAGCCCGGCACCGCAGCCGAACTTGGTGCCGGTCATCTGCAATTGCTCGCGAATCGCCCAGAGGAGCGGCGTGTCGTTCGCCGCATCCACGGACAGACTCCGCCCGTTGATGGTGAGAGTTGGCATAGGCGTCTTCCCCTGCCGGTGCATGAAGCCGCTTACGGCGGCAACTTGAACAGTGGACGCCCACCGGGCTGGCGCCCACCTTGATCGCAAGAATGATCGGGTTCGCAGCCAGAGGCAAATGCAATTTGGAATCGATCGAAACTATCGCGGCAGCTCAGTGTTGTGCGTTGCGACAACGGCACCCGATGCAGCGACTGGACGCAACAGAGAATGCATCAGGCATGCGTGCCATCGCGTTCAGGCAGTTTCTTCCAGGTAACCCGTCGGGCTAGGATCGACGCGAAAACAACAACCAGCATAAAGAGGCGGGAGACATGCCAAAGGTCGATCGGGACGGTGTCGGGATCTACTACGAAGTTCACGGCGAGGGTCCGCCGCTGCTGCTCACCCACGGCTATTCCTCGACCTCGGCGATGTGGCATGGCCAGGTCGACGCGCTCGCGAAGGACCACAAGCTCGTCCTGTGGGACATGCGCGGCCACGGCCAGTCCGACTATCCCGACGATCCCCATGCCTATAGCGAAGCGCTCACCATCGGCGACATGGCCGCGATCCTCGATGCGGTCGGCGCCGAGCACGCCATCATCGGCGGGCTCTCGCTCGGCGGCTACATGTCGCTCGCGTTCTATCGCGCTTATCCGCAACGCGCCCTTGCCCTGCTGATCATCGACACCGGCCCCGGCTTCAAGAAGGACGACGCGCGCGAGGCCTGGAATGCGCGGGCGCTTGCGACCGCCGACAAGCTCGACCATGAAGGTCTCGACATGCTGAAGTCGGCGACACGCGAGCGCGCCACCGCGAGCCATCGCAACGCCAGGGGATTGGCGCTCGCCGCACGCGGCATGCTGACCCAGCGCGACGCCCGCGTGATCGAGCTGCTCCCCGACATCAAGGTGCCCTGCCTGATCGTGGTCGGCGCCGACGACGCGCCGTTCCTCGCCGCGTCCGACTACATGGCCGCAAAGATCCCCGGCGCACAAAAGGTCGTGATCCCCGCCGCCGGTCACGCCGTCAACATCGATCAGCCCAAGGCTTTTATTGACGCGGTGACGCCTTTCCTAAAGAACTTGCCGGGATAGGACGGTCGGACAGGGACACTGGCAATGAAGCAAGCGATACTGGCTGCGAGCGCGGTGCTGCTGTCGATGTCTGCGCAGGCCGAACCGTTCGGCGGCACGCAGCCGCGCCGGCCCTTCGTTGCGACCTTGTCGAACAACACGCCGCTCGCCTTCGGCATGGATGCCGAGCAGACCGCGCGGGCACTGGGTCAGCCTCTGCAATATGTGCGCGGGCGGCCCGGCAACGAGATCTATCTCGCGCTTCGCAACCTCGGCGGCAGCGGACTGATCCCCTACCGTCACCGCCTGTTCCTGCAGTTCCGTCACGGACGGCTGGCGGGATGGAAGGAAGACTACGGCGAGAACTGGATGTGGGAGTGAGTGCGACGCGCAGCCGCCTCCCCTCATCCTGAGGAGCTTGCGGAGCAAGCGTCTCGAAGGATGAAGGCCACGCTGATGCGTCCCGGGCCTCTATCCTTCGAGACGCGCTCCGTCGGAGCGCTCCTCAGGATGAGGGCAGAGAGCTGAAATTTCGGATCGACAACCAAGAAGGACAACCCGCGTGGGACAAGACATCAAGCTGACGGCTTCCGACAATTTCCAGCTCGGCGCCTATCGCGCTGATCCCTCAGGCGCCCCGAAGGGCGCGGTGGTGGTGATCCAGGAGATCTTTGGGGTCAATCACCACATCCGCTCGGTCTGCGACCGCATCGCCAGGGAAGGCTATGTCGCGATCGCACCATCGATCTTCGACCGGACCTCGCCGAACTTCCAGTCGGGCTACACGCCCGACGAGATCGCCGAGGCGCGCAAGTTCGTCGCCAGTCCCGACTGGGACGCGATGCTGCGCGACACCCAGGCCGCGATCGACGCGGTGAAGAGCGTCGGGCCGGTCGGCATCATCGGCTTTTGCCTGGGCGGCAGCGTCGCCTTTGTCGCGGCGACGCGGCTGTCGGGCCTGAAGGCCGCGATCGGCTATTACGGCGGCGCCGTGGTGCGCTTCGCCGACGAGAAACCGAAGGTGCCGACGCAACTGCATTTCGGCGAGAAGGATGCCGGCATTCCCCTGACCGACGTCGAGACCGTCAAGGCGAAGCGGCCGGATGTGGAGGTCTTCATCTATCCCGGCGCCCAGCACGGCTTCCACTGCGACGAGCGGCCGAGCTACGACAAGGCGAGCTCGGATGTCGCCTGGCCGCGCTCGATGGAATTTTTCGCGAAGCATCTGACGAAGTAGCGCGCGCCACTCAAAGCAGGAATCGGGTGGCTGCATCACGGCACCCGGCGATAGAGCTGGCCGATCAAGCCAACTCGCGCCGGGAGATCGCCATGCAGCAAGCCATCACGCACCTCGTCATCCGCAATCCGTTCGGAACCATGGACGTCCCGGGCCCGGACGATTCTGAAGTCATGGACTACGCGGCGACCGCCACGCTGGCCGGCGATGCGGCCGACATCAACGCGGTACATTGGGCGGCCATCGCAGCGCCCTCGGACCCGCTCGAAGGCATCTGGGCGAGCCGCTGGAACGGTGGCGCCGATCCGACCATCGCGGGCGATACGCCAGACAGATGGAAAGAGGGGCGCGCGGAAATCCGCATCGCGGGGAGCCGGATCTATCTGCGTTTCGACTGGGACCATGGCCGCCGGCACGGCCTGATCGATGCTGCGCGCGAGGGCGCGCGCCTGGTCGGAAAGTACATCAACCTGACCACGCCTGCGATCACGCGGCCATGGATCGGGCTCGTGGTCGATGGCACGCGCATCGACGGATGCTTTCCGAACGGACGGCTGGATTTCAGGCGGTGAGCTAGAACCAGCGCTCGCCGACGAACACGGTGTCGCCGGGGCTCAAGGGAGTGCCGAGCGGGACGATGGCGCGCATCGCGCCGCCGGCTTCGGTGTGCGTGACGGTGACCACGTCGCGCTTGGCGCGGGGCGAGAAGCCGCCGGCGATCGCGACCGCGCTTTCGACCGTCATGTTCGGGACATAAGGATATTGGCCGGGTGCGGTGACTTCGCCGAGGATGAAGAACGGGCGGTAGGCTTCGATCTCGACCGCGACCGAGGGCTCGCGGATGTAACCGTTGCGCAGGCGTGCGGCGATTTCACCGGCGAGACCCGCCGGGGTGCGGCCGCGGGCCGGCACTCCACCGATCAGCGGCATGGTGATCGAACCGCCGGCATCGATGGCGTAGCTGTTGGTGAGGCCTTCCTGGCCGTAGACCACGACGCGCAGCCTGTCGCCGGCGTCGAGATGATAGGAGGAGTCGTAGCGCACCGGCGCCGCCATCGGCGCGGCGTAGCCGACCGGCATGGGTGCAGGCGACGAGGCAAAGGAATTGCGCAACGCGCCGATGGCGCCGCCACCGTCGGCGACGACGACCGGCTGTGGTGCGCCATAGGGCTGACCATAGGCCATGGAGTCGAGATCGGCACGGGGCTGCATGACCGCGACGGGACCGGCGGTCTGCATGCAGCCGCCGAGGGCAAGCGCGGCGGACGCTGCCAAGGAGGCTGTCAAGATCGACCATCGAAACGCGCGTGCAACCGGCACCGGACCTAATCCCTCGAAACGAGACGGCCCCAGTCTTGCACTGGTTATGGTTAACAAAGCGTTGAGGGGGGCAGCGCGGCAATGCGGATGCGATGACACCGCACACTCCGTCATGCCCGGGCTTGTCCCGGGCATCCACGTTCTTGGTGCCGCACGAAGATCGTGGATGGCCGGGACAAGCCCGGCCATGACGAGTTGTTCGTGGCGAGCTTACGCGCTCACACCCACGCCGATCGGGCAGGACACGCCGGTGCCACCGAGGCCGCAATAGCCGGCGGGGTTCTTCGCCAGATATTGCTGATGGTAGTCCTCGGCGAAATAGAACGCGCCGGCGGGCGCGATCTCGGTCGTGATGGCGCCGAGACCTTTTGCAGCAAGCGCCTTCTGATAGAGCGCCTTCGATTCATCGGCCGCTTTCTTCTGCGCATCAGAGTAAGTGTAGATCGCGCTTCGGTACTGCGTGCCGACGTCGTTGCCCTGACGCATGCCCTGCGTCGGGTTGTGGCTCTCCCAGAACGTCTTCAGGAGTTTCTCGTAAGAGATCTTCTTCGGATCGAACACGACCAGCACCACTTCGGTGTGGCCGGTGCGTCCCGAACAGGTCTCCTCATAGGTCGGGTTCGGCGTGTGGCCGCCTGCATAGCCGACAGCGGTCGCGTAGACACCGTCGCCGAGCTGCCAGAATTTGCGCTCGGCGCCCCAGAAGCAGCCGAGCCCAAACACGGCCTGCTCGAGGCCCGCGGGATAAGGCGGCTGCAACTTCGCGCCGTTGACGAAATGGGTGGTCGCGGTGGGAATGGCTTGCGCACGGCCCGGCAGCGCTTCCGTGGCGCTCGGCAATGCGGTGGTCTTGCGCATGAACAGCATGATTGGCTCTCCGAGACGAGCTGTCCGTCGCTTGAGCCAATGCAACAAGCCAAGGGCTCAGGCGGCGCGCTCGCGATCAAGGTGGGAATATAGGTATCTACGCAGGAGGGGGCAGCCCTGTTACGGCTGCCGTCAACGCGAGGTTCAGTCTCGGCGGGAATTGAAAGATCAATCCCGGGAATATCCGATCAAGGGTTTCCGCGGGCGGAACAGGATCATCAGCAGGATGCCCAAAATGCCGAGCACGGCGAAAACCGGCTGATCCAGCACGAGGCGGATCACCGAGGTCCAGAGCCAGGGCGCCTTGGCCTCGACCCAGGTGCGGAACGCCGTCTGGCTGGCCTGGTTGATGTCGTTCCAGAACTGGCCGAACCGGGTGAACCGCAGGGTCTGGTCGGCCACCCAGCGGGCGCCGTCATAGACCATGAAGATGAACCCGCCGGCCAGCAGCAACAGCCCAATCAGTCGGAAAAAGCCGCGGATCATGCCTCACCTATATGGTCGTCCGATCGGACGACCTCTGCAATGCCGCCAGCCAATAGCCGGGCGACGGCAGAAATTCAACCTCTTCAGGGCGTTACGGCGCGCGCTGGAGCTCTCAGGGCCTGTTTTCCAGCCCCGGAAAGCGTTGACGGTGCCGCAGACCCCCTCTATAAGGGCGCCAACTGGCGGTGGGCGCAATCCTGCCGCCGCTGTTCTTTGAGCAGTTGCAGGCTCCATGAGCTTTAAAGGCTTGGAGCCTCAGAGACGACCGCAAGGCCGTCGCTCATGTTCCGGGAACAGCCCAGCAACCGAACACCCTAAATCCGAGCGTCGATTAAGCGGTCAAGCAGCCGGCGCTACCCGACCAAGACGCGACCGGTACCGCAAAGGATATTGAGACCATGGCCAATACCACTTCCGCCAAGAAAGCGACGCGCAAGATCGCCCGCCGCACCGCCGTCAACAAGTCGCGCCGCACCCAGATGCGTGGTGCCGTGCGTACCGTCGAAGAAGCCATCGCGACTGGCGACCGCGCCGCCGCGCTGAAGGCGATGGCGAGCGCCGAGCCCGCGCTGATGCAGGCCGCGCAGCGCAACATCGTTCACAAGAACAACGCGAGCCGCAAAGTCTCCCGGCTCACCGCGCAGATCGCCAAGCTCGCGAAGTAAGCTCGTCGAGTCATCCGATCGACTGATCGGATCGACATCGCGCTCGTCAATCAGCCCGGCTCGCGCCGGGCTTTTTGTTGCCTGTCACAATTCACGCTTGCGGTCGTTGGGCGACCACGCTTCCGTTGGAAGACTCGTGTCGTCTTCGCTGCGCTGCGCCCGTAATTTCACTGGCGGATGTTTTTGCAACAGTGGAAACTCTCACTGCGCTGCGAAAAACCCCTGCGGGGCGGGCTTAAGTTGAATCCGCGCGCGCGAGAGTTCTGCACACCGTAGTTTTCCCGGAACCGGTTCGCGATGGAGTTACCCTGCGAAACGAGACTCAAAAAGCGGTGTCTCAATAATCACTTATCGACATAGCGTCGACAAGCATTTGGAAAAATTGCCCGCAAGGCGTGCGCGTGACGCTTTTGTAAAAAATTTTTGGCGGTGGCGGAGATTTGTCACATGACGCGCGGCGCCTTCGAATCTGTGCACGGATTCAAACTCTTGCTCGCAAGCCTGTGCACAACTCCCGCGCGCCGTTAACGCTGGTCAAGTTTTTAGTCGCCTCAAGTGTGAATCAATTCCGTTGCGAGTCTTTCCGCATAGTGTATTCCTTAAGTCGTCCGCAGCGCCCACGATCTCAAGACCAGCGCGGTTTTAGAAACGGGGCGAGCGTGCAAATCGGCGGCGGTGTGCACGTAGGCGACGCTTCAACAAGCGATTGTCGGTTCAAAACCCATAGCAATATGGGAACGGTAGCTCTTTGTCTGAATGTCTCCATGTGGGATCTTCGATCCCGCTCGCGCCAGACGCAAACGAGAGATGTCATGAAACTACCGCGACACACGTGATGGCGTAGCCGAGCGGACGAACAGTGCAGACGGGCGGGACATCGGCGACTTCAGTCGCAGTTGTCTTCAGGACACGCAGGACCTTGCCGTGAGCAATCACGGCAGGACGGGGAGGGTATCATGTCTTACGGACTCAACGCGGTATTGAAACAAGCCACCTACTCCAACGATGCCGGTTTAGATCAGCCCAACCTCCAGCCTCCCGCGTGTGACGGAGCGCCGAGTACGCGCTGACCTCGCGACCCCTCCATCTCTGACATCGCTAGTCCGACCCGCGGCGTTCGCGCCGAACGGCGGAGCTGTGTCCGACGATGGAATCGCTCGAGGTCGTGCCCTTTGAAGGATCCTGGCGGGACCCCTTCATGGCACTCACAACGCAACTTTATCTCTCAATAGAAGTTTTTTGACG